>NZ_JBSGTH010000001.1:0-42868 GCF_053607305.1 Arthrobacter sp. NPDC055138
CACACCACAGGGGCGGCACGCCACGGCACTTCAACCAATAAATAATTGGTATCAACAAACTTGGCACACTATTGAGTTCTCAAACAACAGGAGCACCCGGCACCAAGACGACCCTCACAGGCCCTCCATCGCTCCGGAGCAACTTTTCTAACTTACCCGGTTCCCGCAGCCTTTGCAAATCGCCGTTCCCGGCGGATTCAGCCTGCGAATCCCGGCCCCCCAAACCACTCCAGCAGGCGCGAAAAACGCACCAAATCCTGGCGTATTTTGAAGGGGATTGGCCGCTGTTTTCCCTGCTTCAGCAGCAGCGACTCAGAAAACAATACACCCCTCCCCGCCTCCCGGCAAATCGCCCACCCAACCCGCCCCAACACACCCGCCGACCAGCCGGACACCACCCCAAAAACCCCGCCACCACGCGGATATCGAACCCCCAACACCACCCCGCACAACCACCCGACACCCCCGCCGGCCCCACCCACCGCACTGTGCACCCGATCACAAGATCCCTCCGCAACACCAGCTGGCCGAACCCAATACAGTCCGCCGCAGGAACCTAGCCAGGCCGAGACACGCACACCTTCCGGATCCAGCTGCCCGGAGAGATGAGAGGATCGGTTGATTCCGGGCGGCTCGCTTCCGCAAGCCGCGTCGTCGACGGCATTTTCCTGAATGACTCGACCTCGATGCAGGTCCCACTTTCGAGCCGGCGTTGAACAGCCGTACCTACGGCGAAGGGCGCGGACATCGCTGTCCGCGCCCTTCCTTGCCGTTCGACGGTCGCTACGCCACCCCCAGACGGCAGGTGACATGCGGCGCCAAGCCGCGCCCCGCCGTCGTTGTCTGCTGTGCCTTACTCCGAGATCAGGTCCCTGATCACAATGGTCTGGTCGCGGTCCGGGCCGACGCCGATGGCAGAGAACCGGGTGCCGGACATCTTCTCCAGCGCCAGCACGTAGTTGCGTGCGTTCGTCGGCAAATCCTCCAGCGTCTTGGCACCGGTGATGTCCTCGGTCCAGCCGTCGAAGTACTCAAAGATCGGCTTGGCGTGGTGGAACTCGGTCTGGGTCATCGGCATTTCGTCGTGCCGGACGCCGTCCACGTCGTAAGCAACGCAGACCGGGATCTGCTCGATGCCGGTGAGCACATCCAGCTTGGTCACGAAGTAGTCGGTGAACCCGTTGACCCGGGAGGCGTGGCGGGCCAGCACGGCGTCGTACCAGCCGCAGCGGCGCGGCCGGCCGGTGTTTACGCCGAACTCGCCGCCCTTCTTCTGCAGGTATTCACCCATGTCGTCGAACAGTTCGGTGGGGAACGGACCGGCGCCAACGCGGGTGGTGTAGGCCTTGATGATGCCCACGGCGCGGTTGATCCGGGTGGGGCCAATGCCCGAGCCTACGGATGCGCCACCGGCGGTCGGGTTGGAGGAGGTCACGAACGGGTAGGTGCCGTGGTCCACGTCCAGGAAGGTGGCCTGGCCGCCCTCCATCAGCACTACCTTGCCCTCGTCCAGCGCCTGGTTCAGCACCAACGTGGAGTCGATGACCATGGGGCGCAGCCGCTCGGCGAAGGAGAGGAAGTACTCCACCACTTCCTCCACGTGGACGTCGCGGCGGTTGTAGACCTTGACCAGCAGTTCGTTCTTTTGCCGCAGCGAGCCCTCGACCTTCTGGCGCAGGATCGATTCGTCGAAGACGTCCTGCACGCGGATGCCGAGCCGGGCCACCTTGTCCATGTAGGCGGGGCCGATGCCGCGGCCGGTGGTGCCGATGGCCCGCTTGCCGAGGAAGCGCTCGGTGACCTTGTCCATCGTCTGGTGGAACGGGGCCACCAGGTGGGCGTTGGCGGAGACGCGCAGCCGCGAGGTGTCGGCACCGCGGGCTTCGAGTCCGTCGATCTCCTCGAAGAGGGCTTCCAGGTTGACCACGCAGCCGTTGCCGATAATCGGGGTGGCGTTGGGGGACAGGATGCCGGCCGGCAGCAGCTTCAGCTCGTACTTTTCCCCGCCGACGACGACGGTGTGGCCCGCGTTGTTGCCGCCGTTCGGCTTGACCACGTAATCCACGCGGCCGCCGAGCAGGTCGGTTGCCTTGCCTTTTCCTTCGTCGCCCCACTGGGCTCCGACGATCACAATTGCTGGCATGGGATCCTCCCCCATTCGATGCGGCGGAAGCCCCGGACAGTCTGTACAAGAAGGAGCCGCTGCCGCGCATGAGAACGCCCCGCACTCCACGCGGAGTATCTGGGGCTCTTACCCACCAAGTTTAGCCGATGGGCCTGCGCGGCCCGGAATCGGTGCCCGCGGGGCGGCAGCGGGCCACCGGGCTCCGGCTTCCACAGACCACCGGGGCTGCAGTCTTCACGGCCACCGCGCTCTGGCCTGCGGCGGCGCGGCGGGGTAGCCTGCCGGACATGGCCGTCTCTCAACCGGTGGCCCGGATCGGAATTTCCGGCTGGCGGTATCCGCGGTGGCGGGGCACCTTCTACCCCAAAGGCCTCCCGCAGCACCGCGAACTGGAGTACGCCTCCGGCCACCTGAACTCGGTGGAAATCAACGGCACCTTCTACTCGCTCCAGCGGCCCTCCAGCTTCCGCCGATGGCACGAGGAAACTCCGCAGGGCTTCGTCTTTTCGGTCAAGGGCGGCCGCTACATCACGCACCTCAAGGGGCTGAAGGACGTCCGCGAGGCGCTGGCCAACTTCTATGCCAGCGGCGTGCTGGGGCTCGGCGACAAACTCGGCCCGTTCCTGTGGCAGTTGCCGGAACGCGCTACCTACGACGCCGGCGTGATGGAGAAGTTCCTGGCCCAACTGCCCGGGAGCACGCAGGCGGCCGCGGCACTGGCCGCCGAGCACACCGAGTTGATGACGGACCGGACGTGGATCCCCGGCGACGCTGCCGACCGCCCGCTGCGCCACGCCGTCGAGATCCGCAGCACCACGTTCATCACTGAGGAGTTCTACGACCAACTGCGTCGGCACAACGCAGCCCTGGTGCTCGCGGACAGCGCCGGAAAGTGGCCGATGCTGCACGAGATCACCGCGGACTTCATTTACGTCAGGTTGCACGGCAAGGACGAGCTTTATGCCGGCGGCTATCCGGACTCGGATCTGGACCGGCTGGCGACGGCGGTCGGCGGTTGGCTGTCCGGCTCCGGCTGTCCTGACGGCGCGGGCCGGGACGCGTACCTGTACTTCGACAACGACGCCAAGGTCCACGCGCCGTTCAACGCGATGGGGCTGGCAGAACGGCTGGGCCTTCCTCGGACCTACAGTGTGCCGCCGGAGGCCTCCAGATAGCAGGTCCCGCAGAGCGATTCGTACCATACGTCCTCGCCGTCGATGGCGACCTGCTCGCCGTCGAAAACAATGTCCCCACCCACCCGGCGGGTGTTGAACACGGCCTTGCGGCCGCATCGGCAGATGGTCTTCAGTTCTTCCAGCGTATGGGCGATTTCCAGCAGCCGGCGAGCGCCGGGGAAGGCCTGGGTGCGGAAGTCGGTCCGGATGCCGTAAGCGAGCACCGGAACGTTGTCCATCACCGCAATGCGGAACAGGTCGTCCACCTGCTCGGGCTCCAGGAACTGGGCCTCGTCCACCAGCAGGCAGGCCACCGGCTGGACGTCCACCCGCTCCAGCAGGGCATCCGGATCTTCGCCGGCAGCTACCCGGCCGAAGTGTTCGCGCACCGACTCGCCAGGCGGGATCATGAAGTCCACATCCCGGGCCATGCCCAGCCGGGAGACGATCTTGCTGTCCCCCTTGGTGTCCAGGTTCGGCTTGGCCAGCAGCACGCGCTGCCCGCGCTCCTCGTAGTTGAACGCAACCTGGAGCAGCCCGGTGGATTTGCCGGAGTTCATCGCCCCGTAGCGGAAGTAGAGCTTGGCCAACACAGTCCTTTCAAACGGTCCCAGCAGTCGATTCTACTGAGCTTGCGGCGGGGCACACGGCAGCACCGGATCAGGGCGCGGCCTCCGCGAAGCGTTTGAAACCGGCCAGCTGCCCGGAGTCCGCCTCGGCCAGCTCCGCGCGGATCTGATCTGCCATGCCGGCCAGTTCCTCACTGATGACGACGTCGGCCGTGAGGGTCAGGCGGGTGGCGCCGCCATCGCCGTCGAACTCGTAGCGGTAGTACGCCTGCACGTCCCCCTGGGAGGAAGCGATGGTGATACTGCGGCCGACGTCGAGCTCGCTCACCGTACAGCTGCGGTCATGCCCTTGGGAGTGGAAGTCGATGGTTTGGCCAGTAACCAAAGGGCCTTCGGCGTGCATCTCGCTCACCCCCGGCATCCAGGCCGGCGCGGCAGCCCAGTCGGTCAACAGTGCCCACGCCCGTGCCGGCGGAACGTAGACCTGCTCGGTGACCGTGAACGCAGTGTTCGCACCCATATCTGCATCATCCCTTCCCAACCGCTGCTGCGGAAGGCCCGGGCTGGTCGCCGGCTGACTTTCGGCCACAGGCTCGGCGGATCGTGCTCTGGCTTTCCGGCCGTAAGCCAGGGCTGATCACCGGCCCTAGCTTGCGATGCCGGACGCAGCCACTGGACTGGCAACCTTAAGGTTGCGTATTGTAGAGGCATGGATGCTGTTTTCCAAGCCCTCGGTCATCCGACGCGGCGGATCCTGTTGGAGGAGCTGGCCGCAACCAACGACCAGACGCTCTTCCAGCTGACCGTGGGCTTGATCAACAAGCACCACCTGGAGATCTCCCGCCAGGCTGTCACCAAGCATCTGGCCATTCTGCGCGAGGCCGGATTGGTAACGTCCACCATCCGGGGGCGCACCACCGTGCACCATCTGGACCCTGCCCCGCTGGCCGCCGCGCGGGAATGGCTTACTCGTATCCCGCAGTCCACCACCACGAAGGAAGAACCATGATTGTCACCACCACCAGCATTTTCGTCGACGACCAGCAGAAGGCGCTCGAGTTCTACACCACCAAGCTGGGCTTCCAACTCAAGAATGATGTGCCGCTCGGCGCCGACCGCTGGCTGACGGTTGTCTCTCCGGAAGCCCCGGACGGGGTGGAACTGCTCCTGGAACCGTCCGGGCATCCGGCGGTGAAGCCGTTCAAGGAAGCCTTGGTGGCCGACGGCATCCCGTTCAACAGCTTCGGCGTGGACGATGTGCACGCCGAATACGAGCGCCTGACCGCGCTGGGCGTGGAGTTCATCCAGAAGCCCGCCGACATGGGACCGGTCATCACCGCCGTCCTCGACGACACCTGCGGCAACCTGATTCAGATCGCCAGCAAGAAGGACTAGCTGCAACGGCCGGGGCCGGGTGCCTTTCGGGGGCTCGCGGCTAGGCGGCTCGGTTGTGCGGCGGGCCTCGCGGCTACTTGAGTACGCGCTGCCGTACCAGCGCGGACAGCTCCTCCGCCCGGCCCACCACCCGGTCCGCCTTCTGCGTATGTTCCCGGAGAGACTCCTGCAGGGACTCCTCCGCGATCGACGCCAAGTTGGCCTCCACCGTAATGCGCGCGGTGGCCGCGGCGGCGCGTGCCGCCTCGGCCGCCACTGCGATGTCGCTGAGGAGGTCGGCTTTGCAGACATCGAGCAGTTCCTCGCCCAGACGGACGACGGCGGTGGCCAGGTCCAGCTGGGCCCTCGCCGGAAGTGTCGCTTCGACGAGCGCCTCGCGGATCGCCGCGCTTCGCTTGGCCCGCTCTCCGTCGGTCCCGGACGGAAACTTGTAGCACTCGACTACCCGCTGGAACTTCTCTTCGTCGGCTTCCGCCTCTTGCATTGCTGTCCGCATCAGCTCGTCCGCCTCGGACAGGATGGCTTCGAGGTCCGTTTCCGACGTTCCGGAACCGCCGTGGCCGGCTGCGGATGCCGAACCGCCTGGGCCGTTCGCCGCCGGCTTGGAAAAGTTCGCGACCATCCCGATCAGCGCCGCCGCCTGTGCTGCATGGATCGCCCCGACGGCGCCCGCACCCGGCGTCGGATCGTTCGACCCGAGACGGCGGAGATACTGCTCGATGGTCTCGGATCTGCTCACGCTTCGGCCCCGCTCATTGCTGCGGCTGGTGCGTCACTGGCTGCGGGTTCCATCTCGCCATCATGCCTAACAACGCATCGCCGCGAAAGGGCCAGACGGGGAGGGGCAGCGGTCTTTGCGTGCTGATTCAGTGGTAGATTCCCCGCATGGACTGGGCCGAAGACAAGGTTCCCGCTGTTCGGATGTTCCCGGACTACGCAGACACGGTGCTGTGGTTTGATGGGCCGGTCGACTACGCGGAGTGCGGCCTCAGCGAGCGGCTGATCCGAGACCTCACGCGCTGGGAACAGGGCTACTACGATGCCCTCGTCGATGTGGAATGGCGGGCCCCGGAACTGGCTGCCCAATTCACCGAGGACGGTATCCGACTGGCGCAGCAGGTCGCCGGGGAGCTGGGCGAAGACTTCGAGGTGGAGTTCCGGTCCTATGAGAACGGCGCAGGAGTTCGCCGGTTCAGAGGCAGGGGCCCCGGCTCTCCGGAAGCAACCGCAGCATTCGGCCAGCGAGCCGCGTCCGAGCGCGACGACCGGGAACAACTGGCCCTGTTGAAGGCCGAGGACGAGACGTCCGGCGCGGGCGGCTGGTTCGCCTACGCGCCGGAGTCCGGACTGGTCTTCCGCCCGCGGCCGCCGGGCGACGTCGGCAGCCACCCGGAATCACGTGACGCTGCGGACCGGGACGAGGAATAGACAGCGCGACTGCCGCCGCTAAAGCAAGCCAGCATGAAATCCATTGGTGAGAAAACGGGAGCTGGCGTAGTGCCAACTCCCGTTTTCTAACCAACCGATTTGCACCTCAGGCGCTTTCGATGGCCGCCGTGGCGTTGGGATCGGAATCGGTCAGGAATTTGCCGATTCGGTCCACTTCTTCAGCCTCGCCGATGGCACCGGCGGCCCGGCCCAGGGCGTAGAGGGCGCGCAGGAAGCCGCGGTTCGGTTCGTGCTCCCAGGGGATTGGTCCGGCGCCGCGCCAGCCGGCCCGGCGCAGCGAGTCCAGGCCGCGGTGGTAACCCACCCGGGCGTAGGCGTAAGACTCGACGGTCCGGCCCTCGGCGTAGGCTTCATCGGCCAGGATCGCCCACACCAGCGAGGAGGACGGGAACTTCGCCGCCAGATCCACCGCTTCGTCGCCGGCATCCAGGCGGGCCAGGACGTCGGTCTCTTCCGGCAGATAGGTCGGCTCGGGGCCCAGCAGGTTAGTGCGGAAAGGCTCGGTCATTTACTTCACCGACTTTCCGGCAGAGCCAAGGCGCTGGGCCGCCTCCACCACGCGGGCGGCCATCGACTTCTCGGCGGCCGCACCCCAGACACGCGGGTCGTAGGCCTTCTTGTTGCCCACTTCGCCGTCGACCTTCAGAACGCCGTCGTAATTGGCGAACATGTGGCCGGCCACCGGGCGGGTGAAGGCGTACTGGGTGTCCGTGTCCACGTTCATCTTGATCACGCCGTAGGAGACGGCGTCGGCGATTTCCTGCTCGGTCGAGCCGGAGCCGCCGTGGAAGACCAGGTCGAACGGGTTAGTTTTGCCGACCTTCGAGCCGACCTCGGCCTGGATCTGCTGGAGCAGCTCCGGGCGCAGTTTCACGCCGCCGGGCTTGTAGACGCCGTGCACATTCCCGAAGGTCAGCGCGGTGATGTAGCGGCCCTTCTCCCCTGCGCCCAGCGCCTCGATGGTCTTCAGCCCGTCGTCCACGGTGGTGTAGAGCTTCTCGTTGATCTCGTTTTCGACGCCGTCTTCCTCGCCGCCCACGGTGCCGATTTCCACTTCCAGGATGATCTTGGCCGCGGCGGTGCGGGCCAGCAGGTCCTCGGCGATCTTGAGGTTCTCTTCAAGCGTCTCGGCCGAGCCGTCCCACATGTGCGACTGGAAGATCGGGTCTTCGCCGCGCTTCACGGCCGCCTCGGACTCCGCCAAGAGCGGCAGCACAAAGCTATCCAGCTTGTCCTTGGGGCAGTGGTCGGTATGCAGCGCCACGTTGACCGGGTACTTCTTGGCCACCTCGCGGGCGAACGCGGCGAAGCCCAGCGAACCGGCAACCATGTCCTTCACACCGGAGCCGGACCAGTACGCGGCACCGCCGGTGGACACCTGGATGATGCCGTCGGATCCGGCATCGGCAAAGCCCTGCAGGGCTGCGTTGAGGGTCTGCGAAGAGGTGACGTTGATCGCCGGGTAGGCGAAGCCGCCCGCTTTGGCGCGGTCAATCATGTCGGCATAGATCTCAGGGGTTGCAACGGGCATGCTGACTCCTTGGCTAACGATACGGATTCGAAGGCGTTGCCTCTGGGCCCATCCTATCGAGTCGCATCCGGGGAGCGGCTTCGAGTCGTAAGGGCCGTAGGTTCGAGACGCCCCCAGGCTGCTGCCATCCCGCCGGATCCGGGCAGGCGTCTGTGAAGCCGGGTTACATCCGCTGTCGCTTTCACTTGCCGGCTCCGGCGGGATCCGACGGGATCCGGACCCCGCCGGCCCGACGAGGCACTCCGTCCTCGGAACGAACCTGCTGTCCCCGTGCACCCGCCGCACGGCACTCCCCCGCGGCATAGCCGGTCGTGGCAAGCTGGGACCATGACTGAATTCCCGCCGCCGTTCCACGGTCCGCGCGATCCCGGCGACGCCTGGGTGGAAGGACCGGACGGCACCCGGATGTGGGGCCGGTTCGGCTCGGCCGGGCTGCTGGCGGTGGACCGCGAGCGCGGCATCCTGCTCCAGCACCGGGCCCAGTGGAGCCATTTCGGCGGCACGTGGGGAATCCCGGGCGGCGCGCGCCATCAGGACGAATTGGCAGTGGACGCCGCACTGCGCGAGGCGAACGAGGAGGCCGACGTCCCGGTCGACGCACTGGCGCCGCTGTTCACCTCGGTGCTCGACCTCGGCTTCTGGACCTACACCACCGCGGCCGCCCGGACCGTGCGCCCCTTCGAACCGGCCATTACCGACGCCGAGAGCCTTGCCCTGGCCTGGGTGCCGCTGCACGAGGTGGACAACCTGCCGCTGCATCCGCACTTCGGCGAGGCCTGGCCGCGGCTGCGCACCCTGCTGGAGCACCCGCCGCTGCTGGTCATCGACGCCGCGAACGTGGTGGGCTCCCGGCCGGACGGCTGGTGGAAGGACCGTGCCGGCGCCGCCCGCCGCCTGCTGGCCTCGCTGCGCGCCGCGCTGGAACCGGGGCTTCCGGCCGACCTGCTGGCGGTGCCGGCCGGTACCGTGTGGCCGCGCACCGTCGTCGTGCTGGAAGGTGCTGCGAAGGATGCCGCCCCGGAAGGTCCCTTTAAGTACGACGGCGGGGCGGAACCTTCCCCGGATGGCTCCGCCTCGCATTCGGCTTCCCCGAGCGACGACGGCGGGGCGGACCAGACCTCGGCAGCGCACCGCCGCGGTGTGCGACTAGAGGTGGTGCACGCGGCCGGATCGGGCGACGACGAGATCGTGGCCCAGGTGCAGAAGGCGTTCGGCGCCGACCCCGAAGCGTCGGTGACCGTGGTGACGTCGGACCGCGGCCTGCGCGAACGGGCCGAGGGGCTCGGCGCCCGGGCCGTCGGCGCGGGATCCCTGCTGGACCTGCTCGGCTGACCGCGACGGCCCGCGGGCCCCGGCGGCAAGAACATGACCGCCCCGAACTCCCACGACTACATCACCCCCGGCCAAGCCATCGGTGTCCACGTTTTGGCGGGGCCCTGAGCATCGCCGCAGGTCAGAGGCCTGTGGACAGCCAAGACATGGACAGTTCCTACTGAATGTGGACAGCTGACCCGGAGCTACCGCTGAAATGTGGACAGCGCCTTCAACGTTTCCGCACCTCAGGGGCTTGTGGATAGCCCCAAACATGGGACGTTACTGCCATACGTGGGAAGTTACTCCGGGCCGAGCCGCCATGGCTCCGCGAGGCTGAGCCTCCGGGCCAGCTAAGCGAAGCGAACCGCGGGCCCGCCCCGCCCCGCGCACGCGTGCTTACGGCCCGGGCGCCCCCACCGGCTGCGCAAAGACGTGGCGGCGGATCCACGCGTGCATGGCGATGGCCGCGGCGGCGGAGGCATTGATCGAGCGGGTGGAGCCAAACTGGGCGATCGACAGCGTGGCGTCGGCGGCGGCGTGGACCTCGGGCGTCAGTCCGGGACCTTCCTGGCCGAAGACCAACACGGCGTTCTCGGGCAGATCGTAGGTTTCCAGCGGCACCGAATCGGGGAAGTTGTCTATCCCGATGATCCGCAGCCCCTCGCCCTGAGCCCAGGCCACGAAGTCGTCCACGGTGGGGTGGTGCCGGACATGTTGGTAGCGGTCGGTAACCATCGCCCCGCGCCGGTTCCACCGCCGCCGTCCGATGATGTGCACTTCCTTGGCCAAAAAGGCATTGGCGCAGCGCACCACGGAGCCGATGTTCAGGTCATGCTGCCAGTTCTCGATGGCCACGTGGAAATTGTGCCGGCGGGAGTCCAGGTCCGCGACGATCGCGTCGTGCTTCCAGTAACGGTACTGGTCCGTCACGTTGCGGCGGTCGCCGTCGGCCAGCAGTTGCGGGTCCCAGTGGTCGCCCTCCGGCAGCGTCCCTTCCCAGGGCCCGACGCCGATGCTCACCTCCGCGGCGCCGGTTCCGGCCGCGTCCGGGGCGGCTACCGCCACGTTCGAGTCGGTCCCAGCAGCGTCGGGTTCCAGCCCTGGGGCGTTCGGGGCGGCTACGGGAATGTCCAATCCCGGTGTCCGGCCGTCGGTCAACGGCTGTCCGGCCTCGTCTTCGCCTGCGTTTTTTTCCACCCCACAAGCCTAGGTGACAGACTGAGGCCGGAAGCGCCGTCCCGCCGGCACTCGCCGGGCACTCCTGGGCCCACGCCCCCGGCCCGCACTGCACCTGGGCCAGCGCCGACCCCGGTACCCAACCGCACCACCGCACGAAAGGGAACCATGCACCAGCAAAAGACCCGCACGCCCGCCGATATCGAGTGCTGGCTCACCGACATGGACGGCGTGCTGGTGCACGAGAGCACCGCTATCCCGGGCGCAGCGGAACTGATCCAGCGCTGGGTTGACACCTCCAAGCGATTCTTGGTGCTGACCAACAACTCCATCTACACTCCCCGGGATATGGCCGCACGGCTGCATCAGGCCGGGCTGGAGGTGCCCGAGGAGAACATCTGGACATCGGCGCTGGCCACTGCCCAATTCCTGCGCAACCAGACCCCCTCGTCGGAGGGGCACGGCCGCGCATACGTGATCGGCGAGGCCGGACTGACCACGGCTCTGCACGAGGCCGGCTTCATCCTGACCGACCGGGACCCGCAGTATGTGGTGCTGGGCGAAACGAGAACCTACTCCTTCGAAGCCATCACCAAGGCCATCCGGCTGATCCTGGCCGGCTCGCGTTTCATCGCCACCAACCCGGATGCCACCGGCCCGTCCACGGAAGGCGTGCTGCCGGCAACCGGAGCCATCGCGGCGCTGATCAGCAAGGCCACCAACCGCATGCCGTACATCGTGGGCAAACCCAATCCGATGATGTTCCGCTCGGCCATGAACCAGATTGATGCCCACTCCGAGACCACGGCGATGATCGGCGACCGGATGGACACGGACATCGTCGCCGGCATGGAGGCCGGGCTGCACACCGTGCTGGTCTACACCGGCATCACCCAGCCCGACGACGTGTCCCGCTTCCCGTTCCGGCCGAACCAATCCTTCGACTCGGTGGCAGACCTGATTCCGCTCGTATAGCGAGCGGCCCGCCCCAGGGCGCCGGCGGCCCGGAACTAGAAGAACTGCGCCTTCATTCCAGCCACCGGCAGCGGGAAGTAGTCGTTTTCCACCTGCTGGATGATCGGCACGTAGATCGCCGAATTCCACTGCGGACTGGCGTGGGCGGGCCGTGCACCTTCAGTCACCAGGTTGTTGGTCAGGAAGTTCGCCTCGTAGTTCACCAGCCAGCTGCGCCGGGCAGTGGTGTAGTTGATCGTCTGATCGCCCGGGTTCCCCATCCACGCCATCTTGGTCTCGCCGATGCTGTGGCTGAAGCGGTGCGCGTCGAAATGGTAGATGTACGAAGACTGCGACTGGATCAGCGTGCTGGAGACTGCCAGCGGGGACAACTGCTCCATGGTCTGCTCCACGATCTGCCGCCAGCTGCGTTCGTTCTTGTGCACAATCCGCTCGCCCAGCTCGTATCCCCCGCGCAGATAACTTGGGACCCGGTAGCCGGCCTCGTACAGGAACACCACGCCTTCGAACATGGTCTTGTCCAGCACGTCGAAGCGGCTGTACGGGGACGAATCCATCAGGATCAGCTCCACCGGGTAGCCCTTGGCCCGCAACCGGGCGGTCATCTCCACCGCCACCATGCCGCCGAAGCTGTGCCCGTAGAAGTAGAGCTTCTGTAGCTTGTTGTCCTGGATGTGTTTTTGCAGCACCTCGGTCAGTTCGGCCAGGTCCAGTCCGCGGTTCGAGTAGCCTGCCACCGCCAGCCGGCCGCGCTCCGTCAAGCCGGTGCGCAGCGAGTTCAGGATCCACAGCCCCTCCTCCCAGCTGGTCTTGTACCCGGGGAACACTACCCAACTGGAGCGCGGGAAGCGGCGGTCCGCGCGCTCATCCGCCAGCGTGAGGATCTGCGCTTCATTGCGCATGCCCTGAATGGCGCGGGTGGCCGCCAGGTCCGCGGCGGTGCCTAGGCCGAACGCCGCGCCGATCAGGAACGAGCGCCGCGAGACCCGGTGCAGGTCGCTGGCCAGGCGCAGTTGGCGGGCGGCCTTGTTCCTGCGTACATCCATGAGTTTGCTGAGCTGCCTGCCGCTGCTAGTCCAGACCCAGCTCGTCCTTGCCGAAGGCGAACAGATACGGCACGCCAGCTTCGGCCTCGATGCGTTCCTTGGCGCCGGTGTCGCGGTCCACGATGACGGCCACCGCAGTGATCTGCCCGCCGGCGTTGCGCACGCCTTCCACCGCGGTCAGGGCGGAACCGCCGGTAGTGGAGGTGTCTTCCAGTACGACGACGGAGCGATCCCTCACGTCGGGACCCTCAACTTGGCGACCCATTCCGTAGGACTTCTGCGCCTTGCGCACGACAAAAGCATCCACTGTGCGGCCGGCGTCTGCCGCGGCGTGCATCAGCGCGGTGCCCACCGGGTCGGCACCCATCGTGAGGCCGCCGGCTGACTGGAACTCGATGCCGGCCTCATCCAGCATGGCCAACATGACCCTGCCGACCAGGCGGGAGGCTTCGTGGTGCAGGGTGACCCGGCGCAGGTCGATGTAGTAATCGGCCTCGGCGCCGCTGGACAGTGTGACTTTGCCGCGCACCACGGCCAGTTCCTTGATCAGTTCGAGCAGGCGGGCGCGGTCGGCCGCTGGATCGGCCGCAGAAGTCTGGGTCATGATTCCCAGTCTATGGGGTTGCCACTGCGTCGTTCCGAATCAGTGACGCTGGCACGCCCGGCGCAGAGTTTCGTTGCTTCCAGGCGCCCTATGTACCCGCACCAGTGACCGTCGGCGCCGTTCCTGTCATAATCGGGGCCACGCGAGCTAGGGGAGGTTTGCACAGATGGCCACCTTTGTGTTCATTCACGGGGCCGGGGACGTCGGCTGGTATTGGCATTTGGTGAAGGCCCAACTGCGTTCCCGGGGACACGACGTGGTCGCCCCCGATTTGCCCAGCGAGGACGAAACCAAAGGGCTGGACGAAACCGCAGACGCGGTGGTCGCGGAGATCGGCGACCGGCGGGACCTGGTGGTGGTCGGCCAGTCGTTTGGCGGTTTTACCGCGCCGCTGATCGCCGCCCGGCTGCCGGTCAAGCTGCTGGTCTACCTTGCGGCGATGGTCCCGGCCCCCGGTGAGCGGCCGGCGGACTGGTGGAGCAATACCGGATACGGCGAAGCTGCCAAGCAGCAGGCCGCCAAGGACGGCGGACTTACCGGCAACGATGACCCGTTCATCTGCTTCTACAACGGCGTCCCGCGCGAGCTGGCCGAGAAGGCGCTGAGCTTTGAACGCGGCCAGTCGGAAGCCTCCCAGGACAAGGCCTGGCCGCTCGAGGCCCACCCGGACGTGCCGACGAAGTTCATCCTGTGCAAGGACGACCGCTTCTTTCCCGCCGACTTGTTCCGCCGGATCGTGCCCGAGCGGCTGGGCATTGTCCCGGACGAAATCCCCGGCTGCCACTGCGTGGCGCTCAGCCACCCCAAAGAGTTGGCCGACCAGCTGGAGAGCTACCTGAGCGAGTAGATGGCTAGAGTCCAACGACCAGCAGGTTCGGGTGCAACTGCTCCCAGCCGGCGGCCAGGTCGTCGGTCGCGTCGTAGCCGTCTAAGGCAAGCTTGGCTATGACACCGGCGGGACCAGCGACCTTGATCGGGCTCTGGCCCCGGGGATTGAAGTGAAGTGGCAATGAGGTCGCACAGCCGGTCACCCAGTCTGAGTCCACCTGACGGTTGACGATAACAACGCAAAAGCCGTCAGGGTCCGCCCGGGTCGCATAGAAGGCATAGTCGTCCTGCTCGGCCAGCAGCCGAGCGCTGTCCGGATCCGCTTCAGGGCCCAGGTTGACGTGCGTAGGAAGTTTGTCCTCCGCGATAGGCACCTGAGCCATTGCGGACACCACTGGCTTGGCGCCGCCGCAGCCGGCCAGCGCCAGCAGTGCAACGGCACCGGCCGCCACGTTGACCAATGTGCGCATGACTCCCCTGCCGTCAATGGATGAGCGTTTGTCTCACGCTAGCCACCTATCTGCAGGCGCGGGGGCCCCAGCAGGTTGCGAAACGATAACTTCAGACCATGGGGGCTAAAGCCGGCAGTCACGCCGACGCCGCGGCCTCGATCGCCTCGGGCGAAAGCACATGGCCGATCGCCAGCGAGACGGCCCCCAGCACACCCGCACGCTGTCCGGCCACGGACGGGGCAATCCGCAGGTGCTCGGTGGCCAGCGGCAGCGAGCGCTGGTAGACCACTTCCCGGATCCCCGCCAGCAGGTGCTCGCCTGCCTGCGCCAGCCGGCCGCCGATCACGACCACGGAGGGATTGACCAGGTTCACGCAGGTGGCCAGCACGTCGCCGATGTCCCGGCCGGCCTGGCGCACGGCCTGGATTGCCTGCAGGTCGCCCGAGCGCACCAGGTCGATCACGTCCTGGCTGCTGTGGGCCTTCTTCCCCTCCGCTGTCAACGCTGCGGCCAGCGCCGGTCCGCCGGCCAACGCCTCCAAACAGCCGGTGTTCCCGCAGCGGCAGGCCACGCCGTCACCGCGGGGCACCCGCACATGCCCCAGGTCCCCGGCGGTGCCCTGCGCGCCGCGCTGCAGCTGGCCCGAGGAGATGATGCCGGCGCCAATCCCGGTGGCCACCTTGATCAGCATCAGGTCAGCGGTGTCCGGCCAGGCCAGGGCCTGCTCGCCCAGCGCCATGATGTTCACGTCGTTGTCCACGAGTACCGGCACCTTGAAGTGTTGCTGCACCAGCGCGGGGACGTCCACGCGGTCCCAGCCGGGCATGATCGGCGGATTGATCGGCCGACCCGTGTCATGCTCGACCGGCCCGGGCAATCCGATGCCAATCGCGCCCAGGTCCGCCGCGCTCCGGCCGGCTTCCCTCAGCAGCCGCGCCACCGCATCGCAGAGCCAGCCCAGCACGCTGTCCGGGCCGCTGGCGATGCTCAGTTCGGCGCGTTCTTCGGCCAGCACCGCGCCGGAGAGATCGGCTACGACCACCAGCGCGTGCGTGGCACCGAGGTCCGCTCCGACCACCAGCCGTGCGGCCGGATTGAGCGCAAACAACGACGGCGGCCTGCCGCCGGTCGAGGTCGCTCCGCCTACGGGCGCGATCAGCCCTACCCGCATCAGCGCATCCACGCGGGCTGTCACCGTGGAACGGGCCAGGCCGGTCAGCTGCGCCAGTTCGGCGCGGGTGCGTGGTTGGCCATCGCGGAGCAGCTGGAAGACCTCGCTGGCTCCTGCGGCCGGCTGCGCTGCCAAGCGCTGCGGGGCGACGTCGGAGTTCAACACACTTTCAGTACAGCATGCGGAGCTTCTGTTTGTCTCTACAGCGACTATCTAAAGAACTTTTGACAACTTTTGTTTGACTATCGACAAAAGTATGTGAGGCGTGCCACAGTAGGGGGCGTGGAGGGTATTGTCAGCAGCGATGCGGCCGAAAACGGTCAAAAGCGGGATCAGCCTGTGCTTGAAGTGCGCGGGCTGACGAAGAGTTTCTTTGGCAACCCGGTGTTGCAGGATGCGTCGCTGACGCTGCACCCGGGCGAGGTTCACGGCGTCGTGGGGGAAAACGGCGCCGGAAAGTCCACCCTGATGAAGATCCTGGCTGGGGTTTACCAGCGGGACTCCGGAACGGTGCTGCTGCGCGGCCAGAGCGTGCAGTTCAGCCATCCCACTCAGGCACACGAAGCCGGCCTGTCCACCGTGTTTCAGGAATTCAACCTGCTGCCCGACCGCACGGTGGCCGAGAACATTTATCTGGGCCGCGAACCCCGCAAGGGCCTGCTGGTCAGCAGGGCGAAGATGAACGCCGCCACCGCAGACCTGTTGGAGTCTCTCGGCATCGGGTTCATCCGTCCCACCTCGCTGGCACGGTCGCTGTCCGTGGCCGAGCAACAAATTGTGGAGATTGCCAAGGCGGTCAGCTATGACGCGCGGATCATCTCCATGGATGAACCGACCGCCGCCTTGTCCGGCCCGGAAGTCTCCCTGCTCTACGGCATTGTGCAGCGGCTGGCCGAACGCGGGACCGGAATCCTCTACGTCTCGCACCGTCTGCGAGAAATCTTCGATCTCTGCCAGACCATCACCGTGCTCAAGGACGGGCGGATCGTGGACACCAAACCCGCCGCCGAGCTCGACGACGCTTCGCTGGTGCGGATGATGGTGGGCCGGCCCATCTCCGCCTACTTCCCGGACAAGCTCCCGGCCGAGCCGGCGGCGGGAATCCAGCCGACCGAAAGCCAGGCGGCCACTCCTCGCGAGGCCACCGCCTCCACACCGTTACTGGAACTGGACGGCGCCGGCAATGACCAACTGGACAGCATCGGCCTGAAGCTGATGCCGGGCGAGATCGTCGGTGTCGCCGGACTCCAGGGATCCGGCCGCACGGAATTGCTGCACGCGGTCTTCGGCGCCGCACCGTTCAACCGCGGCACCATGCAGCTGAACGGCCGGCCGGTCCGTCCGCACTCTCCGCGCCAGGCGGTGCGGCACGGGATCGCGCTGATCACCGAGGACCGCAAGGCGCAGGGCCTGAGCCTGAACCAGTCGCTGCTGGACAACGCGCTGGGCGTGGTTCGCGCCGTGTTCCCCGGCCGCACCCCTACCGTGCGCCGCGAAGTCGCCGGTTCGTTCAGCGCCTTGGAGGTGGTCGCCCGGGATCTGGACCAGGAAGTGCAGTACCTCTCCGGCGGCAACCAGCAGAAGATCGTGCTGGCCAAGTGGCTGGCCGTCTCCCCGCGCATCGTGCTGCTGGACGAACCAACCCGGGGCATCGACGTCGGCGCCAAGGTGGCGGTATACCGGCTGATGCGCCAGCTTGCAGCCGAGGGGAAGGGCGTACTGATGGTTTCCAGCGAGCTGCCGGAGGTGATCGGCATGTCCGACCGGATCCTGGTGATGCGCGACGGGCAACTCGCCGGTGAGCTCCCCGCCGGTGCCACCGAAGAGGAAATCCTGCGGCTGGCCACCGGCGCCAGGGTTCCCGGCACGGCGCCGGAGGACGGCAGCACGACCGGAGGGACGGCATGACAACGACGCGCTCAGCACCCCGGGCCAAACCATCAGCACAGGCCGGCAGTTTTTTCGCCAGGCTGAGCTCAACCCAGATCGTCTATCTGGTGGCACTGCTGGTCCTGATCGCCGGCAGCATCCTGGTGGCCACCACCGGCCGCAGCTTCTTCAGTCCAGGCAACATCTCCGCCATCCTGACCGGCACCAGCGTGCTGGGCTTCATCGCCATCGGCCAAACCCTGGTGATCCTGGTCGGCAGCCTCGATCTTTCCGTCTCTTATGTGACCAGCCTGGCCAGCCTGATCGGTGCCGGCGTCATGGCCAACCAGAGCGGGAACGTGCCGGCCGCCGTGGCCCTGACACTCGGGGTCTCGGCGGTGATCGGCCTGGCCAACGGGCTGATAGTCGCAGGCCTCAAGGTGCACGGCTTCATAGCCACGCTGGGCATGGGCCTGATTATCAGCGGCTACCTGGCCACGAACTTCAAGGGCAGTTTCGGCCAGGCTCCGTTCTCCTTCCGGCTGATCGGCGCCACTGGATTGGGTCCGGTGCCGATCTCCACGCTGATCATGCTTGCCTGCGCCGCGCTGGTGCTGCTGATGCTGCACCGCACGCGGATCGGCCACCACATCTATGCAGTGGGCGGCGACCGGGACGTGGCCCGCATGTCCGGCGTCCGGGTCCCAGGCGCCGTGATCACGGCGCACGTCACCTGCTCGGTCTTGGCTGGCATGGCCGGTCTGTTGCTGGCCAGCCGGCTGGGCGTCGGCAGCCCAACGGTCGGCTCGCAAGGCGGCTACGATCTGCTGTCGATCGCCGCCGTCGTGCTGGGCGGAACCCTGCTGGCCGGCGGCAAGGGTTCGGTCCTCGGCACGCTAGGCGGCGTGTTGATCTTCGCGATGCTGGACAACATCATGTCCGTGCTGCAGATCAACCCGTTTATGAAGGACGTGGTCCGGGGCGTGGTGATCGTGGTCGCCGTCGCCGTCTATGCCCGCCGCACCGTCGTCACCCGGCCCCCGCGCTTCGGGCACGGCGGGCACCAGCAGGAGATACAGCCATGAGCACGATCCTGGATCCGGAAGCCGGCCGCGCCGTCCTGCAGCAGAACCGGGCCAGCCGCGGCGAACGTTTCCTCCGCAGCCTGCGGACGCCCGGCGGCGGCGTCTTCGTCCTGCTGTTCGTCCTGCTGGTGGCCATCATCATCTGGAGCCCGTCGTTCGGTGAGCCCGAATCCTTCATCCGCTTCATCGGACGCACCGCCCCGATTGCGATTGCGGCGATCGGACAGTACTTCGTGATCGTCTCCGGCGAATTCGATCTGTCCATGGGCTCGGTGGTCACCATGCAGGTGATCGTGGCGGGCAACTTGATTGGCGACGACGATTCCAAAGTCGTCCCGGTGCTGCTGCTGATGTTCGTCCTCGGCGCGCTGATCGGCTTGATCAACGGCTTGGTCACCACGTTGCTGAGGGTGCCCAGCTTCATCGTCACGCTGGGCATGATGCTGGCACTGTTGGGCCTGGTGCTGTACTGGACCGGCGGCGCCGCCCAAGGCAATCCGGCGGACAGTTTCCGCCAGATCGGCCGCGGCGGCATCGAAGACGTCCCGGTGCTCGGGATCATCCCCTATCCGGTGCTGATCCTGACGGTGGCGGCAGTGCTGGCCTTCTGGCTGATGCGCCGGCCCTACGGCCGCACACTGCTGGCCGTCGGCGACAACGACGTCGCCGCCGCACTGACCGGCGCTCGGGTCTGGTGGGTGCGCACGCGCGCCTTCATGCTCTCCTCGCTCGCCGCCACCGTCGCCGGAATCCTGCTGGTCGGCTACGCCGGAGTCCACCCTTCCGTGGGGCGAGGCTACGAGTTTACGGCGATCACCGCCGTCGTACTGGGAGGGGTGGTGCTGGGCGGCGGACGAGGCTGGGTGCTTTCGGCCGCGGCCGGCGCCTTCGCCCTGGAAGCCCTGTTCACGCTGCTGAACTTCATGGGCGTGGCGTCCACCTGGCGGAACACCGTTCAGGGCGTCATCATCATCGTCGCCGTGGCTGCCGCCGCGCAGTCCTGGCAACGCAAGCGCCGCGGGGGCTCTGCGGCAGCGCAATCCGAACAACAACGCATCACTGCGGCACCAGAGCCCGCTGAGGGCACCGACAAGGGAGGGAACTGACATGACGAGGAAACGTCTAAGTACCGCGGTCGCGCTCACAGCGACCGCCTCGTTACTGGCCATGACGGCATGCACCACCGATCAGTCGATCACGGAGGATACCGGCAGCCCCGCCGCATCAGCTCCGGCGGAGACCACCGAGGCCGCCCAGGAGTGGTTCAGCCAGGCGCTCTATGACGAACAATTCGAACAGCGCACCGCCGATTTTGAGGGCGATCCGGAACAGCCGTGGCTGCAGTACATCGCCGGCGACATGACCGACACCGCGGACTTCGCCTCCAAGGGCGCCAAGAAGGTCTGCTTCGCTAACGCGTCCATCTCCAACCCGTGGCGGCAGACCGGCTGGATCACCATGAACCAGCAGCTCAAGGTGCTGCAG
Organism: Arthrobacter sp. NPDC055138; assembly: GCF_053607305.1. Classification (NCBI taxonomy): domain Bacteria; kingdom Bacillati; phylum Actinomycetota; class Actinomycetes; order Micrococcales; family Micrococcaceae; genus Arthrobacter; species Arthrobacter sp. NPDC055138. The sequence goes on from NZ_JBSGTH010000001.1 coordinate 20,250, forward strand.
GATGAGGGCGTAATCTCCGAGATGGAGACCCGCGATGCTCAGGACGACTCCAACACGCAGATTGCCGACATCGACTACTTCATCAGCGAAGGCAAGTGCGACGTCTTCGTGATCTCACCGAACGCGACGGCGGCGCTGACGCCGGCTGTGGAGCGTGCCTGTGATACCGGCAAGCCGGTGGTGGTCTTCGACCGCGGCGTGGAAACCGACTGTGCCACCACCTTCATCCACCCGATCGGCGGCTTCGCCTGGGGCATCGACAGCGCAAACTTCCTCACCAGCAAGCTCCAGTCCGGGGACAAGGTGGTGGCGCTGCGCATCCTGCCCGGTGTGGACGTGCTGGAGCAGCGCTGGGCCGCGGCCGAGAAGATCTTCAAGGAGAAGGGCATCGAGGCCACCGACCACTTCACCGGTGCGGACCCGACCGAGATCAAGAAGATCATCTCCGATGAACTCGCCAAGGGCGACGTGCAGGGTGTGTGGATGGACGCCGGAGACGGCGCGGTGGCGGCGATCGAGGCGTTCGAGGATGCGGGCAAGGACCTGCCGGTGATGACCGGCGAGGACGAGCTGAGCTTCCTGCGCAAGTGGAAGGATACCGGCATCGACGCGATCGCCCCGGTGTACTCCAACTTCCAGTGGCGCACGCCGCTGCTGGCGGTGCAGAAGATCTTCGCCGGCGAGGAGATCCCGGCCGAGTGGGTGCTGCCGCAGAAGCCGATCCCGGCCGAGGAACTGGACGACTGGCTGAAGCGCAATGAAGGCATGCCGGACGGCCACTATGCGAAGTTCGGCGGCGAGGACCTGCCGGGCTATCCGGAGGTCTGGCAGAAGCGCCAGATTCCGTAAGACAGGCGTGTCCGGCCGGGTGTGGGGGCCCGGCCGGACACGTTGTTCCCGCCCGGACCCGTGTTCGGCGGATGGCGCACGCGCGCCAGCGGCAGTTCGCGCACGACGAGGGCGGCAGTTCGCGCACGACAAGGGCGGCAGTTGAGGGAGGTACACGATGGACCGGCCGATCGGGGTCAACACCTGGGTGTGGCAGTCCCCGCTGACCGACGACGTGCTTCCGCAGCTGCTGGCCAAGATCGCCGGGATGGGGTTCGACGCGGTGGAACTGCCGCTGGAGAACCCCGGCGATTTCACCGCCGGCACCGCCCGGGACGCCCTCGCGGCCACCGGGTTGAAGCCCTACCTGGTGGGCGCCATGGCACCGGGCCGCGATCTGGTCCTGGCCGACGCCGAGTCAGTGCAGGCCACCCAGGACTATCTGTCCGCCTGCATCGACCTGGCGCACGAGCTCGGCGCCCCGGCGGTGTGCGGCCCGTTCTACGCGGGCACGGGCCGGGTTTGGCGGATGGGCGCCAGCGACCGGACCGAGGCGTACAGCCAGCTGCGCGAGAATCTGGCGCCGCTGGCCGCCCGAGCCGAAGCGGTCGGCGTCGTGCTGGGGATTGAGCCGCTCAATCGGTACGAGACCTCTCTGATCAACACCGTGGAGCAGGCTCTTGAGGCGCTGGAACCGCTGCTCGGACACGGGGTGGGGCTGGCGCTGGACAGCTACCACCTGAACATCGAAGAACGTTCGAGTTCCGCGGCCATCCGCGCCGCCGGCGAACACCTTATCCACCTGCAGGTCTGCGGCAACGACCGCGGAGCCCCGGGCGGCGACCAGACCGACTGGCCGGCGCTGATGGCGGCGCTGGACGACGTGGGCTACGCCGGCCCGCTGAACATCGAGAGCTTCACCGCTGACAACGCCGCCATCGCCACGGCCGCCTCGATCTGGCGGCCGCTGGCACCGAGCCAGGACCGGCTGGCCGAGGACGGGCTGGCGTTCCTCCGGAGCCTCTAACCGCGCCGGCGCCGGCCGGAGGGCGCCGCAGAATCCGCCCCAGCACAGACCGAGGCAGCAGTACAGACCGGGCCGCAGTACAGACCGCCGAGCACGAAGGAGAAGACGATGACCGCCAATCCGGACGCGCCGACGCTGGGCGTGGCAGTGCTGGGGCACGCCTTCATGGGCAAGGCGCACTCGAATGCCTGGCGCAACGTCTCCGCCTTCTATCCCGGTGGACCCGCGGTTGCGCAGCGCGTGCTGGCCGGCCGGGATCCGCACGGCGTGGCCGCGGACGCCGCCCGGTACGGCTGGGCCGAGGGATCCACCGATTGGCGAGCCGTCCTCGCCCGCGACGACGTGCAGATCGTGGACATCTGCACCCCGGGACACTTGCATGCCGAGCTGGCCGTGGCCGCGCTGGAGGCCGGCAAGCACGTGATCGTGGAGAAGCCGCTGGCCAACTCGGTGGCGGAGGCGGAGCTGATGGCGGCCGCCGCCCGCACCGCCCGGGCCGCCGGCGTGCACGCGATGGTCGGCTTCAACTACCGGCGGGTTCCGGCGCTGGCCCTGGCCCGGCAGCTCATCGCGGAGGGCAGGATCGGCACCGTGCGGCAGGTGCGGATCGCCTACCTGCAGGACTGGCTGGCCGACGCTGCCGCACCGATGACCTGGCGGCTGCGCCGGGAGACGGCCGGCTCCGGTGCGCTCGGCGACCTAGCCTCGCATGCGGTGGACCAGCTCCACTTCCTGCTCGGCGCGCGGGTCACGTCCGTGTCCGCCACGCTCAACACCTTCGTGGACACCCGGCAGGGCCCGGACGGGCCGGAACCGGTGACTGTGGACGACGCCGCGTGGGCCACGCTGCGGCTGGATACCGGCGCGGTGGCCAGCCTGGAAGTCACGCGGATGGCCACCGGCCGCAAGAACGCGCTGCGGATCGAGGTCTACGGCTCGGGCGGGCACCTCAGTTTCGACCTGGAGCGGCTCAATGAGCTCCACTATTACGACGCCGGTGCGCCGCCAGGGCTGGCAGGTGCGGCCAGGATCCTGGTGACCGAGCAGTCGCACCCTTACCTGCAGGCCTGGTGGCCGCCCGGGCACGTGCTCGGCTGGGACCACACGTTCACCAGCCAAGCCGCCGATTTTCTGGCCGCGGTGGCCGCCGGCTCGGCGCCCAGTCCCGGCTTCGAGGACGGCCTGGCGGTGCAAAAGGTGCTGGACGCGATGGTGCGCAGCGCCGCCCAGGAGGGCGCCGCCGTCGTTCTGGCCGAACCGGGCAGCCGCCACGACCTTTCAGCGACAGGAGCAACCGATGCCTCGTAACTTCACCCTGTTCACCGGCCAGTGGGCGGACCTGCCCTTCGAGAAGGTGGCGGAACTCGCCGCAGGCTGGGACTACGACGGCCTGGAGATCGCGGTGTCCGGCGACCATCTGGACGCCTGGCGCTGGGACGACGACGACTACATCGCTGACCGGCTGGGCATTTTGGAGCGCCACGGGCTGAAGGTATGGGCCATCTCCAACCATCTGAAGGGCCAGGCGGTCTGCGACGACCCGATCGACTTCCGGCACCAGGCGATCGTCGGCGAGCGCGTCTGGGGCGACGGCGATCCGGAGGGCGTGCGGACGCGGGCGGCCGAGGAGATGATGCATACCGCGCGGCTGGCGCAGCGGCTCGGGGTGAAGACCGTGGTGGGGTTCACCGGGTCCTCGATCTGGCAGTACGTGGCGATGTTCCCGCCGGTGCCGGCGCATGTGATCGACGCGGGCTACCGGGACTTCGCCGACCGGTGGAACCCCATCCTGGATGTGTTCGACGAATGCGGCGTGAGGTTCGCGCACGAGATCCACCCGTCCGAGATCGCGTACGACTACTGGTCCACGGTGCGGGCGCTGGAAGCCGTGGGGCACCGCGAGGCGTTCGGAATCAACTGGGATCCGAGCCACATGATGTGGCAGGACATTGATCCGGTGTCGCTGATCTGGGATTTCAAGGACCGGATCTACCACGTGGACTGCAAGGACACGAAGCTGCGGATCACCGGGCGCAACACCCGGCTGGGCTCGCACCTGCCGTGGGGCGACCCGCGGCGCGGCTGGGACTTCGTCTCCACTGGGCGCGGAGACGTGCCGTGGGAGGCCAGCTTCCGCGCGTTGGCGGCGATCGGGTATGACGGGCCGATCTCGGTGGAGTGGGAGGACGCCGGGATGGACCGGCTGCAGGGTGCGCCGGAAGCGCTGGAGTTCCTGAAGCGGTTCGACTTCGAGCCGCCGTCGGTGTCGTTCGACGCCGCGTTCCAGCAGTAGGGGCGGGCGTCGGGTCCGGGGCCTCGAGTCCGGCGCCCGGTGCCGGTCGGCCGGTCGGGTTCCCCTGCCCTAACTGTCCACGTTCAGCCACAACTGTCCACGTTTTGACGCGGCGCGAGCCCCTGACCTGCGACGATGCTCGGGCGGCCGCCAAAACGTGGACACCCGGCCGGAGTCCTCCAGTAGGCTGTGGTCATGCGTGAACTTCAGGCCACGATTATTGACGAACTCGGTGTCCAGCCCTCCATAGACCCGGCACAGGAAGTCGCACGGCGCGTCGGTTTCCTCAAGGACTACCTCAAGGCCAGCCGGACCAAGGGCTTTGTGCTGGGCATCAGCGGCGGGGTGGACTCCAGCCTTGCTGGCAAGCTCGCCCAACTGGCCGTGGATGAGCTCAAGGCCGAGGGCGTGGACGCCACGTTCGTGGCCGTGCGCCTGCCTTACGGCGTCCAGCATGACGAGGACGACGCCCAGGCCGCGATGGACTTCATCAAGCCGACGGCGTCATGGACGTTCAACATCAAGTCGGCGGTTGACGGTTTCCAGTCCGAGTTCACGGCGACCACCGGCGAAGAGATCACCGACTTCAATAAGGGCAACATCAAGGCCCGCGCCCGAATGATGGCCCAGTACGCGCTGGCCGGGCAGCACAATTACTTGGTGCTGGGCACGGATCACGGCGCAGAGTCGGTGACGGGCTTCTTCACCAAGTTCGGCGACGGCGCGGCCGACGTTCTTCCGCTCTTTGGGCTGAACAAGCGGCAGAACCGCCAACTTCTGGAACACCTCGGCGCCAGCGACCAAGTGGCGCACAAGGTGCCGACGGCCGACCTGCTGGATGACAAGCCGGGCCGCACGGACGAAGACGAGCTGGGCATCAGCTACGACCACATCGACGAATACCTCGAGGGCGGCACGATTCCGGATGAGGTCGCCGAGAAGATCGAGCAGCGCTACCTGATGACCAGGCACAAGCGCACCACCCCGGTGTCCATCCTGGACAAGTGGTGGCAGAGCTGACGTTCAGCCGACCAAGCCTTTCGCCCGCCTCACTGCCTTACGGAAGTCTTCCTGGTTTTTCTTGCTGATCAGGGCCTTGCCGCCGGGACTGGGTGCCTTGATGACCGTCGGCCGGGTGAACGCACCCATGTGCTTGGTCCACTGAGTCTTGGTGAATGTCCCGCAGAGCACGACTACTTCGAGGCGGGGCAGCAGCCTCAGGACCGACTTGAGCGCCTTGACCCCTGCGATGGTCTGAACCGGTGTCGGCTCGGCGCCGTCCAGGAAGAATGGCACGGTGTTCCATTGCAGGATTCCGTCGTGAAGCTCCGCGTCGTTCCGTTCGTTCCAGCACCGCTCGGCGGCCTGGTCCGGGTTGTCCACTGAGACGAATCCCAGCCCCTCGGCGGTAACGGTGTTGCTTCCGGGGCTGTCGAGCAAGAAGAGTACCCGTGCCGCCGAACCGGCATCCGCCGGGTCAAAATGCGGTACGGGCTCTGTCCGTGTCTTAGCGAATTCTTCCCGCCATTCTTCAAGTTCTTGGATGGCCGGCTCGGTTTGCAGCATGGCTTTCCTCTGCTGCTGTTCGTTCGGATCTGCGAGAGTCTGCGGCTTATCGGCGAACATACCTCCAACATACCCCCGGCCCACGAATGCCACATTGTCCTCTGCGTAGTTCCACCACCCGGGCTGCCTGTTCAGCTCCGCGCTACCCGTTTCGCCACCGACGGCCCGTTACGCCACCGGCCGCCCGTTTCAGCTCAGCGCTCCCCGTTTCGCCCGGACGAGAAGCGCAGCATGCGCCGTTTGGGTAACGTAGCTGTTGTGAAGATTGCTACCTGGAATGTGAACTCGATCCGTGCCCGAGCCGACCGCGTTGAGGCCTGGCTGCAGCGCTCCGACGTGGATGTCCTGGCCATCCAGGAGACCAAGGCCAAGGATGAGAACTTCCCCTGGGACCTGTTCGAGAAGAACGGCTACGAAGTGGCGCACTTCGGCCTGAACCAGTGGAACGGCGTGGCGATCGCCTCCCGCGTTGGCCTGGATGACGTGGAACGCACCTTTCCCGGTCAGCCGCACTTCGGCAAGACCGAGGAGATCACCGCGGCCGAGGCCCGCGCCATCGGGGCAACCTGCGGCGGGGTGCGGGTCTGGAGCCTGTACGTTCCCAACGGCCGGGCAGTCGACGATCCCCACATGCCCTACAAGCTGAACTGGCTGAAGGTCCTGAAAGAAGAAGCCGCCAGCTGGGTCCAGGCCGACCCCTCGCTGAACCTCGCCCTGATGGGCGACTGGAACATCGCCCCCACGGACGACGACGTCTGGGACATCGAATGGTTCCGCGCCCAAAACGCCACGCACATCACCGAGCCGGAGCGCTCCGCGTTCCGTGCCTTCGAAGAGGCCGGATTCGTGGACGTGGTCCGACCGCACACGCCCGGTCCCGGCGTCTACACCTACTGGGACTACACCCAGCTGCGCTTCCCGAAGAAGGAAGGCATGCGCATCGACTTCATCCTGGCCTCACCGGCGCTGGCCGCCCGGGTCAGCGGCGCCATGATCGACCGGGAAGAGCGCAAGGGCAAGGGCGCCTCGGATCACGCACCCGTCATTGCGGAGCTGGATTGAGATGAAGTTTCCGTACGTCTCCTACCTGCGGGTCTTCGAACCACTCGATGTGTTCGACGACGACCAGCAGCTGCTCATCATGAGCCAGCGCGGCCGCGGGCGGGACGTGACGGAAAACCTGGACCGCGGTGACTCGCTGCGCCGGATCACGCGCACGGTGTCCGACCCTTTCCCGCATACCAGTGAGGACCTGATCCGGGTATTGCATTACCCGACGACGGACGGCATCACCGCCCCGCGCTACTGCCCCAACCAGCTGGCCGTCCGCAGCACCTTGGCCGCCGAATCGCTCTCCAGCAGCCTGCGGGATCCGCTGCTGGGGCTGCTGGTGCCGGAGGCCGCCCGCGACGCCCAGCAGTCGCGGTTGGATCCGGACAACTTTGTGGAATCGCTGGCCAAGCTGCATACGCGCAGTTCCACCTGGGGCATCCCGTTCGGCTGGTTTGTGCTGTTCCGAGAGGACGACCACACCGAAAGGGTGGAAACGGACCACACGTTGCAGACCGTCCGCTTGGCAGCCCCGGTTCCTCAGTGCATTGACCGCGCCCGTTACGCGGCGGCATCACTGGCCGTGGCGGCCCCGGGGCTGGATCTGCTGGAAGAACTGACTGAGCTGATCGAATGGCTGGAGACCTTCACAGCCGATGCCATCGTGGAGCTGGACTACGGCCGCGTGGCCGAGCTGGTCTACCCGGACGAATCGCCGTCGGACGTGCACGCCGGCATCGAATCCCTCGCCGACGGGGACATGACCGGCGCCGCTGCCGCCTACCGCCGCCTGGCCGGCCGCTGGATCAAGATCCGCCAGCTGGCCCGCGCCTCCTGACCGTCAGCCCACAACCGAGGTAGGCCCTGACCGCTGCAGCCCACCGCCGCGCGTTGCGCCCGCACCGCACCCTACGGGCCAAATTTACGACGGCGGTGGGCCGGTTGATGCGCGGACCACCAGCTCGTGCGGCTGGATCCGTGGCACGTCCACGCGTGCCTTGCCCTGCAGTTCAGCCAGCAGCAGCTCCGCGGCGTAGGCCCCCTGCTCGTCTGGCCGCTGCCGGACGGTGGTCAGGCCCATCGGTTCGGCGAACTCGTGGTCGTCAATCCCCACTACGGAGAGGTCCTCGGGCACCCGAAGCCCTCGTTCGTGCGCGGCCAGCAGCGCGCCGAAGGCCATCTCGTCCGCGGAGGCGAAGATCGCCGTCGGCCGCTCTCCCGGAGCATCCAGCAGTTGGCCAGCGGCAATCTTGCCGCCCGCGAACCGGAAGTCCCCGATGGCCTGCCATTCCGGCCGGACCGGAAGTCCGTGCCGGGCCATCGTGTCCCGGAAGGCCTGCTCGCGCCGGCGCGGCACGTTAAAGTCGATGCCGTAGGCGCCGCCGCCCTGCAGGTGGGCAATCCTGGTGTGACCGAGCGAGATGAGGTATTCCACCGCGTCGGTGGCCGCGGCGGCGTCGTCCACGCTGACGCTGCGCAGCCCGTCCACGTGGCCGCCCACAATCACATTGGGATACTCCAACGCCTGCAGGTCGGCCAGCTCGTCCGGCGTCAGCTGCATGCACATCACCAACAGCGCATCGATCCGCTTGCGCAACATGGAACGGTGGAACACGCGTTCGCGGTTGGTGCCGGTGCCGCCCAGGCTGAACACGATCAGGTCGTAGCCCGCAGCCCGCAGCGCCCGGTCCACGCCTTCCAGTGCGGACGCGAAGTACCAGCGCTCGATCATCGGCAGCAGCACGCCCATAGCCATAGTGCGGCCGGACGCCAAGTGGGCTGCCGACGACGACGGCTCGTAGCCCAGCGACTCGGCCGTCTGCAGCACCCGCTCGCGGGTGACCGCGGAAACCCCGGCCAGCCCGCGGAGGGCACGCGACACCGTAGCCGTCGAGACTCCGGCGGCCCGGGCGACGTCGTCGATCCCGGTCACGGCGCCCTCACCCCTTGAGGCCACCCGCCAGCAGGCCTCGGACAAAGTAGCGCTGCAGGCCGAAGAACACCGCCAGCGGCACGATGATGGAGACAAACGCCCCTGCCGTCAGGCGGTGCCACTCGTCGCCGCGGGTACCGGTCAGCTCCGCGAGCCGCTGCGTGATCGGCGCGACGTCAGCGGTGCCGCCGGAGAACACCAGTGCCACCAGTAGGTCGTTCCAGACCCAGAGGAACTGGAAGATGCCGAAGGCGGCGATCGCCGGCACGGACAGTGGCAGGACGATCCGCCAGAAGATGGTTGCGTGACCCGCGCCGTCCACCCGTGCCGCCTCAATGACTTCGCCGGGGATCTCGGAGATGAAGTTGTGCAGCAGGAAGATGGCCAGCGGCAGCGCGAAGATGCTGTGCGCTATCCAGAGCTGGGCGTAGGTGCCGGACGGCAGCAGCTGGAACTCGCCGATCTTGAGGTTGATGAACAGCGAGAGCAGCGGGATCAGCGCCATCTGCAGCGGCACAATCTGCAGCGCGAAGATGAAGATGAAGAGCGTGTCCTTGCCGCGGAAGCGGCCCCAGGCGAAAACATAGGCCGCCATGGAGGCGATCACCAACGGAATGATGGTGGCAGGGATGACGATCGCCAGAGAGTTGATGAAGTACTGGCCCAGGTTGGACGCGGAGCCACCCCCGGACGCCAGGACCTCGGTGTAGTTCTCGGAGGTGAACTCCAGGTCGCCCAGCACGTTCCACCAGCCGTTGGCCTGAATGTTGTCTTCGGGCCGAAGCGAGGAGACGAACAGGCCGAAGGTGGGCACCGTCCAGATGACGGCAATGATGATGGCAGCCGCGGTGGCGCCGCGCGAGGTGAGGCGCTTTTTGACCCGCCGGGCGATCGGGACCTGCGGTTCAGCAGCTTTGGCCACGGCCGCCTCGGGAGCGGCCGGGATGGCGGGCGTTGCGCTCATCGGATTTCCCTCTGCTTCTTCAGCTGCCGGGCGTTGTACAGCACGATCGGGAGCACCATCAGGAACAGGATCAGCGCCAGTGCGGCGCCACGTCCCGGTTCGCTGGCGCGGAACGCCTGGGTATACATCTCGTTGGCCACCACCGAGGTCTCGAAGTTGCCCCCGGTCATGGTCCGGACAATGTCGAAGACCTTCAGCGTGCCGATGGTGATCGTGGTGACCACCACGATCAGTGCCCCGCGGATGGACGGGATGGTGATGGAAAAGAACTGTTGCCTGGCGCTGGCCCCGTCCAGCCGGGCCGCCTCCACAATTTCGGTGGGAATGCCCTTGATCGCCGCGGAGAGAATGACCATGGCGAAACCGGTCTGGATCCAGACCATCACGGCAATCAGGAAGAAGGTGTTTTCCGGCGCGTCCAGCAGGAACTGCTTAGGTTCGCCGCCGAACCACACCAGGATCTGGTTCATCAGGCCGATCTGCTCGCGTTCGGCCCCGCGATAGGTGTACATGAACTTCCAGATCACGCCAGCGCCGACAAAGGAAATGGCCATCGGCATGAAGACCAGGGCCTTCAGCGCCTTCTCGCCGCGGGCGCGGTCGATGAATACGGCATAGGCCAGCCCAATACCGGTGGACATCAGCGGCACCAGCACAACCCACAGCAGCGTGTTCCTCAGCGTGACCAGGGCTTCGGGCTGGGTAAACATCCAGACGAAGTTGTCCAAGCCGTTGGGCGTTCCGTTGCGGTCCGTGAACGCCAGGTAGGTGGTCTGGATGGCCGGCCAAATCAGCCCGATGGCCAGCAGCACGACGGCGGGGGCCAGGAATCCGATGATCGTCGCCTTATCGCGGAACGTCTTCGGGGCCCGGTCCACCAACAGCATGATCAGGGCGATGATCGCGGCAAAGATTGCCAGCGCGATCACTACCTGCACAAGCTTTTCGCCAACGTCTTCCATGGCACTTACCTCCTTGGTGCGTGGAAGGGAACTGTCGCGCCGGCCGTGCCGCCTGCAGTGGTCACAGGCGGCACGGCCGGGCTACGGAGCGGCTAGTCCGAAGGCCAGCTGGCTTCGATCGAGTCGACCACTTCCTTGGTGGACTTGCCGTTGATCCATTCCACAACGCCGCTCCAGAAGGAGTTGGCGCCCACCGCACCGGGCATCAGGTCCGAACCGTCGAAGCGAAAGGTGGTGTCCTCCGACTGCAGCAGTTCGATGGACTGGCGGTCCAGGTCACTGGCGGCCAGCGCCGGGTCAAGGCCCTTGTTGGCGCTGATTGCGGCGCCCTGCTCCACCCGGTTGTTGGCGAACTCAGGTGAGGCCATGAACTGCAGGTAGGCCGAAACCTCTTCGCTTTCGGTGTAGGCAGCCACGAACTCGCCGCCGCCGGTGATGGCGCTGGCGCCGGCTTCCTGGCCCGGGGTGATGAAGGCCCAGACGTCGCCGTCCTCGGCCACGTTGGTGCCCTCAGGCCAGTTGGCCGCCTGGAAGGTGGCCTGGTGGTGCATGGCGCAACTGCCGTCGATCACCGGCATGCCGCCGTCGTCCACCGAGGTGGAGATGATGGAGCGGACGTCCCCGATGCCGCCGTTGACGTAGTCCTCGGTCTTCAGGATGTCGCCCACCGCATCAAACGCGTCGGCCACCTTCGGATCGTTGAACGGGATGTCGTGGTTGACCCATTGGTCGTAGACCTCCGGACCGGCCTGGCGGAGCAAGGCGTCCTCGATCCAGTCGGTGCCGGCCCAGCCGGTCGCGTCGCCAGATTCAAAGCCGGCGCACCAGGGCTTCATGGTGCCCTCGTCCGCGATGGTCTTGGTCAGCGTCATCATCTCGTCCCACGTTTGCGGGACCTCCCAGCCCTTGTCCTTGAAGGTGGACGGCTGGTACCAGATGTAGCCCTTGACGCTGGCCAGCATCGGAGCGGCGTAGAAGGTGCCGTCGATCGTGCCGTAGGCCTTCCAGTCCGCGGACCAGTTCTCGTCCACCAGGTCGGAGACTTCCTGCGGTGCAGGCTTGAGGTTTCCGGCGCGTGCCTGCGCGGCCAGTAGGCCGGGCTGCGGGATGATCGCCACGTCCGGCGGGTTGCCGGCCTGGGCGCGGACTTGGAGTTGCGTCTCGAATTCGTTGGATCCCTCGTACACCACGTCGATCCCGGTGCACTGCTCAAAGTCCACCCAGGACTGCTCCAGCTTGTCCTGCTCGGTATCCGTGATGGTCGAGTAGACGCTGACCTCGGCACCGTCAAAGGTGCCGTAGGACTCGTAGGCGGCACAGTCGGCGGCCGCTTCGGACCCGCTGGGCTCTTCCGTGCTTCCCCCGCAGGCGGAGAGTGTCAGTGCCATGGCGCTGAGCGCGGCCAACGGCAGGATGGCCTTTCTGGAGCGTGCAATGTGCATGATGTGACTCCTTTGTCCGGTGGCCGCGCAGACGCTGATAGGTCAGAAGGAAGCCACCCAAGTACCAATCTGGTAACTGGTAACGTAAACGCTTACTAAGTGTGCGGCAAGACACATTTTTGCAAGCTGGCCGGTTCGATATCGAATCGTGATCTAGACCGCATTGCCGGCCGCCGGGCGACCGCGGCTGCCTGCTCGGTCGCGAAGATCATTAGGCTGGAAGTGGTCCTGACCCGCGAGCCGAGGAGTGTTAATGGCTGCAGCATCCGTACCGTGGTGGCGCGACGCCGTCATCTACCAGATCTATCCGCGCTCGTTTGCGGACAACAACGGCGACGGCATGGGCGACCTGGCGGGCATCAGCGCCAAGGTCCCCTACCTGAAAAACCTGGGCGTGGACGCCATCTGGCTCTCGCCCTTTTACGTCTCCCCGCAGAACGACGCGGGCTACGACGTGGCCGACTACCGCGACGTCGATCCGCTCTTCGGCACGCTGGAAGACTTCGACTCCCTGCTGGCACGCACACACGAACTCGGTATGCGGGTGATCGTCGACCTGGTTCCCAACCACACTTCCGACCGGCACGAGTGGTTCGTCAGCGCCCTGGCTGCTGCCCCGGGTTCGCCCGAACGCGCCCGCTACATGTTCCGCGATGGTAAAGGCCCGGACGGAGCCGAGCCGCCCAACAACTGGCAGTCCGTGTTCGGCGGCAACGCCTGGACCCGGGCCACCGGCCCCGACGGCGCGCCGGGCCAGTGGTACCTGCATCTGTTCGACTCCACGCAGCCGGACCTGAACTGGGAGAACCCGGAAGTCCAGGCGGAGATGGTCTCCGTCCTGAGATTCTGGCTGGACCGCGGCGTGGACGGCTTCCGGATTGACGTGGCCCACGGGCTGGTCAAGGCCGACGGCCTCCCGGACTGGGCTGCGAAGACCTCGATGGTGGCCGGCAACGAGCGGCTGCCCGGCGAAGACGCACTGATCGACGACGACGGGGTTGCCGTCGGCCAGCCGGCCGGCGCATCGCCGGCCCCCGATGCCCGCCCCGCCCGGGAGCAGGTGCTGGAACCGGCCGAGAGCATCCAGGACGCGGCGCTGCAGCAGGCAGCCGACCCGGAGGAAGCGACCGTGCACCCGGACACGCCACCCTACTTCGACCAGGAAGGCGTGCACGAGATCTACCGGGAATGGCACAAGGTCTTGGCGGAGTACGACGGCGACCGCATGCTGGTGGCGGAAGCCTGGGTGGAGCCGGCCGAGCGGCTCTTTGCCTACGTCCGGTCGGACGAAATGCAGCAGGCCTTTAACTTCGACTTCCTGCTGGCCGGCTGGGATGCCCAGCGCTTGGCCCGCAGCATTGATGACTCGCTGGCTGCGGCGGCTGCTGTGGGCGCGCCGAGCACGTGGGTGCTGTCCAACCACGACACGGTCCGGCACAGTTCACGCTACGGACTGACCGACCCCACTACGTTCCCCAAGGGCATCGGCCCGGAGGACGAACAGCCCGACGAGGAACTCGGTTATGCCCGCGGCCGTGCCGCCGCGCTGGTCATGCTGGCGCTGCCAGGCTCCGCGTACGTTTACCAAGGCGATGAGCTGGGCCTGCCGGAGCACACCACCCTGCCGGCCGAGGTGCGCCAGGATCCGGCGTTCTTCCGCACCGGCGGCGAAGAACGCGGCCGCGATGGCTGCCGCGTTCCGCTTCCCTGGCGGGCGGAAGCGCATGGGTTCGGCTGGGGCTCCACGCAGCATGAACCGTGGCTGCCGCAGCCGGAGGGGTTCGCCCGCTACGCGGTGGACCGGCAGCTGGGTGTGCCCGGTTCCAGCTACGAGCTGTATCGGGCGGCGCTGGGCCTGCGGGCCGAGCGGAAGCTGGGCCAAGGCGACTTCGAGTGGGCGGCGGAGCACGATCCGGCATCCGGCGTCTTGAGCTATCGGAACGGCACGGTTCAGGTGCTGGCCAATCTGGGCAGCTCAGCGATCCGGTTGCCCGCGGGCGCTTCGGCGCTCGTTGCGTCGACGGACCGAACCGCCGACAGCGGCTCGCTGGCACCAAACGCCGCCGTCTGGCTGGCCACCGGGCGCTAGCCCCGTCCCCGCCGGTTCACCTGAGAGTGGTCAGCGGACGCGGTCCGCGCGGACCAGCCGCGAGCGGGCGCCGGCCACCAGGTGGATCACCACCGGGAAGCTCATGCCAAGGGCGAGGTCCAGCGCTTCCACCAGATCGGAGACGTCGTCGGCCACTGTTTGCGGGGATACACCCAGTCGGGGCACCACCCGGATGCGCAGGGCTCCGCCGCCGTCATAGTCGTAGGCGGTAACTGTTGCGTGCAGGATGCTGTCGCGTTCCAGCAGGGCGGCCCGCAGCGCCTGCTCGGCCACGCCGGAACTGAGCTGGACAGCGCCGGGCGCGCCGTCGCCGTCGAAATCGGCAGCAATGGTGCCGGTGCGGCCCTTGCCCTGCTGCGCGACCCACGCGATCATCAGCAGCACCAGCAGGAGCAGCACCAGGGATGCGACGATCCAGAGCCAGCTGTCCCGCTGGCCGGGCAAAGTGGTGGCGTCCAGCACCGTCTGCAGGTTGGCGCCGGCCTGTGCCGTCACGGCATGCCACCATCCCGCGAGCGCCGGAACCAGTGCCAGCGCCAGGGCGGTGCCGCCGGCCAGCATCAGGAGCAGGCCGAGGAGGGTGATCAGGACCCGGTTCAGGGTCCTGGGGGTCTGGTTCACTGTCCCACCACCCCGGAGCTGGAGACGAAGACGCGCACCTGCGGGACCGGACTGATCCGCGCCCGGCGGACTTCGTCCTCCACCGCCAACTGGATGGCATCGGCGTTCACCGGGATGCCGGACGTGGGCCGCAGCCGGACGTCCACCAAGCTACGCGAGACCACCACCAGCACCTGCTCGCGCGTCACCTGCGCCTCGGTGCGCGCCCGGCGCGCCAGCGAGGAAGCGAGCACTTCATCGTCCACCACCACCACGCCCCGGCGTCCGGGGATGCGATGGCGGTGCAGATGCCCCGGCAGCACCCCCTGCAGGAAAAAGAAGAGCCCCAGCAGCAGGATCAGCGCCCCGGACGCAGCCAGGACGGCTGGTGCCACATTGCCCGGCAGTTGGTTCAGCCAGCCTGCCATCTCTTCCGGATCGGCCAGCCAGGACGGCTGCCCTATCGCCTTCAAGGCGGCTTCGAGCAGCAGGTACAGCCCGGCCAGAGCAATGAGGACGGCGGCAATCACCGACGCCGTGGCGCGGGAACTGCGCAGTTCCCGGTTGGCCAGGCGCTCATCGGCCAGATGCTCGCTGGCCGGACGGTCGCGTTCAACTTCGGTGTGGCTCACCGGACCCGCCCCCCTTCCTGCACGCGGATGCCGGTGACCCGAATGTCCACCCGGCTCAGCTGCGAACCGCTGATCCGCGAGACCTCCGCCAGGATTGCCCCCTTGGCGGCGTGTGCCCGGTCCCAGACCGAACCGCCGAAACCGGCCACCAACTGGGGGTCGAGCAGCACCCGGTTCAGCGAGGGGATGCCGACGGGAAGCGCCAGGGACAGGGCGAGCGAACCGGCGTCATCACTCCACGTGGCGCGGACCAGCCCCGGCGAGATTCCCAGCACCCGCGCCGCGGCGCCCTGGGCGGTGCTGGTCAGGGCCTGTGTGCTGACCCGGGTGTGTCCGGCGTAGCTCTCCGCGGGTGGCCCTGCGGGTTCTGGCGCCGAAGGTTCTCCGTTCGGGCGGTCAAACGGCGCTGGTCTGGCCGGGCGGGGAGGCAGTTTCTCGGCGGGCACGGCGCGGTCCGTCATGAAGACGAGCGTCGTCCGGTCAATGCATCGCGGATGCTGCGCCAGTCGAGTTTTCCTTCCGCGGCACGGCCCAGCAGCGCTCCCACCAAGAGAAACACCGCCATCAGCAGGAATCCCCAGAAGTGGAACACCAGTGCGGCCCACGCCAGAACCGCGCCGACGGCCATGCCGACCACCGTGTAGCTCATCCTTGCCCCTCCTACCGATCCGCGCATCCTGTTACTGGGCCACCTGGCGGACCGGCTTCTCCGCCGGCGCCTTGGGGTCCAGCCCAGGCACGTGCACGTCGTTGATTTCCACGTTCACTTCGACCACGTCCAGCCCCACCAATTGCTCGACGGCGGTGTACACCGCCGCGCGCACGCTGCTCGCCAGCTCGTGCAGCGGCTTACCGTAGACGGCCACCAGATTGATGTCCACGGCTACCTGCGTCTGACCGACCTCCACGTTCACGCCCTGGCCTGCGTCGCTGCCACCCACCACGTCGCGCAGCGCGCTCAGGGCGCGCGCGGTGCCGCTGCCCAGTGCATAGACCCCGGGAACGGAGCGGGCGGCAACCGCCGCCACCTTGGCCACCGCGGCTTCGGAAATGGTAGTGCGGCCCGGAGCAGCCGGGACCACCAAAGCCGAGTCGGGGAGCAGAGCCGGGTCAAGCTCGGCCTGTTCCGGCACCTGCAGGTCCGGCAGTTCCGTACCGCCCGCAGGGGTGACGGCAGGTGCGGAGACGGGGACTTGCCCCGGAGCATCTCCGACGGATGGGGCGGGCAGCCGATCCTCGCTGTGCATCTGTTCTCCCTGGCGCTGTGCTGACTCTCAGGGCAAGCCTAACGCCTCATTCCCCGCAGTGTTCGGCCAGCCAGTCCTGCACCGGCTGAAGCGCTTCAGCGAACGCGGCGACGTCGAAGTCGCGGTCAGGTGCTGACTTCTTCAGCAGCCGCTCGACGCGGTCCAGATCATCGGTGAGCTCGGGCGGCACCTTGCGGCTGAATTCGTCCAGTTCAACCTGTAAGGACTTCAGGTCGGAGTCCTTCACTCCGGTCATGAAGCCCAGCGGGACCAGCAGGAGCGAGGCCACGTTGGCGGCCACCGCTGCGCAGGCGTCGGCTCGATCTCCGTAACGGCCCCACACGTGGGCGCCTTTGTCTGCTCCGCCGTCACCCTTGGCGTCGGTGGAGCCCGACGACGGTGTTGGGCTGGGCGATGCCGGGGCAGGTTGACTTTCGGCCGGCCCAGGTGAAGCGAGTGGTTCGGCAGGGGCAGTCGGTACCGCGGTCGGCGCAGAGGGGGCGGGCACCGGCGTCGTTGTTTCCCTTGCAGAGTCAGCGCTGCTGCACGATGTCAGCATGACGGCCGTTACCATGCCGCTGGCTGCAATCTTCAGAAGGGCCTGCACTACGCTCCTCGCTCCCATCGTCCCCGGTCAGTGCCTCATCAGGTGCAGGCGGCACTCGGAATACCCATCCATGGTATGCCGGTAATCCTGAATGGAGGCTGGGAACGGGCTGTGTCGGGCGCAAAGCGGGTGCGAAGCCCCGGCCGCCAGCCGGTGCCGGGGCTTCGGGCAGGTCAGACCGGAAGCAGCGTCCGGGGAAGCACGGCCTGATCCGCCAGCCAATCCTCCAGCGTCCGGTTGAAGAGTTCGGGACGGTTCATCGGCCACTCGTGCGGGGACTTCGGCGCCAGCCCGCCGCGGGCGTCCGGCATCAACCCGGCCAGCACGGAGACTGACTCGCGAGCCTGCCGCGGTTCTTTTTCTCCGGCGGTGACGAGCACCGGGCAGGCGGCTTGGTCGAGGCCCTCGACATTGGTGCCGACGAAGATCTCCGAGATGATCGCGCGATATTGCTGCGGGTCCAGCGGCTGGTTCCGCGCCAGGTACTCGGCTATCTGCTCCGGCCCGAGCCGCAGGTACTTGGCCGAGGCCCGCCACAGGAAGCGGTTCTTGGTCAGGCCCGCGAGGGCAAGCTGCGCCTTCAGCATCCACCGCGGCACCGGGAGCACCAGGACCCCGGTCAGCAGGGCGGTCCGCACCAGTTCCGGGCGTTGTGCCAGCAGCCGCAGCCCAACGTCCCCGCCCATCGAGAGGCCAACCAAGTGGACCGGCTGGTCCGAGACGGACTCAATCAGTTCGGCGACCAGTTTGGCGGTCGTGTCTAGATCCTCCCAGCCAACGCCGCTGCTGGCGCCATGGCCCGGCAGGTCCGCGGCTAGGCAGCGGTAGGACGTGGAGAAGTGCTTCATTTGCTGGTGCCAGGTGATGCCCGGCCAGCCCGCCCCGTGCAGGAAGATGATGGTTTCGGCGGACTCGGGCCCGGAGGCCTCGAAGGCAAGGTTCGGCATCAGCCCACTGTAGCGGCGGGGGAATCGCCGCGGGGAAGACCGGGCGAATGCATGATGAACTGCGAACTGAATCCCGGCGCGGCGCGGCCGGCGCCCCCTTGTCTAGAGGGACAGCTTTTCTCCCGGGGTGGGGATCCGGAGCAGGCCCTCGAGACCGGCGGCAGTAAACTCGGTGCGAAGTTCGCCGTGCCCCTCGCTGAAATGCTGCCAGCCTTCCGCATGGACCGGCATGACGGCGGCCGCTTCCAAGACGCGGGCCGCTTCAGCCGCGTCTTGGGCAGTCAGCGTCAACGCGGCGTTGTCGAAGAGGCCCACCCGCGCAGCGCCGGCGAAGAGAACCGCAAGACCGATCGGTGCGAACCGTTTGGCAACGGCGCCGACCACCTCCAGCGAAGCGTTGTCTCCGCTCACATAGACGGTCGGGAGGTCGGATCCTGTGAGGACGAAGCCCGTTACCGTACCGGTCACCGGCTCACATCCTTCCGGTCCGTGCTGCGCCGGGACGGCGGTGACGGTGACGGTGGCCTTGTCCGGAGCCTCGAACACCGACCGCTCCCACGGAGCCACGCCGGTGACCGTTGCAATCCGGTCCGCGGTCTCCAGCGTGCCGAGGACCTTGGCGCCGCCGCCTTCCACCAACCGCCGGCCGGATGTGTCAAGGTTGTCGGCGTGCTGGTCATGCGAGAGCAGGATCACGTCCACTGCCGGCAGGTCGACGACCCGGATGGCTGGCCCGGACGTCTTGACCAGGGTTCCGGCCGCCCCCTGGTACTGCCCGGGGTCATCGAAGGTTGGGTCGGTCAGGAAGGTCCAGCCGCCGTACTCAAGCAAGGCCGTCGGGCCCCCCACAAGGGTGAATGCCGTTTCGCTCATGTGCCTATGTTCCCGCACTGAGCCTGTTGTGGACAGTGGTGGCCGTGGATGGTTCCTGACAGACCCAGCAGGCACAATCGGAGCCAAGGACGGCGACTATCCCGCCCTCGCGGAATATCGGGAGGCAAGTCATGAGAACGTTCGGGCAGTTGATCCTGGCCCTCGCCGCCGGCTGTGCGCTGGCAGCGATCTGGATCGCCGAGTTTCGCTGGCAGTGGGCGTTCACGTCCCTGTTGGTTTGCTTCATCGGCAAGGCACTGGCAAAACGACCGAAGCGAGAAAAGCGGCTCAGGTACACCCGGGCGAACATCGACGCGGTGAACCGGCTCCTCAAGGACTAAAGCGTCCACGCGAATACACCGGTCTCTGCCGCTCACTTGCTGCGGCCCACCACGAGGCAGTGTGGCACACTCTGCCTATATTTCCGCGGAGAGACGGCAAAGAAAAAACCCCGGCACTCGGCGAGTTCCGGGGTTTTTCATTTAGTTTTGCTGGTGGCTCCGACCGGCGTCGATCCGGTGACCTTTCGATTTTCAGTCGAACGCTCTACCAACTGAGCTACAGAGCCTGGCAACATCTCTCGATGATCACCGATGGCGTTCCGAAATCGCTCCGGAAACCAAAGCGACCCTGACGGGACTTGAACCCGCGACCTCCGCCGTGACAGGGCGGCGCGCTAACCAACTGCGCTACAGGGCCTTGCATTTTTTACGAGACTCAATCCTACCAGCCTTTTGAAGCGGTTCTGACCACTTCAGCGGCTGCCATTCATGATGCCTCGCGTACCCCCAACGGGATTCGAACCCGTGCCGCCGCCGTGAAAGGGCGGTGTCCTAGGCCGCTAGACGATGGGGGCCAGGACCACTTGGGATTCGTTTCCCCGCTGTGGACCTATAAAACTATAGGGCCTGCTTCGGGAAAAACCAAAACCGGCCTTCCTGCCTCGCGCGGGGCGGCCCGGCCGGCCCTGCCGTGGCGCCCCGCGGGTAAAGTCGATTGCATGCCGATGGAGATGTCCCTGCCGGAATTCGAGGACGCGGTCAACGACGCGATCGATCAGATTCCGGAAGATATCGTGCGCGAAATGAGCAACGTCGGCATCTTCGTCGAAGAGGAATACGTTCCCAAGCCGTGGGAGGATCCGGCCACGGAGCTGCTGGGCATCTACGAAGGCACGCCGCTCACCGAGAGGGACCACTGGTGGGGTGCGGGGTCCATGCCCGACCGGATTGTGGTTTTCCGCGGGCCGACCCTGCGGATGTGCTCCTCCCGGGAAGAAATAGTCCACGAAATCCTGGTGACGGTGATCCACGAGGTCGCCCATCATTTCGGCATCGACGACGACCGCCTGCACGAGCTGGGCTGGGGCTAACCGCCCAGCTTTTCCGCCTCCCCCTGCTCAGCCTGCGGCTGCTGGCCCGAGCAGCCCCAAGACCATGGCCGTCCGCCGGCGCCACGTCGACGCAGATGCGGCCGGACAAGTGACGCAGGCGCGACGCGCTGGCGACACGTCGACGCAGATGCGGAAAGTCCCGCGGCCTACGCCGTCAATGTGGCGCGGGCTTCGGGGCCAGGCTCACCGGCGACACGCCGCTCCAGCTCAAAACCGCGGAAATGACACTGATGTTGTTTATGTTACTCGTGAGGCGAATGTTGCTTAAGTGACCGAAGGTGCATATTCTCAACGTGCTGTGTGAATGCAGTTCGGTCTAGTTGGGGTGCCACCCGTTCGCACATTGACCGCTCTCGGCCCCAAGGCCGGCCGTCCCGAAAGGGCGCGTACGTTCACTGCGCTCGTATTAAGGACCCGTTCGGATGAGGCTGCTTCCCTCGGGGCGTCCTGCCCCGCATCGATCGACGACGCCGATGCGCGCCGTCGCGCTCTTCTCGGCTACCGCCCTACTCGTCTGCGTTCCGGCCCTGGCGCCGGCCGTCGCCGCTCCAGCCGGACAATTGCCGCAGGTGACGTCAGTACGGATCACGCTGCCGGCCGCGCCGAACCTCCCCTCCAACGACGAGATCGACGACGCCAAGGGCGATGCAGCCGCCACCCAGGCGCTGGTAGACCGGATCGAAGAACAGCTGCAGGAAGCCTCGGGGAACCTGGCCAACGCCGAGTTCGATTCGATGCGTTTGCAGAACACCTACAGCGAGTCGCTGCTGAAGCAGCAAGAGCGGACCGCAGAGCTCGATGACGCCAAGGCCAAGGCCTCGGAGGCCGCCGAATACTTCGAGTCGGTCAAGAACCAAGTGGGCCAGCTGGCCGGCGAGCTGTACCGGAACGGCGGCGTCAACCCCGCGTTGAGCGCACTGCTGGACAGCAAGGACACCAGCGATGTGCTGTACAAGGCTTCCACTCTGGATGCGCTGACCGCCAACCGCTCGCAGACCCTCACCGAATCCCAGCAGGCCGCGCAGCTGTGGGCCGCCTGGGAGCTTTATGTCGCGCAGGCAGATGAGGCTGCCAAGGACGCCGCGGTCGCAGCGGAAGCCGCCGAGACGGACGCCAAGGCCGCCAGCGCCGCCCAGGAACAGCAAGTGATCCGTTACGAGGAACAGCGCCAGACGCTCCTGGTACATCTCGCCGAGCTCAGAGGGACCAGCACCAGCGAAGAGGACTCCCGCATCGCCGCCTTGGAGAAGGCCGAGCAGGACCGCCAGCTTCAGGCCCTGGTTGAGCAGTCAGCCCAAGAGGCCGCCGCGGCGCAGCGGCCTTCCAGCAGCAACTCGACCGCACAAGGTTCCACCGTGGCGCCGGCCAGTGACGACGTCACGCCGTCGCGCCCCTCACCCCCGACGACGTCGAGACCGGCAACCCCCTCGACGCCGGAACCGTCCAGGCCTTCGGCGCCCGCTCCCAAGCCCAGCACGCCGCCGTCGACGCCTGCTCCCACCAAGCCCGCCACCCCGCCAGCGAGGCCAACGCCGCCGCCGGAAAAGCCCAAGCCGAAGCCGGAACCGGAACCCGAGGTCGTGACGCCTCCGCCGGTTGTCGGTGCTCCTTCGGTAAACGGCGGCATCGCCAACGCGGCCATCAGCTTCGCAAGGGCGAAGGAATCCAACAAGAAGACTTTCTACGATTGGGGCGGCGTCGGCCCGTTGGGCTATGACTGCTCGGGACTGACGCAGGCGGCGTTCGGCAGCGCGGGCCGGTGGCTCCCGCGGACCGCACAGGCCCAGCTCGACCAGGCACCCTACAAGGTTCCGCTCTCGCAGTTGCAGCCCGGCGACTTGGTGTTCTGGGGAGAACCCAATGCCATCTGGCACGTGGCGGTCTACATCGGCAACTGGCAGGTGGTCCATGCGCTGAACCCGGATGCCGGCCTGACGGTGACGAACATCAGTCACATGTACGGCAAGCTGCACACCTCCGGGGCGCGCTGGGCCGTCTAGGTCGGCAACAGCATCAATGGGCCGGGCCCGGAACCTGTCTCTTATACACATCTGACGCTGCCGACGAATGTATCAGTGTAGATCTCGGTGGCGTTCGTTTTCGGATCGGTCCCCCCGCATGCCCTTGCCGACATCTCTATCGAAC
>NZ_JBSGTH010000001.1:42878-492837 GCF_053607305.1 Arthrobacter sp. NPDC055138
GTGGAGGGGGAGGGGGGGTGAGGGGGGGGGAAGGTGGACGGCTTTGGGGGGGGGGGGGGTGGTTGGGGTGGGAAAAGAAGGAACTGGGCCGGGCCGAGACTTTGTTTGTTTCCGTCCCCGGCCCATGTGTACTGCGGTGGTTACCGCTCGTCGGCGTCAGGCAGGGGACCGAAGTTCCGGCGGTCGTTCAGCCGTGGATCCTGCCGGTCCGGGACCACCATGACCGGCCCCCTGGCGTGGTGAAGCACGCCCTGGCTGGTGGAACCGAGCAGCATGCCGGCGAAGCCGCCACGGCCGCGTGTGCCGACCACCAGCAGTTCTGCCGTGCGGGAAGCATCGATCAGAAGTTCCACCGGCGAGCCGTCCTGCACCTCGCCGATGACGTGCAGGTTCGGGAAGTGGCTCTTGATCCAGGCCACGCCGGCGTCGAGCTGCTCCCGGATATCCGCGTAGAGCGCTTCGCGGTCCAGCGGCGCGGGCACCCACGCCAGCGAGCCGGTGAACGGCGGCAGCGCGCACACCATCTTGAGCGGATAGCCAAGCCGTTCCGCCTGCTCTGCTGCCACCAGGGTGGCATTGCGTGCCTGCTCCGACCCGTCGACGCCGACGACGACGACCTTCTCGATGTCCTCCGGCCGCACGGCTTGTTCCTTGGACCGTGGGACTTCGATGTCCAGATCGCCGAGTCGGGGCGCGCAGGCCAGCGGAATGGTCACTGTGGGGCACTCCGCGTGGGCCGGGACGGCACTGCTGACCGAGCCGAGCAACCTGCCCATGAAGCCGCCACGCCCGCGCGTGCCGACAACGATCAGTTCGGCCTGTTCGGAGAGCTCCAGCAGGACGCCGGCAGCATCGCCGGTTTCGACTCTGGAGTCCACGTCCAGGTTGTAGCCGCCGATTTTGGCGACGGCCTGCTCCAGCACGGCTTCGGCGCCTTCGCGGATCACGGAATCGTCCAGCGTGGCATAGCCGGCATCCATGCTGGATGCAGCAAAAACCGGAACGGTGTAGGCAGTCACGACATGCAGTGGGGTCCGGCGCCGCTGCGCCTCCTCAGCAGCCCAAACCAACGCACAGATGCTCTGGTCGGAACCATCAACTCCGACGACGATGCCGCGTCGTGCGGCACCCTGTCCGGCGCTTCCGGCTGTGGCTTCTGTCATTCGTTCCGCCTCCCTCAACGTAGCACTGGCTCCCTCGCCAGCTACCCTCAGCTTACTCCGCGGCAAAGGCCTTCTCAGTGGCCGAAAAGTTATGTAGGCTTCGAGGAAATTACTTGTTGAACAACAGTTTCACAATGCATTACGGGCGGTCCGTTCGCCGTCCGAGGTTCTCCCTACCGTTCAAGGAGTCCGTGCCGTGAGTGGCGTTTCCATCCCAGAGGTGCCGACCGAGTACACCACCACGGTGGTCATCGGCTCCGGGCTGCCCGGATTGGCCGTGGCCAGTGAACTGAGCCGCCGAGGCGTGTCCTCGATCGTCGTGGAGGGGCTGCTTGCGCAGCCGTCCGACCCCAGCCGCCGCTCCGCGTTGCCAGACTCATCGGCCCGCGGCGAACGCAACGACCTGCTGCGGCTGCTGCAGGCCTACGCCGCCAGCCATGCCCTGGACATCCGGCGTAGCACCTTTGCCTGCGGCGTTAGCCGGACCTCCGGAAAAGCTGCGCCGTCAAAGCAACCGGGCACTCACTCAGTTGCATCCGAGGACAACGCGGGGCGTGTCCCTTCGATCAGCCGGGACGGTCAGCAGCGGTGGGTCATCCGCACCGAGCGCGGGCTGCTGGTGGCCGATTCGGTGGTCCTGACGGGCTGCGCGCAGAACCAGATGCGGCGCCTGCTCCGCAGCCTGGGCATCGCGGCCGGGGAAAACGCAGTTGCTGTCCTGAACGCCATCGGCCTGTATCTGGTGGGCGTGGCGGACCTGCTGGCCCCGAGTACTCGGGAGATTATCCGGCAGGCGAAGGTGGCCGGAAACGCCATCGCGTCCTCCGGCCGCACGGCCGTCGCCTGAGGATCGGGAGCCAAGCACCGCCGTCGTACGCCTCTGCGCACAGCAGGAGCGTAGAATTCTGGGGAAACTTCCAACTATGCCACTCACCCGTGGAGGACATTCCCCATGCCCGCAAAGGCAGCAGTAGCCGACAAGACTTCGGTGCTCGACCGATACTTTGAGATCACCAAGCGCGGCTCCAACTATTCACGTGAAATCCGCGGCGGCCTGGCCACGTTCTTCGCGATGAGCTACATCGTGGTGCTGAACCCGCTGATCCTGGGCGGCGCCGATTCAACCGGAGCCATGCTTGGCGCAGAACGCGTCGCGGCGGTGACGGCCCTGGTGGCCGGCGTGCTGACGATTGCGATGGGCGCGTGGGCCAAGTACCCGTTCGCCCTGGCGACCGGCCTGGGTGTCAACGCCTTCGTCGCCATCACGGTCGCTACCAATCCTGGCCTGACTTGGCCGGACGTCATGGGCCTGGTGGTGCTCTCCGGTATCACCATGCTGATCCTGGTGCTCACCGGGTTCCGGACCGCGGTGTTCAACGCTGTGCCGCAAAGCCTAAAGACCGCCATTGTGGTGGGCATCGGCATGTTCATCGCTCTGATCGGCCTGGTCAACGCTGGCTTCATCCGCCGCATCCCGGACGCCGCGGGCACCACTGTTCCGGTGGGCCTGGGGTTCGACGGCGTGCTGCTGGGCTGGCCGACCCTGGTCTTCATTTTCGGTCTGATCCTGACCATCGCCCTGGTGGTGCGCAAGGTCAAGGGCGGCATCCTGATCGGCGTGCTGTCCGCCACGGTGCTCGCGGTGATCATCGAGGCAGTGGCCAACGTCGGGCCGTCCGTGGGCCCGGACGGCTTCAACCCGCAGGGCTGGTCCCTGGTGGTGCCCGAGCTGCCGACCGGTAGCTGGGTGGGACTGCCCGATCTGAGCCTGGTCGGCCAGGTCAGCATTTTCGGCTCCTTCGGCACGCTGGGCTTCACGGCCGCTTCCCTGCTGGCCTTCGCCATCCTGCTGAGCATCTTCTTCGACGCCATGGGCACCATGGTGGGCCTGGCCAATGAGGCAGGGCTGACCGACAAGCAGGGCAACATTCCGCACGTGGACCGGGTGCTGATCGTCGACGCAGTGGGCGCGGTTGCCGGCGGCGCCGCATCGGTCTCTTCCAACCAGATCTACGTGGAATCCGGCGCAGGCATTGGCGAAGGTGCGCGCACCGGCCTGGCCAACGTCGTCACCGGGCTGCTGTTCCTGCTGGCCATGTTCTTCACCCCGCTGATTTCGCTGGTGCCGTTCGAGGCAGTGGCGCCGGCGCTCGTCGTCGTCGGTTTCATGATGGTTTCCCAGGTGGGCAAGATCGATTGGGCCGACTGGGGCGTGGCCATCCCGGCCTTCCTGACCTTCACCCTGATGCCGTTCACGTACTCCATTGCCAACGGTCTGGGCGCGGGCTTCATCGCCTACGTGTTGGTGCGCACGTTCCAGGGCCGGGCACGGGAGATCCACCCGCTGATGTGGATTGTTGCCGCAGCCTTCGTGCTCTTCTTCGGGATCGGGCCGGTCGAGCAGCTCATCGGCTTCCGCTGACAACAGCCTCTCGCTGAACAGCGAAGGGACCGGCGCCTCCCCCAACGGATGGCGCCGGTCCCTTTTGCTTGCCCGTGGCCAGGTCAGGGCCACGGGCAGGCTTGGGCTTTGTCAGGCCTGGGTCCGTACCTCGGCTCCGGTCTGGGCGGCGATGTCGGCCCGATCCAGATCGCGCAGCGACGCGCCCCTGGTTTCACGTGCGAAGTACACGGCCACGATGGTGATGACCGAAGCGACCACCAGGTACAGGGCCACCGGCAGCCAGTGCCCGAAGTCCTTCAGCAGGGTGGAAGCGATGATCGGGGCCAGCGAGCCGGCGAAGATCGACGTCACCTGGTAGCCCAGCGAGACGCCGGAATAGCGCATCCGGGTGGGGAACATCTCCGCCATGATGGCCGGCTGACCCGCATACATCAGGCCGTGCACGGCAAGGCCCAGGAAGATCGCGGCCAGGATGATGATCGGGTTCTGCGTGTCGAACATCGGGAAGGCGACGAAGGCCCAGACCCCCGACAGTACGGCTCCGACCATGTAGACCGGCCGGCGGCCGATGGTGTCCGACAGCCGTCCGTAGAACGGGATCACCACAAAGTGGAAGGCGTGCGCCAGGATCAGCAGGCCCAACACGGTGGTGACGTCGAAGTCGTGCACGGTCTTCAGGTAGGTGATGGAGAACGCCACGACGATGTAGTAGATGATGTTCTCTGCCACGCGCAGGCCCATGGCAGTGAAAACGCCGCGGGGGTAGCGCTTCATCACTTCCACCACACCGTAGGAGGTGGACTTGACCTTGGCGGACTCTGCCTGGGCCTCCAGGAAGATCGGCGCCTCGGTGACCTTGGTGCGGATGTAGTAGCCCACGATCACGATGACTGCGGAGAGCCAGAAGGCAACGCGCCAGCCCCAGGCCTGGAATTCGGCGTCGGAGAGGATGCCGGACATGACCCACAGCACCACAGTGGCCAGCATGTTACCCATCGGCACGCCGGCCTGCGGCCAGGACGCCCAGAAGCCTCGCTTGGCAGCCGGGCTGTGCTCGGCGACCAGCAGCACTGCGCCGCCCCATTCGCCGCCGATGGCGAAGCCCTGGATAAACCGCAAGGCCACGAGCAGGGCCGGCGCCCAGTAACCGATCTGGTCGAACCCGGGCAGGCAGCCCATCAGGAAGGTGGCTGTGCCGATCAGGATGATACTCAGCTGCAGCAGTTTCTTCCGGCCGACCTTGTCACCGAAGTGCCCAAATACGATGCCGCCTAGGGGCCGCGCGATAAAGCCGACGGCGAAGGTGACGAAAGCGGCGATGATCGCGTCCAGTTCGGTGCCGGCATCCGGGAAGAAGAGGGCGCCGAAAACCAACGTGGCGGCCGTGGCGTAGAGGAAGAACTCGTACCATTCCACAACCGTGCCGGCCATGGAAGCAATAACAACCTTGCGCAGGACCGACGGTGGTGACTCGTGCGAGGCACCGGATCCGGGTCCGGTGGGGGTAGCGTGGGCGCTCATCTTTCTCCTTGCGTGGCGTGCGGATACTGCGGTGCGCGGCCGCCGGGAGTGCTCCGGTGGCCTGTGAGTGAGGTCACAATTCGACCACCCTGAGTATTCCCTCTTCCGGCGTGTGCATCAATGGCAAACTTTGCAGGCCTAGTCTGCAAAAATGCAGACATGACTTCCGCGCCCCAGCCCACCAACCCGGACGACCTGATCATCCTGCTCGCTGTGGCCCGCACCGGCCGGTACACCTCCGCGGCCGACAACCTGGGCCTGAACCACACCACTGTCTCCCGTCGGATCGCCGCACTGGAGAAGGGCTTGGGCGGGCGCGTGCTCTCCCGCGCGCCAGGCGGCTGGGAACTGACCGATCTGGGCCGCAAGGCGGCGACGGTGGCCGAACGGATCGAGGAATCGCTGGCGGGGCTCAACCGCACGCCGGATGAAGCGGACCAGCTGGCGGGCGTGGTGAGAATGTCCGCCACCGACGGCTTCAGCGCCTTCGTCGCCGCGCCGGCAATTGCCCGCCTGCAGCAGCACCACCCCAAGCTCAGCGTGGAGATCGTGACTGCCGCCCGGCGGGCTTCGCAGCATCGCCCTGGCCTGGATTTCGAAGTCGTCGTCGGGCGGCCGCAAGTCAACCGCGCCCGATCCATCCGGCTGGGCAGCTACGTCCTGGGCCTGTACGGCTCCCGCGACTATCTGGCCAAGCACGGCACGCCGGGCAGCGTCCGCGCGGCCATGAACCACCCGCTGGTGTATTTCATCGACTCGATGCTGCAGGTGGACGATTTGGATGCCCCGCGCCGGTTGCTGCCGGCGATGGTGACAGCCCTCGGTTCCACCAATGTGTTTGTCCATGTGGAGGCTACCCGCGCCGGCGCCGGCCTGGGCTTGTTGCCGTGCTTCATGGCCAACCGGCATCCGGATCTGGTCCGCATCCT
Source organism: Arthrobacter sp. NPDC055138 (assembly GCF_053607305.1). NCBI lineage: Bacteria > Bacillati > Actinomycetota > Actinomycetes > Micrococcales > Micrococcaceae > Arthrobacter > Arthrobacter sp. NPDC055138. The sequence continues at coordinate 48,896 of NZ_JBSGTH010000001.1, forward strand.
GCCGGAGGAGTTGGAGGAGCGTCTCGGTTACTGGCTGGTGGCCCGCCCGGAATCACTGCGGCAACCGGCAGTGGCCGCCGTCGTCGAGGTGTTGAGGCGGGAGGCCCGCAACAGGGAGGCAGAACTGTTGGGAAGGACAGCGAAGGGTGAAGGTGATCGGTGAACAGTGCGGTTAAAGGATTCAATTGACCGAGATGCCGGGCACTGTACCTAACTTGGGGGGATTAGGTTGTCAGCACCCGGCATCCGGCGCCGGACCAAGTCCGGCTGAGCAGACATAGCGCTCCAGCCACCATCCATAGTGTCGAAGCCGTTTTTTCTATGCCTGCCTCCGGAGAGCCCGCCGCAAGCGGCTCGCTCCCGGGCCTTATACGACCGAGGATCGGCCGTTCGCTTCCATCTTACAAACAAATCCGGGCCGAAGTCATAACGTTCAAGGAACGGCAGCTAATTGACCGGAGGGTCTTGCCGGATCGCCGATCCTCTGCAAAACTGCGCTATTTTTGCCCCGCTCCACAGCTGGGCGGGCACCGCGCCGTGCAGTAGCTCGCGGATCAGCGCCGGGCCGGTTTCCAGCGGCTCGTCGCTGGCGGCGATCACCACGTTTCCGTGCCGCCGGCCCTTGAGCATCGGCGGGTCGGCGATCATCACCAGATGCTCGAAGACCTCGCCGATGGTGGCCGCTTCCTCGCGCGCCCCGGCCAGCTGGGGCGTATCTCCGCAATTCACCAGGTAGACGCCGCCGGGCGAGAGCACGCGCCGCGCCGCGCGGGTGAATTCCAGCGTGGTCAGCCCCTCCGGGGTCGTGCTGCCGGAGAAGACGTCGCGAATCAGCAGGTCCCTGCTGTCTTCGCTCAGCGATTCGGTCACCGACCGCGCTTCGCCTACCCTGATCCGCACCAGAGGCGCGCGCGGGATGTCGAACCACCGCCGCACCAGCTCGGCCAGCTTCGCATCAATCTCGACGACGACCTGCCGCGCCTGCGGATAGGCGGCCGCCAGATAACGGGCCATCGAGCAGGCTCCGCCGCCCAGATGCAGTACGCGCAGCTTGTCCCCGGACTCCCAGCGGGATCCGATCAACGCCGCCATCCAGCGCATGTATTCAAAGTCCAGGCGCAGCGGATCGCCAATCACCACGTGGGAGGACTGGACGCCGTTGATCTTGAGCAGCCAACTGTCCGCAGATTCCGGTTCCCGGATCAGTTCGGCCATTCCGGAAGAGATTTCGTAGCGTCCTTCGGCCGGCCCGCCGGACGCCTCCGGCTCCCGTGACGCGTCGGCACGGGCGCTTCGCCGCCCCATCGGCTACTTGACCAGAGCCAGCGCGAAACCGTCCCAGCCCTTGCCGCCCACGGTCTGGATCGCGGTGGCATCGAGGCGCTCGTCGGAGCCCAGCAGCGCCAGCGCGTCGCGGGTTCCCCGGATGTCGCGGTCCTCCGTGCTTCCACCGCCGCCCTCGGCCAGCACCTGCCCGGAGCGGACCACGTTGTCCACCACAATCAGGCTGCCTGGACGCGTCAGCCGCAGCGCCCACTCAACGTAGTTCCGGTTGTTTTCCTTGTCCGCGTCAATGAACACCAGATCGAAAGGCCCGTCGTCCCCGGCGGCCAGGCTCGGCAGCGTTTCCAGCGCGGCACCCACCCGGATGCTGACCTTGTCCGCCACGCCGGCGGCCTCCAGGTTCCGCTGGGCGACCTCTGCGTGGTGCGGCTCGTACTCGCAGCTGACCACTTCGCCGCCATCCGAGACTCCGCGGGCCAGCCAGATGGTGCTGTAGCCGCCGAGCGTGCCGATCTCCAACACCTTGCGCGCACCGGTCAGCTTGGCCAGCAGCATCAGCAGCTTCCCCTGCGGGGCGCTGACCTCAATGGCCGGCAGGCCCTCCCGGTCCGCGCTCTCCCGTGCCGACACCTGGGCCGCATCTTCGCCCACCAAGGTGACGGTCAGGTAGTCCTCGACCGCTGTCCACGTTTCGGCCCGGTCGGCGTCCTGCCTGCCGCGCTCGTGGCTCACTTCTGATCCCGTTCTGTGATCGCGGCCTCCAGCCGGTCCACCTTTCCGGCGAGCTCTCCGTAGTAGCCCGGACGAATATCAGCTTTCAGCACCAGCGAAACCCGTGATCCGTACTTGCCCACGGCTTCAGTGGCGCGCTTGACCACGTCCATGACCTCGTCCCATTCACCCTCGATGGTGGTGAACATGGCATCGGTCTTGTTCGGCAGGCCCGATTCCCGAACGATCCGGACGGCTTCGGCGACGGCGTCGTGCACCGAGGCGTCGTGCGGTGCCGGTCCGGCGGTGGGAACCCCGGAGGGTGCAACAGAGAAGGCTACAAGCATGGCTTCAGTCTTCCACAGGGCCACAGCCAACGACAGGTCCACCGTCACCTGCCGCAATCGGCGGTGCCCGCTGGGTCACACTGGAGGGTGATGGACGGTACATGCATATACATGGAACTTTTGGAGTGGCCGGGCTACGGTGACAGGAGGGCCACGAGCCCCGCTGCTCCGGCCAGACCCTACGGAGCGGAACGTCAGACACGCAGCCAAAGGAAAACCTATGAAAGCCTGGCAGTTCACCAATACCCACGAGCCCCTTGTACTGACCGACGTCGAGGAGCCAACGGCCGCCCCCGGCGGTGTGGTCGTCGATATCAAGTCGGCCGGCTTGTGCCACTCCGACGTCGGCATGCTCGAAGACGAGGGCTGGCTCTCCACGCTGGCCAAGCGCCCCATCACACTGGGCCACGAAGTCGCCGGCGTCGTCACCGAGGTGGGCGACGGCGTGACCGACTGGAAGGTCGGAGACCGCGTTGGCTTCTGCCCCACCACGTCCGCTGGCGCTCCCGGCTACGCGTTCGACGGCGGCTTCTCCTTCAAGGCTGCGATCGACCAGGAGGCGCTGGTCCGCATTCCGGACAACGTCAGCTTCTCGCAGGGCGCGGCCGGCACCGATGCCGGCATGACCAGTCACCACGCCGTGATCGCGAACGGACAGGTCGAGGCCGGCGACAAGGTCGGCATCATCGGCTTCGGCGGCCTCGGCTCCATCGGCGCCCGCGTAGCCGTCCTGGCCGGCGCGGAGGTCTACGTGGCCGAAGTCAACGAGAAGGTCTGGGACCAGGTCCGCGAGGTCGGAGCCAAGGATGTGGCCAAGTCCATCGCTGACTTCAAGGAGATTGGCCTGGACGTCATCGTGGACTTCGCCGGGTTCGGCACCACCACCGCCGAGGCCGTCGAGACGGTCCGCCGCGGCGGCCGCGTGGTCCAGGTCGGCATGGGCCGGTTGGAAGCCACCATCAGCACCAAGACGCTGATTCTGTCCGAAGTCACCCTGGTTGGCTCGCAGGGCGGCACCAAGGAGGACGTGCAAGGCGTCTACGACTACTTCGCCACCGGCAAGCTCAACCCGACCGTCACCGAGATCAGCTTCGAGGAGATCCCGGAAGGCCTGGAAAAGCTGAAGAGGGGCGAGGTCGTCGGCCGGCTGGTCGCCAAGATCGCTGACTGACTCCTGACTGCTCAATTGACGACGGCGGTGCGCACCGCCGTCGTCAATCGCGCCTTAAGAGTCATTCCCCCCCCATTGAGGTCGAACCACAGCCAGCGTGTGCGGGGCAGCCGCGCGGCTATCCCCAGCCGGACAGGCGGAGCAGGGCGGCCGCGGCGGCGCCAGCGATGACCACCACCAGGAACGGCGCACGCAGCAGCAGCGCGACGGCTGCGGCCAGCAGGGCTCCGATCCGGGCGTCGAACACCAACTGCTGGCCGCTGGAGAAGGTGTTGACCATGGTCAGCGAGGCGAGCAGGCCAATGGTCATGGTGGCGGCAATGCGGGACATCCGCTGGTTCTTCATCCACTTGGCCGGCACCAGGTAGCCCGCCAGCTTGGTCAGGTAGGAGACGGCGCAGGCGATCAGGATCCAGATCCAGAGACTCACGGGGCATCCTTTCCGTCTGCGCCGTCGGCCGGGCCGCCGTCCAGCCCCGCGGCGCGCCGCTCGGATTCGGCCAGTGTGTGGCTGCAGTCGTGCTCGGCGTACGGTTCGTCGTAGGGCTCGATGTCCGGGGCCATCCCGGCCGGAACCGGCTTGTGCGTGAACCAGCCGATGGCCGCCGCGACGGCTGCGGCCACCAGGATGGGCACGCCGCTGGGGACGAACGGCACGGCCAGCAGCGTGGCCAAGGCACACACCGCGGCGATGGCGGCCGGCTCTTTGCCTCTCAGCCTCGGCCAGAGCAAGGCCAGGAAAGCGGCGACCGCTGCCCCGTCAAGGCCCCACTGCTTCGGGTCTCCGAGCGCGTTACCGGCCAGCGCTCCCACCAAGGTGAAAAGATTCCATAGCAGGAATATACCCACGCCGGCTGTCCAAAAGCCGCGCCGCTGCTCGCCGGGATCCTCCTGGCCGGACGCCGTAGCGGTGGATTCGTCAATGGTCACCTGGGCGGCCAGCGGTCGGCGCCAGCCGCGCGGGGAGACGAGCGCATTCATCTGCATGCCGTAGATGCCGTTGCGGATGCCCAGCAAGGCGGAAGCAGTCATCGCCGCCACGCCGGTCCCGCCGCCGCCGATCACCCCAATGAAGGCGAACTGGGAGCCGCCGCTGAAGAGCAGCAGGCTCAGCGCCATGGTCTGCCAGAGGTCCAGTCCGGACGTCACTGACAGCGCGCCGAAGGAGACCCCGTACAGTCCGGTGGCGATGGAGATGGACAGCCCCACCTTCACGGCCGGGGACTGAAAAAACTTCACCTATCTACAGTAGCCGGGCCACGGGGTGCCGCGCGGGCGCACGGAAGGGGCACCGCCGTCGTCGTGCAGGAAGGAACGAGCGGTGCGGGCGGGCTACACCGCGTCCTGCGCGTGGCCGTTAATCGCGTCAGCCGCCCGGATCAGGGCCAGGTGCGAGAACGCCTGCGGAAAGTTGCCCGTCATCCGCTTGCTCACCGTGTCATACTCCTCGGCCATCAGCCCCAGCTCGTTCGCGTAACCCATCAGCCGGTCCATCAGGTCGCGTGCATCGCCGATCCGCCCGGAGCGGGCATACTGTTCCACCAGCCAGAAGCAGCAGGCCAGGAAGGGATGTTCGCCCGGCGCCAGCCCGTCCATCCCGGAGCCGGTCCGGTAGCGCAGGATCAGCCCGTCCGCGTCCACGAGCTCCTGCTCCAGCCGGGCCACGGTACCGAGCATCAGGTCGTCGTCGTACTTGACGAAGCCCACCTGCGGCAGCACCAGCAGCGACGCGTCCACTTCGGTGCTGTCGTAGGACTGCGTGAAGGAGTTGATCTCCCGGTTGAAACCGTGCTCCATGACCTCCTCGCGCAGCCGGTCCCGCAATTCCGTCCAGCGCACGGCCTTGCCGTCCAGCCCGTGCTCCCGGACCGCGCGGACGCCGCGGTCGAAGGCTGCCCACATCATCACCCGGGAGTGCGTGAAGTGCCGCCGGGGACCGCGCATCTCCCAGATGCCCTGGTCCGGCTCGTCGAAGTGCTTCTCGATGTAGTGCAGCATGGCCTTCTGCAGCGGCCAGGAGAAGTGGTCCTCGCTGCCGCCCAAGTTGCGCAGCTTCTCCAGCGCCACCATGACCTCGCCGATCACGTCCGCCTGGTACTGGTCCACGGCGCCGTTGCCCACCCGGACCGGTGCGGAGCCCTCATAACCGGGCAGATGCTCGATGATGCGCTCCCGAAGATCGCGTTCGCCGGCCACCCCGTACATGATCTGCAGGTCCTCCGGGTCTCCGGCCACCGCGCGGAGCAGCCAGTTGCGCCATTGCAGGGCCTCGGTCTCATAGCCGTGCGTCATCATCGATTCCAGCGTCAACGCCGCATCGCGCAGCCAGACGTACCGGTAGTCCCAGTTCCGCTCCCCGCCGACGGCCTCCGGCAGCGAGGTGGTCGGCGCGGCAACGATTCCGCCGGTGGTCTCATGCGTCATGGCGCGCAGCACCAGCAGCGAGCGCTTGACCATGGCGTGGTAGTCGCCCTGCGGCGGGAACCGCGAGCACCAGTTCTGCCAGAAGTTCACCGTCTCATCCAGCGCGGCGTCGACGTCGATCATCGGCGGGACGGTCCGGTGGGAGGGAAACCAGCACAGCTCGTAGTCCACCCGCTCGCCGGCCCTGATGGTGAATTCGCCCCGGTGCCGGCGCTCCGCGGCCCGCGGCAGGTCATCTCCGTGCAGCACCAGCGCGTCGGGCCCGGCAATCGCGACAATCGATTCCTTCCCGGTCTGCTCGTCCTTGACCCGGTTCACCCAGGGGACCACGTCCCCGTAGTGGAACCGCATGATCAGCTCCTGCCGGATCTTCATTTCCCCGGACAGGCCCTCAACCCGCCGCACCAAGGACGCCCTGCGGTCGCCCACCGGCATGAACTCGGTGATCAGCGCTTCGCCCGTGCTGCTCTTCCAACGGGTCTGCAGCACAAACGTGGACACAATATAGGTGCGCCTCACGACGACGGCGTGCGGTTCCTCTGCTGCGTCGGCGGCGGTCGGCGGACGGTGATCCCGAGCGGGCTGCCGGTGGACGGGCGCTGAGGCCACACCTCCCTTGTGCATGGCGTCCGCCGCAGTGGACTGCCCGGATCCTGAGCCGGCCGCCGACTCGGCCGTGGCGCTGGTGGCAGCCCCGGAGTCCCCGGCCTCGGCGGTGCCGGCCGCGTCGCCGGATTGATCTGCTTCGCCGTCCGCGTCACCGGACTGTGCTTCGCGGGCCGCGCGGCCCGTCACGGCAGCCCTCTTGGCCTCCTCGGTGGCGGACTGCCCGTGGGCCTCCGGATCCGAGGAGACCGCTTCGTCCTGTTCCTGTGTGGAGACCGGCTGCTGGCTCCCTTGCACATCTGCCGGGTCCTTGCCCTGTTTGCCCTCCGGGCCGGCCCCCATCGGAGAGTCAGTCTGGGAATGCGCACCATCCGGGGCCAGCAGCCAGCGGCCGTGTCCGGGGCCGCCCAAGAGCGCGGAGAATACAGAGGGCGAGTCGAAGCGGGGCAGGCAGAGCCAGTCCATGCTCCCGGACCGGGAGACCAACACTCCCGTGTGCAGATCCGATATGAGTGCATAATCCTCAATGGGAGATGCCATGCACCAAATAAACCACAAAGGTACTGGATGCGGCAGTGGCCGCAGGCTGCTTATCCCGGGCGACGGCGGCCTAGACGCGGGCCGTCTCCAGTTGCCGGCGGACCTCGGCCGGGCGGTTGGTGGTGATCTCGCCGAAGCCCAGTTCGCGGCACAGCTTCACGTCCTGCGGATCGTCGACCGTCCAGACGCGGAACTGCGTGCCGGCATCCAGCCAGCGGCGGACCAGCGGCAAATGTGAGCGCACGTAGTCCACGCCAGGTCCGGCCAGACCGACGCGATGCTCCTCGATCAGCCCCTCGCCTTCGGACAACGCCCGCCGCAACAGTCCGGCCACTGCGCCGACCGTTAGCTCGCCCATCATCAGGCTGGCTTTGAGCTCTTCGGCGTCAATGTCATCCAGCAGTTGGCAGACATATTCGCCGGGCATGTTGTCGGCCAGGTACTTCACCGCGTCCGGGTGGAAGCTCATGAAGCTCATCTGGATGTTGTCCAGCCGCGAGGTGTCCGGGTCCCAGCCCTCTGCCATCAGGTACTTGAGCAGTTCGTCTTCCAGCTCCTGCCCGTACGGGCTGGGGTGCTTGAGCTCCACCGCCAGGCCCAGCGGCCGTCCGGCGCCCCGCATCAGGTCCACCAGGTCGTCCAGGGTGACCAGTTGGTCCGCGGTGCCGCCGTATTCGGGCGGAATCGGCACGCCTTTCCAGGAACTGACGTCCAGCTGCAGCAGTTCATCCATCGTGTAGTCGGAAACGTTGCCGGTGCCGTTGGAGGTGCGGTCCAGCGTGAAGTCGTGGAAGCAGACCAGCCGGCGGTCCTTGGTCAGGTGGACGTCGCACTCGATCCCGTCAGCGCCGTCGGCGATCGCCTGCAGATAGGCGGCTCGGGTGTTCTCCGCATATTGCTCGCTGGAACCGCGGTGCGCATAGATCCTCTGGTCCATGAATTCACCGTACGCGATGACCGGACAACCGGACCCGCCGTAGGGTTGACTGAAGGGTGAACGGTCAATGATCGTTCGGCGATTCGGCTTCGGAGGCAACATGGGCACTCAGACTGGCGGCGGCGTCGCACCTGACACGGCGAACGAACGGGCGGACGGGCCGAGAGGCGACCCGCGGGACGGAAGCGCGGCGGGGAACATGCCCGGAAGCGGACCGAACGGGGGCAGCCGGACCGCTGCGGTGCCGGACAGCGTCCGGGCCGCGGGCCTGCGCCGGATGAAGCTGCTGGCCACCGGGCTGCTGGTGGTACTGGCCTTGGTCTTCCTGGTCTCCTTCGCTCTGCAGGACAGCTATCCGTGGCTGGGCTACGTGCGGGCCGCGGCCGAGGGCGGCATGGTGGGCGCGCTGGCGGACTGGTTCGCGGTGACCGCGCTGTTCAAGCACCCGATGGGGCTGAAGATCCCGCACACCGCGATCATCCCGCGCCGCAAGGACCAGATTGGGGCGAGCCTGGGCCAGTTCGTGGGGGAGAACTTCCTGGCGGAGGACGTGGTCAAGGCCAAGATCGGTTCACTCGGGATTACCGCCAAGGCCGGGCTCTGGCTGGAACGGCCGGAGAACACCGAACGGGTCGCCCGCGAGGGAGCCACGGCCATCCGCGGGGCCTTGCAAGTGCTCAACGACGAGGACGTGCAGGCGTTGATCGAGTCGCTGGCCCGCCGCCACCTGCTGGATCCACCTTGGGGTCCGCCGTTGGGGCGGCTGGCCGAGCATGTGCTGCGCGACGGCCACCACCTGAAGCTGGTGGATCTGCTGCTGGACCGCGCCGCCGACTGGGTGCTGGACAACCAAGAGACCGTGGCGCGGCTGGTCTCCGACCGCTCGCCGACCTGGGTGCCGCAGTTCGTGGATTCGCTGGTGGGCGACAAGGTCCATCTGGAGCTGTACAAGTTCATCCTTGCGGTGCAGGCCGACCCGGACCATCCGATGCGCCGGCAGCTGGACGCCTATCTCAACTCCGTGGCGCAGGATCTGCAGCACGATCCGGAGATGATGGCGCGGGTCGAAGCGATCAAGCACAACGCGCTGGGCGATCCCGAAGTCCGGGCGCTGGCCACCCGGACCTGGGAGACGCTGAAAACAGCGCTGCTGGAGGCGGTGGAAGATCCGCAGAGCGAGCTGAGCCTGGCCTTCAAGCGGGCGTTGGCCGACTTCGGCCACCGGTTGGCCACCGACGCGGAACTGGCGGCCAAAATCGACGGCTGGATCGAGGAAGCGGCGGGGTACCTGGTCCGGACCTACCGTTCGCAAATCGCCAGCGTCATCACCGAGACGGTGGAGCGCTGGGATGCGCAGGAGACGTCGCGCAAGATCGAGCTCCAGGTGGGCCGGGACCTGCAGTTCATCCGGATCAACGGCACAGTGGTCGGATCGCTGGCCGGGCTGACCATCTTCACCGTGGCCACCGCCGTCTTCGGATAGACCGGCCCGGCGGGCTGCGGTCAGCACGCCGGGATCGATCTGGGGCCAGAACCGGCCCGCGCCGGGGCCGTTCTCAGCCGGCCCAGAAAAAGCGGATGCGCTGGCCGGGACGGGCCTGGGCGAGCAGCGGCAGGTCCGCCGCTGCCACCACGGCCGGCACCGGATAGCCGCCGGTCACCGGGTGGTCGGCCAGGAACACTGTGGGCAGCCCGGACGGCGGCACCTGCACCGCGCCGGTGAGCATGCCCTCGCTGGGCAGTTCCCGTTCGTCCACCCGCCGCAACGGCCGCCCCAGCAGCCGCAGCCCCACGCGGTTGCTGTCGGCGCTCACCGTCCAGTTGCCGAGCGTCAATCGTTGGCGGGTGTCCGGGGCGAACCAGTCCAGCCGCGGGCCTGACTGCAACCGCACGGCCACGGTGCCCGCGGGCGGAAGCGGCACCGGCATCCATGGCGACTCGGGCGCCGGGGTGTCGGCACCGACCCGCAGCACGTCCCCGTCCTGCAACCGCGCCGGGCCCATCCCGGACAGCAGATCGGTGGCCGCCGACCCCATCAGCTGCTCGGCCACGATGCCGCCGGCCACTGCCAGGTAATAGCGCAGTCCGGACGTGGCCACGCCGATCTCCAGCCGCTGGCCCGCCGTGATCCGGAACGGGCGGTAGCGGTCCATGCTCCCGCTTCCCGAGGCCGACACCTCGCCGAAGGCGCCGGTCAGTGCAACCACCGCGTCGTCGTCGAACTGCAGAACCGCCCCGCCCAACAGCAGCTCCAGGCCCGCTGCGGACTCCGGGTTACCCACCAGCCGGTTGGCAGCACGCAGGGCCCGGGCGTCCAGCGCCCCGGACGGGCCGAGCCCGATGGCGGCGTGGCCCGGACGGCCGAGGTCCTGCACCAGCAGTTCGGGCCCGGTCTTGACCACCGTGATCACGACTGCACCGCCCTGAACCGGACGCGCGTTCCCGGCGCTATCAGCGCGGGCTGTTCCCGCGCGGCGTCCCACAGCCGCGCATCGGTCCTGCCGATCAGCTGCCAGCCGCCGGGCGACGCCGACGGATAGACGCCGCTGAACTCGCCCGCCAGCCCCACGGATCCGGCAGGCACGCGGGTCCGCGGTTCGGCCAGCCGCGGCACCTGCAGCGGATTCTCCGGTGTGACCAGATAGGCAAACCCGGGCGCGAAGCCGGTAAAGGCGGCCATCCACTCGCACTGCTGATGCCGGCGGACCACCTCAGCCTCGCTCACGCCCAGCAGCCTCGCCACCTCCGGCAGGTCCTGGCCGGAGTAGTCCACCTCAAGGGTGAGGACGTCCCCGGGGTCTGCGGCGGTGCCTGCTTCGACGTCGTGCGGTGCCGTTTGTTCCAGCCAGTGTCGGACGACGGCGGTGCTCGCCGGGGCGGCGAATGTCACCAGGATGGTGCGGGCAGCGGGAACCAGCTCCGTTACCCCGGGCGGCGTTGAAGCCGAGAGCGCGGTGTAGTGGGCCAGGACGTCGTCCAGGGTGGGGAATTCGGCCAGCAGTGCACCCTCGCCGAAGGGCAGGATCCGCACCCTACCGTCCGGAGGTCCGGGCGGCATCGGTGAAGGGGCGGAGGCTAATGCCCGCCGCGGCCAGCCGCTGCCGGACCAGCCGCGCCATGGCCACTGCCCCGGGGGTGTCGCCATGGACGCAGAGCGAATCGGCCGCGCCACGCAGGGCGAATTCCACCGCGCGGTCGGCAATCTGCTCCAGGTCTTCCAGCAGGGCGCCCGGCTCGCCGCGCGGAATCAGCGTGCCGTCGGCGCGGTAGCCGCGGTCAACGAACGCCTCCCGGAACACCGGCAGCCCGGCATCGGCGGCCAGCTCGAGCACGGCGGATCCCGGCAACCCCAGGACGGGAAGCCGCGGATCGAAGGCACCGACAGCTTCCACCACGGCCGCGGCCTGGCTGCGGTCGTGGACTATCCGGTTGTACAGGGCACCGTGCGGCTTCACATAGGCAATGGGCGTTCCCGCCCCGCGGGCAATCCGGTCGAGGGCAGCCAGCTGGGACGCCACATCGGCGACCAAGTCGGCCGGCGCCACCTCCATGGACCGACGGCCGAACCCGGCGCGGTCCTGATAGGAAACGTGCGCGCCCACCGCCACCCTGTTCTCGGCCGCGCGGCGGCAGCTGGCCAGCATGGTTTCGTCGTCGCCGGCGTGGTAGCCGCAGGCTATGTTGGCGCTGGTGATCAGGGGGAACATCGCGGCGTCGTCGCCCATCAGCCGGCCGTCGACCGATTCGCCGAGGTCGCTGTTCAGGTCGATCCCCGGCCGGTCACTCGCGGTCATGGTCCGCGGACTCCGTGATGGCCTTCTGGCCTTTGCGCCTGACCACGGGCAGCTTCTCCACCATTTTGGCGGTCAATCGCCCAGGCGCTGCCGGAAGTGCGCCCAGCCGGTACCGGTTTTCGACCAGATCCTCCACCAGTGACATCGGCAGGACCAGCGGCGGTTCACCGAAGGCCGTTTTGGTGGCGCCGATGACGCGCCGGCCCATCACGTGGTTGCCCACACCGCCCACCGCCGCGCCAATGCCGAACGGAATGACCCGGCCCAGCATCGCGGTACCTTGCTTGGCCACTATTTTGGCCAGGAACCGCTTCTTCAGGCTGTCCACCAGAGAGCTGACCATGCCGGAGGACATGGTGCTGCCCACCGCGTTTCCCCACGCGCGGGTCGGATTCCCTCCGCGGCCGCCGGCCTGGCCGGCAAACTCCTTGATCAGCGAGCGGCCCTCCTCGCCCATCAGGATGGCCATCACCATGGCCTGCGAGCGCTCCGGGTTTTCGGTGTCAATGCCGTGCAGTTCGGCGATGGACTGGGCGAAGAGCGCCGTGGATTCCAGGAAGCCGACGGTCGCCACCGCAGACAGGCCCAGCGAGGCCAGCGCGGTTATCCCGGGAACGACGGCGGTGGCACCCACCGCCGCACCGCCTGAGCTCACCGTTGTCAGATAGTGCTTCTCCAGCTTCGCGGCCAGCTCCGCCGGCGTGGCGTCCGGATACTTGCGCCGCAGCCGGTCCAGATTGGCCAGCACCAGCGGCCGCTGCACGTCCAGGGCCCTCATGAAGGCAGTGGTCGTGCCGGGTTTCGGGTTGCCCTGCTTATCGAAGGCCGCATCCGTAGCCACCCGCATGGCTGGATTGATCTTCCGTCCTTTGGCCACAAAACCTCCTGGAACTCTCAGCACCGCAATGGTGTTCCGGCCTTAAGCCTAAATCACAGCTTCCGGGACGTTCTCCCAAACAGCAAGTATGCTGACAATTGCACCGCGTACTTCCTGTCCGACGGTCGGCTCAGTACTGGCTGCGCCGGCCGCCCTATGTAAAAGGAGTTAGTGGCTATGAGAATCGGATCATCAATTGCGTTGATCGCCATCGGCGCAATCCTGGCCTTCGCTGTTGCGGATGTCGTGGATTTCATCGACCTGACACTGATCGGCTGGATCCTCATGGGGGTCGGCGTGCTGGGCCTGATCATCTCGATCGTCATGGCCGTTCCCCGCAGAGACCACCGCGTGACCGAGAGCCGCCAGGTGCAGGACCCGAACACCGGCGAAACCATCCGTCGAGACGAAACCCGCGGCAGCCTCTAGGTCAACCTCCGGTACCGGCGTGCGCCGGCGGCGTGCGGCGCATTGTCGTCGGCGCGGGGCCGGCGGATCAGCGCGGTTTCTTGCTTCCCAGCGCCACCAGTGAGAGCACGATCCCTGCCCCGCAGACCAGCGTGGCGATGAAGGCCAACAGCGGTGTGCCGCTGGCCGCGCCCAGGGTCAGGCTGAGCGGCAGCCAGAGCACGGCCCAGCCGAGTACAGCGAACAACGGCGCGTAGCGCTCGCCCCGAGCCGTCCACCGGTACGCAAGAATCGCCAGCACCATGACGGCGAGCGAACCGGCCAGCGAGATCCAGGCGAGCGCGCCGCCCGCGTCGGGCTCGTCCCGAGCCCCGGTGGCATAAGCGGTCAGGGCGTCCAGGGCCATCACGATGACACCCGCCGCAATGGCCAGCAGCAGGATGTTGCCCGCCTGGATCAACAGCATGCGGCGCACATCAGGTCTCACGCTGCCTCCTCCCTGCAGATCCGCAGAGGCGCAGTGCCCCGGCGGAACCTGTCCGTCCGGGGCACTGCGCGGGTGTACTGCGCTGTTTTTACCAGCGCACCTTCTTCTCCTGCGGACCCTGCCTGCCGCTGGAATGCTTCGGCTTGTGGTTGTTGCCGATGCTGTGCCAGCCGGGCAGATCGCCGGCCTTCGCACCCCGCGGGGCCAGCTTGGCCTGCTGCTCAGCGGTCAGCTTGGCTGCGGCGGCCGGAGCGAGGTGGATGTTCGGTGCACTCAGTTCGGCGGGCTTCGGCGCCCGCGGATCGATATCAGTCATGGCTCTCCTTCGGATTCTCATCGAGCCTGCTGGAGACTTCTCCGCCGGATCAGGGCTCAAGGCGCGGACGCCAAATAGCCGGATCGGATCCGGAGAGCGGGGGTGGATTCAGGGAACCACTCGCGAGGTAGAGCCTCAGCAAGCATTGTTTCGGTCGTCGTTTTTGACCGGTCCAGGACCTGGTTACCCGAAAATCAGAATTCCCATGGCGCACAGCCTAACAGCGTTGCCCGGCATCCGGTAGATTCTCAAAGAAAGGCCGGCCAAGGGGGACCATGTCCGCATCACAGTTCGACCAGCGGTACGACTCGATCTACCAGCGGGGCGGTGTAGCCCATGAAACTGCGCGAAGCGCCGCCCGGCCCGCCGTGCCCCAAGTAGCCCCGGCCAGGCCCGCGGCACCCCCCGCCGTACACGCCAAGGATGCCCGACCCGCCTTCAACGCTGCCGCAACGGAGCTTGAGGGCGACAGCCTCGCGCAGTCGACCGGCATCGCCGAGATCATTCCGCCGGACGCAGCAGCACAGGTCCGGCCGGAAGGCACTCCCGCCGCGCACCGAACGATCAACCCCTTCCTGGTGGCGCTTTGGGTGCTTGGCCTCGGGCTCACCGCCTTTGGCACGTGGGCGTCGGTCGCGCCGTATCTGATCGAGATGGAAGCTGAGGCTGTGCCGAGCAGCCCCTTCGGGCCGCCGTGGTATTTCCTGTTGTCAACCGTGGCCCCCAATGTGCTGCTCGCCGGGCTGGTTACTATTGCCGGTGTGCTCACCTTGCACGCGGTCGGCTGGACGCGGCGGCACGGCTGAGCAGACGCCGCCCGGCCCTGGACAGCTCCTGGCATCCACTATTCAGCAGGCGCCCTCCTCACGCTTGAGAAGGGCGCCTGCTGAATAGTCGGCCCGGGGGGTGGCGGCGGCCCGGGGGGGGTGCGGCGGTTCGGGTGGAGTCGCCGCAGCGCTCAGATCAGGCCGTCGGCCAGATGGTCGGGGGTGCCGAAGCGGTGCGCGGTGATGCTGACCGCCTGCTCGTGCAGGAAGGGCAGCATTTCCAACCGGCCGGCTTCGGTCACCGGGTGGGCATAGACCGCCACATCCGGCCGCCCACCGGTGGCGACGGCCAGCGCCTTGGCGTCCCCGCCGATCAAGCGGATCCGCCCGGCACCGAGCCGGGGCAGCCGGGCCAGCCAGGCGCCGTCGTCCTCCACCGTCACCTCAAGGCCCAGCTCCGTGGCCAGCGCCTGCAAGGACGCGGGAAGCGCGACGGCGGTGGATACCGCCACATCGGAACCCGCCAGCACGCCGGCGGCCAGCACGCGGACCAACTGTGCCAGCGGCTCGCCTTCGGACAACCGGACCGTGACCGGAACCGGCAGGTAGCGGAACACATTGCGCTCCGCCGTCAGCCCGGAGACGTCCTTGGCCACGCCGAACTCGTCGGCCCAGGCCGCGGCGTCGGAACGCAGCGAACGCTCCAGCCCGCCCAACTCCTCCGCGGACAGCGACTGCCCGGCCCTGCGTGCGGCCTCCAGCAGCTTGGCCGCGGCGCCGTGCACCTCCGCCGCAGCCGTGGACGGAGCCGTCTCCCACTCGCCGAGCCCCATCAAGTAGTTGGGTCCGCCGGCCTTGGTGCCAGCGCCCACCGAGGACTTCTTCCAGCCGCCGAACGGCTGGCGCCGCACAATGGCTCCGGTGATGCCGCGGTTCACGTAGAGGTTGCCGGCCTGAATGTTCTGCAGCCAGTAATCCAGCTCATCCGCATCCAGCGAATGCAGGCCGGAGGTCAGTCCGTAGTCGATGTCATTGGTGATGGCCACCGCTTCCTCCAGGGTTTCGGCGGTCATCACACCCAGGATCGGGCCGAAGAACTCGGTCAAGTGGTAGCGCGATCCGCGCGCCACGCCGGTCCGCACCCCGGGGCTCCACAGCTTGCCGGAACCGTCGAGTTGGCGGGGCTGGATCTGCCAACTTTCCCCGGCCCCCAGCGTTGTCAGCCCGTCCAGCAGCTTGCCTTCGGCCGGCGCTATGATCGGACCCATCTGCGATGTGGGGTCCTCCGGGTAGCCCACCTTCATGGACGTGACCGCATCCACCAGCTGGTTGCGGAACCGCGGCGAGGTGGCGGCGGATCCGACCAAAATCACCAGCGATGCCGCAGAACACTTCTGCCCGGCATGGCCGAACGCGGAGTACGCCACGTCCTTGGCGGCCAGATCGAAGTCGGCGCTGGGGGTGACGATGATGGCGTTTTTGCCGGACGTCTCGGCCAGCAGCGGCAGGTCCGGACGGAAGGAACGGAACAGTTCGGCGGTCTCGTAGGCGCCGGTGAGGATCACCCGGTCCACCTGCGGGTGGGAGATCAGCTGCTTGCCAAGTTCACGCTCGCCCAGTTGCACCAACTGCAGCACGTCCCGCGGCACGCCGGCCTCATCCAGCGCTTCCCACACCGCTTCTACCATCACGGCACCGGTGCGTGCGGCCTGCTGCGCGGGCTTGATCACGACGGCGGAGCCCGCGGCGAGGGCTGCCAGCACACCTCCGGCGGGGATCGCGGTCGGGAAATTCCACGGCGGGGTCACCACGGTCAGTTTCGACGGGACGAAGGTGGCGCCGTCCACGCTGTCCAGCTTCCGGGCCAGCTCGGCGTAGAAGTGCGCGAAGTCGGCGGCCTCGGAGACTTCCGGGTCGCCCTGGTCCAGCGTCTTGCCTGCCTCGGACGCCATGACCTCCAGCAGCCGGGCGCGGTTGGCGTTCAGCTTGTCGCCTGCCTTGTGCAGCACCTCGGCGCGTTCGGCGCCGCTCATTGCGCCCCAGCTCTTGGACTGCTCCACGCCGTTGGCGATCACCTGCTCCAGCCGCGCCTCGTCGCTGATCTGGGCGGCCGCAACCGTGTCGTGGCCGAGTGTCGAGGCCGGGACCCGGGCCAGGATCTCCCTGCCCCAGGCCAGGTTGGCGGGCAGCGACGGATCGGTGTCCGGGATGTTGTCGAAGGAGTCGGAGGGACGGGCCGGCTCCGGCTTCCTGCGGTCCTGCTGCCGGCCGGGTTCCGGCACTTCGTCGTCGAGCGCCTCCAGCGAGGCGAGGAAGCGCTGCTTTTCGCGTTCGAACAGCCTCTCGTTCTTGCTGAGTTCGAAGACCGCAGACATGAAGTTTTCGCTGCTGGCGCCTTCTTCCAGCCGGCGGATCAGGTAGGCGATCGCCACGTCGAACTCGGCGGGATGGACCACCGGCGTGTAGAGCAGCAGCGAACCGACGTCCTTTTTCACCGCTTCGGCCTGGCCCTGCGCCATGCCCAGCAGCATCTCGAAGTCGATACCGGCCTCCACACCGCGCTGCTTGGCGAGCAGCCAGGCGAACGCGACATCGAAGAGGTTGTGTCCGGCCACGCCGATGCGCACGTTGCGGATCCGCTCCGGCTGCAGGGCATAGTTGATCACGCGCTTGTAGTTGGTGTCCGAGTCCTGCTTGGTTTCCCAGGTCGCCAGCGGCCAGCCGTGCAGCGAGGCTTCCACCTGCTCCATGGGCAGGTTGGCCCCCTTGACCACCCGCACCTTGATAGCGGCGCCGCCGCGGGAACGGCGGGCGGCAGCCCATTCCTGCAGCCGGATCATGGCCCGGAGTGCGTCCGGCAGGTAGGCCTGCAGCACAATGCCTGCTTCCAGCTGCTCGAACTCGGGCTGGTCCAGGATCTTGGTGAAGACCGCCATGGTCATCTCCAGGTCCTTGTATTCCTCCATGTCCAGGTTGATGAACTTGCGCTTCGGGGAGGTGGCCGCCTGCCGGTAGAGCGGGGTGAGGCTCTCGACGACGTGCTCCACCGCTTCGTCGAAAGCCCAGTGAGAGTGCGGGGCCACGGTGGAGGAGACCTTGATCGAGACGTAGTCCACGTCGTCGCGCGCCAGCAGGTGCTTGGTGCCTTCCAGCCGGCGTTCGGCCTCGCGGCTGCCCAGGACCGCCTCGCCCAGCAGGTTGATGTTCAGCCGGACATCGTCCTTGCGGATCTTGGCGATCGCCGGCCCCAGCTTGGCGTCGGTGGCGTCAACGATCAGGTGGCCCACCATTTCGCGCAGCACCCGGCGGGCCGCAGGAATGACTACCTGCGGCAGCACCGGCGCCAAGGTGCCGCCCGTCCGCACCGCGGCACGCATGTACCAGGGCAGGAAGGACGGAGCCTTCGGCGCCAGCGTGGCCAAGTTGCGGGCAGCGACCCTCAGATCCTCGGGCCGGATCACGCCGTCTACGAATCCCACGGTGAACTCCAGGCCGTGGGGATCGTTCAGCACGCCGGCCAACTGCTCGGCCGCGGCGTCGGCCGGAATCTTCTCTGCTTCGGTCAGCCAGTGACGGACCAGCTTGATGGTGTCGGCGGCGAGGTCGGCCGCCTGCGTTCCGGCAAAACTTGTGGTCTGCATCGGTGCCTCCTTGAGGACGTCGGTCACGGCTGCATCAGTCCTTTCAACTTAAGTGCATTGCCTGTTAAGGACCAGTATGGAACTAGACTTGGTGAAGAAAAAGCGATCTTTTCCGACCGGTAATCATCATTTTCTGTGATCAATGGAGCGCCCATGCTGGATGTCCGCAGGCTGCGGCTGCTGCGGGAGGTCAAGGTGCGCGGCACCTTGGCCGAAGTGGCCACCGCACTGAACCTGAGCCCGTCATCGGTATCCCAACAGCTGACGCTGCTGGAGAAAGAAGCCGGCGTGGAACTGCTGCGCAAGGCCGGCCGCCGAGTCCAGCTCACCCCGCAGGCGGAGATCCTGGTGGCCCACACGGAGTCGCTGCTGTCCCGGCTCGAACAGGCCGAAACTGACCTGGCCGCATCCCTGACCACTGTGACCGGAAGCGTCCGACTGGCGGTCTTCCAGTCCGCCGCCCTGGCGCTGCTGCCCGATGCGCTCACCGGCATGAGGCAGCTGTATCCGGAGGTGCGGATCGAGATGGTCCAGCGGGAACCGGAAACCGCGCTGTACGAGACGTGGGCGCGCGACTTCGACCTGGTGGTAGCCGAGCAGTACCCGGGCCATGCGGCGCCGCACCATCCCGAACTGGACCGCAAAAGGCTCACCACCGATGCCCTCCGCCTCGCCGTCCCGCCGGCCGGGCTGCCCGGCGGCGAGGCCCGCTCCCTCGAGGATGCCGGCGGCCTGCCTTGGGTGATGGAACCGCACGGGGCAGCGTCCCGGCACTGGGCTGAACAGGCATGCCGCCAAGCCGGCTTTGAACCGGACGTCCGCTACGAAACTGCTGACCTGCAGGCCCAGATCCGGCTGATCGAATCCGGCAATGCGGTAGCTTTCCTCCCTGATTTGGTCTGGAGCGGCCGGGGCACCAGCTGCCGGATGCTGGACCTGCCAAATCATCCCCGCCGGACCGTTTTTACCTCCGCCCGCCGGGCCTCCGCCAACCGGCCCGCCATTTTGGCGCTCCGGGAAGTTTTGGAGGAGACCGCAGGGAAGATCAGCGGCGACCGGACATAGCCGGCTAGCCCGGTCTCTACTCGGCGCTGGCGCGCCTCCATCGACCACCGAACAATCCCGGCGCGCCTCCACCGACCACCGGACAACCCCGGCAAACTTCCATCGAGAGCCGGTGGAGACCAAGCGAGCGCCAGCGAGCGCGTGGAGACCAAGCGAGCGCCAGCGAGCGCGTGGAGACCAAGCGAGCGCCAGCGAGCGCGTGGAGACCAAGCGAGCGCCAGCGAGCGCGTGGAGACCCCTGGCCCACCGGTCAGCGGCGCTGGTCCAGGCTGAGGTTGCCGTGAACCGTGGCGTAGACACGCAGGCCGCCGGAGGTTACCGGAAGCCCCTCCCCCGGCGCCAGGATCCGCCGCGGAGGCCCTTCCATGCCGTCCAGCCTCAGCTGCACGAACAGGTCCACCAACACGTTGCCCAGTCCGGCCAGTTCGGCCCGGGGCAGGACGGCACGGTACTCGCCGGCGTCGGGCTTGGCGTCAAAGGTGCGCGCCTCAGTCGTGCCGCGCCCGCGCGCGACCACCCGGACTGATTCGAACTCGGCTCCCGGTTCAAGGTGCAGACCGAACGCCACCGACTCTTCGTCCAGTTGCGGCAGCAGGGCGCGTACGGTCGGCTTCAGTGCTTCCTCGGTGGCTGCCAGCTTCAGCAGGCCTTCCGCATCCCGGGCCCGGACCAGCTCCGAGCGCTGCCGGAACGGGGAGTCCAGTTGCGCTTCCAGCCGCTCCGGGATGTACCGGTCCACGAAGCCGCCGTGGGCTTCAACCCAGCGCTTCCGAATACCGGCTGGCATCGAACGGTAGCGCGAGGGCACGTAGGTGCGCAGGAGTTTGCGCCGGTACAAATCCAATGCCAGCAGCTCGGCTTGATCGGCGTCGTCATAGTTCTCCGTGATGATGCGGGCGATCTCCGCCACCGAGCCGGTGTAGCTTTCCGGGATGGCCTCCTGTGAGCTGATGTTTGTACCGTCGTGCCGGGTGCGGATGAAGTAGTAGTCGTAGTCGGCCGCAATCGCATTTCGCCGCGAGGCCAGGTAGCAGCGGGTCAGCATCATGCCGTCTTCCAGCCGGACCTTGCCTTCCGGGAACCGGATGCCGTGGGTGTCCAGCAGCTCGCGCCGGATCAGCTTCTGCGGCGACAGCGTGCCCAGGATCTTCCGCACCGGAACATCGGGAACGGTCTCGGTGAAGAGCGAGGCCTGGACCCGCCGGCCGCCGATTCCGACCATCCGCGGCGCCAGCACATCCACCTGATGCCGGTCTGCGAAGGCCACCATGCGGCGCAGCGCCTCCACGCCCAGCTTGTCATCGGCGTCGCAGAAGAAGACGTAGTCGGACATGCCGGCGTTGATCCCCACGTTGCGCGGCTTTCCCGGCCAGCCGCTGTTCTGCTGGTGGATCACGCGCCAGTTTTGGTGCTTCGCCACGTACTCATCCAGCAGCTTGCCGCCGTCATCGGTGGATCCGTCGTCCACGGCCACCACCTCGAACAGCGCCGGGTCCATGTCCTGCGCCGCCAGCGAGTCCAGCAGTTCCTTCAGGTACGGCATCGCGTTGAACACGGGGATCACCACTGACACCCGCGCCGTCTGTGCACTGGCGCTCGGACCGGAGTCGCTCTCCCGCACGCGGACTTGGCCCGCCCGCGCCGCGTAGCTCTTCAGTCTGCGCTGGGCCCCCGCCAGCTTGTCCTTAATGGCCACGATGTCCCCTTTGATCGTTTGCCGTTACTGCATTCTGACACCGCACGCGCCATCCAGCAGTTGCGCCAGATGCACTCCGCGGCGGTCGGCCAGATCGGTGAGCTGGGTCCGGCAGGAGAACCCGTCGGCCAGCAGCACGGCCCCGGCTCCGGCCGCCCTGACCGCCGGCAGCAGCTGGGTCTCGGCGACCGCCACGGAAACGTCGTAGTGGCCGCGCTCCACGCCGAAATTACCGGCCAGGCCGCAGCATCCGCCCAGGCTCTGTACGTTCGCGCCGGCGTCCCGCAGCAGGTCCAGGTCGGTTCCCCAGCCAAGGACGGCGTGGTGGTGGCAATGCGGCTGGGCCACGATCTCCTCCCCCGCTAACGACGGCGGCGTCCACCCTTGGGTGCCCGCCAGCAGTTCTGCGAGGGTTCGGGTGGATTGGGCGACCGGAAGCGCCTTGCCGCCGAGCAGCTCCAGCGCATCGGAGCGCAGCACGGCGGTGCAGGACGGCTCCAGTCCCAGCACCGGCACGCCGGCGGCAGGGTAGCCGGCGAGCGCTTCGACGGTGCGGCCCAGGATCCGGCGCGCGGTGTCCAGCTGTCCGGTGGAAATCCAGGTCAGGCCGCAGCACAGCCGTTCGCCGGGAATTAGCACCTCGTAGCCGGCACGCTCCAGCACCCTGACGGCGGCTTGCCCGATCTCCGGCGAGAAGTGGTTGGTGAACGTGTCGGCCCACAACAGCACCGGCCCGTTCGGTGCCGCCGCAGGCGAGGGATCCCGGTTCCGGAACCAGTGGTCGAACGTCTCCTGCGCGAACTGCGGAAGTCCGCGCCGTGCATCCACCCCGGCCAGCCGTAAACCGGCACACCGCAGACCCGGGATCTTCAGCAGTCCATTCGCCAGCGTGGGTGCGAACGAGGCCAACCTTGCCCAGCGCGGCAGCCACCCGAGTGAGTAGTGGGACGCCGGGCGCAGCCGCCCGCGATAGCTCTGATACAAGACCTCGGCCTTGTAGGAGGCCATGTCGATTCCGGTCGGGCAATCGGAGAGGCAGCCCTTGCAGGACAGGCACAGGTCCAGCGCCTCATGCACCGAGGGCGAGCGCCAGTCCGGCGCCGCTTCGGCCGGTCCGCTGCTCCCGACCATTGCCCCGCCGACGCGAGCACCGCCGGGCCTGGCGCCGCCGTCGAAAGGCCGGGCACCGCCGTCGTCATCACCACCCGAGGCCCGCAGGATCATTTCCTGAAGCGCGCGGGCGCGGCCGCGGGTGGAGTCCTTCTCCTCCTTGGTGGCCGCGTAGGACGGGCACATCACCATGCCCGGCCGGGTTGCCGCGTCCGTCCGGCACTGGGCGATCCCGGTGCAGCGGTGGACCGCCCGGCCGAAGTCACCGCCGTCGTGCTGGTAGGAAAACCCCAGCGGAATGCGGACCGGCTTGGCCGCTGCGGTACGGATGTCCGCGTCCAGCGGCCGCGGGTCCACCAGCACGCCCGGGTTGAGCAGGTTGTCCGGGTCCAGGATGCCCTTGACCGTGCCGAACAGGCGGACGGCTTCCGGCGAGTAGATCCGCGGCAGCAGCTCGCCGCGGACCCGGCCGTCGCCGTGTTCGCCGGAGAGCGAACCGCCGTAGCGGGCCACCAGGTCGGCGGCGTCGCTCATGAAGGCGCGATACTCGGTGCGGCCGTCGGTTTCGTTGGGGCCGCGGTTGCCGAACGGGAAATCCAGCCGCACGTGCACGCAGCCGTCGGCGAAGTGCCCGTACGGGAAACCGCTGAACCCGTGCCGCGCCACCAGGTCGTCGAACTCGCGCAGGTAGGCGCCCAACCGTTCCGGCGGTACGGCTGCATCCTCCCAGCCGGAGTGCGCCGGCTCCCCGGCCGGCGAGCGCCCCGACAACGCGGAACCGTCCTCGCGGATCTTCCACAGCGCGGCGGCCTCGGCCGGATGATCCACCACCCGCGCAGCCACGGCCTCGGGCAGGCGGAGCAACCGGGCGGCGCGGTCCGCCACCTCGGCAGGGTGGTCGCCGGCCAGCTCCACGAACAGCCACGCGGCCCCGGCGGGCAGTTCCGGCACAAAGCCCGGCCCCTTCCTCCTGCGCACCACGTCCACAATCCGCCGGTCCAGCCCCTCACACGCAGTCGGCGCAAGGGCCATTACCTCCGTCACCATGTCGGCGGCGGTGCCGATGTCGGGAAAACCGAGCGCCACCATCGTCTTGTGCGCCGGGTCCTTGACCAGCCGCACCCCCGCTTCCAGCACGACGGCGAGGGTCCCCTCGCTGCCCACCAGCGCCTTGCGCAGGTCAAACCCCTTCTCCGGCAGCAAGTGCTCCAGGGCATAGCCAGAGACCTGGCGTCCGAAGCGGCCGAACTCCGTGCGCAGCGTCTCCAGGTGCCCGGCGGCCAGTTCGCGCAGCGCCCCGGTTTCCGGCGTGTCCGGGACGCGGTTGCCGTCCAGCCGGAGCCGGCGGCCGGAACCGGTGACCAGTTGGAGGTGCTCCACGTTGTCCACCGTGCGGCCGTAGGCAGGGGTTCGGGCGCCGCAGGAGTTGTTGCCGATCATCCCTCCGATGGTGCAGCGGGTGTGCGTGGACGGGTCCGGCCCGAACCGCAGTCCGTGGGCCAGCGCCATCCGCTGCAGCGTGGTGTGGACGGTGCCGGGCTGCACAGTGGCCGTGCGGGCCTCCGGGTCCAGCCGGAGCACTCGGTTCATGTGGCGGCTAAATTCCAGCACCACGCCGGGGCCCACCGCATTGCCCGCAATGGATGTGCCGCCCCCGCGGGACGTGAGCGGGACGCCGGCCTCGCGGCAGGCTGCCAGCACCGCCAGCACTTCGTCCACATCGTGCGGGAAGGCCACGGCCGCCGGCCGCACCCGGAAGAGCGAGGCGTCCGACGAGTAGACATCCCGGGTAGTGGCGTCGGCCCGGACGTCCGCCACCCCGTTCCGCCGCAGCACCTCGAGCACCCTTGCCGCCGCAGCGCTGTCCACCGCAGCCCCGTCAACCGTCTGCATGCGGCTCACCCTACCGACCGGCACCTGCGGTGTCTGCCCCCTGGGGCGGCCGGCTTGGCCCTCACGCTTCAGCCAGGCCGCCGATGCGTGCGCCGGGCGTGTTCTCGGGCCGGCCGGGCTGGTCGGCAGGCATGTACGCTATACGCCACATTGGCCCGCAGGTCTCACCGGCCATGGCGCAATTGCGGAAACTCCGAGCCGATTTCCCCGCTGGTGCGGGTTGCGTGGTGACTCCGGGTCCGCAATGTGGCGCATAGCGTACAGTCCGGCGGGGCGCAGCCGGGACGCCGCTGACGGTGGGGACCGGGCGCAGACGGGACGGACCGGGCGCAACGGGTACGGGCGGGGCGACGGCGCAGACGCGAAGGCCGGAGCGGCTCCACCCCGGGTATGAGCCTCGAGCGGCAGGTTTCAGCCTTCGGCCCGAGGCGCCGGCAGCGCCCGGGCCGCGACGATGGAATCATGAACGAGAACCGCGACTTCACTCCGGCCCCGCCGTCCACACGTACCTCTGCGGCCGGCTTCCTGGGGCACCCCAGCCACCCGCCGGTGCTCAGCGCCCGCAATCTCACCAAGAGCTACGGCCCCGCCACCGCGCTGGCCGGGCCCTCGCTGGAGATCCGGGCCGGCGAGTCCGTGGCCATCATGGGCGCCTCCGGTTCCGGAAAGACCACGCTGCTGCACGTGCTGGCCGGCATCATCCGCCCGGACAGCGGGCAGGTGCACCTGAATCTGCCCGGCCAGAGCGTTCAGGTGGAAGCCCTCGCCGAGTCCGCCCGGTCCAGGCTGCGCCGCGAGGCCTTTGGCTTCGTCTTCCAGCAGGGCTTGTTGATTCCGGAACTGAACGCGTTGGAGAACGTGGCGGTGGCGCTCATGCTGAACGGCACGCCCCGCCCGGCGGCCGAGCAGGCTGCCGCCGAATGGCTTCGGGCGCTGGGCCTGGGCGGGATGGAACGGCGCCGGATCGGCGAGCTCTCCGGCGGGCAGGCGCAGCGGGTTGCCATCGCCCGGGCCCAGGTGACCGGCGCGGGCGTGATCTTCGCCGACGAACCCACCGGGGCGTTGGACTCCGCAACCTCCGCGGACGTGATGCAAGTGCTGCTGGAGTCCACCATCGGCGCCGGGAGAACCCTGATTGTGGTGACGCATGACGACGGCGTGGCGGCCAGTTGCGGTCGCGTACTCACCATGCGGGACGGACGGCTGACCGGCGATAGTGCCGGCGGCGTGATCGCGGCAGGCCTGGCCCAGGGCGGCAACCGATGACCACTCCCGCAGCCTCCCCGGCCTCGCCCGCGGTGCCGGATGTGCCCCGGGGCGGAAGCACTGCCGTCGTGCCCTGGAAATTGGCGTGGCTGCTGTCCCGCCCGGGCAAATCCGGCGGCGGCACCGCCGTGCTGCCGATGGTGGCGTTCGGGCTGGTCACCACGCTGCTGCTGACCGTGCTGGCCGGCGCGCTGTCCTTCCTGCGCTGGCAGGACGAACTGGCGTTTCTCCAACAACTCCTGGCGGTGCTGGCGCTGATCCTGCTGGTCTTCCCGCTGCTGACGCTGGGCGGTTCGGCGGCCCGGCTCTCCGCCCGGCGCCGCGACGACCGGCTGGCCACGCTGCACCTGCTCGGCGCTACCCCGGCCACGGTTGCCGGCATCACCATCATCGAATCCACCGCGCTGGCTGCCTCTGGCGCCGTGGCCGGGGTTGCCGGCTACCTGATGCTCGGCCCGGCTGTGCAGCTGATCCCGTTCCGCGGGGAGCCGATCGGCGGCGCCTACTGGCTGGGCCCGCTGGCCGTGCTTGCCGTGGTGGCCGGCGTGGTTTTGCTGGCCGCCATCAGCGCTGCAGTGGGCCTGCGCAAGGTGGTCATATCGCCGCTGGGCGTGCGGACCCGCCAGGCCCCGGCGAAGATGCATTGGCTGCGCGCGCTGCTAGCCGCCGTCGTTGTGCTGGCCGGCTTCATCGCGATGAATGCCGGCTACGCCTCCACCGCCGTGGCGGTGGCCTGCGTGCTCGGCGCCTTCGCCGCCGGACTGGCGGTGCTCAATCTCGTTGGCCCGTGGGCGGTGGCGGTGATGGGCCGCCGGCAATTGCGCAAGGCGGCGACGGCGGAGAAACTGCTGGCCGCCCGAAGCATCCTTGAATCCCCCAAGGCCGCCTGGCGGCAGGTCTCCGGGCTGGCCATGACCAGCTTCGTGGCCGTGTTCGGCGGAACCGGCGTGGCCATGACGGATGGTGCCCCCGGCCCGGTCTCGGGTCCGGAGCAGTTCCTGTCCGGAGACATCCGCACCGGCATCCTGATCACCATCGTCGTTTCGTTCGTCATGGTGGCGTGCTCGGCCGGGGTCAATCAGGCGGCGGCGGTTTTGGACCGCGCGGACCTGTACACCAGCTTGGACCGGCTGGGCATGCCGCGAAAAACCATGGACGCGGCCCGGACCCGCGCCGTGATGCTTCCGCTGGTGCTGGTTTCCCTCGGCTCCGCCGCGGTTTCCTTTGTCCTGATCTTCCCGCTGGCCGGGATGGCCCTGGTGCTGGCACCGTTGTCCATCCTGACGATCGCCGGCTGCCTGGGCGCAGGCATCCTGCTGGTGTGGGCGGGTCTGCGCACCACCCGGCCGGTGCTGGGCAAGGTGCTGGCCGCCGGAGGCTGAGCGGCGGGGCAGATGGCATTGAAGAGGTGGCGGCCCGCCTTCCGCAGGTGTCCTGCGGAAGGCGGGCCATCGCCGTCGTTAGCTGCCTCTCAGTCCGCTAACGGCGCGCCGGTGCTAGCTGCCTGCCGGGGTGAATTCCCGGGCGCCAATGTAGTCCGGGCGCGGGTTCTTGGCGGCGAAAGGATCCACCGCCGTGTTTTCCACACTGTTATACACAAAGAACAGGTTGGAGCGCGGGTACGGCGTGACATTGCCGTTGGAGGCGTGCATGCAGTTGCAGTCGAACATGGTGGCCCCGCCGGCTTTGCCTTCCATCACGTCGATCCCGTAGCGGTCGGCGAACTCCCGCAGCGTTTCCTTGTCCGGGGTCCCGGCGCCCTGCATCACCAGCGACTGCTTGTAATTGTCGTCCGGCGTCGCTCCTACACAGGAGATGTACTCCCGATGCGAGCCGGGCATGATCATCAGCGGACCGTTGTAGGAGTAGTTGTCCGTGAGCGAGATGGAAATGGACACTGTGCGCATGCGCGGCAGCCCGTCCTCCGCGTGCCAGGTCTCGAAGTCGGAGTGCCACATGAACTCCTTGCCCTCGAAACCGGGCTTGAAGTTCACCCGGGACTGGTGGATGTAGACGTCGGAGCCCAGCAACTGCTTGGCCCGGTCCACCACGCGCGGATCGTTGGCGATCTTCGCGAAAACCTCGCTGAACTTGTGCACCTCGAAGATGGAGCGCACTTCCTGGCTTGTGGCTTCGACCACGCAGCGTTCGTCCGCTCGGACGGCCGGATCCGCGGCGAGCCGGTCCAGCTCCGCCTGGTACGCCTTCACTTCCTCGGGCGAGATCAGCTCCTCGATGTTGAGATAGCCCTTTTCCTCGAAACCGGCCAGCGTGGCGGCGTCCATGGGGCCCGACTCCGCGGTTCCCCAGACGACCTTGTCCTGGCGGGGTTGCACGCTCGCGGTGCCTGCTGATCGTGTCGGATAGAGGTCAACACGGCTTTGTTCTGCGATCGCAGTCATCTTTATCCTCCTCGTGGGTTTATTTCCTGGGCTGGGTGCGGAAAAGCCCGGCCGGCATAGTGCCGACCGGACCTCCTGCTGCCGCTCTAGTGGGCCGGATCAGCCTCGACGAGCGGGTACACGCCGTTCTCGTCGTGGACTTCGCGGCCGGTGACGGGCGGGTTGAACACGCAGGCCATCCGCAGCTCGGTGGCGGCGCGGACGGTGTGCTTCTCGTGCCCGTTCAGCAGGTACATGGTGCCGTCGCGGAGGTCGTGGACCTCGCCGGTGACCTCGTTGGTCAGGGTGCCTTCGCCCTGCACGCAGTAAACGGCCTCGATGTGGTTGGCGTAGTGGAACGTGGACGTGGTGCCCGCGTAGATCACCGTGTCGTGGAAGGAAAAGCCCACGCCTTCGCCGGCCAGCACCATCCGGCGGCTCCGCCAGGTCTCCGACTTCACGTCGCGGTCGGTGTCGTTCAGGTCGTTCAGGTTGGTAACAATCATGGGTACTCCTCGGTGTTGATGGTCAGAAAGCTGTTGGTACGGGCGGCGGCGGGCCTGCCCGTTGCGGCGGGCGCGGTGGCGCGGCCCTGCCGTTTCAGGGCCCCCGGCTCCCGCTAGTGGGCCCCGGCCAGTTCCGGAACCGCGGTGACGGCACGGGTGGCCTCGATCAAGATGTCCAGGCCGCGGTCCAGATCTGCCGCGCTGATGGTCAGCGCAGGCATCAGTTTCACGACTTCGCTCTCCGGCCCGGAGGTTTCCACCAACAGCCCGTTTTCGTAGGCCTCGGCGGCAATCCTGCCGGCCGTCTCGTCGTCGGCAAACTTGATTCCCGCCAGCATTCCCCGGCCGCGCACGCTGGCGCCTTCCACCGAGGCGGCGATCCGTTCCAGGCCTTCGTGCAACTGGGTGATCCGGGCCTTGACCTGCTGCTGGAAGTCACCGGTCCGCCAGTAGGTCTCCAGCGCCGCCGTCGCCGTGACAAACGCCGGGTTGTGGCCGCGGAAGGTGCCGTTATGTTCGCCGGCGTCCCAGACGTCCAGCTCAGGACGGAACAGGGTCAGCGCCATCGGCAGGCCAAAGCCGGAGATGGACTTGGACAGGCAGACGATGTCCGGGGTGATGCCCGCTTCTTCGAAGCTGAAGAACGTGCCGGTGCGCCCGCAGCCGGCCTGCACATCGTCCACAATCAACAGGATTTCGTGCTTTCGGCACAGCTCGGACAGGCCGCGCAACCAACCGGCGCGGGCAGCATTGAGGCCGCCTTCGCCCTGGACGGTCTCCACGATGATGGCCGCCGGCTTGTCCACGCCGGAGCCGCTGTCTTCGAGCACGCGCTCCAGCCAGAGGAAGTCCGTGGTCTCGCCGGAGAAGTAATCGTCGTAGGGGATCTTGGAGCTGTTGGTCAGCGGGATGCCCGCGCCGCGGCGCTTCATCGAGTTGCCGGTCACCGAAAGCGAGCCCAGCGTCATGCCGTGGAAGGCATTGGTGAAGGACAGGATGTGCTGGCGCCCGGTCACCTTGCGGGCCAGCTTCAGCGCCGCCTCAACGGTGTTGGTGCCGGTGGGGCCGGGGAACATCACCTTGTAGTCCAAGTTGCGCGGCCGCAGGATGACGTCCTGGAAGGTCTCCAGGAACTTCCGTTTGGCCGGAGTCTTCATGTCCAGCGAGTGGACTACGGCGCCGCTGGCCAGGTACTCCAGCAGCGGCTGCAGCAGCTCCGGGTTGTTGTGCCCGTAGTTGAGCGCGCCGGCTCCGGAGAAGAAGTCCAGATAGGTGCGGCCGTCCTCGGCGGTCAGGCTGCTGCCCTCGCCGCGGGTGAACACGGCGGGCCAGCTGCGGCAGTAACCGCGGACCTCGGACTCCAGGGTTTCGAAAATGTCAGTCATAAAACGCTTCCTTCCTCAGTGCGGCCGCGGACGCTCCCGGGTACGGGGCAGCGCCACAGCAACCGCAGGTCGATTCGTGCGGATGTGCGTTGGTGCAGATGGTGATGGCCGGCGTGCGGTGCGCAGTTGGCTGGACGCCGGCGGGAATTAGTTGAGCGGGCCGATCCGGTACAGGTACTCGGTGTCGTGCCCGTCCGGGTAAAGCTCTGCGGTGAACAGCGGCTCGCGTTGAATCGGCGCCTCACGGCGCGACGCGAAGCCGGCGAACAGCCGGATGGAGGCCTCATTGTCCGCAGTAATGGTGGTTTCCACGCGTTCAGCCTGCACTTGTCCGGCCAACCGGTCCAGCATCTCGGCGGCCAGCCTGCGGCCGCGGAATTCGTAGCCCACGGCGACCTGCCACACCATCAGCGTGCCGGGTTCGTCGGGCCGGATGTAGCCGGTAATGAAGCCTGCCGGCTCGCCGTCCACCGTGGCCATCATCGACGTCTCGGCGAAGTCCCGTGACCACAGCAGATAGGAGTAGGACGAGTTCAGGTCCAGGACCTGTGAGTCCTTGGCCATGCGCCACAGGGACTGCCCGTCATTCAGGGTTGGTTTGCGGAATTTTGCTTCGATCCTCGGTATGGACTGGGGTTCTGCTAGTTCTTCAACCATCCCTTCAAACCTAACGAGGATCGAGGCGTTATCAACCGGCATCCCGCCGATTTGACACCGAATGCGGCCGGATCCGTGATGGGTCCAGTCTGCGCTCAGCCCGCCCGATCCCTTGTGCCAGTTGCCCTGCAGCGGAATGACGACGGCGGTGTCCGCCACTCGATTTTTTGTTATCATTTCGTGACATACAGCGTGTGACGGGCCGCTCACCCCCTTGGCCAGAACGGCTACCAGAGCGCCCTACAAACCGTTACGTGGAGGGTCGGGCGGTTCGTCACCGGCACATCGGCAACAGCCAGGTCCGTGAGCGAAATGACCGGCTCGAGGGGGCCCGGCCGCAGCCCGGTTGGTACACGACGGCCCACCGGCCGAGGCAAGGCATGTGACCTGGGCCGGCGGGCGGCCCTGCCGCACGGCCGCATCCGCCGGGGCGCTGTCCACGTTTTGACGCGCACCCCGGCATCACCGCAGGTCAGCGGTCTGTGGATAGCCAAAAGCTGGACAGTTAGGCCTGAACCTGGACAGATCCTGCCGCCGGGCGGGAATCGAGCGCCGGCGGGCAAAGAAAAAGCGGCTCCGACCGGCGACATCCCGGTCGAAGCCGCTTTCGCGGTGGGCCCTGCGGGGATCGAACCCGCGACCCGCGGATTAAAAGTCCGATGCTCTACCAACTGAGCTAAAGGCCCGCCAGCCTATTCCGTCCGTCCCGGTGAAGACCGGGACGTGGGCGGATTTGGCCGGTTCACAGTTTATCGCACCCACTGCCGCGCATTCGAATCCGCCGTGCCGGCCGTGGCGTTGGCCGTGCTTCCACCTGCCACCGCCCCGGGACACCGCCTCCCTGTACCGGCGTCAGAGGCGGGAGTAAGGTCGTGGCATGAGCCCGAACAACGGAAATGACGTCCCCCGGCCGCACAAGCCGAAGCCCTTTGCCCCGTTGGATTTTGAGGACTTCGCCGGCGGCGCCGACCCCGCACGAGTCTCCGAGGCTGCCCATCTGGCAGCCCAGGCTTTGGTGCACCGGGGCCGCGGCTCCGACGATCCCGAGATCACCAAGCGCCTGGTCAAACTCGCCGACCAGCAGGGGCTCGAGGCGATAGCCGAAATGTGGTCGGAGAGCCCGGCCAGGTCCCTGCCCGGCGCGCTCTGGCGGCTCTACGCCATCCGCGCCGCGGTGCAGTCCCATCCGGACAAGCTGGCGGCCTTCTTCAAGGCGGGCACGGCATCTGCTGAAGTGTCCAAGGTGATCGCGGGCGTGGCCGAGCCGCCCGGCGCCGACGAGGTGCGCACGATGGCCGACACGATCCTGTCCGGAGCCTTCGACGGCGACTTCGACGTTGCCTTGGACCGGTCCGCGGCCTTTTGCCGCATCGTCGCCCTCGGCCAGACCCATCACGCCGACTCGGCCGAGCCGTCCAACGAGAATCACGCCACCAAGCTGACGCTGAGTTCGCACCGACTGGTGAAGACTGCTGAGGACCTTGAGGCGGCGGCCGCCGCTTGGCGCCGCGACGAACTCGACTGACGGCCGGAAGGCCAGCGCGCGTACCCAGACCGAACGCTAAATCCGATAGGAATCCCCTGCCCGCACACCTTGACAGTGGGGCCCTTCGAGGGGGTCAAAACTCCGCGAATCGGGCCTAAATATGACGCGCGCGCGTACCACAAATATCCTCAGTTGACACGTTTTTCCCCGGTTTTTCGGGGCTGTTGACATCGGCACTGAGGCGTAGAAAACTGAAGGTGGTGTCGAACCGTGGCAGCCCCGGGCTCCAACTTTTAGCCGCCTCGAGCGGCCTTCCGCCGAGAGGCGCTCCCGGTTCGGCACCATTAATCTTGTTCACCCAGAGGCGCTAATCTAGGCACGGCGGATGCTTCCCTTCCGCCGTTCGGACCACTGAGAAAATCGCCGGTGACATGAAGTTAAGCCTCTTCCCGCAGGACACTAAGAGCCTGGAGTTGCTCGCCCAGACGGCCGCCGAGCTCATGGCAGGAGTGAAGACCCTCTCGGAGATCCTCGGGGCACCCGCAGACGACTACGACAAGCTCTCCGAAGAGCTGCACGACAGGGACTCCAACGTTTCGCGCCTGCTCTTCGCGCTGCTCACCAACCTGCGCACCAGCTTTGTGAATCCCCTCCCGCGCGAGGACATGTTCCAGCTCTCCCTGCATCTGGTCAACACCTTCGAACACCTCGACGCGGCCGCCGAACTGATCGCACTGAACCAGGTCAAACGCCTGTCCCCTCGGGCCTCCGAACAGCTGGAAGTCATCGGGCGGATGTCGGAGATGACCAGGGAAGCCATGCCCCGGCTGAACTCCCTGGAGGACCTGGACGAGTACTGCATCGAGATGATCCGGCTGGCCAAACGGGCCGAACGCACCCACCGGGTGTGGGTGTCGGAGCTGTTGTCGGACCAGAAGGGTGCCACCTTGGCCCGGCACCGCGACGTCGCCGACCAATTGGTAGCTGCCACCAAGACCCTGCGCCAGGCGTCCCACCATGTGGGGCAAATTCTGGTCAAGGAATCGTAGGTGGAGCTTGTCCTGCTGGTGTTGGTGGTCGCATTCGCCGGCTGCTTCGCGTTCATCAATGGCTTCCATGACGTCTCCAATGCCGTAGCGACGGCGGTGCGCACCCACGCGCTCACGCCGCGCATCGCCGTCGTTCTGGCTGCCATCTGCAACCTCGCCGGCGCCTTGATTTCCAGCACGCTGGCCCTGCTGATCAGTACCGGCTGGATTGGCCTGCCCGAGGGGCGCACCGGACTCGCCATCTTGCTGGCCGGACTGCTGAGCGCCAGCGCCTGGGGAGTGTTCACGTGGTGGCTGCGGATGCCGTCATCGTCCACGCATGCGCTGCTCGGCGGCCTGGTGGGGGCCGGAGCGGCATCCACGATTCTGGGCGGGGAGAACATCAGCGCCACCGAGAATCCGATCTGGGCCGAGTTGGTGCTGCCGCTGCTGCTGTCCCCGCTGGTGGCGTTCGCATTGTCCTACCTGGCCATGGTGCCGCTGACCTGGCTGTCCCGTTACCGGACGCCTCGCGAGGTGGGCCGGACCACCAGGCTGGCCCAGGCGGTCTTTGCGGGGACGTTCTCGCTGGGCCACGGCCTGCAGGACGGCCAGCGCACGATGGCTGTGGTGCTGCTGGCGCTGGTCGCGGCCGGCTATGCCTCGGGCGAGCAGATGCCCATCTGGGTGCAAGTCTTCGCCGCGGTGCTGCTGGCGGTGGGCACACTCTTCGGCGGCTGGCGGATCTCCCACACCCTAGGGTCCCGGCTGGTCCGGATCGACCCATTACACGGAGCCGCCGCGCAGGGCGTCAGCTCCGCCATGCTGTTCATCGGCGCCATCGGCCTGCACATGCCGCTCTCCAGCACGCACACAGCGACGTCATCCATCCTGGGCGCGGGCGCGAGCCAGAAGCTGCAGGCGGTGCGCTGGCGGGTTGCCATCCGCGTCCTGGCCACCTGGGTGCTGACCCTGGTGGTCACCTCGCTGTTGGGCGGCATCCTGCTGCTGGCGCTGGATCCGGTGCTCTGACCGGCAGCCAACGGCCGCTGTGCGTCCCCGCCACGGCACTGCGGCACTGATTTGCCGCTCGCACCGGCCCGCGGGGCCTCCGTGGCGTATAGGACCCATCTAAACCACGGCGGCGGTGCCTCCCGCGCGTGGGGAGGCACCGCCGGCGTACTTACTGGGGGTTTATCCGAAGCGGCCGGACACGTAGTCCTCGGTGGCCTTCTCGGTCGGGTTGCTGAAGATGGTCGGCGTATCGCCGTATTCGATCAGCTTGCCCGGCTTCCCGGTGCCGGCGATGTTGAAGAACGCGGTCTTGTCGGACACGCGGGCCGCCTGCTGCATGTTGTGGGTAACGATCACCACGGTGTACTGCGTCTTGAGTTCCTCGATCAGGTCCTCAATGGCGAGCGTGGAGATGGGATCGAGTGCCGAACACGGCTCATCCATCAGGATCACCTGCGGGGAGACCGCGATGGCGCGGGCGATGCACAGGCGCTGCTGCTGGCCGCCGGAGAGGCCGGATCCGGGCTTGGCCAGCCGGTCCTTGACCTCGTTCCACAGGTTGGCGCCGGTCAGCGACTTCTCCACCAGCGCGTCGGCGTCGGACTTGGACATCCGCTTGTTGTTCAGCTTGACGCCGGCCAGCACGTTGTCGCGGATGGACATGGTGGGGAACGGGTTGGGGCGCTGGAAGACCATGCCGATCTGGCTGCGCACGGTCACCGGGTCCACGCCCGAGCCGTAGAGGTTGTCGCCGTCCAGCAGGACTTCGCCCTCCACCCGGGCGCCGGGCAGCACCTCGTGCATCCGGTTCAGCGTGCGCAGGAAGGTGGACTTGCCGCAGCCGGAGGGGCCGATGAAGGCCGTCACGGACCGGGCGTCGATGTTGATGTTGACACCCTCCACCGCGCGGAAGTTGCCGTAGTAGACGTTCAGGTCCTTGACGTCGATGCGTTTGGACATGGGGTTCCTTCTCTTTGGTTCTGGCTCAGCGGCCGGTCTTGGGGGCGAAGATGCGGGCGATCAGCCGGGCAAGCAGGTTCAGCAGCATCACGAAGATGATCAGGATCAGCGCCGCAGCCCAGGCACGCTGCATGCTGGGTTCCACGTTGGTGGGCGAGGTGGGGTTCATCAGCTGCCGGTAGATATAGGTGGGCAGGGTGGTCATCCAGCCGCCGAACACATTCCAGTTGATGCTGTTGACGAAGCCGGCGGTAACCAGCAGCGGGGCGGTCTCGCCGATGATGCGGGCGATGGCCAGGGTGACGCCGGAGGCAATGCCGGAGATCGCCGTCGGCACGACCACCTTCAGGACGGTGCGCCACTTGCGCACGCCCAGCGCGTAGGAGGCCTCGCGCAGTTCGTTCGGCACGATCTTGAGCATCTCCTCGGTGGAGCGGACCACCACCGGGATCATCAGCACGGAGAGCGCGACGGCGGCCACGAAGCCGGTGCGGGTGCTCGGCCCGAAGATCAGGCCGAACAGTGCGGCGGCGAACAGGCCCGCAACGATCGAGGGGATGCCGGTCATCACGTCCACGAAGAACGTAATGCCGCGCGAGAGCGCTCCGCCCCTGCTGTATTCGACCAGGTAGACCGCGGTGAGCAGGCCGATCGGGACCGAGATGATGGTGGCCCACATGGTGATCAGCAGGGTGCCGATGATGCCGTGATAGGCGCCGCCGAGCACCTCGGTTCCGTTGGCTACGGTCTCGTTGTCCACCATGCCGGTCATGCCGTTCATGGACGTGAAGACGAGGTTGTAGCTCAGTCCGGCGATGCCGTTCTGCAGCACCGTCCAGATCACCGAGATCAGCGGCACCACGGCAATGATGAACGCCGCGAAGATCAGGTTGGTGGCGAACCGGTCCTTGGCCTTGCGGGCGCCCTCCACCGAGAGCGTGACCACGTAGCCGGCGATCACGAAGATCACGGCCGAGAGGAGTGCCCAGGAGACCAGGCTGAAACCGATCAGCGAGGAGACCGCCGCGCCGAGGATGAGCGAGCCTGCGGCGACCGCCCAGATGGCCCAGCCAGGCAGCTGGTTCTTGGTGAGGGTGTTGCGTTTGACCGGTGCGGGGGCTTCAGTGAGCATTTTGGACATTAGTTGGCTCCCGAGAATTCCTTGTGCCGGCTAATGATCCAGCGGGCGATCATGTTCACGGCCAGGGTGATGAGGAACAGCACCAGGCCGGCGGCGATGAGTTCGGACAGCCGCAGACCGTAAGCTTCCGGGAAGTTCAGGGCGACTTCCGCGGCAATGGTCTGGTTGCCCGACTTGATCAGGCTGGCGATCAGCCCGCCGCCGGACAGGACCATGGCAACCGCCATGGTTTCGCCCAGCGCGCGGCCCAGTCCCAGCATCACGGCGCTGATGACGCCCGGGCGCGCGAACGGGAAGACGGCCATCTTGATCATTTCCCAGCGGGTAGCTCCCATGGCCAGCGCAGCCTCCTCGTGGAGTTTGGGCGCCTGCAGGAAGATCTCGCGGCTGAGCGAGGTGATGATCGGCAGGATCATCACGGACAGCACGATGCCGGCCGTCAGCATGGTCTTGCCGGTCTGGCTGGCCGGTCCTTCGAAGATCGGGATCCAGCCGGCGTTCTCCGCCAGCCAGGTGTAGGGGCCCACCAGTGCCGGCGCCAGGACCGCAATGCCCCACGCGCCGTAGACCACCGACGGGATGGCCGCCAGCAGGTCAACCACGTAACCCAGGCCTTGGGCGAGCCGGCGCGGCGCGTAATGCGAGATGAAGAGGGCAACGCCCACACCCACCGGGGTGGCCAGCAACAAGGCGATGGCTGCGGCGATCAGGGTGCCGATGACGATGGGCCAGATGTAGGCCCAGAAGCCGTTTCCGCCGGAAATCGCGGAAGGGTCGGCCCCAAACGTCGGCAGCGCCTGCCAGAGCAGGAATGCCGCCACGCAGAACAGCACGAAGAGGATCAGGCAGCCTGCGGCAAGCGTCAGGCCTGAAAAGACCTTGTCGCCGGTCCGGCCTCTGCCTGTCTCGGTCAATGTTTGGGACACTTCACAACCCTTCGGGTTCCTTCTGCACTTCGTCTGGCTGTTCTGCCAGTCTTGCTGGTTCGTTTCGCCCCGGCAATATTGCCGGGCCGGAACACGGCTGCGCCCCGCGCGTCAAATTGCGACGGCGCGGGGCCAACCGGACTTCGATAAGGACTAGGACTTCACCGAGATGGAGTCGATAGCCTTCTGTGCCTGCTCGCGCAGGGTTTCGGAGATCGGTGCGTTGCCGGCCGAGTCCTGGGCTGCCTGCTGTCCTTCTTCGCTGATCACGTAGCTGCCGAAGGCCTTGACCAGGTCAACGGTGTTCTGATCAGCATAGGTGGAGCAGTAGATGTGGTACGAAACCAGCACGATCGGGTAGGCACCCGACTCGGTGGTGTCGCGCTTGAGGTCCAGGGACATGTCCACGTCGCTGCGGCCCTCAACCGGGCTGGCCACCTCGACGGCCTTGGAGGCTGCCTCGGCGCTGAGCTCGACGTATTCTTCGCCGACCTTGACCTTCACGGTGCCCAAGCCGCCCACTGCGGAAGCGTCGGCGTAGGTGATGGCGCCGTCGGTGGAGGTAGTGGTGGAGACCACGCCGGAGGTGCCCTGCGCGTTCTCGGCCTGCAGCTTGGCGGGCCAGTCACCGGAGACCTCGTCGGTCCAGACATCGCCGGCGGCGGCGGACAGGTACTCCACGAAGTTCTCGGTGGTGCCCGACTCGTCGGAGCGGTGCACCACGGTGATGGCGGTGTCGGGCAGTTCGACGCCCTCGTTCTGCGAGGCGATGGCCTCGTCGTTCCACTTGGTGATCTCGCCGCGGAAGACTTTCGCGATGGTCTCGGCGTCCATGTTCACCGAGTCGACGCCTTCAAGGTTGAAGGCAACGGCGATCGGGGAGACGTAGCCGGGGAGGTTCATCGCACCGTCCGGGCCGCAAACTTCCTGGGCCTGCTTCCACTCTTCGTCGTCCAGGTAGGCGTCCGAGCCGGCGAACTGCACGCCACCGGCGAGGAACGCGTCGCGGCCGGCGCCGGAGCCGTCGGGCGAGTACTGCACGTTGGCTTCGGGGTTCTTGGCGGTGAAGCCGGCCATCCAGGCCTGCATGGCCGAATCCTGCGAGGAAGCACCGGCACCGGACAGGGTGCCGGAAACGGTCGACGCGGAGTCGGTGCTGCCGGCAGCTGCCTGGTTTCCGGTGGCGTTGTCGGAGCCACATGCGGTCAGTGCCAGTGCTGCAACGGAGAGGACGGCGGCCGCGCGGCCGATGCGAATTGCCTTCACGAGTATGGTCCCTTTCAGGGTGAGAACGGATCACGACGACCGGACGTTTTCCGCCCCCGTGTCGTGCTCCTTCGACGCTATGGGCGCCACGTAAAGAATGTGCACGACTAAAGTGAACGCAAAGTGAACAAGGCGGGACCGTTTGCTAACGAACCGCGCGCATGGCTTGCCTTCGTGAGCAGGCTCATACTATGGACCCGGTTTGGCCGGGCCGCGGTCCGGCCAAGCGGGCGCGGTCCGAAAGAATCGCCGATCCGCCCACCTAGACTGGGAGCATGAGCGCAGGCACCCGGTTGGTACAGGCCCGGTCGTTCCTGCGCAGGCGGGGACGTGCCGGCTACAGCCGCAGCAAATCCTCGTTCATGTCCGCGCTGCGGATCACCTTATGCGCGGTCGCCGCCTACGTCTTCGCCGAAAAGGTACTGGGCCACGAGGGCCCGCTGTTCGCCGCCACTTCCTCCATCATTGCGCTCGGTTTCGCCAAGGGACCCCGGGTCCGCAAAGTGCTCGAGGTCGCCATCGGCTGCACCCTCGGCATCACCGTCGGCGACCTGCTGCTGCATTTCCTCGGGCCGGGCATCTGGCAGGCGGCCCTGGTGCTTCTTGTCTCCATCCTGCTGGCCAGATTCCTGGACAGCGGCAGCATCTTCACCACCCAAATGGCGCTGCAGTCGGTGCTGGTGGTGCTGCTGCCCGCGCCCGCCGGCGGGCCCTTCACCCGCAGCCTGGATGCCGTCATTGGCGGCGCCTTCGCGCTGATTGTGACCATGTTGATTCCCGGCGACCCGCGCTCGGAACCACGCTCGGGCCTGCAGAAACTCCTGGATGAACTCTCCGCCGTGCTGCGCGAGTGCTCGGATGCCTTGGCCAAAAGCGACCCCACCAAGGCATGGCACGCGCTGATCCGGGCGCGGGCCAGCCAGCCGCTGATCGACGAGGTGCGCGGCAGTTTCTCCTCGGCCCGGGAAGTTGCCCGGATCTCCCTGGCCTACCGCCGCCATCGCGACGAGGTGGGGGACCTGCAGGATTCTGCCGAGATGGCGGACCTGGCCATGCGCAACAGCCGGGTGTTCTCCCGCCGGTTGACATCCGTGATCAACCATGCGGCCATGACGGACGAAGCGATCGAGGCCTTCTCCGAAATACTCCAGGAAACAGCCGACGCCGTCGAAATCCTTGCCGAGGGCCTCTCCGACCGAGATCCCGGGGCACGCGAACGCCGGCTCTCCGGGGCCAGGAACGACCTGGCCGAGATCGCCACCCGGCTGCACCCCAAGCACCTGGGCATTGCCACCATGGAGGGGGAGAGCCTGGTCTTGGTCTTCCGCCCGCTGATGGTGGATCTGCTCGAGGCCGCCGGGCTCAGCCACGACGACGCCGCGTCCTACCTGCCCAGACTCTGATTGTCCGAGCCCCCGGCTACGCTGGGTGCATGAGCACCAAGACCCGTTCCAAGGCCCCCGCCTACCGCTGCGCCGAGTGCGGCTGGAGCACGGCCAAATGGGTGGGTCGCTGCGGCGAGTGCCAGGCGTGGGGAACGGTTGAAGAGGCCACGCCGGTGGCGGCGCGCACCACCGCAGCCGCCGCGGTCTCCCGGCCGGCCGAACGGATCGCCGACGTCGATGCCACGAACGCCGCCTTCCGCGCCACCGGGGTGGGGGAACTGGACCGGGTGCTCGGCGGCGGCTTGGTGCCCGGTGCGGTCATCCTGCTGGCCGGCGAACCCGGTATCGGCAAATCCACGCTGCTGCTCGATGTTGCAGCCCGGGTGGCCCGGCAGGACCGCGACGTGTTGTACGTGACCGGCGAGGAATCCGCGGCCCAGGTCAAGCTGCGGGCCGAACGGATCTCCGCTGTGGCAGACAACCTCTACCTGACCGCCGAGACGGACTTGGGCATTGCGCTGGGCCACGTGGAACAGCTGCAGCCGTCGCTGTTGATCGTGGATTCGGTCCAGACGCTCAGCAGCAGCGCCGTGGAAGGGGCTGCCGGCGGCGTGACGCAGGTGCGCGAGGTCGCGGCTTCGCTGATCAACGCCGCCAAAACCAAGGGCATGACCACCATCCTGGTGGGGCACGTGACCAAGGACGGCTCCATCGCGGGGCCGCGGCTCCTCGAACATCTGGTGGACGTGGTGTGCCAGTTCGACGGCGACCGGCATTCGCGCCTGCGGCTGGTGCGTGCGGTCAAGAACCGCTACGGTCCCACCGACGAGGTGGGCTGTTTCGATCTGACGGAGGCCGGCATCGAGGGGCTGACCGACCCGAGCGGCCTGTTCGTCTCCCGCACCAAGGATCCGGTCTCCGGCACCTGCATCACGGTCACGCTTGAGGGCCGCCGGCCGCTGGTGGCGGAAGTTCAGGCGTTGCTGGCCGAGACCTCCAACGCACAGCCGCGGCGTGCCACCAGCGGGTTGGATTCTTCCCGCGTGGCGATGATGATGGCCGTGCTGCAGCGCCGCGCCTCCATGTCGCTGCACAAGGACGACAGCTACGTGGCAACGGTGGGCGGGGTCCGGCTGGGCGAACCGGCCACCGACCTGGCCACCGTACTGGCCATTGCCTCAGCCAAAACCAACCAGCCGCTGCCGGCGCAGTTGATCGCCTTCGGCGAGGTTGGGCTGGCGGGCGAGGTGCGGCCCGTCCCCGGTATCGGGCGGCGAATCCAGGAGGCCGAACGGCTCGGATTCACGCACGCGATCGTTCCGGCTTCGCCGGATGGAACGGGCCAGGTTCCGGCCGGATTCACGGTCAAGGAAGTACACACCGTCTCCGAAGCGCTGTCCACACTGTTCCGCTGAGCATCCGGGAGAAAGGATAGCCAAGATCCGGCACTATCATGGAGCCTGAGGCTGTCCGGACGGCGGCCCCGCACCCATGCCCGCCTGCCCAAAGGAAACTCCCACATGGTCAAGAGCCCCGAGGACGCCCTCAAGGCGACCCTGGCCCGTGTAGCTCCGGGAACCCAGCTGCGCGACGGGTTGGAACGGATCCTCCGCGGGCGCACCGGCGCGCTCATTGTGCTCGGGTACGACCAGCAGGTGGAAGAGATCAGCAGCGGCGGGTTCGACATCGGGATCGAGTTCTCGCCCACCCGGCTGCGCGAACTGGCGAAGATGGACGGCGCCATCGTCTGCGATAAGGACGCGGGGACCATCGTCAAGGCCGCGGTGCAGCTGGTCCCGGACCCTTCGATTGCCACCCAGGAGTCGGGCACCCGGCACCGGACTGCCGAACGTGTGGCCATCCAGACCGGGCTGCCGGTGATCTCGGTCAGCCAGTCCATGCAGATCATTGCACTGTATGTGGAAGGCATCCGGCACGTTCTGGAGGGCTCCGAGCCGGTGCTTGCCCGCGCCAACCAGGCGCTGGCCACCCTGGAGCGCTACCGCGCCCGGCTGGACCAGGTCACCGGCTCGCTCTCCGCGCTGGAGATCGAGGCCATGGTCACCGTGCGGGACGTGGCAGTGACCCTGCAGCGGCAGGAAATGGTCCGCCGCATCTCCGACGAGATCTCCCAATACGTGCTCGAGCTCGGGGTGGACGGCCGGCTCCTCTCCCTGCAACTGGATGAGCTGACGTCGGGGCTGGGCCCGGACAGTGAAATGATCCTGCGCGACTACGCGGAAATCAAGGGCGGCATCGACGTCGACACCGCTCTGAAGACCCTGCGCGGTTTCACGTCGAACGATCTGATCGATTTGGGCAGGGTGGCCAGCGTGATTGGCATCCAGCCCGGCCAGGACTCCCTGGACGCTGTGGTCCAGCCCCGCGGCTACCGGCTGCTGGCGGGGGTCAAGTCCGTACCGCGGGCGGTAGCCGACCGTTTGGTGGATCACTTCGGCGGCCTGCAGTCGTTGATGGCGGCCAACATCGACGATCTGATGGCCGTCGACGGCATCGGCGAGCAGCGGGCACGCGTGATCCGCGAGGGCCTGTCCCGGATCGCCGAAACCAGCCTGCTGGACCGGTTCCTCTAGGTTCCGGTGCACGCTTACTAACGCAGTTCGAACACGGTCTTCTTGCTGGATTTCTTATCCAGCTTGGTGGTCAGGACATAGGTGCCCGGCTGCGGGTTGGCCTCCACCGAGGTGCAACCCGGCGCGGTCCGGTTCCGCTCCCAGGTAAAGCGCGCCTGCTCGCTCTTGCCCGGCTCAAGGGTCATCATCAACGGTTCGGCGTCCACCTGGCAGTCCGTGGAGGAGAAAATCCGATCGTCGCCGCTGGTGACCAAAAATTCCATCGCGTCGGTGCCGACGTTGACTTCGCAGGGGCTCTTGCCCTTGTTCGCCACTTCCAGAATCAGCGTGGGGTTCTCCCCGCTCCCGTAAGCCGGGGCATCGGTTTCGGCACGCACGACCACGTCCGAGTCCTCGCAGCCCGCCGTGGCTGCGGGGCTGGCCACAGGCGCGCTGGGCGCTGCTGCCGCTTCGGCCACCTCCGCCGAGGCGTCGTCCCGTCCCGCTCCCACCAGGCTGGCGAGCCAGAATCCGGCGGCCACGATGGCTGCCACCACCAGCACTGCCAGCACCAACACCACCAGGCGCCGGCGGCGGTAGACCGCAGGGCTGGGCCGCCGGACGGATGAACCCTGTCCGCGCCCGCCGGATGTGCCGCTGCCTGCCATACCTCAAGGTTAGGAGACGGCATCGTCCGGCGCAGTCAGCACCACGCCGAGCAGTACAGTATTGGTTGATCACATCGTAGGAGTTTCATGCCCCGCCCCGACGCCGCCGCTCCGGCTGCTTCCATCGAACCGGCAGAAGCCGGCCTGCTGCACCAGCGAATCCGCGACTGGTTTGCGGCCAGTGCAAGGGACCTGCCCTGGCGTCGCCCGGAGTGCGACCCGTGGGGCATTGTGGTCAGCGAATTCATGCTGCAGCAGACCCCGGTGGTCAGGGTGCTGCCGGTCTGGGAGCAATGGATGCAGCGCTGGCCGCGCCCGGCCGACTTGGCCGCCGATTCGGCCGGCGAAGCGGTCAGGGCCTGGGGACGGCTGGGCTATCCGCGCCGTGCGCTGCGCCTGCATGCCGCGGCCACGGCGATTGTGGACCGACACGGGGGCCGGGTGCCGGACGACCACGCCAGCCTGCTGGAACTCCCCGGCGTGGGGACCTATACGGCGGCCGCGGTGGCATCCTTCGCCTTCGGGCTGCCGGAAACAGTGGTGGACACGAATATCCGCCGGGTACATGCCCGCTTGGTGACCGGCGCGGCCCTCCCCGCGCCAACGCTCACTGCCGCCGAAATGCGCCTGGCCCGACAGTTGATGCCGGCCGGCGGCACTGAGGAGTGGAACGCCGGCACCATGGAGCTCGGCGCCCTCGTTTGCACGGC
Source organism: Arthrobacter sp. NPDC055138 (assembly GCF_053607305.1). Classification (NCBI taxonomy): domain Bacteria; kingdom Bacillati; phylum Actinomycetota; class Actinomycetes; order Micrococcales; family Micrococcaceae; genus Arthrobacter; species Arthrobacter sp. NPDC055138. Next base: position 92,322 of record NZ_JBSGTH010000001.1, read on the forward strand.
GAGGTCGCCGCGCTGCGATGCCTGCCCGGTGCTGGACCGCTGCGCCTGGGTGAAAGCAGGGCGCCCGGAGCCCCATTACGTCCCCAAGGGGCAGGCTTGGGCGGGCACCGACCGGCAAGTGCGGGGTGCCATGATGGCCGTCCTGCGCGAAGCGGAATCGTCCGTTCCGCGCGAGGTCCTGCTGGGCAGTTTTGAACTGGCGGTGCTGCCCGCTGCCTACCAAGGGCCTCTGGCTGCGCTGCGCGCACTGCCGGCCGGCGACGACCAGTTGGGCCGGGCCCTCGACGGGCTGCTGGCGGACGGGCTGGCCGTCACGGCAGGCGACGGCATCAGCCTTCCCAGCTAGCAGGGAAGGAGCCGGTCCCAGCGGCCGCGGCGGCCGGTCAGAGTGAGCGGATCATCCGGGTGTTGCCCAGCGTATTGGGTTTAACCCGGGCCAGGTCGAGGAACTCGGCCACGCCTTCGTCGGTGGACCGCAGCAGCTCGGAATAGACCTCCGGGTCCACCGCCGATTGGTCGGCCATGACCTCGAAGCCATGCCGGGTGAAGAAGTCCACCTCGAAGGTCAGGCAGAAGACGCGGTTGACACCCAAATCCCTGGCCGCGCCGATGAGTTCGTCCAGCAGGGCATGGCCTACTCCCCTGCCGCGCCAGTGCGCTGCGGTGGCCAGCGTGCGCACCTCGGCAATGTCCTCCCACATGACGTGCACGGCGCCACAGCCCACTACTTCGCCCTCCGGCGTCTCGGCGACCCGAAACTCCTGGATGCCTTCGAAGTACGCCACCGCTTCCTTCTCCAGCAGCACCCGTTCGTCGGCCAGCGGTTTCACCAGTCGACGAATCTCCACGACGTCGGAGGTGCGGGCGGGGCGGATCTTGAAGGCGTCGGTCACCCAGTCAGTCTAAAGCCCCAGTTCGGCCGGCAGCTCCGCCTCCTGGTCCAGCACGTGCCGGGCGAGGAAGTTGGAGACGACGGAGTACCAGATTTTGGCATGCTGTGGGGAGAGCACCCAATGGTTCTCGTCGGGGAAGTACAGGAACCGGTGCGGCGTCTCCCCGTCCGTCCCCGCGGCCAGTTGCGACCGGGACAGGAGTTCGTACCAGAGCCGCAGCCCCTCGCCGATCGGAACCCGGTAGTCCCTGTCGCCGTGCACCACCAGCATCGGCGTGTTGATGTTCTGCACATGCAAATGCGGGGAGTTCTCCAGCGCCATCTCCGGGGTCATCTCCCGCTCCCAGTATGGGGATACATCAGTGGTCGGTCCGAACTGGTCCAGTGCCCACAGGCTGGCGTGGGTGACGACGGCCCGGAACCGGTCGGTATGCCCGGCAATCCAGTTGGCCATGTAGCCGCCGAAGGAACCGCCCATCGCCGCCGTCCGGGTGCCGTCGATGTCCTCCCGCTGCACGGCGGCGTCGGTGATGGCCATCAGGTCCGTGTACGGGGCCTGTCCCCACTGCCCCCAGCCCCGGCGGATGAAGTCATCGCCGTAACCGGTGGAGAGCGCCGGATCCGGCAGCAGCACGGCGTAGCCCTGCGCCACCAGCAGCCACGGGCACCAGCGCCAGCTCCACGCATTCCATGAGCCGAGCGGGCCGCCATGCACCCACAGCAGCAGTGGCGCGGGGTTCTGGGCGGACGCGCCCTCGGGCAGCGCCAGCCAGGCGCGCACCGGAACCTGCGCGCCGTCGGTGCCCACCGTCGTCGTGATTTCTTCCAGCCGGCCGCCCAGTTCCGGACGGGGCGCAGGCGAGGGCAGGACGGTGGTCTCCCCGGAGGACAGGTCGATGCGCACCGGCTCGGGCGGAAACAGGTAGGAGCTGCGCAGCGCGTAGGCGAACCGACCGTCCGGGCTGACCACGACGTCGGTGTAGGCCGCGTCGTCGTGCGTCACCTGCCGCACGGCGCCGGTGTTGGCGTCGACGCGGAACAACGGAGCGCGGCCAGCGTCATCGGCTGTCACCAGCAGGCCCGAACCGTCGGGCAACCAGGCCGCCGGGTGGGGCCAGCGGTCCCAGTCCGCAGCCAGCGGACGCAGCTCGCCGCCGGCCAGCGGAAGCAGCCCCAGCCGGACCGAAGGAACGGTCTGCGGCCCGGAGACCGATTCGCAGACAACCACCACGGTTCGGTTGTCGGGGCTGACCGGACCGGGCGAGTAGTCGGTGTCCGGGCTTTCCAGCAGGGTCCGGCGCACGCCGGTTGCGGTGTCCACGGCGGCCAGCACGCTGCGGCTGTCTCCCCGCGGCAGCGGCCGGCGGATGTTGACCACCAGGGTGCTGCCGTCCGGGCTGAGTTCGGCCGCGGTTTCCATCAGGGCATTTCCGGCCCACTCGGTGATGTTGCGCAGGCTGCCGTTCGGCTCGTCATCCACTGTCAGGGTTACAGCCGCGTCGTCCGCGGATTCCTGCAGGATGAAGTGCCGCTTCTCCCCCGGTCCCAGGTCATGATCCCAGAAGCGCACCGGGTACCCCGAGTGCAGGATCGCGGAGACTTTCTTGTCCTTGCGGGCGGCGCGCAGGTTCGCGTCGCCCTCTTCCCCGTCGGAGCCGCGCAAGACCTGGCCGTCCACCACCACGGTGTCTGCGTCGCGGGCACAGCGCACCGCGGCGACGCCGCCGGGACGCGACAGCACCATCCGGCCTTCGCCTCCGGTCGCCGCCAGACGCCACAGTGCCGGCACCGGCTCTTCAGCGGGATCGTCGGGGCTCGGGCGGGCGGAGGTGAAATAGAGATCGCCGTTGCGGGCAAAGGCCGCACCGGATTCGCCCTTGGAGCTGCGGGTGATCCGCCGGGCCGGGCGCGCACCGGCGGGATCAACTGCCCAGAGGGCCGAGACATACTCGGTGGCGCCGGAGTTCAGCACGCCGACGCAGGTGACCAGTCGGCTGCCGTCCGGGCTGAGCACCAGCGACCCCAGCCGCGGCAGCGCGATAAAGCGGTCCAGGTCGCTGAACGGGGTGGCGGGAGCCTGCTGGAGGGGTGCCTCCACCCGCACATCGGAAGTAAGTGCTTCAGAACTCATGGATTCAGTAAACACTACTTGTGCCGCGGATCACGGACAAGCACGCAAATCAACGCTGTTCGCGTCCAATATCGGGCGGTTAAAGCGGAGAACCCCGGCCGGGGCCGGGGTTCTCCGTGCGCAGTGCTGGCTACTGGGACAGAGCCGGGGTGTCCGGCACTTCCTCAATCGCCTTGGGGGCGCCGGTGCTGGTGAAGACGAACGTTGCCGTTTCGCCCTCGCCCTCGACGTCCACGTGGATGGTTTCGCCGGGGTGGAACTCGCCGAAGAGGATCTTCTCCGAGAGCTGGTCCTCGATCTCCCGCTGGATGGTCCGGCGCAGCGGTCGGGCACCCATCGTGGGATCGTAGCCGCGGGTGGCAAGCAGCACCTTGGCCGGATCGGACAGTTCGATCTTCAGGTTCTTCTCGGTCAGCCGCTTCCGCAGCCGCTCGACGAACAGGTCCACGATCTGGACGATCTCTTCCTCGCTCAGCTGCGGGAAGACCACCGTGTCGTCAACGCGGTTGAGGAACTCGGGCCGGAAGTGCTGCTTGAGCTCATCCTGGACCCGGGCGCGCATCCGCTCGTATCCGGTCTTGGTGTCCGTGCCCGACTGGAAGCCGGTCATGACGCCCTTGGAGATGTCCCGTGTGCCCAAGTTGGTGGTCATGATGATCACCGTGTTCTTGAAGTCCACGACGCGGCCCTGGCTGTCTGTCAGGCGGCCGTCCTCGAGGATCTGCAGCAGCGAGTTGAACAGGTCCGCGTGGGCCTTCTCCACCTCGTCGAAGAGCACCACGGAGAACGGACGGCGGCGGACTTTCTCGGTCAGCTGCCCGCCCTCTTCGTAGCCGACATATCCCGGAGGGGCACCGAAAAGCCGCGAGACCGTGTGCTTCTCCGAGTATTCGGACATATCCAGGGTGATCAGCGCGTCTTCCTCACCGAAGAGGAATTCCGCCAAGGCCTTGGCGAGCTCGGTCTTGCCGACGCCGGTGGGGCCGGCGAAGATGAACGAACCGGAGGGACGGTTGGGGTCCTTCAGGCCGGCGCGGGTGCGCCGGATCGCCTGCGAGATGGCCTTGATCGCCTCGTCCTGGCCGATCACGCGCTTGTGCAGCTCGGCCTCCATGTGCATGAGGCGGCTGGACTCTTCCTCGGTCAGCTTGAACACCGGGATGCCGGTGGAGTTGGCCAACACCTCGGCCACCAAGTCCTCGTCAACCTCGGCAATCTCATCCAAGTCGCCGGACTTCCAGGCGCGTTCCTTCTCCGCCCGCTCGTCCTGCAGCCGGCTTTCCTGGTCCCGCAGCGTGGCGGCACCCTCGAAGTCCTGGGCATCGATGGCCGATTCCTTTTGCTTCTTCAGCTGGGAAATGCGCTCGTCGATGTCTTTGAGCTCCGGCGGTGCAGTCATCCGGCGGATGCGCAGCCGGGCGCCGGCCTCGTCGATCAGGTCGATGGCCTTGTCCGGCAGGAAACGGTCGGAGATGTAGCGGTGGGCCAGATGCGCGGCGGCATCCAAGGCGCCGTCGGTGATGGAGACCCGGTGGTGCGCCTCGTAGCGATCGCGCAAACCCTTGAGGATCAGCACGGCGTGCTCCACGGACGGTTCCTCAACCTGGATCGGCTGGAACCGGCGCTCCAGCGCGGCGTCCTTCTCGATGTGCTTGCGGTACTCGTCCAGCGTGGTGGCACCGATGGTCTGCAGTTCCCCGCGGGCCAACATGGGCTTCAGGATGGACGCGGCGTCGATGGCACCCTCGGCCGCACCCGCTCCGACCAGCGTATGGATTTCGTCGATGAACAGGATGATGTCGCCGCGGGTCCGGATTTCCTTCAGGACCTTCTTCAGCCGCTCCTCGAAGTCACCGCGGTAGCGGGAACCGGCCACCAGTGACCCCAGGTCCAGCGTGTAGAGCTGCTTGTCCTTGATCGTCTCGGGCACGTCGCCGCGGACAATGGCCTGGGCCAGGCCCTCGACCACGGCCGTCTTGCCGACGCCGGGTTCGCCGATCAGCACCGGATTGTTCTTGGTGCGGCGGGAGAGGACCTGCATGACGCGTTCCATCTCATGCTCGCGCCCGATCACCGGGTCAAGCTTGGACTCACGCGCGGCCTGGGTGAGGTTGCGGCCGAACTGGTCCAGCACGACGGACCCGGCAGGAGTACCCTCCTGCTGCTGGCCCGCGGTGACCGGCTCCTTACCCTGGTAGCCGGAGAGCAGCTGGATGACCTGCTGGCGCACGCGGTTGAGGTCCGCACCCAGCTTGACCAGCACCTGGGTGGCCACGCCTTCGCCTTCGCGGATCAGGCCCAGCAGGATGTGCTCGGTACCGATGTAGTTGTGGCCAAGCTGGAGGGCTTCGCGCAGCGAGAGCTCCAGAACCTTCTTGGCGCGCGGCGTGAACGGAATGTGACCGCTCGGGGCCTGCTGGCCCTGGCCGATGATTTCCTGGACCTGCTCACGAACGCCATTCAGGGAGACGCCGAGGAACTCCAGTGCTTTGGCGGCAACGCCCTCACCCTCGTGGATCAAACCCAGGAGGATATGTTCGGTGCCGATGTAGTTGTGGTTGAGCATGCGGGCTTCTTCTTGAGCCAGCACGACAACGCGACGGGCACGGTCGGTAAATCTCTCAAACATCTCGCACACTCCTAGCTACTGCGTACTTTGATGCTACGTGCCCGACTGCCTCTTGGGAGGCCTGTTCGCCCTAGGGGTAATGCCCTGCGACAGGAGCGCAAACGGGGCGGACAGTTGCCTGTCCGCCCCGCCGATCGATCTGCCCGCCAGGGAACGGGCCGCCCGTTATCCCCCGTGGGCGGCCTTGTAGGCCTCGATGATCTCAGACTGCACACGACCGCGGTCGCTGACGTTGTAGCCGTTGTCCCGCGCCCACGCCCGGATTGCCGAGGCATCCTGGCTGCGGGTGCTGCTGGCCGGCTTGCCGGCCCTTGCACCGCGGGAAGGAATCTTCCGACCGGCGGAAATGAACGGCTTAACAGCGTCGCGAAGGGCCGCGGCATTCTTTGAAGAAAGATCAATCTCGTAGCTGCTGGAATCCATGCTGAAGCGGACCGTTTCATCCGCCGAGCCACCATCCAGATCGTCAACCAGAATGATTTTTACTTCTTGCGCCACGGAAGGCTCCTTTAGTGAGTGAACAATTTGGCCGGGATTACCGAACCAAACTGATTATTGCGCACACTGTATTTGATGGCAATACGAACTGATTTAGAAAACCCTAGAGAATCTGGCATGAGCGATATCGGTATAACCGTCATCGCACCAAACCACACGCACTGTAGTGCTTAAAGGAGAAACCCCGGGCGATCAATAATCGTCCGGGGTTTGCCGTTATTCGGTGCCGCCTTCGGCGGCACGCCTATCGGCTTCGCGCTCCGCCTCAGCCAATGCTTCGCGCTCTTTGCGGTCGGCATTGAATATGGCTTTCATCACGAAATAGAACAAGAGTCCGACGCCTAGCGACGGCGCGAGCACCCACAGGTATTCCATGCTCAACCCACCTCCGGCTTCAGCAGCGGGAACAGAATGGTTTCCCTGATTCCGACCTGGGTGAAGAGCATCACCAGCCGGTCAATGCCCAGTCCGATGCCGCCCATCGGCGGAGCGCCGTATTCCAGGGCGCGCAGGAAGTCTTCATCCAACTGCATGGCCTCTTCGTCGCCGGCCGCCGCCAGACGTGACTGCTGGGTCAGGCGTTCGCGCTGGATCACCGGATCAATCAGTTCGGAGAACGCGGTGCCGCGTTCCATTCCGCCGATAATGAGATCCCATGCCTCAATCAGCCCCGGCTTATCCCGGTGGTTTCGGGCCAGCGGTTGCGCCGCTGGCGGGTAATCGTAGACGAAGGTCGGCTGCAGCAGGGTGGGCTCGACGATTTCGCCGAACAACTCAACCACGGTTTTCTGGGTATCCCACTTCGGGTCGATCTTCACGCCGTGCTCGTCGGCAATTTCGCGCAGGATGTGGCCACCGGTCTCCGGAGTGATTTCCCGGCCCACCGCTTCGGACAATCCCGGGTAGACCCCCAGCCAGCGCCATTCTCCATTAAGGTCAATGGTGCCCTGCGGGGTTTCAAGCACCCTGGTGCCCAGGCTGTCCGCCACATTAAGGATCATCTCCTTGATGCGGTCGGCCATCACGAACTGGTCGGCGTACGCCTCATAGCTTTCCAGCGTGGTGAATTCCGGACTGTGCGTAGAGTCAACGCCTTCATTGCGGAAAATCCGGCCGAGTTCAAAGACCCGGTCAATGCCGCCGACCACAGCGCGCTTGAGGTACAGCTCGGTGGCGATACGCAGCGTCATGTCCTGGTTGAAGGCATTCAGGTGTGTCTCGAAGGGGCGGGCCGTCGCACCGCCGTGGATCAGCTGCAGCATGGGCGTCTCCACTTCCACGTAACCATGGGAGTGCAGGGTGTCCCGGATGGAACGGATCACGGCCGCCCGGGTGAAGACCATCTGCCGGGCTTCGTCGCGGACCATCAGGTCCACGTAGCGCTGCCGTACGCGGGTCTCTTCATTGAGGCCGGCGTGCAGCACGGGCAGGGGACGCAGCGCCTTGGAGGCCATTTGCCAGGACTCGGCCATCACGGACAGCTCGCCGCGCTTGGAGCTGATGACTTCGCCGCGGATGAACACATGGTCGCCCAGGTCCACCAGCGCCTTCCAATCCGCAAGCGCTTCCTCGCCGATGTTCGCCAGGCTCAGCATGGCCTGCAGCCGGGTGCCGTTGCCTTCCTGCAGGGTGGCGAAGCACAGCTTTCCGGTGTTGCGGATGAAGACCACGCGCCCGGACACCCCGACGATGTCGCCGGTGGTTTCGTCCGCCTCGAGGTGACCGTACTTTTCACGTACTTCGGCCAGCGTATGGGTCCGGTCCACACCCACCGGGTAGGCCTCCACACCGCGTTCCAGGAGTTTGGCGCGCTTGGCCATGCGCACGTGCATCTGCTCGGACGCGTCGGCAGCCTCGGCTGCGGGATGTGGTGTGGGGGTATTTTCGCGGGTCACGGTAGTTAAGGGTACCGGTACCCGGGCCGGGCCAGCCAAACGCCCAGGCTCGGAGCCCCTGCCCAGTACCTCCCGGCTCAGTATCCCAGCTGCACGTTGTCGATCAGACGCACCGGGCCGACCTTCGCGGCGACCAGCGCCAAGGCCTCGCCGGTGAACGGTGTTTCCCGGCAGTTGACGGCCAGCGGCTCCAGGGTCTTCGGGTCCACCACTTCCAGGTAGTCGGGCTGGACCAGCGGCGCCGAGTCGATCATGGCCAGGGCGCCGTCGATGTCCAGCGGTTCGTGGCGCTCCGCCTGGCCGCGCAGGTACGCCAGGCTGCGGGACAGCACCAGCGCCGCCTCCCGCTCCGCTTCGGAGAGGAACCGGTTGCGGCTGGAGAGCGCCAGCCCGTCGTCGTCGCGCACAATCGGCACCCCCACCACGTCCACGGGGAAGTTCAGGTCCGCCACCATGCGCTTGACCAGCACCAATTGCTGGGCGTCCTTCTGCCCGAAAAACGTCCGGTAGTCCGCGTCACCGGCCGGCAGGCCGAGATGCAGCAGCTTGGCCACCACGGTGAGCGCTCCGTCGAAGTGGCCGGGGCGGGAGGCCCCCTCGAACTTCCCGCCGAGTTCCCCCGCAGTAATCCTGACCATCGGGAGGCCGTCCGGGTAGACCTCGTCCACGCTCGGCGCAAACACCACGTCCGCGCCGCACTCCGCCAGCAGGTCCAGGTCGGCCTCGAGCGTGCGCGGGTAACGGTTCAGGTCCTCCTGTTCACCGAACTGCAGCGGATTCACAAAGATGGAAACCACGACGACGTCGCTCGCCTGCCGCGCGGCGCGCACCAGGGCGGCATGGCCGTCGTGCAGCGCCCCCATGGTCAGCACCAGTCCCACCGAAGGCCGGCCGCTTGCCGCGGACTCCGCCAGGAGCCCGGTGGTGGCGTCCTTCAGTTCGGCTTGGGTCTGCACAAGGCGCGGACGGGTCACTGTTTCTCCTCCGGTGTGGATTGGGCCAGGATGTCAAGGATTTCGGTGGCCTGCGCTTCCTTCAGCATGCCCCGTTCCAGTGCCCGCTGGGCCGTGGCACGGGCCAGTGATTCGTAGGCCAGCCGGATGTCGGTGCTGCCCGAGTCCACTTCGCGGCTCAGCAATGCCTCGTGGTGGCTGCGGACCGTGCCGGCGTCGCCGCGCGCCACCGGTCCGGTCAGCGCCGATTCGCCGGAGGCCAGCGCGTTCTCCAAGGACGCCCGCATCAGTGCGCTGAGTACCCGGTCCGGCTGCTCCACGCCGGCTTCGGCCAGCAGTTGGGCGGACTGCGCCGCGATGGTCACCAGGTGGTTCGAGGCGTGCGCCAAAGCCGCGTGGTAGAGCGTGCGGTCCTCTTCGGCGATGACCACCGGTTCGCCGCCCATCTCCACCACCAGCGCCTGCGCGATCGGCAGGACCGTGGCTTCGGCGGTCACGCCGAAACTGCAGTCGGTCAACCGGGCCAGGTCAAGGCTCATGCCGGTAAAGGTCATGGCCGGGTGGATCGCCAGCGGGATGGACCCTTTAGCCCGGGCCGGCGCGAGCACACCGGTGCCGAAGCGTCCGGAGGTGTGCACCACCAACTGGCCCGGCTGCCAGACCCCGGCCGCGGCCAAGCCCTCCACCAGTTCCGGCAGCGCATCATCCGGGACCGCCAGCAGGACCAGTTCGGCCCGTTCAACAACCTCCGGGATCTGGAGTATCGGCACGCCCGGCAGCAGGTTCTCTGCCCGCTCCTTGCTGTCCTCCGAGACCGCGGAAACGCCGACGACGGCGTGCCCGACCCCGCGCAGCGCGGCGCCGAGGACCGCTCCCACCTTGCCGGCGCCGATCACGCCAATGCCCAGCCGGCCGGGCCTAGCGCTGCCCGCCATGGCGGCTCTCCTGCTCCGTTTGGGGTCCGTCCTGCTGCTGCGGACCGTACCGGCCGTCCTGGCGCCCGCTGGCCGCTCCGGGTTCGGGTCCGCTGCTGGGTTCGGGCGTTGATTCCGGTCTGGCTTCGAGCCAGCGCTCGGGAAGGCTGCGGCGCCTGGCCGCGGCGGCCCGGGAGGCCTGCTCGTCGAAGAGACTGCGGGCCGTGTCTGCGTCGATCTGGTAGACCACCGGCGTGACCGGCCCGGTGGTGGTGTGCAGCCGCAGGTCGGCCACGTGCAGTCGCCGGGCCAGCGGACCCTGGTGCAGCGCGATGGACTGGGTCCGCTCGTGCGGCACCACGGCGAGGCTGCGCCACAGCCGACCGCTGCGGGCCAACAGCGCAGTGCCGGTGACGGCAAAGCCGTTCCGCCGCCAGGTCAGCCAGGAGAGCCAGCGAACGCGCCGCGGCGAGGTGACAAAACCGCCGTCGGAGGCACCGCCGTCGTTGTGGTCCGTGGCAGCGATCCCGTCCAGCCCCGCGGTGAAGACCGTGAACGGATCTTCGGTGCCCGGATCCGGCAGCACCAGGGCCAGCATCTGCATGACTTCCTGCCGCGTACCGACCGGCAACAACGTGGTGCGGGCACCGGAGTTCTCCGTGCTGACACCGTAGCCGGCCACGTTCACGCGCATCCGGTACCAACCCGTGAAGCGCCACAGCGGCGACTGCATGATTTCCACTGCCTGCACCCGGCCCGGCGGAACGGTTTGTGCCCGGGTCTCCAGCAGCCCGTAGCGCAGCCGGATGCCGTCCGGGGATACCGCGGCGCGGAAGTTGTAGCCGGTGCTGAAGGTTGACCAGTAGCCGGCGGCCACACCGAACGCGGCGGGCACCAGCAGGGCCGGACCGAACGCCGCATCGAACACAAAGGTGGACACACCTGCCGCAATCAGCATGATGGCGAGGAACACCGTGGTGCCGGAGAGCAGCGCCGCCCCGACGATGCGGCTACCCGGCACGGCCAGGATCTGCTGTTCGGGAGCCTCGGGTACCGGTTCCTGGGCATGGCCCGGTTCGCTGCTCAGCCCGGCGGCCCGGGCCAGGATGGTGGCGCGAAGTTCCTGCGCCGAAGCCAGCGGCAGATACGCCAGCCGCACGGCGGATTCGCCGGCGTCGGCCACTTCGAACTTGAGTTCCGCCAAGCCGAAGATCCGCGCCAGCAGCGGCTGGATCACGTCGATCGCCTGCACCCGGTCAAGCCGAGCCTGGCGGTGCTGACGGAACAGGACGCCGGAGTTCACGCGGACGTGCTCCTCCGTCACTTGGTAACGGGTGTACCACCAGGACAGGAAGAACCCGGCCACCAGCAGCAGGACGACGACGGCCACGATCAGCACGGTCCAGAGCGCGCGTCCGCCGCTCAGCCCCCAGAACTCGTCGCCGCGGAACACGGCCTCGAACCAGTCGCGGCCAAAGAAGTAGGCAATGGCGGCCAGCGCGATCCAGCCCCGGACCAGCGGGGACACGGGATGGACGCGGTGCCAGCTGCCGGTGCTGTCGGGAGTGAGCGGCACGCCCTGGGAGGCCGCTACCACCTCGCCGGAGGTGTCCGGCCCCTGCCCGTGCAGCGGGTCCTGCCCGGTGCTGCCGGGAATGGTCATAGCCCGGCCAGCCTTGCCTGTCCGCGGTCGGAGAGCTGTTCGCGCAGCCGGGCGCCTTCTGCCGCCGGCACACCAGGAATGCTGGCATTGGTCTGCGGGCTGGCCGTGTGCAGCTTGACCGAGCACAGCCCGAACGCGCGCTGGAGCGGGCCCACAGCCACATCCACGTACTGCATCCTGCCGTAGGGCACCACCATCACGCGCTGGAAAAACAGGCCGCGCCGGATCAGCAGGTCTTCGTCCCGTTCGGCGTAGCCGATGGCCCTGACCTGGCGAGGGATCAGTAATCCGATCCAGATGCGGATCACCAGTGTGCCCACGCTCAGCAGCCAGGCGAGCCAAGCCGGGAAATCGGGCCACACGCCCGCCAGCAGCAGGACCAGCGGAACGGACAGGACGGCGAGTTCAACCACTGTCCAGATCGCCCAGCTGATCAGTTCCACAGTGACGTACTTGGGCGAGACCCGGATCCAGCTGATGCCGGCCGGGTCGATCGCTTCGCTAGGCATACTCCCCCTCGCCTTGGGCCTCGGTTCCGTTGTCCTTGGCCGCGTCGGTGTCTTCGGGCGGGAGCTTGCAGAAACGCTCCACCACCAGCCCTATCACCACCATGATCAAGCCACCGCCCATCATAGCCAGCACGGAGGGCAACGCACCGAGGCCGGGCCGGTAGAGCAGCAGGATGAGCTGGTCCAGCAGGATGCCGGCGTGCCAGCCGAAGATCAGCGAGCCGGCGTAGGCGCAGGCCTGGGCCAACACCAGCGTGCGGGCCGCCAGCACCGGATTCAGTTCCTTGTCCCGTTTGCCGTTGCGCCAGCGGCGCACCTTCAGGCCCAGCACCAGCGTGAAGACGGCGATGGCTGCCATAGTGACCAGCGAGGAGAGATGCAGGAACGGCACCGGCAGCCCGTTGCGCTCGGTGACCTGGTTGCCCAGCCATCCCAGCACCGCACTGACGACGGCGATGGCCGCCAGTGCGCGGTACCTGATGGTCCTCACGAAGCCCCCACCCCGCCGGACACTACTGCCCGGCTTCGAACGGTTCGGCTTCGTAGGGCTCCACGCCGTCCAGGTCCCCGGCCGCCTTCGCCAGCTCGCCCACCGGGACGCCGTTGAGCGTGGCGTTCGAGTCCATCCACGCCCAGGGCGCGAGGACGAAGGCCCGTTCATGCGCCCGCGGATGCGGGATGACCAGGTCTTCATCGTCCAGGGTCAGGTCGCCGTAGGTGATGATGTCCACGTCCAGCGTCCGCGGACCCCAGCGCACTTCGCGGGTGCGGTGGTGCTTGTTCTCCACCGCCTGACAATGCGCCAGCAGCTGGTGCGGATCCAGATCGGTCTCCACTTCCAGCACCATGTTCAGGTAATCCGGCTGGTCCTCGGGACCGCCCACCGGCTTGGTCTGCACCACCGCCGAGACTTCGCGGAGCCGCACATGCGGGGTGTCCACCAGGTCCGCCACGGCGTGCGAGAGTGTGTCGCTGCGTTCGCCGAGGTTGCTGCCCAGCGCCAGGACGGCACGCACGCTCATGGCTTCTCCCGGTAAATGCTGACCGTGACGTCGGAAAACTCCACCTGGATGGGCGCCTGGGGTTTGTGCACGGTGACCTCGACGGCCGCCACCGAGAACGTGCGCAGCACGTGGTCCGCAATCCGCTCGGCCAGGGTTTCGATCAGCTGCAGCGCCTCGCCGGTGATGATCGCTTCCACCTGGTCCGCGACCTCGGCGTAGTTGGCGGTATGGGTCAGGTCGTCGCCAGCCGCCGCGGGCCGAATGTCCGTGTGCAGCGCAACGTCCACAATGAACCGCTGACCGTTGCGGCGCTCTTCTTCCAGCACGCCGTGGTAGCCCACGGCGGAGATGCCGGTGAGCTTGATGATGTCCGGACGCGCCGGGAGTCCTGCCGCCATCTCCCGCCCTACTTGGTCCAGGCGGCGGCGACCTTGACAGCGTCAAGGGAGGCACCGGCGTCGTGCACGCGCACACCCCAGGCGCCGTTGGCCGCAGCCAGCGCGGAGACCGCCAGCGTGGCCTGGTCGCGCTCCTTGGGTGCGGCGGCCTTGCCCGCGGTGGTCAGCAAGGACCCGAGGAACCGCTTGCGCGACGCACCGACCAGCAGTTTGTGTCCCAGCTGGGCGAACTGCCCGGTGGCACGCAGCAGTTCCCAGTTGTGCTCGGCGTTCTTGGAGAAGCCCAGGCCCGGATCCAGAATGATCTGCTCCGGCGCGACGCCGGCGGCGACGAACTTGTCGCGCAGCTCCGTCAGTTCCGCGAGGACCTCGGCCACCACGTCCTGGTACTCCGCCTTCGGATCTGCGTGGCGGGCATCGCCGCGCCGGTGCATCAGGATGTAGGGGACCTTGCGCTCCGCCACCAGCGTCGGCATCTCCGGGTCGAAGGTCATGCCGGATACATCGTTGATGATGGCGGCGCCGGCATCCAGCGCCTTCGCGGCGGTGTCCACGTGCATGGTGTCCACGCTGATCAGGGCGCCGGCCTTGGCCAGCGCCTCGATGACCGGAAGAATCCGCTTCTGCTCTTCTTCGGAAGTGATCGAATCGGCGTTCGGGCGGGTGGATTCCCCGCCCACGTCAATGATGTCGGCGCCGCCGTAGAGCAGCTTCAGCCCGTAGGCGATCGCCGCCTCCCGGTTGGCGTGCTCACCGCCGTCGCTGAACGAATCCGGGGTGACGTTCAAAATGCCCATCACGATGGCCCGGTCGGTGGGCAAGTCCGCGAACCTCTTCGGCGCGCGTGCCTTGCGCAGCACGGGCAGGGGCGAGGTGGCGGGCCCTGTTCCGGGGACTGCGGCGAGTGAATCCATCTAGTTCTACCGTCTCTATCTCTTCGCTATCGTCCAATGATCAGGCTCATGGCCTCGGCCCGGGTGGCCTGTTCGCGCAGCTGGCCGCGCACCGCCGAGGTGACCGTCTTGGCCCCCGGCTTACGTACCCCGCGCATGGACATGCACATGTGTTCGCATTCGACGACGACGATCGCGCCCTTGGGTTCCAAGTACTTGACCAGCGCCTCCACGATCTGCGTGGTGAGGCGTTCCTGCACCTGCGGACGGCGCGCGTAGATCTCCACCAGGCGGGCCAGCTTGCTCAGCCCGGTCACCTTACCGTCATGCGACGGGATGTAGCCAATGTGCGCGGTGCCGTGGAAGGGCACCAGATGGTGTTCGCAGGTCGAATAGAACGGGATGTCCTTGACCAGCACCATTTCCTCGTGGTTGATGTCGAACGTGGTGCCGAGGATGTCCGCCGGATCCTGGTGCAATCCGGCAAAAACCTCGGCGTACGAACGGGCCACCCGCTGCGGAGTGTCCAGCAGGCCCTCGCGGTCGGGATCTTCGCCGACGGCGATCAGGATCTCGCGCACCGCCTTTTCGATCCTTGGCAGGTCGATCTGCGGGTCGAAATCCAGTTCGGCAACGACGTCATCGTATTCGGTCACGTATGCGATCCTAGCCGCTGGTGCCCAGAACGCCGCCGCGGCCGTCGTCCTCCGGCAGCTGCCCGCCGGCCGGGTTCGGGTCCACAATCACCGCCGCGTGGCTTTCTTCTTCCTGCTGGCCGTTGGCTGCGGCCTCCCGCTCGCGCCGCGAGATAACCGGCGGGATGTCGTGGACCGGCCGGGTTTCCTTGGACAGCCACACGTCGCGGAGGTCGCGGCGGCGCAGGTCGTGGAAGATCTCGGCGATCTCGCGCTGGTTCAGCGTCTCGCGCTCCAGCAGGGCCAGAGCCAGCCGGTCAAGCACGTCGCGGTTCTCGGTCAGGATCGCATAGGCCTCGTCGTGGGCGTCGTCGATCAGCCGGCGAACTTCCTCGTCCACCACGAACGCCACGTGGTCCGAGTAGTTGCGTTCGTGCGACATGTCGCGTCCCAGGAACGGCTCGCCGCCGCCTTGGCCCAGCTTCACGGCACCGACGCGTTCGCTCATGCCGTATTGGGTGACCATCTGGCGGGCGGTGCCGGTGGCTTTCTCAATGTCGTTCGAGGCGCCGGTGGACGGATCGTGGAAGACAATTTCCTCCGCCACCCGGCCGCCCATGGCGTAGGCCAACTGGTCCAGCAGCTCGTTGCGGGTCACGGAGTACTTGTCCTCCTCCGGCACCACCATGGTGTAGCCCAGGGCGCGGCCGCGGGGCAGGATGGTGACCTTGGTGACCGGCGCGGAATAGCGCAGCGCCGCGGCGACCAGCGCGTGGCCGCCTTCGTGGTACGCGGTGATCTTTCGCTCGTGCTCTTTCATCACGCGCGAGCGCTTCTGCGGGCCGGCCATGACACGGTCGATCGCTTCGTCCAGCGCCCGGTCGTCGATCAGTTGGGCGTTGGAGCGGGCGGTCAACAGCGCGGCCTCGTTCAGCACGTTGGCCAGGTCTGCGCCGGTGAACCCGGGCGCACGCTTGGCCAGCGACTTCAGGTCCACACCGGGGGCCATCGGCTTGCCGGCCGCGTGCACCTGCAGGATCTGATGGCGGCCTTCCAGGTCCGGGGCCTCCACGGCGATCTGCCGGTCGAAGCGGCCGGGGCGCAGCAACGCGGGGTCCAGCACATCCGGGCGGTTGGTGGCGGCAATCAGGATGACGTTGGTCTTGACGTCAAAGCCGTCCATCTCCACCAGCAGCTGGTTCAGCGTCTGCTCGCGTTCGTCATTGCCGCCGCCCACGCCGGCGCCGCGGTGCCGGCCGACGGCGTCGATCTCGTCGACGAAGATAATGGCGGGTGCGTTGGCTTTGGCCTGCTCGAACAGATCACGCACACGGGAGGCGCCGACGCCCACGAACATCTCCACGAAGTCCGAACCGGAGATGGAGAAGAACGGCGCCCCGGCTTCGCCGGCCACGGCGCGGGCCAGCAGGGTCTTGCCGGTGCCGGGCGGACCGTAGAGCAGCACGCCCTTGGGGATCTTGGCCCCGACGGCCTGGAATTTGGCTGGCTCGGAGAGGAACTCCTTGATTTCGTGCAGTTCCTCGACGGCCTCGTCCGCGCCGGCGACGTCGGCAAAGGTCACCTGCGGCATGTCCTTGGAGATCAGCTTGGCCTTGGACTTGCCGAACTGCATGACCTTGGAGCCGCCGCCCTGCATCCGTGAGAGCAGGAACCAGAAGATCAGGCCGATGATCAGGATGGGCAGGATCAGGCTGATGAAGCTCATGAACCAGTTGTTCTCCACCGGCTGGTCGGTGAAGTTGTCAACCCCGGAGGCGTTGATCGCGTCCACGATGTCCGGTCCGCGGTCGCGGCTGTAGAAGAAGGTAACGGACTTGCCCTTGTTGGCGCCGTCGATGACCAAGTCGTCGCGCAGGGTCAGGTCGACGCTCTGCGCGCCGTCGTTAATCCGGGCTTGTTCCGCCTTCTTGTCCTGCAGCAGCGAAAGCCCCACGCTGGTGTCGACCCGCGACGACTGCGGGCCGGCCAGGTTTGGCACGGCGATCAGGAGGATGACCAAGACCAGGACAATCCAGATGATTGGTCCCTTGAAAAGGTTCTTCAATTTCATGCGACTTGGGGGCTTGCGCCCGTCCCTCCTGCTTGTCCGCGCGTGATGGCAGCCCGGTGGGCTACTAAAGCTATACACCGTCCGTCTTCATTCACGCTCGGCGGAGCCGATTAGTTCCCTCTCGGCGTAGCGTGGCCTGCAGAAAGACGGTGCAGCGGTTATTCGTAAATGTGCGGCGCCAGCGTCCCGATGAAGTCCAGGTTGCGGTAGCGCTCGGCGTAGTCCAGCCCGTAGCCCACGACGAACTCGTTCGGGATCTCGTAACCGACGTACTTTACGTCGATCTCCACCTTGGCGGCATCGGGCTTGCGCAGCAGGGTGCAGATTTCCACGCTGGCCGGGCCGCGGGAAATCAGGTTGGTCTTCAGCCAGGACAGCGTCAGGCCGGAGTCGATGATGTCCTCCACGATGAGCACATGCTTGCCCATCAGGTCAGTCTCCAGGTCCTTCAGGATCCGCACCACGCCGGAGGACTGGGTGCCGGAGCCGTAGGAGGAGACGGCCATCCAGTCCATCTTGACGTGGCTGTGCAGGGCACGCGCCAGGTCCGCCATGACCATCACCGCGCCTTTGAGGACGCCGACGATCAGCAGATCGCGCCCTTCATAATCCTTATCGATCTGGGCAGCCAGCTCGGCAACGCGCTGCTGGATCTGCTCCTTGGTATAGAGGACGTGCTTGAGGTCTGCCTGGACGTCGTTGGAATCCACCACTTGCTCCCGGGTCTAGCGGTCTGACTGACCGGGGCTGCGGCCAGTTGCTCTCAACACAAGATTGCCATAGCCGGTGCCATCTTGGGGAACCGTATTGGCATTGGTCCGCCGGTAGACGCTGACGAATCCGGCCAACTGCACGGGGCCGGCCGATCCGTGGCGGCGCAGCAGCGTTTCGGCCGCCTGCAGCCGTTCGTAACTGGGATTCTCGCCGCCCAGCTCCGCGGCGGCCAAGGCGATCACCCGGTGCTTCATGGCGGCCGGCAGCCGTTCCATGCCGTCGCGCTGCAGCTCCACTCCGTCCGGCGTCACGAGCCGCACCCGGCGGTACGCTTCGGCAGCCTGCTCCTGCAGGTACTCCGCATCCGCGGCCAGGATCTGGGCGGAACGCCACAACGCCTCCGCCACGCCGGGGCCCATTTCCTCCTCCAGGAACGGCATCACCCGGGTGCGGATCCGCGAGCGCATGAAGCGCGGATCCGTGTTGCTGGGGTCGTGCCAGGGCTGCAGCCCGGCCAGGGCACAGACTTCCTCGGTGTCCCGCCGGCGCAGGGCCAAAAACGGACGCAGATAGGGTCCTCGTTTCACCGGCATGCCGGCCAGCGAGCGGGTGCCGGACCCGCGCCCGAGGCCCAGCATGACCTGCTCCGCTTGGTCGTCCAGGGTGTGCCCCAGCAGGACCGCGGCCGCGCCGAATTCCGCCGCCGCGGCATCCAAGGCCGCGTAGCGGGCCGTCCGGGCGGCGGCCTCCGGCCCCATCCCGGCCGATTCCACGCTCACACGGCGGACCTGAACCGGCGCCAGGCCCAGCGATTCGAGCTGCAGCCGCGCCCCCTCGGCCGCCTCGGCACTGCCCGCCTGCAATCCATGGTCTACGACGACGGCTCCCACCCGGTAGGGGCGGATGCCGTTGCGCGCGGGCCGGTTGAAGAATTCGGCCGTGATGGCCAAGGCCAGCGAATCCGGCCCGCCGCTACAGGCCACCAGCAACAGCGGCGCTTCGGCGGAGTCAGCGGTGGCCGGTGCCGGCCCGAACTCTTCCAGCGCCCGGCGCAACTGGTGCCGGACGGCCCCCACCTGCGGATGGAGCCGGGGCTTGCGCCGGCCCGCTGCCACACCGCTCATGCGCGGCTGAGGTCCATGCGGCTGATCCACAGGTCGGGATGGTGGATCTCTTCCTCGGTGGGCAGGTTTTCCGGACGCTCCCACACGGCGTTGAAGCCCTGCATGCCGACTTGCCGGGTCACGGCTCGGACAAACTTGGCGCCGTCGGAGTACTGCCGCGCTTTGGCATCCAGGCCCATGAGCTTGCGGATCCAGTTCTCCAGCGCGCCGCGGCTCTGGCCGCGGGCGTTGAACCGTTGGCGGATGGTCTTCACGGTCGGAACAATCGAGGAGTCCACCGCATCCATCACCACGTTGGCGTGGCCCTCCAGCAGGCTCATCACGGCCGTCAGGTGCGAGAAGACCGCCTTCTCCTCCGGTCCCTGGATCAGCTCCAGGACGGAACCCTTCAGCGACGAACCCGGCGCTCCGCCGTCCTCCTTCCCGCTGTCCTTTGTCGCGGCCAAGGCGGCCTTGACGGCCTGCTGCAGCCGCTCGCCCAGGGTGTCCGATTTTTCCACCAGCGACGACGAGAGCTCGCCGATCTGCTCCATCATGTGGTCGCGCAGCCAGGGCGCCGCAGCGAACTGCACCCGGTGCGTCTGCTCGTGCAGGCAGACCCACAGCCTGAAGTCGGCCGGTACCACATTCAGCTCGCGTTCCACCGTCACGATGTTGGGCGCCACCAGCATCAACCGGCCGGCCGCGGGGCCGCCGGGCAGCAGCGAGCAGAACGGGTCGTACTGGCCCAGCACCTTGCTGGAGAGGAAGGAGAGGATGGCGCCCATCTGAGTGCCGGTGATGGCGCTGCCCACGGCCGTGGTGGCGCTTTTGAGCTGGTCCGGGCGCTTCTCGGCGAGCGCGGTGATGGCGGGGGCCAGCATGACCTCGAAGCTGCGCGCGTTAGCCTTTGACCAGGCCGCGCGGTCGATGATCAGCACCTCGGAATCACGCAGGTCGCGGGCGGCATCCAGCCCGGTGATGCGGTGCACGTGGTCCACCGATTGCTCGGCGAGACGGCGCAGCTCATCCACGGCGGCGCGGATCTCCGCGCCCTTCATCCGTGGGCCGGCCGGGGTCAGTTTGGCTGCCGTGGAGGCGGCCAGTTCCCAGTTGACCAGCCGCGGGGGCGGCCCGGGGGAGGCGCCGGATTCGCTGGGGGTGGGTGCGCTGCTGTCCATGCGTCCCATCAGATCACATCAGCGCCAAGCCGGTCACTACCGGCCGGCCCGCGAATCGGTGCCCGGTCAGCGGCAGCCGCAGCCGGCCAGGACCGTCGCGGCCCGGTCGGCGGCGGCGCGGGCGGCGTCGATCGAACCGTTCAGCCCATTGGCCACAAAGGCGAAGACCAGGAGCCGGCCGTCCGCGCTGGCCACGTAGCCGCTGAGCGACGTCACCGAGTTCAGCGTGCCGGTCTTGGCGCGGACCAGACCGGCGCCGCCGGCATTGGCGTCCAGATACCGTCCGGACAGCGTTCCGGTCAGGCCGGCAATCGGCAGCGAACCGATGCCTGCCCGGAGGTCTGCGTCCTGGGCGGTGGCGATCAGCGTGACCGCAGCGGCCAGTTGGGCGGGACTCACCCGGTTCTTCATCGAGAGTCCGCTGGCATCGGCCAGCACCATCCCCTTCACCGGAATGCCCAGCCGTTCGGCCGCTTCCCGCACGGCCTCGGTGCCGCCGCCGAAGCTGCCCGGTTTCCCCACGGCAACGGCCGTGTTCCGTGCCATGACCTCAGCCAGGTAGTTGTCCGAGTGCTGCATCATGTAGTCCACCTGGTTGGCGACGGGTGCGGACTGCACCTCGGCCAGCACTGTCCCGTCCGCCGGTGCCGCGTCGCGGCCCACCTTCGCCGACACCGTAAAGTCCTTTCCGGCTACGGCCTGGGCCAGCGCATCCCGGAAGGCCGTCCCGGCCAGGCCGGCCGCGTCGGCCACCAGGTCGCCCCCGCCGTCGGCCTGATCCCGCCCGGCGTACATCCCCAGCGGGTAAACCGGGGCAATCTCGCCGTTCTTCACGTCGCCCGGATCCCAGGCGGCGCTGATGGCCGGCCCGGAGTAGAGCGAATCGTCCACCACCACGGTCAGCTCACCCGTGTAATCGCTGGCGGCCAGTTTCCCGGCTGCTTCGGCAGCCAACGTTGCCAGCCCGGCCTCACCCCAGACCGCGCCGGGCCGTGATTCACCGGCCCCGAGCAGGACGTCGCCGCCGCCCACCAAATAAAGGACACCCGGATTGCCGCCGCGCTTGACCGTGGTGCTGAGCCGCCGGTCCGCACCGAGCGATTCCAGCGCGGCGACGGCGGTGAGTGTCTTCAGGTTCGACGCCGGAATCACCGGGTCGGCGGCGCCCTTGTTGTACAGCACCTCGCCGCTGGTTGCGTCGGTGACTGTCCCCGAAAAGCTGCCTGCGCCGTCGAACGCCAGGGCCTTGTCCAGTGCGGGCTTCAGCGCTGCCGGGTCGGGCAAGGGCACCGTGCCGCTCGGTCCCGCAGGCGGCGAAGCCAGTTCGGTGGGGGGCAGCTGCGCCGCCGGCGTGCTGATCACCGGCTGCGGCTCCGGCCACTCGATGGCCTGCGCCAGGTTGAATCCTGCCGGCACTGCCAGCGCGGCGAACACCACCGCCAGCAGCCCTGAGGTGAGCACACGGAAACCACGCCCCATGCTGCCCCTCCCGAGGATTGTGTTTGTTGCTTTTCGCCCCGGCTCAACCCCGATGCCGGGGGGCGAAGGCAAGACCGATATCGTTAAGCGTAGTCGGCGCCGGGCAACGGTTGCACCAGCGGCGCCGAAGCCAAAAGTCTGAACGTCTCCAAGGAGCGAAGCCATGCAGCATGACGTCACCATTGAGATCCCCAAGGGGTCCCGGGTCAAGTACGAAATCGACCACGAAACCCACCGCCTCCGCCTGGACCGGGTGCTGTTCACCTCCATGCAGTACCCCACGCACTACGGCTACTTCGAGGACACGCTGGGCGAAGACGGCGATCCGCTGGACGCCATGGTCATGCTGCAGGACTTCGACCTGCTGCCGGGCGTGCTGGTTGAGTCCCGCCCGATCGCCGTTTTCAACATGACCGACGACGGCGGCGGCGACGCCAAGGTGCTGTGCGTCCCGGCCGACAAGCGCTTCGACCACATCCAGGAGCTCTCCGATGTGCCGGAGTTCCTGGTCAAGGAGATCGAGCACTTCTTCACCCGTTACAAGGACCTGGAGCCGGGCAAGTGGGTCAAGGCCGAGGGCTGGGCTGACCGCGCCGCTGCCGAAGCCGAGCTGGAAGCCTCGATCCAGCGCTTTGCCGCGCAGGGCGAGGACTCGGCCGCCGATGAGCCGCAGGGCCGCGACGTCTGACTGACACTGCCGCAGGGAATCTGCGGGAACAACGACGGCGGTCCGGGCCTTGGAGGTCCGGACCGCCTGCCGTTAAGGCGCACCGGACACGCCATCAACCGAAATCGGTTGTTCCCGTCGATGTGGGGGCAATACTGGTGCCATGTATGTGCTCACCATCAACCAGCGCGATTCCCGCGAGGTGGGCGACCTGGTGCCCGAGCTGATCAAATCGCTGCGCCACCTGCCGGCAGCCATCCCGTTCCAGCGCTCCGTCGGCGACGAGGCCATCGGCGCGGTCGCGGAGGCGTCCACGGCCATCGACGCCGCGCTGATCGCGTTGCGCAGCCGGCGCTGGCACGTGGGCGTCGGCGTGGGTGAACTGCGGCTGCCGCTTCCATCGGAGATCAAGGACGCCGAAGGATACGGGCTGGTCTACGCGCGCCGCGCCGTGAACCGGGCGCAGAAAACCGGCGAGCGCGTCCCGCTGGCCGTCTCCGGCCCGGACGCGGACGTCGCCGCGGAAGCAGAGGCCGTCTTGCGGCTGATCGGCCAGATTGTCGCCACCCGCACCGACGCGGAGTGGAAGGTCCTGGACCTGATGACGCCGGGAGCGCGTGGCCAGCAGAAGTTCATTGCCGACGAGTTGGGCATTACCAGCCAGGCCGTAAGCAAGGCCGTGGTCCGGTCGCACTGGGTGGAGGAATGGGCCTGCCGGCCGGCAGCAGCCCGGCTGCTGGACCTGGCCTACGGGCCACGGTCCCTGCCGGCCGCCGCATTGCCCTACTGACCGGCCGCCCTGACCGGCCGCGCGTGCACCGCAACAGCGCCTGCGGCGCTTAGACTCCGTAAAAGAATGCCGCGGCTCCCGTCTGTGGCGTGGAACAAAGGAGTGCACAAATGGTCCCCGAAATTAACGTCTGGGCGGTCATCGTGGCCACCATTTCCACCATGGTCGTCGGGTCCATCTGGTACACACCGAAGGTCTTCGGTAACTACTGGATGAAGGTCGCCAAGGTCAGCCCCGGCGAAGGCAAGAACGCCGTGCGCCCCATCATCATCACCCTCATTGTCAGCTTCATCAGTGCTTGGGTGCTGGCTGGCTCGGCTGCGATTGCGCAGGACTTCTACGGCGGCAACTTCCTCTGGAACACCGTGCTGACCGCCGTGATCCTGTGGGCCGGCTTTACCGCGGCCCGGTTTGTCACCCATGACGCCTTCGAGGGGCGCCCGGCCGGACTGACCGTGCTGAACATCGTGCACGAGTTGGTCACCTTCCTGGTCATGGCCCTGATCATCGGCCTCTTCGGGATCAGCGCAGCCTGACGCCCGCCGATGGGCCTTCCCGCACCCGCGGGGTGGTGCCCTCTGTCCTCCGCCATCCAGGGCGAAATCGTTATAGGCCCGGCGTCAGCCGGAAGGCATACGGGCCGCTCAGGCTGGGAGAATTGATCAATCGATTCACCACACCAGCTTGAGAGGCCCCACCAATGATCGACGCACTGCAAGACTTCACCGCTTCGCTACCCACCGTCCTGCAGTGGGTAGGTGTGGTCTTCGCCGCCGCGATCCCCTTCGTCGAGTCCTACTTCGGATCGGTGATCGGCGTCCTCGCCGGCATCAACCCCGTGATCGCGGTCGCCGCAGCCATTGTGGGCAACGTCGTCTCGATGTTGGTCTTCGTGCTCAGCGCCCACAACATGCGTGCCAAGGTTGTCAGCGGCAAGGAGTCCCGGGTGCCCTCGCCCCGCCGCGAGAAATTGCGGAAGCAGTTCGACAAGTACGGGGTGGCCGGCGTGAGCCTGCTGGGCCAGACGATCTTGCCCAGCCAGATCACCTCCGCGGCGATGGTCTCCTTTGGAGCGTCCAGGAACGCGGTGATCCTCTGGCAGATCGTCTCGATCACACTCTGGGGGGCCGCCTTCGGCATCCTCGCCAGCCTGGGCGTCTCGCTGGTCGGCTAACCCCCAAGCCGGGCAAAGCCGGGGCTTTCCGAGGGCGGGCAAAGCCGGGCGCGACCAAGAACGTCGTGCCCGGTGCTGCGGCACCGGGCACGTCAGTCCAGCAGGGTCAGTTCGAGCCGTTATCAGTCCAGCAGGCTGAGCAGGATGGGGGCCGCGCCGTCTTCCTCCACCGTTCCGGTGACCTCGTGGGCGGCGGCGATGACCTCTTCGGGCGCCTGTCCCATGGCCACCCCGCGGGCGGCCCAGTCCAGCATTTCAATGTCGTTGCGGCCGTCGCCCATGGCCACCGTGTGCGACGGCTCAATGTCCAGCTTTCGGCGCAGCGCTTCCAGTGCGCTGGCCTTGGTGACGCCATTGGCGGCGATGTCCAGCCAGGCGGTCCAACCCACTGAGTAGGTCACTCCCTTGAGCCCGGCGGTATCGATGGCTGCCTTGAACTCCTCGGGTGTGTTTTCGGCGCTGGATACCACCACGCGCACGGCCGTGGATTCCAGCAGTGTCTCGAAGTCCACCCCCTTGGCTTCGATGCCGAAGCTGGCGTCCTGGAAGCGCTCGGTGGCCAGGAAGTTGCCTTCTTCGTCCTCCAGCGCGAACTTTGCGGTCGGCAGTTTCGAGCGCATCACGCGCAGGGCCGGGCCGGGATTGAACGTCACTCGGTCTTCCACCTCGTAGCCGGCGTCCAGCGAGGTGTCGATCCGCAGGGTGACACCGCCGTTAGAGCAGACCGCGTACCCCTTGGTCATACCGATCAACTCGATGATCGGCAGCGTCGCATTCAGCGACCGCCCGGTGGACACGACCACCTCGTGGCCGGCGTCGACGACGGCGCGGGCCGCTTCGCGCACCGCGTCGCTCATGTGGCCGTCATGGTTGACCAGGGTGCCGTCCACGTCCAAGGCCACCAGCTTGCGGGCCCCGTTCTCGACGAAGTTCTTCCGCCGGGCCGCACTGGACTGATCTGTCTTGTTTTTCGCTGCTATCCGCTGGTCGTCGATGCCAGCGTGAGCTTTATCAGCTGTAGTTGTCATCCACCTAGTGAAGCATGACCAAGCTACGGACCGGTAGGGAGTTTTCTACGGGCGAATGACACCCCGGTGAACGGATGGGGAACTGCAACGCACGCCACCGGCCCGAGATCTGGCCGCGGAGGCGGTTCTCAGCCGAGGACCGGCAGGACTTCCATGCCGCCCAAGTAGGGCTGCAGGGCGGCGGGTACGTTCACCGAGCCATCGGCGTTCTGGTGGTGTTCCAGGATGGCCACGATCCAGCGCGTGGTGGCCAGCGTTCCGTTCAGCGTGGCGACCGCCCGCGTGCCCTTCCGTTCGCCCTCTGCCGAGACCTGGCGTTCGCGGATGTTCAGCCGGCGGGCCTGGAAGGTGGTGCAGTTGGAGGTGGAGGTCAGCTCCCGGTAGGCCTGCTGGGTGGGCACCCACGCTTCGCAGTCGAACTTGCGGGCCGCGCTCATGCCGAGGTCTCCGGCGGCGGTATCGATCACCCGGTAGGGCAGTTCCACCTTCGCCAGCATTTCCTCTTCCCAAGCCAGCAGCCGTGCGTGCTCGTCGGCGGCTTCCTCGACCGGGCAGTAGATGAACATTTCCAGCTTGTTGAACTGGTGCACCCGAATGATGCCCCGGGTGTCCTTGCCGGCTGCACCGGCTTCCCGGCGGTAGCAGGAGCTCCAGCCGGCATAGCGGGTCGGGCCGGCGGAGAGGTCCAGGATCTCGTCCGCGTGGTAGCCCGCCAAAGCCACCTCCGACGTGCCCGTCAGGTACAGGTTGTCGCGCTCCAGGCGGTAGATCTCGTCGTCGTGCTCAACGTCGAAGCCGGTGCCCTGCATTGTTTCCGGGCGAACCAGCGTGGGGGTGATCATCGGGATGAAGCCATTGGACACGGCCTGGTCCAGCGCCATGTTCATCAGCGCGATCTCCAGCCGGGCGCCCACTCCCTTGAGGAAGTAGAAGCGGGAACCGGAGACCTTGGCCCCGCGTTCCATGTCGATGGCGCCGATCAGTTCGCCGATGGCCAGGTGGTCCCTCGGCTCGAAGCCGTCCGGACCAAAATCGCGGGGCTTGCCGACCGTCTTGACCACGTTGAAGTCTTCTTCGCCGCCGGCGGGAACACCGTCCTCAATCCGGTTGGGGATGCTGCGCAGCAGCGACTCCTGCTGGTTCTGCGCGGCGTCCGATGCCGCCTGCGCCTCCTTGACCGATGCCGCCAGTTCCTTGACCTGCGCCAGCAGCGCAGCCTTCTCCTCGCCCTTGGCCTGCGCCACCTTCTTGCCGAAGACGTTCTGTTCGGCACGCAGTCCCTCGTACCGGTTGATCGCTTCCCGGCGTGCCACGTCGGCGGCGATGACGGCATCGACGACGGACTCGTCGGCGCCCCGGGCGCGCTGGGAGGCACGGAAGATCTCTGGATTGGCGCGGAGTTCGTTTACATCGATCACTTGCTAAGGGTACCCAAAAAGGCCTTCCGCCCTCGATCCGGTCCCCCCGGCTCTGCCTCCGGTCCCGCGGGCCGCCCTCGGTGCGGCGCTGGATAAGCTATGAGCACGATGCCTGCCGAATGGATACTTGCCCTCACCGTGGCCGCAGCGGCGGCCGCCTTTGTGGTGATCTGGCTGGGCGTCCGCCGGGCCTCCCGGCGCCGGCTGGGAGCCGGGCCCGCCGATCCCGCGCCGGCTGATGTCCTGCCCGACCAGCGCGTGGTGTTCATCCTGAACCCGGTGAAGAATGGGGCGGCCGAGGCCCGCCGCCAAGTGGAGGCGGCCTGCGCGGCCGCCGGCTGGAGTGCTCCGCTGGTCTTGGAAACCACCCCGGACGACCCGGGCCATGGGCAGGCAAAACGGGCCCTGGAGGAGCGGGCCGACGTCGTTATTGCCGGCGGCGGGGACGGCACCATCCGGGTGGTTGCCTCGGAATTATCCGGCACCCAGGTGCCGATGGGAGTGCTTCCGCTGGGCACCGGAAACCTGCTGGCGCGGAACCTGGGCCTGGAACCCAGTGCCCTGCAGGCCAACATCAACGTGGCGCTGCACGGTGTGATCCGGAAGATCGATACCGCGGACATCACATTGGAGAACGAGGCCACGGGGATGCGCGTCGAGGACAGTTTCCTGGTGATCGCAGGCATCGGGGTGGATGCGGACGTGCTGGCCGACACCCGGGACGACCTCAAACGCCGGTTCGGCTGGGTGGCTTACTCGGAAGCCGGTGTCCGCCATCTGGCGGGTCAGCGCAAGCGGGTCATGGTCAGCATCGACGGCGGCCCCGCCCAGCCCCGCAAGGTGCGCAGCATCCTGCTGGCCAACTGCGGGAAGCTTCCGGCGGGAATCGATTTCATCCCCACCGCGGAAATTGACGACGGCGAAATAGACATCGTGGTGCTCAGCCCGCGCAGCGTGGTCGGCTGGCTGTGGATCGCTGCCAAGACCCTGGTCCGGCACGCTGCGCCGATTCCGGTGATCGAATACCACCGCGGACGGACGGTCCGGATTACCGCGCACGACCCGATGGGCACCCAGCTGGACGGCGACCCCTCGGGGCCGGTCACGTCGCTGACCGTTGAGGTCAGGCCCCGGTCGCTGGCGGTACGAACGGAGTCGATCCCCTCCGCCGACAGCGCCCGCCCCGCCGCATAGACGGGTGCAGCCGCTGCCGGCACGGGGGAGATCAAACCGGGCGGCTTAGGTGTCGTCGCCGCCGGCATTCAGCGGATCGTCGCTGGCGTCGGCCTCGTCGGTGTCGTGAAGCTCTTCGCCCGGAATGTCGATAGGCTGCTCGTCCGCTTCGAGGGCCGGGATCTCGGCGTCCGGCTGCTGCAGGTCTTCCTCCGCGGGAACCGGGAATTCGCCGGCCGCCTGCTGGTTGATCAACTGCTGCTCCTCGGCGAAGCGCAGGTCATTTCCCTGGTCCCCGAGGTCACCGGCGCGGTTCTCGCTGGCGGTCTGGTTCAGCGCTTCCTCCGGGGTCGGCTCCCCATCCTGGTACTGGTCCCTATCGTTGTGCTGTGTCATGCTGCTCCGATCTGTGGTCCCGAGGTCAGTTTTCCTCAGCATACTGACCATAACAACCAGCGGATACCCCCGGCCGCCGGTGTTCAGCGGGCCTGCAGCAGTTCCCTGACCCAGCCGTCGGCCCGCAGGAACGCTTCGTCCTGGTTGCTGCGCGGGACCGCGTGGCCGCGGCGGTCGGCGCGAGGATAGGAGCCCAGGAACCTCAGCCCCGGGCTGAGCCGGTGCAGCCCGCGCACCGCGTCCGCCACGCGCTCCTCAGCCAGATGCCCCTCCGCGTCCAGGCTGAAGAAATAGTCGCCGAGGAACTGCCCGGTTGGCCGGGATTCGATCCTGCTCAGGTTGACGCCCCGGCTGGACAACTGCTCCAGGATCGCCACCAGCGCCCCCGGGTGGTCTTGTGGCAGCGGCACCACAAGCGTGGTTTTATCCGCTCCGGTCGGCGCGGGCAGAACTCCGGGCCGGCTCACCAGAATGAAGCGGGTGACGGCGTCGGGAATGTCTCCGATGTCGTCCGCGAGAACCTGCAGGCCACGTTGCTGGGCGACCAGCGGCGAGCAGATCGCGGCCTGGTGGCCGGGCGCCGGGTCCAACAGCCCCACCCCGGCCGCGGCGGTGGACGACGCCGGAAGATATTCCGCCTGCGGAATGTTTTCGCTGCACCAGGTGCGGCACTGGGCCCACGCATGCGGATGGGTGGAGACCACGGAGATCCCATGGCGCTCCGTCCCGGGCCGGACGGCCAGTACAAACCGGATGGGCACCAGCTGTTCGCCGATGATCTGCAGCGGTTCGCCGCCCGCGATCGCGTCCAACGTGGCGCTGACGCCGCCCTCGACCGAGTTCTCGATCGGAACCATCGCCGCGCTGGCTTCGCCCGAGCGGACCGCGTCCAGGGCGGCCTCCACGTTCGACGCCGGGATCCGAGGCACGGCCTCGGCCCCGGGGACCTGGAGCAGGGCAGCTTCGGTAAAGGTGCCCTCCGGCCCCAGGAAGGTGTAGACGCTGGTCATTACTGGACCCGGGGCTCCTGCCCGTTCTCCGACACGATGGGCTTGCCCGCATCGAGCCAGGCCCCCATGCCGCCGTGGATGTTGACGGCGGAATATCCGTTCGAGTTCAGCCATTCCGTGGCCCGGAAGGAGCGGCCGCCGCTGCGGCACACCACGTGCAGGTCCACGTCCGGATCCAGCTCCTCCAGGCGCACCGGCAATTCGTTAAGCGGGATATGCACCGCGCCGGCGATGTGCCCGGCTTCCCATTCATAGTCCTCGCGCACGTCCAGAATGGTGGCGTCGCCGCCTACGCTGTTGACGTCCACGTTCTCGACATCGCTCATGGCAACCTCCGCAATCCGCGGCAGCCACTGCTGCCGCTGATGATTTCTTTAGCACGCGTCCCGGCAATTCGGCCGCATCACAAGCCTATAGTGGGATCGTCCGCTGCACCTTAACGAGACAGGGGTACCCATGGCCGCAGACCAGCCGACCATCCTGGCCACGTCCGGAGGTTTCAAAGCCGGAGTGCGCAGCCGGATCGCGTTCAACCACCTGGTAAACCACGCCGTCGAACTGTCAGGGGCCACCGGGCGGGCGCCGCGGCTGACCCACTTGGGCACGGCAGGCGGCGACCAGCGCTGGTTCCAGGCCGAACTGGACGAGGCAGCCCGCGCGGCCGGCTATGATCTGAGCCATCTGAACCTGTTCACCATGCCGAACGTACCCGACATCGAAGAGCACCTGCTCGGCCAGGATGTGGTGTGGGTGGGAGGCGGTTCGGTGGCGAACCTGCTGGCCGTGTGGCGGGTGCACGGACTGGATACCATTTTCCGGCGCGTCTGGCAGGCCGGCGTGGTGCTGGCGGGCGTCTCCGCTGGCTCCATCTGCTGGTTCCGCGGCGGCACCACCGACTCCTTCGGTCCCGAACTGCGGCCGGTCACCAACGGCCTGGCGCTGCTGCCCTATGACAACGGCGTCCACTACGACTCGGAACCACAGCGCCGGCCGCTGGTGCACCGACTGGTGGCGGACGGCATCCTGGGCGAAACACATTGCACCGACGACGGCGTGGGGCTGGTCTACCACGGCATCGAGTTGGCGGGGGCGGTGAGCGAGACCGAAGGGAAGCTGGCCTACCGGGTGACCGCCCAGGCCGGCGACGGGCCCGAAGCCATCGCCGTCGAGGAGCCGATCGAAGCCCGCTTCCTCGGCTGAACGGGACAGGCTGCCCGCAGCGGGACACAGGGGGATTGGCCCGCACCACCGCCCGGGGCTACAGTTACGGGCGATGACTGCATTGCATGATTTGACGGCGGTTGCCCAGCGCGACGCCGTGGCCCGCGGCGAACTGTCGGCCCGGGAACTGACGGACCACTATCTCCGCCGGATCGAGGCGCTTAATCCGCGGCTCGGCGCCTTCATCACGGTCGGCGCCGACCAGGCGCTCAAGCAGGCGCGCGCCGCGGACGACCACCAGGCCCGCGGCGGGACGCTGGGCCGGCTGCACGGACTTCCGTTGGCGTACAAGGACCTCACCGACGTGGCCGGCCTCCCGACAACGCACGGCAGCGCCGCGCTGGATCACCGGCCGGCGCTGGCGAACCACCCCCTGGTCGAGGTGCTCGAATCCGCCGGCAGCATCACCCTGGGCAAGACCCAGGTGCCGGAATTCGGCCTGACCTCCTACAGCGAGAACCGCGTGGCGCCTCCGGCCCGCAACCCGCTGGATCCTACACTGAGCCCGGGCGGTTCCTCCGGCGGCAGCGCCGCGGCCGTCGCCGCGGGCATGCTGCCGTTCGCGCCGGGCTCCGACGGCGGCGGCTCGGTGCGGATCCCCGCGGCCGCCACCGGGCTGGTGGGGCTCAAACCCGGGCGCGGCCGGCTGCCCGCCGGCACTACCGGCGACGACGCCGGCCAGCTGGTGGTGGCGGGCCCCTTGGCCCGCACCGTAGCCGACGCGGGCCTGCTCATGGACGCCATGGCCGACGAACCCTCGGCCCGGGCGGCCTCCGGCGCTGAACCGGATTTCCTCGGCGCCGCTCGCCGCGCCGAAGGCCGCTTCCGGATCGGTGTGAGCACCGACTCCCCGTTCGAGTCCGCCTACCCGCTCTCGCTGGAGCCGGAGGCGAGCCAAGCACTGGAGACGGCCCTGGAGTTGCTGCAGGGGCTGGGCCACGATCTGGCGGACGCTGAGGTCCGCTACGACAACCGCTACCCGGACGCCTTCGCCACAGTATGGACCGCCGGCCTGGCCCGGCTGGAGCTGCCGGCCGGGCGCGAAGCGCAACTCATGCCGCTCACCCGGGCCTTCCGGCGCCGCGCCATGAAGCGCACACCCCAGGCGCTGGCGGAGGCTTTGTCCGTGCTTGCGCGCTTCCAGGACGACACCCGGGCGCAGTTCGGCCGCTACGACCTGATGCTCACGCCGGCGCTGGCTCAAACGCCGCGGCCGGTGGGCTGGTACACCTCCACCCGCGCGGACGTTGACTACATGCGCCAATGCCAATATTCGCCGTTCACATCAATGGTCAACGTCTGCGGCCTGCCCGCCATTGCCGTGCCGGTCAGCAGCACCGAAGAGGGCTTGTCCATGGGGGTCCAGCTGATCGGCAAGCCGGGCTCCGAGGGCGCACTGCTGGCCGTTGCCGCCCAGCTGGAGAACGTCCGCTGACTCGCCGGAGAACCCCGCGCTGACCTGCGGAAACGCATTAGCACCCGCGCCTGCGCGCGGCAAGGATATGACAATGCGTGTCGCTGAGTGTCAGAATTGAACACCGTGAGCAATACCGTGCAGTCCGGGAATCCGCAGCCGGAACAAGCTATAAAGTCCAGTCAGACCGGCAAAACATTCTTCGGGCATCCGCGGATGCTGGCCAATCTTTTCTCCGTAGAACTCTGGGAGCGTTTCTCCTTCTACGGCATGCAGGGCATCCTGCTCTACTACATGTACTACTCGGTCGCCGAGGGCGGCCTGGGGATCGACGAAGGCATCGCCACCGGCCTGGTGGGCGCCTACGGCGGCGGCGTTTACCTCTCCTCCATCCTGGGCGCGTGGGTTGCCGACCGCATCCTGGGTTCCGAGAAGGTTCTCTTCTTCACCGGCATCATGGTGATGCTGGGGCACATCGCGCTGGCCGTGCTTCCGGGCGGCGTGGGACTGGCCGTCGGCCTTGTCCTGGTGGCCATCGGCTCCGGCGGCCTGAAGGCCACCGCCAGCTCGCTGGTCGGCTCGCTGTACAGCCTGAAGGACGACCGCCGCGATGCCGGCTTCTCCATTTTCTACATGGGCGTGAACATCGGCGGCCTGTTCGGCCCGCTGCTCACCGGCCTGGCCCAGGTGCAGCTTGGCTTCCACTACGGCTTCGGCCTGGCCGCGCTGGGCATGGCAATCGGCCTCACCCAGTACGCGCTGACCCGCAAGAACCTCCCCGAGGCCTCGCACCACGTGGCCAACCCGCTGCCGCGCGGCAACTACGGCAAGGTCGCCGCCGTGGCCGTGGCCAGCGTCGTCGTGATTGTGCTGCTGGTGGCGTTCGGCTTTGTCACCGCCGAAAACCTTGCCCCGATCATGGCCTGGCTGGCGATCATCGCCGCCGTCGTGTACTTCGTGGTGATCCTCTCCAGCAAGCAGGTGGACGGCGTGGAGCGCAAGCGGGTGTACGCCTTCATCCCGCTGTTTATCGCCTCCGCCGCGTTCTGGGCGCTGTTCCAGCAGCAGTTCACCGTGGTGGCGCTGTACGCGGACAAACAGCTGGACCGCTCGCTGGGCGGCTGGGAAATGCCGGCCAGCTGGGTGCAGTCCATCAACCCGGTCTTCATCATCATCTTCGCAGGCATCTTTGCCGCAGTATGGACCAAGCTCGGCCCGAAGCAGCCCAGCTCGCCGATGAAGTTCGCTCTGGGCCTGGTGGTCATGGGCCTGGCGTTCCTGGCCTTCATTCCGCTGGCCGGCGGCGGCGCCAACTCCACCCCGCTGCTGGCGATGGTCGGCATCCTGTTCCTGTTCACGATGGCGGAGCTGTTCCTCTCCCCCACCGGCTCCTCGGTCTCCACCAAGTTGGCCCCGAAGGCATTCCAGACCCAGATGGTGGCGCTGTTCCTGCTGTCCATCTCGCTGGGCACCACGCTGGCCGGCATCCTGGCCGGCTACTACGACCCGACCAATGAAGCCCCGTACTTCGGCTTCATCGGCGTGGTGGCGATCATCCTGGGCGTCGGCCTGGCCGCCGCCGTGCCGTCGCTGAAGAAGCTGATGGGCGGCATCCGCTAACAACGGGTCTTAAGCACGACGGCGATGCCCGGGTGAGGATTGGATCCTCACCCGGGCATCGCCGTCGTTAGCGGCGTCTTACTCATCCACTATTCAGCTCCGGCCCTTCTGAGCGTTCAGAAGGGCCGGAGCTGAATAGTCAATGGCGGAAGTGGGCCAGCGGGTGGGCTGGGCGGGTTAGATGCTGCCGAGGACGCCGATGAAGATCAGCAGGCACCAGATGCCGGTCACCGCGTAACCCATGATCAGGCCGGCCAGCGCCAGGCTGCGCGCGGCCGGTTCCTTGCCCAGCGCGATGTGACCGAACACGATGGCCAGGATCTGCGGGACGAACATGAATCCGAACGTCACCACGGAGACGATGCCCAGCACCAGCGCCGCAATGCTCAGGCCCTTCGGCTGGGCCTGCGGCGTGTAATACATCGGCTGGTTGTAGTCCGGGCCGCCGTAGGGCTGCTGGCCTGCATACGGCTGGGCGCCGGGGCCGGGCTGGTAGGCGTACGGATGGGGGGCGTCGGGCAGCGCCGGCGGCTGCGGCATGGCCTGGCCCGCGTTCGGATCCGTGTACCAGCCCGGATGCTTCGGGTCGTTGAAGGGCGGCCTGTTTTCCGTGCCGGACATGCTCTGGATTCCCCCTGGGGTGGTTTCGCCGCTGGGCGCAGCTGTTATGCGGGTGCCCCTCCAGTCTAGGCGCGGCCCCGGATCTGCCGGTGTGGCGGCGGATACGTCACGGACCGCTACGGATCCCCGGGTTTTTTGGCATGCTTGTGGCATGGCAAACCGTGCGGGCACCGTAGCCCTCCCCAGCGACCTTGTAGACCTGACCGCGCTGCGGGACGCCTACTTCGACATCAAGCCGGATCCGGCCGACCCCGCCCATCGCGTGGCCTTCGGCACCTCCGGGCACCGCGGCTCCAGCCTGAAGGCCTCCTTCAACGAGGACCACATCGCCGCCATCACCCAGGCGATCGTGGAGTACCGCGCCGGCCAGGGGATTGCCGGCCCGCTGTTCGTCGGCAAAGACACGCATTCTCTGTCCGATCCGGCCCAGGACACCGCCCTGGAAGTCCTGGCCGGGAACGGCGTCACCGTGCTGGTCGACGCCCGCACCGGCTGGACTCCGACGCCGGCCATCAGCCACGCCATCCTGACCCACAACGCCGCCCATCCCGATGCCCAGGGCGACGGGATCGTGATCACCCCCTCGCACAATCCGCCCGGCGACGGCGGCTTCAAGTACAACCCGCCGCATGGCGGCCCCGCGGACTCGGACGCCACGGGCTGGATCGCCGCCCGCGCCAATGAGCTGCTGGAAGGCGGCCTGCGCGGGGTGAAGCGGATGACGCTGGGGCAGGCGCAGTTCTCCGGTGCGGTGGGAACCTACGATTTCCTCGGCGCCTACGTGGACGACCTGCCCCAGGTGCTGGATCTGGATGCCATCCGCAACGCCGGCGTGCGGATCGGCGCGGACCCGATGGGCGGGGCCTCTGTGGATTACTGGGGTGCCATCGCCGAGCGGCACCGGCTGGACCTGACGGTGGTCAACCCGACGGTGGACCCGCAGTGGGCGTTCATGACGCTGGACTGGGACGAGAAGATCCGGATGGACTGTTCCTCGCCGTCGGCCATGGCGTCGCTGATCAACGCGGTGCGCGGCGGCGGTGCCGCCTATGACATTGCCACCGGGAACGACGCCGATGCTGACCGGCACGGGATCGTCACCCCCGACGCCGGGCTGATGAACCCGAACCACTACCTGGCCGTGGCCATCGACTACCTCTACACGCACCGGCCGGATTGGCCGGCCGGTGCTGCGGTGGGCAAGACGCTGGTCTCCTCCTCGATGATCGACCGGGTGGCGGCCGGCCTGGGCCGGCGGCTGGTGGAAGTGCCGGTGGGCTTCAAATGGTTCGTGCCCGGCCTGCTCTCCGGCGAGGGCGTCTTTGGCGGCGAGGAGTCTGCCGGGGCCTCGTTTGTCCGCTTCGACGGCAAGCCGTGGTCCACCGACAAGGACGGCATCCTGCTGGCGCTGCTGGCTTCCGAAATCAGCGCCGTCACCGGGAAATCGCCGTCAGAACTCTACGGCGGGCTGACCGCAAAGTTCGGATCGCCGTCGTACGCCCGCATCGACGCCGCAGCGACCCGGGAGCAGAAGGCCGCACTGGCCAAGCTGTCCGCCGCGGACGTGGCCGCCACGGAGCTGGCCGGCGAGCCCATCACCGCCAAGCTGACCGAAGCGCCGGGCAACGGCGCGGCCATCGGCGGCCTCAAGGTCACCACCGAAAACGCCTGGTTTGCAGCGCGGCCCTCCGGCACCGAGGACGTGTACAAGATCTATGCCGAATCGTTCCGCGGGTCGGAGCATCTGGTGCAGGTGCAGGCAGAAGCCAAGGCGATTGTGGACGCCGTCATCGCCTAGCGGCATGACCTTGCCCCCTCCGCGCCGGCGGAGGGGGTCGTGGGCACCGGCCTAGAGCAGGCGGCGGAGGATCCGGGTCTTGGCCGCGCTGTACCGGGGGTAGGCAACACGCAGCGTGTCCAGCAGCGTCCCCTTGGAAAAGACCGGGCGGAGCTGGCTGAACGTATCGAAGGAGTGTTTGCCGTGGTAGGCGCCCATTCCGCTGGCGCCAGCGCCTCCGAAGGGCAGCTCCGGCACGGCCAGCTGGATGGTGCTGGCGTTGTGACTGATGCTCCCGGCCCGGATCCCGTGCTCGAAGCGGCGCTGCTCGGCATCGGAGGATGAATACAGATAGGCGGCCAGCGGTGCCGGCCGGGAGTTGATGAAGCTCATCGCCTCGCCAAGGTCTGCAACGGTCAGGACGGGCAGGATCGGTCCGAAGATCTCCTCCTGCATCACTGCAGCGTCCGGGGAGACCTTGGTCAGCACGGTGGGTTCGATGTACAGCTGCTCCCGGTCGGTCCGCCCGCCGGACGCCACCGTACCGTCCGCCAGGTAGGACGCCAGCCTATCGAAGTGGCCTTCGTTCACTATCCGGCCGAAGTCCGCGCTCTTGGCCGGGTCTTCGCCGAACATCTCGCGGACGGCCCTACCGAGCTGCTTCACCAGCGACGGCGCCAACGCTTCGGTTGTCAGGACATAGTCCGGCGCGACGCAGGTTTGGCCCGCGTTCAGCAGCTTCCCATAGACCAGTCGGCGCGCGGCGGCGCGCAGATTGCCGCCCATCACGACGGCGGGGGACTTGCCGCCCAGCTCGAGGGTCACCGGGGTCAGGTGCTCGGCTGCAGCGCGCAGGACCACCTTGCCCACCTGTTCCCCGCCGGTGAAGAAGATGTGGTCGAAGCGTTCGGCAAGCAGCGCCGTGGACTCCTCCCGCCCGCCTTGCACCACCGTGACCGCCTCGGGATCCAAGTATGCGGGCAGCAGTCGCGCCAAGGTCCGGGACGTGGCCGGCGCCAGTTCGCTGGGCTTGAGTACAGCCGCGTTGCCCGCCGCCAGGGCCCCGGCCAGCGGTGCCAGGAGCAGCTGGACCGGGTAGTTCCACGGCGCGATGATGAGCACCACACCCAGCGGCTGCGGTTCGGTCCGCGCCGACGCCGGCAGCAAGCCCAGCGGGACCGGCACCCGGCGGCTGCGGGTCCACTCGCCAAGGTGTTTGAGCGCGTGTCCGGCTTCGGACCGGACGATCGAGATTTCGGTCAGGTAGCTTTCCAGCGCATTCTTGCCGAGGTCAGCCTGCAGCGCGGCGCTAAGTTCGGCTTCGCCTTCGGTCAGCAGCCGGACCAAGGCTTGCAGTTGTCCACGCCGCCACGCCAGCGGGCGTGTCCTGCCCGAATCATAGATTTTCCGGACCGCTGCAACCGTGTCTGCTACGGCAGGGGCGTCGGTTCGCACGCTCACGCGGTGGTTCCGCTTCCGCTGGTTCGGGAGGGGCCGCCGTTGGCAGCGGGCGCAGCGTCTGGCCTCGGAGTCGGCCGTCCGGTGAAGTGGTCCATTGACTGGTAGACCTTGAAGACCCGCCCGGCCACAACGTCCCAGATGGGCTGGGGCAGAAGCCCGCGCAGCGCGCTGCCAAGCGGCACCGTCCAGGGAAGCTGCACCCGTGCTTTGCCCTCCATCAGCGCCGTCCAGGCCCTGTGGACGACGTATTCGGGTTCCATCAGCGGCGTGAGCAGCGGCCCGCGCGCTCCTTCGAACATCCCGGTTTTGATGTAGCTGGGGATGAGCGTGGTCACCCGAACATGGCCGTGGCCTGCCTCCTCCAGTTCCAAGCGGACGGAATCGCTCCAGCCGATCACGGCCCATTTGGACGCGGTGTAGACGCTCATCTTGGGTACCGCGAGCGTGCCGGAGGCCGAGGCGACGTTGAGGATGCGGGCCGGCGTGGGCCGTTCGATCATCCGGGGCAGGAAGGACCGGGTAACGTGCATGGGCGCCAGCGTATTGACCTGCATCACGGCGTCGATATCCGCGTCCGTGTGGTCCCAGAAGTACTTGCCGCGCACAATGCCGGCGTTGTTGATCAGAACATCGGGCACATCCGCGTCGGACATTGTTGCCGTGGCCGCCTGGGTTACCTCCTCGAGCGAGGACACATCGAGCGCATAGGTGTGGATCCTGGAGCCGCCCAGGGACTGGAGTTCTGCGGCAGTAGCCGCCAAGGCTTTGGCGTCGCGGTCCCAGAGGATGACGGCCTTGGCACCCTCGCTCACCGCGCGTTCCGCATACAGCCGGCCCATTCCCATGGCTCCGCCGGTGATGAGTACAGTCCGTTCGCTTACTGAAATGCCCACGTTCATCCGTTCGTTCCGGGCCGCCGTGCAGCCATCCGATCTGCCGCTAAAATATGTGCGGGCATGCTGTCGGCCGCGACAAGCTACCCACCGGTAACATTCTGCACGAATCATTCCCCCCTTGTCGTTAGAAGGCACACGCATGAGCAGGCTGGGCACAGACTGGAAAATCCACGGAGATGGCAGGACCATCAAGCCCGGCAGCTTCGTCGCTCCCGATGAGCGCCTCACGTGGCCACGCACCATCGGCATTGGTGCCCAGCATGTGATCGCCATGTTCGGCGCCACTTTCCTGGTTCCGCTGCTGACCGGGTTTCCGCCGGCCACCACGTTGCTTTTCTCCGGCGTCGGCACCATCCTGTTCCTGCTGATCACGGCCGGCCGTATCCCCAGCTACCTGGGCTCCAGCTTCGCGTTCATTGCTCCGATCAGCGCCGCCATGAACCAGCACGGCATGGGCGGAGCGCTCGGCGGCCTGATTATGGCGGGCGCGGTGCTCTTCCTGATCGGCCTCATCGTGCACAAGGCCGGCACGCATTGGATCCATATAGTGATGCCGCCGGTGGTGACCGGTGCCATCGTGGCGCTGATCGGACTCAACCTGGCACCGACAGCCAAGGCCAACTTCGAGAAGGGGCCGGTGACGGCGCTCATCACGGTCGTGGCAATCCTGCTGGCCACCGTGCTGTTCCGCGGACTGCTGGGCCGGCTCTCGATCCTGGTGGGCGTACTGGTCGGTTATCTGGCGGCCGTCCTGCGCGGAGAGGTGGACTTCTCCGCGATCAATGACGCTGATTGGTTCGGGCTGCCGCAATTCCATGCCCCGGAGTTCCACATCTCCGTGATCGGCCTGTTCGTCCCCGTGGTCTTGGTGCTGGTGGCTGAGAACATCGGCCACGTGAAGTCCGTGTCGGCGATGACCGGCCAGGACCTTGACCCGGTGACCGGCCGCGCGCTGATGGCCGACGGCCTGGCCACCGTGCTGGCGGGCAGCGGCGGCGGGTCCGGTACCACCACCTACGCCGAGAACATCGGCGTGATGGCAGCGTCCAAGGTCTACTCCACGGCCGCCTACTGGGTGGCAGGCATCGTCGCCATCCTGCTCAGCCTGTTCCCGAAGTTCGGCGCCGCCATCGCCACCGTTCCGGTGGGGGTCCTGGGCGGTGCCGGCGTGGTGCTCTACGGCATGATCGGCATCCTCGGTGTACGGATCTGGGTGCAGAACAGGGTGAACTTTGCGAACCCGATCAACCTCTCCGTGGCCGGAGTATCCCTGGTGGTCGGCATTGCCAACTTCACCTGGACGGTTGGCGAGCTCACGTTCGAAGGCATCGCGCTGGGCACCGCAGCCGCACTGATCATCTTCCACGGCATGAGTTTGGTGTCCCGCTGGCGCGGCACCGAGCCGGTGGATTCGGCCGAAGACGAAGGCGTCAAGCCCTCCAAGCTCGGCTGACCACCCGCCGCTGGCGCGGCCAACTGGCTGCGCCGCCCTGCTTCCGTGTCGTCCGGACCTAGACCGGGGGAAGGCCCGCCGCTAGCGTTGCTGACATCCTCGGGGAGTCCACCCCGGGAACGTCCGCAAGGAGGAAGCATGGCCAACCACGTTTACAACGTCACGGAGATTGTGGGAACGTCGCCGGATGGCATCGACGCCGCGGTGTCCAACGCCATCGCCGAAGCATCCAAGACGTTGCGCAACCTCGACTGGTTCGAGGTGAAGTCCGTACGCGGCCACCTCAACGAGGGCAAGGTCTCGGACTGGCAGGTGACCATCAAGCTCGGCTTCCGGCACGAAAGCTAGCCCGGGCCTCGACGAGGACTTCCGGCGGCCAACGTGGAGGATCCCCTTCGCTGCGGCGCCGGCTGTCCCGGGGACTCTGGACCGCTATATGATGAAATCCTAAAGTAGTAAACTGCTAAAGGAATACCGTGGACCGCTTTCCCGCTGCCGATGCCCCGCTGTACGAAGTCAAGGCGAATCTGTTCAAAGGACTTTCCCACCCGGTGAGGATCCGAGTGCTGGAACTGCTCGCAGATTCGGCTGAAGTAACCGTGACCGATCTGATGCACGGCACGCATCAGGAAGCGTCTAATTTGTCCCAGCATCTAGCCGTGCTGCGGCGGCACAACCTGGTTTTGGCCGAGCGGCGCGGCGTTCAGGTCTTCTACCGACTGGCCTATCCCCAAGTAGCCGACTTGCTGACCGTTGCACGCAGCCTGCTGCAGCAACTCCTGCACACCACCACGCAGCAACTGGCCGGCTTCGGCCCGCCGGTCGGCGAGTCAGCCGCAACAGCAGGAGCCGCCACAGAATCGGCGCCCTTAAGGTGAAAGCTGTGAAGGGAGCCGCTGCCCTGCTGCCCGGCGCCGCCGATTACGCCCAGCTGCCGCGCACGTGGAAAAACGACCTCATGGCCGGCATCACGGTCGGCATTGTTGCCCTGCCGCTGGCGCTGGCTTTCGGCGTTAGCTCAGGCGCGGGCGCCGCCTCCGGTCTGATCACCGCTGTCATCGCCGGCATCGTCGCCGCTGTTTTCGGCGGCTCCAACATCCAGGTGTCCGGTCCCACCGGAGCCATGGTCGTAGTGCTGGCGCCGGTCATCGCCAGCCACGGCATTTCCTCGCTGGCCGTAGTGACCCTGATGGCGGGCCTCATGGTACTCGTGGCCGGCGTGCTGAAGCTCGGCCGCGCGGTCAGCTTCATCCCCTGGCCGGTGATCGAGGGCTTTACGCTGGGCATCGCCGTCATTATTTTCCTGCAGCAAGTCCCGGCTGCCTTCGGGACCGAACCCGGCCCGAGCACGAACGCGGCAGTCTCCGCGGTCCAGGCACTGGGCACCGCAACCCTGGCCGGCATGTTCTGGCCCATCGTCCTCGTGCTGGTCGTGGCTGCCATCATGCTGGGGGCACCCAAAATCCATCCCCAGCTGCCCGGTTCGATCATCGGCATCGTCGTCGCCACCCTGGTGGCCCAGCTGGCCGGGCTGGAGGTCGCCCGGATCGGCGCCCTGCCCAGTGCCCTGCCGGCCCCGTCCCTGCCGTCCATCGATCCGGCCTTGGTCGCCGCACTGGCCGGACCGGCCGTGACCATCGCGGCACTGGCCGCCATCGAGTCATTGCTCTCTGCCCGGGTCGCCGCCTCCATCTCAGACACCGGGCCCTACGACGCGGACCGCGAACTGGTGGGGCAGGGCCTGGCCTCGCTGGCCTCCGGTTTCTTTGGCGGCATGCCGGCCACCGGCGCCATAGCCCGGACCGCCGTCAATATCCGGGCCGGAGCACGTACCCGGGCCTCCGCCATCGTGCA
Source organism: Arthrobacter sp. NPDC055138 (assembly GCF_053607305.1). Lineage (NCBI taxonomy): Bacteria > Bacillati > Actinomycetota > Actinomycetes > Micrococcales > Micrococcaceae > Arthrobacter > Arthrobacter sp. NPDC055138. The sequence continues at coordinate 133,857 of NZ_JBSGTH010000001.1, forward strand.
TTCGCTGGTGTTGCTGGGCGTGGTCTATTTTGCCACCGGGCCGGTCTCGCAGATCCCGCTGGCGGCGCTGTCCGGCGTCCTGATGGTGACCGCCTTCCGGATGGTCTCCGCCAGCACCCTGCGCAGCGTGCTGGGCTCCACCCGGGCGGACAGCACGGTCTTCATCGTCACCGCGATCATTACCGTGTCCTTCGACTTGATCCAGGCCGTGGTCATCGGCATCGTCGTGGCGGCGTTCTTTGCCCTCCGGTCGCTGGTCAATTCCAGCGGCGTGCACCGGGAGGAAATCCCCGGTCCGGCGCAGGACGGTGATGAGCAGATCGCGGTATTCCGGCTGGACGGCGCCCTGTTCTTCGGTGTGGCGGACCGCGTCTTGGAGCGCGCTGGCGCCATCCGTAACGTGCAGGTGGTGATCATCCGGATGTCCCAGCTGCAGATCCTCGACGCCACCGGGGCGAAAGTCATTGCCGATCTGGTCACTGCCTTGGAGCGCCGGGGCATCACCGTGCTCATCAAGGGTATTCAGGACCGGCACCTGCAGTTGGCCCGCCGGGTGGGCGTCCTGGAGTCGCTACGGCACCACAAGCATCTGTTCGGCGAACTGGACGCCGCGGTAGAGCATGCCCGCAGCCATGTCCGGCGCAACCGCGAGCCGCAACAGCCCTAGCCCGGCAGCCTCAGCCGCCGGCGGCTTAGTCACTGGCCGGGCGCGGGGCCCGCTGCCTTCCTGTCAGCGGCCGCGGCGCGGAAGGCGAACACGGTGGACGCGATCGTCAGCGCCACCGCGATGATGCCGCACGGGTTGCACAGCGCGGTGGACATCCCCAGGGCGGACGGACCGGCCAGCAGCGACATGACGGAGGTACCGTCTCCGGCCCCGCCGCCGAAGTCCGGAACGGTGAATCCAAAGGCGATCGCCGCCAGCCAGGCGAGGGCCGGTGCCACCGCTGCCCGCACCGGAAGCAGCACGCCCCGGCGCGCCGCCTCGGCCAGCTTGATGCCGGTCAGCAACAGCAGCACCAGCAGCGCCGGGCCCAGGCTGATGCCCAGCCACAGCACCATCTGGCCGCCGATCCCGAACAGCGCCCGTCCCGCCACCACCCAGAGCGGCACCAGCACCGCCATCGGAAGGGCCAGCCAGAGAACGAGGGAGGGAAGGAAGCGCTGACGCACCGCCGCAGCGGACGGGACCAAGGTACTGCTCATGCCCTCATGATAGGTCTGGCCGCTGGCTCAGGCCCCTTCGAGGGCCTGCTGCGTGGCCAACGTGACATAGCGCGCGGCGTGCGCCATCGCCTGCTCCTCGCCGCGGGCCGCCTCCACCAGGCTGGCGGCCGCATGCACGCCGTATTCCGCCAGCTTGTCCGGCGCCAGGCTGATCTGGCCAGCAACCACGACGGCGGGGATTCCCCGTGCGTGGGCGCGTCCGGCCACGCCCAGCGGCACCTTGCCGAACTCCGATTGCCGGTCCAACGAGCCCTCGCCGGTCAGCACCAGGTCGGCATCGGCCAGCGCCGCGTCCAGCCCCACGAGGTCTGCGACAACATCGAAGCCCCGCTCCACGCGGACATCGGCCAGCGCCATGAAGCCGGACGGAAAGCCGCCCGCCGCCCCGGCACCTTCTACGTTCACGTCGCGGCCTGTTGCCTGCAGCAGCAGCTGCGACCAGCGCTGCAGCGCTTCGTCCAGCAGCCGGCGCGAGACCGCATCGGCCCCCTTCTGTTCACCGAAGACGTGCGCGGCGCCGTCCGGGCCGTACAGGGGATTGACCACATCAGCCGCAATCCGGATGATGGTCGCAGTCAACCGCGGGTCCAAGCCGGCTGCATCCAAGAGCTCGGCCGTAGCCAAGGCGGCACCGCCGAGCAGCACTTCGGCGCCGCCGTCGTTGTAAATGCTCAGGCCGAGGGCACGCAGGGCGCCGGAGCCGCCGTCGGTCATGGCGGAGCCGCCGACGCCCAGCACGATTTCGGTGGCGCCGGCGTTCAGGGCCGCCTCGATCAACTGGCCGCTGCCGTAGGAATGGGCCGCCAGTGCCGACTGCACACTCGGTTCGGTGAGCAGCAGTCCGGAAGCGCGCGCGGTCTCGATCACCGCGATTTTGCGATCCGGCCGTTCAAACATCGCCCAGGACGCGGTCACTTCCCGGTCCAAGGGTCCGACGACGCGGTCGGTGTGCTCCGTCGCGCCGGCGGCCAGAGCGGCCTCCAAGGTGCCTTCGCCGCCGTCGGCCAGGGGAAGCAACTGCACGTGGGCATCCGGATAGACACGCAGCACGCCGTCGGCCATTGCGCTGGCAGCCTCGGCCGCAGAGAGCGTTCCCTTGAACTTGTCCGGTGCAATCAAGACCTTCATGTTGTCTCCCTCTGCGGCCAGTTGCCGCGTTCGGCCATGACGTCGGCCAGGATGTCGGCACGGTCGGAGATCAATCCGTCCACGCCGAGTGCCAGCAGCCGCTGCATTTCGGCGCGCTCGTTGATGGTCCACACATGCACCTGGAGGCCGGCGCGGTGGCACCGCCGCACGAATCCTTCCGTAAGGACCGTGACCCGGCCGTACTTCACCGGCACCTGCACGGCGTGCACCCGAAGCAGCCGGGCCAGCGGTTTGGCCAGCCCCACGAAGCCCAGCAGATAAATTCCTGCGGTGGCATACACGCCGGCCGAGCCCGCGACCGGCTGGCGAAGCCCTCGGAGCACACGGAAGCGCCGGCGGTCCGAGAATGACGCCACCAGTACGCGGTCATGCGCCCCATAGGCCTCGATCAGCCGGGCCAGCTCGTCCGCCGCGGCCATGTCCTTCACATCCACGTTGAGGCATACATCCGGCCATGCGGCCAGCAGCTCCTCGAAGGTGGGAATCGGCTCCCCGGAGATCCGCAACTGCGCCAACTGTCCGGCCGTGTGCGCGGTGAGTTCGCCACGCCCGTCGGTGGTGCGTTCCAGCGTTGGATCGTGGAACGCCATCAGGACGCCGTCGCGGGTGGTCCTGACGTCGGTTTCCAGGTAGCGGAAGCCCAATTCGACGGCGGCGCGGAAGGCGGCCATCGAGTTTTCCTGCCCCGCCAAGGAAAAGCCACGGTGGGACATTGCCAGCGGCCGGTTCTGCCCGGACCCGGGAAACGTAGGATTGAAGTACGGGCTGGCGCTGCTCACATCCGGTACTCTACCGGCCCGCCCGCCGTTGCCGACCAGGAGGAACCCATGCGCATTGCCCTTGTGCAGGCCACCGGGCTGCACGGCGACGGTGCTGTGCTGCGCAGCCGGCGCTGGCTGGAACAAGCTGCCGGCCGGAGCGCCCAACTGCTGGTGCTCCCCTCGGGTTTCGCACCGGGCTTCCGCCGCGAGCTGGGCGTGCTTGCCGCGCGCCACGGTGTGGCGGTAGCCGCCGGCAGCGACACCGAACTCTGGCTGCTGGACGCCGCCGGCGAGCTACAGGCCTGCACGGCCTCCGCCGCTGTGGTGCCGCTGAACGGGCGCCTGATGTGCCTGGCGACCGAGGACGAAGCCGGTGCGGCCGCCTGCGGCGCCGACCGATCGCGCCGCCGACTGGTTTCCGACGAGGGCGCCCAACTGCTGCTGGTGCCCGGTGGAAGCGCGGGGCGTGACGGCTGGTTCCGTGCACTGGCCCGGCGCGGCGGACCTGCGCCGGCGGTGGCGTGGAACGGCCCGGGCCACAGCTTCATTACCGCGCCGGGCGCCGGCATTTCCGCCGAGGCCGGCCTGTTTGAAGAGTTGATTTGCGCGGACGTGGACCTGCCCGCGAGGCAACGGACCGTGGGCCCCAGCTGGTTTGCCCGACGGTATCTTTCCGAAGGCCCGGACGCCGGCCTGCAGGCGGCGGTTGGAGCCGGCCTCGGCTCCTGAGCCAAGGAATCAGGCGGTGGCCAACGGTCCCCGCGGTGTCTGCGGACGGCCCGCCAACCGGTCCTCGATCACTTGGGCAACGCCGTCGTCATGAAAAGCCGGAGCACGGAACGGAGCCGCTTCGAGAGCCCGCCGATGTCCGGAGGCCATGGCGTACCCCGCCCCGGCCCACTGCAGCATCTCGATGTCGTTCGGCATGTCGCCGAAGGCCACCACGTCCAGGGGGTCGATGCCCAGCGACCCCGCGTACTCGGCCAGGGTGACCGCCTTGTTGACTCCCGGCCGGGCCATTTCCAGCAGCGGGTTGCCCGGCGCCGAATGCGTAACGGCCGCGAGATGGCCCACCGCCGGGCCAACTTCCGCCAGGAAATCGTCCGGGTCCAGGTCGATTCCGCGGGCCAATAGCTTCACCACCGCATCGGAGCGGCGCAGGCTCTCCGGCAGCAGCTTGGGCACGATGCCGTCCAGCAGCTCCACCGTGCCTGGCTGGAGAAAGCCCGGTTCCAGGTGAAAGCCCTCGGTGGTTTCCGCCGCGAAAGTCGCCGACGGGTGCAGGCGCAGGATGATGCGGCGCACGTCGAGGATGTTCTGGTACGGCAGCGCCTGTGCCGAGAGAACCTGGCCGGACTCCAGGTCATAGACCACGGCGCCGTTGGAGCAGATCACCCGGCCGCGGTGGCCGATCTGCTCGGCCAGCGGGGTGAGCCAGCGCGGCGGACGGCCGGTCACAAAGACAATTTCGACGCCGGCGGCCGCGGCGCTGCGGAAGGCACAGACGGTGCGGGGGCTGATTTTCCCGTCCCGGCCGATGATGGTTCCGTCCAGGTCGCTGGCGATAAGGCGCATTGCACCAGTCTAGGGACGAAGCGGCCGCCGGACGCCGGGCTAGCCCAACTCGTCCCGATGCGGCGGGTTGGCCCCTGCCCTGGATACCGTGATGGCTGCGGATCGGGCGGCGTGGACCATCAGGTCTTCCAGCGTGGAGGTGGCCATGTCCCGCAGCCTCTCCCGCCGCGCGGAGCCGGAAAACCCTGCCGCCAGCAGGGCATCGAGCAGCCCGGACATATAGGCGTCGCCGGCTCCCACGCTGTCTACCACGGGCACCGCCGGAGCGGCGACCTGGGCCGATCCGGCGCGGACCACTCCCCAGCTGCCCTTGGCCCCGTGCGTGACTACCACTACGGCCGGCCCTTGCTTTAGCCAGTCCCGTGCCGTCTCTTCTACGGTGCGGTCCGGGTACAGCCACTCCAGGTCTTCGTTGGAGGCCTTGACCACGTCCGCCAGCACCATGAACTTTTCGGCTTGGCGGCGGGCAAAGTCCCGGTCGGTGATCAGCGTGGGCCGGCAGTTCGGGTCGTAGCTGACCAGGGCCCTGGGGTGCGCCCGCTGCACGGTCCGGAACACCTTGTGCGCGCCGGGTTCCAGCATGGTGGCGATCGAGCCGGTGTGCAGCCAGACCGTCTCATCGAGGAGGCGGGGCCGGACCTGCTCGAGCTCCGGCAGTTCCCAGAGCAGGTCAAACGAGTAGCGGGCGGCACCGGTGGGATCCAGGCTGGCGGTGGCGGTGCTGGTGGGCGAGGCATCCGGGTCCAGCGGCACCAGCACGGAGTTGCGGCGCAGATGGCCGTGGATTAGGTCCCCGTACTGGTCCCTGCCGTACCGGCCGACGAACTGGACGGCATGGCCCAACCTCGCCATCCCCACCGCCACGTTCATCGGGCTTCCGCCGACATGCGCACGGGGCGGCCTGGTGTCGGACCGGACCACGTCCACCAGCGCCTCGCCTATGACCGTGAGCACACTGCCAAGGTAGCAGAGCAGCGCCGGTTGCGGCAGCGGCGTCAGCCCAGCAGCTCCAGCACCTGCCGGATTCGGGCAAAGGCCGTCGAGGCAGGATCGATCAGGTCGAAGTGGTCCCCGGGAACGATGATCAGTTCGGCCTCGCCGCCTGCCGCGTGGGCGGCGGCCACATAGCGCTCCGACAGCTCCTGCGGCACGTCCGCATCCTGCTCCGCGTGGAAGGCGTAGACCGGCACCGGCAGCGGCAGGTTCCGGAGCGGGTCTGCCAGCCGGTAGGGATCAGATCCATCCGGGCCGGCGCCCTCCGGTCCGGTGTCTTCCCCGCCAAGCCCTAGTGCGGGGCCCGCCGCAGCCCTTCCCCGGTGGCGGCCCAGCAGGTTCTCCACCGCGCCGCCGCTCAGGCCCAACTCATGCGCGCGCGCCAGGTCCAGCACACCGGACTGGCTGAGCACGGCATCAAACTGCACGCGCGGAGCCGCCCCGGGCACGCTCAGTCCAAGGGTTCCCGCCGGCAGCCGGCCCCGCCCGGCGGCCCACACCGCCAGCTGCCCGCCCGCCGAATGGCCCAACCCCACCACGTGGTCGGCGGCGAATCCCAGCCGTTGCGCAATGATGGCGAGGTGGTCGATGCCGGAGGCAACGTCGTCGAACGTTTCCGGCCAGCCGCCGCCGTTGCCCGCCCGGCGATACTCGACGTTCCAACAGATCCAGCCGCGCCCGGCCAGGTCCGCCGCCAACGGCCGTGCCAACTCGGCCCCGTACGCGGCGCGCCAATAACCGCCGTGAATGAGCACGACGACGGTCGCGTACCGGCGCCGCGCAGGCAGGTAGAGCTCGGCGTACTGGCTGGGATCCGGGCCGTAGCTGTGCCGCGTGCAGTCCATCCCTGCACTCTAGTGCGGGCTCGGCTAGGGCACCCCGTTGGAAATGCTGTCGGCGGCCTCGTCTGAGCCGTCCGCGGCAGCCTCGCCGGGTGCACCGGCCACAGTGGTCCCCCGGTGGTGCAGCTTCCACGGCGCCGGAACCAGGCGTCCATTGGTCGGCGTACGCCCCTCCAATCGGTCGATCAGCAGGTCCACCACGGTGCCCACCAGTGGATCCGGGCCAACCGAACTCAACGGTGGATCGGAGTGGTGACCCAGGTCAGAGGTCTCTACCCCGATGATTTCCACGTCCTCCGGGATCCGGAGGTCGGCCGCAGTAACGGAACCGGAGACGCACAGTGCCTCCAGATCCGCGGTGGTGAAGAACGCCGTGGGCGGATCGGCCAGCTTCAGGAGCTCGCCTGTCACCTCGTACGACTCACGCCACGATCCGTGCGTTGCCCGGACCAGGTTCTCGTCCAGTTCGACGCCGAGGTCGGCCATGGCCTGCCGGAACAGCCCCAGCCGGGTACCCCGGGGACCCGGGGCCGGCCCGCCGCGGTGCAGCACCGCGATGCGGCTATGCCTGGCGGCCAAGTACGCGGCCGCCTGCGCGATGCCCGCTTCGGCGTCAACGGAGACCACATCGAAGCCGTCCGGCTGCTGGAACTGCGACACCACCACTTGCGCCACGCCGCGGTCCGCGAGGTCGCGCAGGGTGTGGTCTTCCTCCGGCGTTTCGGTGCTGAAGCCCAAAATGGCGCCGTCTGCGCCGCCGGAGAGCATGAAGTTCCGCCAGGCCTCCTGGCCCAGCAGGACCACCACCCGGTAGCCGTGTTCCGGAAGCACTCGGTTGGCTACCTCTGCCAACTGCCGGTCCCAAGCCGAATCCAGGTTTTCCACCACGACGGCGACCGTGTCCGTCCGGCCGCGCCGCATGCCGCGTGCCGCGTGGTTTGGCACGTAGCCCAGCGACTTGGCGGCCTCCACCACCCTGGCTTTGGTCGGCTCGCTGATCCGGGTTGAACCCCCATGCCGGCCGGACAAAACATAAGACACCGTTGCCAGCGAGACTCCTGCCCGCTCGGCGACGTCGCGAATAGTCGGCTTAAATGAACTCCCCATGAGGTTCTGCCTTCTTCCCCAAGAAACATCCCCCGGAAACTTCCCCCTGAAGTTCCTCTGGGTAAAGACTAACGATTCATCCGCAGAATGATAGGGGTTCGGTGCAAAAACTTTTAAGCTTCCGGGGCCGTCCGGTCAGGGCTGGAGTTGCGGGATTTCGACGACGACGTCCGACGGTTTCTTATCCGGCCGAAAGCCACGCCAGACCGGATGCCGCAGCTTCCCGGCCTCGGTACGTTCACTGAACTGCACCTCGCCGACCAGCGCGGGCCGGACCCAGTGCGCGTCCGAGGCATCCGCCGCCGGCACGCCTTCCAGGGGCGGGGTCTTGCGGGACATCTTCTTCAGCCGGGATCCAATCTCGGCCAGCTCCCGCTCGGTCAGGCCGGAACCGACGCGGCCAAGGTAGCTCAATTCCACGCCGTCGGGCACGGCCACCAGCAAGGAGCCGACTTTCCGCGCGCGGGAACCCTTACCCGGCCGCCAGCCCACAATGACCACTTCCTGGGTCAGCAGGTGCTTGATCTTGATCCAACTCCTTGTCCGTAGGCCCGGCGCGTAGGTGCTGTCCGTCCGCTTGGCAATAATCCCTTCCAGACCGACCTCCCGGCTGGCTGCAACGGCTTCTTCCACGGCGGCGTCCAGTTCCGGCGGAACCTGGATGTGTCCGTCCTCGGGCGCTTCCACCGCTTCCTTGAGGATTTCGCGCCGTTGGGAGTATTCCAGCCCAAGCGTTGCCGTTCCGTCCAATTCCAGCAAATCAAAGAGGAAATACTCCACCGGATACTTTTTCGCGGCCCGCTCAATATCGGCCGTCTTCACCAGATTCATCCGGTTCTGGAGTCTGCCGAAGTCCGGCCGGCCCTTGGCGTCGAGCGCGACGATTTCGCCATCCAGCACCGCAGTCTGGGCCAGTACGTGATCCGGCAGGTCCGAGAGCTCCGGATAGGTCTTGGTCATATCCTGGCCGTTGCGGCTGATCAATCGCACGTCGCCCTCCGCCACGACGGCGACGGCGCGGATCCCGTCCCACTTCATCTCATACGCCCAGCCGTCGTCCTCGTCGATGGAGGCCTCCGTACCCTGGACCGCGAGCATGGGCTTGACCGGCTGCGGCATACCAGCATTCCACGGCGCAGGTTCGGCGCCGGCCGGCGTCGCCGTCCCACTGGCGACTCTCTGGTCATTCTTGTCCTTGTCCTTCGACGGTGCGTTCTGCACCGTACCGGCTTCAGGGCGGGGCTGGTCCTTCATCAGGTGCATCAGCCAGTTGCTCTTGCCGCCCTCGCCGCCGGTGTGGATCAAGGCGTACCGGCGCGCGCCGGCGGGACCGCCGTCGTTGGCCAAACCGCCCTCCGGGCGGCCATGCAGCACCACAATGACTTCCTTGCCGTCGCGCCACTTCTCCACCTCATAAGTGCCGCTGTCCCAGATGTTCATCACCCCGGCGCCGTATTCGCCTTTGGGGATGGTGCCCTCGAAGGTGGCGTATTCCATCGGGTGGTCCTCGGTCTGGACGGCCAGATGGTTTTTGCCCGCCGTAACCGGAGGTCCCTTGGGCACGGCCCAGGACGCCAGCACCCCGTTATGCTCCAGCCGCACGTCGTAGTGCAGGCGGCGCGCGTGGTGCTCCTGGATCACGAAGACCGGTTGGTCCGCATCCCGCGGGGCGATGGCCGCCGGCACCGGTTCGGGTGTCCGGTCCGGATCGCGCATGGAACGATAGACGCTGAGCCGGTCGGCCGCCGGCGCCGCGGCCAGCGACTCCTCGTCGGCGCTGCCGCCGGCCATGCCGGAGAGCGGGTCGCCGATCTGCTTGACCCGCTCCAGCACTTGCCGGAAGTCCAGATGGGTGAGGTCCGGGTCCTGCAGCTCCTGCCAGGTCCTGGGCACCGCCACGGTGGGATGCGGCCGGCCACGCAGCGAGTACGGGGCAATGGTGGTCTTGGCCCAGTTGTTCTGGCTCCAGTCCACCAGCACCTTGCCCTGGCGCAGCGACTTCTTCATGTCGCTGACCACCAGGTCCGGGTGGTCGGCCTCCAGCAGGCGGGCCAGTTCGTGGGCCACCTGGCTGACCTCGTCGGATGTCTGCTTGCCGTCCAGCCCGGCGTAGAGATGGATCCCCTTGGAGCCGGACGTGACCGGCCTCGGGTCAAGCCCCATCCCCTCCAGGATGTCCTTGATCAGGAATGCTACCTCGACGCACTCCGGCAGCCCGGCGCCCTCGCCCGGATCCAGGTCCAGCACCATCCGGTCCGGGTTGTTGATTTTGCCGCGCGGGCCGAACTTCCATTGCGGAACGTGAATTTCCAGGGCGGCAATCTGGGCCAGCCAGGTCAGGGTGGCCCGGTCATTGGCCAGTGGGTAGACGTTGGTATTGCTCTTATGTTCAATAGCGTGACGCTTGACCCAGTCGGGCGCCGACTTGTCCAGGTTCTTCTGGAAAAAGACCTGGCCCGGTTCCGCCGCGGTGCCCACTCCGTGGACCCACCGCTTGCGGGTGACCGGCCGGTCGGCCGCATGCGGAATCAGGTACTGGGCAATCTCGGAGTAATAGGCAATGACCTCCGCCTTGGTGGTCCCGGTCTCCGGATACAGCACCTTGTCCAGGTTGGTGAGCCTGAGCCGGTGTCCATCAACGGTGACGGTCTCCTGCTGGCTGGATTTCCGGGTGGGCATACCGCCAGTCTGTCCGCCGCCTGACCGATTGGCTAGTGGCTTGCCTCTGGCTTTGTACTGCCCGCGGGTGTTCACTAGTGCCATGAGAGCCATCTGGAAGGGAGCCGTGGCCTTCGGGCTGGTCAACGTGCCGGTCAAGCTGTACAGCGCCACCGAAGACCACGATGTGAGCCTGCACCAGGTCCATGACAAGGACGGCGGCCGCATCCGGTACCAGCGCCGCTGCGAGGTCTGCGGCAAGACGGTCGACTACCAGAACATCGACAAAGCGTACGACGACGGCGAGCACACGGTGGTGATCACCGACGAGGATTTCAAGTCGCTGCCGGTAGAAAAGAGCCGCGAAATCGAAGTGGTCGAGTTCGTGCCGAGCGAGCAGATCGATCCGATCATGTTCGACCGCAGCTACTACCTGGAGCCGGATTCGAAGTCCTCCAAGGCCTACGTGCTGTTGCGCAAGACGCTCGAGGAAACTGACCGCACGGCCATCGTGCAGTTCGCGCTGCGGCAAAAAACCCGGCTGGCCGCGCTGCGCGTCCGCGGCAAGGTCCTGATGCTCCAGACCCTGCTATGGGAGGACGAAGTGCGGGAGGCCAGTTTCCCGTCCTTGGAAGAGACGGTACGGATCTCCGCCAAAGAGAAGGAAATGTCGGCGGCGCTGGTGGATTCGTTTTCCTCGGACTTCACGCCCGCCGACTACACCGACGAGTATCAGGAACAACTCCGCACCCTCATCGAGGCGAAGCTGGAGCAGGGCGAGGCCCTGGACACGGAGAAGACCTTCGGCGTAGAGGAAGAGGAAGAAGGCGGCAAGGTCCTGGACCTGATGGAGGCGCTGCGCCGCAGCGTGGAGAAGAACCGCGAAGCCAAGTCCACCTCCGACTCCCCCGCCAAGAAAAAGTCCGGATCCAAGTCCTCCAAGGCGTCAAAGGGCGCCTAAGCGTTTAGCCCCCAAGCACGACGGCGCAGCGCAGCACCGGGCGCTTCAACCCGCCCTTCACCCGGCTACCAAGGGCTGTGAAGGACTCCGGTCTGCAGGCCGGGCTGATCCCGACCTCCGGGGCGCCGATCGTGTCATTGCCGGTAGTGTTCCACCTCGTCCACCGGTCGGGTTTCCGCTTCGCCGGGATCCTCGCCGGCCTTGCGCTTGGCCCGGCGCTGGCGCAGCAGGTCCCAGCACTGGTCCAACTGTTCCTCCAGACGGCGGAGTTCGGCGGCGCGGGCGGAGGCCTTGTCGGACTCGTCCGGCATGGAGTCCCGCAGTTGCTGTTCCTTCTCGACCAGCGCGTTGATGTACTTGTGGATGTCCTGGTCCATGGCACGTCCCTCCTGGCGGTAGTCACCTCAGGCTACGTCGCACGCTGCCCGCGGGCTAGGGTCCTCATCGATGGACTGGATGCGGGCTCTCAACGGCAGCCCGGCGTCCTGCCAAGCGCCGCATCTTATGCTTGTGGGATGGAGAATTCCCAGCCCGGGGCCGTGCAGGGCCAGGCCCTGGACCACCGCCGGCTTGCCGTGGCATTAATCGACATCTCGTCCGACGTGCGCCGGAAATCGCATGAAAATGCGGGGATCCCGCTGCTGCCGAACGGCATGGTGGACATCATGCGAGTGATCGAATCCCAGCCCGGTATCACCGTCGCAGAAGTCGCCGCCCGGCTGGACCGGCAATTCAGCAACGTCAGCACACAGCTCCGCGAGCTGGTTGCCCGCGGCCTGGTGACCCGCATCCGCGACGCGGCAGACAAGCGCTACGTCACACTGCACCCCACCGTGGAATCGCAGCGCATCAGGACTCTCTTGGAAACGGCATGGGCAGAGGCGCTCGGTGCTGCGGCCGCGAAGCTCCACCCCCAGGAGCAGGAGCAGCTCGCATCCAGCCTTCCGGCCCTGCAGCGCTTGGCCGCCCTGATCGGGGAACCGAGCTGAGACCGCTCAGGCCCTCTCTCCCCTTTCCGATATACTTATACTTTTGTAAGTAATACACCGGCGAAAGCCGCCACCCCTTTAAGCGACCAGAAAGGTGTCCATGAAAGACGTCCTAGAGGAGAAAGTTCCGCCCGGAGGGGTGGAGGCGGCAAGGGCCGTGGAGCCCGAGAGGGTCTCGCCCAAGCGCGTCGCCGCCGTGATCGCCGCGCTGGTGCTGTCAGCGCTGATCATGATCCTCAACGAGACCGTGCTGACCGTCGCCCTGCCTAACCTGATGGCCGATCTCGGCATCCAGGCCACCACCGCGCAGTGGCTGACCACAGGCTTCATGCTCACCATGGCGGTGGTCATTCCGACCACCGGCTTTATGCTTCAGCGCTTCACCACCAAGAGCCTCTTCGTCGCCGCGATGCTGCTGTTCATCGTGGGCACGGCGCTGGCCACCATTGCGCCAACCTTCGCGGTCCTGCTGATCGCCCGTATCGTCCAGGCCGGCGGCACCGCGATCATCTTGCCGCTGCTGATGACCACCACGCTGACATCTGTTCCGGTCCAGCACCGAGGCACGGTAATGGGCCTCAACTCCGTGGTGATTTCCGTGGCTCCGGCCATCGGCCCCACCCTGTCCGGCATCATTATCGACTCCTTGAACTGGCGCTGGGTGTTCGGGCTGATGATCCCGGTTGCCTTCATCGTGTTCCTCTTCGGCGTCTTCGCGATCAAAACCGGCAAGGAGAGCCGCAAGGCTCCGCTGGATGTCCTATCGGTCGTCCTGTCCGCCTTCGCCTTCGGCGGCATCGTGTATGCGCTCTCCTCCATTGCCGACCTACTGGAAGGGGCCTGGGCGCCGCTCGTCGCCTTCGTTGTCGGCTTTATCTCCCTGGTGCTGTTCGTCATCCGCCAGCGTGCCCTGCGCAGGACCGCGTCGGATCTGCTGGATTTGCGCCCGCTCAAGGTGCACAACTTCCGCATCTCCTTGGTCATTGTCATGATCGCCATGGCGGCCATGCTGGGCACCGTCATGGTTATGCCCATCTTCATGCAGAACGGCATGGGGCTGAGCACCCTGACCATCGGTTTGGCCCTGCTCCCGGGCGGGTTGATCCAGGGCATCGTTTCCCCGATCGTCGGCCGCGTCTATGACAAGGTCGGCCCCCGCCCCATCGTCATTCCGGGCTCGGTCCTGCTGGCCGGCGGACAGTGGCTGCTGGGCAGTGTCCACATTGACACCCCGGTCGCCCTGATCGTGGCCTTCCACACGGTGTTCTGCATCGGCATGGCCATGCTGATGACGCCGCTGATGACTGTCGCGCTGGGAGCCCTGCCGCGAGAGCAGTACGGCCACGGCAGCGCCATCATGAACACGCTGCAGCAGTTGGCCGGCGCCGCCGGCACCGCCGTGCTGATCGCGGCCATGACCATCGGCACCACCATGGCGGCCTCGAGCGGCATCGCGGACGATGTCGCCCTGGTCGACGGCGTTCGCGTCGCCTTTACGGTCGGCGGCATCCTGGGCCTCGTTGCCGTCGCCTGTGCCCCTTTCGTCCGCCGGCTGCAGGCGGAGGCAGAGCACTAAGCATTCGCTGGTCCTCCCCGTGCGACACACGGAAGCCGGTCATCCCTCAGGGGGATGGCCGGCTTCCTTATTACTGCGGGATGGGCCGCGGAGGGACTAGGCTGCGGCGTCCACTGCTTCCGCCTCCTGATCGGTCCCGCGGACACCGTGTAGCCCGAAGAAGCTAAGCAAGGCCGCGGCCAGGGCTGCAATGGCAACCACCAGGAAGGCGTGGGTGAATCCGCTGCCCAGGGCCTCAAGCGCGAACTGGCTGGCGCCCGATCCGGGAACACCCTCAGGGATGCTGTTGAGGGCGATGGGGCCGCCGGCTTCGGCGATGCCGATCGCCGGGCCCAGCTGATCCGGTGCCAGACCGGAGGTCTGCAGCGAGCCCATCAACTGGCCGCCCGCGGCGGACAGGGCGATGGCGCCTACCAGCACGGGGCCCAGGGCGAAGCCGAGGTCGCGCAGCAGGTTGGTGGTGGCGCTGGCCATGCCGGTCAGTTCCCGCGGCACCGAGTTCACGGCAACGGCAGTCATCGGGCTCAGGGTGAAGGCAAAGCCCAGCCCGACCAGCAGGGACGGCAGGATAAAGGTGGTCACGTCGCGGTTGGTCACGTCTGCGGTGGAGTTGATGAAGGCGCCCGCGCTCATGGCGAGGAATCCGAAGGTCATCAGCCAGCGAGAGGAGACCCGCGCCTGGAGCCGGGAGAGCAGCGGGATCAAGACGAACGCCGGGCCCTGCAGCAGCAGGAACAGCAGGCCGAGGTAGAGCGGGTTCTGGTGCTGCACCGGGCCCAGCCACATGCTCGTGGAGAAGCAGGCGCCCAGGAAGGCGAACATGCCGACCACGGCAACGATCGAGGCGATGGTGAATTGGCGGTTCAGGAACAGCTTCAGTTCCAGCAGCGGCGATTCCACCCGTAGTTCGATGACCACGAAGACTGCCAGCAGGACGGCACCGGCGACCAGGGCGGTCAGCACGTGGGAAGCGGTCCAGCCGTCTTCGGGACCCTGCACCAGGCCGAACAGAATCAGGATCAGGCCCAGCGCGAAGGTGATCTGTCCCCAGATGTCCAGCCGGCGCTCCCGGGCCACCTTGGCCTCGGCAGAACGCAGCGCGGTCAGCAGCAGGGCGGCAAGGCCGGTGAGCACCACGACGGCATACGCGCCGCGCCACCAGCCGAAGCCGGCGAACATTCCGCCGAGCAGGGGCGAAAAGGCCGAACCGGCGGACAGGAAGCCCGCCCAGATCGCGATGCCCCGCACCCGCTCCTGCATAGTCCGGGCAACCGACGCGACCAGTGCGAGTGACGCGGGGAAGATGGCGCCCGCGCCCAGACCATTGATGGCCGAGCCGATCCACATGGCCTGCACTGTCGGCGAAATTGCGCAGACCAGCGAACCGATCATGACCAGTACCGCACCGCCGAGGACCAGCTTGCGGTGGCCGTATTTGTCGCCCAGCACGCCGAACGTCAGCTCAAAGACCACCACCGGGATCATGAAGGCTGCCGTGATCCAGGTCAACTGGGAGCCAAACGTGTTAAAGGTCAACTGGAACTCGCCGTTCAGGGCGCCGGGCAGCGCGTTGGCAATCTGCGCCACCATGACCGCCAGCGAGGCGGCGGCCAGAGTGCCCTTGGTGCGGGCCGGCGTGGTGTCCACCGTCGGTGCCTGCGGCGGTGGATAAGACTGCGGTGACGAAGCGGTCGCCTGGCCCTGGCTCATATGGAACTCCTTGATGATGCGGAACGGGTAACACCTAGCGTGCCGGTGGTCTGAAGCTTCTTCGCGACGGGCCCACCCAGTGTGACTTGGCGCATTAGACGCTGTGATGGCGACAACACTAGTGACTCAGACAACATAGTGTCAAGTGAACGTGCGTAGCGTCGTTTTACCGCGTCAGAGTTGCGGAGGCGCGTCGTTCCGGGCGCGGCAGGCGTTTCGGCGGAGCCGCTTTCCGCGCCGCAATCGCCGCGCTGTCAGGAGCCGGCACCGCCAACGACTATCCTGTGACCCATGGCAACACTCCGCGAAGTCCAGAAACAGCAGACCAGGCAACTCCTCTTGGATACCGGTCTGGAACTCTTCGAGTCCAAGGGCTATGCGGCCACGACCATCGATGACATCGCGGCTGGTGCCGGCACCACCAGGACCACCTTCTACCTGCACTTCGCGTCGAAGGCACAATTGATGGGCGAGGTGGTCAAGACCGTGGACGCCATCCTCACCAGCGTGGATGACCCGTCCCTGTCAACCGTGGTGGAACTGGGCAAGCGTGACTTGGTCCGGACTTGGCTCAACCGCAAATTCGAACAGTGGGAGGCGACCCGCCCGTACCTCCACGCGGTCTACCAGGCGGCCCCGATGGAACCGGAAGTGGCCAAGACGTTGGAGGATTGGCTCCGCGACGTAGCCGCGGACATGACCGCCGGCCTGGACCGGGCCGACCGGTTTGATCCGGCCAGCCGGCGCATCCGGTGCGTGCTCGCCTTCGGTCAACTTGAGTACCTGTCGCAGCGGTGGATCAGGTCCGGCTGGTTCGTGGACCGCGAAACCTGCTTGGAGACACTGACGGATTCCTGGTGCCACCTGCTCTCGCAGGACTAGGCCGCTAGGACTCAGCGGGCAGGGCTAGGCCCCTAGGACTGAGCGGTCAGGCTAGCGTTCACGGGCCCCGGCCAACAGCTCAGCGATGGCGCCTCGCCCCAACACCGGCTGGCGGTATTCGTCGCTGAGGATCTGCAGCATGGAGCCGGCATATTCTTCGTTCGTCGAGGCAATGACGTCCTTGGCAAAGACCACACGGAAGTTGTGGGCGAACGCATCGGCCGCCGTCTGTGCCACGCAGTTGTGGGTGGCAACGCCCGCTAGCACCAGCCGTTCCACCCCGCCGCGGCGCAGCCGTTCGGCCAGATCGGTACCGAAAAATGCGCTGTCACGGGTCTTGACGAGGCTTTCCAGCCCTTCTGTCTGCAGCCCGGGCAGGAAGGCGGCCTGCTCGGTGTCCTCGAAGATGAAACCCTGGTCGTCGTCGAGCATGCTCAGCGTCCAGGTGGAGCGGTCCCGCCGGTGTTCGGTGCGGACCATCAGCACCGGTACTTGCGCCGCCGTCGCGGTCCTGGTCAGCAGATTCGCTGCCTCCACGACGCTTTGCTGCCGGCTGGCCAACGCAGGGTCCTCGAAGTACGCGTTCTGCAAATCGATCATCAGCACCGCAGTTTTCATGCCCTCCGCCTTCCGCCGGCCGTCATTGCCTCCATCCTGTCAGGTGTCCCGTGCACTTAGGGCGTTGACGCGCCCGCGGGCACAGGGTGTGGTGTGTAGTACAGCCCGAAAGGATTATCGATGCATTGGACGGCAGCGCCTTGGGTTCGCGCCAGCGCACCGGTACGCTGGTTCGGATGCCTGAGCTGAAACACCGCGCGGCCGCCCTAGGGGCCGCCGCCCTCATATCCTTGTCCTTGGCCGCTTGCGGTTCCGATTACCCACTGGGTCCGGCGCAAGAATCCGCCGCGGAGCAGGGCTCCTCGCTGTCCGGCACACTGACGGGCGCGGGGGCATCGTCGCAGAATGCGGCAATGGACGCATGGGTGGCCGGCTTCGGCCTGCTGCATGCCGATGCGCAGGTTCAGTACTCGCCCGACGGCTCCGGTGCCGGCCGCACCGCTTTCCTGGCCGGCGCCGTCGATTTCGCCGGCTCTGACGCTTACCTCGATGACGAGGAAGTGGAACTGTCGCGGAAGATCTGCGGCCCCGACGGCGCGTTCGACGTCCCGGCGTACATTTCACCGATCGCCGTGGCGTTCAACCTCCCGGGCATCACCGAGTTGAATCTGGACGCCGAGACCATCGCAAAAATCTTCCAGGGAGAGATCAAGTCCTGGAACGACCCGGCCATTGCACAGCACAACCCGGGCGTTGAGCTGCCCGATCTGCCGGTCACTCCAGTGAACCGCTCCGAGGACTCCGGAACCACGGAGACCTTCACCGAGTATCTCCATGCCGTCGTGCCCGATACCTGGACGGCCGAGCCGAGCGACACGTGGCCGGCAGAATTCGCCGGCGAGAACGCCCAGGGGACCACCGGCGTGGTCAGCATGGTGGCCGGCACCAAGGGCGCCGTAACCTACGCCGACGATTCCGCCGTTGGAGCCCCGCTGGGCAAGGCCAGCCTCAAAGTCGGCGATGACTTTGTGCCGGTCAGCGCCGAAGCAGCCGCCACGGCTCTGGACCAGGCCAAGCAGGTCGAGGGCAGGCCGGCGTACGATCTGGCGCTGGAGTTGGACCGGGCGACCACCGCGGCCGGGGCCTATCCGCTGATGCTGGTGTCCTACCACATCTACTGCACCACGTATGAGGACCAGAGCAAGGTGGACCTGATCAAGGCCTTCGGGCACTACGTCCTGAGCCCCGAAGGACAGGCGGACGCCGCGAAATCCGCCAAGAGTGCGCCGCTGTCCGAGGAACTGGCGCAGCGGGCCGCGGACTCCATCGACCGGATCAGCGCGCGTTCCTGACCACGGCAGCCGGTCTCGGGCGTGGGGACGGAAGCAGCTAGCTGCCTGAACCGGGGCTCTCTTCCGTAGTCCGCGGTTCGCGCAGCGCGGGGTCGTCCAGCATCGGATCGTCGGCCCACTCGCTCGGTTCGTCGTGGTCTTCCCGGGCCTGGCCCTGTTTCCTGCCGCGCAGTCTCCGGCGCTCCGCCTCGCTCAGGTCGGGATCGCGGCTGTAGGCGTAGGTGTCCTCGTTGCGGGGGATGTCCGGCTGCGAGGATTGCTTTGGCGGGAATCCGCCCGCAAAGGTCCCGCCGTAGAAGTTCTTGTCGCCCAGGTCATGGGTTTCGGATCCGCCCGACTCCACGAATTCCTTGAAGCGCCAGAGCTCGTTGCGCACTTCCCTATGGTCCGAGCCCAGAGTGGACCCTGCCTTCTCCAGCAGCGACCCCGGTTGCCAGTCGATATGGACATGCATTGACGTGGTGTCGGCGTCAACCGCTCCGAAGGTCACCGTCCCGCCGTGGCTGACGCCGCCTTCGCCGCTCCAGACAATGCGCTGCCCGGGCACTTCCTCGGTCACGGTGGTGTCGAATTCGCGCTGCGCGCCGCCCACTTTGGTGACCCAATGGTGGGTGGTGTCCGACGTGCGGATCACGGATTTCACGCCGTGCATGAAGAAGGGAAAGGACTCGAAGCGCAGCCACTCGGCGTAGACCGTCTGGGCGGGCCGGGCGATCTCGACGGTTTCATCTACAGTTGCCATGATCATCCTCAATCCGCTGAGGAACGGCGCCGCGTGCGCCGCCTTCATCAGCTGCCACTTGGCTTAACGCTACAGAACGGCCGCTGGCACGGCAACGAATTGCCACGTTTGCTGAGCATTGCACGCCGGCCTGCGCCGAAATCCTGCGGGAGACCAGCGCAGGCCGACCGACGACTTGCATTAGGTAGTCTGTGTGGTAAGCCACTGCGTTGATGTGAGGGGGAGGTATGCCGCGCTGTTTTCCGGAACAGCCTGAGTTCGGCCGGGACCGGCATGCCGAACGCGAGGTCTGGGAGGCGCTGGTGCGTACGCTGCCGCCGTCCGCCGCGCTGCTGCACTCCGTCAACATCATTGAGAACGGCACCGAGCGGGAGATCGACCTGCTCGTCATTTGGCCCGGCGTCGGCATCGCGGCGATCGAAGTCAAGGGCGGCCATGTCAGCTTCGAGTCGGGGCAGTGGTACCAGGCCAGCAACGGCCAGCAGCACCGCATCAAAGATCCGCTGGTCCAAGTCCAGGACGGCAGGCACATGCTCCAGCGCTATCTCGGCGCCCAGTTGGGGCTTGGCCGGAAGGTCCGTTTCGCCCATTTGCTGGCCTTTCCCTACACGTCCATACCCCGGCACTGGGACATCCCCGGCCTGAGGCGCGCGATGGTGATCGGCAGCCAGGACCTGAAGTATCCGGACGATGCCGTCCGGGAGGCGATCAACTTCTGCGGCGACGGCGACGGCGACACCACGCCGGACGTCGCCGAACGCATTCTGGCGCAGCTGACCCGCCCGCTGCCGGGCAACGGTGCCCTCTCCGCGGCGGCGGAGCACGAAGGGCGCGCCGAGCAGATGACCCGCGACCAGGCGGCGATCCTAGATGTGCTTAAAAACCAGCCGCGGGCACGGATCATTGGCGGTGCGGGGACGGGCAAGACGTGGCTGGCGTTGGAACAGGCCCGCCGGCTGGCCCGCGCCGGAAAGCGGGTGGCGCTGCTCTGCTACAGCCGCGGCCTGGCCCGCTACTTCGAGACGGAAACCGCTGGCTGGAAGCCGGCCGACCGCCCAGCCCACGTGGGTATGTTCCACGACCTGCCGGTGCGCTGGGGAGCGCACCATCCGCTGGATCCCCGGCTGCTGACCAACCAGTACTACGAGCATTACCTGCCCCGGACGCTCAAACGCCTGGCCAAGGTCCAGCCGCCCGCGGAGCTCTTCGACGCCATCGTGGTCGATGAAGGCCAGGACTTCGGTGCGCTCTGGTGGGAGTCCGTGCTGGTGTGCCTGAAGGATCCAGCCGCCGGTGCGTTGTATGTCTTCATGGACGACGACCAGCGGATCTTCGGCCGCGAGGGACGGCCGCCGATCGAGGCGCCGCCCTTCGTCCTGAACGAGAACCTGAGGAATACCAAGCAAATCGCTGCACTGTCCGGCGCGCTGTCCACCGAACTGGCAATCCCCCGGGGCCTCTCCGGGCCCCGGATCCGGTTGGTCGAGGCACCGGCCGGCACCGTTATTGAGCGGGCGGACGATGCGGTTAACCAGCTGATTGAACGGGAGGGCTGGGCCCCGCAGCAGGTGGCCCTGCTGACCACCAAGCGGAAGCATCCGGTTCAGCAGCAGGATGTGGATGCGCTGGGCTGGCGCGGATACTGGGACGCCTTTTTCGACGACAAGGACGTGTTCTACGGAAACGTGCTGGGTTTCAAAGGACTGGAACGGTCCGTGGTGGTGCTGGCAGTCAACGGGTTCGCTGATCCGGCGCGTGCCCGCGAGATGCTCTATGTGGGGGCCTCCCGCGCACGCAGCCTGCTGGTCATCGTCGGCGAGCGATCCGTCCTGTCCGGCATCGGCGGCCCCGCCGTCATCAAGCGGCTGACGCAGACGGAAGCCTGGCGTCCGGAGCATTAGCTGCGGACTGGCAGGCGTCCATTGACATTCCCCGGCGTTCGGAGGATTCTAAAAATACTTATTCGGTTTTTAGAATTTACCGGAGGTTCCGATGGCTACCACGACTCCAACGCTGCAGCGGGTACGGACCGATCCCGCCTACGGCGCGTTCTGGATGCTCAGACTGGGATTCACCGTCCTGCCGATCCTGATGGGGCTGGACAAGTTTTTCAACCTGCTCACCAACTGGGAACAGTATCTGGCGCCGTGGGTTGTCAGCCTGCTCCCCTTCAGCGCCCACACCGCAATGCTGATTGTCGGCGTCATCGAGATCGCCGCGGGCATTTTGGTCTGGATCAAGCCCCGCTACGCCGCCTACGTTGTGGCGCTCTGGCTGGCGGGCATCATCATCAATCTGTTGACGCTGTCGGGGTTCTACGACGTGGCCCTGCGGGACTTCGGCCTGATGCTGGCAGCCCTGACTCTGGCACGCCTGGCCACCCAGTACGATCCGGCCTGGCGCCGCACCGCCCGCTGACCGATTCCGACCGGCCGGCTCCTGCCGAGCGGCCAGCCCGCGCCCGCCTTTAACGCCCGGTAAAGGCGGGCGCCGCCTTGTCCAGGAAGGCCTCCCGGCCGATCCGCGAATCCTCCGTGGTGAAGGCCTCGCCGAAGGCCCGGCGCTCCAGCCGGAGTCCCTCGGCAGTGGGAAGGCCGAGCGCCGCATCGACCGTCCGCTTGGCATTGGCGACGGCGGCCGGGGACTTCGCGGAAATCTCCCGGCAGGTAGCGGCCGCGGCGTCCAGCATGTCGTCCTTGGTGGCAAAAACGGCGTTGGCCAGACCGATCCGCAGCGCCTCATCGGCGCCGATGCTGCGGCCGGTGTAGATCAACTCCTTGGCCCTCCCGGGGCCGACCCGCTGCGGCAGCCGCACCGTTCCGCCAAAGCCCGGAATGAGGCCCAGCCCGACTTCCGGCAGGCCGAACTTGGCGTTCTGCGTGGCGTAGATAAAGTCGCAGGCCAGCGCCAGTTCCAGGCCCCCGCCCAAAGCGAACCCGTTGACGCAGGCGATCACGGGCAGGTCCAGGGTCTCGAGCACGCGGGTCAGATCCTGCATGGCCGCGCTGTGCGCCTCTGCTTCGTCGGGTCCCATCGATGCCAGTTCGCGGATATCGGCGCCGGCTGCGAACGCCTTCTCGCCGGCGCCGGTGATCAGGATGCTGCGGACTTCCTGGCCTTCGGGCGACCGGATGTCGGCAACGAACTGCGCCAGGTCGGCCACCACCTGGGTGTTCAGCGCGTTGAGCGAGGCGGGGCGGTTGATGACAATCGTGGCCAATTCGCCGAGGCATTCCAGCTGGAGGGTTTCATAGGTCTTTTCCACAGCCCCACTATGCCACGCCGGGCGGCACGGAAACCGGTGGCGGTCACCCCTGCAACAGGGTGACCGCCTCGGCCACCTGCTGCCGGCCGCCCGCCACCGACCAGCGGTAGCCACCGACCTCCACGACGGCGGTGGTCCCGCCTGCCGCTTCCACCAAGGCCTGGCCAGGCAGCCAGTCCCAGTCCGGCAGCCCCTGCTGGTACCAGACCCCGAACAGCCCGGCGGAGGTTGCGGCAAGCTCGCAGGAGGCCGACCCCCAGCTGCGGTAGGTGGCCGAACCCAGCAGCGTGCGCAAATAGGGTTCACCCGCGGCCTCGTCCCGCAGGTACGTGTGGTGCAGGTACGCCGCCGCGCAGCTGTCCGCCAAGGGTGCGCTGACGATTTCCCCCACCGGCAAGCCGTTCCGGACCGTGGGCAGGTCCCGGCCGCCCAGCCACAGCACGTCCTCGGCCGGGTGGTAGACGGCCCCCAGCCGGGATCCGGCGTCGTCGGTCAGAGCCAGCGCCGAGCACCAGTAGTGGCCGCCGGTCAAGAAGTTGTAGGTCCCGTCCACCGGGTCGATCACCCAGGTCCGGCCCGAGGCCCCCAGATGGTTGGAGCCTTCCTCGCCCAGGATGGAGTCGTCCGGCCGGAGCTCCCGCAGCGTGTCCACCACCAGCTTCTCCGCGGCGTGATCGGCAGCGGTGACCACGTCGGAGATGCTGGTCTTCTCCTCGAAAGTGGTCACCCCGGATCGCATGCCATTGGCCAGGGTGCCAGCGGCGCGCACCAGCCAGGCCGCAAGATCGGTATCGTCCAGATGGTCAGGGCTGCTCACGGTCATAGCTGAAGCCTAGCCAACGCAACCGTGAACCCGGCACGCCGCGGGCGGATGCTACCGGCGTCCGCGCCGCGGCCCGCGGCCCTTGGGCGTCCGTCCCCCGCCGGGCCTGCCCTTGCCCTGGCCGGATTGCTTGCCCGCCGCCGGTCCGGAGGTGCGTTCGCGCCGCGAGCCGGAACCCTTCCCCGCGTTGGCGCCCTTCGCCGCGCCGGAGGCTCCGCCGTCGTTCTGGGCAGCCTTTTTGCCCTTGGTGTTCCCCTGCTGTTCCTGCACCGATGGCTGGCGGGAACTGCGCGCCGTGCGGCCCCGGACAATCCCGATGAACTCCTCGATGGCGGCGTCCGTCCGGTCGGCCAGCCAAGCAATGCCAATCTGCGTTTCGGGCTGGTCGGTGACCGTCCGGTAGACCACGTCCTTGCGGTTGTAGAGCCGGGCCACGGACATGGGCAGGATCATCAGCCCTGCACCTGAGGCCACCACCTCGATGCCGGTCTTGGCGCCGCCCATTTCCGCCGGGTCCAGGAAGTTCTCGCCCGCGATCTCCTGGTAGGGCACCTCGTCGTCGTACAGGGCGATCTCGTGTTCCTTCGGCGCAACCACCACCGGCAGTTCGGCATACAGCGGGATGACGCTCAGGCCCTCGCGGTCCACCGGCAACCGCACAAAGCTCAGGTCTGCCCGGCCGTCGCGCAGGATGGTGGTCTGTTCCTCCTGCGCGCATTGGAACGCGGTCAGCGGGACGTCCGGCAGCCGCTCCGACCAACGGCGCGTCCACTTCCCCGGCGTCACCCCCGGGACGTAGCCAACCTTGAGTCCGGGCGGGGCCGGCGATTTCGGCTCGTGGTCTGCATCCTGCACTTCATCACCGTAGCGCAGGGCGGATAGGCTGGGCTCATGAGCGCGAAAACGTCCCAGTCCATGAAACCGGCCACGGCCGCCAAGAAACTGGGCATTTACCTGCCCGCGGCCCCGCAGGAGTTCCAGGACAGCCTGATTTCGCGCGAGGAGTTCAACAAGCTGCAGACGGATCCGCCGCATTGGCTGGCCGACCTGCGCCGCAACGGCCCGCATCCGCGGCCCGAGGTGGCCCGCAAGCTCAACGTCTCCATCTCCGGCCTGGCCCGCGGCGGCATTACTGAAGCGCTGACGACGGCGGAAATCACCGCGCTGCTGCAGGACCCGCCCCAGTGGCTGGTTGCCGAGCGCGCTTCTTTCGCGGCCGTGCGCGCGGAAGAGCAGCGCGTAAGGGAAGCCGGCAAGCAGGCCTGACCGGGCCGAGGAAAAGCACTCCGACCGCGCCATGCGGGGGTTAACCCCCGCAAGAAGCGGGGGCCCGCCTGCTTCTGCCGGCCGCACCGAGGTAGCAAGCTGTACTCATGACGAACATTGCGGCTTCGAATGCCGCCCTCCACGTGCCGGAACCCGCTGGCACCCGCCGGGTTGAAAGCCCCGCACCGTACCACTTCCTAACCGGTCTCTTCCAGCGCCAGACTTGGCGGGAGTTCCTCTACCACTTCGCCGCTCTGCTGCTGGCGCCCTTCGGCTTTGCCTACGCGGTGGCCACGGTCTCGCTGGGAGCGTCGCTGGCGGTAACGGTCGTCGGCCTGGTGGTGGCGGCGGCCCTGATTGCGGCGGCCCGCTACTGGGGAACCGTGCAGCGGTCACTGGCGGCATCGCTGCTGCAGCAGCACGTGGCGGAGCCGGTACCGTTCCGGCCGAAACGCGGCTTCTTCGGCTTCATCCGCAGCGGCCTGGCAGATTCCGCCGGCTGGCGGGCCATCGCCCACCAAGCGGTGTCGTTAGTGGTTTCGGTGACGGCTTTCTGCGTGAGCGTTACCTTCCTTGCCACCGGTCTCGGCGCACTGACGCACTGGTTCTGGTACCGCTACCTGCCGTTGCAGCAGGCCGCGGACGGCAGCTGGCACCGCGGCGCACAGCTGGGCATGGATTACTACCTTGACACTCCGCCCCGGCAATTGCTGCTGGCGGCCATCGGCGCCTTATTCCTCTGGCTGCTGTGGCCCGCGTTGAACCACGGCTTCGCCCGGCTGCAGGCCGTCTTGGCTGCCGGCCTACTGGGTCCCACCGCGGCGAGCCTGCGGCTGCGGGACGTGGAGCATTCGCGCAACCGCACCGTGGAAGACTCCGATGCCAGGCTGCGGCAGATCGAACGCGACCTGCACGATGGCACGCAGGCGCAGCTGGTGGCCATCGCCATGAAACTGGGCGATGCCCGTGACCGCTTGTCCGGCCAGGACACAGCGCCGGAGGTGGCGCATCTGCTGGAGAGCGCGCACGGCACCGCCAAGGACGCCTTGGTGGACCTGCGCGACCTGGCCCGCGGCATCCATCCGCCCGTCCTCAACGACGGACTGGCCCCCGCCCTCGAGACCCTGGCAGCGCAATCTCCCGTGCGGACATCGCTGGTGCTCAACATCGGCGCACGCCCGGCACCCGCCGTGGAAGCCACCGCATACTTCTGCGCCATGGAATTGGTGACCAATGCGGTCAAGCATGCCCGGGCCGGGCAGATCCGGATCAGTGTGCGCACCGCTGGCAACCGCCTTCAGCTGCAGGTGGGCGACGACGGGCGCGGCGGCGCGGCACTCTCCCGGCCGGCACCCAGCGGAAACCGCTCCGGCCTGGCCGGGCTCGCCGAGCGGGTTGCCGCCGTGGACGGCACGCTGCGGATCGAATCACCGGCCGGCGGACCAACCAACGTCACCATCGACCTGCCGTTGGATCCGGAGCGCCCGTGAGGATCGCCATCGCCGAAGACTCGGCCATCCTGCGCGCCGGCCTGGCCGAATTGCTGGCTGGCCGCGGCCACCACATCACCGCTGCGGTCAGCGATGCGGCGGCGCTGCTGGAGGCGGTAGCGGCCGAGGTCCCTGACGTGGCCATCGTGGACATCCGGATGCCGCCGACGCACACCGATGAGGGCATCCGCGCAGCACTGGAGCTTCGGCGGACGCATCCGGCCGTGGGCGTCCTGGTCTTCTCCCAATACGTGGAGACCCGCTACGCCGCCCGGTTGTTCGCCGACCGCCCGGCCGGCGTGGGCTACCTGCTCAAGGACCGGGTCGCCGAAGTGTCCTCGTTCCTGGACTCGTTGGAACGGATCCGAGCTGGGGAAACCGTGCTGGATCCCGAGGTGGTCGCCCAGCTGATGCGATCCTCCACGCGGCATCGGGGGCTGGATACCCTCACACCGCGCGAAGGCCAAGTGCTGGAGCTGATGGCCGAAGGCCGGACCAACGTGGCGATCGCCGAACGGCTCTTCTTGTCCGCCGGCGCGGTGGAAAAGAACATCACCGCCATCTTCGGCAAGCTGGGCCTAGCGGCGGCGCCCGGGGACCATCGCCGCGTGCTGGCCGTGCTTAAGTACCTGCAGGCCTAGGCCGCGGTTCAATCCCTGTGCAGCTTGCACACTAGCCGCTCGCGCGAGCAGGGGATAGGTGCATCAGCCCCGTCCGGCACAGCGAACCGCGTCGTCCAACGCGGGCGTTAACGGCAAGAGCCCCGGTCCGAAGACCGGGGCTCTTGCTCTGCGTGCGCGAGGGGGGATTTGAACCCCCACGCCCTTTCGGACACTGGCACCTGAAGCCAGCGCGTCTGCCGTTCCGCCACTCGCGCGCAGTTCGCCTGTTCCGTTGGGTCGAACCGTTTTTCCCGGTTCGCATTCCTCAAGAACAGCGAGATCAATAGTAGCGTGAAACAGGACCAAATTCCCAATCGGGGGTTCCAGCCCCCACTTTGCCGCACGGGCACGCGGATCCGAGGGCCTGAGCCGCCGCCGGGACCCGCCGTCGTCGCACTTTCCTTTGGTGAGGTTCACCACGTTGCCGCGCCGCCGCGCCTTGGGCAATCGTTACTGAATAGGGCCTTTTGGGACACGCACAAGTAGTATCGAATGGAAGAATCGCCAGACCGGTGTGCCCTGCCCGCTTCGTGCAGGCAGGCATGCAGGACGACAACAGGGAGGAGGCGGCCCGATGGGAATTCTGGACAGCATGGAACGCGGCATCGAAAAGATGGTCCGTGGCGCCTTCTCCGTGGGCGGCAAAGGCCAGGTGCAGCCGGTGGAGATTGCCAGCCGCCTGCGCCGTGAGCTGGACAATGGTTCCATCACCTTGGCCCAGGGCCGCACCCTGGCACCGAACGTCTTCGAGGTCAGGCTGGGCGACTCCGACTACGCCATGGCAGAACAATGGGGCGCAACCCTGGCCGAAGAACTCTGCGACGTGGTGATCCGGCACGTGAACAGCCAGAAGTACACACTGCAAGGCCCGGTCCGCGTTTCCTTCGCGAAAGACGGCGCCCTCAAGGGCGGCGAATTCGAAGTCCAGGCCACGGTGGTGAAGTCCGACGGCCACCAGCAGCGCCCGGCACAACGCAGCACACCCGCGGCACCGTCGCGGCAGCCCACCCAGCTGCAGGCCGTGCTCGAAATCAATGGCCAGCGGTACTCGCTCAACGCGCCCTCTATTGTGCTGGGCCGTTCCGCCGAGGCCGACATCATGGTCGACGACACCGGAGTCTCCCGCCGCCATCTGGAGATCCGCACCGAGGGCGGCTCCGCACTGGCCGTGGACCTTGGCTCGACCAACGGCAGCTACGTCAACGGCCAAAAGATCGTTGGCCAGACCGACCTCACGGACGGATCCGTCATCACCATGGGCCGAACCCGCATCACCTTCCGCCTGCTGCCAACACGGGGCGGCGCGGCCTAATGGGGGAGCTTGTTGTCACCGCTCTGCGGTTCGGTTTCCTGATCCTGCTCTGGATCATGATCATCAGCATCGTCTCGGCCCTGCGCCGCGACCTCCAGATCGGCAAGCGCAGCCGTACCGGCAGCCCCACCGCGCGGGAAGTGCGCAAGAATCCTGATCTGGCCGAAGCCGCCCCGGCACCCAGGGCCGCTCCGCGCCGGCTGGTGGTCACCGAAGGCCCGCTGGCCGGTCACTCGCTGGAGCTGGCCGCCAGCCCCATCTTGCTGGGGCGCGCCCAGGAAGCCACGCTCGTGCTGGAGGACGACTACGCCTCCGGCCGCCATGCCCGCCTCTTTCCGCAGGGCAGCCGCTGGTTCATCGAGGACCTAGGTTCCACCAACGGCACTTATCTGGCCGAAAACCAGCTGACCCGCGCCCTGCCCGTTGACCCGGGCGTTCCCATCCGGATCGGCAAGACGGTCATTGAGTTGAGGCCCTGACCGTGGCTCTGGTTCTGCGCTATGCAGCGCGGTCTGACGTGGGCATGACGCGTTCCAAGAACGACGATTCCGCCTACGCCGGCCGTTTTCTTGCCGTCGTGGCCGACGGCATGGGCGGCCATGCCGGCGGCGACGTAGCGTCTGCTTCCACCGTGCTGGATCTGGTCCATCTGGACCGCGCGGACCACCAGGAGCCGGCCACCGTGCTGGCCGACGAGATCCAGACCGCCAATTCCATCCTCTCGGAGCTGGTGCAGACCGATCCCAAGCTGGCCGGCATGGGCACCACCGTGACGGCCCTGCTGCTGCACGACGACAAGCTCGAATTCGCGCACATCGGCGACTCCCGGGCGTACCGGCTGAAGAACGGCATCTTTGAGCAGGTCAGCATTGACCACACCTTCGTCCAGCGGCTCATCGATGAGGGCCGGCTGCGCCCCGAAGAAGCCGAAATCCATCCGCACCGCAATGTGCTCATGCGCGTCTTGGGCGACGTCGATGCCAGCCCAGAGCTCGATCTGGCCAGCCACGACGCCGAACCGGGGGAGAAATGGCTGCTCTGCTCCGATGGGCTTAATGCGGTAGTGCCGGACCGCGTGGTGGAGTCCGTGGTGCGCAACGCCGCCACACTGCAGGACGCCGTGGACCAACTCGTGGAGCTCACGCTCGACGGCGGTTCTCCGGACAACGTGACCATTGTGATGATCGAAGTGGCCGAGGCTCCGGCCGCGGCCACCGACACCGCGTCCCTGAACCTCGCCCCGGAACGCCCGCTGGAGTCAGGGGCGGCCGACGACGGCGGTGCCTCCCCTGCCCCCGCTGCGCCGGCGGCCGGTACGAGCGCCACTTCGGACGATGCCCCTGCCATCCCGGCTGGCGACGAGGTACCGGGCGAACCCGCGGAACCACACGAGGCGATCCGCGCCGACGCCATCCGGCGCGAGCTGGGAACTCGGCCGCACGTGCTGGTGGGTGCGGCGGCCCTGGCCACGGAAACCGGACAGATCCCGATCGTCACGGCCCATTCCAACAAACGGCGCGCCGCGGCGCTGTTGACCCATAAGGCCCCGGAGGAACCCGAGGCATCCGAGGTCGAAGCCTCCGCACCGGTCCGCAGGCCGTGGCTGATCCCCGCGTTCCTGACCGTCATGTCGCTGCTGCTGGTAGCCGTGCTGTGGTTCGGCTACCTGTGGACCCAGACGCAGTACTTCGTCGGCTCGTCCGAGGGCCGGGTGGCCATTTTCAACGGCGTCTCGCAGAACTTCGGGCCGATTGACCTATCGCATGTGGACACGGTCTACAACATCCCGCTGGAGAGCCTGCCCGTCTATCAACAGCAGCGGCTGAATTCGAGCATCTCCGCGCGGGACCTGGTGCATGCCGAGCAAATTGTGGAGCAGCTGCGGATCAGCAGCCAGCGGAACTGCCCCGAACCGGGTCCCAGCCCCAGTGCCGTACCGACGGACCGGCCCAGCGTCGCTCCGAGCGCCGCGCCGAGTCCGGCTGCCAGTCCGGGAGCCGCCCTGCCGCCGGAATGTGTAGGTGGATAAGCCATGAGTAACATCCAGACGGCGCCCCGTTCGCGGCGCAACACCGAACTCCTCCTGCTCCTGCTGGCGCTGGTGGTCGGCATCGGCGCCAACATGTTGGTGGGACTGGACCAGGACCGAGCCTTCGACAGCGATTTCTTCACTCAAGGCATCACCCTGATCGTGCTGGTCCTCGTGGTGCATGTGGTGCTGCGTCTCCGCGCCAAATATGCCGATCCGGTAATACTTCCGATCGTGACCGCCTTGAACGGCATCGGCTTGGCGATGATCCATAGGCTGGACATTGCCACCGGCGACTCCGCGGCAACCCGCCAACTGTTCTGGACCGGCGTGGCCATCGCCGTCGTCGTGGCTGTGATCTGGCTGTTGCGCGACCATCGCGTCCTGCGCCGCTTCACTTACCTTTCCCTGATCGCCAGCGCTGCCCTGCTCATCTTTCCGCTGTTGCCCTTCGTCGGCATGGAGGTCAACGGCGCCAGGATCTGGGTCAATCTGGGATTCGCCACCTTCCAGCCGGGCGAAATAGCCAAGATCACGCTCGCTATATTCTTCGCCGGGTATCTATCCACCAACCGGGACCTCATCCTGCTGGCCGGCCGCAAAATCGGTCCGCTGCAGCTGCCGCGCTGGCAGGATATGGGACCCATGCTGGCAGCCTGGCTGGTCAGCATCGGCGTGCTGGTCTTCCAGCGTGACTTGGGTTCCTCCATCCTGTTCTTCGGCCTGTTCATGGCGATGATCTACGTGGCCACCAGCCGGGTCAGCTGGGTCATCATCGGCCTGCTCATGATCGCCGTGGGCGGCTTCGTGGCTTTCCAGCTCTTCCCGCATGTCACCAACCGCATCAACAGCTGGATCAAGGCCTTCGACCCGGAGGTCTACAACGCGATCGGCGGCAGCCACCAGATTGTCCAAGGCCTGTTCGGGCTGGCAAGCGGCGCGCTCACCGGGACCGGCCTCGGCCAGGGCCGCCCCGACCTGGTGACCTTCGCCAACAGCGACATGATCATTGCCGCGCTCGGCGAAGAGCTCGGGCTGATCGGTCTCTCCGCCATTGTGATGCTCTATGTCCTCCTGATCAGCCGCGGCATCCGCGCTGCCCTGGGCAGCCGCGACGCCTTCGGCAAGCTGCTGGCCACCGGGCTCTCCTTTACGTTGGCGCTGCAGTGCTTCGTAGTGATCGGCGGCGTCACCCGGCTCATCCCGCTGACCGGCCTGACCACACCGTTCCTAGCGGCCGGCGGCTCCTCGCTGCTGGCCAACTGGCTGATCGTTGCCCTGCTGCTGCTCATTTCCGACGCGGCACGCCGCCCCACCATGACCGGCCCGGCAAACGGCAGCCGTCCCCCGGCTGACCGGCCGGGGCGCCGCAGCAAGTCCGACGAACGGAACACCGGATCCACGGAGGTGATCCAGCCATGAACCAGGCCATCCGCAATACTTGGATCGTCGCCCTCGCGATGTTCGCGCTGCTCTTCGGATCGCTCACGGTGGTGCAGTTCTTTGAGGCCGAGAACCTCAACGCGAACCCCTGGAACAGCCGGACGATCTATAAGGACTTCGACAAGAACCGCGGCGCCATTCTGGTGGACGGCGACCCCATCGCCGAGTCGGTTCCGTCAGACGACGAGTTTGCCTACCAGCGGGTCTACAACGAACCCGAGCTCTATGCGCCGATCACCGGCTTCTACTCACTGGTTTATGCCTCCACGCAGATGGAGTCGGCGATGAACGACCAACTCTCCGGCTCGGGCGACGAGTTCTTCTACGAACAGATCATGCAGATGTTCTCGGGGGGCCAGGTTGAAGGCGCGTCAGTGGAGCTGACCCTGGACGCCGAATTGCAGCAGCTGGCCTGGGACCTGATGCCCGACGGCGTGAAGGGCTCAATCGTCGTGATGGAGCCGGACACCGGCAACATCCTCGCGATGGTGTCCAAGCCCAGCTTCGACCCGAACGAGCTCGCCGGCCACAACACCGAAGAGGTTACGCAGAACATGGCGGGGCTGGAGGAGGTGCCTGGCCTGTCGCCGTTCATCAACGCGGCCAACGAGAGCCTGCTGGCACCCGGGTCCGTCTTCAAGCTGGTGGTAGCGGCAGCCGCGCTGGAGTCCGGAAAGTACGACGCCGACAGCAAGCTGGACAACCCTCCCACGCTGAAGCTTCCGGGCACCAACGTTGAGCTGCCGAACTACGTCAACGGCGGCTGCGCCGCCCGAACCACCGCCGATTTCTCCTTTGCCCTGGAGCAGTCCTGCAACACTCCGTTCGCTCAGATCGCCATGGATCTGGGTGAAGACGCGATCGCGGAGCAGACGGCTAAGTTCGGCTACGGCGAGTCCTACCAGATCCCCACCCACGTCACTGCCAGCCGGTTCCCCACCGGCATGAGCGATGACCTGCTCGCCCAGTCGGCCATCGGGCAGTACGACGTGCGCGTGACGCCGCTGCAGGTGGCAATGACGTCTGCCGCCATTGCGAACGACGGCGTGCTGATGAAGCCGAATCTGGTCCGCACGGTCCGTGCGCCCGACCTGCGGGTCATGGACAGCCCGAAGCCCGAAGAGCTTCAGCGTTCCCTTTCCGCCGACAACGCCAAGCTGATCCAGGACTGGATGGTCAACGTAGTGGACCGCGGTATCGGCGGGCGCGCGGCGATCCCTGGCGTGGAAGTAGCTGGCAAGACCGGCACGGCGGAACTTATGGCCGGCGAAGAAGGCAACAACTCCTGGTTCACCGGCTTCGCACCGGCGGACGACCCCAAAGCTGTCGTATCAGTGGTCTTCGAAGACGTCGATGTGGCTACCGGTTCTTCTCTCGCAAGTACAAGTGCTAAGCAACTCCTAGAGGCGGTGTTAAATAAGTGAGACCTACCTCGGGTATCACATTAGGCGGCAGGTACCAGCTCACTGAACGTATCGCCATCGGCGGCATGGGTGAAGTCTGGAAGGCACAGGACCAGGTCCTGGGCCGCATCGTCGCCATCAAGATCCTCAAGGAGGAGTACACCGGGGACCCGGGCTTCCTCAACCGCTTTCGCGCCGAGGCCCGACACACGGCGCTGCTGAACCATATCGGCATCGCCAACGTCTTCGATTACGGCGAAGAGGCCGGATCCGCCTATCTGGTGATGGAACTGGTGCCGGGCCACCCACTCTCAGCCATCATCGAGCGGGAACGGGTGCTCTCGCCGGACCGGACGCTGTCAATCATCACCCAGACGGCCAAGGCGCTTGCCGTTGCCCACGCCCAGGGACTGGTGCACCGCGACGTCAAGCCCGGCAATCTGCTGATCACGCCCGAGGGACGGGTGAAAATCACCGATTTCGGCATTGCCCGGCTCGCGGACCAGGTTCCGTTGACCGCTACCGGACAGGTCATGGGCACCGCCCAGTATCTCGCCCCCGAACAGGCAACCGGACAAACAGCCACCGGGCAGAGCGATATCTATTCTCTGGGTGTAATCGGTTACGAGTGCCTTTCCGGTTCCCGGCCGTTCTCCGGTGAGTCGCAGATCGCCATCGCCTTGGCCCAGGTCAACGACACTCCTCCGCCGCTGCCGGAGTCGCTTCCGCGGCCGATCCGCGCACTGCTGATGTCGATGCTGGCCAAGGACCCGGCCGACCGTCCCGCCACCGCCGAAAAGCTTGCGGAGGCGGCCGACGCCATCCGCGCCGGCGACATCCGCGCCGCCGAGGCCGCCGTTCCCGGCATGCTGCTGTTCGAGGGGGACGACCGCACCGGTTTGATGACCGCCCCGGTGCCGACCACCGGAACCGCTCCCACCCAAGCGGTCAGCGCCGGAACCTCCCAGCTGCCGGCCGTGGCCGGCGCCGAAGCCGCCGGCCTTGGCGCCGAACGGAACTGGACCGACGAGGATCTTGACAGCGACGAACCGGAGGAGACGCCGCGCCGCCAGCAGAAGAAGCGCAGCCCGTGGACCTGGCCACTGATTGGCCTGATCCTGCTTGTCCTTTTCGCCGTGGCCGGAGCGATTCTGCTGCCCATGCTGACGCCCACCGGCGGTGCCGAGTCGTCCTCGTCCGCCTCCAGCTCAGCATCACGGTCGTCCACGAAGACAACTTCTGCCCCGCCGACCGAGACACAGAGCGAGACACCAAGCGAAACACCGACGGTGGAGACCAACCAGCTGTCGGCCAATTCGTTCTTGGGCCGGCCGTTCAGCGACGTCCGCTCGGAACTCGAAAACATGGGTTACCAAGTGGTCCCCGACCCGGTGGAAAGCAGCGAATCCGAAAACACCGTCATTGACATCTCGCCGACCGGCACGGTGGAAGTCGGCAAAGCGATCACCGTCACGTATTCCACGGGCCCCGGGAAGGTAACCATTCCCGGCGGCCTGGCCGGTCAGTCCGAGCAGCAGGTGCGCGAAGCCCTGATCGGCCTCGGCCTGGTCCCGCAGCCGGCTGGCGAAGAGCCGAGCGACACCGTACCCGCCGGGAACGTCATCAGCCTCTCACCGGATTCGGGCGAGGTTCAGCCAGGAACCGTCGTTAATTACGTCCTCTCCAGTGGGCCCGAGCAACCAGAGCAAACGCCCGAACCGACCCAGAGCGAGACACCCGCGGCCAAGGCACCGCCGACGACCGGTCCCGATAAGGCTGGTCAGCCATGAGCGGATCCCGGTCGGTCTGATGGAAGGAAGACAACCAGTGGACTCGCCGCGCATACTGGCTGGCCGCTACGAGGTTGGTGAACTCATCGGTCGCGGCGGCATGGCCGACGTGCTGTTGGGCCGCGACATCCGCTTGGGTCGCTCGGTGGCGATCAAGCAACTGCGCGCCGACCTTGCCCGCGACCCGATGTTGCAGTCCCGCTTCCGGCGGGAAGCCCAGGCAGTAGCCGGTCTGAACCACCCGGCGATCGTTGCCGTCTACGACACCGGCGACATGGATTTGCCCGGGGGAGCGGCGCACGACGTCAAGGTCCCGTTCATTGTGATGGAGTACGTCCAAGGCCGGACGCTGCGTGAGTTCATCAGGGGCCACGAGCTGGGCATAGATGACTCGGTCGGCTACACGCTCGGCATCCTTGCTGCGCTCGAATACAGCCACCGCTCGGGCATTGTGCACCGGGACATCAAGCCCGCCAATGTGATGGTCACGCCGGACGGCAGCGTCAAGGTCATGGACTTCGGCATTGCCCGGGCGCTGGCCGACTCGGCAGCAACGATGACGCAGACCCAGGCTGTGCTGGGAACCGCCCAGTACTTGTCTCCGGAGCAGGCCCGCGGCGAAACCGTTGACGCCCGCAGCGACCTGTACTCGGCAGGCTGCCTGCTCTACGAAATGCTTGCCGGCAGGCCCCCCTTTATCGGCGACAGCCCGGTCTCGGTGGCTTACCAGCATGTCCGTGAGCTTCCCGAACCGGCCAGCCGCTTCAATCCGGAGGTGACACCGGCGCTTGATTCCGTGCTGGAGCATGCGCTGCAGAAGGACAAAGCCGACCGGTACCAGACCGCCGCGGCATTTGCCGAAGCGCTGCGCGCGGCCTTGAACGGTGTCCTCCACCAGGCGGCAGGTGCCGCAACCGAAGCGTTCCCGGCCCAGGCCCCGGCCACTGAACTGATCACGCAGCAGGCGCACGCGGTGTCTGAGCAGACTTCGGCGCTGTCCCCCTCGGATTACACGCTCGAGGACGACAGCGCTCCCCACACTGCCTCCTATGACCGTGAGCAGATGCCCGCCGCGCTGGCCGTGGGCAATGAATACGACATCGAACCCGAACGCCGGGCAAAGCGCCGAGCCTGGACTGTGACGCTGTTGATCGCTCTCCTGCTGGTGCTGGTGGGCGGGGGCTATTACCTCTACAACGTGCTGGTGCAGAACGCCGCTCCGGAAACCGTTGCCGTTCCTGCGGTGGCAGGTTTGGATGAAAATGCGGCCACCAATGCCATTTGGGAGGGCGACCTCAGGCCACGTGTGGAACTGGAGTACAGCAACGACGTCGAGAAGGGGATGGTGACCCGCACCAACCCCGGAGTCGGTGAGCAGGTGGAACCGGGCAGCCAGGTGTTGGTTTACATCTCACAAGGCAACGAATTCACCACCATCCCCGACAATCTGGCCGGCCGGACTGAAGCCGAAGTCCGGGACAAGCTCCGGCAACTGGGTCTGGAGCCGGGGGACAGCGAACCGGCGAACAGTGCCACCCTTCCGCGGGGCAACGTGGTCACCACAAAGCCCGCTCCCGGCAAGAAGGTGAAGACCGGTTCCAACGTGGACCTGATCGTGTCGAACGGATTGGTCAGCGTTCCCAACATGGTGGACGAAACCGTCGAAGACGCGGGAGCCATGCTCGATGATGCCGCCGTCGCCCTGCCCTACCGGGTGGAAGAGGTCGAGAACGAAGTGGTCAAGGCAGGCACCGTCGTCGGGCAAAGCGTCAAGGCCGGCGCCAACGTCGAACAAGGCACCGAGATTGTCCTCACGGTCGCGGTCGAACCTGCCTCGCCCGAGCCGGAAACCGACAAGGGATCGGATCAGGGCAATGACCGCGGCAATGACGGGGACGGCGACAGCGGGGACGGGAACAACTCGGACACCGGGAACGGCCGCGGCAACGACTAACGGCGCGGCGCCGGGACGGCCGGAGACTGTCTTCGGCGCCGGGCTGGTCAGTGGGAGATCAGCGGGCTGAGCGTGGCCGCTAGTTCAGCGGTTCCCTCGGCGCCCAGCGATTCCAGCCAGTTGCCCAGCATCAAGTAGCCGCCTTCGGTCAACACCGATTCGGGATGGAACTGCACCCCCCACAGCGGTGCGCTGCGGTGGGCCAGGCCCATGACCACGCCGCTGTCGGTCTCCGCGGTGATCTCGAGCTCGGCCGGGATGGTGCTGCGCACCGCTGCCAGCGAATGGTAGCGGGTGGCGGTGAACGGGTTCGGCACGCCCTCGAAGGCGTTCTGGTTGCGGTGGGTGACCTCGGACGTCTTGCCGTGCATCAGTTCGGGAGCGTGGGTCACGGTGGCCCCATAGGCCTCGGCCAGCGCCTGATGACCGAGGCACACACCGAACATCGGCTTCGCCTCCCGGCCGCACCAGCGGATCAGCTCGATGCAGATGCCGGCTTCCGCCGGCGTTCCGGGGCCGGGGGAGACCAGGACGCCGTCGCGGGCCCCCGCCAGTTCCACCGCCTCATCCAGCGTGACGTCGTCGTTCCGCACCACTGTGGTTTCCGCACCCAGCTGCTGCAGGTAGGCGACCAGGGTGTAGACAAAACTGTCATAGTTATCGATGACGAGGATGCGCGGGGACTTGCTCATGTGACGATCGGGCCAATCGTGGAGTCATTGCGGACGGGAGACGGGTGGAGCCGGCGGCCGGCCCCGATCCGGAGACGGGAGCCCTGCGCCAACCAGCAGCACTCCACTATGATCTGCCCGCGGCAGCGGTCCCGGCAAATGCGCGGCGGCGAACGTCACACAGATTGGCTAGACTAAACAGCTAGACGGCCCGGCGGCGGCGGACTCGCAAGGG
This sequence comes from Arthrobacter sp. NPDC055138, assembly GCF_053607305.1. NCBI lineage: Bacteria > Bacillati > Actinomycetota > Actinomycetes > Micrococcales > Micrococcaceae > Arthrobacter > Arthrobacter sp. NPDC055138. Next base: position 171,282 of record NZ_JBSGTH010000001.1, read on the forward strand.
AGCCTGCAGCCGGTCCGGCCACGCTAACCGCCCCTGATGCCCCGGAGGATCTGTGCCCGAGTCGAAGCGCCGCAAGAGGACCGAACGGCGTCCCGAAGAGTTGACCGCCAAGGGCAACCAGCCCAATGCTGTCTGGTTCAAGCCGGTCATGTTCGGCCTCATGATCATCGGCCTGCTGTGGATCATCGTTTTCTACATCACCCAGGGAGCCTGGCCGCTGCCCGCCGCAGGGTCGTGGAACATCATGATTGGTTTCGGCATCGCCATCGCCGGATTCCTGATGACGACCAGGTGGCGTTCGTAGGCAGTGGTGCTGGTCGATAACGGCATCTACGTGGACGGCGTACGTGCCGCCACCCCGGAAAGCCTGGAGCAGACGTTCAGCGAACTGCGCCGGTACGGAGGTATGGTGTGGATCGGCCTCTACCGGCCAAGCGAGCCCGAACTGGCCACCGTTGCCGCCGAGTTCGATCTGCATTATCTGGCGGTAGAAGACGCCCTGCGCGGCCATCAACGCGCCAAACTGGAACGCTACGGCAGCACGCTGTTCGCCGTGCTCCGGCCCGCCCGCTACATCGACGAGACGGAGAAGGTGGAGTTCGGAGAACTGCACACCTTCATGGGGCAGAACTTCCTGATCACCGTCCGGCACGCCGAATCGCCGGATCTGTCGCGCGTACGGCATCGGATGGAAGCCGCACCCGAACTGTTGGCCGCCGGCCCGCAGGCTGCGCTCTACGCAATCGTGGACCAGGTTGTGGATGAGTACGAACCGGTGGTGCTGGGCCTGGAGAATGACGTCGACGAAATCGAGGACCAACTCTTCGGCGGTGACCCCAACGTTTCGCGGCGGATTTACGAGCTGCTGCGCGAAGTCATCGAGTTCCAGCGTGCCATCCAACCGCTGGAGGGGATCATCTCCATCCTGCACCGCGGCCCGGAGGACCACGCGCTGGACCTGGAAGTGGCCCGCGGACTGCGCGACGTCCAGGACCACGTGATCCGGCTGAACGAGCGCGTCAATGCCTTCCGGGCCGTCCTGCAGAATGCCTTGAGCCTCAGCTCGACGCTGCAGGCCCAGAAACTCACGGAAACCAGCGTCGCCCAAAACGAGCAGGTCAAGCGGATCTCCTCCTGGGCGGCCATTCTCTTCGCGCCGACCCTGGTGGCCGCGATCTATGGGATGAACTTCAAGGCGATGCCCGAACTTCACTGGCCGCTGGGCTACCCCTTCGCCTTGTTCCTGATGGTCCTGACCGCCTTCGGACTGTACTGGTTCTTCAGACACAACAAATGGCTCTGACCGGCCGCTGACCGGGTCCAGAGGCGTGGAGCCCGCTCCCGGATGCGGGAACGGGCTCCTGGCCGGTTAGGGCTGCGGCGAACTACCGACTGGGGCGGTCAGCCTTCAACGACGGCGGACATCACGGCGGCTGTAACCGCCGGAGCGACCCGCGAATCCAGCGGGCTGGGAATGATGTAGTCCGCGGCAAGGTCATCCCCGACGATGCCGGCAATGGCGTCGGCCGCTGCTACCTTCATGGCGGACGTGATCCGGCGGGCACCGGCATCCAGAGCGCCGCGGAAGATGCCCGGGAAGGCCAGCACGTTGTTGATCTGGTTGGGGAAGTCGCTGCGGCCGGTGGCTACTACCTTGGCGAACTTGGCCGCGGTCTCCGGGTGCACTTCCGGGTCGGGGTTGGACAGCGCAAAGATGATGGCGTCGTCGGACATCTTCTCCAGCGTCTCTTCCGGGATCGTGCCGCTGGAGACGCCGATGAAAACGTCGGCTCCATCGAGTGCTTGGGCGCTGCCGCCGGTGGTGCCGCGTGGATTAGTGCGGGCCGCGTAGGCGGCCTTGATGTCGGTCAGGTCGCCGCGGTCGCTGTGGATGATGCCGCGTGAGTCCAGCAGCGTTACATCCGCAATGCCGGCAGCCAGCAGGATCTCGGCGACGGCGATGCCGGCGGCGCCCGCTCCGGAGATGACCACCTTGAGCGAGGACAGCTCGCGATTGACCACCTTGGCGGCATTGGTCAGGGCGGCCAGAGCGACGACGGCGGTGCCGTGCTGGTCGTCATGCATGACCGGCATGTCCAGTGCTTCGATCAACCGCGCTTCCAGTTCGAAGCAGCGCGGCGCGGAAATGTCCTCAAGGTTCACGGCACCGAAGCTCGAACGCAGCCGTACCAAGGTCTCGATGATCTCGTCGACGTCAGTGGTCTCCAGGACCAGCGGAATCGAGTCCAGCCCCGCGAACTGCTTGAAGAGGGCGGCCTTTCCTTCCATCACCGGCAGCGATGCGGCCGCACCGATGTTGCCCAGCCCCAGGACCGCAGTACCGTCGGAGACGACGGCCACCAGACGTGAGGCCCACGTGTACTTCTGTGCCAGTTCAGGATCCGTATTGATCGCACGGCTGACCTGGGCTACTCCCGGGGTGTAGGCGATGGAAAGGTCGCGCTTGGTCTCCAGCGGGGCTGTGAGGCCGATCTGCAGCTTGCCACCCTCGTGGGCGCTGAAGATTTCCTCGCTGGTGAGATCGATTCGTGCGGAGTTGCCGGTTTCGGTAGTCACGTGTGTTTCCTTCTGTTGATCCTTCCCATCACGGAAGGGCGCATGGGTGGCCAGGCCGGGCACAGGCTGACAGGAGCAGGTCCTCGAGGAGACCCGGCAGGCCGTGCAAAACGCGTGGGGCGCGGCACCTTCGATTCGACTGTCAGCTGGGTTCGGGACGGCCGCGCAGCCCTTGGCTGGTCGAGCCAGGGACCGGATCTTTAAGATTACCCGACGGCCGGGTTGGCACGCCCGCTTGTGTCTTTTGCCCGCCGATTGTGTCGCCCCTGCGGGGTATTGCATGCGAACCTGCTGGGGATGCTGCCTAGGTTGTCCACGTTTTCACAGGTGTAGACCGAAGTTATCCACAAGGGTGTATAACTTTGGGGATTATTCCCGGCTTTGCCCTTCCATCGCCGGATTCGCGTTATCCACACCTGTGGAACTACATGTGTGTAACTTATCCTCACTGTGGACAACGCCTGTGGATAAAAACGTTTATCCACGATCAGAAGATCGAAATTTTCCACAGTTGCACCCACAGGATGGGGACAAAATAAGGCGGGCAGGCACTGCATCCGTGGGTGGCCGCGGTGCCTGCCCGCCTCTGGCGGACCCGGACTGCTCAGCCGAAGGCCTTCAGCGCCGTCACTGCTACCAGGACCAGGAAGATGGCTGTGAGTCCGGCGAACTGCACAACGTTCCGGTTCTTCCCCCTGGGGGCGTAGGCCAGGACCACTGCTGACAGCGCTCCGACCAGCAGGCCGCCCAGATGCGCCTGCCAGGCTATGCCGGCCACCACAAACCCCAGCACGGCGTTAATGCCGATCAGCACCAATAGCGACCTCACTTCGCCGCCACGCTGCCGCTGCACTATGAACAAGGCGCCGAAGAGTCCAAAGATCGCTCCGGAGGCGCCGACCACTGGAACATTGGGCGCCGACAGCAGAAGCACGCCGACCGATCCGCCGAAGCCGGACAACAGGTACAGCGCCAGGAACCGCAGGCGCCCCAGCAGCGGCTCCAGGTGCCGGCCCAGAATCCACAGGGCGTAGAGGTTGAAGGCGATGTGCAGCAGGAAGTTCGGCGAATGCAGGAAAGCCGAGGTGATCATTCGCCACGGTTCCGCCGGCAGGTACGGGTTCGGAAGGGTGTACAGCGGCGCATACAAGAACTGCTCGGTGAAGCCCGGGATAACCCACTGCAGCAGATAAGCCACGGCGCAGATGCCGATCAGGGTCAGCGTCACCACCGGCCGGCCCATCGTCGCGGCTCCGCCGTAGACGGTACGGACCGCCGGCGTGCTCCGGGAGGTTTCCCTGACGCAATCGACGCACTGGATGCCTACCGAAGCCGTGCGCTGGCACTCCGGGCACGCCGGACGTCCGCAGCGCTGGCAGCGCACATAGGAGACGCGGTCTGGATGCCGCGGGCAGACTGGGACATCGGTCTGCGGCGGTTCGGCCGGCATTCCGTAGGACATGGAGGCGCTCCTGCTGGGACATTGGTCCCCGCCCGGTGCTCCGGGCGGGGACGGTAGGCAAACTTAGAGCTGCTCTACGGTGATGTTCTTGATGACCACATCTTCCAGCGGCTTGTCACGCATGTCCGTGGCCACGGCATTGAGGGAATCGACGACGGCGCGCGAGGCCTCGTCGGTGACGTCGCCAAAGATCGTGTGCTTGCCCTGGAGCCAGGTGGTGGGAACGGTGGTGATGAAGAACTGCGACCCGTTGGTGCCGCGGCCGCCCTGGATGCCTGCGTTGGCCATGGCCAGCTTGTAGGGCTCGTTGAAGTCAAGGTCCGGGTTGATCTCGTCGTCGAACTGGTAACCCGGGCCGCCGATGCCCTGGCCCAGCGGGTCTCCGCCCTGGAGCATGAAGTCCTTGATGATGCGGTGGAAGATGACGCCGTCGTAGAGGGGAGCGTTGGTCTCTTCACCGGTTTGCGGGTGCTTCCAAGTGATCTCGCCGGTGGCCAGTCCCACGAAGTTCTTCACGGTCTTCGGGGCATGGTTGCCGAACAGATTCACCACGATGTCGCCGTGGTTGGTGTGGATAGTGGCCTTAGCGGTTGCAATAGCAGTCATGGCACCATTCTTCCACGCCGTTTTGCGCCGGAGCCCGCCAGTGGCCGGTTCCGCGGTGAGTGAAAATCCTGCGTATTCCTTTGCCGGCATAGCCGTGTCCAACCACACGAAGTAGGCTGATGAGCGACCGTCACCATTTCCGGGAGGTAGTTGTGAAGAAATCCGATCGAGTAGCCCGCGAAGCAGAAGGCAACGTTTTGGTCGCCGTAGAAACGGCGAAGGACTGGGCCTCTCCCAAGGTGGAAGCCGCTTTGAACTGGGCCGTCCCGCGGATCGAAAAAGGTATTGGAACCGCAGCCAAGGACCTCTCCCACGGCGTGGCCACAGTGACGCCGCGCATCCAGGGCGGGTTGGACAGCTTGGCACCCAAGATTGCCCAGGCCATGGACGAGGCGGCACCGCGGATCCAGGTCACCCTTGACCGTGCGACCCCCGCCATCACGCATGCCCGTGACAAGGTGGTCGGCGAGTACATACCGACCGTCTCCGCCCGGCTCGGCGCAACCGCGGACCAGGTCGCCAGGACCTTGGACAAGACGGCCGTACCCGTCTCCGTCCAGGCCGCTGTGAAGAAGGCAGGCGGATCCAAACGAGCCCTGAAGAGAGCCCAGAAGGCGGCCGCCGAAAGCGCCAAGCAGGCCGCCAAGAAGCTGAACAAGGCCCAGAAGGCGGCTGCCGGGAGCGCCAAGCTGGCCGCCGCCAAGGAGTTGAAGCAGCAGCATAAGGGCCGAGGCGGCAAGGGTTGGCTGATCGTCGGCATTCTCGCCGCCGCAGCCGTGGCAGCGGTGGCCGCCTGGCGCGCTGCCCGGCCCGTCGAGGATCCGTGGAAGACACCGGTCCAGCCCACCACCCCGGCTGCCTCCCCGGTGCCGGGACCGACCGCCTCCAAGGCGGCACCAACAACTGCAGCGACTACGACCGGAACCACTCCTGCTGCGGCACCTGCCAAGCATGCTGTGGACACCGCGGGTACAGATGCTGCAACGGGCACGACTGCCACGGGCCAATCGGGTTCGGCGGCCGGCGGCGCCAAGGGCACCGGCAACGGCACCTCCCGCTCGGCGCGGTCGGCCGGTCAGAAGGCCGCCGAAGCAGCAGACAAGGCGGAAGAGAAGGACGTTAAGGAGTAGATCCTAGCGAACCTAAGCAAACGAATGGGAGCTCCCGGATTGGGGGCTCCCATTCGCCGTTTCCGGCCCGACGAGGCACGGTCCGGGCCTCCCCGCCCGCAGTGAACAGGGCTGATAGATTCATGCCGTGAAGAGTGCCGCGCCAGGGGTTTCTATCATCATTCCGGCTTTCAATGAAGAGTCCGTCATCCGCCAGTGCATCTACGCCGCGCTGTGCCAGTCGGTGGCTCCGTCGGAGATCATCGTGGTGGACAACAAATCCACCGATGGGACGGCGGAGCTGGTCCGCAACATGCAGGACGAGTATCCGGACGTTCCACTGATCCTGCTCCGGCAAGATGCCGAGCAGGGCCTGATTCCCACCCGCAACTTCGGCTTCAACCATGCCAGCGGGGAAATCTTGGGCAGGATTGACGCGGATTCGGTGCTGGAACCCGACTGGGTCGAGCAGGTGCAGCGGGCCTTCGCCGACCCGGAAGTCATGGCATGCACCGGTCCGGTGCTGTACTACGACATGCCGATGCGCCGCTTCGGACTGCAGGCAGACGACCGCATGCGCCGCTTTGTCCTGAAGCTGGCCAAGAAGCAATACCACTTCCTCTTCGGATCCAATATGGCCATCCGGCGCGGAGCCTGGGACATCATCAGCCAGCATGTGTGCCTCGACGAAGAGGACCAACTGCACGAGGACATCGATATTTCCGTGCACTTAGCCGATCACGCACTCAGGATCCAGTACGTGCCGGAAATGATCAGCGGTATGTCGGCCCGGCGTTTGGAAGATTCGCCCAAGGACTACCGGTACTACGTCACGCGCTTCGAGCGGACGTACAGCGCCCACAAGATCCACCGCCGCGTGCTTCGGGTGCCGATGCTGATCTTCATGACCGTGTACTATCCGGCCAAGCTGCTGCGCCGGGTCCACCAAGCCCGAACCCAGCTGCGCGTCCCCCGCGGCGGGCTATAGCCGGCTATTCCGGCGCGGGACCGGTGGGTTCCGGGGCGGTCGCCGGTGCAACCAATCTGGGCCGATTCTGCGAGAGGACGACGGCGGCCAGGCCGGCCAGGATAAGGGCCAGCCCAATGTACGTGCCCCACGGCAGGCTCTCACCCAGAAATATGGCTGCCAGAAGCGCCGCCCCGGGAATTTCCAGCAGGATGAACATGGACACCACCAGCGGGCTCAGAACGGCCAGCAGATGGTTAAAGACCGAGTGGCCCAGCAGTTGCGCGACAACGGTGACGCCAAGGATCCCCACCCAGGCCTCAGCCGGAAACCCCACCAACGGCTGGCCGAAGGACAGCGCCATGATCAGCAGGATCACTGCGCACAGACCGTAGCAGATGGTGGTGTACGGCCCGGTGGACAGCCGACGCCGGACCCGGCCTCCGGCCATCGTGTAAATTCCAGCCATAGCGCCACCGACCAGGGCAAGCAGGTCGCCCAGGAGCGCCTCGTCGGAGAGCTGCAGGTCGAATCCGGAAATCACCAGCACCCCGACGAAGGCGAGACCGACGCCGGACAGGATCAGCCGCGAGGCCTTGATTCCGCGCAGCCTGTTGAAAAGCACGATCCATGCCGACTGCAGGCAGACCAGGGCGGTCGCCGCCGCCACGGAGGTCAACTGCAGCGCGGTGATGAAGCAGGCAAAGTGGAGCGCCAGCGCAACCGCCGCCAGCGCGCTATAGCCAACGTCCGACGTCGTTAGTTGCCGGAACTCGCGGCGGCGGCCGATGGCGGACGGGACGCCCATCACCACGGCTCCGAGCATGTTCCGCCAGAACGCGATGGCGAGGGCCGGCGCAGCAGTGGCCGCCATGATGGGGCCGGAGGCTGAAATGCCGAGAACGGCCAGCGTGGCCAGGAAAATGATCACCCCTTCAGCGTAGGGGCGATGCGGTGCGGTCACGCGCCATGCGCCGGCGAAAGAGCGGTGCGAAATGCAATGAGGCCCCGATCCGCAGATCGGGGCCTCATTATCCGGTGGAGGCAAGGGGACTCGAACCCCTAACCCCCTGCTTGCAAAGCAGGTGCGCTACCAATTGCGCCATGCCCCCGGAAGGGTTCGGCCGGTACCTGTCCGGCCGAGACGGAGTCAGTCGACCTTGTCGGTCGCCTTACTCCATGCGGATTTCTCCGCTTCGGATTCCTGCCACTTCTTGTAGGCGAACACGCCCGCAGCCGCGGCTGCCAACAGCAGCAACTTCTTCACGGTGTCCTCCCGAAATCGGTGGGATTGGTAAATCCGTGGGCGTACCAGGACTTGAACCTGGGACCTCTTCGTTATCAGCGAAGCGCTCTAACCGCCTGAGCTATACGCCCCCTGCCCTTGCGGGCCGAGATACGACTTTACAGTACGCCGGGCCGGAACTTCAAATCGGCTCAGTCGTCCGTCAGCGTGACCCCGATGCCGCCCACCAGGGTGGCCGAGATGTTGTAGAGCACCGCGGACAACATGGCCAGCGCGGTCAGCAGGACCACGTTGACCACCGCGATGATGGTGGCGAATGACGCCACCTGTCCCAGGGAGGCATAGGAACGCAGGTCGAAGCCGCCGCTCTCTGTGCCGGCGATTTCCGACAGGAGACCGTTGACGCGGTCGAAGATGCCGGTGATGTCCAGCGTTGTCCAGAGCACGATCGAAGCCACGACGGTGACGATGCCCAGCGCAACGGAGAGCAGGAAGGCCATCTTCAGGACCGACCACGGGTCGACCTTGCTGACCAGCAGGCGGGCACGGCGGACCTTGGCCTTCGGCGCCGGCCGGACCAGGCCGGCGCTGCCGGACTGCCCGGCGGGGCGCTGCTGGCCATTGGCAGGCCGCTGCCCGCTACTGGCCGGACGCTGCGCGGGTCGGGCGGGCGTGCCGCCACGAGTAGTACCAGCCCGAGGCGCGTTGGCCGGCTGCGGGCGGGTGCCCGGCCGTGGCGTTTTAGGTGTACTCACTCGATACCTCCGTTTTCCGGCGCCGGTGATTCGGCTGCGGACTGCGTCATGTCTGCGTCCAACGGTACTTCATCGTTGGCCTGCGGCGCAGTTTCGGCGTCGGTTCCGGCACCAGTTTCGGCGTCGATTGCGGTGTCGGTTTCGGGAGCTTCCGGAGCGTCCGGATTCTCGGTGTCTTCCTCGCCGCCCAGGCCTCGTTCGGAGTTCCGGGCCACGGCGATGATGCGGTCCTTCTTGTCCGGCTTGGCGAAAATGACGCCCATGGTGTCGCGGCCGCGGGCCGGAACGCCGGCGACGGACGAGCGGACCACCTTGCCGCTTTCCATCACCACCAGCACCTCGTCCTCTTCCTGGACAATCAGCGCGCCGACCAGATGCCCGCGTTCCTCTTGGTACTTGCCCACCTTGATACCCAGGCCACCGCGGCCCTGGACACGGTATTCGTCGGCCAAGGTCCGCTTGGCGAAGCCGCCCTCGGTGACGATGAAGACGTAGGAGTCGTCGCGCACCACGCCTGCCACCAACAGCTCGTCGTCCTCGCGGAACTTCATCCCGGTCACGCCCGAGGTTGCGCGGCCCATCGGCCGCAGGGCTTCGTCCGTAGCGGTGAAGCGCAGGGACTGGCCGCGGCGGGAAACCAGCATCATGTCGTCGGTTTCGGCGACGAGACGCGCCGAAACGAGCTCGTCGCCTTCGCGCAGGTTGATCGCGATGACGCCGGCGGAACGGTTGGTGTCGTAGTCTTCCAGCCGGGTCTTCTTGATCAGGCCGCGTTTGGTGGCCAGTACCAGGTAGGGCGCCTGCTGGTAGTCCTTCAGGTCCATCACCTGGGCAATGTGCTCATCCGGCTGGAACGCCAGCAGGTTGGCCACGTGCTGGCCCTTGGCGTCGCGTCCCGCCTCGGCCAGCTCGTAGGTCTTGGCCCGGTAGACCCGGCCCAGGTTGGTGAAGAACAGCAGCCAGTGGTGCGTCGTGGTGACGAAGAAGTGCTCGACGACGTCGTCACCGCGCAGTTGGGCACCGCGGATCCCCTTGCCGCCGCGCTGCTGCGAGCGGTAGTTGTCGCTGCGGGTGCGTTTGACGTAGCCGCCGCGGGTGATGGTGACCACCATCTCCTCTTCGGGAATGAGGTCTTCCACGCTCATGTCGCCGTCGTAGCCCATCATGATCTGGGTCCGCCGGTCGTCGCCGTACTTCTCCGTGATCGCAGCCAGTTCCTCGCTGACAATATTGCGCTGTAGGACTTCGGAGGCCAGGATGCGGTTGAACTCTTCGATCATGCGTTCCAGTTCCGCGTGGCGGTCCTGGATCTTCTGCCGTTCCAGTGCGGCCAGGCGGCGGAGCTGCATGTCAAGAATGGCCCGGGCCTGCGCCTCGTCGATCTCCAGCAGCCGCATCAGGCCGTCGCGGGCCTCTTCGGTGGTGGACGAGGCCCGGATCAGGGCGATGACTTCGTCCAGGGCGTCCATGGCCTTGAGCAGGCCGCGCAGGATGTGTGCTTCCTCCTCGGCCTTATTCAGCCGGAAGCGGGTGCGGCGGACGATGACTTCCAACTGGTGGCTGACCCAATGCCGGATGAAGGCATCGAGGGTCAGGGTGCGCGGCACGCCGTCGACAATTGCCAGCATGTTGGCCGCGAAGTTTTCCTGCAGCGAGGTGTGCTTGTAGAGGTTGTTCAGCACCACCTTGGCCACGGCGTCGCGCTTGAGCACGATCACCAGGCGCTGGCCGGTACGGCCCGACGTCTCGTCGCGCAGGTCAGCGATGCCGGCGACCTTGCCGTCCTTGGCCAGTTCGGCGATCTTCATCGCCAGGTTGTCCGGGTTCGCCTGGTAGGGAAGTTCGGTGACCACCAGGCAGGTCCGGCCCTGGATTTCCTCGACGTTGACTACGGCACGCATGGTGATCGAGCCGCGGCCCGTGCGGTAGGCGTCTTCGATGCCCTTGTGACCCAGGATCTGCGCACTGGTGGGGAAGTCCGGTCCCTTGATCCGCTGGATCAGGGCCTCGAGCAGTTCCTCGCGGCTGGCGGTGGGGTTTTCCAGGTACCACTGGACGCCGGAGGCCACTTCGCGCAGGTTGTGCGGCGGGATGTTGGTGGCCATGCCGACGGCGATGCCCGAGGAACCGTTAACCAGCAGGTTGGGGAAGCGTGCCGGCAGAACAGTGGGTTCCTGGTTCTTGCCGTCATAGTTGTCCTGGAAATCGACGGTGTCTTCGTCGATGTCGCGGACCATTTCCAGCGCCAGCGGCGCCATCTTGGTCTCGGTGTACCGCGGGGCGGCAGCGCCGTCGTTGCCGGGCGAGCCGAAGTTGCCCTGACCCAGCGCCAGCGGGTACCGCATGGTCCAGTCCTGGATCAGGCGGACCAGGGCATCGTAGATGGCCATGTCGCCGTGCGGGTGGTACTGGCCCATGACCTCGCCCACCACGCGCGCGCACTTGTTGAAGGAGCGCTCCGGCCGGTAGCCGCCGTCGAACATCGCGTAGATGACGCGCCGGTGCACCGGCTTGAGACCGTCCCGGACGTCCGGCAGCGCGCGGCCCACGATAACCGCCATGGCATAGTCCAGGTAGGACCGCTGCATTTCGGTCTGCAGGTCCACCTGCTCCACCCGGTCCGTGAGGATTTCGCCCTCGATCGGCTCTTCGCCAATGCCTTCCGGCAGGTCCGGCGTCTCTTCGTCGCTCATCGTTTCAGTTCCTTTACGTCAAAGCCTGGTCGCGGTCCGCAGCCCATCGGCCGGCCGGTGGCCGGTCCATGGGGGACACGCTAGATATCGAGGAAGCGGACGTCCTTGGCGTTCTGCTGGATGAAGGAGCGCCGGGATTCGACGTCCTCGCCCATCAGCACCGAGAAGGTCTGGTCCGCAGCGGCGGCGTCCTCCATGGTCACCTGCAGCAGTGTGCGGCGTTCGGGGTCCATGGTGGTGTCCCACAGTTCGGTGTAGTCCATCTCGCCCAGGCCCTTGTACCGCTGGATGCCGTTTTCCTTGGGCAGCCGCTGGTTGTTCGCCAGGCCGCGGCGCACGGTTTCGTCCCGCTCACGGTCGCTGAACACATAGTCGTGCGCATGGTTGGACCACTTGATTCGGTACAGCGGCGGCTGCGCCAGGTACACGTAGCCGTTCTCGATCAACGGACGCATGTACCGGAACAACAATGTCAGCAGCAGGGTGGTGATGTGCTGGCCGTCCACGTCGGCATCGGCCATCAGGACAATCTTGTGGTACCGGGCCTTCTCGACGTCGAAGTCCTCGCCGATGCCGGCGCCGAAGGCGGTGATCATGGACTGGACTTCGGCGTTGCCCAGTGCCCGGTCCAGCCTGGCCCGCTCCACATTCAGGATCTTGCCGCGCAGGGGCAGGATGGCCTGGGTTTCCGGGTTCCGGCCGCGGACGGCAGAGCCACCGGCCGAATCACCCTCCACAATGTAAATTTCCGACTTGGATGGGTCGCGGGACGAGCAGTCCTTGAGCTTGCCCGGCATGCCGCCGGATTCCAGCAGTCCCTTGCGTCGGGTGGATTCGCGTGCCTTCCGCGCGGCCAGCCGGGCCTGCGAGGCCTGGATGGACTTGCGGATCACATCGCGGGCCGGGCCCGGATTGCGTTCCAGCCAGTCGCCGAGTCCGTCCGTGACAACACGCTGCACAAAGCCCTTGGCCTCGGAGTTGCCCAGCTTGGTCTTGGTCTGGCCCTCAAACTGGGGCTCGCCCAGCTTCATCGAGACGACGGCGGTCAGGCCCTCGCGGATGTCATCGCCGGTGAGGTTGTCTTCCTTCTCCTTGATCAGGTTCTTTTCCCGCGCGTAGCGGTTGATCAGGGACGTCATCGCGGCGCGGAAGCCTTCTTCGTGCGTGCCGCCTTCATGCGTGTTGATGGTGTTCGCGTAGGTGTGGACGCTCTCCGAGTAGGAGGTGGTCCACTGCATCGCGATCTCCACCGAGAGCTTGCGCTCCGTGTCCTCGGTCTCGAAGGCGATGACCTCGGGGTGGATGACTTCCACCTTCTTGGAGGAGTTCAGGTGGGTGACGTAGTCCAGCAGACCGTTGTCGTACTTGTAGACGACCTGGCGGTGCTCGGCCGTGGTCTCGACCTCGGAACCTGCGGAGTCCAGATCCACGTCTTCGCTGTCCGGAGCGTGGTTTTCCGGACGGCGCTCGTCGGTCAGGATGATTTTCAGGCCCTTGTTCAGGAAGGCCATCTGCTGGAACCGGGCGCGCAGCGTCTCGAAGTCGTACTCGGTGGATTCGAAGATTTCCGGGTCGGCCCAGAATGTCTGCGACGTACCGGTCTCGGTGGTCTCCTCGCCGCGGCGCAGGTCGCCCACCGGCATGCCGCCGTTGGCGAACGACTGCTGCCAGACATAGCCTTGGCGGCGAATCTCGGTTTCCACCCGGGCGGACAAGGCGTTGACCACGGAGATGCCGACGCCGTGCAGGCCGCCGGAGACCGCGTACCCGCCGCCGCCGAACTTGCCGCCGGCGTGCAGGATGGTCATGACCACCTGTACCGTCGGCTTGCCTTCGGTCGGATGCATGTCGACGGGGATGCCGCGGCCGTTGTCCACTACCCGGACGCCGCCGTCGGCCAGCAGCGTCACATCGATCGTGTCGCAGTAACCCGCAAGCGCTTCATCAACGGAGTTGTCCACGACTTCGTAGACCAAATGGTGCAGACCACGCGGGCCGGTGGAACCGATGTACATGCCCGGCCGCTTGCGAACGGCTTCCAGACCTTCGAGGACGGTGATGTCGCTGGCGTCGTAATGCGTGCCGTCGTTGCCCTCTGCCGTTGCGGGTTCTGCGCCGGTGTTTTCCAGCTCGTTGTCCTCTGCCACAGTTGCCGTTGACTCCTTGTGTTCCGTCCGGATGGACTCGTGTGTCGGCGCCCTTCCACAGTGAGGACGGGCGCCGCCCAGTCAATTCTACCGTGTCAGGGCGGTGAAACCTGCACGAACATGGCTCTAAGCGGCACGGAAACCGGCATTTAACGCGCCCGCCGGGTGCTTGATGGGACCGTATATGTCCGGAGGCCCCCGCAGCGCTCTGCATGCCGTTTACGCAGGCGCGTCCCGGATGCGGCGGGATTGCACGCTTCGAGGACCGGAATCAGCCGTACGTATCCCGGGGCCCGCGGCCGCTGACGGTCCGTTTGCCCTTGCGCCAGTTGGGCGCGGCGGGCGCAAGGACCTGGATTTTAGTGACGACGCCGGGGCCCAGCTTTTCGCCGAACCGCTTCAGCAACGCAGCGTTCATCAGCCTCAACTGCGTGGCCCACGCGGTGGAATCGCAGCGCACCTGCACCGTCGTGTCCTCGAAGCTTTCGGGCCGGCAGTGGGCGGCAATGTCCGCCCCGACCAATTCATCCCACCGCGAAATTACCGATCCGACGGCCACGGGGGAGTTCCAGCCGCGTTCTGCGACGAACCGGTCGAACACGCGGCCCAGCCCTTGCGGGTCGCGGCCGAAATCCTGCGGCGCGGCAGCCGGCCGGTTTCCTCGGGACTGACGACGGCGGCTGTTAGCCCGGGTGCGCACGTCGCCGCGGGCCGCTGCTGCCAGGCGAACCCTGTTGAGGACCGCTTTGGCCGCATCCAGATCTTCCTCCGCGCCGGCGCCCTGTGGCTCCGCTGCCGGCGGGTTGGAAGGCTGTGAACGCCCCGCTCCATCCGGCAGGCCGGTTTGTCCCACCACGTCCGCCTGTTCCTGCGGGTTCGGCCGGGGCTCAGACGGTTTCCTGGCCACTGGCCACGCCCCCCGGAACCACCTTGAACTGTTCGCCGCTCAGGGCTTCGGGGATGTCTTCGGCCACGGCGGCAGTAACGATCACTTGCTCCGCGCTGGCAACGATGCCCGCCAGTTTTGACCGGCGCTGGTTGTCCAGTTCGGCAAAAACATCGTCCAGGATCAGCACCGGAGCCGCGCCGGGGGCAGGATCGTCTTCGCAAAACACGTAATAGGACGCCAGCCGCAGGGCCAGCGCCAGCGACCAGGTTTCGCCGTGCGAGGCGTACCCCTTGGCCGGCGCCTGACCCAGCATCAGTTCGAGCTCGTCACGGTGCGGACCAACCAGCGAGATCCCGCGTTCAACTTCCCGCTTGCGTTGCTGTTTGAAGGCCGCAAGGTACAGCTCTGCCAGCTCGGCCGCGCTCAGGCTTGCCAACGGCGGAAGCCCGGCCCCGCCGTCGTTCTCCACCTCGCCATCATCGGATAACTGGCTATGGATGGTGGAACGGTACACGGCGGCAGCCTGTTTGGAGCCATCCGTCAATGCTGCGTAGGCCGCGTTCAGATGCGGCTGCAGGAGGTCCACCAGCTCCAGTCTGGCCTTGAGCAGCGCGGCGCCGGCCTCTGCCATGTGCTGGTCCCACACCTCCAGCGTCGATTCATGGGCCGCGGTGAACCGGCCGCTGGCGCGGGCCGACTTGAGCAACGCATTGCGCTGCTTGAGCACACGGTCAAAATCGCTGCGCGTTGCCGCGTGGTGCGGAACCAGGCTGGCCAGAAGCTCGTCCAGAAAGCGTCGCCGGTTGGAAGGATCGCCCTTGACCAGTGCCAGGTCTTCGGGGGCAAAGAGCACCGTTCGCAGGTGGCCCAAAATGTCGCGGGCACGCACCGGAGCACCCCGGTTGATGCGCGCCCTGTTGGCCTTGCCGGCGGTGATCTCCAATTCCAGCGAGATGCTGCGGCCGCCGCGGTCCACCCGGGCGCGCACCAAGGAACGCTGGCTGTCGAACCTGATCAGCGGTGCGTCGTTGCTGACCCGATGCGATGAAAGCGACGCCAAATAGCCGATGGCCTCGACGATATTGGTTTTGCCGACCCCGTTGGAACCAACGAACACGGTAACGCCCGGCTTCAGGGCGATATCGAGCTGCGGGTAGGTGCGGAAGTCGGTCAGCGAAAGGAATTCAACAAACAATGCGGTACTGCTACTTCGGTTCGGTGCCGGGGTTGGGATGTCCGGGCTTTTTGACGGGATGGCCGCCGAACTGATTGCGCAGCGCGGCCACCATCTTCATGGCGGGGGCATCATCTTCGCGTGACGCGAAGCGGGCAAACAATGCGGCAGTGATGGCCGGTGCGGGAACAGCATGCGCGATGGCTTCTTCCACCGTCCACCGGCCTTCGCCGGAATCCTCGACGTACCCGCTGATCTGGCTCAGACCGGGGTCCTCTTCGAGGGCTTTCACCATCAGGTCCAGCAGCCAGGACCGGACCACCGTCCCCTTTTGCCATGCCCGGAAGGTCCCCGGGACGTCTTTGATGATGTCCTTGGCTTCCAGCAGTTCGTACCCTTCGGCGTACGCCTGCATCAGCCCGTATTCGATCCCGTTGTGCACCATTTTGGCGTAATGCCCGGCACCGACGTCGCCCACATGGACGAAGCTTTCCTCCCGCGGACCTTCCGGCCTCAAGGCGTCGAAGAGCGGCATCGCTGCCTCGACCAGCTCGGCACGACCTCCGGCCATCAGCCCGTAGCCGTTCGCCAGGCCCCACACGCCGCCCGACACGCCGACATCGAGGAAGCCGATCTGTCGTCCGGCCAGCAGTGCTTCGTGATCCCGGTCCGCGGTGAACTTGGAGTTTCCGCCGTCGATCACCAGGTCCCCGGCGGAGAGCTTGCCCGCCAGTTCCGTGATGACCTCGGCAGTAACCGGACCGGAGGGGACCATCACCCACACGGTGCGTGGGCTGGGCAGCGACTGGATCAAGTCATCGACGGTCGCGGTGTCGCTGACCTCGGGGTTGCGGTCGAACCCGGTGACCTCAATGCCGCCGTCCCGAAGCCGCTGCCGCATGTTGAAACCCATCCGTCCCAAGCCGATCAGTCCGATGTGCATGCTGCTCACTCTTTCCTCTCGTCATTGGGCGGTTGGGGTTCCGGTTACTGGTTGGGCAACCTCACCGGCATCAGCAGGTAGCGGTAATCTTCCTTGTCTTCGCCCTCGAGGTCGTCTTGGGCGGAGATGACCGCCGGCTTCGGCGGCGTGGTGAAGGAAAACCGGACATATTTGCTGTCGAACGCGCTGAGACCTTCGGACAGGTAGTGCGGGTTGAAGGCGACGGTGATCTCGTCGCCCGTCAGCGCAGCCTCGATCGCCTCGGAGGCCTGGGCGTCTTCGCCGGTTCCGGCGTCCAACGTCAAGAGACCGTCAGTGAAGGCCAAACGGACCGGGGTGTTGCGCTCGGCCACCAGCGAAACGCGGCGGACGGCTTCGATCAGGGTGGTGGTCTCCACCGTTGCGTGGATCGGCGTGTTGTCCGGGAACAACGAACGGATCTTGGGATAGTCACCGTCCACCAGCAGCGACGTGGTCCGGCGGCCGCCGCTTTCAAAGCCGATCAGTTCGCTGTTGTCGGACAGGGCAATGTTGAGATCGCCGGAACCGCCAAGCGTCTTGGCAACCTCGCTCAGCGTTTTGGCTTTGACCAATGCGCTGGTGGAAATGCCCGGGGTGGTGGGGCGCCAGTTGAGTTCGCGAAGGGCCAGCCGGTAGCGGTCGGTGGACAGCAAGGTGATCAGATCGCCTTCGATTTCCATCCGGACACCGGTCAGGATGGGCAGGGTGTCGTCACGGCTCGCGGCAATGATCACCTGGCTGACGGCTTGGGCGAAGGCCTCCCCGTCCACGACTCCGCTGACATCAGGCAACGCCGGGAGTTCCGGATAATCGCCCTCGGGCATGGTGGCCAGGTTGAACCGGCTGTTGCGGCACGTCAACGCGACCTTTGAGCCATCGGTTTCGATGTCCACCGGGGCGGAGGGCAGGCTGCGGCAGATATCGGCCAAGAGGCGTCCGGATACCAGGATGGTTCCCTCAGCAGTGACATCCGCCGGAATCTGAAGACGTGCCGAGATCTCGTAATCGAAACTGGCGAGACTCACCATGCCGCCTTCAGCACGAATGAGCAGCCCCGACAGAACGGGTACCGGCGGACGAGGTGACAGGGAACGGGCTGTCCATGTCACGGCTTCCGCCAGAACATCCCGATCAACTCTGAACTTCACTGAAGTAAGCCGCCTTTCACAACGAACATGCTGGGGAAGGCCGCCTGCTTCTGGCCTGGTGTGTAAACGCTTGGACTACGGCACCGGGCTGAAGCAGATGGCAACAATTCTCTGTGCAAGCTTAGCCGCAGCAACGGTCAATGCGCACCGGCAGCGTTTGGAGGTTCGGACGAGCTGTTCTGCAGGGTGTCGGGAAACCGGGACAGGGTCAAATGTTATTTGAAAGAACTTCAAATAATGGGATTCGTAGTGTTAATAACGGCTGTGGATACTGTGGAAAACCTCGGCGTCGCTTGCCGTTGCGCGGAAGTTGCCTGTTCACAAGATGTGCAGGGTGTTCGCAGTTGGTGTTGGGCCGCTGTGGAGGAAAATCCTTGTGATTTCGCGTGTCCACAGGCACCCCGGCAGTTGTCCTCTTAAGCACCGGGGTTGTCCACTTAACTATCCACAGCCTTATCCACACCTGTTAATTTCACCGGTGTAGTTCAGGGCCAGAAGCCGCCGGCGAGGCTAACTTTCGCGCTGCTGCTGCTTAATGCGGTTGGTCAGCTCGGTTACCTGGTTGTAGATGGCGCGGCGTTCGGCCATCAGTTCACGGATCTTCCGGTCGGCGTGGATGACCGTGGTGTGGTCGCGTCCGCCAAGCTCCTGGCCGATTTTCGGCAAGGACATATCGGTCAGCTCGCGGCACAGGTACATGGCGATCTGGCGGGCCGTCACCAGCGTCCGGGTACGGGACTTACTGGTCAGCTCCTCCATGCTGAGCTTGAAGTAAGCAGCAGTCTGGCCAAGGATCGTGGCCGATGTGATTTCCTGTGCGCCCTCGTCGGTGATGAGGTCTTTGAGGACTATCTCGGCAAGACCCATGTCTACTGCCTGTTGGTTCAGGCTGGCGAAAGCGGTGACGCGGATGAGGGCGCCTTCAAGCTCGCGGATGTTGGTGGAGATCTTGGAGGCGATGTATTCGAGGACCTCGTCGGGTACTGAGAGCCCCTCGCTGATGGCCTTCTTACGCAGAATCGCGATACGGGTCTCCAGCTCCGGCGGCTGAATGTCCGTCAGCAGCCCCCATTCGAAGCGCGACCGCATCCGTTCTTCGAAACCGGAGAGCTGTTTCGGCGGCAGGTCCGAAGTGATCACTACTTGCTTGCTGTGGTTGTGCAGAGCATTGAACGTATGGAAGAACTCTTCCTGCGTCGCATCCTTGTTGGCCAGGAACTGGATGTCATCGATCAGCAGGATGTCGACGTTGCGGTACAACTGCTTGAAGCTGGCGCCTTCATCGTCGCGGATGGAGTTGATGAAGTCGTTGGTGAATTCCTCGGAATTGACGTAGCGGACACGGATGCCGTTATAGAGATGGCGGGCGTAGTGGCCGATGGCGTGAAGAAGGTGGGTTTTTCCAAGCCCGGAGTCGCCGTAAATGAACAGCGGGTTGTATGCCTTGGCCGGCGCTTCGGCCACCGCTACCGCAGCCGCGTGTGCAAAGCGGTTGGATGAGCCAATGACGAAGGTATCGAAAATGTACTTGGGGTTGAGGCGCCCCAGTTCCTGGGAGGCGCTCTCCTTGGGCGGCTGAGGCGGTGCCTCGTTCCGCACCACCGATGGAGCCGGCCGAGGCTCTTGTTCGGGTTCCGGCTCCGCGTGCGGGGCCAGATCAGTGTCGACGCTGAAAGCGCACAGGATGTCGTCCTTGAAAACTTCGAACAGCGCGTCGTGCAGCGGATCCTTGAGCTGCTGCGACTGGAAGACTTCGCGGGTCAGTTCGTTAGGGAGGGCAACCAGCAACGTTGTACCGATCAGCCCTTTCGCCTGGGCCAAAACGATGAAACCGCGCTGCCTCGGCGAGACCCGATCGTCCTGTTCCAGCGTGCGGACCACTTTGCGCCAAGAACTTCCGACGTCATTAATTTGGTCCGTGTCCACCTAGATACCCCTCAGAAGCTCAACTTGCTTCGGCCTCTGCCGACAGCGCGCCCGAAATCCACAGACTTATTCACAGACAGTGGATAAGGGGCTCCTGCAAGCGTAGAGCATGATTCTGCTTGATAACAGCCGGGATGCAGGGGGCTGTGGATGCCTTGCCCCGAGTCCTTGGGACGGTGCGAACCGCGTTCGAGCTAGAGTTGTCCACAGGTGTTATCCACGGAAACGCCCGGGCGTCGGCGCCGCGGGTTTGACGGTTCTTACTGCCATCGCCTAACGTTGACTAGTCCTTCATGTCTACTTTGATATCCCTGCACGCCCAGCGTCCTGGATCCGGAGTGGGCCCCTATATTAGAGCGTCGACCTGTTCTTCCCCCTGTTGCAACGGGTCCAACCGCATCTGTCGATCGTCTTGGAGTAACCACCGTGAGCAAGCGGACTTTTCAGCCGAATAACCGCCGTCGTGCCAAGAAGCACGGCTTCCGCCTTCGCATGCGCACTCGCGCCGGCCGCGCCATCCTGGCTGCACGCCGCAGCAAGGGCCGTACCGAACTGTCGGCCTAAATAGCCAGTTTGTCGATTCGGCTGTGAGGGTCCGTTCCCGCAGCAACGCGTTTCGGCCGGCTGCGTAGCGCCATGCTTTCCAGCCAGCACAGGATTCGCGCATCGGCGGACTTCTCAACAACTGTACGTTCCGGCGTCCGATCAGGGCGCCGGAACTTGGTGTTATATGCGGCAGCGGTTAATCCGGACCAACCGACAGCTTTCGGCTTCATTGTCTCGAAGGCTGTGGGGAACGCCGTCATCCGCAACCGCGTTAAGAGGAGACTGCGGGAACTCGCAGCGGCTAGTCTAAGGGACAGTCAGTATGCCCAAGGACTCGCAGTTGTCGTGCGGGCTCTTCCGGCAGCGCCCAGTGCGGACTTCGACGCGTTGGAACATGATTACCGGAAGGCGTTCAAAACGGCCGTGATCAAGTTGACTGCAACGCACACCGCGCCCGCGCGCGTTGCGCCCGAGGAGAAGGGATGAGCGGCATGAGTTCCACTGCCCAGCGCCTACAGGCTCCCTCCCGCCCCATCGCCGCGAAGAGGATCCAGACGATCCCGCAGGCCGGATTGATTGGCGCTTTGGCGGTCTACCGCAAGACCATTTCGCCGCTGTACGGCCAAGTGTGCCGCTTTTTTCCGTCCTGTTCTGCGTATGCCCTTGAGGCTGTGACCGTTCATGGTGCCGCCAAGGGCAGCTGGCTGGCCGCGCGACGGTTGTGCCGATGCCATCCCTGGAATCCCGGTGGCGTAGACCATGTTCCGGCGTCTCCCGCCTTTGACCTGTGGCTGCAGGAAAACCCTGCCAGAATCCCCCGGATAATCGAACTCAATCACCCAGTCATTCCGGCCGACGATGAAGGCCGCGAAGCGGCTTGAGGAGTAAATAGACAATGGACTTCCTGAGCACGATCCTGCTGCCTTTCACTTGGGTAGTGTCGTGGATCCTGTGGGCATTCCACGCCGGCCTGTCCTGGTTGGGGTTGGATCCGGCCAACGGCTGGACATGGACCTTTTCGATCATCGGGCTCGTACTGGTGATCCGTGCCGCCCTTATTCCGGTCTTCGTGAAGCAGATCAAGGCCCAGCGCGGAATGCAGGCCTTGCAACCTGACCTGCGCAAGCTGCAGCAGAAGTACAAGGGAAAAACCGATCAGCTTTCGCGTCAGGCGATGACGCAGGAGCAGATGGCTCTGTACAAGAAGCACGGAACCAACCCGTTCTCCGCATGCTTGCCCATGCTGGTCCAGATGCCATTCTTCTTCGCACTGTTCCGGGTGCTCAGCACCGCCTCCCAAGCCAGCCAGAACGGTGAAGGTATTGGGGCGCTTTCCCCCGAACTCATCCGGCAGTTCGATGCATCGTCGATTTTCGGCGCCCCGCTATCTGCGTCGCTCCTTCACGGCGGCGGCGGCGAGCACCAGAGCGCGGTTGTCGTCCTGTCGATCATCATGATCCTGGCGATGACGGCATCGCAGTTCATCACGCAAAAGCAGATCATGGCCAAGAACATGTCTGCCGAAGCCATGCAGTCCCCGTTCATGAAGCAGCAGCAGATGATGCTGTACATCCTGCCGCTCGTCTTCGGCATCGGCGGCATCAACTTCCCCATCGGTGTGCTGATCTACTGGACCACCACCAACATCTGGACCATGGCTCAGCAGTTCTTTGTCATCCGTCGCATGCCCACACCTGGTTCGCAGGCCGCCCGCGAACTGGCAGATCGGCGCGCGAAGAAGGGCTTGCCGATGGTTCCCCTGCTGGGTGAACGGAAGACAGAGGAGCCTGCTGTCGAGGCCCCCGGTGAACCGAAGGGCCAGCGCAATCAGCCACAGCGTAAGAACAGGAAGAGAAAATGAGCAGCGAAAGCGTATCCGAAGTGACTGAAGAACTTTCCGGCGAAGCAGCTGCTGCAGACGAGCAGGAGGAAGTAGCCGTTTCGAACTCTGCCAAGCGCTTGGATGAAGAGGGAGATGTAGCTGCGGACTACCTCGAGGAACTTCTCGACATCGCTGATATCGACGGAGACATCGACATTGAGGTACGCAACGGTCGCACGTACATTTCCATCGTGTCCGAAGACGAGGACAATGACGCCCTCAAGTCTCTCGTAGGGACCGACGGCGAAGTGCTTGAAGCCTTGCAGGAACTGGCCCGGTTGTCGGTTCTGACCTCGACGGGCAGCCGCTCGCGGTTGGTGCTGGACATCACCGGCTACCGTGAAGGCCGCAGCAAGGAACTGCTCAAGATCGCAGAGGATGCGGTCGCCGAGGCCAAGGAGACCGGGCACGATGTGGCGCTGGAGCCGATGAGCGCGTACGAGCGCAAAATCGTCCATGACGCCATCGCTGACCTCGGGCTGGTCAGCGAATCGGAGGGCGAGGGTTCCAACCGCCACATTGTGGTTTCGGTGGAGTCCTGACCTTGTTTACTGCCGGGTTTGGTAGGGCATAGGGATGTCCATAGTAGAGATGACGGTGGCCGAGTCGAAGGCTGCTCAAGCTGTTTTTGGTGAACGACTGGATCTGGCGGAGCGGTATGTCGCTCATTTGGCCACGTCAGGCATCGAACGGGGACTGCTGGGACCACGCGAGGTCCCGCGGTTGTGGAACCGGCATGTGCTGAACTGCGCCGTTGTAGCGAACCTGATTGGCTCCGACGCCGCGGTCGCCGATGTTGGTAGCGGTGCCGGCCTGCCGGGCCTGACCCTGGCACTGGCCCGACCGGACCTACACCTGACGCTGATCGAGCCATTGGAGCGCCGGGTAGTCTGGCTCAATGAAGTGGTCGACGACCTGGGACTCGACAACGTCACCGTCGTACGTACACGGGCAGAGCTCGCGGCGGACGAAGTCACGGCGGACGTTGTGACTTCCCGGGCAGTATCTGCTTTGGACAAGCTGGCTCGGCTGTCCATCCCGCTGCTCCACGGTAGTGGCGAGATGCTCGCCATCAAGGGGCGCAGCGCCGCCGAAGAGGTGGAAAAGGCCAAGAAGGTCATTCGTAAGCTGGGCGGTCGCGAAACAGAGATCCTGACCGTCGGAGATGGACTCTTGGAAGAGCCGACGACGGTCGTCAGAATCCTCGTTGCCCCGTAACCTGTTGGTCCACACGCCCCCGGATCGCCCTTGATTCCGGCCGTGCAACGATAGGCTAGGAGGGGTCGGTGCCGGGAAAGTGAAAGCGGGCAAATCGAAAATGGCGATGAGCGATATGGTTTCGGGAGTGACCGGGGCCAAAGCCGATGGGTCAGCTTCTCCTGACGCGCACCATCAACCCGATCTGGTTGTCACGGGCTCGGGAACCGCTCTTGTTTCACGTGAAACCACCCGCGCTTATGAGGCCGAACTGGCCAATTCCGACGTCAAGATAGAGGCTACGGTTCCAAACGTTATGGATTCGATCGACGAAAGCACACCTCTCGCTCACGAATTGGCGAGCGAAAACCGCAGGCGTGAACGATTGAAGTCCAAAGAACTTCCTCGTCCGACTCAGACCAGGGTCTTGACGGTAAGTAATCAGAAGGGCGGCGTAGGTAAGACCACCACAACGGTCAATATTGCGGCTGCTCTGGCTATCGCTGGGCTGAACGTTCTTGTCATCGACATCGACCCCCAAGGGAACGCGTCGACGGCTCTCGGTGTCGAGCATCATGCGGAAGTCGATAGCATCTACGACGTCCTCATCAACGACATGCCGTTGGGCGAGGTGATCGCTCAATGCCCGGATATCAACCACCTGATTGTTGCACCCGCGACCATCCACCTGGCC
Organism: Arthrobacter sp. NPDC055138; assembly: GCF_053607305.1. NCBI lineage: Bacteria > Bacillati > Actinomycetota > Actinomycetes > Micrococcales > Micrococcaceae > Arthrobacter > Arthrobacter sp. NPDC055138. Next base: position 195,264 of record NZ_JBSGTH010000001.1, read on the forward strand.
GGCGCGGAAATTGAGCTGGTCTCGCTGGTGGCGCGAGAACAGCGCCTACGACGTGCCATCGAAGTCTACGCACAGGAGCGAGAGTCAGCCGGGCTGCCCCGGCTGGACTACGTTTTTATCGACTGCCCACCCAGCCTTGGGCTCCTGACCGTCAACGCGTTTGTTGCGGCCCAAGAGGTCCTCATCCCCATTCAATGTGAGTACTACGCACTGGAAGGGTTGAGTCAGCTTCTGAAAAACATTGAGATGATTCAGAAACATCTCAATGCTGGCTTGGTCGTATCTACCATCCTGCTGACCATGTACGACGGCCGGACGAACCTTGCCGCCCAGGTAGCAGCCGAGGTCAGGGAGCATTTCCCCAACGAGGTTCTCAGCGCAGTCGTTCCCCGGTCCGTCCGCATCTCCGAAGCTCCGAGCTATCAGCAGACGGTTATCACGTATGACCCATCCTCCAGTGGAGCCCTGTCGTATCAAGAGGCAGCAGCTGAAATCGCTGAGCGCGGCAGTAACTGAGAATTCGATCTGTAACGGTAGAATTACGCCTTAAACGAGGTAGTGCGCGACAGCTCGGCGCATGACGGAAGAGGGTCCAAATGAGTGAAAAACGCCGTGGCTTAGGGCGAGGCTTGGGCGCACTGATTCCCAGCACCCCCGTGAGCGAAATGCCTGAACCAGCCGAGGGGCAAGGGTCCCAAGCCAAGAAACGAACTCAGCGACCTGTAGACGTTTTCTTCCCAGCGTCCTCTAGACGGGAGGACGCTGACGCGGCGATCCTTACCACTACTGATTCGGAGACAGTTTCCGGCTCGAGTGCTGCCCAGGTTGCCGAGGTCTTGCGGGCGCCCCGGAGAACGACGCCGAACGGAACCAAAAAGCCGGCGGCGAAGAGGGCGGCCAAGAGCGAACCCTCAACACCCTCTCCACTCAAGGGAGGCCCGCTTCCCGCGACGGATACTAACAAGTCCAACTCCCCGGGAAATAAGCAGGCTGATGATGCGAGTGAAGAGCAGAAGCTGCCCACCGGCGCGGAAGTTTCACGTGAAACAGCAGGACCGGAACTAGTCGAAGTTCCTGGGGCAACCTTTGCCGAGGTTCTGGTCTCGGCAATTCAGCCGAACCGTAAACAGCCGCGCACCGTTTTCGATGAAGAAGACATGGCCGAGCTGGTCCATTCGATCCGTGAGATCGGTGTCCTGCAGCCGATTGTTGTCCGTCCGGCTGACGACGTCGAGGCACAGTACGAGCTGGTGATGGGTGAGCGCCGCTGGCGGGCCACCAAGGCTGCGGGCCTGGAGACTATTCCCGCCATCATTAGGTCGACGGCAGATGACGACCTTCTGCGGGACGCACTGCTCGAGAACCTGCACAGAAGCCAACTCAATCCGCTGGAAGAGGCCGCGGCTTACCAACAGTTGCTCGACGACTTCGGCTGCACACACGACGAACTGGCGGACCGTATCGGCCGTTCCCGACCGCAGGTCTCCAACACTTTGCGGTTGATGAAACTACCTCCACTCGTCCAGCGACGCGTAGCGGCCGGTGTCCTCAGTGCGGGCCACGCGCGCGCTCTCCTGGCTCTGACGGATCCTGCAGAAATGGAGAAGTTGGCTCAGCGTATTGTTGCGGAGGGTCTGTCCGTCCGCGCAACGGAGGAGATCGTCTCCCTGAGCGATGGGCTACGGCGGCCGAAGCGGGAAGCAAAGCCCCGCGAGGGTGCCCGTCACGAGCGTCTTGATTACCTTGCAAACTCGCTCTCTGATCGCCTGGATACCAGCGTGAAGATCACCCTAGGTGCCAAGAAGGGACGAGTTAGCATCGAGTTCGCGAGCGTAGATGATTTGAACCGCATCATGGATGTCTTGAACCCCGCGGCCCCATAGCCGCATGTTTCACGTGAAACGGAGGACCCGTCCAGTGTGGACGGGTCCTTTTGTTGTTGACACTCAAATTGCGTGATTCGAGTGAATCACGTGGCGCTCCTGTTCCCCCCGAAAAAGGGAAGGTGGATAGGCGCCGGTTCGTACGTGTGCAGCACCCGACTATACGGCGACGTATGGCTGCGACTCGGCGTTCCAGACGGCTGTGAGCCCAGGGCTATGGATGCCGGCCCGTTGCACGTGTGACCCCGACCGACGTCTTAGGGGCCGTACAAGCCGGAATACACTTGAACGAGTTTGGGAACAATGTGACGTCACGTGGCAGTCGGCTCAAACAGTGATGGCGGTGCCAGGATTGGCAGTCGATGGGAAGCGAGGCCGTGTTGCTGGTGCCGGCTGATATATCCGCGGCAAAGCTTCTGGCCTCACCTATAAGGAGCTGCTGTCGACGTGCGAGCGGAAGGACAATTGCGTCAGCAGACCGTATGTGGCTGCCTCTGGGCCGATGGCGGTGATCGCCGGTGTTTCACGTGAAACTCTGATGACCGACTGACTAGCGTGGGCAAGTCTTGCCCGTCCGACCTCTACGCTGCGGGAATGGTCAGGGACCGCTTGCAGTGCTTGTTTGTGGTCCCCATGGGTGTGAAGTGTTGCTCGACGAGTGCTCACGCACGGTCTCGCGGCTCAGGAGGACAGGACTGAGACTGACCCTCGCCAAGATTTAACCGTTGATTTCAAGTAGCAGTGCCCCCGAGCTCGAACTGGTGATGTCGGCCGGAGTGTTTCACGTGGAACATACCGATTGAATCAATGGACGCGCCTCCATTGCGCCGTCTTCGGCCCTGCTTGCGGGTGACCGGATGAATTTGATGGCAGCGTCGAACACCGTTAGTTGAGACCATGTTCATGCATGACCCTCTCGCGCACTCATCGAGGACCGGTGCCCTGCGGTAGCGCCCTACGCATGAGGCTGGCATGTTCAGCCCACCGCACCCTGGCAAAACGGGCCGTTATGGCCAGGCTGTGTGCAGGAGCCTTTACCCTACCGATAAGCTGGAGGACGCTCGGGGGAACAACCAGAAACCGCAAGAAGCCCAAAGCGGCCGAATGGTAGTACCTCATTCTTTCGCCGGTATTGATCAGGGTATCGATTAACCAGCCGATATCTACCAGATGTTTCACGTGAAACTGTGCCTGAATGGCGGTGCTCCACCTGGGCATCAGATGACGAGCTCTCAGTGTCTGCCTCGATGAAGCAGTATGACGCTGTGGCATATCGGGCCGGCAGGCATTGATAGCTCCATAGCGACGAATGACATTCATCGAACTGAGTGCACGTAAGAACAGTCGCCTGGAAATATTGTTAGTGAAACGAGTCGAGTTTCACGTGAAACAGGACTTCTGGACCGAAGGCCACTGAACAGCTCGTTCCACGGGGGGCTTAGACCTGGATCTGGAAAAGCGGCGAGGTTCAGGCGAGGGGACGTTCCGATCAACTGCGGGACTGACTCTACCCCGTGCGCGAAAGGTCTTTGCCTGGGCAGGGCTGGATCGGACTGGCCAGACTGTGCTCCACCTGGAAGGGTAGGGAAAGGACCGGAATAGGTACTATCTACGCCGACGTAGAAGAGTGGCAGTGCATCTGGCTTGCTTCTTGTTCAGGACGGGGAGCTGATGCAGCTTGACAGATTTTGCGGCCTCAGAATCGGATCGGAAGTTGACGGATTATGTGTGGGTTGGTGTCAACTGTGAGCGAGTGGCCACAGAGCCGCCCTGTTTCACGTGAAACGCCTCCAATGTCACTTCAGGTTTGGCGAATGAACGTGTAGGACAGACCGACCTGCCACCAAATGGATGAACAGGCTGGCACGCGCACGACGAAAGGAGCGCGGTACCACCGCCATTGAGTGACACGCAAACCAGAACATCTTCTAAGCTGAGTCATATCAGGTTGAGAATGGCAGTCTCTGCTGTGCGGAGGTATCGACCCAGGGGTAGAGGCCCGTATGTGGTACTGATACCGCTTGGTATGGGTCCTACGTCGAAGTGAGCAGGTTCCGCGCTGAGCAGTTGGAGGCGGACAGTCGCCGCCAGGCAGGATCGGCATCAAGGGTCGATAAGAGCTTCCACGCCACAGAGAAGTGTGCCGCGGGGATATGGGCAACGGCAGCGCTGCGGATGTTTCACGTGAAACGACTGGATGCCGGTTACGCCGCGCTGCAGTTAAAGAAATGACGCTCTCCGAGAGAGGGAACGGGAACAAGGAACCCTCACGCTGCAGATCAAGTTTGCTAATGCAGGGTTTGGCGATAGAGAGATGGAGTGGCCGCCCGGCCAAGTCGCGCTACATCCGAACACGGACATTGCTGCGGTATATGCCGCCGGCCGGAAGAATCCGGGCACGACCAACTAGCAGTCATAAAAACGGGGAGAAAGGTCGCCCTAGTATGTTTCACGTGAAACGGACTAGGAGTTGATGATCTAGAACGGAGGATTGAAGCGGAGAACGTCATCCAACGCGAGCGTCCCCGTCGGCTCATCGTCCTCTTCTAAGAGGTAGAGGCGCTGGATCGCGATCACGATGGAGTCCGCCAGGATTTGGCGGTAGATCGGATCGGCAAGCCGGGAAGAATCGAGCGGACTGCTCAAATAACCGATATCCAGCTGAACAGACGGCGTGCTGGGTAGACGGAGAATGTCCCAGCTGCGGCCGTGAAGCCCCAAGGAGGTGGATCCTGTACGAGCGACGACCTCCTTCAGGATCAATTCCGCAGCACGATGGCCGATAGGAGAGCGCACCTCGCCGGATTCAGGGCGGCCCCAGAAGAAGGCGCTAACACCGTTAGCCGCAGGTTGGGGCAACCAATCACAGTGGATGGCGATGCTCAGGCTAGGGGACGTGGCTTTGATCAGATCAGCTCGGACGTCGCTCCCATCCACAGGCTGTTGATCGATGATCTCAACACTCGCCCCAAGTTCCGTGAGGATCTTCCCTACACGGCTGGATACGTCACTGGCGACGGATTTCTCTGTGAGAGGCTGACCTGAGGAAGCGTCGGCGACTGTTGCTTCTGCGTCCATTCCAGAACCAGGCGCAATGGCGATGGTGCGGCCGCGCAAGTTTGCTGATGCTTGGCTGAGGCGTTCGTAGTCGCGGAGGGAAAACGCTTGGCTCGGACTGATTGTCCGGTTGATGCGCTCCATCGCTGAAATCAGTTGTCCGTCCGCGACGCCGGTCGCTTCGAGGCCAAGGTTCAGTTGCAGTTCACGGACGGCCAGATGGGTTCGTTGACCGTATTCGCCATCAATGTGCCCATAGTAGAACCCGAGAAAAGAAAGCTGGCGCTGCAACTCCGTGACGTCGTCTCCTCGAAGCACTGAGCGCGCCGGGTCATGCTCAAGCCGGCGGGCACCGAGTTTAAACTGGGCCTCGGCCAATGCTCTTTCCGTCTCAGGGCCTGCGACGCCGTCGACCATCAAACCCCGCTGCTGCTGGAACGTGCGGACTGCAGCATCCACATGGTCATCAAACACATTGGGGTTGTTTACCTGATCCGGGGCAAGATACGCCATAGAAACGCCAGCGCGTAGCAACCCTTCACGGAGGGCTACTACGCGCCGACTGATGTCTGAACGGCGCAGACTCTGGTCTGTCGCGTCGTTTTCCATCTCGCTAGTTGAGGAACTCAGCGAATTCCTGCTCGATGACCTGCTTCGGCTTCGCTCCAATGGAAGTCGCGGCCACCGCGCCGTCCTTGAAGACGTAGACAGCGGGGATGGACGTGATGCCGTACTGCGCTGCGGTCGCGGGATTGTCATCCACGTTGAGCTTGACTACTTCGACCTTGCCGGAGTGTTCGGCAGCTATGTCATCGAGGATGGGCGAGAGCATGCGACAAGGGCCGCACCACTCTGCCCAGAAGTCTACAATCACGGGCTTGGAGGACTTCAGGACATCCGCTTCGAAAGTAGCGTCGGTGACATCTTTTGCGTTGCTCATGCTGTTCTCTCTTTCTCGAACCGGTTTCAGACGGTTGCGGGCTCGGCGATGCCGGCCTGGCTGCTAGCGAGGTCGGCCAGGTAGTGTTCCACATCGATAGCGGCGGCGCAGCCGCTGCCCGAGGCGGTGATGGCTTGGCGGTAGGTCGGGTCAATGACGTCGCCGGCTGCGAAAACTCCGGGCAGTGAGGTCTTGGAGGACCGGCCTTGAACCGCAATGGTGCCCTCGGGCGTCAGTTCCAACTGATCTTGGACAAGGGAGACCCGGGGATCATTGCCAATGGCGACGAAAACGCCTGTCACCGGCAGCACCGACTCAGAACCATCAACCGTGTTCTTAAGCTTCAGTGCGGAGACCTTGTTCTCGCCCTCCAGCCCGACGACTTCCGCGTTCCAGACGAACTTAATCTTCTCGTGCGCCAAGGCGCGTTCCTGCATGATTTTGGAGGCACGCAGGGTGTCGCGGCGATGGACAACCGTGACGGAGTCCGCGAACTTGGTGAGGAAGAGGGCTTCCTCCATGGCAGAGTCGCCTCCGCCAATCACTGCGATGTCCTGGCCCTTGAAGAAGAAACCGTCGCAGGTTGCGCACCAGCTGACGCCGTGTCCGGCGAGGCGCTTTTCGTCGGGAAGTCCCAGTTCACGGTATGCAGAGCCGGTGGAAATGATCACCGAACGCGCCAGAAAGGTTTCGCCGGATCCGATGGTGACCTTCTTGACGTCGCCTTCGAGCTCGAGGTTTGTGACGTCTTCGAACAGGATCTCGGTCCCGAACCGCTCGGCCTGCTTCTGGAAGTTCTCCATCAGTTCCGGGCCCAGGATTCCACCGGGGAAACCAGGGTAGTTTTCCACGTCGGTGGTGTTCATCAGCTCGCCGCCTGCCTCAACAGAGCTGGCGATGAGCAGGGGATTGAGATTGGCTCGCGCAGTGTAAACAGCTGCCGTGTAGCCGGCCGGACCGGACCCAACGATGATGACGTCGCGGACGGACGGTGTGGTTTCTGTGCTCACTGCCTGCGAACCTCTTCCTCTGGTATTGGTGTAAACCTGGCCCGGCCGCCTTGAGCGGACAGCAGGGCCAACACTTGTCTCAACGGCGCGTGTCGCCGGCTTATTCCGTGCCCGGGCGGCACGGCCCGCCCGCAGCGGCTAGGAGACCTCGATCTCTGCCATGCGGATCCCGTAGGGCGGGCCGCCCATGGGGTTGGAGAGCTTGGGCAGCTGCGTGAAGTTGATCAGGACATACTGGGCCTTGGGCGCAGCGCCATCCTGTTCGGGCACCGGAATGGTGGTCTTCTGCGCGGTGAAGCTTCCCTGGGCTACCTGGTTGGCGCCGTCCAAGGTTGGCTCGTCATTCAAGAGCACGGAGAAGTTTCCGCCGGTACCGCTGAGTTGAGTCAGCACCACCGAGCTGATGCTCGACGGGTCCTCCAGTTCGACAACAAGCGCCATGTTCTTGGCGTAGCCGCCGAACTTGTCCGACACGTACTGGAAGCTGGCCCAGTAGGTAGCTGGGTTGCCGTCGACGGCTTCGGACAGCTTGCCATCGTTCTCAGCGTCCAGTTCCTGCATGTCCGGGACCTGCCGGGTGAGGTCGGCGATGACCGGCTCGACAACTTCGGCGGCGGGAGCCGATTCTTCTTCCGCACCGGTTTCCGCCGGACTGGAAGCCGCGCCAGTTTCATTTCCGGCCTCCGACCCATTGGCGACGGGGCCGCCACGGAAGAGATTCAACTGGCTGACCGCCACGACGATCGCGACGACCAACAACACGGCCAGCAATCCGCCCACCAGCAACTTGGACGATCTCGGGCTGTTGCGTTCCTCGTCGTCGTACTCGTCGTATTCGTAATCGCCAGCCTCGGGCTGATTGCTCGTGCGGGCTGCCGCGGGGAACATGGCGGCGGAGCGGGCCTCGGCCTCATCGCCGTCGTCCTCCGGCCACAGACTGACCCTGGGCTTCTCGGCGGCCGGCTGGGCGGCTGCCGGCCGGGAGGCCGGAACCTGCCGCGAGACAGGTGCCGTCGCCGGGCTGGCGGACGCAGGTGCGGGCGGCGCGGACGGCGGCGGCGGCACGTGTGCGCCGGCCGAGGCAGCCGCTGCGGCGGCTCCGGCGGCGGCTCCGGCGCCAGAGGCCGAGCCTTCCGGCTGCCGGCCGAACCGGGCTTTGGCGGTTCCTTCCGGCGCGTTCTTGCCCAGCTTGGGCAGGTCTAGCTTGTTCAGCCGGTCGCGAAGGCTTTGCCGAGGCTCGTCCTCGTACTCCTCGTACTCGTCCTCGTACGGCTCCGGTTCGGTGGAGCGCACCTGGCCGAAGATTTCGGAACCGAGGGTGTCGGTGAAGAAGGGCTCCACATACGGGCCGTCCCGCTGAATGACCAAGTCCAGCAGGTCGGCGGCCTGTGCCTCGTTGGTGACCAGATAGGTGACCCCGTCGGCGTTGCCAAGGTCCAGGATCTGGACGTTGCTGGCCCGCTCGCCGGTGGCGATTTCGCGGGCGCTCATGGCGACTTGGCTGGCATTTTCCGGTGCAGATACCAGGATGCTGACCGGCCGGTTGAGCACCTGGTCCACGCCGTCGAGGACCAAATCGTGTTCGGCGGAGGCAAGCACTTGGGCTGTGACCTTGTAACGGCCACCAAGCAGCATGCCCACATCAACTGGCTGCGGCACTAGTTCCTCCCGGCTGTCCTGGACTGGCGCCCCTGACTAGATAATTTGATTTCCATGCTAGCCGGTGCCGGAGCCGATTCCCGTTTCCGTCAGGCGCGTCCGGGCAACCGATTCATGATCGGCGCCAGGAAGTCCTGCAGTTCCTGAACGCGCAGGGCACGCAGCAGCAGCAGGTAAACGGCGGCCATCACCAGTCCGACGACGGCGATGGTCACCATCGCGGCGGCAATGGACTGCCAGGCGAATCCGCCAGGAGCGTAACCCCCGAACAACCACAGCACTGCCGCGCCCACCAATCCGGAGCCCAGTGCCGCGTAGCCGAGGCGGATGTAGGTGTCCACGACCCGCCCCGCGCCGTAATCTCCCAGACGGCGCCGGGCGAAGTGATGTGCCAGCACGGCAGAGACCACGTGGAACACAGCAAACAGCAGCGCCAGCGCGTAGACCACCATGGTGGGGTCCACCAGCCAGGCGATCAGCATGGCCAGCACTACCGAGGCGCCGGAACAGATGGCCTGCATGATCAGCGGTGTCTTGGCGTCTTCCTCCGCGTAGAACACTCGTCCCAGGAAGAAGTAGATGCTCATGAAGGGCATGCCCGCCGCCACGATGGCAAGGACCTGGCCCATCGACGCGGCGGAGGCCGCAGCGGTGGGCCCGGATCCCGCAAAGAGGCGGGCCAGCGGGCCGGCCAGCACCACCACCGCGGCGGAACCAAAGACGGAGGCGACGCCGATGGTGCGCAGGCCGGAACTCACCGTGCTGCGGACGTCGTCCACCGCGCCGGCCGATTGTTGGTGGGAGAGCCTGTTGAACAGCACCGTGGCCACGGAAAGGACGAACACCGAATGCGGCAGCATGGCGATCAGCTGGGCCGTGTTCAGCGCGTACTCGCCGGGGACCGATGCGCCGGATCCGGCCAGCTCAGCGCGGGCAGCGGTGGCACTGGAAGCGATGGACCCATAGAAGAGATAGGCAGTGTTGGCGATGACCATGGTAGCCAGGCTCCACAGCGCCACCTTGCCGGTGGCGGCGAAGCCCATACCGCGCCAGCCGAGCTTGAGCTTCAGGCCCAGCCCCAGCCGCCCCAGCGGCCACAGCAGGATGAGGGCCTGCAGCACGATGCCCAGCGTGGTGCCGCCGGCCAGCACCGCGGTCTGCGCGCCGGTCCAAAGTTCCGGATCACCCCTGCCGGGCAGGTAGCGGCCGAACAGTGCTATGTAGAGTCCCAGGGTGCCGATGGCCACCACGTTGTTCAGGGCAGGAGCCCACATATACCAGCCGAATCGCCCGTGGGCGTTGAGCACCTGGCCCACCACTGCATACAGGCCGTAGAAGAAAATCTGCGGCAGGCACCAGATGGCGAACACGGTGCCAAGCTCCAGCATGACCGGTGTCCAGTCGCGGGTCAGGACGGAGATGATCGGCCCGGCAAGGAGTGTTGCCAGCAGCGCAATCCCGGCCAGCACCAGCAGCGTCAGGCTGAGCAGGCGGCTGACAAAGTCGGCGCCGCCATCGCTCTTCCGGCTGGCTTTGATGATCTGCGGAACCAGCACCACATTGAACACCCCGCCCGCCAGCAGCAGGTAGATGATGTTCGGGATGGTGTTGGCCTTCTCGAAGATGTCGCCCATCGTCGTGTTGGCACCGATGGCGACGGCGAGCAGGGCGGTCCGGACGAAGCCCAGCACCCGGGACACCATGGTTCCGGCCGCCATGATGGCACTGGACTTGGCCGTGCTGTGCTGCACGGGGTTTTCGGCGGGGATCTTGGTCTCGGACATCGTCCTCTATGATCTCACCTGAAAAACGGCCGCAGGGCCGCATTCGGCAGACGGCCTCAGACGTGGCCGGGCAGGACTTCGCGGGCCAGGTCTACGATCCGGCGCTCGTTCGGGAAGGACAGCTTCCGGCCGAGGTCCGCCAATGGCACCCATGCCACATCGACTGCCTCATGATCCGGGTCGTTCTCGATGGTCAGCAGGCCGCCGGTGGCCTCGAGCAGGAAGTGATGCACGGTCTTGTGGACGCGGTGGCCGCTGACGGTGAACCAGTAGTCGATGCTGCCGAGCGTGGCCAGCACGCGACCCTTGATTCCCGTTTCTTCTTCAACTTCGCGGACCGCGGCCTCTTCATTGGTTTCCCGGCCCTCCGGGTGGCCCTTGGGCAGGCACCACTCGAGCCGGCCGCCGCGGTTGAAGCGGGCGATGATTGCCACGTTCAGGTCGCTGGTGGAGGTATCCACCACCACGCCGCCGGCCGAAATTTCCTCCACGGTGGGCAGTGAATGGTGTCCGGGCGCGGCGCTGCCCACTGACGCTGTCAGCGGGGTGCGCTTCGGGGCGCTCGGAACCGGGTGTGCCATGCGTCCACTCTAACGATTTTTGTCGGGACCCGAGGATGTCGACGCCGAGCCGCCGGGACATTGTTAAACATCGTGCCCGGCATCTGGCACGCTTAAGTCACTATGGTTCACCTTTTTGGTTCGCAGTTCCCTTCCGCTTCCGGCTCTAATGCCCCGTCCCTGGCGTTGCCGGCCGTGGTGATTGAACTGGGAGAGCTTTTCGCGGACGCGGGCCACGAACTCTCGCTGGTCGGCGGACCCGTGCGCGACCTGTTCCTGGGCCGGATCTCCCCGGACCTCGATTTCACCACCGACGCCGATCCGGACGCCACCATCGCCGTCGTCAAAAAATGGGCGGACACGTTCTGGGAGATCGGCCGCGACTTCGGCACCATCGGCCTGCGCAAGGGACAGCACACCATCGAGGTGACCACCTACCGGGCGGAGGCCTACGACCCGGATTCCCGCAAGCCCGTGGTGGCGTTCGGAACGTCCTTGGAGGACGACCTGTTCCGCCGCGATTTCACCATGAACGCCATGGCGCTGCGGCTGCCCTCGCTGGAACTGGTGGACCCGTACGGCGGCGTGAAGGACCTGCACGCCGGCCTGCTGCGCACGCCGGGCGCGCCGTCGTCGTCGTTCTCCGATGATCCCCTGCGGATGATGCGCGCGGCGCGGTTCGCCTCTCAGCTGGGGGTCACCGTGGCGCCCGAGGTGTCGGCGGCGATGAAGGACATGGCCGGCCGGATCGAGATCATCTCCGCCGAACGCGTCCGCGACGAGCTGGTCAAGCTGGTCAACGGCAAGGACCCGCGCACCGGTGTGGACCTGCTGGTGGACACCGGGTTGGCTGACTTTGTGCTGCCGGAAGTTGCCGCGCTGCGGCTGGAGATCGATGAGCATCACCGGCACAAGGACGTCTACCAGCACTCGCTCACCGTGCTGGAGCAGGCCTGCAGCCTGGAGACGGACGACGACGGCGCGCTGCCGGGACCGGACTTCGTCCTGCGGTTCGCCGCCCTGATGCACGACGTCGGCAAGCCGGCCACCCGCCGCTTCGAACCTTCCGGTGCGGTCAGCTTCCGCCACCACGACATGGTGGGCTCCAAGCTCACTGCCAAGCGGATGAAGAAGCTGCGCTTCGACAACGACACCATCAAGGCCGTGTCCCGGCTGGTGGAACTGCACATGCGTTTCTACGGCTATGGCGAGGCCGGCTGGACTGATTCGGCCGTGCGCCGTTACGTCAACGACGCCGGGCCGCTGCTGGAGCGGCTGCATCGGCTGACCCGCTCCGATGTCACCACGCGGAATAAGCGCAAGGCGGAGCAGCTGGCTTTTGCCTATGACGACCTGGAGCAGCGGATCGCCACGTTGCAGGAGCAGGAGCAGCTCGATGCGGTGAGGCCGGACCTGGACGGCGCCCGGATCATGGCGCTGCTGGGCATCAAGCCCGGGCCGTTGGTCGGCCGCGCCTACAGGTTCTTGTTGGAAGAACGCCTGGAGAACGGGCCGGCGGCCCCGGAAGAGGCAGAAGCCAAACTGCTGGCCTGGTGGCGGGACCAGCCGGAATTCGCCCCGGAGGTCGACCAAGGCGTGCCAGCGCCGCGCGGAGACGCGGACCGGCCGTGACCACGGCAGGTCCGCATGACTTCCCGGTGCTGTGGCTGATGCGCCATGGCGAAACCGAGTGGTCGCGGGCCCACCGCTACACCGGGCTGACGGATCTGGAGCTCACGCCGACCGGCGTCCAGCAGGCCCGCGACGCCGCCGCCAAGCTGGCCGGAGTCCGTTTCCGCACCGTCCTGACGTCGCCCTTGGCCCGTGCGCGCCGGACCGCCGAACTGGCCGGCTATCCGGAAGCGGAAGTGGTGCCGGAGGCACACGAGTGGGACTACGGGGACTACGAAGGACTGCAGAGTTCCGCTATCCGGGCAGTGGACCCCTCCTACCTGATCTGGACCCACGGCGTCCGCGGCGGCGAGTCGCTGCAACAGGTGGCGGACCGGGCCGACCATGTCATCGAGAAAGTCCTAGAGGGCGGAGACGGCGCGGCTTTCGGCGAAGGGGCATCCGGCGGCGCCTCCGCTGGGCTCCCGCCCGGCCCCGGCATGCCGTCGTCCGAAGCGTCTGAACCGCGGCAGGTGCTGCTGGTGGCGCATGGACACTTCCTCCGCGTGCTGGCCGCCCGGTGGCTCGGGATGGAACCGGTCGAGGGCCGCCATTTCGTTCTGGAGACTGCCGCCGTCTGCCGGTTGGGCTGGGACAAGAAGACGCCCGCGATCGCCGGCTGGAACCTCTAGCCAGATCCTGGCGGAGCGGATTCGAGAGGGAATCGCAGCCGTCGTTCTTCGGCGTGTTGATAAGGACACGCCGGTGGCTAGACGAAAACACCAACAAGTCCCGCGAACTGGCTAGGCAGAAGCAGGGGTAATCGGGTAGCTTAAAAACGTCCGATTGAACTTTCTCAATCAGGAGAGTTGGATCCGGACGGTTTCTATTGGCGCTATTAAGAAAGGGAGGTGGGATCTGTGATGATGACCAAGACGCCGGGCGGAGTGTTTAACTCCTTCGCCGCGCTCCGACGACCCGCCTCCGCCATTCCTGCGCACTAGAACTTCGCTGATTGGGCGGTTCATGTCATGAACCGCCGTTTTTCCTCAATCGCCGCATTTCTCTAGCTCTCCCGCGCGGAGGCCTCATCTTCTCTTTGAGGACTTCGCTAATGAGCACCCTTACCGCAACTCCCGCTGCCCTTGTGGCCGCCCCGGCCGGTTCTTTAACGACCGCCAAGGGATCCGCGCCCGCGTCCGATATTCCCGTGGATTCCGCGATTCTTCCTGCCCGAATTCCCATCCATTCCCGAGAGGAAACCCTCATGAAACCGCTGGATGCAGCTCTATCGCCTGCACCCGATCGATCCATCCGTCCGTCCGAACCGCGCTCGTCCGACGAGGGGCAGCGCGGCCACGGCCAGCTGATCAGCGCCGGAAGCTTGCGCTCCCTTGATACAGCCAACGGTCCCGGAGGCAGTGTTGCCAAAGGTGCCTCCGATGCCGCCGACTCCGTCCGGCCCGCGCCAGAACAAGCCGCAGCTGCGGCGATGCCGAATTTCCTGGACAGGCAGGAGGTGAATGCCATGATCCGCAAGCTCCGCCAAAGCGTCTCGCTGTGGAAACGAATACAGAACGTGCGTGTTGATGATCAGCGCTTGGAACAAATACGCGACGATTTGCTGTCGCTCCAGCAGCTCATCCGCTGAAGTTCCCAGCCAAGCAAGTTCAAACTAAATACGCCGTCCTGTAGGGGACACATTCGCGAGGAGGATCCGATGAATCACATTGGACCCGATGTAGGTGAGGCCCGCGCCCGGGTTGCTACCCGGCGCGGGCTTCCGCCTTTAACAGGGCAGGCGACTGCTCGGCTTCCGCGCCGCCGCGGGCCGTGATTCTTATCTTGTGTGCGCGGTTGGCGGCGCACCCGGCCCGGGACTGCACTGGCCACGCGGATGGAACGTTTTGCCTTGGATCACTAAGTATGCTTATCGTAGATGTATCGCAACCTGAGGAGGCAACATGATCGGTTTTATTATCGCGGGGCTCGTTATCGGAGCGCTTGCTCGCCTTATCAAGCCCGGTAAGCAGAACTTGGGGCTTCTGGCCACGCTGCTGCTTGGCATTGTCGGAGCGATCATCGGCGGTGTCATCGCCAACCTGCTGGGCACCGGTGACATCTTCGAGCTGAACGTCCTTGGATTCATCGTCGCGGTCGTCGCAGCGGTGCTCCTGATCGGTGTGGCGGAGAGCCTGTCCGGTCGTCGGGCGGTCCGCCGCTAACGGCTAAAACACCAAAACACGCAGGTGGCCTGCCGCGCAATCGCGCGGCAGGCCATTTCTGTGTTGAGCGGGATGAAAACGTTGCAGCAGCCCCTCGAATTTTGGTCCGGCACGGACCGGTGACGGCGGCGTTGGTGGCTGATACGTTGGCTGTGGCAGCACTGCTGCGCACCTAGCCATGCGAGGGAAGAAGGACGAAGATGTCTGAACCGGCTCCGCTGACCGATCTGGAGATTGCCCGCCGCGCTACCTTGCGGCCCATAGCCGAGATTGCCGAGGCGGTGGGGATACCGGCGGAGGCTGTGGAACTTTACGGCAGCTACAAGGCGAAGATCGACCCGGCCAAGCTCGGCGCGGGCTTCGAGGAACCCCGCGGCCAGGTGGTTCTGGTGACGGCGATGTCGCCGACTCCGGCGGGTGAGGGCAAATCGACGCTGACGGTGGGACTGGCAGATGCGCTGGCCAAGGCCGGCCACAAGACCATGGTGGCCATTCGAGAACCCTCGCTAGGCCCGATTTTGGGCATGAAGGGCGGCGCCACCGGCGGAGGCTATTCGCAGGTGCTCCCGATGGACGACATCAACCTGCACTTCACCGGGGACTTCCACGCCATTACCTCGGCCAACAACGCGTTGATGGCGCTTGTGGACAACCACATCTACCAAGGCAACGCGCTGGGCATCGACCCCAGGCGGCTGACGTTCCGGCGGGTCCTGGACATGAACGACCGGGCGTTGCGCCAGGTGGTGATCGGGCTCGGTGGCCCAACCCAGGGCGTGCCGCGTGAAGCAGGGTTCGACATCACGGTGGCCTCGGAGGTGATGGCCGTCTTCTGCCTCTCGTCCGGCCCGGCGGACCTGAAGGCCCGGCTGTCGCGCATTACCGTCGGCTACACCTACGATCGCAGACCCGTGACCGTGGCGGACCTGGGCGTACAGGGCGCCCTGGCCATGCTGCTTAAGGATGCCATCAAGCCCAACTTGGTGCAGACCATCGCCGGCACGCCCGCGTTCGTGCACGGCGGCCCGTTCGCCAACATCGCGCACGGTTGCAATTCGCTGCTCGCCACCCAGACCGCCCGCCGGCTCGCGGACGTGGTGGTCACGGAGGCCGGGTTCGGCTCGGATCTGGGCGCGGAGAAGTTCATGGACATCAAGGCCCGGGTCGGGGGCTTCGCGCCGTCGGCCATCGTGGTGTTGGCAACCATCCGCTCCCTGAAGATGCATGGCGGAATCCCCAAGGACCAACTCAAGGAGCCGAACCTCGAAGCAGTCCAGGCCGGCATCGCCAACCTCGAACGCCACGTGGACAACGCCGCTAAGTTCGGCCTCACACCGGTGGTGGCCATTAACAAGTTCACCACCGACAGCCCCGAGGAACTGGACTGGGTGCTGGATTGGTGCCGGCAGAAGGGCATTGAAGCCGCGGTGGCCGATGTCTGGGCCCAGGGCGGCGGCGGAACCGGCGGCGACGCGCTGGCCGAGAAGGTGGCGCAGGTGCTGCAGCAGCAACAGTCCTTCTCACCGCTGTACGACCTGGACCTGACGGTGGAGAAAAAGATCGAGACCATCGCCCAGCAAATCTACGGGGCGGACCATGTGGAGTTCACCCCTCCGGCCCGCAAGCGGCTGGCCGAGATCGAGGCGAACGGCTGGGGCAAACTGCCGGTCTGCATGGCCAAGACGCAGTACTCCTTCACCGATGACCCCTCGATCCTGGGGGCGCCCAGCGGTTTCAGCATCACGGTGCGCGACCTGATCCCCAAGACCGGCGCCGGCTTCATCGTGGCGCTGACGGGCGACGTCATGACCATGCCGGGACTGCCGAAGGAACCGGCGGCAGGCCGGATGGACGTGGACGACGACGGCGTCATCACCGGACTCTTCTAAAGCCACGAACGCAGCACCCCGCTGGCCGGTCCCGGCCGGGGGTGCTGCGTTCAGAACACGCGGTTCAGCACCGGAGTCCGCAGCGCCAGCAAGGTCAGGGCGAAGGAGCCGACGGTGGCTATGAAGAACTTCAGCGACACCAGCGCCAGCGTGGGCTCCTGGTCGGGGAAGACGTGGAACGTCAGCCAGGTCAGGAACAGGTAATGGCAGAGGAACACCCCGAAGGAGGCGTTCGAGAGCTGGATCAGCGTCCGTCCCAGCCAGCTGGCCGGCTGCCACCCGGCCAGCAGATGGTACGTGGCGGTGAAGATGCAGAGGGCTGCCGTGGTCACGGCCAGCCCCACATAGCTCGACGGCGTGATGGTGTTGAGCAGCGGGGTGGAATCTTTATTGATCCAGTGCCAGATATTGAAGACGGAGAGTACGACGGCGGCACCTCCTGCCGCCATGGCGGCACCGCGGGGGACGCGCAGTTGCGTGATGACCCAGCCCGCCATGAAGTATCCGAGGTAGGGGAACCACTGGGTCAGGATGTTCCACGGATACTCCCAGCCCCACTCGAACTGGATGCTGGCCGCCTGCACGCTGAACAGCGCCAGGGTCAGCACCAGCACGGCGCAGGTCGCGGCCGCGGCGCGCTGCAGCGGAACCCGGTTCAGGTACCCGGCCAGCGGCGGCGCCACCAGGTACAGGCCCAGGATCAGCCACAGGAAGTAGAGGTGCGGATACACCTGGGTGTCGAAGACTGACACCAGCACCTCGCGCGGATCCAGTTCGCGGCCCAGGATCAGGTAATTGCCTATGAAGATGTAGACCAGATGCCACACCACCAGGGCTGGCAGCAGCCGCAGCGCGCGCTTCCGGTAAAAGGCCTTGGCTCCCTCGGTATGCGCCCGCGGAGCCAGCACCAGGGCACCGGAGATGGCGACGAAAACCGGCACAACCCAGATGAAGGCGATATCGATGATCGCTGCCGGCAGCCAATCGGGCTGCGAGCGTGCGTCGTCGTCGCCGGCCAACTCGCCGAAGGAGTGGATGGCCACCACTCCCACAATGCTGACGATGCGCAGGATGTCCAGGGCATAGTTGCGGCGCGGGCGGGTGGCCGCTCCGTCAAGCTGCCCGGAGGGGGACGGGGAGGGTACGGCCATGGACCCAATCTACCCGGGCACCGTTGCCGCCCGGGCAAAGATTAAGGGGCCGGTCCGTGGCGGACCGGCCCCTTAACTGGTGTGCGTCTTAGTTGTCGGACTCGCCGCGGATGAAGGCTTCGACCTTTTCGCGGGCTGTCTCGTCGTCGTACTGTTCCGGCGGGGACTTCATGAAGTAGCTCGACGCGGACAGGATCGGTCCGCCCACGCCGCGGTCCAGAGCGATCTTGGCCGCACGGATCGCATCAATGATCACGCCCGCCGAGTTCGGCGAGTCCCAGACTTCGAGCTTGTACTCCAGCGAGACCGGGGCGTCGCCGAAGTTGCGGCCCTCCAGCCGAACGAACGCCCACTTGCGGTCATCCAGCCAGGACACGTAGTCGGAGGGGCCGATGTGCACGTCGTCGTCGCCGAGAACGGCAGAGGTATTCGAGGTGACGGCCTGGGTCTTGGAGATCTTCTTGGACTCCAGACGCTCGCGCTCGAGCATGTTCTTGAAGTCCATGTTGCCGCCGACGTTGAGCTGGTAGGTCCGGTCCAGGACCACGCCGCGGTCTTCGAACAGTTTGGCCATCACGCGGTGCGTGATGGTGGCACCGATCTGGCTCTTGATGTCGTCGCCGACAATCGGAACGCCGGCGGCGGTGAACTTGTCCGCCCATTCCTTGGTCCCGGCGATGAAGACCGGAAGCGCGTTGACGAAGGCCACGCCGGCGTCAATGGCGCTCTGGGCGTAGAACTTGGCTGCCTGCTCGGAGCCGACCGGCAGGTAGCAGACCATGACGTCAACCTTGGCCTCGCGCAGCGCGGCAACCATGTCAACGGGCTCGTCGTCCGACTCCACGATGGTCTCGCGGTAGTACTTGCCCAGGCCATCCAGCGTGTGGCCGCGCTGTACCTTCACGCCGGTGGGCGGGACGTCGGCAATCTTGATGGTGTTGTTCTCGCTGGCACCGATCGCGTCGGCCAGGTCCAGGCCAACCTTCTTGCCGTCCACATCAAACGCCGCGACGAACTGCACGTCGTCGACGTGATAGGCGCCGAACGCGACGTGCATGAGTCCGGGGATCGTTGCGCTCGGGTCGGCGCCACGGTAGTAGTGGACGCCCTGGACCAGCGAGGCCGCACAGTTTCCAACACCGACGATCGCTACCCGGATGGGGTTCTCTGCCACGGTTCTCCTTCGAAACACTTCTGTCTGGCCGCCACGCCGATGGCGGGCAGCCTATCCAGTCTACGCCGTGTTTCAACACACCCGGGGGTCGGGGCATTCCCGAGACGGCGGCGCTCTTTCCGCAGCGGCCGGGGGCTACCCGCTCACCCCGGTGGAATCGTGCGGCTGTCCCACCGGCTTGGATTCGGGCGAACCTCGCTGGCGCAGGTAGACGGACAAGATCACCATGGACCAAACGGCCAGGAATTCGGATTGCCAGTTCTGCAGGGTCCGGTTCCAGAACTCCGGGGAGCCCACATATTCACCCCAGCTGCCCGGATCCTGCAGGTTGCCGATCTGACTCTCGGCGAAGGCACTGAAACCGCTGATCGACTGCACCAACCACGACGCCACGAAGATGGCGCCCATGACCAGGCCCAGCGAGTTCGAGAAGACTTTGGCACGCCAGCCGCCCGCCTTGGCCCACTTGGGTGAATCCGGCCGTGCGAACCGGGCCAGGAGCTGTTCCTTGTCCGACTCCTTGCCCCGCTTGTCCAACTCCTTCGACTCGGGTGAGCCTTTTTGCACCAACCAAATGCTGATCAGGATCAGCAGCAGGAACTGGAGGTATTCGGACTGCCAGTTTTCGGAAACGTCCACCGCAAAGCTGGACGATGCCACGTACTGCCAGAACGAGATGGTTTCCAGACCGGAGGCGATCTGCTCCTCATTGAAGGCGGCAAGCCCGGAGAACGCCTGGCCGACCAGCGAGGCGCCGAACAGCAGGCCGAAACACGTGCTCAAGCCGTTGGTGAGCAGCGGGTTGTGTTTCATCGGGCCATCACCCCGATGGCCGTCATGTAAATCAGCCCGGCGGTGATGACTCCCAGCAGGATCCAGAAGGACCAGCGCATCTCAGCTCCCGTCCACTTCGCAGTCGTACGGGCGTTCGCCCCGGAAGGTGCAGCCCGCGCCGAGGACCTTCCAGCGGTCGCCCGACCGGGTCAAGAACATGGTGTCCGTGTCCAGCACCACCTGGGCGTTCCGCCCGTACGCCTGGCTCCCGGTCACCTTTCCGGCAGCGGGAAGATGCAGCTGCAGGATCTTCCCCGAGCAGCTGCTGGGTTCGTCGCCCTCAATCTCTTCAACCGCAACCGGGGCCAGGAAGGCACACGCCGCGGCCCCGTCGCCGGCTTGGACCGCGGCCAGGAACCCGCTTGCTGCGGCAGCGGCATCCTCACTGCCCGGGTTCAACGATGCACATCCGGCGGCTCCAAAGGCCAGCGCCAGGAGAGCTGCCAGCGGCGGAAGGCGCCGCAGCCGCTGGCTGAAACGACTCGTATGCATTTTTCCTCCTGCCCGGTCAGTACCCGGACAGCAAAGGTTCCAAACGGTGCCCTGCTGAGTGCTTGTCGATCAGGCAGGCAGCCGGCGGGCATTGCGCAGCCGCCGCACCAGCTTCAAAGCCGGCGAGGGCAGCACGGTGCGCAGCTTCGAGCGCATCTTGCGGCGCTGCACCGCGGCCAGCCGTTCCGGATCCGTCACCAGTTTCCCGGCCCGGGCCCGTTCGGCGAAGTTCACCAGCAGCTCGTCCAACGGCACTGTTGGGGCATGGAAGTAGTTGTCCCGCAGCCATCCGTGGTCGGGGTGGCGGAACCGGCCGGCCACCAGATCGTCCAGACTCCCCACCAGCCCGGAACCCTCGAAGACCTTGTTCAGCATCTGCTCGGTGAGGCCGAAGTCGTCCAGGATCAGCACCGGCAGGCCGGCGTCGAGCGCCTCCAGGGCGGCCGTGGAGCTGACCGTGACCATGGCCGCGGCCGGCGTGAGCTGAGCGGACATGGGACCGGTGCAGAACTCCAGCTCGTGCCCGCCGACGGCGCGGGCCGCCACCAGATCCGCCCAGAGCTGGTCGAAGGGGTGCTGCTCCAGGTGGGTCTGAGGCTCGCCGGCCCAGGCCCGCAACTTCACCCGCACCGACAGTTCCGGCCGCCGACGCGCCAAGGCCGCCAAGGCCTGCAGGATGGCCACGCGCTGGTCTCGCTCCACCGGAACCTTGGCCTGCGGAGCGAAAACCACCGAACGCAGCGGGATCTGCTGCGGTTCCGGACGGCCCGGCGAGGCCAGGAACGGCAGCCGCGAAACCAGGATCCGCTGCGGCAGCCTCATGGCATCGGCCAGATCGCTGAACGCGCGGCATTCGGCATGACTGTGCGTGACGAAGGCGTCGCCGAGGGCGCGGTAGTGCAGCGCCTTGCGGGTGGCCGGGAAAGCGACGCCGGGCAGTGCTGACAGCAGCGCCGGCCGGCGCGGCAGCCGGGAGGCCTGCGTGAAGACTTCTTCCACCACGGGTCCAGTGGCCGCTGCCAGCACGACGTCGGCGCCCGCCAAGGCGCTCTTCAGCGCCGACGCGGGGATCACCCGGGGCGCCTTGCCGGCCAGGAATGTCCCGGGGGTGGCTGCCTGGATCTGTTCCAGCGTGGGCAGGATGGGGGAGCGGACCAGCAGCACTTCGCGCTCCCAGCCCTCGCCGAGGGATTCCAGCGTGGCGCAGGCAAACTTCAGGTACGAATCGCTGTCGGCGACCGCCAACACGCGGAACGGGCGGACCGGAGTGTTCCCGCCGACTGCGGACTCGGCCGTGCTGTGCGGTCCCAGTGTCATCGCTTGCCTCCATCGCGCAGCGAACTGCTCAGGTGCCGGCGCAGTTCTTCCGTTGTCTCCGGCAACCACCAGTCGTCCGGTACCGGCTGTCCTTTCAGCGGAACGCCGGACGGGGTCAGGATCAGGCGCAAGGAGGCCAAAACCGTGGAGGGCAGCGCACGGACAACCTGCCCGGGCCGCAGGCCGCGCAGGCGCATTTCCACCGGAATCGTGTGCTGCTTGACGCGGATCATCGGGTGGGCGTCCAATTCGTTGAGCAGGTCCGGCTGTTCCCGGCGGTGCGGGAAATAGGCAACCGGTCCCTCCTCGGTCAGCGACCGCACCCAGTCCTTGTACGGCTCGGGCCGGATCAGCTTGTCGGCGGGCATGGCCGAGCCCACCACGATGGTTGGTTCGTGGATGGTCTCGGTGACCGGCTGGGTGCCCAGCCACTCAAACCGGTGCCGTTCCAGATGGCCGCCGAGGGCCCTGAACTTCTTCTCCACGGCGTCGGGCACAGACAAAGCGGTGAACACCAGCAGCCGGCCCTGGCTCGCCATCCTGCGCAGGGTCCACCACGTGGCCAGGCCCAGCGCCTTACGCCGCATGGTCGGCACGGCCCGCGGACGGATCAGCGGCGTGGGCCCGTCGCTGACCAGCTTCTTCAGTAGGCTCAGCGTAGCCAGGCCGTCGTCCACAATGACCAGTTCGTCAGCGACCACGCCGCGCAAGAGTTCGGTCTGCACCTTGCCCGAATAGGCGTCGCCGGTCACCCAGCGGTCCAGCTTCCGGCTGCGGACGGCGGGCAGCGCGGACGACGGCGGTGTGAACCGCACGCCGCTCGGTACCTGTGCCATCAGCGACTTCAGCGTGCTGTCCATGCCGACGGCGTCGCTGCGCGGGTGGATCAGGGTTTCCTGTCCCAGCAGGCCGGCTCCGTGGGCCTCGACGGCGCTGAGCAACTGCAACGGCGACTCGGCCCAGACGGCGGCGCGGCCGAAGCGCGGACGGGCCAGTTCGCTCCGGTGCCCCGGCCTGGCGACGGATCCGGGCTTCGGGTGGGCCAGCCTGCGGTCCACTACCGGGCCCATCTGGGGGAGGAACGCTGCTGTGATCGCTGTCTGTGTCATCACTTCCGCCTCACGAAGCGACAGCCGATTTGAGTTTGCGGACGGCACGCCGGCCCATCCGTTCGACCTTCGCTAGCGGGCGCGCGCCGACTGCAGGGGGCAGGCCGCCCGGCAGCTGCAGCTTGGTCAGCCGCCGCCGCTTGAAGTAGCGCATCTCGGGTCCGTCCTTGATGCTGAGCAGGTAAGTTTCCGCGCCGGGGCGGGCCAACGCCAGCGTATCCGACTGCATGCAATAGGAGACCGCCTCGACTAGCGGCTGCAGTCGCCGAGCGGCCGGAGTGTCCGCGCCTTCGTGGACCGGCGCCTGGACGTCCCGTTCCAGCACGGCGTCGATGATGGTGACCGGCACCCGGTTGCTGTTTTCGTACGGACTCAGCCGCTCCAACAGCAGCGCCGTCCCGACGGCTGCGGCGTCGAAGTTGAACAGGTATTTGGCTGTCATCAGGGCGGTGGAGAAGCAGCTCACCACCAATTGCGGCTCAAGCCGCTGCATGACCACTTCGGCCGGGGCAGAGGATTCCAGGATGTCCAGCTGCATCCCAAGTTCCCGCGCCGAGGCCTCGATGGCACGGACGGCTCCCGGCCCGGCGCCGGGGTGGGGTTTGAATACGCAGTGCCGGATTCCCCGGGCTTTGGCCGTTTCGATCATCCGGCGATGAAGCGTGACTTCTTCCTCGTCCGAGAGGATCCCCAGGTCGGCCAGGTACTGGCCCAGCAACAGGGCCGTTCCGGTGCCGGCATCCCCGTGCCGGGCTGCCGGAAGGGCAAGCGGCGGCAAGGACCGGTCCAGTTGTTCCATGGCCCGGCGCAGCGCAGCCGGATCCACCGGAACCAGTTTCGGACCGTGTTCGCGCAGCAACTGCGGGCGCAGGCCCGGAACTAGGTCAACGTACAGCAGGGAATCCAGCCGCTGGGCCACGGCCAACGGTACGGGATTCCGGGTGGGGCCGTAGCTCATCAGGCCGTCCGAATGCACGGATACCCGGGCGCTGGCGAAGATACGCGCCAACGCGATCGCGGGGTCCACCTGGATGGATTCGACGTAGAGGTGCACCGGGTCGCCGCCCAGTTCCCATTCCGAACGCAGCAGTCTCTGCCACAGGTCAAGGTCTTGCTCGCGGGGATTGAACTGGCCGGGCCGGCGGGGCCAGAGCAGGCTGCTCAGGTCCACGACGCGGTCAAATCGGCCGGCCGCCTCGGTGAACCCCGGGGACTCGTGGAACGGAACGCTGATTTCCGGAATCATCGCGTTGTTGGTCAGCACCAGAATGCGTTCATTGTCCGTCTGCGGCAAGGCGGCGTCGTCGATGGCCGCTGCCAGCGAGATGCATTGGTACAGCGTTGAGACGACAAAAAGCTCTTTCACTTCACTGCTCCGATTGCTGATTCCAGTGTCTTGCACCGGCGGTCGCCCAGCGACTGCAACCCGGCCGCGACCGCGTGGGCCGGAAGGCCGGCCACGGCAGCGCGCAGGCCGGACGTCAGCTCCTGGCGGACGGGCCGGGTCATGGAATCCGACCGATCGAGGTGGTGGCACGCGATGGCCAGGAACTGCCGGATGGCTTTGGGCCGAAAGCGGTCTGCCTCGCGGTCTTCCGCCACCAACCGGAAGACTTCGGCGTAGCTGCGCAGGAAATCCAGCTGCCGGCGGTCGAAGACCTGGCTCAGCGACGTCGCGACGCCGCGGCGATAGAACGCGCCCAGTTGGTCCGAGACCGCATAGGAAGCTGCCTGCAGATGCAGGCGCCAGATCCAGGGACGGTCTTCGGCGGTATGCAGGCCGTCGAGGAAGTGCAGCAGGCCGGCCTCTTTGAGCGCGCCGTCGAAGATGCCGAAGGGCGCAAACGGGTAGTCGACCATGGTCGAATCGTCCGAAGGCCCGATGTCGTTGCGCGGATCGAGGGCGACGCCGCGCACCGCTTGCGGGGCCCGGTGGACGGTCCGGACTCCGTTGGTGTGGCGGATGTGGTCGACCCGGAGGAAGTCCACGCCCAGCTGCCGGATTTCTTCGGTAATCCGGGACAGATGCCCGGGGGCGTACCAGTCGTCCGGATCGAAAAAGGTGATGTACCTTCCCGTGGCAGCGTCCAGACCCTGGTTGCGCGCCGCGGCCAGGCCCCAGGCCGTGTCGTTGCGGTTAATCTGCAGGCCGGGGAGCCTGCCGGTAAAGGCGGCGGCCAGCTCCCCTGTCCCGTCGGTGGAACCGTCATCGATGACGATGATTTCCATCACCGAGGGATCATCGAACTGGCGGGTCAGGCTGGTCATCGCGTCGCGGATGAAAGGTGCCTGGTCTTTCGCCGGAATGATGACGCTCAGTAATGGCTGGTTCATGGCGGGTGCTTAGCCGTCCACCCGGCGCAGCCGGGACAGCGGTGCCAGCTCGCCCGGGAAGACACGCTTGACGCCGTCGCCCATGGCATCTTCGAGGATCCGGATGTCGCGGATCAGCGCCTCGAAGCCCTTCGGCTCCAGCGAGGACGCCTGGTCCGAGCCCCACATGGTCCTATCCAGCGTGATGTGCCGCTCCACCGTGACCGCGCCCAAAGCGACCGCGGCGAGCGAGATCTGCAGGCCCCGCTCGTGCCCGGAGTAACCCACCGGCACCTGGTAGCGCTCCTGCAGCGTGCTGATCATCCGCAGGTTCGCCTCTTCCGGCGGCAGCGGGTAGGTGGAGGTCGCGTGCATCAGGATCAGCTTCTCCGTGCCCAGCGTCTCCACGGCCTTGTCGATCTGCTCGATCGTGGACATCCCGGTGGAGAGGATCACCGGCTTGCCGGTCTCGCGCAGCGCGGCCAGCAGCTCCAGGTCGGTGACCGAGGCGGAGGCGACCTTGTGGGTCAGCGCGCCGGCCTCTTCCATGAACGCGACCGAGGGAACATCCCACGGCGAGGCGAAGCAGTGCAGCCCGCGGTCGGCGGCGTGCGAGATCAGCTTCTGGTAGATCGGCATATCGAACTCCACCCGGTACCGGTAATCCAGGTAAGTCATCTCGCCCCACGGGGTCGAGCGCATCTTGTCCCGCATATCCGCAGGGGTGGAAATCTCCGGCGTGCGCTTCTGGAACTTCACCGCATTCGCACCGGCCTCGGCCGCGACGTCGATCAACTGCTTGGCGATCTCGATGTCGCCGTTGTGGTTGATCCCGATCTCGCCGATCACGTAGACCGGCTGCCCGGCACCGACCTGCACGTCACCGATAGCGACGGGAGCCGGCGCACCGGCGGGAACGGTGTTCGAAACGGTAGCTTCAGTAGTCATGAGCTGCACTCTTTCTGTTGTTGCTGTGGCTTGTAGTTGGCGGCCGCGTTGGTCGTCGGCACCGCTTCGGGCAGCGAGGATGAGTTCGCAGACCTCGCGGACTGCGCCTTCGCCGCCATGGCGCTGGAGCACAGTCCGTGCTGCAGCTTTGACCTCGGCGCGGGCATCGCCCACAGCCACCGGCCAACCAACGACGCCCATGGCGGGCAGATCGTTGACGTCGTTGCCCACGTAGGCAACCCGGTCGGGATCCAGCCGGTGGGCGGCCATCCAGCTGCGGACGGCTCCGGCCTTGTCCGCGACGTCCTGTAGGACGTCGATGCCGAGTTTGAGCGCCCGGGCACTGACCACCTTGTTCCGCTCGGTGGACAGAATCAGTTGGGGAATTCCGGTGCTGCGCAGCCGGGAGATTCCCATGCCGTCTTCGCGGCTCACGCGGACAAATTCCTCGCCATCGGCATTCACGAAGGCGTGGTCGTCGGTGTGGACGCCGTCGAAGTCCATCACCAGGGCATCCACGTCCAGGCCGGCGGCCAGCGGCGTGGATGCCTGGTCGGCCAGCGCGCGGACCACGGCCAGATCTTCCAGCGAGTCGATTTCGACGGCGTGCTCGGCGGGCACTTCCTGCAGCTTCAGCTGGCCGAAGAAGCGGTGCTGACGGGCCAGGAAACCCTCGGTACGCATGGCGTAGAAGGCTCCGGTTTCCCGGTACTGGGGCGTGCGGTCCTGCCGGCGGGGGCGCACGTCGGCGCTGTGCCCGACGGCGGTGACGGCACCGCCGCCGTCGTGCATCCAATGGAACGCGTGGCTCTCGGTGACGGAGAAGGCAACGTCGGCGCGGCCCTCCAGCACGTCCAGCACGGCTTCGTTCAGTTGGCCCGGATCGATGAACGGCGAGGTGCACTGCATCAGGACCGTGACCGCCGGCGGCCGGGGCAGCGATGCGAGCACGTGGAGCACCGCGGACTCGCTGCTGGCGGTGTCGCCGGAGAGGTCCGCCGGGCGCATGACCACGCGGGCGCCGCAGCGTTCGGCTTCCGCGGCAATGTCCGGATGGTCGGTGCTGACCACGACGTCGGTCACCGCCGGGGCCGCCAGCGCGCTGTCGACGGCGCGGGCCACCAGGCTGCGGCCGGCCACGGGCTTCAGGTTCTTGAACGGGATCCCTTTGGAGCCGCCGCGGGCCGGGATGACGACCAGTACTTCCTGGGGGTCGGTGTAACTCATTGGAATCACGGTAGGAAGAGCCGGTAACGGCCCGGGGTGCCCAAGGTTACGGGAAGGCGAGCAACAGCGGACGTTTCACCCAACCCGCCCTACGGTTCCGCAGCTGTGGCCGAGAGTGCGGCCGCCAGTACGCTGGGAGCATGCCCTGGCCCCGCTCTTCGCGCCGCAGACCGCTGCGCATTGTGGTGCCCAGCCGCAACGACCCGTTCCTCAGGCAGTTCACCGAACTGGTGGGCGGACCCCTGGGCCGGCACAGTGCCCCGGGCCTCGTCTCGCCCGGCTTCTTCACCGTTGAGCGCGTGCTGATCACCTTGACCACGTTCGCCGCGCTGCTCTCTGTCCTGGTCAAGACGCCCTGCCGGCTGGCCGGGTGGGAGCTGCCGGACTACTTCTACATGGGCTGCTATTCAGACTGGCCGGTGCTGTTCGAAACCCGCGGGCTGGCCGAGGGCGTGGTGCCGTTCATCAGCGCGGGCAGTTCGTTTGAATACCCGGTCCTGCTGGGGCTGCTCGCCGGGGCGACGGCGTGGCTGGTGCCGGGCGAGGGCGTGTCTGCGGGCCGGGCCCTGGCCTATTTCGACATCAACGCCACGCTGGCGGCCGTGGCCTGGTTGGTCACGGTGATCGCCACGGCGCGCATGAGCCACCGGCGGCCCTGGGACGCAGCCATGGTGGCGCTGGCACCGGCAATCGTGCTGGCGGGGACAATCAACTGGGACCTGTGGGCCGCCATGCTGGCGGCCCTGGCGATGCTTGCCTTCGCGCGGCGCCGGCCGGTCCTGGCCGGCGTGTTCCTTGGCCTCGGCGCGGCGCTGAAGCTGTATCCGGTGCTGATCCTCGGAGCCATCCTGCTGCTGGCCATCCGCACCGGGCGCTACCGCCCGCTGGTCGCGTCCACCGCCGCCGCGGCTGGGGTCTGGCTGGCGGCCAACCTGCCGTTCATGCTGCGGGACTTCGGCGGCTGGTTCCATTTCCTGGACTACAGCCGGCAGCGCGAGGCCGGGTATTCGTCCATCTGGTATGCCTACAACCTGACGGCGCAGCGCCAGCAGCTGCCCGTCCTCACCCCGGAGTTCATCAACACCGCATCCTTCATGCTGTTCGCGGCGGCCTGCGCAGGAATCGCTGTGCTGGCCCTGGCCGCGCCGCGCCGCCCGCGGATGGCGTCGCTGGTGTTCCTGGTGGTGGCCGCGTTCGTGCTGACCAACAAGGTGTATTCGCCGCAGTTCGTGGTCTGGCTGGTGCCGCTGGTGGCGCTGGCCCATCCGCGATGGCGGGACTTCCTGATCTGGCAGTTCTTCGAGCTGCTGCACTGGTGGGCCATATGGATGCACCTGGGCCAGGTCACCAGCGGCGGCGAAGCAGTGCGGAACCTGGATGCGCCCTATTACGTGCTGGCAGTCCTGGCGCACATCGCCGCAACGGCATACATCATGGGAAAGGTGGTCCGGGCCATTTGGCTGCCTGAGCATGATCCGGTCCGGCGCGTGGACACCGATGATCCCCAGGGCGGTGAGTTTGACGGCGCTGCGGACAAGTTCGCCCTCCCGCTGCCGGGCCGCGTGCCCGCGGCTCGGGCGGAACCGGCACCCGGCGCAGGGGGCGCCGCAGTCGAATATTCTGCGCACGGCATAGACCAGCTGCGGCCGTCGTCCCGGTGGCCGGGCATTGCCAGCGGGGACGCCGAGGGCACAAGGTTGAACAGAGAGCCGGAAGGGGAAGATCAATCGTGACGGACGTAGCGGTAGTCGGCGCCGGGCCGAATGGGTTGGCCGCGGCCGTGATCATGGCGCGTGCAGGCCTCGACGTCACGGTGTTCGAAACGGCCCCCACGCCCGGCGGCGGCGCGCGGACCCTGGAGCTGATGGAGCCCGGTCACTGGCACGACGTCTGCTCGGCTGTGCATCCGATGGCCGCTGCCTCCCAGTTCTTCCGCGAATTCGGGCTCGACCGGCGGATCCAACTGCTGGCGCCCGAGGTCTCCTACGGCCACGTGATCGACGGGGCAGCCGCGGCGGTGGCCTACCGCGATCTGGAACGGACCGTTGACGGACTGGGCGCCGACGGCGCCGCGTACCGGCAGCTGATGGGGCCGCTCGTGGCGCGGACCGACGCCCTGATGGAGTTCACCATGGACCAGCTGCTCCGCGTGCCTGCCCATCCGGTGACGGCCTTCCGGTACGGAATCCGGACCCTGGAGCAGGGCTCGCCCGCCTGGAACCTGCGTTTTAAGGAACAGTTCGCACCCGCACTGCTGACCGGAGTGGCTGCGCACACCCCGGGCGGCGTGCGGCGCCTATCGTCCGCAGGGGCCGGACTGATGCTCGGCGCGCTGGCGCATGCCGTGGGATTCCCCTTTCCTGCGGGCGGATCGCAGGCCATCATCGACGCCATGGTCCGGGACCTGCGGGCCCACGGTGGCCGGGTGGAGACCGAGCACCGGGTGGCATCGCTGGCCGAACTGACCGATGCCCGGGTGGTCATGCTGGACACTTCGCCCACGGAACTTCTTCGGTTGGCCGGCGGCCGGCTCCCGGCCCGTTACGCCCGAGCATTGCGGCACTTCAAGTACGGACCCGGCGCGGCCAAGGTGGACTTCATCTTGTCCGGACCGGTTCCATGGGCGCACCCGGAACTGCGCCGGGCCGGCACCGTGCACCTGGGCGGCACACGGCAACGGATGGCGGCGTCCGAGCGGGCCATTGCCCGGGGCCGGCATTCGGATGACCCGGTGATCCTGGCGGCACAACCGGCCGTGGTCGATCCCTCCCGGGCCCCCGCCGGCCGGCACGTGCTGTGGGCCTATTGCCACGTGCCGAACGGCTCCACCCGGGACATGGAGCCCGTGATCACGGCCGCGCTGGAACGGGCCGCGCCGGGGTTCACCGACCTGGTGGTGGACTCGGCGAGCATGTCCGCGGCCGACTACGCGGCGTACAACCCCAGCTACGTGGGCGGCGATTTCGGCACCGGCGCGGTCACCCTGCCGCAGCTCGCTGCACGTCCGGTGCTCAGCCCCAAACCCTGGCAGACCCCGCTGGACGGCGTCTACCTGTGTTCGGCCGGAACACCGCCGGGGCCCGGAGTGCACGGGATGGCCGGCTACCGCGCCGCCGCGCTCGCCCTGCAGACGCATTATGGACTGGCTGTACCGCCCCTGCAGCCCTGAAGCCGTGGCCCGCGGGGCGGATCGAAGGCAAGATGGTCCCATGGATCCCGTAGCGGCCCTGAATGAAATAGCCTTCTGGCTGGAGCGCGAACTGGCGCCTACCTTCAAAGTGCAGGCGTTCCGGAAAGCGGCCGCTGTGGCTGCCGGACTGGACCCCGACGAGCTGGCCGCACGGGCACGCAGCGGCCGGCTGAAGAGCATGAAGGGGATCGGCGCCAGCACTTTCGTCGTCATTCAGCAGGCGGTCGACGGCGAGGTCCCCGACTATCTGGTGAAGGTGCGGGAACGATCGGCTGAGCCGCTGGCCGAGGGCGGCCGCGAGCTGCACCAAGCACTCCGCGGTGATCTGCACAGCCACAGCGACTGGTCCGACGGAGGCTCGCCGCCGGCAGACATGGTGGACGCGGCGCGCTGGCTCGGCCGCGACTACCTGGCCCTGACAGACCATTCGCCGAACCTCAAGATTGCCAACGGCCTGAGCGCGGAGCGCCTGGCCAAGCAGCTTGACCTGGTGGCCCAGATCAATGCCGAGGCCGACGGTATCCGGGTCCTGACGGGCATCGAAGCAGACATCCTGGAGAGCGGAGAACTCGACCAAACACCCGAGATGCTGGATCGGCTGGACGTGGTGGTGGCCAGCGTCCACTCCAAACTTAGGTCGGACCGGGGCACCATGACCCGCCGGATGCTCGGCGCCATCAACAATCCGCGCACCAATGTGCTGGGCCACTGCACCGGGCGGCTGGTGAAGGGATCGCGGGGAACCCGGCCGCAATCCGAATTCGACGCCGAGCGGATCTTTGCCGCCTGCGCCGAGAACGGCGTCGCCGTCGAAATCAACTCCCGGCCGGAGCGGCAGGACCCGCCGGATGAACTGATCCAGTTGGCGCTCGACGCCGGCTGCCTGTTCAGCATCGACAGCGACGCCCACGCGCCCGGCCAGCTGGATTTTCTCCACTATGGTGCGGAACGGGCCGCCAAAAACGGCGTCCCCGCCGAACGGATCATCACTACGTGGCCGGTGGAGCGCCTCCTGGAGTGGTGCAGCCAGGGCAGGTAAAGCCGTTCTCGGCGCTTCTAGCCGGGGCGGATTCGGAACATGGTTCGGATGCCCCCTTGGCGGCGAGCCGCATCGATTCGGCAGCCACGTTCGTGCCGGCATCAGCGGGCTAATCGTCCCGCTGCCCAGAGCGCACGCGAGTCCACGTTTCATTGTCTGCTTGCCAGCGGTCGGGGTGGGATGTGGGTTTGCCAGTACGTGTTTCGTAGCAGTCTGCGGTGGGGGTCGATGTAGGCGGGCGGGGTGAACCACGGGATGCCGTCGAGGACGTTGATTTCCCAGTTGCCTTGCTCGATCAGGTCGTGGTGGAGGCCGCAGAGACAGACTCCGTTGTTGACGTCAGTGCGGCCGCCGGCCCACCAAGGCACGATGTGGTGCGCTTCGGTCCAGAACGCGGGCATGGTGCATCCCGGGAAGGCGCAGCCTTTGTCCCGGATGAGCAGTGCCCGGCGGATCGCGCGGTTGAAGAACCGTTGTGATCGGCCCAGGTCCAGGACTTCGCCTTTGGTGCCGAGGATTGCGGGGATGATGTCGGCGTCGCAGGCCATTCGGCGCGCGGTTTTGGCCGAGATCGGGCCGTTGAACACGGCGTTGCCGCCGCCAGAGAGCAATCCGGCCAGCTGTTCGTAGCCGGTAGTGACCATGACTTGGGTGCGGTGTCCGCCGGAGTCCGGGAGCTTATCGGTGTTCAGGGCGATCCGGCAGGCACCGACCAGGCCGGCCAGCAGCTTTTGCGCCCTGGTGAAGTCATCCATTCCCGCAACGACGGCCGTGTCCACCGCTCCGCGGGGTGACTCTGCTTCCACAGGGTCGCCACCTTCTGCTCGCCGGCGAGGGGACGATGCAGAACCCGTCTCGGTGTGGCTGGCATCTTCCCTTCCAACTGCCGGGATGCCAGATCCGTCATCCCGGGTTCCTGCGTCGCGGGCATCGCTGGGTCCAGCGGGATCGTCGTTGCCACTCAAGCCGATCATGCCGGAGACCGTGGTTCCGTTGCCGTGCGGGCTGTTGGCGGCGGTTTCGATGGCGTCGGATTGGATGCGTGGGTTCGCGGCGCTGTTCATCACAGTCGCGAGGGCTTCGTACTGGTCGTCGGTGGTGTTGATGACGAACTGGTGCAAGCCGCGCCGGCGTCCGCGGTAGAACATGCCCTGCCGGGACCGCAGTTCCTCGTCCGAGGGCTCGGCACCGTCCTGGTCGACAGCTGTCTCCCAGGTCTTCGCGACCATCGCCAGCGTGTCCGTATCGGTCTCGGCGGCCTGCCGGATCAGCGACGCTTCCATCGCCTCCAGTGCCGTGGGATCGGCGGCGTGGCGGGCACGGGCGATTGAATCGGTGACCAGGGCCGCGGCGTTTGAGCTGATTTCGCCGGCGGACATTGCCTCGGCCAGCATCGGCAGCGCCGGAGCGCTCGGTTCACCGTCGAACCGCACCGGCGCGGTCACCACGGCTCCGACCCGCAGCCGTCGCCGCGCTTCAACGATGCCGATCCCCAGCCGGGAGCGCAAATACTCCGCGTTGTTCCGGAACTCGGTCTTACGCCGGCCCTGCTGCTGTTTCGGACCCGCGCCGCCCGACCCCGCTGACTCAAGGCTTTCGACGTTGTCGAGAGCGCCGCCGGCGTTGTTTCCGGGACCGACGATAGAGGCAGCCGGGTCCGCCCACCCTGCCGCACCGGCCGCATCAGGCGCGTCCGCAAAGGCACCGGGCCTGGCCGCGGTTTCCCCGTTCGCGGCGATGTCCGCACGCTCCACCGCCTGGGCTCCTACGGCCTGCAGGAACTCCACAATTTTCGAAACGTCCTCGACGGCAGCCACCGTGTTGGCCAGTTCCCGTCTGCTCAGCGACCCTGATTCGGCGGTGAAGCATGCGGCGACGTCCTGCAGCAGGGCGCGCACTCCGGAGAGAGATTCCTCCATCTCCCCGGTGCGGTCCAACGGTGCAAGCGCCATACCCCAATTTTATTCGCACACACATTCGACCCACCAGCGAATCAGCCCATTGTGTAGGGATAGTGGGACGCCGCAAGCCACAAACGCTCGGTCGCCGCGCTGCGCTCCGGGAGTCAACGTCGGCGCAGGGCGCGGCGCTGACTGAGGGTGTGCCGTCCTCAAGTTGCAGCGATGTCTCAGGGCGTGCGGAGCCCAGCACGTCGCGCAGTGCTCAGGTCGCAGCGCTGGCCTACGCGGCGGTGACGGTGCTCCGTGGCGCCGAGAGCCGGCCGTCGCGCATGGTGGCCACGGCATCGGTGAGCGGAATGAACTCGGTGTCGTGGGTGACCATGACGGTGGCAACGTCGAATTCCCGGGTGATCTGGACCAGCAACCGCACCACGGACTGGGAGCGCTCGTGGTCCAGCGCCGCCGTCGGCTCATCGACCAGCAGTACCCGCGGGCTGCCCATCAGCGCCCGCGCGATGTTGACCCGCTGGCGCTGCCCGCCGGAGAGCTGGTGCGGGCGGCGGTGGGCCGCACCGGACAGCCCAACGATGTCCAGCAGCTCCAAGCCGCGGGAGCGGGCGTCCCGCGGTTTCCCGCCGCGCAGGTGGGCGCCGATCTGGAGTTGTTCCAGTGCGGTCAGCGAGGCCAGCAGGTTGGGCTGCTGGAAGACAATCCCCACCTTCTGCCGGCGCAGTTCGGCCGACTCCTTCAGGCCCAGGGCCGTGGCATCCACGCCGTCCACCAACACGACGCCGGCGGTGGGCCGGATGAGCGTGGCGGCGACCGCCAGCAGGGAGGACTTCCCGGAACCGGACGGACCGGCCAACGACGTCAGGGTGCCGGCGGGAACCTGCAGGTCCACCTGGTCCAGGGCCTTGGTGGTGCCGTCGCCGTCGGGGTAATCAAGCGTGACGTTGAGGAGACTGAGTGCGTGTGTCATGGGGTTGTTCCTTCGGGGAGTGGGGGTCCGGGCCTGAAAGCCGCGGAGGCTGTTGCAGGCAGTTTCGCTACGGAGCGCGTGCAGGCAGTTGCGCTACGGAGCGCCTGAATGAAGGCCGGGAATTGTCAGCTGCCGCCCAGTGCCGTCAACGGGTCCACCCGCGTCACCCGGCGGACCGCCAGCACGGCACCGGCCATGCCGAGGACCACGATTCCGGCGATCGGCAGCAGGGTGCTGGCCGGGGTCAGCAGGAAGGGCGCGGCTTGGGAAGCAAAGACTCCGCCCAGCACTCCGGCGCCGCCGCCGACTGCGGCGCCGGCGGCCAGGACCACCAGTGCCTGCGTCAGCGCGTCGCGGAGCAGGTAGGAGTCGGAGCTGCCCATGGCTTTGAGCACGGCGATGTCCCGCGTCCGCTGAATGGTCCAGACGGTCAGGAAGGCCACGATCACCAAGGCGGAAATGCCGTAGAGAAAGCCCTGCATCAGCATCAGCGATCCGTTTTCGCTCTGGTAGGAGCCCAACGCCTGGAAGGCTCCGGTGACCGAGGTGGTGATGGTGCCGGCTTCCTGGTTGGCGGCCGCAGCGGCCGCCCCGGACGGATCGCCGTCGGAAAGTCGGGCGGCAACCGCGGTGGCGATCGGGCCGTCGGCGGCACCGGCGTCGTTGATGTGGGCCACCTGCTGCCACTTGGCCAGCGAGGTCCACACCACCGGCGTGTGGGAATACCACTGGTCGTCGACGACGTCCGAGACCTCCAGCTCCCGTCCGGCCAGCTGCACTGTGTCGCCCACTACCGCGCCCAGGTCGTCGGCCGCGGTCCGGCTCAGCACCAGGGAGTTGTCGGTCACGGGTGCGGGCGCCAGCGCGCTGCCGGGCTCGACGCCGAAGACCGCCACGTTGGTGCTGCCGGTCGCGCTCAACCGGCTCTGGCTGATGCCGAGCGCCTCCGCACCTTCCACTCCGGGCGCCTGCTGCCAGGCGTGCAACTGCTCGTGGCTGATCTGAGACTCCGTGAACGACGCGGCGGGGTCATTGCCGGCGGCCGAGCCGAAGACGACGGCGTTGGCTTTGCCGTCCGAACCCAGCTGCCGGATGGCGGACACGGACTGGTTTCCCAGCCCGGCGGTCAGCCCGGACAGCATCACCAGCAGCAACGTAATCAGGGCCACTACGGTGCCCATGAGGAGGAAGCGGCCCTTTGCGAACCGGATATCCCGAAGTGCCAGGAACACGATTGGTCCTACTTTCATTGCTTGAGTGCCCCGTTTTCCGGGCTTGTTCCAGCGTCCCGCGCAGGGCGTGCGCGCACATCGAGTGGGTGGTTGATCCGCGGCCGGCGGTCGGTTGAGCTGCCGGTCAACCGATCGGTTGATGCCCGCGGTTTTGAACCTCGGTACGCTGAGGACCATGCCTGCCCAGCCCCGTCCGCAAGACCGAACCGGCGCAGCGCGGAACGGGAACGGCCGCACCGGAACGGCGGAGGCCACCACGGCGGAGGCGACCGCAGCGGAGGCGCTGCGGGAGGAAGCCGCCCCAGCCGGCCAACTGGTACTCCGGATCCTGCGCGTGGGCCTGCACGTTGGCTTTGCCGGCCTGCTCGGCATCGCGATCGTCGCGACGCTGGCCGCCGATCCGGCCAGTCCGGCGAGTTATCTGGCCGCCGCCCTGGGCGTGCTGCTGGCGGGGGTGTACGTGGCCGGCACGGTCTGGGAGAAACGCCGCAGCGCTGCAGGAACCGGCCGGGACCTCGAGCGTTATGCCCCGTGGTGGCTGGCCTTGGTCACGCTGCTGTGGGCCTGCCTGGTGCTGCTGAGCGGGAACTTCGTCTGGCTGGCCTTCCCGCTCTTTTTCCTCCACCTGCACATCCTGCGCACCGCACATGCCGTGGTCGCCGTCGCCGTCCTCACCGGCCTGGTGATCGCCTCCCAGTGGTGGCACGCCGGCAGTCTGGAAGCGGCCATGCTGATTGGACCGATGGTCGGGGCGGTCTTCGCGGTGTTCATGGGCATGGCCTACCGGGCGCTCTATCTGGATGCGCGGAACCAGCGCCTGGCCCTGGCGGAACTGCACCGGACCCGCGCGGAACTGGCCAGGTCCCAGCATGAAGCCGGCGTGCTGGCCGAGCGCGGCCGGCTGGCCAGCGAAATCCACGACACGCTGGCCCAGGGCCTCTCCAGCATTGTGCTGCTGTCCCGCGGTGCCGCCAGCGCGCTGGACGCGGGGCAGCCGGAGACCGCGGCGGAACGGATCCGGCTGGTGCAGTCCACCGCGGCCGACAACCTGGCGGAGGCCCGGCGGTTTGTCCGTGGCCTGTCCTCTCCCCAGCTCGACCCCCAGCAGCTCGACGTCCGTTCCGACGCCCAGCCCGGCCTGCAACCCGGCCCGGAGCTCGACGCGCAGCCCGGCCCGCAGCCCGACACTCGACCCGACGCGCGTCCCGACACTCAACCCGGCGCGCAACCCAACCCGCAACCCAGCCCGCAGCCCGGCGGTATTGCCAGCGCGCTGGTGCCCAGCCTGCAGCGGTTGTGCGCGGCGACGGAAAGCCAGGCCGCCGGGTCCGGCCGCCCGCTGCGCTGCCGCTTTGCGCTGGACGGCGGGCCGGTCCCGCTGCCGTCGGCCTGCGAGGTGCTGCTGCTGCGGGCCTGCCAGGCGAGCTTGGCCAACGTGCTGGAACACGCGGGGGCCAGCACCGCCGTCGTTACTTTGGGTTTTTTGGCGGACGCGGTCACCGTGGATATTTACGACGACGGGGCCGGCTTCGACCCCTCGGCCGCCGGTCCGCGGGAGGACGGCACCGGGTTCGGGCTGCGCTCGCTCGCGGAGCGTGCCGCCGCGCTCGGCGGGACAATGGCGGTTGAATCGGCCCCGGGGGAGGGCACCGTGGTGGCTGTCCGCCTGCCGCTGCCCGTCTCAGGCCGGGAGGAGCGGCCGTGAACGGGATCAGTGTCCTGCTGGTGGATGACCATCCGGTGGTCCGCGCCGGCCTTCGCGCCATGCTGGCGGACTTCGACGGCATCTCGGTTTCCGCCGAGGCGTCGGACGGCGCGGCCGCCCTGCGCGAACTGGACCGGCTGGACGCCCTGCGCGAACCGGTGGATCTGGTCCTGATGGACCTGCAAATGGGAACCGGGATGGACGGCGTGGCCGCCACGGCCCGGATCGCTGGGCGCGCCGCCGAGGGGAAGACGGTGCCGCCGGTGCTGATCCTGACCACCTATGACACCGACGCGGACATCCTGGCGGCGGTGGAGGCCGGCGCCAGCGGCTACATGCTCAAGGACGCCCCGCCGGAGCAGATCCGCGAGGCGGTGCTGGCGGCCGCGGCCGGCCGCACCGCGCTGGCGCCGGAGGTTGCCGCCCGCCTGATGGGTAGGATCCGCAGCCCGCAGCCGGCCCTGAGCGCGCGCGAGGTGGAACTGCTGGAGCTGCTGGCCACCGGGATGGGCAACCGCGCCATTGCCCGGCAGTTGTTCATCTCCGAGGCAACGGTCAAGACCCACCTGGTCCACATCTACGCGAAGCTCGGCGTGGAGAACCGGACGGCCGCGATCGCCGAGGCAGGGAAACGGCGGATCATCCGAACGCCGTGAAGCGGCGGCTGCCGGTCAGTCCCGCCGCCGCCAGGCAGTGATCCGGCCCCCGGCGGTCCGCCCGCCGCGGGTGATCGCCCTTCGCGAACACCCAGGCCGCCTCGCCGCCCGTCCGGCGAGTCGTTCCCAACGAAATCAACGCGTCGTGGGCGCACCGCCGTCGGACGGTCCCGAGCGAAGCCTCGGTACGCCCGGCAAGAATCCACAACTTGGCTATGGTGCTAAGTATGCTGAACAATTTTTCGAAGGCGGCCTTGGCGGTGCTGGTCATGCTGCTGATGTGTTCCTGTGGCCTACAGCTGCCTGCGGATCCGGAAGGAACGCTGGACCGGATCAGCAACGGGACCCTCAGAGTGGGCGTCTCGCACAACCCGCCTTGGACGGCAGTCCACACGGGGCAGGACCCCGCGGGCCGGGAGGCAGACCTGGTACGGCAATTCGCCGCCGGCCGCGGAGCAACGATCGAGTGGACAGCCGCCGGCGAGGAGTCGCTGATGGGGCAACTGGAACGCGGCGAACTTGACCTGGTCATCGGCGGTCTTACGAAGAAGTCGCCGTGGTCGGACAAGGCCGCCCTGACCCAGCCGTACGCCGAGGGCCGGGCCCCCGACGGAGACAAGGAGGAATACGTCATGGCTGCCCGGATGGGCGAAAACGCCTTCCTGCAAGAGCTGGAAAAGTTTCTTCTCGACCGGAAGGAACAGGGATGAACACCAGGTTTGGCCGCACCGAGTTGCCCGACCAACAGGAAAACGCCCTGCGGCGCGCCATCAAACTCCAGTGGATTACCCTCGCCGTCCTGGCCGTCTCGGTCACTCTGGTCTTTCTGGTGATGGGCAATTCGCAGGCGATGAAGGCGGCCTGGATTGAAGACATGCTCTCCTTCGCGCCACCCATTGCGTTCCTGCTGGCAATGAAGATCATCAACAGGCCGCCCACCCAAAAGTTCCCCTATGGCTACCACCGGTCGACCGGGATCGCACACTTAGTCGCAGCGGTGGCTCTGTGCACCATGGGCGCCTTCCTGGTGATCGATTCCGGCATCGGCCTGCTGAAAGGGGAGCACCCGCCGATCGGCTCGGTCCAATTGTTGGGCCACACCATCTGGCTCGGCTGGCTCATGATGGCCGTGATGGCAGTGACAGCCGTGCCGCCGGTACTGCTCGGCCGCGCCAAGGAAAAACTCGCCGAGCAACTGCACGACAAGGTCCTGTATGCCGATGCGGACATGAACAAGGCGGACTGGATGACAGCGGTCGGCTCCATCGTCGGGGTCGCCGGGATCGGGATCGGTTTGTGGTGGGCCGATGCCGCTGCGGCACTGTTCATCGCCGGCGGCATCCTTCGCGACGGATACAAGAACATGCGCGGTTCCGTCACCGACCTGATGGACACCCGGGCCACCACTTACGATGACGCGGAGCCCCATCCGCTGATCGAGCGCATCGAGGATTACCTTCGCCAGTTGGAATGGGTTGAAGAATCCGGCGCCCGCGTCCGGGACCAGGGCCACGTGCTGCACGCTGAAGCTTTCGTCGTTCCCCGCGACGGCCACCTCCCGTCGGTCAAGGTCCTCGAAGACGCCCGGGACGGTTGCATCGACCTGCACTGGATGATCCAGGACATTGTCCTGGTGCCGGTCTCAGAACTGCCCGAGGAAGCGGGCGGAGCGTCGGAGCGCCAGTCCGAGCGAAACCTTTGACCTTGCGGTGGGGTGGGCCCGCTGCACCGTATATCGTGCAAAGGGGCGGCTTCCTTGCTGCCAAGAGCTAACGACGGCGGTGCACGGCTGCCGCGAGGAGGTACAGATGCGTCTGGGAACAGTACGGCGGAACGGCACCACGCAGGCCTTCCGGCAGGACGGCGGGAGCACGGTCTACCTGCCGGCCAAGGACGTGGGCGAGCTGCTGCAGCGCGACGACTGGCGCACCCTCGCCGGCGAACCGGGCGCGGCGCCCCAGCATTCGGAGCTGGAGATGCCGATCCTGCGCCCGGGCAAAATCCTGTGCGCGGGCCTGAACTACTACGCGCATGCCGAAGAAGTGGGGCAGGACGTCCCGAAGTACCCCACCATCTTCACCAAGTACGCCAACGCGCTGGTTGGCCCGGCCGACGATGTGGTGCTGCCGGCCGCCAGCAGCAAGATCGACTGGGAGGCCGAACTGACCGTGGTGATCGGTTCCCGGGTCCGGCAGGCCGACGAGGCCGGCGCCCGCGCGGCGATCGCCGGCTACACGGTGATGAACGACGTCTCTGTACGCGACTGGCAGGGCCGCACCTCGGAGTGGTTCCAGGGCAAGAACTGGGACCGGATGACGCCGGTGGGCCCCGTCGTCGTCACCGCGGATGAGCTGGATCCGGAAGCCGGACTGGCGGTGGAATGCGAACTGGACGGCGTCACCAAGCAGTCGGGCAACACCTCGGACCTGATTTTCTCCTGCGCCAAGCTGGTTTCCTATGTCAGCGAGTTCATGACCCTGGAGCCCGGCGATCTGCTGGCCACCGGGACGCCCGCCGGCGTGGGACTGGCCCGGAAGCCGCGCGAATGGATCCCCGCCGGTGCGGAAATGGTCACCCGGATCGAGGGGATCGGCGAGCTGCGCAACCACTGCGTGCCCGAAGAACATAGCTGAAACGTCGCATTTGCCGGAGCCGCGGCTTAGGATCAAAGCGTGACACAAACCCGGCTGTACGGGCGTGAGGATGAGGTGGCGCAATGGCGCGACCTCGCCACAGCTGTGGAAGCCGGCCACAGCATTGAACTGACGGTCAGCGGTCCGTCCGGAATCGGCAAAACCACGATGCTGGAAACGCTGTGCGCGGATGCCTCCGCGCGCGGCTGGAAGCTGCTGCGCGCCGCCGGCGCCGCCCGCCGGTCACTGCCCGGTTCCATGTTCTGGCAGTGGTTCGCGCCGCTGGCCCAGCAGATGCCGGACCACGGTCCGCCGTTCGACGGGCAGGGCAGGGTGCTGCACTCGTTCCTGACCTCCGCCGGCGGTCCGCTGCACAAGGATGCGCTGACCTATTCCGCGTCCTGGGTTTTGCGCTCGCTGGCTCAGGAGGCCCCGGTGATCGCCTTGGTGGACGACGCGCAGTGGCTGGATGAACTCTCGCTGCAGTCGCTCTCGGACATGGGGGTGCTGCTGACCGGCGCCCCGCTGCTGATCGTGCGCGGGGTGCGCACCGGCCAGGGCGCCGAACGCGGTGACGGAATCCGGACGGACGCTCTGCTGCTGGATGGGCACGACGGCGGCGCCCGGCGCGGTGCGCCTCGCCCCGCCACCACCGGTCCCGGCGCCACCCGCCCCGACGGGCGGGTGCACTGGCCGTTGGAACCGCTGGACCACCGGGCGGTGGCGGAATGGGCTGCCCATCGGATGCCCGCGCTGGATCCCGCGGAGGCGGCACGCATCCATGCGGCGGCGGGAGGAATGCCGTTCTACGTCCAGGAGATCCTGGAGCGCGGCCTGGAAGTTGGTACCGGCAGGGCCAGCGCCGAGGCAGCTGTGTTGGAAGACCGCCTC
Source organism: Arthrobacter sp. NPDC055138 (assembly GCF_053607305.1). Classification (NCBI taxonomy): domain Bacteria; kingdom Bacillati; phylum Actinomycetota; class Actinomycetes; order Micrococcales; family Micrococcaceae; genus Arthrobacter; species Arthrobacter sp. NPDC055138. Next base: position 236,673 of record NZ_JBSGTH010000001.1, read on the forward strand.
GGCGGGCTCTCGGCGGAGGAGCGGATGGTGCTGGACGCCGTCGTCGTGCTGGGGGAGGACGCCAGCCAGCAGCTTCTGGCGCGGATGACCGGGCTGCCCACCGACGCCGTCGCCCCGGTACTGAAACGGCTGGCCGCGGCGCGTTTTCTGAGTTCGGTGCGCCCCCGGCCGCGGATCCAGCATGCGCTGGTGGCCGAGGCAGTGCTCGCCTCACTGGAGCCGGAACGCCGGGCCGAGCTGCACGGCCTGGCGGCCGCCACGTTGAGGGCACACGGGAGCGAGGCAGCCGTAGTGGCGGGACATTTGCTGGCCACCTCGCCAGGCGCTGATCCCGCTGCGGCCGAAATCCTGCTTGATGCCGCCGGCGGCGCCCGCCGCTCCGGCTCCTGGGAACTCGCTGTCCGGTTGGTCGGGCGGGCGATGGCCGAAGACCGGCTGCCCGCCGAACTGCAGCGGAGAGTCCTGATTGAAGCCGCGCTGGCCTACCAGGCGGCCGACCGGATCAAAGAAGCCGCGGAGTTCGGGCGCCGGGCACTGGCGATGACCGAGGGAACGCGGGCCCGGGTAGAGCTGTTGATGGATTTTGCCGAGGCCCAGTACGCCATCAACCGGGTGGAGGAAAGTTCGCGCTGCTACAGCCAGGCGCTGGAGGAACTGGGGAAGGACGCCGAACCGGACACCGAGTTGCGGCGCCGCGTCATTGCGCAGGCTACCGGGGCGGGCTTCCAGCAGTTGCAGTTTGCGTCGCAATTCGGCCAGGAATTGGCGGACATCCTGGCCCAGGACCCGGCCGAGGACGGCCCCAGCGACCGCATGCTGCTCATCCAGGAGGCCCTGCGGCTGAGCGTGACCGGAGCGGATGCCAAGCGCAGCGGTGAACTGGCGCTGCGCGGTTATGCCGGCGGAAAGCTCCTCGCGGAGGTCGGCGCGGAATCCAACATCATCAACTATGCAACGGGTGCACTCAACGGCTCGGAACAGGATGCCGCCGCGTTGGAGCTGCTGGATGCGGCAATCGCCGAGGCACGGGCCAATTCGTCGCCGATGGCCAACGCCACGCTGAGCTACTGTCGCGGAGCCATCCACCTCAACCGGGGACGGCTGCGGCTGGCCCAAATGGACCTGGAAACCGCCATGCAGGCGGCGGATGCCGGCTGGCGAACGTACCTGGAAGTGGCCTGCGTGACGCTGGCCGAGATCTACATTGCCCGGGACGATCTGGCCGCCGCCGACGCCCTGTTGAAGAGGGTGCCGCTGGAGGAAGAACGCGTGCCGCTGGTACAGGCCATGGCCCTGCAGCTGTACGGAGTGGTGACCGCCGGGCATGGTGAGCACCAGGAGGCCCTGGAGTTCTTCTCCGCGGCGATGGACCTTGACGCAGGCCTGGGTCCCACGTTGAGTCTGTGGACGCGCAGCACCATCGAATCCGCCGCGCGCGCCGGGCAGACCGAATACGCCGCCGCGGTGGCCGCCGAGCTGCTGCAGGAGGTCCGGTCCTTCGGCGCTCCCCGGCTGATCGGCACGGTACTGCGGCTCGCCGCGCTGGCCCAGCCCGGCCGGACCGCCGTGGTCATGCTGCGGGAGGCCATCGCGCTGCTGGAGGCGCACGAAGGCCGGTACCAGCTGGCGCTTGCCTTGGCGGATCTGGCGGAGACCTGCCTGCAGTCCGCACAGGCCGACGACCTGCAGGTGTTCCGCACCGAGGCGCTGGCCGCCGCGCGGAAGTCCTTGGTGCTGGCCAACCGGATCGGCGCCGCCGCGGTATCGCGCCGCATGACGCGCCTGCTGGCCCAGCAGGACTCCCACCTGCCGCTGATCGCGGAGAACAAGGCGGACCGGCTGACGCCGGCCGAGTACCGGGTCTGCGCGCTGGCGGCTAAAGGACTCACCAACCGCAAGATCGCCGCCGAACTGTTCATCACCATCAAGGCTGTGGAGTGGCACCTGTCCCGCTCCTTCGCGAAGCTGGAAATCAGCTCACGCAAGGCCCTGCCCACCGTGATGGACCCGCAGGACTAAGTACAGCCCAGCCGACAAGTGGCCGGCGGGACGCGCAACCGACAACGCCACCAGACAACCACCAGCTCAAGGAGGGCACATGCGAGTTTCCGTACTGCACGAGGCGGGCCTGCCCCGTCCGTACAGCGAATCCAGGCCGCTGGTCATCGAAGATCTGGACACGCCGATGCCAAGGCGCGGCGAGGTCGGCGTCGACATCACCTATTCCAGCCTCTGCCACTCGGACCTTTCCGTGGTCGACGGCAGCCGGGCGCGCCCCTTGCCGATGGCACTTGGGCATGAAGCCGTTGGCCGCATCGCCAGCCTCGGGGAAGGCGTGGACGACGTGCGGATCGGCGACCATGTGGTGTTGGTTTTCGTTCCCAGTTGCGGGCAGTGCCGCACCTGTCTGGCCGGCCGGCCAGCCCTGTGCGACCGCGCCGCCGAGGCGAACGGCAGCGGCGACCTGCTGCACGGCCAGGCGCTGCTGCGTTCTGCCGACGGCGGCAGGATCAACCACCACCTGGGCGTCTCTGCGTTCTCGGATCACGCGGTGGTCGCGCGGGAGTCGGTGGTGGTGGTCGAGGAGGACATCCCGGACGAGGTGGCGGCCATGTTCGGGTGTGCCGTCCTGACCGGCATGGGCGCGGTGATCAACACGGCGCAGGTAGAAGCCGGGCAGACGGTGGCAGTTTTTGGGCTGGGGGCCGTGGGACTGGCATCGGTCATGGCAGCCAGGATTTCAGGGGCCGCGGATGTCATTGCGATCGATCCAAATACTGCCAAGCATGCCGTGGCATTGGAGGCCGGTGCTACCGCGGCGGGGACGCCGGAAGAAGCCGCCGCGCTGGCAGCAAAGGCGGCTGGCGGCGGGGTCGACATTGCCATCGAAGCCGCCGGCTCCGCCCGCGTGCTGGCCGGCTGCCTGGAAGTCACCAATCGGGGAGGCGCCGTCGTCGCCGTCGGCCTCCCCCACCCCTCGCAGGAACTCAGCGTGCCGGCCCTGCAATTCGCCGGCATGGGCAAGCGCCTCCTCGGCTCCTACATGGGCGACGCGATTCCGAGGCGCGACATTCCCCGCTACCTCGGGTACTGGCGCGAGGGCCGGCTTCCCGTCGAACTGCTGCACACGGACACCTACCCGCTGGACCAGATCAACGAAGGCCTCGAAGCCCTGGCGCAAGGGCAGGTTGTCCGGATGCTCTTCAAGGCCTGAGAGCGGAAGGCAGCCGAACGCCTTCCCTCATTGAGGTGACTGCATAGTCCGCTCCAAGGCGCGGTGGTGGGTGCGCAGTTGGAGCAGCGTAGCGTCGAGCAAAGGTGTTGCGACCCGGAGCTTCCTAGCGCGGGCGGCGAGGCCTCCCAGAATGTGCTCGGCCTCCACCGGGTCACCGTGCTGGAGGTCCCGATAGAGCGACGACGTGAAAGACGAGCCCGCTTCGGTGAGCAGACCAATGCTTTGGGCGTGGCCTGCGGCGCTGACGGCGTGGCCGGCGCTCCGGGCGACCTCTTCCGTCTCGGCGATGGCCCGGAGGATGTGCTCCTCGCCGCCGGCGGCGAGGATATCCCCGATAGTGCCGCGGAAGAGGCAGGTGATGACGCCGGCGGAAGCGATGAATGCCCATTTCTCCCACAGTCGCGTCAGCACGTCATCATCAACGGTGAGCTCGATGCCGGGAACGTCGAGCGCCTGTGGAATCTCTGCCTTCAACGTCGAACCGTCAAGGGTGCCGACCGTCATTGTGCACAGCGGGGTCATCTGCAGGACCGTGCCCACCTCGTCGAGGGTTGCGACGATCTTAACGAGGCCGCCCAGGACCTGGCCGGGGTATGCCGCCTGAAGGGCATCGAGGTGGTCCATGCCGTTGAGCATCGGCAGGATCATCGTCGCCGGTCCAATAGCGGGGGCCGCGGTGTTGAGCACGTCGGCCAGGGCGGGAGCCTTGACGGCAACGATGAGCAGGTCGTAGTGGTCGCCGGGTGCGATCGCCGTGGCTGTCTTCGCCTGCAGAGTGCGGCGGCCGTCTGGCGCATCCAGGGTCAGGCCATCGCGTGCGAGTTGTTCCGCGCGGCGCGGGCGGACGAGGAAAGTCACCTCACGTCCGGCTTCGATGAGGCGGGCGCCGAAGCTGCCGCCGGTCGCTCCGGTTCCGGCAATCAGGATTCTCATGGGGCTCCTTGCGTGATGCGCGCTGACGATGCCGATCAGGGTTCGTGACCATTGTGGCGCACATGCTGCCGTGCCGCTTCCTCGCAAAACCTCGCCCAAGACCTCGCCTGCTGCCGGCGGCGCTCCGGTAAGGACCGCAGCACCCTAGGGTTTTCTAACTAGGGTGGATTGATCTGGAATCCGCGCGGGTCCTCGACCATGATTGAAGGTGTCAGCAACCGGACGGGAGACCAACCGGAGGCGGCGGTATTGGGATCCGAGTTGGGGGACCTGCCTTCGGGCGGTGGATCCAGATACCGCACACGAAATGGCTCGAAGTGAGTTGGCTAATGGGGAGGCCTGACTTTGAGCCATTTCGTATGCCCGGGCCATGACAGACTGGTTCAGTGGCCCATCTCGACGTCTCCAACATTGACTATTTCCTCTCCGACGGCCGCCAGTTGCTCAACGGCGTCGGCTTCAAGGTCGGCGACGGCGCCAAAACGGCCCTGATCGGACCCAACGGAACCGGCAAGACCACCCTGCTGCGGATCATCGCAGGGGACGTTTCCCCGGACGACGGCGCCGTGGCCCGCTCGGGCAGCATGGGCATCATGCGCCAGTTTGTCGGCCAGGTCCGTGACCAGACCACCGTCCGGGACCTGCTGGTCGGCGCCGCGCCGCCGGCCCTGGCCGCCGCCGCGCGCGCCGTGGACGAGGCGGAGCTGGCCATGATGGAACACGACGACGAGCCCACCCAGATGCGCTACGCCCAGGCGATCGCGGACTGGGGCGATGCCGGCGGCTACGAGCAGGAGACGGTCTGGGACGAGGTCACGATGGCCTCGCTGGGCGTGCCCTTCGACCGGGCACAGTACCGCAACGCATCCACCCTGTCCGGCGGCGAGCAGAAGCGCCTGGTGCTGGAGGCACTCTTCTCCGGACCGGACGAACTGCTGCTGCTGGACGAGCCGGACAACTACCTGGACGTTCCCGGCAAGCGCTGGCTGGAGGAGAAGCTGCGCGAGTCGCGGAAGTCGGTGCTGTTCGTCAGCCACGACCGTGAGCTGCTGGCCAACGCGGCCACCCGGATCGTCACCCTGGAGCCGGGCGCCCTCGGTGCCACCGCCTGGGTCCACGGCGGCGGCTTCGAAAGCTACCTGCAGGCCCGCGACGACCGGAACGCCCGCTTCGAGGAGCTGCGCAAACGCTGGGACGAGGAGCACGCCAAGCTCAAAGAGCTGGTGAACATGTACAAGAACAAGGCGGCCTTCCGCTCGGACATGGCCAACCGCTACCACGCCGCAACCACCCGGCTGCAAAAGTTCCTCGAGGCGGGTCCGCCCGAGGCGGTGCCGATCGAGCAGAACGTGCAGATGCGGCTCAAGGGCGGGCGCACGGCCAAACGGGCGGTGGTGGCCAGCAAGCTGGAGCTCTCCGGGCTGATGAAGCCGTTCAGCACCGAGATCTGGTTCGGCGACCGGGTCGGCGTGCTCGGCTCCAACGGCTCCGGCAAGTCCCACTTCCTGCGCCTGCTGGCCAGCGGCGGCACCGATCCGGAAAAGGAACACCTGCCGGTCTCAGAGGTGCAGATCGCCGAGGTGCCGCACACCGGCACGGTCAAGCTTGGCGCCAGGATCCGGCCCGGGTTCTTCGCCCAGACCCACGTGCGGCCTGACCTGCTGGGCAAGTCCCTGGTGGACATCCTGCACCGCGGCGACGACCACCGCTCCGGCCTGGGCCGCGAAGCGGCAGCCGCCGTGCTGGACCGCTACGGCCTGGCCCGGCAGGCGGAGCAGTTGTACGACTCGCTCTCCGGCGGCCAGCAGGCCCGGCTGCAGATCCTGCTGCTGGAACTGTCCGGCGCCACCCTGCTGCTGCTCGACGAGCCCACCGACAACCTGGACCTGCATTCCGCCGAGGCACTGGAGCGGGCCATTGACGCGTTCGAGGGCACGGTGCTGGCGGTGACCCACGACCGCTGGTTTGCGCGCAGCTTCGACCGGTTCCTGGTCTTCGGGTCCGATGGCAAGGTCTACGAAAGCGACACCCCGGTCTGGGACGAGGATCGTGTTGTCCGGGAACGCTGACCCCGGGAACGCGGTGTCCGGGAACGCTGAGCCGGAAGGGCAAACGGGCAAGACGGCCGCCGGCCGCCCTTCCAGCGGTCCGCCCCGCCAAGCGACGATGGCGAAGTACGCCACCTTCGCCATCTTCGCGCTGAACGGACTGGTCTTTGCCAGTTGGGCAGCTAGGATTCCCGCGGCCGCTGCAGCGTTGGACATCAGCGCCGGCCAAATTGGCGCCCTGTTGCTGGCACTCGGTTTGGGCTCGGTCATTTCGCTGCCGCTGGCCGGACCCATTGCGGCCCGGATCGGCACGGCCAACACCGTCCGAGCCGGCGGCCTGATCGCAGCCATCAGCGCTGCAGGCCTCGCCGCGACGCTCGCCCTCGGAACGGTTCCGGGCGCTGCCGCCGCGCTGTTCTGCTACGGCATCGGCGTGGCCTGGTGGGACGTGGCGCAGAACATCGAAGGCGCCGACGTGGAGCGGAAGCTGCTGCGCACCATCATGCCGCAGTTCCATGCCGCCTTCAGCCTCGGCGCCTTCGCCGGGGCGATGCTCGGCGCTTGGCTCTCCGTGCTCGGCGTCTCGCTCTCCGCCCATCTGGCGGTGCTGGCCGCGGTCGTCGCGGTCGCCACCTGGCTGGTGCCGCGCGCCTTCCTGCCCCATCTGCCGCGCCATGAGGAGCACGACGGCAGTGCTCACCGTGGGCGGTTTGCCGCCTGGCGCGAACCGCGGACCGTGCTGATCGGAGTCGTCGTCCTCGGCGCCGCCCTGACCGAAGGTGCCGCCAACGACTGGATCGCGCAGGCCACCGTCGTCGGGCTCGGCGCCACCGAAGCCCTGGGCGCAGTGATGTTCGGCGTCTTTGTGGCCGCCATGACGCTGCTGCGCTTTGCCGGCGGCCGTTTCATCGACCGCTGGGGCCGGGTGGCCGTGCTGCGGATCAGCCTGGGCGCCGCGCTGGCCGGCCTGCTGGTCTTTGTCTTCGCGCCGAACCTGCCGCTGGCCTTCGCCGGCGCGGTGCTCTGGGGAGCCGGCGCCGCCCTGGGCTTCCCGATGGGCATGTCCGCGGCGGCGGACGATCCCGTCCGCGCCGCCGAGCGCGTCTCGGTCGTCTCCACCCTGGGCTACGTGGCCTTCCTGGCCGGCCCGCCGTTCCTCGGTTTCCTCGGCGAACACGTCGGCATCCGCAACGCCCTGCTCGCCGTCGCCGTCCTGATGGTGGCCTCGCTGCTCACCGCGCCCGCCGCCCGCGAGCAGCGGCACCGGCGAAATTAGAGCGCGGCGCGCACACAGAGATGTCGCTTCGAACAGACGCCAAGAACGGCTGCCACTGGAAATTAATCGGGCTCGCACCGATCCTTGTAGAACCACCAATGGGGGCCTTCAACAGCAGGAGGCAAGGTCATGAGTAATCCATCGGCTAATTCGGAGATCAAGGCAAAGCACCGGGCCATGTGGGCACTGGGCGACTATCCCGCCGTCGCCACGGAGGTGGTCTCCGCGCTGGGACCCGCCCTGGTCCAGGCAAGTGGCATCAAGCAGGGCGACCGCGTTCTGGATATTGCGGCTGGGTCCGGCAACGCGACCATTCCGGCCGCGCAGGCTGGGGCGCGGGTCACCGCCGCGGATCTCACTCCCGAACTGTTCGAGCAGGGGCGCAGATTGGCCCAACAGGCAGGGGTTTCCGTGGACTGGCAGGAGGCGGACGCCGAGGACCTTCCGTTCAGCGACGGTTCCTTCGACGCCGCGATCTCCTGCGTGGGGATCATGTTCGCTCCCAACCACCAAGCCAGTGCCGACGAACTGGTCCGGGTGCTGCGGAGCGGAGGTGCGATCGCCCTTTCCAACTGGACCCCGGAAGGCTTTATCGGCCAGATGTTTTCGACCATGAAGCCCTATGCACCCCCGCCGCCCCCGGGTGCGCAGCCGCCGCCCCTCTGGGGCAGCCAGCAGCACGTGGAGGACTTGCTTGGCGACCGGGCCACCGACGTCGTGGCCCGCCGCGAAAAGCTGACGGTCGACAGGTTCGATACCGCTGAGGAATTCCGCGACTTTTTCAAGGCCTGCTATGGCCCCACGATCAACACATACCGGAACATCGCAGAGGATCCGGACCGGGTGCAGGCCCTCGATCAGGCACTTGTGGAACTGGCTCGCCGGAACGATCTCGGCGGCGGCACGATGGAATGGGAATACCTGCTGTTCACAGCCCGCAAGAGGTAAGCGTGCTGGAGCAACGGGTGGGCGAGTAGCATACGGCTCGAAGGGCTAAGGCCGCTCCTGACGCGGCCCAGAGGGGCTGAAGTCGCGGTTTCGAAGCAAAGAACTGATCGGGGGAACCGGGTGGCCGCGGAAGTGGATTCCCACCACGACCGCCACGGCTATCGCCCCGAGAACTCCGCAGATGATGTCCGTCATCGTGTCCTGAAGGCTGGCATTTTGTGCGTGCATGCCTAGGAGTCCGTCGCTGGTGAACTCGGCGATTTCCCATGCGCCGGCGACGAAACCGCCAGAGGCCACCACCCCGGACACAATCAGAAAGGGCGGAAGATCAAGGTGTTTCCTGCGGCCGACGATACCGAGGGCGAACGTGATGGCGCACCCTACGAGCAACCCCGAGAACACATGGATGACCTTGTCCCAATCGGGCCTGAACGCATAGAGCCCCAACCGGGTGCCGGCGAACGGTCCCGCAATCAGGAACCCCAGATAGCAGCCGTGCAACCACGCGGGGAACCTGGCCTCGATGCCCCGCTCCAACGCGGAGGGGACCAGTGCGGCCACGGCCAACAAGGCCGGAACCAAGGCCTCGTTCCACGAATTCGTTAGGGCCGCCGCTCCCAGAAAACCAAGAAAGAGCGCCTCCACCGGGATCAACATCACCGTTTCGGGTACGGCCAGGAGCGACCTGACACCCGCGCGGAACGGTCTGGTTACCGTGCCGGTATCGCCTTCCCCGCCCGCGGGGTGGCTGACCAAGGGGGCACGGCTCTCCGGGCGCGTGAGGCTCCTGTCCGGCAAGTCGGCGGCGCCGGAGGGGTCGGGGGCGGGCGGCAGATTCATGGTGTGGAGACGCTATCGGCATGAGCTCAGGTGCGCAAGGAGCGCGATCCGGCTGGGTGGGACAGGTAGGCTTCCCATCGTTCTTCCACGCCTTGGCTGCCATCAACTACAGTGACCCCATCACCTACAAAAGCTCCTCCTCTGCCGTCGTACGCAGACTGTCCAACAATCTGGCCGTCTCGCGGAATCAGTGGACCGACGGCGAGGGCCGGGTCATCCTCGCCTCCGGCACGACCGGCCAAAACTGGCACGCCGCACCGGTGGCCCTATGAACCTGGAAGAGCTGGTCGCACGTGTCAGGCATTGGAAAGCCTCCAACGAGGCGCCCGTTGTTGTCGGCGTGGTCGGCGCGCCAGGCGCCGGCAAGACCACCCTGGTGGAAAGCCTCTTCAAGGAATTGAACAAGGACAGTCCGGAACCCGAAGTCCAGGAGTTCGCCCACGTCCCGATGGACGGGTTCCACCTCTCGGACCAGGAGCTGATCCGCCTTGGTCTCCTTGATCGAAAGGGCGCACCGGAGACCTTCGATGTGCACGGCTACGCCACGCTGCTTCAACGGCTGCGTTCGGAGCGGGATGCCGTGGTCTACGCGCCGGGATTCGACCGGACCCTCGAACAACCCATGGCCGGCGTCATCCCCGTCTTCCCGTCCGCCACCACCATCCTGACCGAAGGGAACTATCTACTCCTCGACAGCCCCGAGTGGCGTAAAGTGCGCGGCCAGTGCACCGAGGTCTGGTACTGCGAACAGGACGACGGCAAGCGCATCCAGCGCCTCATCCAGCGGCATATCGACTTCGGCAAGAGCCCCGCGGAGGCGAAAGCCTGGGTGAGAACCGTCGATGAAAGGAACGCCCAACTGATCCGCGCAACCCGGGCCGACGCAGACCTCATCGTCACCTTGGAAGAAGTCGTCGGCGCTGCCTAGCTCAAAGAGGTACGTGGGCCTGCGCACGGCGCCGAGACTATCTAGGCGATGCGCTCTGGCTCAGGTCATGTGCGCAGCAGGTGCGGCCCCAGGTCCTCGATGGTCGCTGCACCAACAAGCTGCATCGTCACCTCGATCTCCTTCGCCAGCAGTTCGATCACGCGGTCAACGCCTTCGCGCCCGCCGGCCATGAGCCCGTAAAGGTAGGCGCGCCCAATAAGGGTGAAGTCCGCTCCGGCGCATAGCGCCGCGACGATGTCCGCCCCGGACATGATCCCCGAGTCGAGGATGATCTCCACCCCGTCCCCGGCTTCGGCCCGCACCTCGGGCAGTGCGCGGAGCGAGACCGGCGCGCGGTCAAGCTGTCGCCCACCGTGGTTCGAGACGATGAGGCCGTCTGCTCCGGCGTCGAGCGCGCGGCGTGTGTCCTCGGCCGTCAGCACGCCCTTGACTAACAGTTTCCCGGCCCACACCGAGCGGATCCATTCAAGGTCGGCCATCGAGAGCGACGGATCGAACATTGAGTTGATCAGCGTCGGAAGGTCTTGGCTGGTCCCGGACAGCGACGCGAACGTCAGCGGGTCGGTGGTGAGGAAGTTGAACCACCACTCGGGCCGGTAGGAGGCATCGAGCACGGTTTTGATGGTCAGCCTGGGCGGAATCACCATGCCGTTGCGGGCATCCCTCAGCCGCTGACCGGCGACCGGTGTGTCGACGGTGACGAGCAGCGTGTCGAAGCCTGAAGCCTCCGCGCGGCGCAGCAGGTCGAGCGACTTCTGCCGGTCCTTCCACAGATACAGCTGGAACCAGCGCCGGCCCTCGGGAGCGGCTGCGGCTACCTGCTCGATCGAGCGCGTGCCCATGGTGGACAGTGAGAACGGGATGCCCGCCGCGGCGGCAGCGGACGCGCCGGCGTCCTCGCCTTCTGCATGCATGAACCGCGTGAACCCGGTCGGAGCTATTCCGAACGGCAGCGAGGAAATGCCGCCGGCGATCGACGTCGAGAGGTCCACCTTCTCGGTCGCGTGCAAAATGCGGGGGAGGAGCTCGACGGCGTCAAACGCCTCCCGTGTCCGTCTCGCCGTGAGTTCACGCTGGGCGGCGCCATCCACGTAGTCGAAAGCGGGCGTGGGGGTGCGGCGCCTCGCGGTCGTTCGAAGGTCCCACACATCTGCGGCGTGAGCCAGCCGTGCGGCCCGGCGGTCCAGACTCGGGAGTTCGAACTTCAGCAGCGGGCGAAGTTCGCTCACGCGGGGGAATTTGCGCTTCATGAGGGTACCTCCAAGGGGTGGAATCAGGCGGCGGTGGTGCCGCGGCCGCGGGCCAAGAGTACGGCGATCACAGAAGATGCGCAGCATGCGGCAAGGAACAGCGCCGCCGACCATGTGCTGCCCTGTGCCGCCGCGATCAGCGCGCCCGCGATAAGCGGGCTCAGGCCTGCCACGATCGCACCGTTAAGCTCGCGTGCCAGCCCGACGCCGGAGAAACGCCGTTCCGGCGGGAACAGATTGGTCAGGAAAGCGCCTTGAGCGCCGCTCGTCATGGCAATCACGACGCCGTATCCCACAGCAATCGTGGCCGTCGCCACCGCGACCGATCCGCTGGTCAGGGCGGCGAACAGCGGGAACGCGAACAACGCGCCGGCGGCAGAGCCGATTGCAAGAACGCGGCCGGCCCCCAAGCGGTCGGCAAGCCAGCCGCCCGCGGGCGTTGCCACGACGCCCGCGAGGGAACCGACCGTGACGGCGAGCAGCGCCTCGGGACGGCTCATCCCCACGGCAGGGGAGGCCATCAAACCGATGGCGAACACCGCCATGATGTAGTTCAGGGCATTGTGACCGGTGATGGAGAAGAAGCCGATCAGGACGGCAACGGGGTCCTTGCGCAGGAGCTCCATCACGGGCAGCTTGCGCTTGCGCGCCTCGTCGGCGTGCTCGCTCGCCTGGCGGTATTCCGGTGTCTCCTCGAGTTTGGCACGGATGAAGAGGGCCACGAAGAACAGGACGGCGGAGGCGAGGAACGGGATGCGCCAGGCCCAATCGAGCAGCGCTGCGTCGCCAGCAGAGGAGGCCCAGAGGAAGGCCACGGTGGCGAGGGCGATGCCCGCGGGTGGCGTTGCCAGCACGACGGCGGTGAAGAAGCCGCGCCGCTTGGCGGGGGCGAACTCAGCGACGAGTGTCATGGCTCCCGCGAGCTCGGCACCGGCGCCGAGTCCCTGAAGGAGGCGGAACAGGATCAGCAGGAGCGGGGCAGCAGCCCCGATAGCGGCCGCGGTGGGGAGGAGGCCGATGCCCACCGTCGCGGCACCCATGAGCAGAATCGTCAGAAGCATCGCGGGCCGGCGGCCGTGCCGGTCACCCAGGTGCCCAATCAGCACCCCGCCCAACGGTCGGGCCACGAAGCCGACCGCAAAGGTGGCGAACGCCGCCAGCGATGCCTCGGAGCCGGTTCCGGCAAAGAAGAGGGGTCCGATGACGAGGCCGGCTGCCGCGCCGTACAGCGCGTAGTCGTACCACTCGATCAGTGTTCCAAGGGTCGCTGCGAGGAGCGCGCGTCGGGCGCCCGGGGTGAGCCTCGTAGGACTGATGGCAACGGCGGCGTTGGCCAAGGTTCCTCCTGGAGGGCGGAAGATGGTGTGAGACAGGAATATGTGAAATATATTTCTAGCATCTTGTGATACGATTCACAAGCTGGGCGAACGGAGGAATCATGGCTGACTCGATGACCGACAGGGTTGCCGGCGCGTTGCGCAGTCAGATCCTCGCCGGCGACCTGGCGCCGGGTTCCCTCGTCGTGGAGCCCAGGCTTGCCGAGGAGTTTGGTGTCTCCAAGACTCCGGTGCGGGAGGCGCTGCGCCTGCTCACCACCGAAGGCCTCCTGACCGTGCTCCCTAAGAAGGGTTACCTCGTCGTGACGATGAGCTCGCACGACGTCGCCGAGGTCCTCGACCTCCGCATGCTCCTCGAGCCGCATGCGTGCGCGAGCGCCGCCGCCTACGCAGACCACGACCTGCTGACTAAGCTGCGGGAACTTCTAGACAAGCAGCGTGAGAAGGCCGTGGCAGAGCCGCTCGCGAGCATGGAGCACGCCTACTCGTTCCATCGCGCCCTGGCACGGGGTGCGCGGAACCGCAGGCTCGACGATTTTTTGGCCCGCTGCCTCGATGAAACCTCCCGCGCCTACCGCGTGCTGCCCGGCCTTCACGCCCACTTGGCTGCGGACCAGGAACTGATTGAACACGAGGCCATCTACACGGCAGTGGCCGCTGCCGACGCCGCAGGCGCAGCCGAGGCCATGCGAAGCCACCTGCGCAACGTCCGCTCCGCAATGGCCCGTCAGTTCGAACGGCCGAGCGACCTCTGGGCTTAGGGCCGGCACCTCTTCCAGAAGACAGCAGCGCCCGGGATCGGTCCGGGACAGCTCAGGGCTTCCCCCAGTAGAGCGGGCACAACCAAACCCCGTAGCGTCATCCAGAGGGATGATCCAGCCGGTCGCCAAGATCATCCTTGCGTGCGGTGTGCGGGTGACCAGCAATCCGTAACGTAGCTAGTGCCCCCGGGAATGGGCGCCACCCCACATACAAAGGACGGTTCAGATGATCGAGGCACAGGGCCTGGTCAAGGTCTACGGAAACAAACCGGCAGTGCAGGGCATCTCCTTCACTGTGCAGCCCGGCCGGGTCACCGGCTTCCTGGGTCCGAACGGCGCAGGCAAGTCCACCACCATGCGGATGATCATGGGACTGGACCGTCCCACCTCCGGCGATGTGCTGGTCAATGGCAAGCACTACGCCAAGCACCGCGCACCGCTGCGCGAAGTCGGCGCCCTGCTGGACGCGAAGGCGGTGCACACCTCCCGCACGGCCTACAACCACCTGCGGGCGATGGCCGCCACGCACAGCATCCCCACCAAGCGGGTGCACGATGTGATCGAGCTGACCGGCCTCGGCGCCGTGGCCAAGAAGCGCGTCGGCGGCTTCTCGCTGGGCATGGGCCAGCGGCTGGGCATGGCGGCCGCGCTGCTGGGCGATCCGCAGACCATCATCCTGGACGAGCCGGTCAACGGGCTGGACCCGGAAGGCGTGCTCTGGGTGCGCAACCTGGTCAAGGCGCTCGCGGCCGAGGGCCGGACGGTGTTCCTGTCCTCCCACTTGATGAGCGAAATGTCGCTGACGGCGGACCATCTGATCGTGATCGGCCGCGGCCGGATCATCGCCGATGCGCCCATCGACGACATCCTCAGCAACCGCGCCCAGCGGGTGCGGGTGCGCACCGACCGGCCCGACGTCCTCACCCGGGCGCTGGCCGGCGAAGGCGTCAGCGTCGAGGCACGCGAACCGGAACTGCTGGAAGTCAGCGGCGTCGCGGCCCGCGCCATCGCGGAAACAGCGCTCGCCCAGCAGGTCCTGGTCTACGAACTGACCCCGCTGCAGGCATCCCTGGAGGAGGCCTACATGGACCTGACCAAGGACGAAGTCGAATACCATTCCGGCCCGGTGGCCGATGTACATGACCAGGCCGGGCCCGCAGAGTCCGGACGGCACGCTGCTGTCGCCGCCGGCGCCAGCCAGGAAGGAAACTGACCATGAGCGCTGCAACCCTGACTCCGCAAACCGGGCGCGTCGCCGGCCCGGGCGTGAGCTTCCCCCGGACGCTGAACAGCGAGTGGATCAAGTTCACCACCCTGCGTTCCACCTGGGTGCTGCTGGCCACTACCATCCTGGTGATGGTGGGCATCGGCCTGCTCGGCGGCTGGGGCATTGCCACCGGCATGGAGCAGATGGAAGCCGCCGGCCAGGACCCTGCCGCGGCGGGGATGGACGTCTCCATCCTCTACCTGATGACCAGCGGCGGCCTTGACTTCGGCCAGCTGATCATCGGTTCGCTGGGCGTGCTGCTGATCGCCTCCGAGTACTCCACCGGCATGATCCGCTCCACCATGACGGCGGTGCCGTCGCGCCTGTCGCCGCTGTTTGCCAAGGCCCTTGTGGTCGCGGTGGTCGCCGCCGTCGTCGGAATTGTCTCCAGCTTCATCACCTACTTCCTGCTGCAGCCGATCCTGGCCAATTACGGCCTGGAATTCGGGCTGGACGTGGACCATCTGGTGCAGTCCATGCTGCTCTCCGGCGTGTACCTGGCCGTGGTGGCCGTGATGGGCCTGGCGCTCGGATCCCTCCTGCGCAACAGTGCCGGCGGGATTGTCACCCTGGTGGTGCTGCTGCTGGTGCTGCCGATCGTCGCCCAGATCATCCCCTTCGACTGGGTACAGGACGGCGTCATGCCCTACCTGCCCTCCAACGCGGGACGGCAAATGGTGATGCTGGAAACCGCCGACGGCGACCTGACCCAGTGGCAGGGCGGCCTGGTCATGGCGGCCTGGGCCGCGGTGCTGCTGGCCGGCGCGGCGGTGACCACCAAGGCCCGGGACGTCTAAGCGCGCAGCTAGGCTCGATGCATGACTGACAAGCCTTCGGTGAGGGAGGCGGCGGAACGAACGGCCGCCGTCTCCTTCACCGAAATTTCTTCCAAGCGCCGGGGCCCAATCCGGCGCTATTTCCATAGCCACCCGGTGGCGATGGACTGGGTGCTGATCGGCATCCATCTGCTGTTCGGGCTGCCGAATGCCGTGATGACCGCGGCCGACGGCGAGTGGTCGCCGCTGGTGCTCCTGTTGGCCGGCGGCACGGCGCTGGTGTGGCGCCGCCGTTACCCGCTGCTGGTGCTGGCGGCCATTGCGGTGGTGGACATGCTGATTGTGCTGCTGACCAGCACCGGCAGCGGCTCCTTCGCCATGTGGTTCGCCGTCTACACGGTGGCAACCACCCAGCCCGCGGTGCGCGCCATCGGGGCGGCGGTGCTTGCCGTCGTGCCGATGATGGTGGTCATGGCGGTCCGGATGCCGCCGGAGATCGCCAAGCAGATCGCCAGCGGGGAGGTCCCGGCATTTGTCGGCCTGATCACCGGGCTAGTGCTGGTCCTGGCGAACGTCATCGCCGCTGGCATTGGCGTCACCGTGCGCAGGGACCGGATGCACGACGCCGAGCTGCAGCGCTGGGCGGCGGACAACACCAAGCTGGCGTCGGCGAACGAACGCACCCGCATTGCGCGGGAGATGCATGACGTGGTGGCGCACTCGCTCTCGGTGATGATCGCGCTCTCGGACGGCGCCGCCGTCGTGGTCCGCAAGGATCCGGAGCGCGCCGGCCAGGTCCTGGACCAGCTCTCGGCGACGGGCCGCACGGCGCTGGCGGACATGCGCCGGGTGCTCGGCGTGCTGCGCACCGAGAACGGCGTGGAAACGGCCCCGCTGGCGCCGGCCCCGTCCGGCGATCAGCTCACCGGACTGCTGGACGGCTTCCGCGCGGCGGGCCTGCCGCTGCGCACGGTGATGGCCGGGCCGCCGCTGCCGGACGACCAGAATTTCCGGCTCACCGTGTTCCGGATTGTGCAGGAGTCGCTGACCAACGTGCTGCGCTACGCCAAGGGAGTGTCCCGGGTGGACGTGGCGTTGATCCGCGACGGCGACGCCGTGCACATCACGGTGTCCGACGACGGCCGGCAGGTTGGCACGCCCGATTCGCTCGGTGCCGGCCAGGGCCTCGTCGGCATGCGCGAACGGGCCGCCATCTACGACGGCCGCGTTGCCAGCGGTCCGCGATCCGGCGGTGGTTGGATGGTGGAAGCAACCCTGTATTGGCCCGGAGAGGAAGACAAGAGTGTCTGAGAGCACCGACAGCATCCCGGCGGGGCCGGTGAAGGTCCTGCTGGTGGACGACCAGCCGCTGCTGCGGATGGGCTTCAAGCTCATCCTCGAAGGCGAGGACGACGTCGCGGTGGTGGGGGAGGCGTCCGACGGCGCCGAGGCGCTGGAGTTGACGCGGCAGCTGGTGCCTGACGTGGTGCTGATGGACGTGCGGATGCCGGTGCTGGACGGGATCGAGGCGACCCGGCAGATTGTCACCGCCGGGCTGCCGGCCCGGGTGATCATCCTGACCACCTTCGATCTGGACGAGTACGCGTTCGCCGGGCTGCAGGCCGGAGCCAGCGCCTTCCTGCTTAAAGACGTGGCCCCGGCAGAACTTGTCCAGGCGGTGCGGCTGGTCTCCTCCGGTGACGCCGTGGTGGCGCCGCGGGTGACGGCGCGCCTGCTGGAGACGTACGTGCGCGGCCTGGCCCCGACCGGCAGCCCGGCGGCCCCGCCGCAGCGCGACCCGTTGCTGGATGACCTGACGCCGCGGGAACTCGAAGTGCTGGAAACCATTGCGGAGGGCCTGTCCAACGCTGAAATCGCGCACCGGTTCTTCCTCTCGGAGGCGACCGTGAAGACGCACGTGCGGCGGATCCTCGCCAAACTGCACCTGCGTGACCGGGTGCAGGCCGTGGTCTACGCGTACGAGACCGGCCTGGTGGTGCCCAGCCAGGGGCTGGATTACTGAGCGGGCCGGTTCCTCGGCCCCCGGCCGGTTCCCCGGCCGGTTCCCCGGCCGGAGCCCGGGGGCTGTGGAGGACGGGTCGGAGGCGCGGATTTACGCGCCCGGTCCGCTGTCCGGTAGCATTGATAAGTCTGTGCTGTCAGCACCAGCCGGTAATCCTTGTGACAATAGCCAAAACACTCTGAGTATCGCTGTGCGGTGGCAGGCAGGCAACGCAACAGAACCTCCTGTTACGGAAAGACCGTGACCGCTTAGCCCGAAGGAGGTGGGTTCACAATGCGTGCTTATGAACTGATGGTAATCATCGACCCCGAGGTCGAAGAGCGTACCGTAGAGTCCTCGCTCGACAAGTTCCTCAACGTTGTCCGCAACGATGGTGGAACCATCGACAAGGTGGACATCTGGGGACGCCGCCGGCTCGCCTACGACATCAAGAAGAAGTCCGAAGGCATCTACGCGGTGGTCAACTTCACCGCCACTCCCGCCACTGCTGCTGAGCTTGACCGCCAGCTTGGTCTGAACGAGACCATCCTGCGCACCAAGATCACCCGCCCGGAGGAGCAGAAGATCTCCGCTGAGTAATCAGCTGTGATCGCCGCGTCCTTTCCGGGACCGGCATTGACGAAGACAATCCCGCGCACCACTAGGCAAGCGGGACTAGGACATCAGGAGGCAACATGGCAGGCGAAACCGTTATCACGCTCGTCGGTAATCTCACCAACGATCCCGAGCTGCGGTTCACTCCGTCCGGGTCCGCGGTAGCGAACTTCACCGTTGCATCCACGCCGCGGACCTTCGACCGCCAGTCCAACGAGTGGAAGGACGGGGAAACCCTGTTCCTCCGCGCGTCGGTGTGGCGCGAAGCTGCCGAGAACGTCGCAGAGACCCTGACCAAGGGCATGCGCGTGATCGTCCAGGGCCGGCTGAAGTCCCGTTCGTACGAAACCAAAGAAGGCGAAAAGCGTACCGTCATGGAGCTTGAGGTCGACGAGATCGGCCCCTCGCTGCGCTACGCCTCTGCCAAGGTCACCCGTACCCAGCGCTCCGGCGGCGGGCAGGGCGGCTTCGGCGGCGGTCAAGGCGGCCAAGGTGGCTTTGGCGGCGGCGGCTTCGGCGGAAACCAGAACCAGGGCGGTTGGGGTGGACAGCAGTCCGGCCAGCAGCCCGCACCCCAGGATGATCCTTGGGGAGCACCGGCCGGCGGCAACTCCGGCGGCTGGGGCAACGGTCCGGATTCCAACGAACCCCCCTTCTAACAACAAACCCCATCCCGTGGAAAAGATCCACGGGCTCCACGAGAAAAAGGAGCTCCACGATGGCTAAGGCTGAAATTCGTAAGCCCAAACCAAAGTCCAACCCCTTGAAGGCCGCTGACGTCACCGTCATCGACTACAAGGACGTAGCTTTGCTGCGCAAGTTCATCTCTGACCGCGGAAAGATCCGCGCCCGCCGCGTGACTGGTGTCACCGTGCAGGAGCAGCGCAAGATCGCACTGGCTATCAAGAATGCCCGCGAAGTTGCCCTGCTGCCCTACTCCGGCGCTGGCCGCGGCTAAGCGAAGCGAAGAGGAGAGAGTACTGACATGGCAAAGCTCATTCTGACCCACGAAGTGACCGGTCTCGGCACTGCTGGCGACGTCGTCGAGGTAAAGAACGGTTACGCCCGTAACTACCTTCTGCCCCGCGGCTTCGCCCTGACCTGGACCAAGGGCGGCGAGAAGCAGGTGCAGTCCATCAAGGCTGCCCGCGCCGCTCGCGAGATCGCATCCCTGGAAGACGCACAGCAGCTCGCAGCCAAGCTGTCCGGCAAGCCGGTCACCCTGACCGTCAAGGCCGGGGAATCGGGCCGTCTGTTCGGCACGGTCAAGCAGGCCGACGTTGCTTCCGCCGTTGAGGCCGCCGGCCTCGGCGCCATCGACAAGCGCAAGGTCGAACTGACCGAGCACATCAAGTCGGTAGGCAACTACCAGGCGACCGTGCGTCTGCACGAAGAGGTCTCCGCAGTCATCGACCTGAAGGTCGTAGCAGGCTAACAGCCTCAGATTACGCAGCATGCCGGGTCCGTTGCGGGCCCGGCATGCTGCATTTAAACGCGTATTAGCACCGGTACGCTGTAACCCATGAGCACACATCAGTTCAGCCAGGTGGACGTCTTCGCTACGGGACCGTGCACGGGCAATCCGCTGGCCGTGGTCTCGGCGGCCGAGACGCTGGATGGCGAGCAGATGCAGCGCTTCGCCAACTGGACCAACCTGTCCGAGACCACCTTCTTGTTGCCGCCGGACAGCCCGGAAGCCGACTACCGGGTCAGGATCTTCACGCCCAGCGGCGAGCTGCCTTTCGCCGGACACCCGACCCTGGGCACGGCCGCGGTCTGGCTCGCGGACGGCGGGCAGCCACAAGCTGACGGCGTGATTGTGCAGGAATGCGCCGCAGGCCTGGTGAAGGTGAAGAACGACGGCGGACGGCTGGCTTTTGCTGCCCCGCCGCGGCGGCGCTCCGGGCCGCTACCGGAGGAGAATGTCGCCAAGATCTGCGCGGCCCTTGGGCTGGCCCGCGGCGACGTGCTGCGGCACCAGTGGGCCGACAACGGCCCGCACTGGCAGGCCCTGCAGTTGCGGGACGCACAGGCCGTTCTGGACGTGGTGGCGGACTATGCGGCGCTGTCCCCGTTCGGCGTCGGCCTGGTCGGCGCCCACCCCGGGGGGACCGGCATCGACTTCGAGGTCCGCGGACTGATGGGCTTCGAAGAGCTGCCGACGGAAGATCCGGCCACCGGCAGCCTGAACGCCGCGCTGGCCCAGTGGCTGATCGGCGAAGACGCGGCTCCGGCCAGCTACACGGTCCGGCAGGGAACGGCGCTGGGCAGGGACGCCCGGCTGTATGTTGATGCGGACGGGGACGAGATCTGGATCGGCGGGGACGTGCAGACGTTGATCACCGGCACCATCGACCTCTAAGACCGGCCCGGGCGACCAGTTGGCCGGTACAGACCGGCGTCCGCCAACGGGGAGCTAACCTGCGCCAGGCTAGCTCTGGAAGGTTTCCGGATCCGCCGTCGTGATGGTGCGGTAGCCAAGCGCAATCAACTCCCTGAGCACGTCAAGGTCGATGTCCGCCAGCTTGTTGACGTACAGGCAGGCGACACTGGTCTTGTGCTTGCCCAGACGTTCCAGCAGCGGCGCGGACTCCGGCGCGTAGGTCAGTCCGTACAGGGCCAGGTTCCCCTTCCTGGGGGAGAAGCCGACGGCGGCAGCGTCCCCTTCGTGTCCGCTTGCGTACTTGTAGTGGTAGCTGCCGAAACCAATGATCGACGGCCCCCACATGACCGGTTCCTGGCCGGTGATCTCCCGCATCAACTCCACGACGGTTTCGCCGTCCTGCCGCCGGACCGGATGTTCCACTGATGCGAGGAACTCCTCGACGGGAACGTCGGTCGGTGCGGTTTTGTTCTCGGCCATGGGTTGAAGTGTCGCAGAAAGCCGGAGGGGTCGCCAGCATCCGCCAACGCGTCGCCCGGCCCTGTGGTCAGGACTCTTCTTCCGGTCCAATCAGATCCACAAACTCGCGCGCGTCCGCCTCGGTCGCTTCCGAATGGTCCAGGAGCAAGCGCACGGCGTCTTCCCGGTCGCCACCGAGAGCCGCGGTGCGGATCCGGTCAAACACGTCATCGTTCAGGCGCGTGCTGGCGATCTCCCTGATGGTGTCGCCTTTGGACACGATGGCCCGGTAGCGGTATCCCCTGGGGGCTGTCCGCGGGGCTGGGGCGGGCTCCTGCGGCTGAGCCTCCTCTGCCGGGTCCGGTGCCTGTGCGGGGGCCGCCTGTTGGGCTTCCGTGTCCTCCCGCGGCTGCTCCGGCGCTGGCTCCCGCAATGCCTTGTCCTCGGGCCGGACTGTCGGGGACTCATCGGGGGAGGCCTTGTAGGGCTGCGGGTACGCCGACATCTGCGCGACGGCGCCGGCGGCCTCGCGGAGTCCTGCTCCGGTGGCATTCCGATACTCGCGGATGGCGGCGAATGCCTGCCCTTGCGCGATGAGCGCATAGATCGCTGTGTGTTGCTGCTGGTTCAGCCGGGCGCTGGCTTCGGCAGCAGCTTCCCTGGTCGTTGCCGGTGTGGATGGGCCCGGCGACCTGCGCACTCGGCTGGCGCCGGGCTTGTTCCTCGCCGCGAGACGCATGATGACCAGTCCGATCGCGATGACCAGTACGACGATCAGCAGCGGCACCACAAATTCCATACTTGAATCCTACGTCCCGCACTGGAAGCGGCTTCCCGGCGCGGCCTCCGGCGTATAACACCGGTGTAATTCACACTGTGGATAACCAGTGGATAACTTTTGCCTACGCTGCAATTTCCGTTCTGTCAACAGGGAAAAACCGGAGAAAATCAACGACCAATTTCTTTTAATCCACAGTCCGCGGATAACGTTTGCGCAGGTCAGAGGCATGTTACTGGTGAGTTAAGTTTAATATCCACAGCTCTACGCACAGCCTGTGCACAAGACACGCCTACGTATCCACATTTTATCCACAGGGGTGGTGGATAAGTCGCTTGGTGGAAGCGGGGAAGGGGGCTACCGTTGCGGAGTATCCCACTCAGAAGTCCACGCCCGGGCTGTAGTCCAGCGCGCCCTTCCGGCAGTTCGAACGAATGTCCGAACCGCCTGATAGTTCTGGACAAGAAGGGATTCGGTACCCGTTCGAGGAACAAAGAAAGCAGGCAGCGGTGTCGTTAGCGCACGCGGATTCGGCAACAGGTCGGGATTCCGAATTCGGACGCACGCCGCCGCAGGACCTCGTGGCCGAGCAGTCGGTGCTGGGCGGCATGATGCTTTCCAAGGATGCCATCGCCGACTGCGTCGAGGTGCTCCGGGGCGTGGACTTCTACCGCCCTGCCCACGAGAGCATCTACGAAGCCATCATCGACCTGTACGGCCGCGGCGAACCGGCTGACGCCGTCACCGTTTCCGACCTGTTGACCAAACGGGGCGAAATCTCCCGTATTGGCGGACCGGCTTACCTGCACACGCTGATCCAGTCCGTGCCTACAGCTGCCAACGCGGGCTTCTATGCGGAGATCGTCCGCGAACGCGCAGTGCTCCGCCGCCTCGTCGACGCCGGCACCAAGATCGTCCAGCTGGGCTACTCACACGACGGCGAAGTCGACGCGATCGTCAACGAGGCGCAGGCGGAGATTTACAAGGTCGCGGAACGGCGCACCGCCGAGGACTATGTCCCGTTGAAGGACATCATCGAAGGCACCGTCGATGAAATCGAGTCCGCCGGCCACCGCGGCGAAGGCATGACCGGTGTCCCCACCGGATTCTATGAACTCGACGAACTCACCCAGGGCCTGCACGGCGGCCAGATGATCGTCATCGCGGCACGCCCCGCAGTCGGTAAATCCACCTTCGCTCTGGATTTTGCCCGTTCCGCAGCCATCAAGAACAACATGACCACGGTCTTCTTCTCGCTGGAAATGGGCCGGAACGAGATCGCCATGCGCCTCCTCTCCGCGGAAGCCACCATCGGGCTGCAGGACCTGCGCAAGGGAACCATCAAGGATGAGCAGTGGGGCAAAATCGCCACCACCATGGGCCGGATGAACGACGCCCCGCTGTTTATCGATGACAGCCCGAACATGTCGCTGATGGAGATCCGTGCCAAGTGCCGGCGACTCAAGCAGCGCCATGACCTGAAGCTGGTGGTGCTCGACTACCTCCAGCTAATGTCCTCCGGCAAGCGCGTCGAGTCGCGCCAGCAGGAAGTCTCCGAGTTCTCCCGTGCGCTCAAGCTGCTGGCCAAGGAACTCGAAGTCCCGGTGATCGCGCTGTCGCAGCTGAACCGTGGCTCTGAGCAGCGTACCGACAAGAAGCCGATGGTCTCGGACCTGCGTGAATCCGGCTCGATCGAGCAGGACGCGGACATGGTCATCCTGCTCCACCGCGAGGACATCTACGACAAGGAATCCCCGCGTGCGGGCGAAGCCGACGTGATCGTGGCCAAGCATCGTAACGGCCCGACCAAGACCATTGTGGTGGGTTTCCAGGGCCACTACTCCCGCTTCGCCAACATGGCCGTCGAGCACGGCTAGTAGTAGGGGTTAGCCCGGCGTGGGACAGTTCCGGTACTCGGACTTCATCCGTCGAAGCTCACCGTTTTTGGCAGGGTCAAGTACATGGCTTTTCCAGATCTGTTCTGGGTCTTCGAAGTATTCCGCGAAGTAGGGATCGGAAACCCAGATATCGAGCATTGCCAGGGCGGCTGCCTGCCGGCCCCGGTCACTACCTTCGTGGGCGTCAAGGAACTCGCCTTCCCAAGCGCAGCGCCAGTACGTGGACGCTATGCCCTCGCCCAGTGAGTCGGCTTCATAACGTCCGTGAGGGTCGCTGTAGCCGCTGGGAATACCTGCAGGCCAGTCCGTGCCCGCGGGAAGGGCGTGGGGAAAGCTCTCGACCGCCGCAAGGTAGAAGACCGGTATGTCCTCGAGGCTGACGAAGCCCAAATCGTCGACCAGAGACTCCAGCGGGGGACCGGAAGTCGGGGCAGCGCTTGAAGATGCAGGAAAGGCTTCGGGTTCGGTGACAGCCGCGGTTGCTTTTGCCTGAGTATCCGTCGCAGAAGCCTCGGGCCTCGGACCGCTTCCGCAGCCAGTTAAAGGCAGCATGAGGACAGCAGCAACTGTTAGTGCGGCCAAACGGCCCATCGTGTCCCTGCCCGTCTTGTATGAACGTTTTCCCACGCTATCCGCGGAACTGTGAGCTCCGCCGTATTCGGACATTGCGAAGCAATAACTTCCGATCACGAGATAGGTGAAGCCTAACCCGCGGACCCAGATGGCATGGTCACGGCGCTACCGAGGGTCTATCAACTGGACAGGCTGCGGCGTCGGGCAGCCGGATCCGCACCGCTTTCCCCGGACACTAGTAAGCACGGCAGTCAGCGGTCCTTCCCGATGGAAGGATTCATCAGTATGCTTTTCATCTATGCGGCGAACAGGAACTCTGACCACCAGAAGCCCGGCGCCGCGCGGCTTTAACAAGAATCGGCATATTTCGGCCACTGGTCGGAATGGATGGCGCCTTGCGCCGGAAACGGAGATTTCTGATGAGCAACGAAACAGGATCCACGCCGCTGTCGCCGGAGGAACTTGAAGCCCAATCCGGGACGGCGCTGCCGGACAAGGAAGTCGCCTCCATTCTGGATTTGAATGCGGACCTGGATCTGGCCATCGACGCCGCCGCGCCGATCGACCTGGCCGTAGCAGCGAACGCCAACGTTGCGGCCCCCATCGATGCTGCCGTCTCGGCCAACATCCTCTCCGACGGCTCCACCGCACAGGCCTTGTCCGATCAGGGAGTCATCATCGACCAGGGCATCGCTGCCGACGCGACCGCCGAGTCTGCACAGGACAGCACCATCGACCAGGGCAACGACACCGTGGACGGTGCAGAGACAACCGCTGGCTCCGCGGCTGCCGGCACGGACGCGGCGGCGGGCGATTCCGGCCTGCCGCAGCAGGGCATCACCGGGCAGGAGGCCACCGATCCGGCGCTGCTGCCGGACGGCACACTGCCCGACACTGGATCGGTCACGGAGGGCCTCGGCTCGAGCCTCGACGGGAACCTGCTCAACATCAACGTTGACCTTGCCGCGGACGCCGATATTGCCGCCCCGATTAACGGTGCCGTGGCCGCGAACGCGAACGTCGCTGCGCCGATTGACGCAGCAGTTGCCGCAAACATCGGCTCGATAGACAGCCAGGCGACCGCGGTGTCGCAGCAGGACGCCATCATCAACCAACAGATAGACGGTGCCGCCGAGGCCAACGCCGGCCAGCAGTCCGACCTCGAACAATAGTCCCCGCATGACCACGAGTCCGAGCGGGCCGCCAGCCCTTGGCGGCCCGCTGCCAGGCGGCCGATCAGCCACGCCTTCGATCGACGTTCCGGCGCTGGCCGACGGCGTGCAACTCCTCGGAACGGCACAGGGTTCCGGCTACCGGGAGCCGCCCGCGCTGGCCCGGCGCGCAGACGGGCAAACCCTCCAGCTCACTCCACTGCTGTACGCGGTGCTGGAGGGCGTGGACGGCTGTCGCAGCCTCGGCCAAATCGCCGAACATGCAAGTGCTAAGTCGGGCCGGCTGATTACTGCCGGAAATGTGCGGACCTTTATTGAAAAGCAGTTGCTGCCGCTGGGGCTGCTGCGGCTCGCGGACGGCTCAGAACCCGAGGTCAAAAAAGCGAGACCGCTGCTGGGCATGCGCTTCCGCTACACGGTCACGGATCCCGCGCGGACCCGGAAACTGACCGCGCCGTTCGCAGCACTGTTCCACCCGTTGATCGTCGTGCCCATTACGGCGGCCTTCCTCGTGGCGTGCTGGTGGGTGCTCATGGTCAAGGGTCTGGGCTCGGCAACGCACGAAGCCTTCGCCAACCCCGGCCTGCTGCTGCTGGTTTTCGCCCTGACCATCCTCTCGGCCGGCTTCCACGAGTTCGGCCACGCCGCCGCGGCCCGCCGCGGCGGCGCCACCCCGGGCGCCATGGGCGTAGGCCTGTACCTCATCTGGCCCGCCTTCTACACCGACGTGACGGACTCCTACCGGTTGGGTCGCGGCGGCCGGATCCGCACGGACCTTGGCGGCTTGTACTTCAACGCCATAGTCGTGGTGGGCACCATGTGCGTCTGGCTGCTCACCGGCTTCGATGCGCTGCTGCTGGTTGTGGTGACCCAGATACTGCAAATGGTGCGCCAACTGCTGCCCCTGGTCCGTTTCGACGGCTACCACATCCTCGCCGACGCAACCGGCGTCCCCGACCTTTTTCAACGGATCAAGCCCACCCTGCTAGGGCTGCTGCCCTGGCGGTGGTCGGACCCCGAACCAAAGATGCTTAAACCCTGGGCGAGGGCTGTCGTGACCACGTGGGTCCTGGTCACGGTTCCGCTGCTCCTGTTCTGCCTCTTCATGATGGTGATCTCGCTTCCCCGCGTGGTGGGGACGGCCTGGGCCAGCATGATGGAACAACAAAGGCTGCTGGCGGACGCCAGTTCGGACGGAGACCTCGTTGGCATGGCCGTGCGTGTCCTGGCCATCGCCGCCGTCGCATTGCCCATTCTCGGCATCGCCTACATCCTGCTGCGCATGGCCCGCCAACTCGGCACCGCGGTCTGGGCGAAAACCCGTGGCCGGCCGCTTCGGCGGGCCACCGCCATTGCCGTCGTCGTCGCAGTCCTCGCCGGCCTGGCCTGGGCCTGGTGGCCCGATGACGGGGCGTACCGCCCGGTGCAGCCCTACGAACGCGGAACCTTGTTCGATGCGGCAGCATCCTTCGCCCCGGTTTCATCAGCAGGGCTTACCGAGGGCCGCGGCGGTGAGGCGGTGACGGCGTGGCCGTCGGGAACGGACCTGCCTGGACCGGAGAATCCCCAACTGGCGATGGTCCTGGTTCCCCGCGGGGCCTCCACCGCGGATACCAGCGAACATCCCACGAACGACGGCGGCGTCCGCGCCGATGCTGATACTGGCGCCGGGGACACGCGGCCGGCCTGGGTCTTCCCCTTCGACCGACCACTGGCGCCGAAGGAAGACGGAAACCAGGCCCTGGCTGTCAACGTCGAGGATGGATCCGTTGTCTATGACGTAGCCTTCGCCCTGGTCTGGGCCCAGGGCGGACCGGTAGAGGCCACGAACGAGGCGTACGCGTTCGCCTCCTGCCGGGGCTGCACCGCGGTCGCCGTCGGCTTCCAAGTTGTCCTGGTCCTCGGCCAGGCGGACGTCGTGGTCCCTCAAAACCTCTCGGCCGCGGCCAACTACAACTGCATCGAATGCCTCACCTACGCTCTAGCCAGCCAGCTTGTCCTTACCCTCGACGGTCCGCTCAGCGACGCAGGGATGGCCAAATTGGAAACCCTGTGGGAAGAGATAGCAGCCTACGGGCGGTCCCTCGAAGACATTCCCTTAAGCGAAATCCAAGCCCGGCTCAACAACTACAAGACGCGAATTCTCGGCGTCATCGAGCAGGACGCCGCGCTGAGTGACAGCCGCGCCGGCGCAGACACCGACGTGGACACGAATACTCAGCCGACCTCCGAGCAGGGCACGGACCGGAAGCCTCAACCGCCGGGCGAATCAACCACCGTTGCGCCAGAGACAGGCAGCCCTAACCCGGACTCGTCAGCGGATGCAACACCACCCCCAACGGAGACCGATAGCGAGCCGCAACCAGCCCCGATAACGCCCAGCACTCTGCAGCCCGCACCCGTGCCGGAGCCGACTCCTGAACCCGCTCCGGCTAAGGAACCGACGCCGGTGCCGACCGGGGCCGACGCCGCCACCCGCTGACCAGAAGCCAGATACTCCAGACGATGCTCGTCGCTATCCCCGCCAGGGTCGGCACGGCGTTGGCCGGGGAAAAACCTTCGGTGCCAATGACCCAGCTCTGCACCAGGTAGGCAAATCCGGTCAGGCCCAGGAAGGAACCCACGAACCTGGACACTTTGCCGCTCCAGATGATCGCCACGGAAAACAGCACAAACGAGGTTCCCAGCAGCAGGCTCTGGTAGCTCCTGACCCCCCATTCCAGCCAACGGATGCCTTCCGCGACATCGAAGCGGGCAGCCTTCTCCGCCTCCGGTGCCGCGGCCCACGCGTCCACGGCATGTTTTAGGGCGACGCCGTCCACGGCTTGGAGGACCGCATAAAGCGCCAGCGCTGCCACGGCGGCGACGGCGGCAAACCTCGCCAGCCAGGCTGCGGCGCCGCGATGGAGGTCCAGGGCCGCGAACAGGACCAGCAGCCCGGCTATCAGAATGGCCATCCCCACGAACTGACCCAGATGGATCCCGGTCCACGCAGCACTGTCCGCATACTCGGAGAACGCGGCTGCATGATCGTTGGCGCTGGCGTTGTCAGGGTGGAAAAGCCCGGCCAGCAGCGAGACCAGCACGCCGGCAAAAAGCAGGATTGCAGCCAGCCGCAACGGCAAACGGATGGGCAAGTCCGGCTCACTTTCCGGAGTGGGACGGACGACGCCCTCTGCTTGATCCATCGGGATCCACCTCCTGACGGTGCCGGCCGCGTCTACTGCCCTGAGAGGAGCCGGAACACGGGACCGGACAAGACAACGGCATCAAGCCCCATGATCCCAACAGTGTGCTCCGGACGTCACCAGTTGTCGAGAAGACCGCAAGGGGCGCGGATCCCCACAACGGCGGTTAAGATGACGGCTGTCCGGGCGGAAGCGACATTGGCTGTTCGTCCGCCTGGACTGGCTACACTGACGGCATCAACGGTGATCGGGGGCGCGGTGAAGCAGGAGTGGCGAACGGGAGATCGCGTGTTCAGGGTCGCTGGTGCGGCAGCGCTGACGCTGGGCGTCCTGACGGCATGCGGGCAGCTGCCGGGCGATGACGGCCAGGCACAGCGCGAACCGGCCGAGTTAGTTGATGCCATTGACTGCACGGCAGCCGGCCGAGCGGTTGAGCAAGGGGAGCCGGGCGTGGCGCCGCTGCCCGCTGCCGGCGGGGTGCCGGAAGGGTTTGTTGCGGTCGAAGCGATCCGTTGCGACGCCTTCATGTTGGCCACTCTCGAAGACGAGGAAGGTCTGTGGTCGGCGGTCACGGAGGAGCGCCTTGCCGGGGACCTGATCGCGCTGGTGGACGCCTTGGCCCAGCCGAGCGACCAGCCGAGGGCGAACCAGGCCTGCACGGCGGACATGGAACTGGTTCCCGATCTCTGGCTGGTGGATGTCGAGGGCCAGGCCATGCGCGCGGCATGGCCGACGAATTCCTGCGGGAAGACGAAGCCCGGAGTCCGCGAGGTCCTTGGCGGCATGGAGGTGGTGGAGTCCACGCAGCACAAGCTGGAACTCATCCAACCGCGGGCGGCGCTGGAGGCGAACTGCCCGGCGGAATGGAGCATAGCGCCTTTGACGGGAATTGCCGTTGAACCGCCGATGGGGGATCTGCCCGGTCCCGGTGCTGCCCACGATGGCGAGGGCGTAGCAGGCTCCCCGGGTCTGCTGCCCAGTGCGGATGAAGCCGACACATTGCGGATTTGCCAGTACCGAACGGGCCCGGCACTGAACGAAGAGGATGGTCCTCCTGCTGGTGCGGAGCAGGATCCGCACGTAGAAAGCGTCAAGATCGTGTCGGGAAGGTTCTCGGGTGGTGGAAGCCTCGGTGGCTCGGCCAAGGATGCCATTTTGAAAGCGGCCGCGGCTGACGCTATTGATGCCACATGCGACGATGAGGCGGCGGAGTTCGCGGTGTTGTGGCCGGTCGCCGACGGGCTGGACGTCGGCGCACCGTTGACAGCAGAACTCGATGGCTGCCAGCGGCTCTTCGGGCCTGACGGCGCAGCCCGGAACCTGCCGCGCGAGGCGAGCACCGCCGTCGTCGTCGCGTTGGAGAAGTGAGGGGAAGCCGTGATGGACAAAGTGGCACTGGTGACGGGGGCATCCTCGGGGATAGGCGAACATACCTGCCGCGAACTGGCGCGCCGGGGCTTCACGGTCTACGCGGCGGCGCGCCGGCTGGAGCGGATGCGTCCGCTGGAAGAGCACGGGGTCCGTGTCCTCGGCATGGACCTGACCGACGACGCGTCGATGGTCGGCGGGGTGGAGCGGATCCTGTCCGAACGGGGCCGGCTGGACGTGCTGGTCAACAACGCCGGCTACGCGTCCTACGGGTCGGTCGAGGATGTGCCGCTCGCCGATGCCCGGCAGCAGTTCGAGGTGAACGTGTTCGGGATGGGGCGGCTCATCCAACTGGCTGCGCCGGCGATGCGCGCGCAGGGCGGCGGCCGCATCATCAACGTGTCATCGATCGGCGGCGTCTTCTACGAGCCGCTCGCGGGCTGGTACCACGCGGCCAAGTTTGCGGTGGAAGGCCTGTCCGACAGTCTCCGCGTGGAGCTCAAGCCGTTTGGCATTGACGTGGTGATCATCCAGCCCGGGCCCATTCTGACCGAGTGGAGCGCGATCGCGGTGGACAGCCTGCTGCAAAGCTCGGAGGGGACGGCCTACGAGCAGCAGGCCGAGAGCGTTGCCCGGACCGTTTCCGCGGCCTATGCGGGGCAGACGGCAACGCGCCCGGAGGTGGTTGGCCGGCGGATAGCCCGCGTCGCAGCCGCACGGCGCACGCGGAGCCGGTATCCGGTGGGCCGCGGTGCGCGCACCATCATGAGCGCTCGCCGGCTGTTGCCGGACCGGGTCTTCGACGCCGTGCTTGCCCGGGTGTACCAGCGCTGAGGCCTGCCGGGGTTCTGCGCGTCGAGCCTGTCAGGTGGTGTCGTCGTGCGCCGGCAGGAGCCCGTTCCGGTGGCCGTGCTCGACGGCGAGGACGGCTCGGTCCCGGCCTTGGGACTTTGCCTCATACAGGGCCGCGTCTGCGGCCGCGATGAGGTCGGCCAAGGCATCGGCCCCGAGTTCCCCGATCGGCGCGATTCCATAGCTGACGGTCGGCAGCACAAGTTCAGGGGAAGCCGTTCGGCGCAGGTTTGCGCTGATTAGTTGGGTCAGGTCCTCAGCCTGCTCTGCGTCTGCCCCGGACAGCAAGAGGATGAATTCCTCGCCCCCGTAGCGGGCCACAAAGTCGGTGGAGCGTACCGTGCCGATACAGGCTGCGGCGAAGGCGCGCAGGGCCGCGTCGCCGCTGGCATGGCCGTGAGTGTCGTTGATCCGTTTGAAGTGGTCCAGGTCGGCCAGCACCAGTGTTCCGGACGCCCCGGCCCGGTGGAGCGCGCGGATTCTCTCGGCCGCCAGCTCCAGGAAAGCACTGCGGTTCAACAGTCCGGTCAGTCCGTCGTGCATCGCACGCTCGCGCAAAACCATGGCTGTCTGCTCGGCACTGAAGGCCGCCATGCTGAAGGAAACCACCGTCAGCAGCGTCAGGGTGAGCAGCGTGGTGGGCGCTGAACCGAAGACGCTCCGGAAGATTGCACCATCGGCGCCGACTGCGAGGAAGGCGACCAGCCGGCAGAAGTAGAAGAACCCGACCAGCGCGGAAGTCAGGGCGAGCGAGGTTCGCAGACGCTTGGAGGCCCGCCGCAGCAGGAACAATTCCGCCGAGGACAGCCCGAGGAACAACGCAACGAACCCCAGATAGGCAGGACCGCCGGCCCAGATGTTCGCGGCAGGATTGTCGATCGCGGCGGTGCCGGCAGTCACGGCCAGCGCCGGGATCAGCAGCCACGGAACGGGCTTGAGGGAACGGAGGGAGCGGGCGGCAGCCCAGACGCTCCACGCGCCGGACACTCCCAGGACGTTTCCCAGCGGGTTGGCCCACCACTGCGCGGCGGTTCCGTTCAGCAGGTACGCAGCGGCGCCGACGAGGAACAGGACCAAGGCGGCGCACCACCAGGCGCTGTAGGCGGCGCGGGTCCGGCGGTAGGTGACCAGGTAAAACAGCATCAGCAGCGCCAGCGACATCACGCCGAAGGCCACCCTGAGGGTTACGGTGTCCAGCTGCAAGGTCGTGTCCCCTCGTCTGCCGGAATCGCCGGCGTACCGTCGGCGGCTTCAATGGCGTCGTCAGCTGCAGCAACAGGCACTGGCGTGCGAGGACATCCGGCGAAAAGCATACCTTTAACCAGCTGCCGGACCGGCACCTCCTGGCGTAACGCCAGGAGGTCCTCAGACATGTCGGCTGACCGGGCTCAGGGGCGCATGCTGCCGGTCTCCAGGAAGCGCTGGTGCCAGGACAATGCCTCACCCAGCAGGTGCGGGGTGTGCTTGCCGAAGCTGTCGCGGCAGGCCCGGTCGAAATAGTCCTGCAGCATCGGCCGGTAGTCCGGATGCGCGCAGGTTTCGATGATCTTGCGGGCACGCTGCTTCGGGGCCAGGCCGCGCAGGTCGGCCAGGCCGTGTTCGGTCACCACGATCATGGTGTCGTGCTCGGTGTGGTCCACATGGCTGGCCATCGGCACGATGCTGGAGATCTTCCCGCCCTTGGCCGTGCTCGGCGACATGAACACGGACAGGTAGCCGTTCCGGGCGAAGTCGCCGGAGCCGCCGATGCCGTTCATCACCTTGGTGCCGGCGATGTGGGTGGAGTTGACGTTGCCGTAGATGTCCGCCTCGATCATGCCGTTGAGCGCAATGCAGCCCAGCCGACGGATCAGTTCCGGGTGGTTGGAGATCTCCTGGGTGCGCAGGATGATGCGCTCGCGGTAGTAGTCGACGTTGTCGTTGAACTCCTTCACCCCGGGCTGGCTCAGCGAGAAGGACGTGGCCGACGCCATCCGCAGCACGCCGTCCTTGATCAGCTTCAGCATGCCGTCCTGGATGACCTCGGTGTAGGCGGACAGGCCGCGGTAGCCGCCGGCGGCCAGGCCTTCGAGCACCGCATTGGGGATGTTCCCGACGCCGGACTGCAGCGGCAGCAGCTTGTCCGTCAGCCGGCCGCGCTGGACCTCCTGGTCCAGAAAGTCCAGCAGGTGGCCGGCAATTTGCTGCGAGGTCTCGTCCGGCGGATTGAACGGGGAGTTGCGGTCGGGGGCGTCCGTTTGCACGATGGCGACGATCTTGTCCGGGTCCACCTGCAGATACGGTTCACCGATCCGGTCGTCCGGATGCAGCAGCTGGATCGGTTTCCGGTTCGGCGGCAGCGCGGTGCCGTAGTAGACGTCGTGCATGCCCTCCAGCTCGGCCGGCTGCCCGCTGTTGACCTCCACAATGACCTTGTCGGCTTGTTCCAGCCAGGTCTTGTTGTTGCCGACTGAGGACGACGGAATGAGCCGGCCGTCCTCAAGAATGCCGACCACCTCGACGACGGCGAGGTCCACGTCGCCGAAGAACCCGTACCAGGTGTGCTGGGCGACGTGGCTGAGGTGGATGTCTATGTAGTCCAGTTCACCGGCGTTGATCCGCTCTCGCAGCGCTGGGTCGGATTGGTAGGGCAGGCGCAACTCCATGCCGTCCACCTTGGCCAGCGCGCCGTCGAGCTCGGGGGCGGTTGATGCGCCGGTCAGTACACGGATCTTGAACTGCTGGCCCGCGGCATGGGCGGTTTCCATCCTCGCGGCCAGCGCCTGCGGCACGGCCTTCGGGTAGCCGGCCCCGGTGAAGCCGCTCATGGCCACCGTCATGCCGGGCTGGATCAGTTCGGCCGCCTGCTCGGCGGACATTACGCGCTCGAGCATGCGGGCATTGCGAATGCGGTCTTGCATCATGCCCCTTCGTCAGGATCTTCCCCTCCACCTTAGGCGCCGGTCAGAGATGTCCGGGCCTCGATGACGGGCGGAAGCGCCGCGCGGAGCCGGTCCTGCGCCCGGCGGTGCTACGGCTGGCGCAGCTCTTCCTCCGCCGTCTGCCGTACACAGGCGGAGAGTTCATCGAGGATCGGCGAGCTGATTTTCCAGCGCTGCCAGTACAGCGGCACGTCCACCGGCAGCTCCGGAGCCAGTTGACGGAGCGTGCCGCGGCGGAGGTCCGCCAAACACTGTTGTTCCGGCAGCAGGGCCCAGCCGATGCCCAGCCGGACCGCGGCCGCAAACTCCCCGGAGGCCGGCATGTAGTGGCGGGGCGCGGCTAAGTCCTCCCCAGTCAAGGTCCGATAGAAGCGCTCCTGCAGGTCGTCCTTGCGGTCGAAGTCCAGCACCGGCGCCGCCGCCAGCCACGCCAGGCCGCCATCCGGCGTTCCGTCGGGCCGCCAATGGTCCAGGTACTCGCTGCTGGCCACGGCCCGGTAGCGGAGCGAGCCGAGGGCTTCCACCGAGCAGCCCTGGACCGGCTCCGGCGTGGCGGTCACCGCTGCGGTCACGCGTCCGGAGCGCAGCAACGAGGTGGAATGCTGCTCGTCTTCCCGGTGCACCTCAAAGAACACGCCCCGGTCACGCGGCATCCGGGCCAGCGCCCCCAGAAACCAGGTGGCGAGCGAATCCGCGTTGACCACCAGCGGCAGGGCCGTCCTGGTCACGCTGCCGCCGAGTTCGCGCTGCGCATCGGCCTGCAGGACCCGCACCTGCCGCGCCAGCCGCAGGACCACGTCCCCGGCCGCGGTCGGCTGGACCGGTGAAGTGCGCTGCAGCAACACCTGCCCGGCAGCCTGCTCCATGGCCTTGATCCGCTGCGAAACGGCGGAGGGAGTCACCTGCAGGGCGCGGGAGGCGGCATCAAAACTGCCCTCTTGAACGACGACGGCGAAGGTCGCCAGATGCACGAACTGGAACGGCTGCATAAGCTAATCTTACGGATACTAAATTTCTTTAGCTGTACTGGTGACGATTGCTCGGATAGCGTCGTCTGCTGTGACTACCGCTATTGCCCCCACCGTCTTGCTGGGCCTAGGAACCGGACTCGCCCTCATTATCGCGATCGGCGCCCAGAACGCCTTCGTGCTGCGCCAGGGGATCCGGGGCGAGCACATCGGCGTCGTCGTGCTGATCTGTGCCGTCTCCGACGCGGTGCTGATCGCCGCCGGGATCGCCGGTATCGGTGCGGTGATCGAGGCGGCGCCGGCGGTGGTGGACGTGATCCGGCTGGGCGGGGCCGCCTTCCTGCTGGCGTATGCGGTCTTCGCCGCCAAGCGGGCCATCAAACCGGGCGCGCTCACCGCCGCGGAGAATCAGCGCGGCGGCGGGCTGGCCGCCGTGGCAGCCACGGCCTTGGCGCTGACCTGGCTGAACCCGCACGTCTATCTGGACACGGTCCTGCTGCTCGGTTCCATCGCCAACACCCAGGGCCCGGAGCTGCGCTGGTACTTCGGCGCCGGCGCGGTGCTCGGCAGTATCGCCTGGTTCAGTGCGCTCGGGTTCGGTGCCCGGCTGCTGCGCCCCTTCTTCGCCCGCCCCGGTTCTTGGCGGATCCTGGACGGGCTGATCGCGGTAGTGATGCTGGCGCTGGGGCTGCGGATGGCCTTCGGCTTCTGAGCGCTGCCGAGCGTCCAGACTGTGCAAGGATGCCGGTATGGCCAGCAAGCTCCTGTTCCTAGCCGACACGCACGTACCGAAACGTGCGCGGCGGCTCCCGCAGCAGGTCTGGGATGCGGTGGCCGCGGCCGATGTGGTGTTCCACGCCGGCGATTGGGTCACCGCGGACCTGCTGGATGAGCTGGAGCAGCGCAGCCGGCGGCTGATCGGCGTGTACGGCAACAACGATGGCGACGACCTGCGCTCCCGCCTGCCGGAGATCGCCGCCGCAACCGTTGAGGGCGTTCGCTTCGCCATGATCCACGAGACCGGAGCCGCCAAAGGCAGGGGACAGCGGTGTGAGGTGCGCTTTCCCGAGGTGGACGTGCTGGTGTTCGGCCACAGCCACATCCCGTGGGACACCACCTCCCCCGGCGGCCTGCGGCTGCTCAATCCGGGGTCGCCGACCGACCGCCGCCGCCAGCCGGCCTGTACCTACCTGACGGCGACGGCCGACCGCGGCAGGCTCATTGACGTGAGGTTGGTGCCGGTGGACAAGGCCGCCGGCCGCACCGACGGGTAGGCCTGCGGGAACCGGCCGGCACACCACGCGGGCCGCGGAACACTGACGGAGACGCGGGCGCTGCCGGCGGAAGGTACGGGCCCTAGGGGAGGTGCGGGGCACCGCCGTCGTTGTTTGGCTGGACCCGGCTCACGGACAGCACCGGAGGGACCGCCAGCGTTTGGTACACCACGCAGTAGCGCTCGGTCAGCCGGAGCAGGGTCTCCAACTCCGCGTCGCCGGCGCCGCTGACCAGTTCGAAGCGCACCCGGATGCGTTGGAAGTCGACCGGTGTGTCCCTGTCTACCGCCAGCGTGCCGCGGAAGTCCAGGTCGCCCTCGGCATGGACGCGGCCGGCCACCTCCAGCCCCAGTGAGGCAGCGACGGCCTGCAGGGTCACTCCGGCGCATGCCGCCAGTGCCTGCAGGAGCATGTCCCCTGAGCAGACCAGGCTGCCGTCGCCGCCGGTGGCAGGGTGCAGTCCGGCCGCAACCAGGGCACGGCCGGTAGCGACGGAACAGCTGGTTCCTTCACCAAGTTCGCCCTCGGCGTAAAGCGTGATCATCGCGGCGTCGGGCTGCTGCCGATACTTGGCCTTCAGCGGAGCCTGCATGGCCCGCAGATTCTGTGTAGTCACGAACCCATCATGCTCCCGCCGGCCGCCGGTGTATACGGGTGCCGAAGGCCATGAAAACCGCATGGATCCGCGGCCAATCGCCCGTTCGCCGCCTCCCCAAAGGGCGGACTCACGCGCCCCGGCAGCAGTGCAGCTGGGGATGGGGGTGCGGCCCCCGCGGTTTGCCGATAGGGGAGGGAAGCATGCTTAGCCTTGACCCCCGCCGATCGGCTGCAGGGACACGCCCAGAGAAGATCACGGTTTTGCAACGCTGATTACTTTCCGGTAGCGTCCTCGGAGTGCGCAGGTCAGATGACCACGCCAGGGGGTGCCGAAACACTCGGCGCGATGACCCAAATGAATATGCCCGGACGCTGCCCACGCCTTTCGCCGTCAGAATGGCAGACGTCCACATGACCTCGATCTTTACGAGTGGCTGACGGCGGCGCAGGGATGTCCGGGGACGGACTGAGCGCAAGGCGGCCTCAGCGGAGCATTGTGAACTCACAGAAAAACAAGAACTTCAGCCGTGCCCTGCGTGGCGGTCTCGCCGCCCTGGCCCTGACCGGTGCCAGCGTGGCCATGATCGGACCGGCCGCAAACGCCGCCGATGGCGCCACCTGGGATGCGCTGGCCGAGTGCGAGTCGGGCGGTAGCTGGAGCACCAACACCGGCAACGGCTTCTCGGGCGGCCTGCAGTTCACTCCGAGCACGTGGGCAGCCCACGGCGGCAGCGGCTCGGCAGAGAACGCCAGCCGCGCGGAGCAGATCGCGGTGGCGGAGAAGGTCCTGGACAACCAGGGCTGGGGTGCATGGCCGGCATGCTCGTCCAAGCTGGGACTGTCCGGCGGCGGCGGAGGATCGCAGGTGAGCAGCCAGTCTGCCGAGATCCAGCAGGCTCCGGTCCAGCAGGCGCCCGTCGCCGAAGCGCCGGTTCAGCAGCAGGCCCCCGTCCAGCAGGCTCCGGTCCAGCAGGCTCCGGCCCCCGCTGCCGCACCCGCCGTCGAGGCCCCGGCCGTGAGCGGCGAAACCTACGCCGTCCAGTCCGGCGACACCATGGCCACCATCGCCGAGTCCATGGGACTCCAGGGCGGCTGGGAAGATCTGTTTGCGGCCAACACGGACACCGTGTCGGACCCCAACCTGATCTTCGTGGACCAGGTTCTGCAGGTTCCCGCGCGCTAATTAGCACGCTAACTAGCATGCTGTGAAACGCCCCGTCCTCCACCCGGAGGGCGGGGCGTTTCCGTCTGCCAACGGGGCCGGGAGCCATAGACTGGCATCAAACCGAGTGAGAGGACCGGCCGCTGTATGCCCACCGCTGAGAACCGCCCCTGGCTGCAGAACTACCAGTCCGGCGTGCCCGCCGAGATTGAGATGCCCACCGAGTCGCTCTCACACATGCTGGATAGCTCGGTCCGCAGGTTCGGGAAGCGGGAGGCCCTGGACTTCTTCGGGGCGTCCACCAGCTACCAGGAGCTGGGCCGCCAGGTGGACCGGGCCGCCGAAGGCCTGCGCAGGCTGGGCGTGGGCCCGGGCAGCCGCGTGGCGCTGATCCTGCCCAACTGCCCGCAGCATGTGGTGGCCTTCTACGCGGTACTGCGGCTCGGCGCCGTCGTCGTCGAACACAATCCGCTGTACACCGAGCGCGAGCTCCGGCACCAGTTTGAGGACCATGGCGCCATGGTGGCCGTGGTCTGGAGCAACGTGGTGGCCAAGCTGCAGGCTTTTCCCGCCGACCTTGCCGTCAAGACGATCGTCTCGGTGGATCTGACCCGCGCCATGCCGCGCGCCAAGCGGCTGGCCCTCAGGCTGCCGGTCCCGGCCGCCATCAAATCCCGCAAGGCGTTGACCGCCCCGGTGAAGAACACCGTTTCCTGGGAGAAGCTGCTGAAGTCCCAGCCGCTGACGAAGGACTTCCCCCGCCCCGAAGTCAGCGATCTGGCGGCCATCCAGTACACCTCCGGCACCACCGGCCATCCCAAGGGCGCGATGCTGACCCACCGGAATCTGCGGGCCAACGCGGAACAGGGCCGCGCGTGGATGCACGGCGTGGCCGAGGGCAAGGAGGTCATGTACGCGGTGCTGCCGATGTTCCACGCCTTCGGCATGACCCTGTATCTGACTTTCGGCGTCCTCACCGGCTCGCGGGTTGTTCTCTTCCCCAAATTCGACGTGGACCTGGTGCTCTCCGCAGCCAAGAAGACACCGCCCACCATCTACTGCGCGGTGCCGCCCATCTATGAGCGGACCGCCAACGAGGCGCGGAAGCGCGGGGTGTCCCTGGAGTCGGTGCGGTTCGCCATCTCCGGAGCCATGAACCTGCCGCAGGCCACCGTGGACCTGTGGGAGGACACCGCCGGTGGCCTGCTGGTGGAGGGCTACGGGATGACCGAAACATCCCCGGTGGCCATGGGCAACCCGTTCGCACCCACCCGCCGGAACGGGACCATCGGCGTGCCCTTCCCCAGCACCGAGATGCGGGTGGTGGACCCGGACAGCCCGGCCCAGGACGTGGAGCCCGGGCAGCCCGGCGAACTGCTGATCCGCGGGCCGCAGGTGTTCCAGGGCTACTGGGGCAAGCCGGAGGAAACCGCCGCCGCGCTGCTGGACGGCGGCTGGGTGCGCACCGGCGATATTGTCACCGTGGACGAGCAGCACAACGCCCGGATTGTGGACCGGGTGAAGGAACTGATCATCACCGGCGGCTTCAACGTCTCGCCGTCGGAAGTCGAGGACGCGCTGCGGTCGCATCCGGACGTGGTGGATGCGGCGGTGGTGGGCATCCCGCGGCCCGAGGGAGGCGAAGAGGTGACGGCCGCCGTCGTGCTCCGGGAAGGCGACCTCACGCTGGACGAGGGCGAGATGCGGGACTATTGCCGCGGCCGGCTGGCGGCGTACAAGGTGCCGCGGCGGATTGTTGCCGTGCCGGAACTGCCCAAGTCCATGCTCGGCAAGGTGCTGCGCAAACAGGTCAAGGAACAACTCGCCGCCCGGTAGTGCCTCTTGTTCTGCTGCGCTGGAGCCGGCGCCGAACGGCCGCTCGGCCATTGGCCGGCCAAGTGCGTGACGCGTCACATTCCTGCACGGCTGCAGGGAAGGGTTGTGAGCCGTGACATAGTAGAGCGCTGTGGCCGCGTGCTGAACCGCGCTTCCGTTGGGGGAGACTGTGGGCGCTGCCACTTTGTTTTTCGATTTGAGGAAGTGACATGAAGCGAACATTCCTGACGCTGCTGGCCGGAGTCTCCGCGCTGGGCCTGGCGGCCTGCGGATCCGGATCACCCAGTGGCGGCGAGGCCGGCGGCAGCGAGCCCGCAGCCTCCGGCGGACTCACCCCGGTGACCGTCGGCGTGATCCCGATCGTTGACACCGCGCCGCTCTGGCTCGGCGATTCGAAAGGCTTCTTCGAGGAAGAGGGCCTGGATCTGGACATCCAGAATGTCGCCGGTGGCGCAGCCGCCATTCCGGCCGTGGTCAGCGGTGGCTTCGACTTCGCTTTCGGCAACCTTGTCTCGGTCATGGTGGCCAATGACAAGGGTCTGGACATCCAGCTGGTGGCCAACGGCAACTCCACCTCCGGCGATACCTCGCACGACTTCGGCGGCGTGGTGGTTAAGGGTGATTCGGACATCAAGTCGCCCAAGGATCTGGCCGGCAAGACCGTCTCGGTCAACACCCTGTCCAACATCGGCGACACCACCATCCGCAGCGTGATCGAAGCCGACGGCGGCGACCCGGACAGCGTGAAGTTCGTGGAGGTAGGCTTCCCGGATGCGCCGGCAGCCCTGGCCAACGGCCAGGTTGATGCGGCCTGGATCCTGGATCCGTTCCTGTCCCAGTCCGTGGACGACGGCGGCCGCGTGGTCTCCTACAACTTCGCCGACTTCGACAAGAAGCTGGACATCTCCGGCTACTTCGCCACCGGCGACACCGTGGCCAACGATCCGGAACTGGTCAAGAAGTTCCAGGCTGCAATGAACCGCTCGCTGGAATACGCGCAGGAGAACCCGGACGAGGTCCGCGACATTGTGGGCACCTACACCAAGATCGACGAAGCCGCCCGCGCGGAGATGGCCCTGCCGGCCTTCCGCAAGGACTTCAACATGGAGGCGGCGCAGAAGCTCGCCGACGCGGCCCTGAAGTACGGCACGCTGACCAAGCCGGCGGAACTGGACAAGTTCTTCCCGTAAGCGGCGCCTCAAAGCAGTACGACGGCGGGGTCCCCCGTCCGTCCGATGCGCCGGACAGCGTCTCTCCCGCAGGGGAGGGGCGCTGTCTGCGTTCTGCCCGACAGTCGGCGTTGAGCGGTTGTCAGCGCCGGGCGGTCAGATCCGGCTGCGCTCGCCGGGGTCCTGCCACTTGCGGGCCGGCGGCGTCCAGCCGTCGATGGCCTCCAGCAGTTCCGCGGCGGAGCCGGCCACAATGACGGCGTCGCGGTAGGCCTGTTTCAGGAAGCCGGCGCGGACCAGCGAGTCGATCGCCGCCAGCAGGGGGTCCCAGAAGCCGTTGAAGTTCAGGAAGGCCACCGGCTTCTCGTGGATGCCCAGCTGCAGCCAGGTCCAGGCCTCAAAAATCTCCTCGAGTGTGCCCACCCCGCCCGGCAACGCCACAAAGCCGTCGGCCAGGTCGGCCATCATCTGCTTGCGTTCGTGCATGGAGTCCACCACGTGCAGGGTGCTCAGGCCGGTGTGCCCCACCTCGGTCCGGTCCAGCGAGGACGGGATCACGCCCACCACCTCGCCGCCGGCGGCCACGGCGCTGTCCGCCACGGTGCCCATCAGGCCCACCTGCCCGCCGCCGTACACAATGCCGATCCCGCGGGCCGCCAGTTCGGCGGCAAAGGCCGCCGCCTCCCGCGCGTAAAGTGCATCTGTTCCGCTGGCCGAACCGGTGAAGACTGCAAGTCGCATGCTGCCATTATCCCAGCCGCTAGACTCTCGGATCATGACCGACGTCGACGAGCAAGGCCGCCCGGAACCGCCGCTGGCCGCCAACGAACTGGACACGCTGCTGGGATTCCTGGAGTTCCACCGCGCCACCTTGGAGTGGAAATGTTCCGGTTTGGACGCTGACGGATTGGCCGCCAAGCTGCCGCCGTCGCGGATGACACTCGGCGGCATGCTCAAGCATCTGGCGTTCGTGGAGGACTAC
The DNA here is from genome assembly GCF_053607305.1 of Arthrobacter sp. NPDC055138. Classification (NCBI taxonomy): domain Bacteria; kingdom Bacillati; phylum Actinomycetota; class Actinomycetes; order Micrococcales; family Micrococcaceae; genus Arthrobacter; species Arthrobacter sp. NPDC055138. The sequence continues at coordinate 278,490 of NZ_JBSGTH010000001.1, forward strand.
TGGTTCTCCCACACACTGCACGGCCGGGAACCGCAGCCGCCCTGGGACAGCGTGGACTGGACGGCAGAGCCGGACTGGGACTGGGACTCGGCGGCCGGTGATACCCCGGAACAGCTCCGGGCACTGTGGGACGAGAGCGTGGCACGTTCCCGCGTGCTGACCGCTGAAGCAGTGGCCGCCGGCGGCTTGGGCCGGATGGCCGGCAGGTCAGGCCGGGACAGCAGCGTTCCGAACCTCCGCTGGATCCTGGTCCACATGATCGAGGAGTACTCCCGTCACAACGGCCACGCCGACCTGCTGCGTGAGGGAGTGGACGGACTGGTCGGGGAGTAGCCGCCTGATAACGGCGGACGTTCACTGCCGCTGGCCGAGCCAGTGATTATTCGGGCTCTTCGCGGGGGTACTCTTCGTCCTCGTCGTCGCTGACCGCCTCCAGTTGCTCCTGCAGGTCGGCCTCGTTCGCTTCCCAGCCGACCGGCGGCACCGTCGAAGGCGGCTGCTCCGAGGCATCCTCATTTACCGGGCGGTCCTGCCAGGCGCGGTCGGCCTCGTCCGCGTCCGGGATCTCTGCGTCGTGGTTGCCGGTGCTGGTCATTGGGGCCCTCCTGGTTTCTGCTGCGGTTGAACGTGGGGGATGCGGTGCATCCGCCGGTGCTGCGCCGGCCTAGCCTCCGGCGACCGACTGGATGATCAGCAGTTCCTGCCCCGGGGAAACCAGCGTGGCCGGCCCCTGCAGCGTGCGGATGTCTTCGCCGTCCAGATAGAGGTTGACGTAGCGGCGGATCGCCCCGGTCTCATTGCGCACGCGCCGGTTGAACACCGGGTAGTCGCCGGCAAGGTCGTCCAGAATCTCGGCCACGGACCGCGGAGCGGACGCGGGCACGCTGAGCTCGCGCTGCTCGCCGGTTACCTTGGCCAGCAGGCTGGGCACGACGACGGTGACCGTCTTCTCTGCAACACCCACCATGGGGAGTTCCTCCTCTTACAGACTGGCGGCCCGGACGCAGAGGACGTCCGGCAGGCCCGAGGCAACTTGCACGAAGACTTCGCCCTCGTCGGCGCTGGCGTACACCGAACCGCCGCGGGTGCCGAAGTAGACCCCGGCCGGGTCGCCGGTGTCCACGGCGGCAGCATCACGGAGCACCACGTTGTAGTCCAGGTCCGGCAGGCCGGTGCCGAACCGCGCCCAGGTGGCACCGCCGTCGTCGGTCCGGTGCACCGCGAGGTGCCCGTCCGGCGGGATCCGCTCGCCGTCGGCCTTGATCGGGACCACCCAGGCGGTCCGGGTCCTCCGCGGATGCGTGAGCATGACGAAGCCGAAGTCGCTGGGCAGGCCGTCGGCGATGGATTCCCAGTTGTCTCCGGAATCATCCGACCGGTAGACGCCGTGGTGGTTCTGCGCGAAGAGCGTGGACGGTTCCACCGCGTCGCGGGCGATCTTGTGGACGCACTGGCCCACCTCGGGGTTCGGATCGGGCATGAAGTAGGCGCTGATGCCGTGGTTGCGGGCCTGCCAGCTGTCGCCGCCGTCGTTGCTGCGGTAGACCCCGCCGGTGCTCATCGCAACATGCACGGTGTCCGGATCGTCCGGGCTCGGCAGGATCGAATGGGCGGCCGCCCCGCCGTAGCCGGCGCCCCACTGGTCCTTGTCCGGGTGGTTCCAGAGGGCGCGGTTAAGCTCGAAGTGTTCGCCGCCGTCGGTGGACTTCCAGACCGAAATCGGCTCGCAGCCCGCCCAGACCACGCCCGGACGGTCCGCTGCGTCCGGCTGGATTTGCCAGACCCGCTCCAGCGCGGCGCCGTCGCCGTCGTTAAAGCGGATGGCGCCGTTCTCCGGCTCGGTCCAGGTCTCGCCCAGATCGTCCGAGTGGAAGACGGTGGGTCCCCAGTGTTCCGAGCGCGCCCCCACCAGCAGCCGGGTGGACCCGTTGCGCTGGTCGATCCCGATGCTGGGGATTTCATTCATCAAAAAGTGCGGCCCGGACAGGGACCAGTTGGTCCGGTCCCGGCTGGTGGCCAGCCACAGGCCCTTCTTCGTCCCGATTGCCAAAACGGTTTCCCCAGTCGCCATGCCACCCATTCGACCACCGTGCTTCGGCCGGCGCAACGGTTTTTACGATGAATGGGGACAGGCGGGGCAGAATGGGGAAGCCGACGCCACGCGAAGAAAGAGGACATGAGCACGCAGCCGCCAAGCCAGCCGGGGTCCCGCCTGTGGCTCTGGGTCCTGATGGCGGCCGCCGTGTTGACCCAGACGTCGCTGAACGTGGCCCGGCCCGTGGTGTCCTACAAGCTGCTGGCTTTGGGCGGCGACGCGGCGGTGATCGGTGTGGTGACCGCCCTTTACGCGGTGCTGCCGGTGGTGGCCGCGTTGTGGCTGGGCCGGGTGAGCGACCGTATTGCCTCGCTCAGGGGCATGGTGGCGCTCGGCGCGGTGATGCTGGCGGTGGCCGACGTGGGGCTGGCGCTGGCGGAGGACTTCCTGCTGATCGGCGCCTCCATGGCCCTGCTCGGCATGGGGCATTTGGTCTTCACCATCGCCGGCCAGTCGGCGATTGCGCGCTACGCGCCGCTGAGCCAGATGGACAGCGGCTTTGGCTGGTTCACCGCGGCCTTTTCGCTGGGTCAGCTGCTCGGCCCGCTGCTGGCCGGAGTGCTGCTGGGCACCGGGACGGAAGGCGTGGGACCGGACTGGCTGGGAGCCATCAATCTGGCCCTGCTGCTGGCCGCCGGGATTGCCCTGGCCGGGGCGCCGGTGATGCTGATCGGCGCGCATCCGGGCGCGGCCCGGCGGCGGTTCCGCTCCCGAAAGAACGACGGCGGTGCGGGCGCCGCTGCCGTCCGGCCGCCAATCGTGAACGAGCCGGTGCTGCAGATCCTGCGTCGGCCCGGGGTGGCGTGGAACATGCTGGCGTCGATGGCGCTGCTGTCCGTGATCGACATCCTGGTGGCATTCCTGCCGCTGGTCGGCGAGGAACTGGGGGTAGCGCCGTTCTGGGTGGGCGTGCTGCTGGCCGTCCGCGCCTGCGCGTCGATCATCTCGCGGATCCTGCTGCCCTGGCTGGTGCACCGCTGGAGCCGGATCCAACTGCTGGTGGCCAGCCTGCTGGGATCCGGTGCCGCGATCGCCGTGACGCCGTTTGTGCTGGAACCCTTCTGGTTGGCGGCCGTGGCGCTGTTCGTTGGCGGTTTCCTGCTGGGGCTGGGCCAGCCGCTGACCATGACGCTGATCAGCCAGGCGGTCCGGCCGGAGTCCCGCGGCGCCGCGCTGGCCCTGCGGCTGCTGGGCAACCGGGTGGGGCAGGTGGTGCTACCGCTCGCCGCCGGCCTGGTCGCCGCACCGCTGGGGCCCGGTGGCGCCATCTGGTTCTCCTGCGCGGTCTTGGGCGCAGCGGCCGCGGCCCGGCTGAGCGTGCGCAGCGAACCGGACGCTTAGTCTCCGCATAAAGATCCGGCGGCCGGAATCGCACGCGGCTTCGACACCTCGCTCGTTCCTCGCTCGGCGAGGCGCCGCTTAGCGATTCCGGCCGCCGTTACCACGTCCCGCTCCCAGTTTGCGCGTACGCGCAGCAGGCGCCAAACTCGGAGCGGATCGTTGGGGCGAGCCCTAGACCTCGAGGGTTTCGCGCAGGCGGGCCACGTGGCCCTTGGCGTCCACGTCGTACTCGGCGTGCTTGATGGTGCCGTCCGTGTCGATCACAAAGGTGCTGCGGAGCGTGCCGGTGAACACCTTGTCGCCGAACGTCTTGTCGCCGTAGGAGCCGTACGCCTTCGCCACCTCATAGTCCGGATCGGACAGCAGGGGGAAGGTCAGGCCCTCGGCGTCGCTGAAGGCCTGGATGGCCTCCGGGCCGTCCGGCGAGATGCCGATGACGTCGTAGTTGGCGGCCTGCAGGGAGTTGAGGCTGTCGCGGAAGTCGCAGGCCTCGGTGGTGCAGCCGGGGGTTGCCGCCTTGGGGTAGAAGTAGAGCACAACATTCCAGCCGGCATAGTCGGACAGCGAGACCTTCTTGCCGTCGGCGTCGGAGAGCGTGAACTCGGGGGCGGGCATGCCGGGCTGAAGCTGGGACACGAATATCCTCTTTCGTCGGACGAACCAGTGGGAACTGCTTTCCTCACCGAGTCTAGTGGCGCGGCCAGCGCCGGAGAGCGCCGCTGCTTCAACCATTGCGTGCGGCTTCGGGGGCCAGCCCGTGATTTTCGGCGTACTACGGGGACTCCATGGTGGACCCCGGCGGCATCCCCGCTCCGAAGACCGGTCCGACGTCGGGCCGTTTTGCCGGCCGTCGTTCCTCTTCCGAAAAACGATGTTTCAGGTGCCGAAGGACCCAAGGGGCCAGATGCTGACGAGCCCAAACAAGGTCGTCTGTCCTGGCCTCGCGCCACCTGCGCTCGGGCAGGTCCTTGAGCGTCATCGGCTGAAGCGCGTGGGGGACGTTGAGCGTATCCAGCACCATCATGGCGATCGTGTGGTGGCCCAGCGGCGAGAAGTGCAGCCGATCAGAATCCCACGTCAGTGGGTGTGTGAGCTCTCGCAGCGCCCAAAGATCGGCGATCAGAGCATCATGGCGGGCCGCGATAGTACGCATGTTTTCATTGAAGATAGCCACCTTCCCTCGGGTCCGCCCCAGCACCGGGTTCGCACCCCAGTCCGGCCCGGTGAAGAGCACCACCGTTGCGCCCGTCGATGCCAGCAGTTCAACTCCTGCATCCATCCTGACGGCGAGTTTATCCGGATCGCTGTTGCGAAAGATCAGGTCATTTCCCCCGGCGTTGAGGGTGATGAGATCGGGTTTCAGGGCCAGCGCAGGGGCAATCTGCTGATCCAGGATCTGCCGCAGCAACAGCCCCCGCACCGCCAGATTCCCGTAGGCGAAGTCCTCGTGGCGGATGCTCAGCTCCTCCGCTACCCGGTCCGCCCAGCCCCGCAGGCCTCCGGGATTCTGCGGTTCCGGATCCCCTAGCCCCTCGGTGAAAGAATCGCCCAGCGCTATATAGCGGCTCCACGGGTGCAGAGTGCTCCCGTCCCCAACAGTGAAATTCTGCCGCGGACCGCCGACGCTGGAAGCGTTCATTACCCCATACTGCTCCCCGGGAACCGCGGGCGCCATCATCTGTCGCCTGCGGTTGCAGCCAAGCTATGCACCGCACGCTTATGATCCGACAGCCAGTTCCACGGCTTCAGGCCCGCCCCTGCCCATCAGGCAGGAGCCCTGGGGTGGACCGCCGGCATCCCTCTTGCAGGGCAACATTAGGCGCTTGATTGACCATCCGCACGAGGATCCGGAAGATCCCGCACCCAGGGATCCCGCGAGTCCCCGTTCGGCTCGACGCAGGCAATGCCTATCCGCGCTTCACTGTTCCGTGGCCGGGCTCAGATATCCAATACCAGGCGCCTGCCCTTGCAGCGCGAGACGCAGATCATCATGGTGTCCCCGGCCGCGCGCTCCTCGTCCGAGAGCAGGCTGTCCCGGTGATCGGGCTCGCCGGAAATGACCGGGGTCTCACAGGTGCCGCAGATGCCCTCGCGGCAGGAGTTCAGCACCGGAATGCCGATGTCCATCAGGGCCTGCAGGATGGTGGTACCGGCAGGGACGCTGACCTCGGTGCCGTCAGCCGTCTCGACCACGAATTCGGTGTCTGCTCCCGCCTCCGCCTGCACGGCGGCGGGATCGGCGGCAAAGCGCTCGAAGTGGTACCTGCCCGGATCCGTCCACTCTGCGGTGAGCTTTTCGAGCGCGCCCAGCAGCGGGCCGGGTCCGCACGCATAGACATGTGCGGCGGAATCGAGCCCGGCCAACAGCGGTCCGAGCGGGAAGATGCCGGACTCGTCGTCGGCGTGAAAGTGGACGCGCTGGCCGTAAGCGGCCAGTTCGTCCTGGAAGGCCATCGAGGTGCGGCTGCGGCCGAGGTAGACCAGCGTCCAGTCAGTACCGGCGGCCTCGGCCTGCCGGACCATGGGCAGAAGTGGCGTGATTCCGATGCCGCCCGCGATGAACAGGTAGCTGCCGGCCGGCTGCAGGGCGAAGTTGTTCCGCGGGCCACGCACCTGAAGCTTGGTGCCGGACCGTAACTCGTCATGGATCCAGGCCGAGCCTCCGCGTCCGGCCGGTTCGCGCAGCACCCCCAGGCGCCAGAAGTCTTCGTCCGGCCGGGAGCACAGAGAATATTGCCGCAGCAGCCCGTTGGGTAGCAGCACGTCCACGTGAGCGCCGGCCTGCCAGTCGGGCAATGCCTCGCCGCAGGGATGCTGAAGGCGCAATGCCACTACGGCGTCGGACGCGGGCTCGATCCCGGTGACCTCGACGTCGAAGAAGCCGTCGTGCGGTGCGGTGTCCATCCAGGTTTCTCCTTGATATTGTGCCCGGCGGATGCCGGCGGCAGGGGTCAGTGTGTAGCGGGTGCTGACATCTGTGTGGTGAGGCCGGGGACGGAGTCGACGGCGGCGAGCACCGCCGCCGACGCCTCCCTGCCGGCGAGAGTGACGCGCACGCCGGCGCCGTCGAAGGCCCGCACGGACACGGACCGTTGTAGGCAGGCCGCCTCGAGTTCGCGGGCACGGGCGCCGGCGGGGATCCACACGAAGTTTCCGCCGCTGCCGGGGACGGGGATGCCGCGCCCGCGCAACTGGGCGGTCAGATGGTCCCGTTCGGCCACGATGTCCGCCACCGTCCGGGCAGTGCGCTCGGGTTCGGACCAGGCGGCGACGGCGGCTGCCTCCGCGACCCGGCTGAGCGGGAACGGCAGGGCTGCGCGCCGGAGCATCGTGGTGATCTCCTCGGATGCTGCCAGGTAGCCCGCGCGGAGCCCAGCCAGTCCGTAGGCCTTGGAGAAGGTGCGCAGGACAGCCAGGTTGGGGAAGTCAGCCAGCAGTGCCACGGAGTCGTGTTCCGGGAGGCGGAATTCACGGTAGGCCTCGTCCAGAATGACCAGCACATGCGGCGGCACCTGGTGCAGGAACTGCAGCATTTCGGCATCGGTGACGGTGGTGCCAGTGGGGTTGTTGGGGCTGCACACGATCACTGCCCGGGTCGCGGGGCCGATCGCGGCGGCCATGGCATCCAGGTCATGCCGGGCCTGGGCGTCGAGCGGGATCTCGACCGTTGCTGCTCCGGCGACCCCGGCGAGGATGGGGTACGCCTCGTAGCTGCGCCAGGCATAGACGACCTCGTCGCCCGGGCCGGTGTACGTGGACAGTAGCAGCTGCAACAGGGCCAGTGAACCCGCCCCAGCCAGCACCTGATCGGGATCGAGGCCCAGCCGGGCGGCGATCGCGGCGACTAGATCGTCTCCGGCCAGGCTCGGGTATCGGTTGGCCGCAGCTCCGGCGGCGGCGATTGCTGCCAGCACCGCCGGCGAGGGCGGCACCGGGGACTCGTTGGAGGAGGCGATCCAGCGCGCCGTCGACTTGCCGGCGGACCGGGAGTAGCCCGGCAGTGCGGCGATGCCCGGACGCGGCGCCGGGGCGGCTGAGACCTCCGGCCGCCCGACGGCGGGGCGGTCACTGCCCGTGGGTACGCTCATGATGTTCCTTCCTCGGGTCATGGCCGGGCCGGGAAGCCTCCGGAATCTGGGGCGCGGCGGGCCCGGCTCCGTGGTCGAGCAGTTGCGGGCCGCGCCGGCGCAGTTCGGCGGTGCTGGCGACGCCCAGCAGTGACAGGGTGCGCCGGAATTGGCCCACCAGCAGCTCGGCCAGGCGGACGACGCCGGGTTCGCCGGCGGCGGCCAGCGCCCACAGGTAGGGCCGTCCGACCATGGCCAGGTCGGCGCCCAACGCTATTGCCGTTGCGATGTCGGCACCGTGGCGGATGCCGGAGTCCACCACGACGGCGAAGTCTTCGCCGACGGTTTGCCGGACCGGGGCGATCAGCTCGACCGGGGCCACCGTCCGGTCCAGCTGCCGGCCGCCGTGGTTGGACAGATGCACGCCGTCCACGCCCAGCTCGCGGGCCCGGATGGCGTCGGCCGGACCCACGGGCCCCTTCAGTAGCAGTTTGCCGGGCCAGGCCGCGCGCAGCTCGGCCAGGTCGGCCCAGGTCACTGCGGGGTCAAACTGGGAGCCGATGTTCTCGATCGTGTACCCGGATCCGGCCGGGCCGTCGGAGAGGTTGGCGAATTCCAGCCCGGGGGCGCGCAGCATCTTCGTCCAGTATCCGGGCTTGGCCCCGATGTCCAGCAGGCTGCTGGCGGTGAGCCGGGGCGGGATGGTAAACCCGTTGCGCACGTCCCGCAGCCGGTTGCCGGAAACCGCGGTGTCCACTGCCACTTCCAAAACACGGTAGCCGGAGTCGGCCGCCTGGCGGACCAAGTCGAACGTCTTGGCGCGGTCCTTCCATACATAGAGCTGGAACCAGAGGTCGGCCTCCGGGCCCGCTTCCAGGTCGTCGAGTGCGGTGGTGGCCATGGTGGAGAGTACATAAGGCAGGCCGGCCCCGGCGGCGGCGCGGGCCACGGCGGGTTCCCCGTCCGGGCTGATCATCCGGGTGTAGCCGGTAGGGGCGAAACCCAGCGGTGCGGCAGCGGGCCGGCCCAGCACGGAAACCGCGGTGTCCGGGGCGCTCACGTCCGCCAGCACGATCGGAGTGAACCGGCGACGGGCGAAGGCCTCGGTATTCCCGGCCAGGCTGTGCTCGGAGTCGGCCCCGCCGTCGATGTAGTCAAGCACTGAGCCTGGCAGCCGGCGGGCGGCGAGCCGCCGCAGGTCCTCGACGGTGTGGCAGCGGGCCAAGGCCCGCTCGCTACGGGAGCCCTGCGGAACCCTGAACGAGACCAGGCCCAGGGCCTCGGTCAGCCTCATGGCAGCACCTTTCCCTGGTCCATGATGTTGCTGTGCACCGCGGCACCGGGCCGGGCGCCAGGTCCGGTGCCGCGGTGAGGGCCCGGCACGGCCTCGGACCGCGAGGGGGCCTCGCTCATGCCAGCACCTTGGACAGGAACGCCCGCGTTCGGGCCTCCCGCGGGTCCTCCAGAACCTGACGGGGCTCGCCGCTTTCGACCAGGCAGCCGTCCGCCATGAAGTGCACCACGTCCCCGACCTCCTTGGCGAAGCCCATCTCGTGGGTCACCACGATCATGGTCATCCCCGAGGTCGCCAGCTGCACCATCACCTCCAGCACTTCGCCGACCAGTTCCGGGTCCAGAGCCGAAGTCGGTTCATCGAAGAGCATGACAGAGGGCTTCAGCGCCAGCGCGCGGGCGATGGCCACCCGCTGCTGCTGGCCGCCGGAGAGCTGACCCGGGTAGTGGTTGCGCTTCTCCGCCAGCCCCACCCGTTCCAGCAGGGCCATGCCCTCCTCGACGGCCTCGGCCTTGGACCGGCGCTGGACGATGGTGGGTCCCTCAATCACGTTCTCCAGCGCGGTACGGTGCGGGAATAGGTTGAATTGCTGGAACACCATGCCCACCGACGCCCGCTGACGCGAGGTCTCGTGCTCTTTCATTTCGCGCAGCCGGTTGCCAACGCGGCGGTAGCCGATCCGTTCGCCGTGCACCCACAGCTGGCCGCCGTCGATCTTCTCCAGATGGTTGATACAGCGCAGGAACGTGCTCTTGCCCGAACCGGAGGGACCGAGCAGGCATGCAACCTGGCCAGCCTGGACGTCCAGGCTGATGCCCTTGAGTACCTCGACCTGGCCGAAGGACTTACGCACCCCTTGGGCGCTGACGATCGGATCATTCATTTCAGAGTCTCCAGTTCGACGGCGGGGGAGGCCACGGCCGGCACTGGTCCGGCCGGCTCGGTATGGCGGGCGCCCCTGGCGGGGCGGACCGGGGAAAACCCGCGCTCGAAGTGGCGTTCGACGTAGTACTGGCCGACGGAGAGCACCGCCGTGACGGCCAGGTACCAGATGGCAGCCACGATCAGTAGCGGGATGGTCTGGAAGGTGCGCGAGTAGATGATCGAGACAGAAGTCAGCAGCTCGCTGTAGCCGATGACGATCACCAGCGAGGTGTACTTGAGCATGCCGATGGTTTCATTGCCGGTGGGCGGGATGATCACCCGCATGGCCTGGGGCAGCACCACCCGGCGCATGGTCTGGGTGCGGGACATGCCGATGGCCTTGGCGGCCTCGGTCTGGCCCTGGGAGATGGCGCGGATGCCGGAGCGGACAATTTCGCCCATGTACGCGCCTTCGTTCAGGGCCAGCCCAAGCAGTGCGGCGGTAAAGGGCGAGATGACGGAGTTCGTGTCGATCTCGAAGAAGCTGGGACCGAACGGGATTCCGACCACGATCTTGGGTACCAGCGCGGCCATGAAGAACCAGAACAGCAGTTGGACCATCAGAGGCGTGCCGCGGAAGAACCAGGAATAGGCCCAAGCCGCGTAGGACAGGATCGGATTCGCCGAGAGTCGACAGACGGCGACGGCGACGCCCAGCAGGATGCCGATGGCCATGGACACCGCGGTGAGCAGCAGGGTCTTGCCCAGTCCGGCAAGCACCGGCGGGGCGAACAGGTACTGGCCGACGACGTCCCACTGGAAACGTTCGTTCGTGACCATCGAATACGCCACCAGCGCGGCGCTGGCCAGGACCAGCCCTGCCGCCACCCAGCGGCCGGTGTACCGGGCGGGCAGCACGGGCAGGTCCTCATCCCGCCCGCCCGGTTTGGTCCCGGTCACTCGGTGACCCCGTTGATCGGGAACTCGTCCATGGCGTGGTCGGCCAGCTCGTACTTGGCCAGGATCTTCCCGTAGCTGCCGTCGTCCTTGAGCGTGCCCAGCGCCTTCTGCACGGCCTCGGTCAGCTGCTTGCTGTCCTTGGGGAAGACGATGCCGAAGGCCAAGTCTTGGTAGCGCGGTCCCTGAACCAGCTGACCGTTGCTTTCGGCGGCAATCACCGACCCGGAGGTGGAATCCACCAGGAAGGCGTCCACGCGCCCGCTCTGTACGGCCAGCACAGCCTGGTTCTGGCCGGCAAAGATGATGACCTGCAGCGGCTCCTTGCCCGCTGCTTTGCACTCCTCAGACTGTTCGGCAGCGTCGGCGTCCTCGGTGGTGCCCTTGACGATACCGACCGACTTGCCGCACAGATCGTCGAGTGTCTTGATGCTCTCGGCATCGGCGGTGGCTGTCATGATGCCGCCTCCGGCGGAGAAGTAGTCGACGAAGTCCACCTGCTTCTGCCGCTCCACGGTGTCGGACATTGCGGACATAGCCATGTCGTAGCGGGCCGAGACCAGACCCGGGATGATCGCGTCGAAGGCGATGTTGTTGAATTCGAGCGTGACGCCCAGCTGTTTCTCCAGCTCGTCGGCGATCTCGCGGTCGATGCCGACGATGGTGGTTCCGTCGGTGTCGAAGGACTCGAACGGGGGGTACTCGACGTTGCTGGCGACGTTGATCTTCCCGGCCTTCTGGATGGCTTCGGGCAGTTCACCGAACAGGGGCGCCTTTGCCCCCGCGGCCGATGCCGGCGTGGCTGCCCCGGTCCCGCCGCTGCCGGCGTCGGCGCTGCCGGCACAGCCGGCCAGGGCGAGTGCCGCGGACAGCCCCAGGGCGGCCAGAATGGGCTTACGTGGGGAGACTGTCGAAAATACCATTTTCCTACACTCCTGAATAATTGTTCGGTCTACGGAAAATCGATGGAATATATTCGGAAACCGCCTTTGGTAATTCCGGTTTCCCTCACAGCATAAAGAGAAGGTGGATCCTGATACAAGACCTTTTGCCAGTTCAATAAACCGGTGGGCCCACATGGCAAAACGCGTGCCAATCAAGCAAATGTTCGTGTTTTGGGCGCAACAAAACTATTGCAGTAAAAAGGTGGCAAAACGCCTTGGAATTATCGCTTATAAATCCAAATCAGTGACGGAATTTGATGCCGAGCGGAAGGGAAATGTTGGGCGGTTCTTGTTTTCCGAAAAGCGCCGGGCGCCGGCGCTGAATTCCCACCACCGGAGCGTGCAGCATCGCCGCCTAGGCCGCGCCGGACAGCACCTCGTTGACGGCGGTGACCACGGCGCCGCCGTGGACGAGATCGCGGGCCGTGCGCACCCGCGGGTACATCACCACGTCCTTGCGGATATGGCCGACAGCCCGGCCGTCAGCCGACCTGGACGAACGCACCATCTCCAGCACCGCCCGGCTGGTCGGTGCCAGGGTGGCGGAGGCGGTCTCAGGCTTGGCCAGCCGTAGTTCCAGGGCCTGGCAGGCCATGAGCAATTCGATCCCCACCACTGTCTCGATGTTCGCCACGACCTGCCGGGCATGCCTGCCGGCGTTGTTGGCCATGGAGACATGGTCCTCCTGATTGGCGCAGGTGGGGATCGAGTCCACACTGTCCGGGTGCGAGAGCGTCTTCGAGTCCGAGACCAGAGCCGCGGCCAGGTACTGAGGGAGCATGTAGCCGCAGTCCATGCCCGTCTGCTCGCTGTCGATCAGCATGTCCGGTAGACCTCGGTTGAGGGTGCCGTCGTCGAGCCGGAAGAGCCGGCGCTCGGTGATATTCCCGATCTCGGTGACCACGATGGAGATGAAGTCCGCGGCGAAGGCCACGTATTCGGCATGGAAGTTCCCGCCGGAGACGGCCTTCAGGGAGCGGCTGGAGGGCAGCGATGGGAAGATCAGCGGATTGTCGGTGGCTGCGTTGATTTCGTTGCCGATGATCCCGGCGGCGAACTCCAAAGTGTCCTTCACCGCGCCGAAGACCTGCGGCACGCAGCGCAGCGAATACGCGTCCTGGGGCGGTTGGCGCACCGGGTCCGTCTCTGCGCTGCCGTCGATCAGGGAGCTGCCGGCCAGCAGTTCCCGGATCCGGGCGGCCACCTCGATTTGGCCCTTCTGGCCGCGGGCTTCATGCAGTTCGGCGATGAAGGCGTCGCCAAAGCCCATCAGCGCCTCGATGGTCATGGCGGCGGTGACCTGGGCGGTCTCCAGCAAGTTCTGCGCGTCGAACAGGGCCAGGGCCGCCTGGGCGCAGGAGAAGGAGGTGCCGTTGAGCAGTGCCAAGCCGTCCTTTGCGCCAAGCGGCAGCCGGTCGAGGCCGGCGGCGGCCATCGCGGTTTTGCCGCTGACCACGGCGCCGTCCAGAAAAGCCTCGCCGGAGTCCAGTTCCTCGTCCTCGCCGGTGTGCGAACGGGTCATCACAATGGCCACGTGCGCCAACGGGATCAAGTCACCCGAGGCGCCCAGCGAGCCGTACTCTGGGATGGCAGGGCAAACACCCCGGTTGAGCATCTCGGCCAGGGTGGTGACGATTTCCGCCCGGATGCCGGAGTGCCCTTGGATCAGGCTCACGATCCGGATGAACATGGTTGCCCGCACCACTTCCTCGTCCACGTACCGGCCAACGCCGGCGGCGTTCGATAGGACCAGCCGGCGGGAAAGTTCCGCGGCGTCGGAAGCATCGTCGAAGGCCCTGCGTCCGGCGAGGGAACCGAAACCGGTATTGATGCTGTAGATCGGCGCCGTCGGATGGCCGGCTTCCATCTGCTCCACGAACGCTCCGAGCCAGGCCCGGCTCGGTTCCATCCGGGCCAGCACCTCGTCGGAAATCTCCACCGGCCGGCGGAACCGCGCCACCTGGATCATGTCCTCGAGCGTAGTGCGGGCAATCCCCACCACGACGGGGGCTTCAGTGACGGTCTGGGTGTTCATCGGCGATCTCCCTGGTTGATTGGAAACTGGTGGTGGACTCGAGCGATTCGGTCAGGTTTCGGGCGGCCTGGTCGAGGGCCTTGAGCGCGGAACTGATCCAAGCTGTGGTTCCGCAGCGGCTTTCGGGCCCGGCGACGTTGAGCGAACAGACCACCTCGCCGCGGCAGAAGACCGGCACGGCCACGGAAACCGAGCCCGAATCCAGTTCACCGCGTGAGACCGCACGTCCCGCGGTACGGATCTGCGGCAGGACCGCCTGTACCTGCTCGGCCGTCGGGGTGTTGTCCGTGAACCGCGGCAGCTGGCGGTCCAGCACCTGGCGGACGACGTCCGGCGGCGCCCAAGCCAACAGGATCCGCTGCCCGGCCCCGGCATGCAGCGGCAGCATTTCGTTGATAGCGAAGGTGTATTTGAGCGATTTGTCTGGCTCGACCCGACGCAGGCACATGGCCTGGGTACCCACCCGAATAATCAGGACGGCGGTCTCGCCAACGGCGTCAACCACACCTTTGAGCACCGCGGTGCCCACCTCGGCCAGGTGCGACTGCACGTGGCGCCGGCCGGTGAGTTCCAGCAGGGCCCGCCCGGGCCCGTAGCGGCCGCCGTCTTCTTGGACGAAGCCGCGGTCCTTGAGCGTTTTGAAGTACCGGTAGGCGGTGCTTTGCGGGATACCCAGTTTGGTAGCCACCGTGTCAATGGTGGCATCGCCGTCGGCGGCGACCTCGGCCAGGATGGCCAGCCCGCGCTCGAATGATGTCAACCCAGCCTCCTCACAGCTCTTCCGGCACCCAGGGCACTCCAGAGATGCTCCACTGAAGCCGGCCCACCGGCAATCGTCATTCTCGCACTGTGAGAATGGTATTCAGCGCCAGTCTCAAAACACCGCTACGTTGAGGCCATTCCCCGCCGCAACGCTAAGGAGGCCCACATGACAACCGTCCTGCCGGTGACAGCAGCCCCCGTTATTTCCGACGATCCGTATTCCGACGTGAATCTGACCGACCCGTATCCGCTGTTCGAGCGGATGCGCCAAGCCGGGCCTGGAGTGTGGCTGGACAAGTACGGCGTACCGGCATTCACCCGTTTCGGTGCTTGTAAGGACATCCTCGACGACTACGCCACCTTTATATCCGGCGCGGGCGCGGGGCCGAAAAACCTGCACCACGAACCGTCCTGGCGTCCGCAGGGCATCATGGAATCCGACCCGCCCCTCCACACTGCCATGCGCCAGACGATGGCCGGTGTGATTTCACCCAAGGGAACCCGCGCTCTGCGCGGGCAGTTCCAGGAGTTCGCGGACGAGCTGGTGGAGCAGGTGCTGCAACTACGTGAGTTCGACGCCGTGGCCGACTTCGCCCAGGTCTTCCCGCTGCGGGTGTTTGGCGATGCGGTGGGGATTCCCCGCGCGGGGCGAGCCGAGAACCTGCTCGCGCTCGGGGCGATGAACTTCAGCACTTTCGGCCCGGACGACGCACGGTCCAAGGAGTTTTTCCGTCAGGGCGCCGGAACTAATGACTGGGCTATGGCCAACACGGCCCGGGAGCGCCTGGCCGAGGGAAGCCTGGGGGCACAGATCTGGGACTACGCCGACCGCGGCGAGGTCACCGAAGCCCAGGCTGCGCTGCTCGTGCGGGCCATGCTTTCGGCGGGGCTGGATACCACCATCTTTTCGATCGGCAACACGCTGGCGGCGCTGGCACAGCATCCGGGGGAGTGGGCCAAGGTGCACGAGAATCCCCGGTTGACCAAGTTCGCCATCGACGAGGCCTTCCGGTACGAGTCCCCCTTCCAGTCCTTCTTCCGCACCACTAGCCGCGATACCGTCCTCCACGGCATCGAACTGGCGGCCGACACCAAAGTGGCGGTCTTCGTCGGCGCGGCCAACCGCGATCCGGACCACTGGGGGCCCGATGCCCACCAGTACCGGATTGACCGGCAGGCCGGCGGCCACCTGGGGTTTGGCATGGGGATCCACCAATGCGTGGGCCAGCCCATCTCCCGGCTGGAAATGGACGTGCTGCTGACCACTTTGGCCCGGCGCGTGAAGGCCATCGAGTTCACCGCCGAACCGGTGCCTTTCCTGCACAACACGCTGCGAGGCTGGCAATCCATTCCGGTGCGCCTCATTCCGGCCTAGCAGGGTGGCCGCGGCGAGGGCTCGCCACGAAGCAGCCACGGGACGACATGCGCCGTCATCGGCGTTAGGTCATCCGAGGTTGCTCCCCGGGGATACCTGTCGCGCGCGGAACCGTTTCTCCAGGCAAGCCGCGGATTGGGGCAATCTGGCGGCGGGCGGGGGTGCCGCCGCCACAAGTCTCGCGATCCGGCTGAATCGCTGGCGCGAGTGTCTGGTTAGGCCGGGAAGGCGGTTGCGGCAGGTGCCGGCGGCTGGTTCACTTTTGATCGCGTGGAACGCACCCCGACGGTGAGCAAATAGAAGACCATCCAGATTTCGGCGACCGCGGGGACTATACCCAGGAAGATGTGGATCTGGGCGGCCAGTTCCGGAAGCAGGAACGCCACGAGAACATCCGTGAGGTAGCTGGCCGTCGCGACAATCAGGATGATTCCAAGTGGCTTCGGGAAGAGGCGTGACTTGTAGGCGAGGTATCCCAGGGGTGCCAGCCAGAGGCCGAAGAAGACTTGAGCGGCGAGTACGGTGTAGTGCTGGATGTCTAGCAGGAGCAGCACAAGCGCCTGGGATCCGGCGACCCCGAATGCGCTCTCGTAGGTGCCGTCTGTTGCGACTTGCATCGCCACGAATGTGAAGACCGCGCTGATCGAGATGATGCCGGCGGCGATGATCACTGCCAACAGCATCAGGCGTCCGGCATGTTTACCTGCGTGCTTCAGGAGCAAGTAGAGGGTGGCAGCGGTGAGAAGGAAGAAGACCGCGTCCGTGAGGTGAGCGACGACGGCAATGCGCATGAGGCCTTCGTTCGCGGCGACGTTCGCTGCTGTCGCTGCGGCGTCACCTGCCACATACAGCGAAGGGTCGACGAAGCCCTCCGAAAAGCCTCCGGTGATGCCCACTGCGAGATAGAAGACGCCGGCTATTCGCGCAAGGCGTTTTATCGATGTGGGAGGTACTCCTGTTGGTTGCTCTGCGAAAACCCCGTTCGAGTGCTGCATGCTCTTCCTTCCTGACCGTTTTGATTTGTGTGACGAGCCCGTCATGCGTACAATGTACACATTATTGCGTATGCTGTACACATCCAAACGTAAGTATTTTCTTTGCACCCATTGAAGGAGCAATCCTGATGCCTTCTCCGCCGGCACCGAACTTGGAGCCACGCCTCGCTCTCACCAGGCAGCGAATAGTCGATGCTGCCATTGAGCATGCCGACAAGGCCGGCCTGGAAGCACTCACCATGCGCGCGGTTGCGGGCCTGCTGAAGTCGGCGCCGATGGCCCTCTACCGACACGTGGCGAACCGCGATGACCTCATCGATGCGATGATCGACGTCGTTTTCAGCGAGATCGCGTTGCCGCTGGGTGGCGCCGACTGGAAGTCAGCCATGCGCGATCGCGGGATTTCCCTGCGCGACGTTCTCTCGCGTCACCGCTGGGCGATCGGCTTGATGGAATCGCGAAGGCACCCGGGGCCAGCCAACCTTCGACACCACGACGCAGTGATTGGGAAGCTGCGGGCGGCCGGATTCGACGTTGCGATGGTTGCGCACGCATACTCTCTGCTCGACAGCTACATCTACGGCTATGCCACGACGACGATGAACTTCCCATTCAAAACCGAGGCCGAAATGGCCACCATGGCAGAGGACATGTTCGAGCCCTTCCCTGCCAAGGAATACCCGAATCTAGCTGAGTTCGTCACAGACCACGTGATGCAGCCCGGCTACGAACACGCGAATGAATTCGAATACGGCCTCAACTTGATTCTGGACAGCCTTGAGAGAGCACGTGATGCCGGCTGAGCGTCGCGACGAGTCGGGCCAGACACTTGACCAGGCTGAAGATGCCCTGCTCGACGCCATGCGTGCCAGCGACGTCGAAGCGCTCGACAAGCTGATCGGAGACGGCCTTCGTTTCACCCTGCCGGGTGGCTCCGTCATCGGTAAGCACGCAGATCTCGAAGCGCATCGAAGCGGAGCCACCCGATTCAGTCGAATCGAGGAAACCGAGCGGAAGACTGCGGAGTGCAGCGGCGGCGGCACGACGGAAACGATCGCCAGGACGGAACTGTCGGATAAAGGCCAGCCAATAGAAGCGATGCTGAGATGGCGGCGAACTTGGCAACTTATCGACCCGCTGGCAGATCGTCGAAGGATCGGTAACTCCACAGGGGTAGCTGTACACCTGCGGTCCTCGGCTCGCTCATGCACGTGGAAGCCGAGCTCCATGCGGCTCACCGCAACGAACATACGCGCTGTTATCGGCGTTTCCTGTCCGTTCTTGGGCAGGGTGGAACTGTCATTGTTTGGGACTGTGCATCAGCGGTTATAGTGCTGGACTAGGCGGCGGTAAGGGATGTCGAGGTGGACGACTTCTACAGGATCCCCTGCTAGAGAGGCTTCCTCCGCCTGTTGTGACAAGAGCGTTTCAACTTCTTGGCGGTCCAGATTGGCGAGCCGCCTTCTTTCCGTAGCACTCACATCGTTTGCCCAGGAATCGTGATCGGGCCAGAGAACTATGTACAAGCCGTATGCGGGCCGGATGTCCTGCAGGTAGTGCTTGACCAGTTGGTCATTTATTGCCGTCATGAGTTCGACATTCCAGGCGCCTTTCACTTCGACGACGACCCGGAACAGTGATGCCTGCGACTGGGCGTTGTCGAATGCTTCAATGCGCAGGTCGGTTCGTTCAGGTATGCCGCTAGGCCTGCTGCGGCGTACCTGAACCTCCCTATTGATAATCACGCCTTCGCCCTCGAGACGGTTGCGCAGGCGGTGCATCAGGTAGTCACTTATTTCATCTTCAGATTTGGGTCGCATAACGCGCGTGTCCCAGAGAAGGTGAGATTCCGGTGTTTCCCCTGTGAGCAGGTCCTGGACCGGGATGAGGGTTTCCTGTACCAGCGCGGCGAGTTGTTCCCGGCTATTCACAAGACGTGCGCGAGGGCTCCGTCCGAGCTGGCGCAGGTTGTCGATCGGGACCGGCTCCCATACCGTGTTCCGGCGTGACTTTCGGGCTTTGGAAAGCACCACCTTGCGCCAAGACTGCTCGGGGTGGGCATCGGCCATACGGCGTAAGATCTCACACGCGGCCGAGGTACCGGACGCAACGAGTGTGTCCAACAATTGTTGCCGCAATCGGCCTGCTAATTCTCGCGGGGAAACGGTGTGCGCTCCCTCTACATTGGGGTCTTCCTCGCTTGGGAATCGGGCGTCCATCCATTCATACAGGTAGGCCAACTGATCGTCGCAGAGATCGAAGCCGCTTCGGTGTCGGGAGTATGCGAGGTCGAGAATCGCTTGTTCGGCAATCTCAGGGGCATGATCCAATACTTCCCGGAGGGCCGGCCAAGAGTTTTTCCCGTCTCCTTGGAGGAGCAGGTTAAATGCCAGCGTCGCGCGGCGTGCGTCTTCAGCGATTGCGGACGGTTGAAGCCATGAGGTAAGGATTGATCGTGCAAGGCGGGGTGTGTGGGAGATCAGGAGGCCCGCAGTCGCGGCTTGAGTCTGGTCGGGTAGGCCCCTGGCCAGGAGCCCAGCAAGCTCTGCGGCGAGGTCGTCGTCCCAGACAAGGTCGGCCTCAGCATTGACGGAGAGCACCTGCCCTTCTCGTTCGGCGGTGGAGATCAACGCGGTAACGGCCTGCTGGAGTTCTGCCCGCGCATGGGGAAGGGCGTGCTGGATGAGCACCCGCTTGTCACTTTGGGAAGCTTCATCGTAGGTGAACCTCCAAAAGACCAGGGCCGGTGCCCACTTGCGCCAAATCTCCGGATTCAGGTTCTCCAGTTCGTGCGGGTGGGTTCGCAGCAGCAGGACGAACGCCCTGTAAGCGCCTGCCGCTGCTGGCGTCAATTGTCCTGGAGCTTCCCAGATTTCGGGTTCACCACAGGTGGCGATGTCAAGGTATTTCCGGGCACCCTCAGTGAACCGTTGGCAGGTCTGTTCTTCCATGGCTTGCCACCGCGGGTGCGCCATGGGGTCAGACTTATATTCCTCCCAGAACTTTCTGGTTCCGGGCCTGACTGTGATCAGGCGCAAAGCATGCGCATACGCCGGAGCATCGCCCTGCTCGAAGAGGTCGAGATTGTGCGCGATCCATTGGTCGACTTCATCGGATTGGGACACCTCGGCATCTGATTTCCTTCGACGGGGCAAGGTGAAGCTCTCCCACTGCTCCCGCTGGTGCGCCGCCTGGGGAGAGTTCAGATCGATGGATCCGCACCAGTGTTTTAAGGATCCTGTAACGAGAGGGTGGTCCTCCGGCAGTGATGCCAGGGTGTTCGCATGCTCCAAATTGTTTGGGTTAAAGAGGTGCACGATGAGGGTCTCCAGGGCCTCGGTCCCGGCTTCTCGTGACTGGTCTAGTTGGGTTATCAGCCAGGGAAGATCCTTGGGGTGGAGAATGTCTCCCTCCCCTTGGTGATCTACCAGGCCGATTAGCTCCTGGCTGTCGGCTTCCTCGATCAAGGCGAGGATTAGGGCGTGTCGACGGGCATCGGGCCACGGAGCTACCCGCTCTCCTCGCTCACCTCGGATCGGCCGGAACTGCTTCAATCGTCGTCGCACGGCGGTGAGGGCCGCGGTGCGCGCGGCTGGCTGCTCCAAATGGTCGGAACACAAGGCAAGGCATGCGTCTTTCAGTTCCGCATGGAATTCGGAATCGGCGAAAGGGCGGTTGAGCCATCGAGCCGCCGCCTCAACCTCGTTCGGCCCTAAGGCCTTGGAAATCTGTGTAACGACCAGCGCGTAGTGGCCTATGAACCATGGTTTTGGCGGAACACTGATGTGATCCAAAGCCTCAGACGTCGACAGGACTTGTGGCCAAGATGCTTCCAGGATGGCTCCGCGCAACTCTCTGTTGCTGTCGTCTCCCAAAAGGTCCGGGCTCTCCAGGAGGTCCGCTAGCTCGTTCCCCTGCCAGTCAAGGCCGATCAGGGCGAGGATGCAGCGGTAGCGGAGGTGCTCGGGTTCCCGGGGGTGCAACGCAATGGTGAGCAGGTCGTTGGTGAGTTCGACAGCGTGCCCGTCTACGGCGAGTTGCACGGCCAGGTCCCGCGCGGTGTCGGCGCCCTCAAGAAGATAAGGACGTAGTTGGTCGGCCAGGCTGGCATGCCGAAGATTCTCATAAGTAACCCCCCACTCGCGAATGAGGGCGCCTGCTGAGGCTTCCTTCAGCAGGCCGTCGACGACGGCCTGCCGTAAAGCGTCATCAGGGACATCTATTTCAGTGGCAATTCCTTCGGGGTCGGTGTGGGCGATCCAGGCGTAGGCCGACGGCGACATGGAGACAAGCCACGCAGCCACGCGGCGAAGCCTCGGGACCACTTTGCCGTCATCAGCGAGCAGCATCGATTGCACCTGTTGCCGAACGAGATGATGGACCAGGCACCATTGAGCCGCGAGGAACTCGGGAAATGTCGCATGTGACCACACGAGGCGTTCTGCCCCTGCTCCGTGGAACAGGGATGACCTCACAAGGTCAGCCATCACTGTGGGTGTCATGGCCGGAAGTGCCCCAGCCGCAAAGGTGAAAAGTTCGTTCGTGGATAAGTCGCCTGCGGGACTCTCCGCCGAATGCCCGGTCCACAGCCCTTGTCGGCCGGAGAAGACCATCGCAGCAGCTGCCTCGGTGCCTGCATCCAAGACAACGGAAGGGGGCGTCGATGATTCGGAGAATCCGGTGGTGCGCCGTCGGGGGCTCGCCTCCTCGCACATTGCCTGCAGTCCCTCCGCATATGCTTCCGCGCGGTCTTCTGGGATCCTGCCGTTCGTCTCATAGCTGCGGAGAAGAAGGCTCAGCGATAGCGGCAGTGCCGCCAGCGGAGCCAGCCCTCGGCGTTCAATACCTGCAACGAAGGTCTCCGCGTCCGGCAGATCAGCTGCGGCCGTGATGGCATCCCTTCGGCGGAAGGGCGCCAGCTCCACGATTGCTGCATCCGGCCACGTCTTTTTTGCCCACTGATCCAGAACTGGCGGCCATTCCGCCGAGCGACAGGCCACGCGGAACCACAACCGGTCCAAGGGCCACTCGTCAAGCAGGCTGGTCAGGACGGAGGCAAAATGCGGGATGCGCTGCTGGACCTCATCCAAGCCATCCAGCAAGAGGCACAGTTCGTCTCCGCCCTCAGTCCACGCGATGACCGCCGGTGATTCGGTCAGATTCCGCACGAGCCTGTCTTCAGACCCGTAGAGTCCCAGATCGACCTTGTGCAGGACGGCATTGACTTCGGCAGGAAGTAGCGGCTGGTGCTGCTCGATGTAGGAGGTCTTCCCTGCGCCCGGAGGGCCCAGCATAACCAGACACCGTGCGGCGGTGATGTCGGAGTAGGTAAGAAGGCCACGGCTGCTACCGGCGGCTCCCAACCAACTGCTCTCCAAATCCGGAAGGAATCCATCGATTTCCTGGAGGCCTGCTTCGCGCTGCAGCCAAAACCGGGTATGCACCATTCTTAGAGCCATCGATTTCCCTCCCCTCGAGAATCATCTGCCAAGTCGTGGTCAGCGCGGTGCAGGAACACCTTGCTATCTTCCCCCAGCTCATCGACGTCTCTCGACTGGTAAGGCTTATCTAGGCCTGTGACCTAGTGGATCACCGCTCGACTCCTGTTCATGCTTATGCAGAACCGCGGGCTTGCGAACTGAACTTGAGTGACGTGCCAGGTGCCCGAGGCCCACTACTTGTACTTGCAAACGGGTCTAGGCATGGGAACGCCCCGGGTCCGTTCGAGGACGGAATACCGGGGCGACCAAGTTATGCGCTCAGGTAACGGTAACGGCCCTTGTCCGCCAGAGGCTATCCTGAACTTGCTCCCTCATCGTATCGGAAAGGCCACGAAATTGCATCCCAATGGGTCTGCCTTCGCGCCGTGGGTGCAGGACTGGCTGACCATTGACCGATTCAAGACGTACCTTCGAGCCGGCGGAAACAATACCCAGCGAGCGTTTGACCTGTACCAATGGAACACAGCTGTTAACGCTGCCCTACTGCATGACTTTGCGCACCTTGAAGTCGCGCTTAGAAACGCCCTTCACCGCGAACTCAGTGCTTTGGTTCAGCCCGCACTTTCTTGGCTGGCTGCCCCAACCGCTCAAACCCTGTTCCCGGTCGCGATGACTACAAACAAAGCCGGCACCCCTTTCGATGCCAACGAATGGCTCCGTAACAGGCTCCGTGAATCTCGACAGAAATTTGGCTGTGATGAGTTCGCTCCTCAACTCAACCCGCTAATCGAGGGCCGGATCGTTGCAGACCTGACATTCGGGGCGTGGGTCGATCTTCTCGACACTCGCTTCGAGGGTACGCTTTGGACTCAAGCGCTGCACAAGGCCTTCTCCCAAGGGGTCGCCAGGCATGACGTACACTCGCGGCTTCGAACCCTCAACGGCGTCAGAAACCGACTAGCGCATCACGAGCCCAACCTGAAAAAAGCCAATAAGGCGCATCGTGACCTATTTTGGTTGCTAAGTGTCCTAGATCGCGATGTTCAATTGCATGTTCGCACCCACAGCACTGTCGCCGGGCTACTCGCTTCCAAGCCTTAATGCGCGGCATGGTTATAACTTCTGGGTAGTAAGTAGGCGACAGGGGGTGCCTCTAGGCGCGACCAGTGCCTTTGCGTCATTCATCCTGTAAGAGAGTGCCCACATTTCGAACCCCACACTCAGTCTCATCGGTCGCAAGCGGACCAGAGATGGTCGCCTATCGAGGTAGATAGAAAGTGGCATCTGGAACCATTGCACGCTGGCAAGAGGCCAGCCGGTCCTCGATGCGCCGTAGGATGAAGTAATGGTGGATACGCGGGTTGGGCTTTCAAGGGACATTGTCGAGCCTTGGGTAGCGGTCGCCCACTCCTCTAGGCTTCTAGAGGATGTCCTCTCACAAATCGGGGAGCCGATCAAGGGATCAAACTTTGAACAGATTAACGCTCTATATCCCTTTGAGAGGTCCTCGGATTGGTGCCGCGAGTTCCTGGTGGCAGGGATCGAGCACATGAAGCTCTGGGCCGACCATGCTGCACCACTCCGCTTCCATCCAGAAGCAGAAGTAATTCACACTTTCAGGCCCGTTCAGACACTTTCCCGGGCCGCCGTCGAATCTTCAGCCCATGCCGTTTGGGTTATGGATGGGGATACAGCACAAGAGTGTATCCGACGCCACCTTTGCTTGGTTTCTGACGACTTGGATCAGCAACGGAAGGCAGCACAGGCCGATCGCAAGAATCGACTCAAAGAAGCCCAAGCGATCGTCCTCGAACGAATGAAATTCGTTATCGGCGATACAGAAGTCATCCGTTTTCCGGGGTATATGGATATCGTCAAACGAGCTGTCGCAACGGTGGCTACGAAGGGAAGTGCAGATGCCGACTTGGCGGACCCAACAGTTGTCGAGAGGCTATGGAGAGCCTCGGCGGGCTCTGCGCATGGGAAGAGATGGCCCTCCCTGGAACTGCAACTGGTAAACCCGGGGCAGGAGATTGCGCCAGGTACCTTTGCAACCAGTCGAACGCCAGACCCGGTGGCAATAACCAAAATCTTGGAACTAGCGAACGCGGTAATCACTTATGGGGTTTTCAGGTTCGCAGATTACGCAGGATACGCACCTCAGCTGTCGACCATCATGGCCTCTGCACAGGCAAGACTGGCTGCAAAGATTCCTCGTCGGTCTGAAGCCCCCGGTTGAGTTGAGAATGAACGAACATCTCAGCTACTTTTCCGAGATCAAAGCATAAGTCGGCCGCGCGACTCGTTCCTTGCGGCTGGATTCGATTAGAGGGGGGAGCTATGCGGGCCAGGGACAGGAGTCTCACTATGGAATGCAGCATTTCTGAGGCTGTTTTACAGGACACCTCGCCGGGGCCAAGCGGCATTCGGTGTCATCGACAATTGGCCATAACGTCGAGCAGCCTCATCGAGAAGTAGCCCAGCTTCATGAACGACACCAGCCAGCACAGGCAATGAAGTATTCGCTTCCCCCCTGGATTCTTGGCCTTCTTCGCCGGAAGCAGAGGGTCGTTCGTTGAAGATCTTGGAAGCCCACTGCTTGCTATGTGCAAATCCGCTACACAATTGCCAAGTATTGAACCAAGTAATTGTCGCGTCTTCGTGAGCGAACTCCACTGACTTCAGGATATCGCCCGAACCGATAGGGATCCACTTCTTCTTCGCTGGGAACCCCTCGAGGGGCAACCCCGCTTCAGCAGCGATGACTCTCAAATCTTCGTATCCAATGCGCCTTGGCATGGAGAATGATTTTGCCCATTCTGCTTGAAAGCCATTCAGGAGTTTAACCTCAGCGCACCAGTATTGGATGCACCTTTTTATTCTTGCGCGTCGTGATTGTGGCGTCATCAGCCACAATGCTTGGCTCATAGCCTCTAAGTGAGCTCGGACGAGCGCGTAGGGACCATGCAGAGGGGCTAAGACGCGGGACCCTTCTTCGGTCTCCATGACAATGAGCTTTCGCAGGCTGCTGGAAACATGGGTGGCAGTTGTCAGCAGATCCATGACCAGACCAGAAAGAGCATAATCACCTAAAGCTCGGTCATCTAGCTCCAAAACGCTGCCCTGTTGAACCGGGAATAGCTCCTTAAGATCTGTTGCAATTTCTTGATCGTGTTCAAGGCGCGTCAGGAGTATGTGCTTGCTGCCAGCCTGAGGATCTTCAGCGGGTGAACTAGCATTTGAATCCATCATTGCAGGACTCTCCAATTGACTCTTATAAGTCCGAAATACTGTTGCGTGCTACTGTGCGCTGTTGGAGTGGGTGCGGTGAACGATGCGGTACACGGTGCTGCGGGCGACTTTGAACAGCTCGGCGATCTCGGCGGTGGTGTGTTCTCCTCCCTTATATAGGGAGACTAGGTGGGCTTCCTGGCTTTTGGAGAGTTTGGGCTGTTTGCCGCGGAGCCGTCCTTTGGCCTTGGCTACCTGCATGCCTTCGCGGGTGCGGGCGCGGATGAGGTCGGATTCGAATTCGGCGACCATGGCCAGGACGTTGAAGAGGAGTCGGCCGACCGGGTCGGTCGGGTCGTGCACGGATCCGCCGATGCTTAGCTTCACCTTCTTCTTTGTCAGTTCTTCGACGATGTCGCGGGCGTCGGGCAGGGATCGGGCGAGCCGGTCGAGTTTGGTGATGACCAGGGTGTCGCCGGCGCGGACCGCGGCAAGGGCTTCACGGAGGCCGGGCCGGTCGCGGTTGGTGCCGGTGAGCCCGTGGTCGGTATAGATCCTGTCTTCGGGGACACCTAATGCGGCCAGTCCGTTTCTTTGGGCGGTGAGGTCCTGCTCGTTGGTCGAGACGCGGGCGTAGCCGATGATGTGCGCGGACATGCCCTAACTGTAGCGTTGAGGCCACCTTCACCGGGCTTTTTTGCGGGCAGGGTATACGCGAATCTGAGAAGCCAGTACTTATATGGGATTTTTCGCGGCATTGGAGCGGTCCGTAAGTGTCGCGGTGGAGGACCGGCTAGTGGGACGCTCCCGGTACTCCACGCACCAAAAGCAACTTCCGGTGCCGCGGTCGAATCTTGGCGCGGAGGTTTTGCGATAAGCCGGCGGAGTTCGTAGCAATGCGAGCCGAACATGGGAACGCGGCCATTCACAGTATCTAGGGCCATGCGCGGTCGCTAGGATATCTGGGTGCGCACTGAATTCACGCCCCAGGACCTAACTCACCGTGACTTCTACCGTCTTCTGACTGCCGTGGTTGTCCCGCGTCCGATCGCTTGGGTCTCGAGTACCTCCGATGACGGCATAGACAATCTCGCACCACACTCCTTTTTCACTGTCGCCTCCGTGAATCCGCCGATCGTGCAGTTCACCTCGGTTGGCGAAAAAGATACGTTGCGGAATATCAGAGCGCTAGGGGAATTTGTGGTGAACTTTGCTACCGCTTCCCTGATGGCTGAGGTCAACGCCACCGGGACCAATTTTTCACCGGACGTCAGCGAGTTCGACATGGCGAGACTCGTCCGCGAACCTAGCCACAGCGTAAGACCGCCCCGAGTGCAGGGGTCCCCTGTGGCGCTGGAATGCCGACTGCACCAAGCAATCGTTATGGGGGATTGCACTTTGGTTTTCGGTGAGGTGATTCATGCAGCTGTCTCATCCGCTGTCCTTGACGGCGATCATCCTCGTATCGGCTGCCTGCAGCCTCTGGCCCGTTTGGGCCGGGACGAATGGGCAGTCGTAGGTGAAGTGAGAGAGCTCAAGCGCATTCGGCGGGCGGAATGGCCCGGCCCGTTCCAGCCCAGCTCAGCGGTCTGCAGGCAGGGGGACTGAGCCGGGCCAGAAAGCGGGCGTAGAACCTTCAGCCTCCAGGCCGAAGGTGACGATCGCGGTGGCTACCGCTTTGATGATGGATGCTTTGCGCACCCTTCAAACTTTTTGGGGTTTGTTCTGACAACCGGACCTGTGACCAGGCAATGCTTTAGGCCCGGATGGCATCCAGTTCGTCGGCATTCAGGTCCGTACCGCCTGCGGGTCGGCCAATGCCTCGAACACCGAATCCGCTGTCTACCCATACACATTCGCCGGTGGCGTGTCCGGACGCTTTGGCGGAGGCGAGATAGACGAAGGTTCCGGCGTAATCTTCCGGCTCGGGAATTCGTTGCAGGGGGATAACAGACTCCGCCCCCGGAAGCACGGCATCGATCGGATCCTGGCTCAAGCAGCGCAGACCCTCCATTCGGGTCCGGGCTACGCCAATCGCCACTCCATTTACGCGTACCTGTGGTGCAAACTCCCATGCCAATTGACGGACAATTCCCAGATTCGCGTGTTTCGTGGACACGTACAGCACGCCGTCGTCGACGGCCCTATAGCTGGCCAAGGAACAAGAGAAAATCATGGTGCCACGGGACCTCAGCAGAGGTCCCAGACTGGCTCGGGCTCCCAATAGATAGCCCTTGACGTTCACAGCGTAAATTTCGTCGATCGCCTCTTCCAGTTTGTCGGCAGGAATTTGCGCCAACGAGAGATTCCCGGCGCCCACGCCGGCGTTGCCCACGAAAATGTCCAGCCGGCCGAACGCATCGACGGCGGAATCGACGGCCCGCTGGTTGTCGTCCAGCGATTCGACGCATCCCAGCGAGGTAACCACTTCGCTGCCGAACTCCGCTGTCAATTCCTGCAGGCGTGACTTGTCGCGATCCAGCACGGCCACGCGGGCTCCGGCCTCCAGAAACGCACTAACTACTGCGCGTCCAATTCCCGCACCGCCGCCGGTGATGAGTGCGGACTTCCCAGTCAGGTCTGACATGTTGTGTTTCCTTCAGGTATTCAGAAATCGTGGGTCACGAAGGGCCCACGATGGTCTGAGTGAGATTGATTCGTCGATCAGGCCATTACGGCGCCGCCATTTACATCGATGCTCGCGCCCGTTGTGAATGCGGCGTCCTCCGACACCAGATAGGGGATGATCGCGGCAACTTCGGGTGCGCGACCCAGCCGCCCCAGCGGGATGTTGTCCATCAGATGTTGCTTGGTGCCGTCCGGTGCTGTCATAAAATAATCGTCCAAATGTTCGGTGCCGATGCTGCCCGGGTGGACGACGTTGACGGTCACGCCGGTCCGGGCGACTTCCAGCGCCAGCTGCCGCGACATGCCGACCAGGCCGGCTTTGGCCGCCACATAACCAATGGCGTTTCCCGGTGCGGGCGAGCGGGCCACGACGGACCCGATGTTTACAATCCGGCCCCAGCCCTGCTCGATCATGGCGGGCAGGAAACGCTGCGAGAGCAGGAATGGCGAGGTGAGATTAACGTCCAGCTGCTGCTGCCAGTCCTGTCGCTGGGTCTGAAGCGCCGGCGGTGCTTCGAGGAATCCGCCGGCATTGTTTACCAGGATGTCAACACCCCCGAAAACGCTGACGGCGGCATCATGAAGTTGACCGATGTCCTCTTCGCGGGTTAGATCTCCGGTGAAGCTGGCCACGCGGCTGCCGGTCTCCGCCTGAAGCCGCGTGGCGCTCTCGGCCATGGCTTCGGGACCGGACCGCGCGCAGATCATCACACTGTGTCCAGCCCGGGCCAGCGCTTGGGCAATGGCCGCACCAATGCCTTGGCGGGACCCGGTCACAATGGCACGGCGCGCCCTGTCCGTACCTTCCATCAAGCGCCTGCCTTCGTCCGAGCTCGACCGACGCGACCGCCCGGCCTGCTGAGGCCCCTCACACCCAGGCCGCTGTCCGCGGTGATGACGGTGCCCGTCATGATGCCCGAGTCCTCCCGGGAGGCCAGCAGGGTGAAGACACCGGCATAGGATTCGGTGGTCGGAACCTCCTGCAGCGGCAGGACGGCACCGGTGCCGTCCAGCACCGAATTGTGGGAGGACTGCCCCAGCGCGCTGATGCCGCCCAGACGTGTGGGAGCGACGCCGGGAGCCACGCCATTGACGCGGACATCGGGGGCGAACTCGTAAGCGAGCTGCCGCACCACGCCCAGGACCGCATGCTTGGAGGCCGTATACAGTACGCCTCCGCCTGCGGCATGCGAGCTGGCGAATGAAGCGGTCAGGATGATGCTTCCGTTGGACGCAATCAGGTGGGGGAGGGCAGCACGCGCCCCCAGCAGCGGCGCCAGCACATTGACTCCGAACAGTTCGTTGAAGGCCGATTCCAGGCCCTCTCCGTCAATGTCCTCGAGCATGGTGGCGCCGTCGGTGATGCCGGCGTTTCCGACGAACACGTCCAGCTGTCCAAAACGTTCAACGGCCCGGTTGACCGCCCTCAGGTTGCCCTCCCAGGAGCTGACGTCGGCAGCAATAGGTTCGACGGCGTCGCCCAACTCGTCGCGCAGACGGGACACTCGCTCACCGGAAATGTCGACCGCCACCACACGGGCGCCTTCCGCGACGTACCGCTCGACGACGGACTTGCCAATCCCGGACCCGGCGCCGGTCAGGACGATGACCTGCCCTTCAAGCCGGGTCAACGGATTCCTCCGTTAGTTGTGAAAGCCCGAAGGCAGGCTGGTTCTCGCATTGCAGTCTTGAGTAAAAGCATTCCTTAGCTCCTTTGGTGCACCGGCGCTCGGTCGCTGGTGAAGCTAGGACCCGTGCCGAATTGTTTCTGGCTTCGAATGACTATTTGTTGCTGATCAGGGCTGAAGCCGCCTTCTGGCGCGTTCGCGGACCACGCGCTCCTCCTCAGGAAGTACGAAGAGCGAGAGCTGATGTCCGCCGGGAACCTCCAGGCGCTGGACGGTCTGGTCCCAAGGGGTGTCGGTGACTTCTCCTGAGATTTTTCCGCCAGCGTCGGTCAGATGCGAGGCAAGTTCCTTGAGCCGGCCGACGTCGGGGGCTTCCACGCGGAGGGCAACGTCTGTCTCCAGAAGCGTGCCCGTTTCGGACTGGTCCACGAGATCCCACTGGTCCTCGTCGAACAATTCGATCGAGGCATAGCTGACATTGAAGAGGACGCCCCGCTGCCCGCCCGGATGGGTCCAATCATCCACGACATCAAGACCCAAACCATCGCGGTAAAACTTCACCGCCGAATCCAAATCCTTGACCTTCAAGCAAATTCGTAGCTCATCGAATGTCCGTCGGTGTTCCTCCGGCGCGAGTGAGG
The DNA here is from genome assembly GCF_053607305.1 of Arthrobacter sp. NPDC055138. NCBI lineage: Bacteria > Bacillati > Actinomycetota > Actinomycetes > Micrococcales > Micrococcaceae > Arthrobacter > Arthrobacter sp. NPDC055138. The sequence goes on from NZ_JBSGTH010000001.1 coordinate 308,788, forward strand.
GCCGGCTGACAAGGACATACATGTAACCGTCGGGTGCCCGGAAATGAGACCACGCGGTGGCCCACGAATCGGCAACGCCATCGTGCACGTCGCCGATGAATTCGATCCCGGCCTTTTCCATGTGGATGCGGACTTCCCGGACGTCATCCACAAGGATGCCGGCGACCGGGTGTTCAAAGAAGTCATGGTTCGAGTCCGTCGGTTTGAACACCTCGAAGGAGCTCCCGTCCGGAAAGCTGAAGACGCGCGCATGGTCCTGTTCCAGCTCAACGTCGAGCCCCAAGACGTCGCCGAGCAGCTTCGTCATCCCGTCCAAATTTTGGCTGCTGGAGCCCAGCCACGACAGCCCGTAGATTTTCAACGCACAATCCCTTCCTGTGGATACACTTTTGAAGACACTTTGAACCTAGCCCCATCCTCAAGGGGCGTCAACGGTTTTCGAAACTATTACCTGGTCGCCTAGATCGCCCCATCTTTTGTCCCCAAACCGCCCGCGCATAAATATTTGCCAAATTCATTGACAGTGATTGCAATCACAGCTTCAATGAAGCAGCAGCGGCTGCGCATCCATTTTTGTATACACTCTCTGGTTCAGGAGCCAAGATGTCTTCTTCTCTGCCTGAAATATCTATGCCACCCCTAAAGAGCCGGGTAACCGACGATCCCCAAGTAGTTGCCGAGCAACTGGCGAACGATTACAGCAACCATGTGGTGCCGGTGTCAGCCCGGATCGGGCGCTGGCAGCTGACTATGTCATTCTGGTCATTGATCAGTGCGATGGTGTGGCTGTTTTACGGAGCGCTGGTCGCGAGCCTGTACGGCAGCGTCAACGCTGTAATCGCGATCGTGCTCAGCGTGCTCACCTACTCCATTATGGGACGGTTATTTACCCGGTGGGGGATTCGCAGCGGGTTGAACAGCACCATGCTGACCAGGCGCATGTTCGGCACAGCCGGTGCGTTCCTGACGGCTATTCTGATCGCTGCGAACACGACGTACTACGCGGTTTTCGAGAGCAGCACCCTCGCGGTGGCGTTCCACTACTACACCCCAGACTGGGATATCCGCATCTGGTACGCGATCATCGTGATCGCCATGCTGCCGCTGATGCTGGGCGGGGTCCAGACATGGATGGCTCGGGTCAACGGACTGCTGCTGCCGTTTTACGGGGTGGGGCTGATCGCGGTCCTGATCATCACCGCCATCAACTACCCCGGCAGTGACTGGCTCAGCTTCGACGGGATCGTGCCCGTCGAGGGGCGGGCGTACCCGGGATGGCTGCTGGGCTTTGTGCTGTACATGGGTATCTGGCTGCTGATGCCCACCACACAGGACTTCGCGCGTTTTGGGCGGATCGAGGATGAGAGGTTCCATTCGCGTGTCAGTTTTGGCCCGGTCTTCTACTTCGTTCTGTTTCTGGTCAACGGACTCGCAGGGATATTCCTTGTTCGCGCCGTGATCCCGACCGAGCCGGCCGCAGAGACCGGCGTTGTGCTGGCCATACTGGGGGCGAGCGGGGTGCTGGGGCTGATCCTGATCGTCATATCCCAAACCCGTATCAACACCCTGAACTACTATCAGGCGTCCACCAACTGGGACCGCATCTGGACCGGACTGACCGGACGGCGCGTGCATCGTGGCGTATGGGTGGTTTTTGTTGCGGTCCTGGTGTTCCTAATGATGCTCACCGACGTCTTCGCGTACCTGCAGAAGGCACTGACATGGCAGGGAGTGTTCCTGGTCAGCTGGGTGGCCATCGCGCTCACGCACTACGCGATGGTATCCAGGGACAGGAACCACGGACCGGAATTCCGGGCACAGCGGCTCCCAGTTGTCACTTGGGGGCTGGGCGTATGGGTAGTCTCCGCCGGGGCAGGCATCTTTGTGGCCGAAGTGCCCGGCGTCCCAGTAGCACTGAGTGCCATTCCCGCCATCGTCGCGCTGGTAACCGCCACCGTGCTCTACGCCCTGGTTCTGACGCTGGCTCCTACACGGGTCGACGCGTCCAAGCCCGATCCCCGTACTGAGGTCGATGACCCGGAACGGCACTGGATTGAATGCCACATCTGCGACCGCTCCTATGTGACCATCGAGATGGACCGTGACGTCCACGCCGACTTGGCCCCGATTTGCGACGCCTGCGCCACTGGACGCCGCACGGCCTCCACCACGGCCCAGTGACCTCGACGCTCCGGTCACCGGGCCGAGCGGCACGGTGACCGGAGTGTTGCCATTCAACGAACCAAGAAGGAAGGCAGCCGAATGGAGTTCGAGCACCTGTTTACCCCGGGTCGAATCGGGAATCTTGAAATACGGAACCGAGTGATTAAATCACCGCAAACCACCGCCACCTCCAACCCCGACGGCACGGTAACTCAGCGGACCGTCAACCACTACCGCCGACTGGGTGAAGGCGGGGTTGGACTGGTGCTGATGGAGTACAGCTACGTCGACGACGACGCGAGCAAATCGATCCACGGCCAGGTGGGCATCAGTCGACGCGAACACATACCCGGCCTCGGCTGGCTGGTGGACGAGGTCCACTCCACCGGAGCCAAAGTGGGCATCCAACTGGTGCACACAGGCCGGCAGAAATTCCTCGGCCAAGGGTCAATGAAATCCGCGTCCACCTCGTCATGGGACTACGTGGAGTCGCAGTACGGCAACCAGCCCGTCCCCATGACCGTGCCCGAGATCAAAGGAGTGGTGGAGGCCTTCGGTTTAGCCGCCGCCCGTGCCCACGCCGCGCGCTTCGACATCGTGGAGGTCCACGCCGGCCATGGTTACCTGATCACCAATTTCCTGTCGCCGCACACAAACGACAGGACCGATGAATACGGGGGCTCGTTCGAAAACCGTTCCCGGCTGCTCTTGGAAGTCGTCGACAGCATCCGGGCGCATGTGCCAAGATCCTTCCCCCTGAGTATCCGCCTCTCCGTTACGGACTATGAGGAGGACGGAATTCCCATCGGGGAGACAGTGGCCCTGAGTCGGCTCCTCCAAGAACACGGGGTCGACGTCGTCCATGCATCCGGCGGCCACCACGCCCTGATGGAATGGGAGGTCAGCCCTTGGTTCATGCCAAGAACGCCGCACCGCTGGGGCTGGGAGGAAATCCGCAAGGCCGTCACCATCCCGATCATCGCCTCCGGCTCGATAGTCGTCCCTGACGTGGCCGAGGACATCCTTGCATCCGGGTCCGCCGACTTTGTCTCGCTCGGACGGGCGCTGCTGGCCGACCCGGATTGGGCGAAAAAAGCGCAAGACGGCAGGGCAATGGAGATCGTCCCGTGCATCCGCTGTAACGACGGCTGCCTGCACCGCGGCATCAATACCGGGCGCAGCGTCGGCTGCAGCGTCAATCCCAACGTATCCGAGGAAGGCCGCTTCCCGATCAACCCGGCGCCGGCATCCCGAAAGATAGCAGTGGCAGGCGGCGGGCCCGCGGGACTGCGAAGCGCGGCCCTGCTGCACGACAGGGGACACGACGTGACGCTCTTTGAGCCCAACGAACTTGGTGGGCTGCTGGCCCATTCACTCGGATCCGATATTAAGCAGGATCTTGCAGGACTGACGAGGCACCTGATACATGAAGTACGTCGGCGCGGCATCACGGTGATCCACCGGGCCGCGACCGCCCGGGAACTGATCGAGGGCGGATACGCCACCGTCTTCCTGGCCACCGGAGCCCCTGACCGTGAGGCTGACTTCCCGATCGACTCGGCCGTGCCGGTGATCAGGCCCCAAGCCGCCACGGAGTCCGCCAAACTCGACGGCCACGTGGTGGTCATCGGCGGCGGTTTACAGGGCAGCGAGACGGCCCTGCGCCTTGCCGCCCGGGCAGGCACAAAAGTCACCGTCGTCGAGCGGGGGCCAAGCTTGCTCGGCGGCGATGAAGTCTTTACTGACATCGCCGTCCTGCCACAACGATTGGCGTTGGCCGGCGTGGACGTCCTCACCAGCACGGAAGCAGTGGCCGTGACGCACGCCGGCGTCCGGGTACAAACGGAAGGAGGGGCCGCCCGGACCCTTTGGGCCGACGTCGTCGTACTGGCCACTGGGAGGCGGCAGCAGGACCACAGTCTGTCCGAGGCATTGAAGGAAGCTGGCATCGAGGTGCAAATCGTTGGCTCCGCTGCCGTTCCGGGTCGGGTCTTCGACGCCATCCATTCGGCATACTTTGCCGCTCGCCTCGCGTGAGGATTTCACCGTAATGAGCTGCATAAGAGCCCTCTGCAGAATTTTTGCGCGGGACCTCTTGTGCGATCCGACACACCATGGCAAGATTGCGAATGGAAGGAGTACATACAAAAATGTATTCAAATAACGGGGTATTGCAGGCAACGCGGCCGGTTTCTGTCGGAAGTCCGCAGCATGCCGTTGCCGTGGATTTCCTGAACCTAGAGGCAGAGCTGCTTGACGACCTGAAGGAGCGTGAATGGCTCGAGCACCTGGTCAGCAAGGACATCGAATATCAGTTGCCCTTGCGGCAGACCGTTGAGCGCGCACGGGGGACTGGATTTGTCGACGGCAGTTATCACCTGAATGAGAACTACGGCTCCTTGGAAAGCAAAGTGGCCCGCAACGAGACGCCGTATGCATGGGCTGAAGACCCGCCGTCCCGGGTGCGTCACTTCATCACCGGGATCCGGGTTCGTGAGGACACAGATCCTAACCTGCTGCACGTGCGCAGCAACGTGCTGATTTATCGGACGCGTCAGGAACAGACCACTCCCCAGATCTTGTCCGGTGAGCGGATGGACATTCTGCGCAATGAGGCGGCGGGATGGAAACTGCTCCGGCGCGTGGTGAACCTTGACCTGACAGTCATCGGTACTCACAACCTGTCTTTGTTCTTCTGAAATTGAAACTTCTGACCAAGCCCGAACTCTGCGACCCGCCAGGACGCAAGGAGCGAACATGACCAACACCGAGCAAAGCCTGTCACCACAAGTCGACCGCCTGCTGACGCAGTTGGAAAACGGATTGCCGGACGGCGAGGTGCCGGCATCCATTTTTGGCCATCCGGGCCTCTACCAAGCTGAATTGCGCAAGATTTTCGGCCGCTGCTGGGTATTCCTGGCCCACGAATCGGAGATCGCTGCTAACGGCGACTACGTGGTGCGCAAGATCGGCGAAGACAACTTCATCGTCTCCCGCGATGAAGAAGGCCAGATACACGTCCTCTTCGACGCCTGCCGGCACCGGGGCGTGCAGGTGTGCCGGTCGGACTCCGGCAACAGCTCGCACTTCCGCTGCCCGTACCACGGCTGGACCTACTCGTCCGACGGTTCCCTTGTTGGGGCGCCGCTGTGGAAGAACGCCTTCGGGGGCATGGACAAGTCCAAGAACGGCCTTACCAAGGCCGCCCAAGTGAAGTCCTATCACGGGCTGGTCTTTGCCACCCTGGACCCCACAGCCCCGCCTCTGGAAGAGTATCTAGGCGGCATGGGCTGGTACATGGACCTTGTCTTCGGTCTGGACAAGGACGGCGTAGAAGTCCTCGGGGCGCCCCAGCGCTTCGTGGTGGATGCGAACTGGAAATCCGGATCGGATAACTTTTCCGGCGACGACTACCATCTGGGCACGCTGCACCGATCGGTCTGGTCCATCGGTGCCTTTCCAGTGCCATTCAGCGAAAACATGATGGGCTACCACGTTCAGGCCGCCAAGGGACACTCACTTTCCTTCTCCATGGCAGAGGACGCGGACGAACCCGGTCCCAATTTTTTTGGCTTCCCGGAAGATCTGGCCGAGCACTTCGACACCGCACGGATCAGCGAACATCAGTTGGAGATTGCCCGGCGGGCCAGAGTGTTCGTGGGCAACGTGTTCCCGAATTTTTCGATCCTTGCGCTGCCGATGTCCGAGGACGGCGCCCACCACGAACCGACGGGCATCCTGACCATCCGCACATGGCAACCCAAGGGGCCTGGCCAGATCGAGATCTGGAACTGGTTCTTGGGCTACAAGAACATGAGCCCCGAGCAGAAGGAACGCGCTTACCGTGCAGGCCTGGGCACGTTCTCCGTCGGTGGTTCCTTCGAAATGGACGACACGGAGCCTTGGATCACCGTCGGACGTACGGGTCGTTCGGTGGCTGCCGAGGTGCTCGATTTCTCACTTAACTACCAGATGGGCATGCCCGGCGTAGGCATCGCCAAAGAGGTTACGGACTGGCCTGGCCCCGGGGTGGCCTACTGGACCCGCTATGAGGAAGGCGTCCAGCGGAACCTCTACCGGTACTACACGGAAATCATGCGGGCCGAGCCCGGCGAATGGCCGGAGAACAAACTGTGAACCCTGCAACGAACCCTTCTGCGGACGAACAGGATTCACAGTGGATCAGCGAAGTCCGTGACCGGTACCGGGAATCGGGGTTGGCCGGACGACTACGCCCCGGTAAGAGTCCCGCAGTCGTCGTCGTCGACCTGCAGACAGGGTTCACCAATCCGCAGTGTGGGCCGGGCTTCGACCTGGATGACGTCGTCGCCGGGACTGTCCAGCTAGTCAAGAACGCACGGCAGGCCAACCGTCCGGTCTACTTCACCGCCATCTCCTTCACTGACGCTCAGGCCAAGTCATCGGTCTGGCTGTCCAAGATGCCGGTGCTGTCCGTCCTGCGGGCAGACAGCGGCTGGGACGAAATCGACCCGCGGCTGGCGCCAGAGCCAGGCGAGTCAGTGGTGATGAAACAGGCTGCGTCCGCCTTCGCTGGCACCAATCTGGCCGAACAGCTCAGGAGCGATGAGGTGGACACGCTACTGATATGTGGAGCCACTACCTCGGGATGCGTTCGGGCCAGTGTGGTGGATGCGTGCGCCTTAGAGTTGCCTACCTTCGTCGTGCGCGATTGCGTGGGGGACCGGGAACAGCGCCCACACGACGGGGCACTACTGGATATGGACGCGAAGTACGCAGATGTGGTGTCGCTGGACGACGCCCTAGAAATTATTGGAGCGGCGCCATGAGCATTAATAAGGCACTGACCGAACTTTCCCGTGCGCCCCAGGCGCTCGGCCAGGCACGAGTCCTCCTCGGAGGCCCGGCCCGCCTCGTTCTGGAGGAAGCCCAGGCACCCGGCTGGGGGCTGGCATCGGAGCGCGAACTTGGATACTTCACCTATGACGGCGCTGCGATCCTCGACGAGCTGCAGTCCTCGGGGCTTCGCGGCCGCGGCGGCGCCGGGTTTCCGGCACACATCAAGTGGCGGACGGTGGCCAGCGCCTCCGGCCGCAAGGTCGTGGTGGCCAACGGACACGAAGGCGAGCCGGCTTCGGCCAAGGACCGCTGGCTCCTGACGAACCGTCCGCATCTGGTGCTCGACGGCCTGTTCCTTGCGGCCACCACCGTGGGCGCGGACCGCGCGATCGTCTATGTCTCCCACCCGGACTCCATTGGGGCAGTCCGGCAAGCCATCGCTGAGGTTACAGCCGCCGGATTGGTTCCTGCCGGTCTTCGGCTCGAATGCTTTGAAGCCAGCGGCGGCTACGTGGCCGGTGAAGAGTCCGCGGTGTGCCGGGCGATCAACGGCGGCCCGGCCCTGCCGACGGACAAACCGCCAAGGCCGTTCGAGGCGGGTGTGGACGGGTTGCCGACCCTGGTCTCGAATGTCGAGACACTGGCACAGGCGGCCTGGATCGCCAACAACGGGGCTGCGGCCTTCCGGGTCTGCGGGACCGAAGCCTCCAGTGGCACCGCGCTGTTCACCCTCCTCGCTCCCGATCTGGACGGGGTGATCTATGAGGCGCCGATGGGCAGCACCATCGGTGAGCTGTTTGCGGCGGCCGGAGGGAAGCCCGAGAACTACAGCGGATTACTGATGGGCGGTTGGTTCGGGGGTGTTCTGCAGGGTGAACTGCTGTCTCTGGCCTGCTCTTATGAAGCGGTGGCTGCACGCGGCAGCGGGCTTGGTGCAGCCGCCATCACGGCGCTGGGTCCCGACGATGACGTGGTGGCCATTGCTGCACAGCTCGCCGCCTGGTTCCAGCAGGAGTCAGCAGGCCAGTGCGGCGTCTGCATCAACGGCACTAAATCAATCCACAAAACCCTGAGGCGGGCGTCTGACGGAACTGACTCCCAGTTGGACCGGGAAAACCTCCTCCGGTGGGGGACCACGCTCTCCGGACGGGGTGCCTGCGCGTTCGTGAATGGATCTGCCACTCTGGCCCGCAGCATCTCGGATGAGCTAAGCAGGCGTTCGATGCCAGTACTGAACGGAGAAAAGACATGCGTGTAACTGTGGACGCTACCAAATGCGAAGGCTACGGCGCCTGTGTCGATATTTGCCCGAGCGTCTTCAACATGGACGACTGGGGCTACGTTGCCACCACCGGAGACGGAACAGTACCTGACGGAGAAGAGAAAGCGGTGCTCAAGGCGATTAGTCTCTGCCCGGAAAATGCCATACGGCGAAGCGGATGATCCGGTCCGTTTAAGGCGCCAGTTTCAGGCATCGGTCTTCGGGAGCCCCGCCGCCACGGGGCCCCGGGCCCAACACAACCGAAGGAGCTTTTTGTGGATTTGGAAATCGCAGGGCAGACGGCACTGGTAACCGCAGCCTCCCGTGGAATCGGCCGGGCCGTGGCCTGCCGGTTGGCGGATGAGGGCATGACAGTGGTCGCCGGAGCACGGACAGCCGAGCGGGAAGAGGAAAAACGCGGTCAAGGAAACATCATTCCTATCGTCAGCGACCTCTCCGACGCCGAAGCCACCGGCCGTTTGGTCGGCGACGTGGTCCGGCAGCATGGGCGCTTGGACGTGCTGGTGCTGAACACCCCCGGCCCGAAGATCGCGCCCGTGCTGGAAACGAGCTGGGAGGACTGGTACGCCGCCCACGACACGCTCCTGCGTCCCGTGGTGCAGCTGGCCTTGGCTGGTGCCCGGCAAATGCGGAAGCAGGGCAGCGGGACGATGGTCTTGCTGTCCTCCACCTGGGTGCGCCAGCCCGCCCCTGGGGGGGCATTGTCCGCCTCTTACCGCTCCGCGGCCTCCCTAATGCTTAAGACGCTGGCGCGTGAGGTGGCTGCGGAAGGAATTCGCGTTCTGCAGGTGATGCCGGGAGCAACGGGTACTGAACGGATGCAGAACATTGTCTCCGCCAAGGCCGACACCCACGGAACCACTCCCGATCAGGAGATTGCCAATGTGGTGGCCGGTATCCCGCTGGGTCGCTGGGCCGAACCCGAGGAGATCGCCGACGTAGTGGCGTTTGCCGTCTCGCCCCGGGCAAGTTTCATGACAGGTTCCACTATTACGGTCGACGGCGGAGCCGTCGCGGCCTCCAACTAGGAAGAAGGAAAGACATGCCTCGTACATTGACCGAGAACTTCGTTGAGCAGTTCCGCCTGTGCAAAGTAACCCCGGGCGAGACGGTCGCTGTCATCGCCGAGCTGGGGCAGAAGCAGTCGTATGTTGACGCAGCAGTAGCGGCCGCCCGCCAGCTCGGCGCAAGCGCACTGGTTCTGCACGCGTCCAGCCTGTCCAGCCCCATGCTGCCCCCCTATCAGGCTGACGGCCGCGAGGTGGCGGCACTGCTGGCCGCCGCCGGCGAATGCGACTTTGTAGTAGATGTGACCGTGGGCGGGCTCATCCACTCAGACGTGCGCACGCGGATTACGGGCAACGGCAAGCGGATGCTCTTCATCGCCGAACCCAACGATGTGCTGGAACGCCTCATGGGCGGCCCGGAGCTGCGTAACACCGTTGAGGCCGGCGGCAGGAAGCTCCGAGAGGGCAGCGTCCTGCACGTGACCAGCCCAGCAGGAACAGACCTCACCGCCGACATCTCGGGTGAGGATCTGCCAATCACTCACCAGTGGGGTTATGTAGACGAACCGGGCCGCTGGGACCACTGGCCGAGCGGATTCGTCGCTTGCTTCCCCCGCGACCGGACCGCCGAAGGCCAGATTGTCCTCCAGCCGGGCGACGCGTTGATCCCCTGGCAGCGCTACGTCCGTGACACCGTGACGATCTCCGTGGAAAAGGGGTTCATCAAGGACATCTCCGGAAACGGGGCCGACGCTCACGTGCTGCGCGACTACTTCGAGAGCTGGAACGACTCCGAAGTCTGGGCACTGAGCCATATGGGCTGGGGCTTGCTGCCGGTTGCGCGCTGGTCGGCGTTCGACGTCTACGACCCGCGGACCCTCTACGGCCAAGAACTGCGTTCGACCGCGGGGAACTTCATGTGGTCGACAGGCTCCAACCGCTTCGCCGACCGCGAGACCCCCGCCCACTTGGACGTTCCCATGCGGGACTGCACTGTAACTATCGACGGCGCAGCGGTGGTCACCGGCGGCGCCCTGGTGGAGGAGTAAACATGCGAGCCAAACTGGAAAAGGCCATCCTGACGCTGGCCCGCGACTCCGACCTGCTGGAACAAATCCGTTCGAACCCGGAGCAGGCTGCAGATCTTCTGGGTATCGACGCATCATGGGCGTCAGCCATCGTGGCCGGCGACAGGGACCGGCTCCGTTCCGCCGGCGTCAACGACGGGATCACGATCCTTGTCAGCCGCTGGTTCAACGACAATCTAGGCGACACCGAGAGTACCGGTATGTTCGTCGTCGATGAGGAAACACCGCTGCCGCCGGCGGACCTGCCGCGTGGTCTTGTTTTTGCCGGCGGATGCTCTCATGTGCCTGACCTGCTTGCACGGCCCGAAATCGACCCGAGCGAGGGAGTGGAACGACTGCTGGAGGGCTACCGCCGCTTGGGCGCGGACCTGGCAGCGGCCAATCCCGATGTCGTGTTGGTGACAGCTGACTGCCATTTCCAAAGCTTCGACACCGCCCACATTGTGATCGGCAACGGAGACAGCCATACGGGCTCCATGGAGTTCTTCAAGCGCCCCGATCTTGACCTTAAACTCAACGGTGCACCGGAACTGGCTGCCAGCCTGATCGCCGCCGTTCGAGGCGCGGGCTTGGAAGTCGAGGAATCCGGGAAGGTCGATCTCGACCACGGGCTGATTGTCCCGCTGCGGCTGATCCTGCCCCGGCCAGAGATTCCCGTCATCCCGATCATCACCCAACCACACCGCAGCTACTCACCGTTCACTGCACGCGAATTCGGGAAGGCGCTTCGGCAGGCCATCGAGGAATCCGGCCTGCGCGTGGCGATGCTCGCCACCGGCGGCCTCTCGCACTGGCTGGACCCGGGCAAGTTCGGCCACGTGGATCCGGAGTTCGACACTTTCATCCTGCAAATGCTCCAGGCCGGACGGGGTCTGGACCTCGGCGGCTTCGAGCCGTACCCACTGCTGGACCACGGACAGTATGAGTTCATGAACTGGCTCATCATGCTGGGAATTGTGGGGCCGGGCGTGCGCGGGAAGGTGTACGCCTACGAACCCATGGACGCCTCCGGTGGAGGGTGGACCGTCGTGCACATGGACCTGGAGGCCGCGGGTGGATCCGCAGCTTCAATCACTAGCGCAGGGGCGGCCGTTCACGGTGGCTAGACAATTGAAAGTCGGATTGACCCAGTGGAACGCCACTACTGACGTCGATGCCAACCTCTCCGTCGCCGTCGATCTCATTGGGAAGGCGGCGGCGGAGGAGGCTGAGCTGGTTGTCCTGCCGGAAAACGGCCTCATGCTGGGTACAAACGTACAGATGCGCGAGCGGGTCCTGTCCGAGGCCGCACCCGAGGTCGAAGCGGTTCGGGCGGCGGCCGCGGAGTACGGCACAACTGTGATCTTGGGGGGCATGAAGAATGCCACGCCGGGCGGCGTGGTCAATTCGGCCCTCGTCATCGATCCCAAGGGACAGCTGACGGGACGGTACGACAAGATCCATCTGTTCGACGCGCGGGTGAACGGGCAGTCCTTCGAGGCCAGCAGTGTAGAGCGGCCAGGTACCGAGCCGGTTCTGCTCGACCTCAATGGAACGCTCATCGGACTTACAATCTGTTATGACGTCAGGTTCCCCGAGCTTCACCGCCGGCTGGCTCTCGCGGGCGCCCAAATACTCCTGGTGCCTTCGGCGTTCACCCAGTCGACGGGCGAAGCTCACTGGGAGACGCTTTTGCGCGCGCGGGCCATCGAGAACGGCTGCTTCGTCGTGGCCCCGGCGACCGTCCGGTCGCCCCAGGGGCCGGGTTACGACGCCTTCGAAACGTACGGACATGCAATGATCGTGTCTCCGTGGGGTGAAGTCATGACCGACCTGGGTGTAGAGACCCCGGCCGTGCAAGTGCTCACCCTTGACGTCGGAGAGGTCAACCGGGCCCGCGCGTCTCTGCCCGTCCTGCAAGGAACGAAACCAGAGGCCTATTCGGCTGACCCACGAGTACTGGAGATCCGAACAGAAGGAGAGAACCCATGAGTGACGAGACGTTAGATGCTCTGCCGACCGGAGTGATAGCAGCCGACGAATGGTTCGGGATCGGCAATGAGTTTGCTGGTGTGAGCGTCCGCAAGGTCTACACACGGAACGGTGAACGGCTTGAGCTGTTGGTGCCCAGGACCGAAACGCGGATTCTGCTGGATGCCATGCAGCTTGAAATCATCTCACTGCAGAACCCGGAGACCTTCAGCCGGATGTACCAAAAGCACCTTGGCGCGGACGAAACGCTGGAGGACCAGGCGTGACCATGCTCAAACGGCCGGGAACTGCGGTCGATGAAACCCTTGAGAAGATCCGCGAACGGATCATCTCGGGAGTCTACTCACCCGGGATGCGGATCTCTCAGCAGGAACTCGCGGCGGAACTGGAAGTCTCCAGGACGCCCCTGCGGGAGGCACTGCAACGGCTCACGCACGAGGGCCTGGTCATCAGCAAGGCCAACCGCGGGATGGAAGTGGCTCCGGCGTCGATCGTAGACGTGGAGGGATCCTACTATCTTCGGCTGCTGGTTGAACCTGCCACTATTGCCGCCATCGCTCCCCAAGTGACGGAGGAAGATATCGCGGTGATGGAACGGGCGCTGTCCCGGATGGAACAGCCGGCAGTCTCGACCCGTGATTTCCAAGAAGCGCACAGCGAGTACCACAACGTGCTGCTGCACCGCTATCCCAAAGCGTCCGCGGACTTGACCAAGGAACTGCATGCCCAAATTTACCGGTACCAACGGCTGTACTTCGGCCGACCGGTCGCCATCGCCGACTTCACTTGGCTCGACAGAATCTTCCTCCAGGCAGTCATGGAACGAAATGGTGGGCGTGCCCGGCACCTCCTGGAGTTCCATCTATTGGATGCTGCCATCGGACTTGTCCTTGAAGCGGAACCCAAACACACCTTCAAGGTATTGAAGGTCGCCGTCCAAGCGATGCACATGGAAATCGAAGGACTCGGCGAGCCCGATGCTGTACGACCGTACCGGGTGCGGTGGCTTCAGGGGGAGCCACCAGAATTGCCTGAACTTAAGACTTCGAATCTGCATTATGTCGCCGGTTGACCCTTCATCTGGAACGCTTTGCCGGCGACTGACATGCCCCGTATTCCCACAAGGAGAGACATGACCACTTACCGTGCCGGACTGATCGTGCCCAGTTCCAACACCACGATGGAGACCGAAATTCCGGCCATCCTCAGGGGCCGCGAACAGACGCACCCAGAGCGGTTCAGCTTTCATTCCTCCAGAATGCGCATGAAGCATGTCACCCCGGAGGAATTGACAGCAATGGATAGGGATTCTCTGCGCTGCGCGGCAGAGCTGGCAGACGCCCGGGTAGATGTCATGGCCTATGCCTGCCTCGTCGCGATTATGGCCCAGGGGCAGGGGTATCACCGAGATTCCCAAAAGAAACTGGCAGAGGTCGCCGAGGACGAATCGGGCTACCGGATTCCGGTGGTCTCCTCCGCCGGTGCCTTGGTGGAAGCCTTGCATCACCTGAAGGCACGCAAGATTGCCGTCATCGCGCCATACATGAAGGATCTAACCGCGACGGTCTGCGACTACATCGGCGGCGAGGGGATCGAAGTGATTGATTCCATCAGCCTTGAAGTGCCCGATAATCTGGAGGTCGGCCGGCTGGATCCGCAACAGCTGATCGAGCTGTCGAAGCGGGTCAATACGGTTGGCGCCGATGCACTGGTGTTGAGTGCCTGTGTCCAGATGCCCTCGCTGCCGGTACTGGACGTAGTCCAGCAGAATTTCGACATTCCCGTCCTTTCCGCCGCGTCGGCCACGGTGTGGCGTATTCTGACCGACCTGGGGCTTGAGGCGGTGGCGCCGCGGGCGGGTGCCTTGCTCGGCGGTGCGTAATGCCCGGCGCTGATGTTTCGACGGTGCCGCCGGCACCTGCGGCAATCAGCGTGAACCTTGGGGCACCTTTGTTTCGCCAGCAGCGGGATGCCCTACAGGAGTGGGCAAAGACGAGCGGCACCCGCGTGACCGAGTATCCGGATACCTTTTTCACACGGGAATGGCTCCGGAGCATTTCGACCGAAGTGCCCAGTTGCTCCGAAGCGAAACAAGACGCCGATAGCCAAATGCCGGTGGCCATGGTCATAGGTTATGAGCCGCAAGAGCTGTGGTCGCTGATCGTTCTGCTGTCGCATCTGGAGTCCGACGAGAGCACACAAAGAACGGAAGTCGTTTTAATCGCTGAAGGACCTGTCTGGGCGTTGCCCGTGCTAGTAACCGACTTCCCCCGTCTGACAGTTGTACCGCCCGGTACCACTGGCCGTGAACCGCTTGTCGTCGCGCTTGACCAAGCCCTCAGCCGCAGTTCGCTGCTGATGTAGCTGATCTACAGCTACACCAGACGCCGCTCCTAGATCGTATTCCCTTTACTCCAACGCAGACTTCAGGAAATCCAATAATGAGCCCCGAATCTACCGCCGCCACCCAGCAGCTCGCCCTGACAACTGAGGAGATTCTTAAGTCTCATGAGGGTGGGAAGCTGTCCGTTAACAGCACCGTTCCCCTGGCAACAACCCGAGATTTGTCCATTGGCTACACGCCTGGCGTAGCCCAGGTCAGCAATGAAATTGCCCGCGACGCATCGTTGGCCGCTAAGTACACTTGGACCTCCCGTCTAGTGGCAGTGGTGAGTGATGGCACAGCGGTCTTGGGCTTGGGTGACATTGGTCCCCGGGCGTCATTGCCGGTCATGGAGGGCAAGTCGGCCCTCTTCAAGACATTCGCCGGCCTCGATTCCATTCCGTTGGTTATGGATACCACCAATGTGGACGAAATTGTGGAGACACTGGTACGCCTACGGCCCAGCTTCGGCGCCGTTAACCTCGAAGATATCTCCGCGCCGCGTTGCTTTGAACTGGAAGAGAAACTGATTCGGGCGCTTGACTGTCCGGTGATGCACGATGACCAGCATGGCACCGCGGTCGTAGTCCTCGCGGCGCTAACCAATGCGGCCAAGCTCACCGGCCGGTCCTTGCCAACCTTGCGTGTCGTGATATCCGGAGCAGGCGCTGCCGGTATCGCAGTGGCCGAAATTCTGCTCAAATCAGGCATACCCGATATCGTTCTGCTGGATTCACAAGGAATCCTTCACGAAGACCGAAACCGGATGAACCCGGTCAAGGCGAGCTTCGCCTCGCGAACCAATCCCCGAAAACTTACCGGCGGCATCGACGAGGCCCTGGACATGGCGGACGTCTTTATTGGTGTCTCCTCGTCGAGAGTCGGCGAAGAGAGTCTCGCTCGGATGAACACTGACGCCATCATCTTTGCGTTGTCGAACCCAACGCCTGAGGTGGATCCGCACGTCGCACTGGAGTACGGCGCCGTAGTAGCCACCGGACGCAGCGACTTCCCCAATCAAATTAACAACGTCTTGGCATTTCCCGGGATCTTCCTGGGCGCACTGAATGCAGGCGTCCAGCAGATCACACCCGCGATGAAATTGGCGGCCGCAGACGCCATCGCATCTCTGGTGGGTGAGGACCTAGCCGCGGACTACATCATCCCGAGCGCACTGGATGAGCGGGTGGCCCCTGCTGTAAGCGCCGCTGTAGCAGCCGCCTCCTTCGAGTAAACTCTCCGCGAAGGAGCACCTGCTCGAGCCGATAGAAGCGTCGACGCCGAGGCATGGGCCCGATGTAGCCGTTCCACCAGAATGCTGGCCTGCATCACCCGGTGGGATGCCGATAACCGTGAATATGTCGAAACTTGGTTCTGAGTTCTCGCCGTGGGTTGTCTGTTAGCGGAGATGGACCTCACATGATATAGGGTGCCGAGCTGCAGCATCTGCCTCAGTGGTTTTGAGACCTTAGGGCAGTGCGGAGGGCGTGAAGTAGATCTTGCGCAAGCTCTCGTGCACCGACCATGTCGTACGCATGCCTGCGGACAGTCGCAACAGGGTCCCGGGGCCTAGCCACGCCACCCGTCCGGCAGGGCCCTGATCGTCTTCGTCATGAAATTGCACGGTTGCGCTGCCGGATATCACCATAAACAGTTCCCCGGATTCGATATCGTGCATCCCGCCCGCGGACATCTCCCAGACACCAACGTCGAGCCCGTCGAACACGCCCAGGCGGTGTACGCCGGTAGTCGGTCTGCCGGCGGTCACCTGGTCCTCGGGCACAGGCCGGTGCTCCAAAGCCAGGTCGTCGAGATCGAGCGGCTTACCGGGAATCAGTGTGCTGTCCATCAGGAATCGAACCCCAATCCGAGTGCATCCAGTGTCTTCAGCCACAGGCCCCGCCGGCCTGCGTTGCGGTCGGCCCGGGCCAGCTCGTGCCGGGTGAGGTTGATACCCGCGGCGCGCACCGGTTCGGGTGGGAACGGGATGGCTGGACGCCGCACCATCTGCAGATCGGTTCGTTCCGTGCGTTCTCCAGCCAGAAGATCCAGCATGGTGTCCGCCGCGAAACGGCTCGCGCCGACGCCGAGGCCGGTATGGCCGACGGCGTAGGCGACTTTTTTACCGTAGGCGGTGCCGTATGCCGCGGAGAACCGGGTGGACGTATCGATGACGCCGCCCCAGGCGTGACTGAACCTTACCTCGAGCTGCGGGAAGGTCTCGAAGAACTGCTCGGCGAGCAGCTTGAATGTTTCAGGGCGCCGTTCCAGTTCCGGGGAGATGCGGCTGCCGTAATGATAGATCGCGTCATAGCCACCCCACAGAATCCGCCCGTCAGCGGTGATGCGCGAGTAGTGGAACTGATTGGCTGCGTCTGTCAGCCCTTCACGCCCGGACCAGCCGATGGTTTCGAACTGCTCTGCGGTGAGTGGTTCGGTGGCCAGCGCGTAGTCGTAGACGGGGACAGAGGCAAGCCGGTTCCGCCGCAATAGAGACGGGAAGGCGCTGGTGGTGAGGATGACCCGGCCGGCCTGGACTAGACCGTAAGGGGTTTTCACTTCCATTTGGTCGCCGGCGTCCGTTAGGCCCTCCGCGGGAGTGTGCTCGAAAAACGTCACTCCCTCCGCTTCCAAGTGCTTTCGCATTCCGTGCACTAATCGGTAGGGCTCTACCAGGTAGGTTCCCGTGGGGTCGAAGACGCCGCCGATGAAGGCCGGCGAGTTGATCCGTGCACGGGTCTCCTCGGCGGATAGCAATTGAAGCGGGCGGCCGAAGCGGCGCGCCGGTTCCACGGATGCTTCCAGTTCGGCCAGTTCGTGCGGCTGGAGTGCCACCTGGAGCTTGCCCGCCGTGCTGAGGCCGGCGTCGATCCCTGCCTCCTCCAGATCCGCTTTGAAAGCGCGGAGGTTTGCCAGTCCTAGCCGCTCCAGCAGCTCGGCCTCATGCGGCCAGCGGGCGAGGGCGTTCGCCAGTCCGTGGGTGATGCTGTACGAGACAAAGCCGCCGTTGCGCCCGGAGGCCGCTTGGCCGATGGCATGCGAATCCACTACCGTGACAGCCCAGTCCGGATGCCGTTTCTTCGCCCGCATCGCTGCCCAGAGACCCCCGAAACCGGCGCCGATCACCAGCAGGTCGCAGTTGTGCTGTCCGGCCAGTTTTTCCCCCTCCGTCTCGGCCATGCCCTCGAACCAGACGGAAGAATACTTAGCGTTGGCCAGGGATTGCTCAGCCCGGCGTCGGTCCGTGGCGGTGGTTGTCATGCCTGCACCAGCCTTCCGTCCCGAACGTCCGCTTCTGCCAACTCGGCGGGCCGCTCCGCAGCCAGTCCAAACCCACCGCCGCCAGCGGTCTCCACACGGACAACGGTGCCGGGCTGCAGTGTGGTTGACGTCTTCGTGCCCACCACCGATTCGGTGCCGTCCGGGGCGATAACCGTGATGCGAGTCGGTTGGGCAGCAGTGCCGCCGGCAGCGCCCTGCGGGGCGAACCTGCCGTTCGTCTGCTCGGCGTAGAACGTGGCGCGCTGAGGCTGGTCCAGGATTTCGTACTCGCGCCGCAGGCCCATCCCGCCGTTGAACTTGCCTGTGCCTTGGGATCCGGGCACGAACTCGTTCTTGAGAATGCGGATCCGGTAGTTCGTTTCCACTACCTCTGCAGGCATGACGCCAACATTGGACATGTAGGTATCCACACCGTCGACACCGTCGCCGGTGTTGGTGGCTCCGGTGCCGCCGCCGACGACGTCTGCCATAACGGCGGGGCGGTTGGTGATGGGCGAGGTGCTGCCAACATTCATGCAGAAGAAGCTGACCGTGCTGCTGCCGACGGCTTCTTCAGGCCAGAGGTCGGTCAGTGCTTGGATCAAAGTGTCAGCAAAGCGCTGGCAGGTGTTGTGCCGGATGGACACCGCTGCCGGTGCCTCCGGGTTCAATACGCTGCCCTTGGGGGCGATGACCTCCACGGCTCGGAGCAACCCGTCGTTGGCGCCGAGGTCCGGGGCTACTACAGCCCGCACTGCGTAAACGATGCCGGCGCGGGCGCTGGCCCATGGCACGTTCATCGCACCCCGCACCTGGGCGCTCGACCCCGACAGATCAATGGTCAGGGCGTCGCCCCGCTTGGTGACCTTGGCGTGGATTCGGGTGGGAGGCCCGTCGATCCCGTCGTCGTCCAGGAAACCCTCGGCCTCGCCACTGCCGTCGGGCAGGTCGCGGAGTGAATTGCGCACTGCTTTTTCCACGACGTCGAGGGATCGGACCATGACGGCGGAGACCACATCCATGCCGTACTGCTCAGCTAGTTCGTTGAGCCGCTGGTAACCGAGCACGCAAGCTGCCCGTTGGG
This sequence comes from Arthrobacter sp. NPDC055138, assembly GCF_053607305.1. Classification (NCBI taxonomy): domain Bacteria; kingdom Bacillati; phylum Actinomycetota; class Actinomycetes; order Micrococcales; family Micrococcaceae; genus Arthrobacter; species Arthrobacter sp. NPDC055138. Next base: position 327,845 of record NZ_JBSGTH010000001.1, read on the forward strand.
CCCGCAAATCGCTGACCGTGCTCAGCGGATCCCGGATGTTGTCCGTGATGATGGAGATGACATCCGGGTTTTCCACCCCGGCGATCGATAGCCGGACCGGCGGCAGGATGAGGCCTTCGGCAAAAATGTCTTCCAGTTCCGGTCCTTCGCTGCCGGGGTTGACCCCTCCGACGTCGATATGATGCGCGGCCGTGCCGCTCCAGCCTTCGAGCCTGCCGCCGACGAAGATCGGCGTGACTACGTTGACATCTGGTAGGTGCATGGCACCGAGGAATGGGTGGTTGCAGATGAAGGCGTCGCCGTCGCTGACCTGTCCCTCCCAGCGTTCAATAATGGCCTTGACGACGAGCGACATGGCGCCGAGTTGGGCCGGGATGTAGTCGGCCTGTGCAACCAGGTCTCCCTCGGGGGTGAACAGGGCGCAGGAGAAGTCGTCCATGTCGCGGATGATCGGGCTGTAGCTCGAGCGTTTGAGGATGACCCCCATTTCCTCGGCAATGGAATGCAAGGCCGAGGAAATGACTTCAAAGGTCACTGTGTCCACTGCGATCTGTTGTTCGGTTGTTGTCATGGCTACTTCTGACCCTCCGTGATGATGATGTCGCCGTTGGCTGCCACCAGACCCGTTTGTCCAGCGAGCATGACGGTGGTGGCGTCCATCTGGGTAATGATGGCGGGGCCGGCAATGATGTTGCCGACCGTGAGCTTGGTCCGGTCCAAAATGGCGGTCGATATCTCTCCGCTGCCGGGCATCCGGACCAGCCGGGATCCGACGATCGCCTCGGGCGCAAGCTGTTCGGAGCCGCTTGGAAGGACCGAGTCGTTGTCCACGCGGTCGAAGCGACCGGTGACGGCGATCCGTACAGTGACGATTTCCACAGTTTCTTGCGGCGAGCTGTGGCCGTAGAGTTCACGGTGGGTCGGATGGAACCTGTCGGCGATCTGCGCGAGGCTCTCAAACTCCGTTCCGTCCAGGTTGACGGTGAGTTCATAGCCCTGCCCTAGGTAGCGCGCGTCCACAGTGACAAGGACTTCGAGGGTCTCGGCAGATGCCCCGTCCTCCACGACCTGAGTGGTCAAGGCCCGCTTTCGATCTGCCAGCCATTCGGCGATCGGCGGAAGTGCGGCGGCGTTGAAGGGCTTAAGCACGGTCTGGGCATCATCGACGCGTAGCCCGGCGGCGAGCAGCCCGTCGGCAGAGAAGAGCCCCGGCTGGGACGGTACCACCACGCTGGCAAGCCCCAAGTGGCGCAGCAGCATTCCTGCGTGCAGCGGGCCGGCGCCGCCAAAAGGGAAGAGCGTAAAGTCGCGGGGGTCCAGTCCGCGTTCGACGCTGACCTTGCGAACCGCTCGGACCATATGGGCCAGCGCGATGGCCAGTATCGCCTCGGCGGCCTCGCTCACGTCCATGCCCAACTGGCCGGCAACCTCCTTGACCGCCGTTTCTGCGGCGGCCTTGTCCAGGCGGAGGTCGCCCGCGAGGCTTTCCGTACCCAGCGTTCCCAACACCACATGAGCATCGGTCAGCGTCGGCTCCGTTCCGCCGCGGCCGTAGCTGGCCGGCCCAGGAACCGCCTTGGCGGACTGCGGTCCGACGCGCAAGCGCTGCGACCGGTCGACCCAGGCGATGCTGCCGCCTCCGGCCCCGATGGTGTGAATGTCCACGGTGGGCGCGATCAGAACATGGTCCTGGACCTGCTGGATGCTGGTGTAAGGTGCCAGGGAGTCCCGGACCAGGCACACGTCAACGCTCGTGCCGCCCATGTCCAAGCTGATGACATTGGCGAGTCCGTGTTGCTCCGCGGCCCGAATCAGCCCGCTCACGCCGCCGGCCGGCCCCGAGAGAATCAAACGGTGGGCTTGGCGTCCCGCCCGTTCGGCGGGCACGGAACCGCCGTTGGACTGCATGACCTGGAACGGAGCCGTCATGCCCATATCCGCCAGCGCGTCTGCCGCCCGTTGCAGGTAGGCGGCCACGACGGGTCGCAGGGCGGCATTAATGACGGTTGTCGCCGTCCGCGGGTACTCCCGGAACTCACGGGCGATGTGGCTGGATAGGCTGATGGGGGTGTCCGGGAAGCGTGCTGCCAGCGCGGTGAGAAGTTTTTCCTCATGGGCAGGGTTGAGGTAGCTGAACAAAAGGCTGACGGCGATGGCTTCCGGGTTCACTTCGGCCACGGCGTCGACGACGGCGGCTACGTCATCGTCGCGCAGGGCGGTGAGGACGTTGCCGTCGCTGCCAATCCGCTCGTCGACCTCGAACCGTGCGCAGCGGTCTACAAGTTCGCGCGGCCGTTCGGGGGAGAGGCTGTAGACATTCGGGCGGCTGCCTTGGCGGTAGGCAAGCACATCGCGGAAACCCTTGGTGGTCACCAGGGCGACTCTTGCCAAATTTCCGGTCAACGTGGCGTTGGTAGCCACGGTGGTGCCGTGGCAGATGAGAGCAACGTCGTCGAGGTTCATGCCCTGCGCTGCCAGTTCTGCAACGGCATTGGTCAGGCCCCGGGACGGATCTTCCGGGGTCGAGGCTGTCTTGGCTACAAGCGACATGCCTTCGGAGGAGCGCGCGATCGCATCGGTAAATGTTCCGCCGGCATCAATGCTGACGGTCCAGGATGGGTTGGGAGACATGTGGATCCTTTTCTTCCGGGCGTGCCGGAACGGCACGGCGGCGGTGACGCCGCTGTAAACGTAGACGAGTGGACGAGGAGGTGCGGCCTAGGCGTCGGCCAACTCCAATTCAGGCGGAGCCTTGCGGAAGCCCCGGGTGATGACGGCAAGGTAGACCGCGCCGATGATCATCCAGGAGAGACCCACCATAAAGGCGGTCCCGGAGAGGCTGGTCCAGAGCCAGGCGCACAGCCCGACGCCCACCAGCGGCGCGGCCAGGTAGCGGACGGCGTCCGCCCCGGAGCGGCGGCGCTCGTCGATGAAGTAGTGCTTGATGACGGCGATATTGACCATGGTGAAGGCGGCGAGGGCACCGAAGCTGATCAGCGAAGAGGCCAGCGTTAGATCGATGAACAGGGCGACCAGACCGATGGCGCCGACAACCAATGTCGCATATACGGGAGTGCGGAACCGTGGATGAAGGTAGCCAAAAACCCTCCTCGGCAGGACGCCGTCGCGCCCCATCGAGTAGAGGATCCGCGAGACCGTTGTCTGTGAAGCCAGGACAGCGCCGAAACAGCCGGCGATGTATGCCGCGGTAAAGAAGGCCTCCAAGAAGCTTCCGCCGGAGACGGCCATGACGTCGAGTGCGGCCGAGTCCACGCTGGAGTAGGCGGTCCAGTCCGGGAAGGCCAAGTTGGCGATCAGCGATATGACGACAAAGAGGAGCCCGCCGGCGAGCGTGACCAGGATAATGGCCTTCGGGATCACCCTGCGGGCATCGACGGTTTCTTCCGCCAGCGCGGAAACCGCGTCAAAGCCTAGGAACGACAGGCACAGGATGGCGGAGCCGGCGAAGATCACCGCCGTGCCCGGGCCTTGCCCGAACATCATGTCGGCGATGGACGGCATTGGATTCCCCGATGCAGCCCGCAGCGCCATGACGGCGAACACCACGAGGAAGACGGCCTGCACGCCCAGCAGAATGCTGCTGGTCTTGGACACGAACTTGATGCCGAGGATGTTCAAAACGGTCACCAGAACAAGAGACAGGACAATCCAGGCGGACTGCGGGATGGACGGGAAACTGGCACTCATATAGATCCCAATCACCAGATAGGTGATCATTGGCATCAGGAGATAATCCAGAAGCAGCGTCCACCCGCTCAGGAAGCCGATGTCCCCGCCGAGGGTCCTGCGTGTGTAGGTATACGCCGAGCCTGCTTGGGGGAAGGCGCGGACCATCTTCGCGTAGCTGGCCGCCGTGAACAGCATCGCCACCAAGGTGACCAAGTAGGAAGAGACAATGTGGCCCTCGGTGAGCTGGTTCACGATGCCGTAGGTAGTGAAAACGGTCAGCGGGATCATGTACGCAAGGCCAAACAATACGGCCGAAGGCAGGCGAAGGACTTTCTTAAGTCCTGTTCCTTGTGCCGTTCTCGCTGCAGTAGACATGTGTATTCCTGACTTATTAATATGGGCTCGGTCTAGACGATGGTCTGGCCGCCGTCGACGGGTAGGACCACACCGTTGACGTAGCTGGAGTTGCGGCCAGCCAGATAGAGACAGACATGGGCGACTTCATCGGCTGCCCCGAGACGTTGCAGCGGAATGTTTTCCAGGACCTTGCCTAGTCCTTCCTGACTGTTGACGATGGTCGTCATCGGGGTATGGATGACTCCAGGAGCCACCACGTTTGTTCGGACGCCGCGCGGACCCCACTCGGCGGCCAGCTGGCGTCCTAGCGACACCACTGCGCCTTTGCTGGCTGCGTACGCAGCTCCAGGCTCCGTCCCGTCTCCAAGCGCGAAGGCGATCGAGCTCAGCAGGACGATACTGCCTTTGCCCCGCCTGAGCAGCGGACGTCCCAGGATGGAGGCGGCCATATAGCTTCCTGTGACGTTGACATCATGGACTTCTTGCCAAACCGCTAAGTCCAGGGTTTCGGCTGCTGACGTCCGGTAGATGCCGGCACAATGAACCAGAGCCTCGAGTCCGGCCGGCCAGCGTTCCTCGACGCATCCTAAGGCGTGCTCGAGTGAAGCCGTGTCCGTGACGTCGCAGGCAAGCTGGAGCAGGTTCTCCTGGGCGGTGCAATGTGGTGCCTTCCTGTCCAGTGCCGCCACTCGGTAGCCGCTCTCGAGTGCCAGTTGCACGGTGGCGGCGCCAATTCCGGAGGCGGCTCCAGTGACTGCCAGTACCGGGGCGGGTTCAGACATGGGCTGCCTGCCTGCTGTTTTCGGTGAGAAGCGGGCCAAAGTTCAGTCGTTCCCGTTCTGCTTCGCAGGGATTTCCTTCGCTCAGGTACAGGGTTCGCTGCTCCAGATCCATCACCACGGACATGACGGTGGACCAGCGTTCGTGCTCGGTGGACCGGGGGTCGGGATGGCAGCAGATGGAACCGGGATAGTCGATGTGGTCTGCCAACGCAGCGTCGAGGGAGTCAATAGTGGCCGGGGCCGGGGGATGGGCCACGAGTTCGCGCATACGCTGTAGGCGGATGAAGCTGTCAGCCATGGCACTGCCGGCGAGGTCGTGGCCGCCAGCAATGTTGTCGAGGAAATGGTTGGTATGGACCAGTGCACCAGCGGCGGCCACTAACGGTCGGACAGTGCGAATTTCCCCCGGCGCCGTTTCGATATTGACTATCGCTCCGCCGGGGCTTCCAACGACAAAGTTCCCTGAGGAAGCTCGGAAATGGGCGGAGAGGGTTTCGATGGCGTCGAAGACTGTCCGACAGTCCGCCAGAGCGCGGATCAGGACATGGAACGGTAGGCCTGGCTGGCCATTGTCTAGGGACGAGACCAAGGTATTGACGGCTATGCCAACGCCAGCCGAATTCAGCGTTGTTTTGGCCAGCAGGCCCGCTTCGACGATCGTGACAAAATTGGGGCCGTCGTGGCGCTCCACTTCCAGCAGCACCACACTCTCGAAGCCGTGCAGCAGCCAGTCCCAGTTCTGTCCCATGAGTGTATTACCTGACGACGTCCTAGTCGGTGTGAGGGCGAAGGAGCTGCATTCAGCACCGTAGCGCCACGGGGCTTGACCAGCGCGGTTGGCGAACGCCGTCCAGAGGATTTCGGTTCGGCAGTTCATGGCGAAAATATCGTCGAAAGGTATTCCGGCACCGTCAGCGATTCCGTGCATTTCGGCAATCTGCGCAGGGAATGATTCCCGGACCGGTTCCAGATAGCGTTTGGAGAAAGCCAATGCTTCAGTCCAGCGCAAGCCTGCTCCCGCGAAGGACCGTTCGTAGCCGGCCTTGGCGGCCAACACCTGAGATCTCGCCTGCGTTCCGTATTGGCGCCCCCGCTCCAAGGGATCCCCGGAGACTCTGATTCGTGGAAATTTGCCTGCGACCATCGTGACGGCCCCTTCTGCCCGAATGTTTCACGTTGTCTTCTGCCGGAATCCTGCTAGGAAAAAACCAGTCCGCCATTAACCGGAATTGTCTGTCCGGAAACATATGCCGCCCCGTCCGTGAGTAGCCACAGCACGGCGCTGGCGACGTCGCGCCCGGTGCCGTGCCGCTGAAGGGGGACCATGGAGCGCAGTTGCGCCAGATATTCCTCGAAGTGGACACCTTGCCGCTGCGCCTGCAGGGCCGCCTCCTGCTCATGCATTTCGGTCAGCATGTAGCCGGGTGCAATAGTGTTGGCGGTTATACCGTGCCTGCCTTCTTCGACGGCGATACACCGGGTCAGGGCGGCCAAGGCAGCTTTCGACATGGAATACGCCGCACCATCGGGTGCCGGATGATCGGCAAAGAGCGAACCAATATTGATGATGCGTCCCTGCCCGCTTTGGCGCAGGTGCGGGATCGCTTCACGACATAGCCGTGCGGCACCCAGCAGATTTATCTCAAAGACAGCGGTCAACTGTGCGTCGGTGGTCGCGGAAAGTTCCACGCCGGGACCGCCGACGCCAGCATTGTTCACCACGGCGTCGCAGCGCCCGAAGGTGTCCAAGGTCAGTTCCACCAGCTCATGGCCGGTTTCAGGATCGGCCAGATCCATCACCGCATGGACCAGCGGGCCGGTTCCGGCAGGGGCACGCAGGGACTCCGGCAGGGATGGAGCCACATCGCTGGCGACAACCCGGTAGCCGTTCTCGAGCAGGGCCAAGGCAATGGATTTACCCAGACCCCCTGCGGCTCCGGTGACAATGGCCACCTTTTCCTGGCCGTCTCCCGTGGTTGTTCCCTCCGGCCATGCCTTTAAGACGCTCATTTGCCCACCAGTTGCGCTGTTTCGCGGGCGCTCCGGATCCATGCTCCGGTTGCGATCAGGTGTGTGAGCACCTGATCAAGCATGGCCAGACGGGAAGGCCGCCCGATGATCATCGGGTGCATGGTGAGCATGACGTGGCCCCCGAGGGAGGCGATACCTTCAATTTCCGGCAGCCAGACGTCCAGTACCTCCCTCGGGGACCGGATGGTCTTTTCCCACGTGTCATTGGCGAACCAGAAGTGAGGTGCATCGTCGAGGATCCATGACACCGGGAGTTCGGCCAGATCGTGCGCGGTATGCCGGTAAGGGACGAAATCATCCAGCAGGTTGGACGAGTACAAGAATCCGTGGGATTCGAGCAAATCAAGCGTGTTTGCACTGAAGTCCCAGGACGGTGACCGGTAGCCTGCCACCTCGGCGCCCAGATCCTGCAGTGCCTCTATCCCGCGCTTGAGTTCAAAGGTCTCCTCTTCGAGGGACAGGACGGTCGGGGAAACGTGCGTATAACCGTGATGGGCGATTTCGTGGCCCGCTGCAAGGATGGACCGGATCGATTCCGGGTGGCGCTCGGCGTCGCGGCCGCAGACAAAGAAGGTGGCGCAGATATTGTGCCGTTCGAGCAAACTGAGGATCAGGGGGATAGCGGCCTTCGGGCCGTAAGCCCCTTGCGAAAGGACCCCGGGCCTGTCGGCATTGTCGGGGTTTTCGCCGATCCAAACTTCCTCGGCGTCGAAGTCAAAGCTCACCGTTGCCCCGTAACGGTGGCCATGGGGCCAATTGAACATTTCTCTCCTGGTCTTCGGCGGCTGGCAGCGAGTTGGCAGAACTTCGATGGTCGACCCATTGTTGGGAACATTCAGCGGTTCGTCATGCGTCATTTGACGTATTCCGTTGTCAGGTCTGGTGATGCTGACAGATACCCCCGGGCCGCTTTCCGGCGGGGGCTTGAATCGTTACCTGATGTACGTCATATGACGCATGTCACCCGCTCCTTTGGCAGTGTGTCATGGCATTCAACGAATTAGCCGAATGGGAATTTCGTTCCCCGCACCGCGAAGACATCCGCCAATGATGTTGGACTGTCCATTTCAGGAGAAAAGATGAAATCTCGCATGATCCCCTTGCTCGCCTCCGCGGGCCTTGCTGCTTGCCTGGTATTGTCCGGCTGTGGACCGGCCGGTGCCGAAGGAACAGATTCGGGTGGCCAAGGCAAAGGTGCAGTAGCGATGAGTTTTGCTGGTTTGGACATCCAGATCTGGGTGGACGAACTGGCATACATGAAGCCGGCCATTGAACAAGCAGGCTACGAACTGCTCAGCGACGATCCGCAGTGGAACATCCAGAACCAGGTGTCCAGCTGGGAGTCATGGATCCAGCGGGGCGATGTGAAGGCGATTATGGGCTATCCCGTACAGTCCGATTCCATGGCTGCTGTCACGGAGCAGGCCAATGCGGCAGGTATTCCCGTGGTCGGCTATGCAACCCAATGGGACGGCATCGAGGCTGCGCTGGTCATCGATAACTTCCAAGACGGTGTCAGGCTTGGTGAGGAAGCCGGTAAATGGATCGTCGAAAAGTATGGCAAGGCCGAAGTTCCGGTCGGGCTGTTCAGTTACTACGAAACCGATCTTGGGCGAGACCGGACCGAAGGCATCAAGAAGGGCCTGATAAATGCCGGGGCAAATGTCAAGATCGCCGACATGCCAGCGCTCACGGTTGAGGACGGCATGGAAAATACGCGTAATCAGCTCAGCGCGAATCCGGATACTAAGGTGTGGCTTTCCACTGGCGACGGGCAAATGATAGGCGCCTATCGTGCCTTGACAGAGTACGGAGTCGATCCCCACGATCCGAATTACCTGCTTGGCGCCTTGGATGCCACCAATGAATCCTTGGATCTGATCAAGGAACCGAAGGGTATTTGGCGACTGGGGTACATTCTGCCCGCGAAGGAACTAGCCGAGAAGAATGTGGAGCTGCTGCTGGGCGCTGCTGAAGGAACGTTGAAGGGTGATATCAACATCGCCTCGACACGCGTGACCCCTGAAAACGCCGACCAGTTCTACACGAAAAAGGTCAAGTAACTCCCATGGGGCATATGGCTGAAGCAGGTGGCCCGTCAGTGGCCACTGATGCGGTCCGCCTGGAACTAAGATCGCTGACCGTGGAATTCGGGGCCACCCGGGCGCTTGAGTCATTGAGCGTTGGCATCGCACCTGGTGAAATCGTGGGGCTGCTAGGACATAATGGAGCGGGAAAATCCACTTTGTTCAATGTTGTTTCCGGAGTGTTCCCAGCCTCCTCAGGTCATTTCCTCATTGACGGCGTCCGGGTGGGTGCCCGTTCCACCCCAATGGACATGGCCAGGCTGGGGGTTACCGTTATCCACCAGGAACCGGCTCTGGCACCGAACCTGAGCATTATCGACAATCTCTTCCTTGGACAGCCCGAACTGTTTCGCAAGGACCGGATTGGCGCTGCGCACGGGGCGCTTGCCCGGGTCGGTGCCACCTTCGACCTGAACCGGATCGTAGGCACTTTGTCCCTCGGAGAGCGCCAACTGGTGGATCTCGCCCGGGGGATGTTGCGCGGCGAGATGAAGATTTTGCTGCTGGATGAGCCAACCGCAGCGCTCGGCCGCGCCGAGACCGTAGCGCTGCATCGCCTGATCCGGAACCTGGCAGCGGAGGGAGTGACTGTCATCTATGTGTCGCACCGACTTCCGGATATTCTCGATGTCTGTCGGCGAATACTGGTGCTACGGTCCGGCCGTCTAGAGGTGGACGGCCCCGCCACGCAATTCGACGGACGGACCTTGGCTGAGGCCCTGGCGCCGGACGCGAAGGTCGACAGGTTTGTTGCTGCCCGCACGGGGGGACCCGAGTCCATCGGGTGCGAGCAACCGGCCGCGGCCCTCTCCTGCAGGGCAGGAGAGGTGGTCGGCCTTTTTGGGATGGCAGCCGGCGAGCAGTTCAGACTGCTCGAGAGCATGTTTGGGCTTCATCACAGGTTCGGGTTCAGGCTCGGCGGTCGCCCGGTTGCCATTGCCTCCCCAGCCCAGGCCATCCGACACGGGATCCATTTGGTGCCTGCGGACCGGGAAAACGACGGCCTGATCTCGGGAGCATCGGCTTTGGACACGGTCTTCTTGCCCTGGTACCGCGAGGGAAACCACAGGGGATTTTGGATCGGGCCCAAGGCTGGCCGGCAGGTCTACGCCCGCGCGCGGAGCGCACTAAACATTTTGGGACCCGGAAGCAGCGCCCCCATTGACGAATTCAGCGGTGGCAACAGGCAGAAGCATTTGATTTCCCGGTGGATGTTTCCCCGCCTTCCGCGCGTACTTCTCCTCGCCCAGCCGACCCAAGGTGTCGACGTCGGAGCGAAGGCAGACATCGCCCAAGCCGTCCGTGCCTTGGCGGCGGAAGGTACAACGGTTCTGGTGGCCTCGGCCGAATCCGATGAGATCGACCTGCTGTGCGACCGGGCCTACGTGATGAATGGGGGCCGGATCGCCCCCGTGGACCGCACAACGGGGTTTGGCGGCAAACTGCTGTCCGCCCTTCTCGAGCTGTCTGATCCGAAATCCTCCAAGGAAGAAGTCGCTTAAATGAAACTCTCCGTCGGCGAAATCAAGACCTTTGCGGCGCGCAACGGGATCTTCATGGCCCTCGTCCTGCTCATTGTCTTGTTCTCTGTGCTGAACCCAAAGTTTTTCAGCACGGGAAATGCCATGAACGTCCTCCTGCAGGTCGCCGAATTGGGAATCATCGCGCTGCCTTTGGCACTGCTGCTGATTTCCGGTGCCGTGGACCTGTCCGTCGGGTCCGTCGCTTCCGCTGCGGCTGTCAATGCGGCGCTGACCATGAGCGCAACAGGTTCGATTGTTCTGGGGTTCGCCGCAGGGCTCCTTTTCGGCGCATTGGCCGGCATGCTGAACGGGTTCCTCGTGGCCTACCTGGGGCTGAACCCCATCGTGGTGACCCTGGGCTTCCTTAGTGTGTGGGGCGGGTATGCGATGCTCATGACCAACGGGCGCACCGTGACGAGGACGGAGCTGCCGGACGGATTCCGGGAGATCGGCACGGCATCGATCGGGCCGCTGCCGCTTCGCCTAGCCATGTTAGTCGCCGCTATCGTCTTGGCGTGGTATGTGCTCAACCGGCATCGCATCGGTCGGGAAGTCTATGCGGTAGGCGGTAGCCAGCGTGCTGCCTTCCTCATGGGGATTAAGGTGACCAGGATTCGCTTCGGACTGTTTGTGGCCTGCGGTGTGTCATCCGCGCTGGCCGGCATTATGCTGGCCGCCAAGGTTCAGTCCGTCAGTCCTGCCATCGGCCTTAACTTGGAAATGAGCGGGCTGACCGTGGTCCTGCTGGGAGGCGTCGCGTTTGCCGGCGGCAGTGGTCGTATCGGTGGCGTGGTTGCCGGCTTGCTATTTTTCGGCGTCCTGCGCAACGGGCTGGTCTTCTTGCAGGCATCCCCGTTCCTGCAGACAATCATTGTGGGTCTGACTCTCGTGGTCGCGGTCGCCCTCGACGAATCCATCCAGAAGATCGTCAAGAAGTCTTGGGAAAACCGAGGCCGTGCGGCCTTGGCGGAAAGATCTCGCCCTGATGAGAACACTCAGTCCCCCGCCGGGCTGGCGCTGCGGCCCTGAGCCTTGGGCGCGGCCAACAAGCACATCCCCGTGATTCCGTGGAATCATTTTGAAGTTCGAACCGAGGAGCAGCAAGTGACCACTGGTTGGATTTGGCATGAAGCCTTCAACTGGCACAACACCGGAAACGGATCCGGGTTTTTCCCCCCTGGCGGATTTATCCAGCCCTACGAAGCCTTTGATTCGCCGGGAACTAAGGGTCGTTTTGCTTCGCTCGTGGAAGTCAGCGGCTTCGACAGGCAGATGAAGCGCCTGGATGCGACCGAAGCTACCGATGAGGAGATCCTCCGGGTCCATACGGCGGAATACCTTCGCCGGCTCAAGGCAATGGACCCTACCGGAGGAGACGCTGGAGAAAATGCGGATTTTGGACCGCAGGGCCTGCGGATCGCCCGCCTGGCAGCTGGTGCCGTCGCCAACGCTGTCCGCGGGGTCCTGTCAGGCGAAGTCAGCAATGCATACGCGCTGGTCCGTCCAGCGGGACATCACGCGGAGCCGGACCGGGGTCGGGGATACTGCATCCTAGCCAATACCTCCATCGCGGCAACGATCGCGCAGGAAGAGTTCGGGGTCAAGCGGATCGCCATTGTGGACTGGGACGTGCACCATGGGAATGGAACACAGAAGGTCTTCTGGGACGACCCCAACGTACTGACGATTTCGCTCCACCAAGACCGGCTCTACCCAGTGGACTCCGGATTTCGAGAGGAAACCGGTGGACCGGGAGCCGAGGGCAGCGTTCTAAATGTTCCGCTGCCGGCCGGTACGGGAGACGGCGGCTATGTGCGGGCCGTGGAGCACGTAGTAATTCCTGCGCTGCAGCGGTTTGAACCAGAGCTGATCATCGTGGGCAGTGGCATGGACGCGGCCGCCACTGATCCCTTGGGACGAATGATGGTCACGAGTGACGGCTTCCGCCGTATGTCGCGCATGGTCATCCACGCCGCCGAGGAGTTGAGCGGCGGCAAGCTGGTATTCGCGCACGAAGGTGGCTACTCGGCGCACTATGTCCCGTTCTGTGGCATGGCCGTGCTTGAGGAACTGACTGGCGTGAAGTCGGCCGTAGACGATCCCTACCTTGTGTTCTTCCAGAATTACCCGCAGCGATTCGTCGAACCTTGGCAGGAGGAAGCGATCCAGCAGGCAGCCGTTCTTGCCGGGAGAGTACCCGCACCCGTTGCCTGAGCTTTATCCCGCCGGCCGCCTTCACTCGAGGCAGCCGCAGGACCCCGACCACCAGTTTGTTGGCAGTGGTGGAACGCACGCAGAATGGCTGGATGGCTCTAGGCGAATGGAACAGGCATACAATGTCCCAGTCCGAGTTCACAGCGGACCACCAGGGAAAGACGGTTGTCCTCAAGGGTGAGCAACCGACTACTGAGCTTGTTCTGTTCGCGCGGGGTTTCCTGCTGGTCAACCGGCCCGAAGCACAGTTCCTTTATCGCGCTGACGATATGTGGCTTGCCGTCCGTATGGAGCGCCACCGCGGCAGGGGTGACCAGCAGGATCACGCTCTTGTCACTACCAGCCAAGTGGTATTGCCGCAGGGGATCACAAAACGCGAAATCGACGTTTTGACCCTCGTGTCTCTCGGCCTGACCAACATTGAGATCGCCGAACGGCTTGGAACCAGTCCCCGGACAGTCTCCACGCAGATCGAACGTCTGCTGCAAAAGCTGGACCAGCGTGGCCGCGCTGGCCTGGCCGCCATGACAGTGGATAGCAACTTGCTTGCCTTGCCTGTGCCTGGCGGTGTCGATGGGGTGGCGCCAATCGCCGCCGTCGGGCTGGAGAAATTTGCCCGGATGCTTAGCAGCAATCCCGAACGGGTCCGTGCGTTGGTGGCACTCCCAGCAATTCGCCGGCCGATCCTGCTGGGCACTCTGGCGTCCCTGTCCGGCAATGCTACCGACGATGGCGAAGAGCTCGTTCGCGGGTCCGCCCTAGCCGTCGAGGAAATCAATCTGAATGGTGGCATCGCCGGCCGTCCGATCGAGCACATTGTTGCCGATGCCGATTTGTTCAATCCGGTCGATGTCCGGGCAGCCATGCAGCGGTTGATCGATTCAGGCGTGGATGCCATCACGACAAACTACATCAGCGCCGAGAACCCATTCATTTTGGACATGGCAGCTGACTTCAGCCGGCCTTTCCTACACCTCGATACTTTCGAGGAGCACGTTGAATTGGTGCGGTCCCGCCCAGAACGCTATTGGATGATTTACCAGACCTGCCCGTCAGAGAAATACTATGCAATGGCATTCCGGCGTTTCCTGCAGGAGTTGGATTCCAGCCGGACTTATGTCCCTGTCAACCGCGAGGTGGCGGTCGTGGAAATGGACTCTTCGAGCGCACACATTACAGGGAACGGATTTGAGGAGGCATTGTCCACAGTGGGCTGGAGCGTTTCTTCGAAGCAATCTGCCCCGTTCCGGCAAACGGATTGGCGACGGATTGCCCGGAAAATTTCGGAGTCGAAACCGGATGTGGTGCTGGTTGCCCACTTCATCCCGGATGAGATCGCCTTGTTCCACAGGCTGCTGAGGGAGCACAACTTCACGGGTCTGGTGCACTACGTCTATGGAGCCTCGATCCCCAGGTTCAAAGATGTCTTGGGACCTTTGGCTAACGGGGCGGTGTGGAGTTCGGTGACTACCCGCACTGATTCGGCCTCGGCGAGCCGGTTCCAGCGTAATTACCTGCTGCGCTTCGGGGTTGAGCCGGGCCCTGCTCAGGCCAGCGCCGCCTACGACCAGGTCCAGTTGTTGGCCTGGAGCTGGGCACGCAACGGCAGCACCGTGCCCGCGGGCACATGCAAAGTGCTGCGCGAGGAGATCCACCGAGGGCTGAACGGCATCTATTACTTCGGCGACGGCGGCCAGTCCCCGCTCAGCTACCCGGACGGCACAGCGGATCCGACCCTGGGTCAGCCGCTAATCACCTCACAGATCCAGGACGGGCGCTCGGTGGTGCTCAGTCCATCACTCTTCGGCTCGATGAACCGGTTGCAACTACCACCCGGTCGGTGACCCGAACCGACGGACCGAAACCGTGTTCAGCTTACAGACTGTACCGTCCCACCTTGTTGCAATTTGGTATGCGTCCGGCGTTGCAGCGCGGTACCACCGCCCATCGGGCCGCCGAAGCCAACGGACACGGAACTGTCAGATCTGCTGGATCGGCTCCGTTCCGTAGATTGCCAGATCAATTCAGTTTGGGGCCAACGAGCGCCGGGCCGTCGTCACAGGAATGGGTATGGACGGCAGCAAGCTCATGGGCCTGGACCGGGCCGGGACCCCCTGGCGGCGGGGTCCCCGGCTGGCCCCTGACCAGCAGACGGGCGAGCGGGTCTACGCCCGGAACGACATCGACCGCGGCCACATGGTCCGCAGGCCTCGCCGGTCTGGGGCGACGCGGTCGCCGAGGCGAAGCAGGCTAACGAAGACACCTTCCACTACCCCAACGCCGCACCTAGACGGCTGACTTCAACCAGGGCCTCGAACTGTTGCTGGGCCTGGAGTCTTACCTGAAGGAGCATGCCGCCGAGTACCGCGACAGGGTCGTCGTCTTCACCGGGCCGATTTTCAGCGCCCAAGATCCCGCGTATCGGGGCGTGGAGATCCCTTGTGCTTCTTCAAGGTCACCGTGTTCATCCCCCAGGGAGAGCTGGCGGCCGTCGAATACGTGGTGGACCAGACACCGGAACTGGGCGAACTGACCGACGTCCCGCGAGAGCGGCACCACCAGAAATCCGTGGACAACATCATTGAGATTCCTGTGGATGCTAGGCGCCGGCTCCGGCCCGTCCGGCCCCTCCTTCGTCGGGGCCCTGCGGCGGTGGGAAATGTCCCTCCGGCGCTCCTTCATCGCTGATTTCCTTGGGGAAATTCCTCCCCCTTGCCCTACGGGGTGACGGGCCTGCGTAGGGGGCCGAGCAAGCGAGCTTGCCAGAAACAAAAAATAACGGGGGAGAAGGGGGCCGCTGGCCGGTCACCAAGAGCCGCCCCACCCACCCACGGCTTGTGCCTCGGGGTCGTCCTGCTCAAGATAAGCCAGCAGCCTGCGAGCGGTCTGTTCGAGTGGAAGGGCCTGGTGCAACGCGTCATCCTGCTCACGGTCAATGGTCTAAATCTTCACGGTCGCCTCTCGGTTGCGCCATCTGCATCGAGACCGGGAACCCGCCCACAGGCGCAGCCCTAGCTCCCCCCGCCAACGGCCTCGGGGCACCCACTGGCGTGTTGGCCGGAAACCCTTCCGAAGGGGCGGACCGCCGTTCGACGCAGCCACCAGTCAGCAACAAAGTGCTGCAGCTCCCGGCGGGCTAAGAGGCACTCGCGGCGGGACCCAAGGGCGCCACGCTTAAATGCGCGGGGCGTGTTCGAGACAACATTCCGCTGCGTGCGGACCACGGACTTCCTCTGTTCGGGGAGCGGAAAAGCGCCGGCCCGCAAGCCGGCTCTTTTCTGTTGTCCACGCACCCCCCAACGCTGGTGCCGGAGGCACAGCCTCCACACCAGGGCGGTTGTGGCCGGCACCTCGAAAGGGTGCCGGCCTTCTCGTGTCTCCGCCGGCCTCGACCGGCAATGTCCAAGGCTATTAGGAACCGGCCCCGCAATACGGGGCGTCGGGCGCGTGACGCCTCGGACGAAGGGGAGGTCTGCCGCTGGCGACCGCCCCGGGGTGGAGGCTGTGCATGACCGCCGGGGTGCGGTGGTGAGGGTCGGGACCGGTGGTGACCTGGCGGTTGTGTGCAGCCGGACGGCTGGGTCCCGTCGTCCAGGTGTGTGCGGGAAAAGCCCGGAGGATTTAGCTTTTGCCGTGCACAGGTGGGCGAGGGGAAACGCTACTGGCCTGCCGGTGTCGCGGCGCTCTCGGTTCGCGTCTCGGAATCGTTTGCGGCGGTGCGGCCGGCGGCTTTCTTGCGGCGGCCGGCGGCGCCGGTTTCGAGTCCGAGCTTTTTGAGTTCCTCGGGGCTCCAGCCGTCCTTGGTGGCGCGCACGTAGGCGCGCTTGTCGTCGCGTTCGGCTTCGGCGAGTTGTTCTTTGAGGTCGCTGATCCGTTGGCGGGTTTTCACCAGTGCGGTGACGGATTCGATCCGCGAGTCCAAGAGTGCGCGGGCCTGGTTACGTGTCTGCTCAATATCGAGGGTAGCCATGGTGCCAGCCTAACCGGACGGCACGACAAACCAGATCTCCCAAACGGCCCAGGGCCCCAGGGCGTCGGGCCCCTGGAAATCAGCTCCGGCGGAGCAAGCTATACACTTACGTACCTGTAAGTGGTGAAACCTTTCGACATTTATTGTCGGGTCGGGCACACTGGGGGTGTGGTCCCCGGGGTTCCGGGGTCGCTGCGCTGGGCATTCGGAGGGTCGCTGGGAAGGGCGGTGAAAGCGCGTTGGTTGAGGAACCGGTGGTGCGCGGCCGTTTGGGGAAGCGGCGGCGGGAGAACGCGCCGGCGGGTTCTAAGAAGCGGCGCACCGTGTGGGTGACAGCTGAGGAGGAGGCCCGGCTGGTTGCCCGGGCTGCGCGTGAGCGGGTGACGGTGCCGAACCTGCTGATGTCCGCTGCTTTGTCCGAGTCAGCCGAGACGCCCACGGAGCGCAAGGCGGCGATGGCGGAGCTGATGGCCCTGCACACCCTGTTGGCGCGGGTGTCGAACAACGTGAACCAGATCGCCCGGCATGCCAACGCGGGGGAGGACTTCCCGCAGGATGCGGCGGCGGTGTTGGGGTATGTGCGTCAGGTGGCGGGGCGGATCGATCGCGCTGTCGAGGGGCTGATGTAGGGAGATGATTCCGAACATTACCCGCGGCTCGAGAATGGCCGGGCTGCTGGTGTATCTGGCGTCAACGGATGCGGATAAGACGAAGAACGCGCACACGGATCCGCACCTGGTCGCCGGTGATGCGGCGATCATGGCGTGGTACGACGACGGGGTCCTGGACCACGCCGACGTGCTGGCGATCGCGAAGCATCTGGACCAGCCGCGCAGGGTCTACGGGGTCGAGGTCCGGCAGAAAGACTTCCGCTGGGACCAGGCGGCGAAGCGGCGGGTGGAGAACGGGTATAAGCAGGCCGACGTGTGGCATTGCTCGCTGAGCCTGCGCGCCGAAGAAGGAGCCCTGACCGATCAGCAGTGGGGCGATATCGCCAACGACTTCGTGGACGCGATGGGCTTCACCGAGACCAGCGGCAAGGCGCAGTGCCGGTGGGCGGCGATCAACCACGGAACCAGCGAAAACGGCAACCACCACATCCACATCGCGGTGTCACTGGTCCGCGAGGACGGCACCAAAGCCTCCACCCATGGCGATTACAAGCGTGCACAGAACACCTGCCGCGAACTGGAAGCCAAGTACGGGCTGGAACAGCTCTCCACCGTGCACGCCGCCCGCGGCTACGATCGTGCCGAAAAGGCCACCGCGGTCAGGGATGAGCGCGAAATGCACCGGTCCTCACTGGCACGGAAGGTGCGTGCCAGCGCCGGCGCCTCGGTATCCGAGGCGGAGTTCGTCCGCCGCGCCCGCGACACCGGATTACTGGTCCGGCCGCGCTACGCGAAAAACACCACGGACGTCATCGTCGGGTACTCCGTAGCCGAACGGCCCAGACCGGGGGAGAGGCCTATCTGGTTCGGTGGCGGCACCCTCGCCTCCGACCTCAAGCTCACCGCACTGCGTGAAGGATGGACGGACTCGCCACAGTCGGCGACGGAAGCAGCAGCCGAATGGAACGCCGCCGCACGCAACAAGCGCAAGATATCCAGGACCGGCCCCGAGAAGACCATTCCGCCGGCAGAAGCGTGGGTGGAGTACACCCGTAACGCAACCGCATTGGTCGAGCAGCTGCGGGCACTGCCGCATGATGATCACGCCACGTGGGCGAAAGCTGCACGGGAAGTATCCGGTGCATTCTCGGCGTGGTCGCACCGCCTGGAACCAACACCCGGACCGCTGGCGGCCACCGCGGCTGAACTGTCCCGCACAGCCCAACTCCGGACCCCCAAGGCACACGGAAAACCCGCCCCCCTGCCGTCCATCGCCGGGACGGCGATGCTGTTCATGGCGGCATCGAGCAAGAACAAAACGGCCGCCCAGTCAGCGCTCATGCTGCAACTGGTCAACACTGCCTTCGCCATCCATGAGATGCACCAACAGTCCGGAAGAACGAGAGAAGCGCAACGGATCCGCGCCGTCGTCACCGAGCAGCTGAAACCGTTCGCAGCGACCATGCCCCGACCCGTCACGGCCGGCTCACCGGAGCAGGCAGCACCAGGGCAGACGACTGGACTGAAGTCGGTGGAGCTTGGCCTGCGCGGCATGGCACCCACCCGCCCGGGGTCGGCCGTGCCGACCACTCCAACCCCAGCAAGAACCAGCCAACACACCGGGCGCGGGTCCGGACCTGTACTCGACCGCTAAAAAGACCACGCCAAGGGATAAGGGAAACACCATGAGTGAATCAGACGGAATGGATGATGTCCTGGACAACGGAATGCGGCAGGCCCTGCTGATCGCCTCCCGCATTGCCGAAACCCTTGCCCGACGCCGGCAGGAATCCCTGCGGCAGCAGGAACACGCGGACGCCCAGGCAGCACACGACGCCGGGGCACGCCTGGCAGCTGAGCGCAGCGCCGCGCGCGCCGCACTGGCACCAGTGGAGAAAGACCAGTGGTGGGACAAAGCCCAGTCCCATGACATCGCCGCCGCGCATGCCGTCGCGGAGGGCTGGAAAGACCACGACCCCGCCGCCTTGGCAGCCTCGGAAAAAATCCGCCAGGAAGTCCTGACACGCTACGCCATCGACACACACGACGTCGGTAAGGACGGCGCCTATCTGGAGTCATATCTCCAAACCATCACCACGGAAAAGGCCCGGCAGGACGCGCTGGCCGCCAGCCAGGACCAGACGCGCAAGGCGGCCGCCGAACACGAGAAGGCCATGCAGTTGCTCGCAGCGGCCCATGCCGAAGAACTCCGCACCCAGGCCCAGAAACTGGCCCCTGAAATGGAACGCCACCAAGTACCCGTCGAGTACCTGGCCAACCCCGAGCTAGCCCAAGCCCTGGAACGGGCGCACAACGCGAAAACCCCCAACGCCGTGGCAGCGGCCGATGCCAGGATTATGGAACGCCTGTTCCTGATCGGCAAGGACGGGATCAACGGACCCGATATTGACCAGCTGCGCCAAGAAACCGCGACCACCGTCAACGGGGCCGGCGACTCGCACTTCAAGGATCCCGCGTTCGTCAAAGCCGCGAAGGAGATGCGCGAGACCAGGCTGCTGGCGGAGGGCGGATTCACCGGTTCCCAGTCCGCGTCGATGGAACAGCGCTACGAGCGAGCCGAGAAGGAACTCTTCACCCGCCTCGAAGGCGTTGGCCACGACATCGAGAACCGCGTCACCGGCAACAACGACAGCAGTCGGCTCGATGACCAAAGCCTGAAGACGGACAGCACATCCGCCGTGGACTATGGATCAGCAGAGCGCCAGGAAGCCTTCGCCGCCTCCCTTGCCACTACCGGCGCCAACGAAACCCAAATCCGGGGACGTGTCGCTGCGGAACGCAGCGAGGGCGCACACCCCGGCGCAGCCGTCACCGCAAGTAGAGGCGTAGCCAAAGCCAAAAAGACCCGACCCGCGGCAGCCATGGGCGCGGAGCGGACCAAGAGCAGGCCGAGCCGCTGATCAAGGGCCAGGGACGGCACGTTCAGCCTAGGGCCCACGAGGATTCTGCTGCCGCAGGACGAGTCAGCCGGTGCAAGAATGATCTTCATGCCCAGGACGAGAAGCTCTAGCGGGAAGGCTGCCGGTCGATGAGAGAGCATCCCTACGCCGGCCCGAGCGACACGAACGACTTTGATGATCTGGACCCGGACGAGGCTTCCCGAATGCTGCGGGCATACAAGCTCCTCGGGGATGCCTTCGAGGACGCAACGGATGACGAGATGCTCGGCCGCGGTTGGCTGCTGGAAGACCCACTGGAGTTGGTACGGGACCGCGCGGCAAGGCTTCGCCAAGCCGTAAGGGAGCTGAATGCAGCCGTCGAGCTGGCCAAACACATGGGAGCCTCAGACCGCGACGTCGGGGACGCCGAGGGCCGGTCACCGGCCTGACACCGCTCTGGGCCTCCGCTATGGTCGGTGGGCCGCCCGCAGAGTGGGCGCGCCGCAGACAGGGAAGTGGCCACGGCAGGCCGCGAAATTGCCCTACACCTCGCAGGCTCATGCAAGATCACCATGTACACTCAAATTCACAATGTTCACAAAGGTTCACTGACAAGGTGCATATGGAAGCGCTTCCTAACCCGTTCAGGCCTACCGCGGGAGCAGAACCGCCGCAACTGGTCGGCAGGGCGGGCCTGCTGGACGAGTTCGTGTATGGGCTGCGGATCCGGTCCGGTGCCCCGGGCCTATTGACTATCTTTACCGGGGCCCGCGGTGTGGGCAAGACTGTGATGCTGGGCGAGGCAGAGGACGCCGCTCGCGCGGCCGGTTGGGCGGTGATTTCCGAGACGGCCACGCGCGGGTTTCTTGGGCGGATCGGCGAGGTGATGCGCCAGCTCACCGAAGAGCTTGGGCCCGGCCCGGCGGGCCGCAGGATCACGGGGATCGGGCTCGGCGGGTTCTCAGTTCAGACCGAACTTCCTCCCGAGCAGCAGACCGGCTGGCGTCAGCTGGGGGAGCAGTTGCTGAGACTGTTGGACGCTCAGCGAACCGGGCTGGCGATCACTCTGGACGAGATTCACGGGGCCAATCGGGACGAGCTGGCGCAGCTGGCCGCTTCTGTGCAGCATTTCATCCGTGCCGGATTGCCAGTGGCGCTGGTCTTCGCGGGTCTGCCGGCAGCGGTCTCTGACCTGCTGGACGAGGGCGTGGCCACCTTTCTGCGGCGTGCTGACCGGATTGACCTGCACGCGGCGGCGGTGGAGGAGGTCGAGGCATCGTATCGGGACGTCTTTGCCTCCTTGGCACACCCGATAGAGCCAGAACTCCTGCACGGCGCGGCTGTAGCCACCGGCGGCTATCCGTTCCTGATTCAGCTGGTCGGCTATCACCTGTGGCAGATTGCCGAGTCCACCGGGCGGCCGCTAGGGGACCAGGAGGTCCGTCTGGCCGTGGCGGCCGCGCGCCGGCGTAACACCCGGATGGTCATCGAGGCGGCTCTGGCCTCGGCGTCACCCAAGGACCGGGAGTTCCTTTACGCGATGGCGGAGGACGACGGCCCCTCCAGGACCGCCGACATCGGACAACGGCTCGGGGACGCCCGCAACACGGTCGGCAACTACCGCGCAAGATTGATTGACGCCGGCCTGATCGAAGCAGCCGGACACGGCCTCGTGAAATTCGCCATCCCCGGCCTGCGCGAACACCTTCAATCATGACCTGACGGATTGCTGCACGAATTTTTCTTACACCTCTGGGCAGCCTGGAGCGGCTTGGAATAATGCGGAACTTCCGATGAAATTCCGTTTCCCTATCGGCAATTCCAAGCCTGATTCCTCGTCGGTTTACTGCGTAAGGGCGCGAGAGGCTGGACGTTTCCCAAATGCGGTGACAGCGTGGGACCAGTGGCTCCTCATGCGAACGGCCCGCCAGTCCCAACTGGCGGGATGTGGCCCACTGAGATATGACAGCGGCGGCCCTCTTGAACGGGGAGGGCCGCCGCTTCCTAGCGTGGTAGACCAGGCTCAGGGCTTGAAGCGACAAGGGCTACCCGCCGTTGCCTCAGGCAATTACTTGTCATAAGGTAGCTTATCGGCGTTTAAAGAACGGGAGTGGAAGTAGCTACGAGACCAGCCTTGGCGGCTGCCGTCAATGTGAGACCTCGGTGGCCCGTACTATGCCGCTGCCGTTGGTGCGGATCCCGCATCGGCTAATTCGGCGATTCCTTCAAGCATCGCTTTAGTCAGATCCTCCTGCAGGTCTGCGTATTTTTGTTGTCCTGCAACGTTGTTGAGCTCCTCGCGGTCTGTTTGGTGATCATAGAGTTCGGTGATGTCCGTGCCGAAGTATCTGGTGAAGCGTCCGTCTTTCGTAAGGATTGAACGGGTGCGGACGGGGCCGGGCAGGCCCGGCAGGCCGAAGGGCTGGTCTTCCTCGATGATCAGGGAGTCACGGACCGAGTCCTGGGAACGTTCGAGCAGCGGCACCAGCGACCGTCCCTGGATTCCGCGGTAGGCCCTTGCCCCGGTCAGTTCGAGCAGAGTTGGTGCCAAGTCAGCCGTGGAAACCAAGGCGTGGGATGCGCCGGGTCTGATTCCAGGGGATTTAATGGTCAGCGGTACGTTGGTGACAGCGCGGTAGTGGCTGAAGTGCTTGAGCATGAGTCCGTGGTCCCCGAACAGGTCACCGTGGTCGCTGGTGAAGACGACAATGGTGTTCTCCGCCAGCCCCTGGACTTCCAAGGCTGTCAGTATCCGGCCGATTTGCTCGTCCATCAGCGTGATCAGGCCGTACTGCGCCGCCGCGGCCTGCCGGTATTGGACCTCGTTCGCGGCGAACGTCATCGTCGGATCTTCGTTGGGCTCGCCGCGGCGTTGGAACATCTCCCGGATATGCGGCGGCGACTTCGCGTGGTCCTGGTAGAAGCCGATCGGCAGTTCCACCTGGTCCGGCGAGTACATGTCCGCGTACCCCTGCGGGGGTGAGAACGGGTGGTGTGGATCCGGAAACGAAACAAACATGAAAAAGGGATCATCCGCCTGCGCGAATTCCGCCAAGTGTTCGACCGCTTTCTCCCCCACATAGCTGCTGGGATGCACTTCTGCCGGGATGGCTGTCTCATACACCTGGTCCCACCCGGGCAAGCGCCGTTCTGAGTTCTCTACTCCGCCGACGGCCAGCGGATCGATGCCCCGCTCGCGTGCCCAATGTATATAGTGCCCGCCGGGCCGGTCGCCATGCCCAACCACGAGATCCACCTGCCGGTAGCCATAGTAGTCGTCGGGCAATGGGATGAATCCTTGGTCGTGGGCTGCACGGTTCTCCCACTGGTCCCAGCCGTCTGGGCGTTGGACGGAACGCGCGTCCGCGGCAGTCGGGTCAAGGAGCAGCGGATCCGTCTTCTCGATTTCGGCGCGTTGCACCGGTTCAAAGTCCCAGCCCATGTTCTGGTGGTGCAGCTTACCCACAGCCGTCGTCAGGTAGCCGCCACAGGACAGCTGCCGAACCATATTGTTGGCGTCCGGATCCAGCGGTATGCCGTTGAACCGGGTGCCGTGCGCCGATGGCCACCGGCCGGTCAGCAGGCTTGCCCGGTTGGGCATGCAGGTGGGATTGGTAACCGTGGCTTCGGTGAAGATCATGCTCTCCGCGGCAAGCCGGTCCAGGTTGGGCGTGCGAACCGTGGAGTTACCGGCGAAACCCAGATGATCGGCCCGAAGTTGGTCGGCAATCAGAACGAGTACGTTCGGGCGGACCGATGGTGCGGCGGTCATACCGGCTTCCGGATCATCGATAGGACTTTGGTCCGCTGCTCGGCGAACTCATTGAGGGCACGCGAGCTGATCTGGTCCCGCGGTGAGGGCAGATTGATGTCGACGACGTCGAGGACCCGCGCGGGCTTCGCGCCGAGCACCACGACACGGTCCGAGAGATAGACAGCCTCGTCGATGTCGTGGGTGACCACCAGAATGGTCATACCGAAGTCGTCACGGATTTTCAGGCACAGGTCTTCGAGTTCGAACCGGGTCTGGGCGTCAACGGAGGCGAACGGCTCATCCATGATGAGGATCTCCGGTCGGTAGGCCAATGCCCGCGCAATTGCCACGCGCTGCTGCATGCCACCGGACAGTTGCCAAGGGTACTGGGCCGCGGCTTGAGTCAGGCCAACAGCTTCCAGCGCCGTATCAATCCGCTGATTCAGTTCGACCGCGGGGAGACGCAGGTGGCGCAGCGGCAGCCGGACGTTCTTGCGCACCGTCAGCCAAGGCATCAGCGACCGGTTGTAGTCCTGGAAAACCAGTGCCATCTCCGCAGGCGGACCATCAATGGGCCGGCCGTCGATGGCCGCAGCCCCGGAGCTGACAGGATGCAGCCCGGCAAGGCACTTCAGGAGGGTGGTCTTGCCAACACCGGACGGCCCGACGATGCAGACGATCTCGCCGGTCTCCACTGTGAAGGTGAGGTCTTCGATGACGGTCTTGGCGCGCGGGCCAGAGCCGTAGGTCTTGGATAGGCCGGCCACGTCCAGCCGGGGCGGAACCGGGCCCAGCTGCTGGTCTTTCATCGTTATGTCTGTCATGTCTGTTTCGTCCCGGTGGTCGATTGGGCCGGCGTGGGCGCGGCGTGAACGGTGAGTGGTCTTGGTTGGCCTTGCGTGGGCGGTGGACATCAGTTACTCCTAGCGAGGCGACGGGAGCCGATGTACCAGGCGAGCACCCGCCGTCGGCCCAGTTCGAAGACCATGTTGGTAAGGAAGCCGATCACTCCGAGCAGCAGGATCCCGGCCCACATGTCCGAGATCATGAAGCTTTGCTGTGCCAGCAGCGTCATGGCACCGATGCCTTGGGAGGAACCGAGCATTTCGCTGGCAATCATCACCACGAACGCTGTCTGCAGACTGACCTGAAGTCCGGAAGCGATCTGCGGGCTGGCAGCCGGAAAATATACTTGGGTGATTCTCTCCGGGAGGCTGAGCCGGTAGACGGAGCTGACGTCCTTCAGCGTCGAATCCACACTCCGCAGCCCGTCCATGGTGGCGATCAAGGTGGGAAACACCGCGGCCAGCGCGATGCTGTAAACCCTCATTTCCACGCCGAAGCCGAGGAGCGAGATCAGGATCGGGATCAGTGCGACCGGCGGGATGCTGCGGAACAGATGGATGACCGGGTCCACGAAGCCACGTAGCCGCGGCATGAAGGTCAGGAGGAATCCGAGCACGACGCCGGCGATGGCCGCCACCGCGAATCCGATGAGCAGATTTGCCAGGCTGGGAAGCACATCCGAGGCGAAGTGGTCGAAAACCCACAGCTGCTGGAATCGCACCAGGATGGTGGACAGCGGCGGGAAGAACGTGTTGGTGGAGCCCGCCGAGAGGAGAAACCAGAGCCCGAGCAACAGCACGGGCGTACCGATACCGAGGCCGATATAGAACTGCTTCCTCATGCTCATACCGAGACCTCCCGATAGGATTCATGCCAGTGCAGCAAGCGCCGCTCAATGGCCCGGGAACCGCCGATGAAGCACAGACCGAGGAACCCGAGGACAAGCACCAGCCCGTACAGGGATGGATAGTTGCCGGCGGCCTGGGCTTGGAAGATGCTTCTGCCCAGGCCAGGGCCGCCGCCTAGAAGGCCGGCCACAACCGCAACGACGAGGGAAATCGGTGCCGCAATCCGCATCGCGGTCCCGATGAACGGGAGTGCGCTGGGCAGAACGATGCGGAACAGGATCTCCGCTTGCCCCATCCCAAACGACCGCGCGGTGTCCCGGGCCACGGGATCAGTGTCGTCGACACCCGAAATGGTCTGCATCAGGATCGGCACAAGGCAGCCGATGATGACCAGCACCCATGCCATGGTCGGCGTCGGACCGAAGATCAGCACAACGAGCGGCAGGACCACGATCGGCGGAATCGGCTTGAGAAACTCCACCACGGCCAACGTGGCATAGCGTGCCGAGGGGAAGCTGCCGATGAGAACGCCGAGGAGGACCCCACCGGCGGCAGACGCCGTCAATCCCAGCAGCGCCACCCCGACTGTCTGCAGCGTACTAGTCCAGAATTCCTGACCGGAGGCGTCGGACACCAACGTCTGCAGGGTGCTGCTGAGGCTGGGGAGGGCGGTGCCGGCCATTGGGCCGACCGCCACCGCCTCCCACAGCACCCCGGCCGCGAGGAGACCCATGGTCCCCGCCAGCAATGGGTGTAGCTTCATCCGTGACTCCTTGGTTGCGCGGTTTCTCTGTTACTTGGTGAAGAGGACCTGATCCAGGTTCACTTCTTCGGTCAGGAACCCGAGTTCGACCAGAGCCTTGTTGACGCGTTCGACGTCGGCGGCCCGCACCTCGGTGGGCCAGTAGGTGTCGGTACCGCTCTGGATGTCCTCCAGCGGCTGCTTGGTCACTTCGGCCGCCTTGGCCTGCACCTCGTCCGTGTTCTCGTTCGCGTAGGCATTGGCCTTATTGATCGCGGTCTGGAATTTGGCCAGCGCTTCGTGCTTGCCGTCAACCGTCGACTGCCCCGCAACCCATACGCCGACAGCGCCTTCGCGGAAGAATTCGATCCCCGGCGACGCCAGGAGGACCCCGCCGGCTTCCTGGGCGCTGCCAATGAACGGGGCGACCAGTGCAGCCGCATCAACGCGGCCCTGTTTCAGCGACTGCACGGCTGAAGCGAAGTCCAGCACCATCCAGTTGACCTTGGCGGGGTCCCCGCCGTCGTCCTTGATGAGTTTGCTGACGGTCACTTCCAGCTGTGCTTTCCGGGCCGGGATGGCCACCGATTTGCCTTCCAGATCCTTCGGGCTGGCGATGCCGGCGTCCTTGGCCACCACCAGACCGGTGTCGTCCACGGTGGTGAGGTCATCACCGTTGATTGCCCCGTCTTCATAGCCGTCGGCTGCTGCGACGATGCTCAACGGCACACCTTGGCTCATGGCGTTGAGCAGCGGGATGGTCGGTGTGTAGGCCAGATCGATCTGGCCGCTTTGAGCCGCCGCGATGCCAGCCGGCGGGTTCGCAACCGTGGACACCTCGATCTCCAGCCCCTCGTCCTTGAAGAAGCCCTTGTCGATGCCGAGCATCAGCCCGGCATCCGAAGTGAGTCCGATCGTGGAGACCTTCAGGGTTGTTGTGCCAGCGGCATCGGAACCGGTATCAGACGCTGCCGTGCTGCAGGCGGACAGCCCCAGTGCCAGGACGCCTGCCAACGCGATAGGGAGTTTGCTTCGCATCGTTTCTCCTTTGGTAGATCAGTAGATAGTGCTGTGGATATTTAGAAAAACCCGGTTGCCGGCACCGCTGCCGGTTCGTGGACAACCTGACCGGCGCTGACGGTCCACATGACGTGGCGCTCCATCAACTCGTCGGGCTCGTCGTCATTCGGCCACGCGCCATCCAGGATGCACAGGTCTGCGGCCATGCCAGGTCGCACGCTGCCCTTCATGTGCTCGGCGTGGTCCTGCCAGGCCGGCAGCGACGTCATGCCGGCCAAGGCCTGACGCAAACCGACTCCCTCACCGTCGTGAACCGGACCAGGATGGTCCACGGTGGCACGGGTGATCGCCGCGAGCATCGTCCGGCGCCAGTCGGTCGTAGTCACCGGGGAGTCCGACGCGAGATTGAATTTAACGCCTTCCCGGGCAGCGGACGCCAGCGGCTGGTGCCGCCGAAACCGCTCCTGCCCGAGGATGCCCTCAAGCATGGCTCCGCCGCCGAAGCGGATCATCGGATTCGTGCTGTAGCCGATGCCGTTCGCCGCGAAGGCCGGCAGCGAGGCGTTGGAGGCGAACGAGCCGTGAATGATGTAGTGCCGGTTGGTGCCGGCACCCCCTTGCTGGGCACGGATAACCGCCGTGACGGCTGCTGCTGTTGCAGCATCCCCGGTAGCGTGGATGCCCGCCTGCAGCTCAGCTGATTCGATCAGTCGGATGATCTCGTCCAGCTCGGCTACGCGTTCAGCATCGTTGGCGCCCGCGACTACGAGAGAACCGTGCTTACAGCTGTGTCCGTAGGGTTCGCTCATCCAGGCGGTGCCGCTGCGCGGCGTGCCGTCAGCAAACACTTTTACCCCGGCAATCCGCAACCGGGCAGGGTCGATGCCCTTGTCCCGGAAGGTCTGCTGAAGCCCGGATTCCAGTCCGGCACGCACCGCGGCGGCACTGACACCGCCGGTGCCGGCGAAAAGCAGCAGGGTGTTGATCCTCAGGCTCAACGTGCCGTCCAGGGCGAGATCCGCCAGTACATCCAAGGCGGCAGTAGTGCCGGAGCCATCGAGCAGTCCTCCCGCTCCGGGGCCAAGTCCCGGCTCGGTCAGTGAGGTTATGCCTTGTGCGTGCAGGAAGCGCTGGAACTGCAAAGCTGCGCTGCGCATCGTTCCAACGGGCAAATCGGGAAGTACCCGGGTCATCAGTTCCGTGGCGCCATCGACGAGTTTGCCGGTGGGTGTCCCGTCGTCGTGACGTTCGAGGATTCCACCCGCGGGCGCGGGAGTTGATGCCGTGATGCCGGCCCGCTGCAGGGCAGTGCGGTTCGCCAGCAGCTGGTGCCCGGTTTTGTCGAAGGCCACCACGGGGATGCCCGGGCGGCAACTTTGAATGGCAGCCGAGCCGCCTGGCCCCAAATGCAGTTCGTCCCAGCCGTGTGCCCTGATCCAGCCATCCGCGCCTGCGGGACAGTCTTCGATCAACTTGGTCACGGCAGCCCAACTGTCGGCCGCTTGACTGTCGACGTTCAGGTGTCCGAACCGGACCATGGCGGAGGAAAAGAAATGCAGGTGCGCATCGTTGATCCCTGGCAGAACCGCCCCGCCATCGGCATCAATGACCCGCGTTCCTGCGTCCACTGCCTCCAAGACGTCCATTCCCCCGACCCTCTGTATCCGGCCGCCGCTGACCGCGATATTGAATCTGGCACCCGTCTGGGCATACGGAAGGGAGCCGTTGACGACCATCAGGTCGGCTTTCCCTGCAGCTTCTGGACTGCTGCCCACAGCGGCTCCTCATGTGATCGGGGTTACTACTTCGAGAAAGTATGTCGCATGACTTGGTCACTTGACCACCTTTTTGGGAAAAGTCGTTCTAGACTTGACTGGAATCCCGCGGCAGCTCACGGCTGGCCAGCTGAAATATGTCGCCTCCGCGGCCGCTAGGATCGAACTATTGAGCCGGAGGTGAATGCATTGGCCCGAGTCCCCACAGCCGAACGTCGGCTCCAGTTTGTCCGTTCTGCAGCGCGAGTGATCGCCCAGGACGGGCTCAGTGCGGCCACGACCCGCCGCATCGCCGCGGAAGCAGACGCCCCGCTCGCCTCGCTGCACTACTGCTTCCGCAGTAAGGACGAGTTATTGGAAGAGGTCTACTACTACCTCAGCCGTGACTATGCCCAGGCGCTGCCTCCTGTCCCCGCTTCCGACGCAGGCTTGAAGTCCGTGGTTCTCGCCCATGCCCGCCGGGTATGGGAACGCATGCTAGCCGAACCCCATGAGCAGGTCACGACGTTTGAGCTTCTGCTGCGCCGGTTTCGGGTCAACCCCGACGAAGAGCCGGCTGCACTGGCCCGCAACAGGTCCATGTACGAGGGCTGGATCAGGTCCACTTGCCATTTGTTCGAAACGGCAGCCCGCAATGCGGGTGAACCTCTCCCGTCAAACCTCAAGCTTGCAGCCCGACTGTTCATCTCCGGCATCGATGGCATCAGCATGCAGCACTTGGCCGACCCTGACATGGATCGTTCTGCGGCGTTAGTGGAAATGCTCGCCGCTAGCGTGGCCGGGTCCTTTGTTTACGCCGGGGAGCCAGGGAAACGTAGCTAGGCCGGGGTTTTCCTGCCCGCTGCGCTTGCCGAACCGCGCTGCTTCAGGCAGCGGTGCGAAATCCGCAGTTGCTGCTGGCGGACTCAGGACTGTTGGAGCTGCGCGCCGCAACGCGATAGCGGTTGCAGTAGGAGTCGTGGCAAAGGAACGAACCACCACGCATCACCCGGCCACGGCCAATCGTGGGGCCCTGCGGGTTCTCTTTCGAGGCCTTTAGATAATACTTCGGCAGGAACCAGTCGCTACACCACTCCCACACATTCCCGCTGACCTCATACAAGCCAAATCCGTTCGGCTCAAAACTGCGAACCGGAGCGGTGCCCAAATACCCGTCCTCGAGCGTGTTCGCCGCCGGAAACTCGCCCTGCCAGATATTGCACAGGTGCTCTCCCGAAGGACCGTAAAGCTCATCGCCCCACGGGTAACGTTTACCGTCGAGTCCCCCTCGGGCGGCATACTCCCATTCGGCCTCCGTGGGCAACCGCCGCCCGGCCCACCGGCAGTACGCTTCGGCGTCGTTCCACGACACCTGTACCACCGGGTGGTCCGCGATCTCCTGCCAGTCCGAAAGGGGCCCGTGAGGGTGCGCCCAGTCGGCACCGCGAACATTCAGCCACCAAGGTGTCCCCGATACCTGCCCCAGAATGTCCTGTGCCTCGGCCCGCACTTGCAAGTGGAACACCGCGGAGGATCCGTAGTTTTCGGATTCCGTCCGATAGCCGGTCGCTTCAACAAATCCCGCGAACTGCGCGTTGGTGACGGCCGTGCTGTCCAGTCGGAAACCGTCGACAACAACTGCGTGGACCGGTCTCTCACCATCCGGCACATAGCCCTCCCCGTGGTGATCGCCCATGCTGAACCGCCCTCCGGGAATGCTGACTTCCCAGGTCACCGCTGGCTCCTGCACTCCGAGTCCAAGGCGCACCGGGCCAGGGGCCGGAGCAGCGGCAGGACGAGACGCCGCATCCGGTTGCTCGTGCCCTGGTGTACGCGTAGGCATACCGCAACAATCCATCGCAACCTCCTTGTCCCTTACAGCTCGAGGGAGTACAGACTCTGCACAATATTTTCATCAAAGATGAAAAGCCCGCAAAGTATTTGAACCCGCGCGATTGACTGACGCGCGACGGTGTCGCTGGCCCACCGCGCCCGCAAGCCAGTCGGCCGGCTTATGCGGGGGCTGAATCCTATGAGGAGCTACCCATCGCTCTCCCCCACCGTTTCGGGCGGGCGCGCTTAGCCTCGATCCACCGATCAGCAGTTGCGGTCGCGGCCAAATCGGTGCGGGTGATTTCAGCCGGTTGAGGGCGTGGTGGAGTTGCCGGCCTCGCTGCCGGGAGAGTTCCACTGGGTTTCGTGTCGGTCGGACGGTGTGATGGCCGCTCAGGCCGGTGCTGCCGCTGGTGGCTTCAGGACGGCTGCGAAAAGGTTCGTGAAGGCGGTTTCCCAGGGCCAGTCTTTGGGCAGGTGAAGCAGCATCTTCCGGGCGCTGGAAGCTGTTCTGGCGGGGATGTTGATCAGTTTCCGGCGGATGCTGCCGGTTCTGGCTTTCGCCAGCCCGTTTCCGGCCACGGCGGCGGCTGCCCGGGTGAGGTTGAAGGCCATCACGGCCAGTACCAGCCAGGCAGCATTCGCGCTGAAAACGCCCGAGGGCAGGTGCGCCAGTGCGCTGTCCTTCAGGTCTGCGTTGACCTGCTCGATTACCGCATGGGCGCGGTGGGTCTTGTCAGCGGCAACCGTATCCATCGAATCGGCACCTGCGGTGGTGAAGAAGGCGTGGAACCGGTGGGTATCGAACAAGGTGCCCTGCCCGTCACCGGCCTGTCTGTTCAGTTCCGGGATCCGTCGGACGATCAGGCGGCCGGGGACGCGTTCGGCGATCTTCCGTGAGCTGAACGCGGTGAACGGTATTTCCGCGACCTCGGCCTTGGAGATCCAGGCTCCGGCGCTCTCGTCATAGACGGCGTCGGTGTATTCGATCGGTGTCCACGCATCCTTGCCGATCCCGGTAATGCGCGTTTGACCGCAGGGTCCATGCGCACGGTCACCGAGACATCGGCGCCGGCTTTCATCGCCGCGGCGACCGTGGCACGACCGTAGAATGCCGAGTCGGCACGCAGCAGCACTTTGGCGCCGGGGCCGGTCTTCGTCACAGTGGCCAGGGCCTCGGTGACCAGTTTCCCGGCCCCGCGGGCTGAGTTTGCCGCTCCTTTGGGCAGCCGCTGCGCTGCGATTACAGGCGCCGAGCCGGTGGTGCTGACGGTGGCCAGCAGCGCGTTCAGTCCGCGCACGCCGGAGTAGCCGTAGCCGGAGCCCTGCTTGGCGTAGCCATGGACTTCAATGATCGTGTCGTCGACGTCCACGAAGGTGTAGCCGCCGTTCGTTTCCGGAAGCACCGGGGCCCGGGAGGCCAGCCCGGCCAGGAAACGGGAAGCGACCGCGTCGAGCTGGCGGACATGGCCGAACGTGAACGCGCGCAGGAACGACCCCAGAGTCGAGGGCGCGTACCGGGCCTTGAACAGTTTGCCCGTCCCGCCGTGACGCAGCAGGCCCATGTCATCGATCGAGTCGGCGCCGGCGGTCATGCCGGCGATCAGCGAGGCGACTTTCAGGCCGGCGTTCGCGCCTTTGTCAGTTGGCACGCTCAGCCATTCGTCGGCCAGTTCCTGCAGTCCGGCTTCCCGGGCCAAAGCCATGACCGGGACCAGTCCGGCGGTCGACACGAGGTTGGCATCGTCGAAGGAAACTGACATCGAGCCGGGGGTATGGGAAAGTTGCATCTACGGGATGCCCTCTCTTGAGGTCGGAATTTTGACTGTGGTAAGCCAAGTTTCCTTCAAAAGACGGGCATCTCCCGTTTAAAACGCCGATCTCACCCCGAATCGGATCGGTGGATCAAGGCTTAGGCCACATCGGTGCCGACAATCACTTCGCCGGTGGCGGTGGAATCCTCGTTCAGCATCCATCCCGTGCGCTTGTGCGTACGGACCCCGATATCGGACTCGATGACCTGTACTCCCGGCGCCGCCTGCTGGAGCCCGGCTTCCACGTCGGCGATGGCACCGGGGGTGCGCAGCCAGAGATAAAATGTCAGGTTGGCGTCTCCGGTGGTGGCGGCGCACAGCCGCAGTGTGCGGTGGGACTGCAGGTAGCTGACCGCGGCCTCCAACTGCGCAGGCGGAACGCGCACGTACCACTGGCACCCGAGGGGGTAGCCCGAGTAATCCTGGGCGAGTTCGCAGCGCAACGCCACCAGGCCCGTTTCGAGGGCCTGGCGCAGGTGCCGGGCCACCGTCGTCGGATGCGTACCCGTTTCGGACGCGATCTCGGTTGCTGTAGCCCGCCCGTCGCGGGCCAACACGGACATCAGTTGTGGCAGCGTAGGAGGCGTAGCTCCGGGCGGACGGACCACGCCCGGATGCAAGGCAGCAATGCGCCGCTGCTGCTCGGGGGACAGGACATCCAGCCTCCAGTTGTTCCCGGCCGCGTAAAGTCTGGTTGCC
This sequence comes from Arthrobacter sp. NPDC055138, assembly GCF_053607305.1. NCBI lineage: Bacteria > Bacillati > Actinomycetota > Actinomycetes > Micrococcales > Micrococcaceae > Arthrobacter > Arthrobacter sp. NPDC055138. The sequence continues at coordinate 361,320 of NZ_JBSGTH010000001.1, forward strand.
AGCGTCACTTGGCTGCGCAGAATGTCAGGATCAGTGCGCACCATGGGCAGCACGTGCCCTGCTACCTGCTCCCAACTGCGCGTTAGGACGGTCAGCCGCAGATCCCACGCCCGGGCCGCTTCCTCGATGGTTCCGATCTCCGGGACGGCACATAGGCGTTCCAGTACCTTGCTCCGGTGCCCGGGGCGGCAATCGAGCCCGATGAAGGTGACGCATGTCTGGCCTTCGGCGGTTCCGATATGGCCGGTGACCCAGGCCCGGCCGTCCGAGCGCAGCCGTTCCCATCGGGCGGCGAGGGTCGCGGGATGCCGGCCCAGCACGGATCCGAGCTGGGCCCAGGTGGCACGGGGAGAGAGCTGGAGGGCATGAACCAGTTCAAGCTCCTCTGCAGGAAGTTCCATGCAGGATCCTTCGGTTTGGAGAGGGGACAATGCAATTTTCCCACGTTGTGAGGTCAGGTGAGCCGGACCACGTCACACTCGAGGGATCTGTTTTCCAGCGAAAGGGGCCGCTTTGGCTTTGCCCGCATCCTCCGCCGATCTGACCGTCGCCTTGCGCGAAGACGCGGCGGCCTTGGCCGGCGATATCGCCGACCTCCGCCACCGCCTGCACCGCGAGCCGGAGATCGGCCTGGAGCTTCCGCGCACCCAGGAGAAGGTTCTCACCGCCCTCGACGGTCTGGGCTATGAGATCTTCACGGGCACGGACACCACGTCCGTCACGGCAGTGCTGCGAGGATCGGCGGGAACGCCGGCCGGCGGAGCGGAGCGCCCGGTAGTGCTGCTGCGCGGCGACATGGACGCCCTTCCGGTACAGGAGAAGACGGGCCTTGAGTACGCCTCAGAGATTCCCGGCGCCATGCACGGGTGCGGCCATGACCTGCACACCGCGATGCTAGTGGGCGCGGCGAACCTGCTCGCGTCCCGGCAGGACCAGCTGGGCGGCGATGTCGTCCTGATGTTCCAGCCCGGCGAAGAGGGCTTCGACGGAGCCGGTGTCATGATCCGCGAAGGCGTCCTAGAAGCCGCCGGAAGCCGCCCGGATGCCGCCTACGCACTGCACGTCATGAGCGCCCTCGGCGAGAGCGGTGCCGTCCTCTCCCGTCCGGGCCCAGTGATGAGCTCTTCTGACGGACTCGTCGTCACCGTACATGGTGCCGGCGGGCACGGCTCTGCGCCGTTCGCTGCCAAGGACCCGGTCCCGGTCACTGCCGAAATGATCATGGCGCTGCAATCCATGATCACCCGCCAGTTCGATGTGTTCGACCCGGTCGTGCTTTCCGTCGGCATGCTGCATGCGGGCACCAAGCGCAATGTCATCCCCGACACGGCCCGCTTCGAAGCGACCATCCGTTCCTTCTCCGCGCAGGCCAAAACGCGGCTGAAAGCCTCGATTCCGCGACTGCTGGGAGCCATCGCCGACGGCCACGGGCTGGAGGTCACGGTCGAGTACATCGAGGAGTATCCGCTGACCTTCAATGACGGCGCCGAGTCCGCGTTCGCGCGGCGCGCCGTCGAAGAGCTGTTCGGCCCGGAGCGCTACCGGGAGCTGGCCAATCCGCTGGCCGGCTCGGAGGATTTCTCCCGTGTCCTGGCCGAGGTGCCGGGCGCGTTCCTGTTCCTCTCCGCCGTGCCTGCAGGCACCGACTATGCCAAGGCCGCCTACAACCATTCGCCGTTCGCAGTGTTCGACGACGCCGTGCTGGCCGACGGCAGTGCACTTTACGCACGCCTGGCGCTCGAACGCCTCGCGTCCGCCTGACCCCTGACTTCCCTTCCCCTGCCCAGGAGACTTCGATGTCCGCCACCCGCCCCCACACCGCCAAGCATGCCAACGGGTCCACTCCCGAGATGCGGCCGCCCCGGTCCAAAATCATCAAGACGCTGATTGGCACCGGTGCCGGAAATGCCGTCGAATGGTACGACTGGGCCATCTATGCCACCTTCGCCTCCTTCATCGCTTCCCAGCTGTTCAGCAAGCAGGACCCCTCCAGTGCCTTCCTCGCAACGCTCGCGATTTTCGCCGTCGGCTTCGTGGCCCGCCCGCTCGGCGGTTTCATCTTCGGCTGGATCGGCGACAAGGTCGGCCGCAAGGCATCGCTGACGCTCTGCGTCGGGCTGGCCTCGCTCGGCTCCCTCGCGATCGGTCTGACCCCCACGTACGACTCGATCGGCGCCGGCGCGTCCCTCATGCTGCTCATCGCACGGCTCATCCAGGGCCTCGCGCACGGTGGCGAACTGCCGAGTGCCCAGACTTACCTGTCGGAAATGGCCCCCGCCTCCCGGCGCGGATACTGGGCCTCGCTGATCTATGCTTCGGGCACGGTCGGCATCCTGTTCGGTACTTTGCTGGGCGCGGTGCTCTCGAGTGTCATGCCGGAATCGGCCATGGCCGCCTACGGCTGGCGCATCCCCTTCCTCCTCGGCGCGGTCTTCGGCTTGGTCGCTCTGGTCATGCGCTCCCGCATGGAGGAGTCCGCACTCTTCGAATCCCAGACGGCCGCCCATGACGCCGCCGTCCCCGGCCGTCCGGCCCCGGCCCGCGGCGGCCTGTTCACCGACCTGGCCCGGCACTGGCGCCAGGCCTTGCAGGTCATCGGCCTCACCGTCGGGCTGACCGTCGCCTACTACGTCTGGGGTGTCTCCACCCCGGCCTATGCCATCAACGTGCTCAAGATCGACGCGACGCAAGCTCTCTGGGCCGGGGTCGCAGCCAATCTGGTTTTCATCGTTGCCCTGCCACTATGGGGCCGGCTCTCGGACCGGATCGGCCGCAAACCGGTCCTGCTCATCAGCGGCATTGGCAGCGCCACCCTCTTCTTCCCCGCCACCTGGTTCGTCCAGCACTCGGCCGTGCAACTGGGTCTGGCCATGTCCGCCATGCTGGTCTTCATCGCCGGATCCGCCTCGATCATGCCAGCGGTGTACTCGGAACTCTTTCCCACTGCCGTCCGCACCATCGGTGTCGCGATCCCGTACGCCCTGTGCGTCGCGGCGTTCGGCGGCACCGCGGCCTACCTGCAGGCCGGGTTTGGCGTCTGGTTCGGCGAAGCCGGCGCCACAGCCTTCGGGCTGTACACGATCGGCCTGCTGCTCGTCGGCGCTGCAACGGTGCTCACTCTGCGCGAATGCCGTGGCGTCGACCTCGGCAACCGGTAGCCTGCACCACCGGGTGACCGCCACTGCGTGCGGATCCGGAACCATCGCTACCCGAATAGTCCCCGGGGCCGGCGCACTCCGAATATCCGGAACCATAGGCATCTCCCTCAGGGGCTTCCAAAGCGGAGGCCGATAACGACGCATATGCCAAGTTTTGCCAAGGGACGATGAAGGTTCCGACATTACGAAAGGGGGCTGGCTCGCCGTTCGGCATGCCAGCCCCCTTTCCACCGTTCCTATTGCTGGAGCTGATGGCGTTATTAGTAGCTGATGACGTGGGGCTGGCCGAGGTGGTTAAGGCCTTCGACGCCGAACTCCAAGCCGTAGCCGGACTGCTTCGCACCGCCGAACGGTACCCGCGGGTCCACGGCGCCATGCTTGTTGATCCACACCGTGCCAGCCTGAATCCTGGCGGCGACCTCGCGGGCCTTGTCCTTGTCGGATGACCATACAGAGGCGCCGAGGCCGACCTCGAGAGCGTTGGCCATCTCAATGGCTTCGTCCAAGCTGGAGTACTTAACGATCGGCAGGGCCGGGCCGAACTGTTCCTCCGCGACGAGCGGGTTGTCGTTGTCGATGTCAGCTACCAGGGTGGTCGGGTAGAAGTAGCCCGGCTGGCCCTGTTCGGGGTTGCCGCCGAGCACGATGCGGGCGCCGGAGTCCTTGGCCGCCTGGACCAGGTCCGAGACGACGTCGAACTGGTTCTTGTTCTGCAGCGGGCCGAGCACATTGTTCTCGTCCAGGCCGACACCCATGGGCATGGCCTTCGCAACCTCGGTCAGCGCGGTGACGACGTCGTCGTAAATTCCCTCGTGCACGTAGAGGCGCTTCAGCGCCGCGCAGGTCTGGCCGGTATTAATGAACGCGCCCCAGAACAGGTCCTCGGCGATCGCTTGCGGGTCGGCGTCGGGCAGGACGATGCCGGCGTCGTTGCCGCCGAGTTCCATGGTCAGCCGCTTGACGGTGTCGGCGGAGTTGCGGATGATCGCTTTGCCCGCGTCTGTGGAGCCGGTGAACATGATCTTCGCGATCTGGGGGTGTTCGACCAGCAGGTTGCCGACGGTCCGGTCTCCAGAGACTACGTGCAAGACGCCGTTCGGGAGCGCTGTGTTCAGAACGTGCACCAGGGCGATGACCGACAGTGGCGTCGAGCTGGAGGGCTTCATGACGACGGTGTTGCCCATGCGTAGGGCGGGGGCGAGCTGCCAGACGCCGATCATCATGGGCCAGTTCCATGGGCCGATCGCGCCGACCACGCCGAGGGGGCGGTAGTGGAGTTCGGCGCGGCCGCCGTCGTCGTCGACCAGCAGTTCGGGTTCGAGTTCGAACGATGCGGTGGCGCGCAGCCAGGCCGCGCAGGCCCCGACCTCGAAGCGCGCATTCGGCCCGTTCAACGGCTTGCCCTGCTCGCGGGAGAGCAGCTCGGCGAGGGCCTCGGCCGAGGCCTCGACGGCGTCGGCTGCACGGTTCAGGTAAGCGCTGCGCTCCCCGTGTCCGAGCGCGGCCCACTCCGGTTGTGCCTCGCGGGCAGAGGTGACGGCGGATTCGAGGTCCGCTGCCGTGTGTTCGGGCGCGCGGCCGACAAGTTCGCCGGTGGCCGGGTCCAGGATGTCGCGGCCGCCGTGGGCCGGCTGGACCGCGGCTAGCAGTTCCGCCGCCGTGGCGTAGCTTGCGTGTGTGGTCGTTTCGATGCTCATAATGTCTTCCTTGTAGATCATGATGTGGTGAGGCCTGCTTTTGTCAGCGGACTGCAGGCTCAAGCCTCGTGCGTTACCTGTGCTGGTCGAGCTTGCCGGCGACGGCGCGCGCGGCGGACAGACCGCTTTCGATGGCGCCGTCGATGAATCCGCCCCAGCCGTTGGCGTAGTCGGAACCGGCGAGGAAAACGTTCCCTTCGGGGCGCTGCATTTCTTCCAGACTTTCCGACAGGTATCCCGTGTAGTGCATCGGCCAGGTGGATTTGGCGAACTCGTCGCCGACCCACGAGTGCCCGGTGATTTCAAGAACCTCAATCCCGGGGACCAGTTTCTCCAGCACATCCTGCGCCGCGTCCCGGTCTTCGACATCGACGGCGTTACCGTCCGGTCCGAAGGCGACCAAGGTGGTGCTGTCCTCGTCGAAGTATTCGGACTGGACGAAGTTGATGGGCCAGTCTTCGGCGCCAAAGGCTACAAACCGGTCCCACTTGCCCTTAACCTTGATCCACACCTTCGCCCCCAGGCCTGCTTGGCCGCGTGAGGCAGCGGCCTGCTTGCCTTCTGACAGGGCCGGGCTGAACTCGACAGTATTCAGGGCGTTCAACGGCAGCGTGACGATGACTGCCTTTGCCGAATGGACCACTCCATCCGCGGTGGTGACGGTGACCCCGGCGTCGTTCTGCTCTACTCGCTTGACGACACTGTTGAGGTGCAGATCTGCCGTTGTATCCGCCAGGATCGCGGCGGCCAGGGCGGCCGTTCCGCCCTGCACCTTGTAGGTGGCGCATGCTTCGAACATAAGCATCCAGTCGCCGCTGGCGGCCGAGCACCAGCGCAGTGCCTGGGTGAAGGCCGCGTCTTCAATTTTTCCGTTGAAGTTCAGCGACCAGAAGGTGCGCAGAAGCTGACGGGCTTCTTCGTCCAGGTTCAGCGCGTCGATCCTGGCGGAGACGCTCTCCTGATCCACGCCCTTGACCGCGGGGTTGCTCAGCGGCTGGTACGGCAACGGGACCAGTTCACGGGTTTGCTCCAACAGGCGCTTGTTGGGTTCATCGATGATCTCCAGTACCCGTTCGGCTGGCCCCTCGTGCCGTTGTCCATCGGCCCACCAATAGGCCTTCTCGAACTCCGCGCCGGCGACCACACCGATGCCGTATCTGGTCATCTCCGCCCACACATGGGGCTGCACCCAATGGACCCAGGTGCCTCCGAGTTCAAGGCCGCGGCCCATCCGCTCGTCCACCCAGGTGCGGCCTGCGACCCGGTCGCGCGCCTCGAGAATCTTCACGGTATGTCCGCGTTGCGAAAGTTCGCGGGCAGCGGTCAGGCCCGCGAACCCGGCTCCGATGATAACGACGTCAGTAGTGGTGCTCATTGGTTGCTTCTTTCGGGGAATGGTCAGCTGTAGACGAAGAATTCGACGGTGGGTTCAACCACGGTCCAACGGGTCTTGGCTCCCTTGGAAAAGGAGGCCATGCTGCCGGCCTTCAGGTCGAAGGTGTCGCCGTCGAGGACCTCGATGTGGAGGTGGCCGGAGACGATGTAAATGGTCTCGTCTTCTTCGATGGGCAGGTCGAACGGCTCCGGGGCGTCTTCGGGAGTGACATGCCAGATACCGGACGCGAGGGCCTGATTGCCGCCGTCGCCGTTGCGGCGCAGCCACTGGACCTGGCCGACCTCGAACGGCTCATACTGGGTTTCGGTGTGGTCGGCGTGGAAAACGGGTGAGGTCATGGTGATCTCCTTGGATTGCGGGTGAGGGTTTGTGTTGCAGAGGTTCTAGAGGTGGTGGGTTGGGGAGGGAATCCGGGCCGGAACGGTCCAAGACATGAGGTCTTCGGCTGTGAAAGCGTTTCCGGCGTAACCGTGGCGTTCAGCGCTTTCCGCCAGACGCCGATTCCACTCGGCTGTTGAGACGATGCGCGGGTCCGCCGGTGCGAGATGGGAAAGAATCAGCGTTTCCACCCCGGCCCGGTGGGCGACCATACCGACGTCGGCGATGTCGGTATGGACGGTGCGCATGTGTTCGATCGCTTCGTCCCATCCGAGCTCGATGCATTTGTCGACCCAGGCGACTTCGTGGACCAGGCAGTCGGCTCCGCGGGCGATCTGCACGACGTTTTCGGAGACAGCCGTATCGCCTGAGAAGATGATCGATCGGGTGGCCGTTTCGAAGCGCAGCGCGTAGGCGGGGAAGACCGCGCCGTGGGGAACGGGCACTGCTTGGACCGCGATGTGCTCGTCTTGGAAGATGTCGAGGGGCTCGAAGACGGTTCCGCTGAGGACCGTATTGAGCGAAGCGCCGGCATGGAGCGGTATCTCGCGCACATCCACGAACGACTGGGGGTTCATTGCCATGTCTTCGAGGAGGAAGAAGTCGGTGCTTTGCGAGAACGCCTCGAACTGGAGCTCCAGCATTCTCCGCAGGCCTACTGGCGTGGAGCCGTGAGCCCAAGTCTGGCCGCGGGTGGGTTGTCCAACTGGTTTTACCGGTGCGCCGGGACCGACGATCGGCAGCGGCGGCCTGATGCGGTCGGGGGCCGCGAACTCCGTAGCGTACAGCAGCGGAAACTGGATCAGGTCGATGGTGTGGTCGACGTGAAGGTGCGTGATGAAGATTCCCGCGAGATCTTCCATTTCGAATCCTGCGGCCCGGTACTGGGTCAGCGATCCTCGGCCGCAATCGATGATGTAATGACGTCCGGCAACTGAGAGGACCGTTGAGATTCCCGTGCGTCCGACGACGGCGGGTGGTCCCGCCGCCGTTCCTAGGAAGGTAAGCGTGACGGCTTCACCTGTGTCTTCGCGGCTGATCCGAGTCTGTTCCCCCGGAGTTGTCGTCGCGTTAGTCATTGTTGCTGGTCTCCTTGATTGTTTCTTTCTGGTCGCCAAGGTCTTGCGTTCGTTGCAAATGCTGGCGGATGACGTAGAAGACGGCTCCAAGGAGGAGCAGGACCAAGGCGATGATGATCTCCGAGCCTTCGCCACCGGCTGCCAGGCCCGGGTTCAGAGCACCAACGATGAGGATGGTTCCGTTGAAGATGCTCAAGACCGCCGCCACCGGTATCCATTGCCGACCCAGTTTCAGCGGGCGCGAAACATGGGCGTGTGTGCGGCGCATGACGAGGAATCCGACTGTGGCAAGGGTGACCGAGAGCATGTACCCGAGGTTCGCCGCGATGACGATGGCTACAGGACTACCCACGAAAAAGATCAGCACGAGGTTCACGATGAGCGTGAAGACCAGAGCACCGGCCGGTGCTCCGTTCCGGTTTGTGCGGGCCAGCTGCCTGAGCGTCAGCTTTTCCTCGGCGAGACCTTTGAGCGCGTGCGAGGCATCGGCCGAAGCGGACAGGAGGGCGGCGGCATGCGCCAGCACCAGAATGACGGCCACGGCTGCGCCCGCGGTCTCACCGAACGTCTCGCGGTAGAAGTTGACGCCGAAATTAACCGGGTCGGTGACTACGCCCTGCTCTCCAACGGCGCCGGCCGTCATGATCGGGACAAGGGCGTAGACCATGATGAAAACCATGGCCATCGTCTTCAAGGCACGTTTCGTGTCGCGAACTGGCCGCCGGTACTCGGGTGCGAAGGTCGCGCACAGCTCGCTGGCGTAAATGGACCAAGCCCCTACATACATCCACACCAGGATCGAGGCCAGACCAGTACCTTCACCGAATACATTGAAGGTGAAGCTCGCCGTTGACCAGTCCGCCGTGAACATAGGCAGCAGGACCAAGCCGGCCAGCACAGCGACCACTGCTACTGCCACCGCCTTATTCAGGTTCACGGTGACATTAAGCCCCAACAAATTGGCACCGATGGCCCCCATGATCACTACGGCGGCGAGAATCTGCGGCAGCCCGACGGAAGCGATGCCCAGGTCGACACTGAAGTCGGCAGCGCTGGGGACCCACTGAACTGTCGCGATGTGCCCGATCTGGACTGCTGCCAGGGAAAGGGCCAACCCCCAGCCGCACCAGTAGCCGAACGACGCAACGGAGGCCAGGAGCGGCGAGAACTTCTTCCACGCCTCGGCGGCGAACAGCGCCACTCCCCCTGACTTATCCGGGAACATGGCCGCCATCTCGGCAAAGAGATAGTTCTGCAGCATGGACACGAGAGCCAACACAATGCAGACCAACGCTGCACCCCAGATCCCGAGTGCGCCGGCCGTTGAACCGGCCACAACGAAGACGGCACTCGTCGTAGGCATGCACATAGCGACGGTGTCCCGGGCCCGCAGGCCCTTGCGCACATGAGGTTGCAGGGTAGTTTCTGCCATGAGTATCACCTTTGAAAGTAAGGAACGGCGGGAAGGGGCGGAGCGCTGCGCTGCACTCTTAGTACGCCCAAGCAAGAAAATCCTGTGCTACAGGCTGTGACGTCGATCTCAACTCTGCACTCGCTTAGTTCTAGTTGTCAATACCCTGCAAGTGCTTAGTTTTGAGATAGGCTTGTGTCGTGGATAACAGCGAAAAGGCCCAGAAGTACGGTCAAGGCCGGGAAGCGTTATTGGCCGCAGTGGTCGCACTGGTGGCCGAGCAGGGACTTGATGCGTTCAGCTACCGCAAGGTTGCTGAACGGGCGGGCGTGAACAACACGCTGATCTCACATCATTTCGGCTCGAAGGAAGCCCTGCTGGAAGCCGCAACTGAGTGGGCTGTCGCCAGATCACAGCAGGTCACGGATCTCGCCGCCGGCTCTTCGCTGGATGAGGCGTTCGCCGAGCGGCTGACGCGGATCGTGGCCGAAGAGCCGCATCTGCAGCTGTTCCAGTACCAAATGATCTTGGCCTCTGGCCGAAGCGAGGAAATGCGCCGGATGGCCGCCGCCTTGTATGAGAGCTATCTGGGCGTCATGCTCGACACCCTGGAGGAGTATGGCCTTCCTCGTGACAAGGCCACGGCGCGTGTCATCTTCGCCGCTCTCGACGGACTGGTCCTCCAACAAGTCACCGTCGCCTCACGCGAGGAGATCAGTGCTTCGATAACGAAGCTCGGCCAATTGCTGAAGCTCCAAGCCAGCGCCCTCGTGGGCTGAAGGCCTAATATCGCTTGCTATGCGCCGACCCCCTACCCGCCCTGCATGCGGGAAGGGGAGACTCCTTCAATGCGGGTTCTTCTCCGCCTGATTTATTAACCCGAGGCTACAGCTGAATACATGCCGCGGCAGGTTTGGGTGCCGGCTCACTCTGACAGTGGGCGGCCCGCATCTCTATGACACTCACCGGAGCCAGCGTCCCGTCTCAAACAACCATGAAAGTGGCCCGGCACCTTCTGGGCGGCCCCTGTTTCGTAACGGTGTCTGCCGTTAGAAGCGCCCAGGCGTTGCCTGCGGCCGGTGCGCCCAAGGCACCGAAACCGCCCAGCTGTTCCCGCTCATCCTCTTTGCATTCCAGGCCCTGACCGGTCGCTCCTGGGCCTACTGGGCCCGTCTGACAGACGACCTGCCCATCCTAGGCGCGCGCTAGGATCTACCGTGCAGGCAGCCCCGCCAGTGAAATCCTCTACCGTGAAGCGATTGCCTCGCGCTGGCATCGCCGCCGATGAGTGCATTTGGAGTGCAGAGCGTTTACACGGTTTCCAGAGGCAACGACTTTACATATCGTCGGTTATCGGCTTTATGGCCAGAGCAACGCTGTGGCCCTGCTTCGGCCCCGGGAGGAGTGGCAACTGTTGCATCCGGAAAGGTTCACATGGGTGACGGCTTGGCCTAGACTGAGGCCCACCTGATGAGTTCCACCATTTAAAGACATCGAATCAAGTCGCTTTCTGGCGATGGTCAAGGGTGTTCAGCGCTGGGGTGGAAACTGACGAAAGAGCTGACGCCTGCCATGAGGTTATCGTCCTTCAACTCCCTTCCGGCTTCCGAGGCAGCCGCGCTGCTTCGTCCGTGCGTGGATAATTCCCGCTGGGTGGCGGAGCTGGTGGCTGCCCGCCCGTTCGCTGGCAAGGAGCAACTGCTGGCCGCTGCCGAAACCGCGGCGGAGCCTTGGAGCGAGGCAGAAATCGACGCTGCGCTGGCCCGCCACCCGCGCATCGGCGAACGTGCCGGGGGCACCGGCGCCGAAGCGGAAATGTCCCGCGGTGAACAGGCCGGGGTGCCGCGTGATGGTGCGGTTCAGGCGGAATTGCGTCGGCGGAATCTTGCCTACGAGGAAAAGTTTGGCCGCGTCTTCCTGATCCGCGCCGCGGGCCGCAGCACCGAAGAGATTCTGGAGCAGCTCAACAGCCGGCTGGACAACTCGCCGGAGGATGAGATCGAGGTGGTGGGCCGGCAGTTGCGGGAGATCGCCCTCCTGCGGCTGGAGGGAGCGATCGAGCCGTGAACATCAGCCAGATCACCACCCACATCCTCGACACCGGAACCGGGAAGCCCGCGGTCGGCGTGAAGGCCGTGCTGGAAGCGCGATCGGCGTCCGGCTGGCAGGAAGTTGCCGAGGGGAAGACCGATGGCGACGGCCGGATCAAGAACCTTGGCCCAGAGGCAGTCGAGGCCGGCATCTACCGAATCAGGTTCGAGACGGGGCCGTACTTCGAGGCGGCGGGAACGGAGACCTTCTTTCCGTCGGTGGACGTGGCCTTCGAGATCAAGGACCCGGCCCAGCATTACCACGTGCCGCTTCTGATCAGCCCGTTTGCTTACTCAACCTACCGAGGGAGCTAGCCAGGATGAGCACAACAGCCAACGCCGGGGCTGCCAGCCGGGTGGTCCTCGGCCCCAACCAGTACGGCAAGGCAGAAGTTCGCCTGGTCAAAATCACCCGGGACACCGACCGGCACCGGATCCAGGACCTCAACGTCACGTCCCAGCTGCACGGAGACTTCGAGCGGGCCCACGTCGCCGGCGACAATGCGCACGTGGTCGCGACGGATACGCAGAAGAACACGGTCTACGCCCTCGCCCGGGACGGGGTGGGAACTCCCGAGGAATTCCTGCTCCGACTGGGACGGTATTTCACCGGCAGGTTCGATTGGGTCACCGGAGGACGTTGGGCGGCCGAGCAGTATTTCTGGGACCGGATCAATGAGCATGACCACGCCTTCTCGCGCAACAAGAGCGAGGTGCGCACCGCCGTCGTCGGTATCTCCGAAACGGGGGCCACCGTGGTGGCCGGGCTGCAGGGCCTGACGGTGCTCAAGTCCACCGGCAGCGAGTTCCACGGTTTCCCGCGGGACAGGTACACCACGCTGCAGGAGACCACCGACCGCATCCTGGCCACGGACGTCACGGCGCGCTGGCGCTACCGGAGCACGGAGGTGGACTTCGACGCGGTCTACGCCGGTGTCCGGTCGCTGCTGCTCAAGGGCTTCGCGGAGACCCATTCTCTGGCGCTGCAGCAGACCATGTTCCAGATGGGACGGCTGGTGTTGGAAGCGCAGCCGGAGATCGACGAGATCAGGATGTCGTTGCCGAACAAGCACCACTTCGCCGTGGACCTGCAGCCGTTCGGGCTGGATAACCCGAACGAGGTGTTCTTTGCCGCCGACCGGCCGTACGGGCTGATCGAGGCCGCCATCCAGCGCGAGGGGAGTCCGGCCAGCCACCGGATCTGGGCGACCATGCCGGGATTCTGCTAGCCCGACGGCGGCGGCCGACGCACAGACCGATGCCTTAGGACGAACCCTCAGGAAGGATCACGATGACGATCGCGATAACGGACCAGCCGCCCGTGGCCGGGGCCGAGGAAATCCTCACGCCGGAGGCGCTGGCCTTCATCGAAGACCTGCACCGCAGGTTCGCCGGCACCCGGGACGCGCTGCTGGCCGACCGCGCCGAGCGCCGCCGCGCCGCATCGGAGTCCGGCAGGCTGGACTTCCTGCCGGAAACCGAGCACGTCCGCACCGGCGACTGGAGCGTTGCCGAGGCTCCGGCGGCTTTGCAGGACCGCAGGGTGGAGATGACCGGGCCCGCGTCGCCCGCCAAGATGGCGATCAACGCGCTGAACTCGGGCGCCAAGGTCTGGCTGGCCGACCTGGAAGATGCCTGCGCGCCGACCTGGCACAACATCATTGATGCGCAGGTCAACCTCTACGGAGCCGCCCGGGGCAAGCTGTCGCACACCTCCGCCGAGGGCAAAGAGTACCGGCTGCGCACCGACGCGCCGCTGGCCACGGTGGTGGTCCGTCCGCGCGGCTGGCACCTGCCGGAAAAGCATCTGACGTTTGACGGCACTCCCGCCATCGGCGCACTGGTGGACTTCGGTCTGCACTTCTTCCACAACGCGGCGCATCTGGCTTCCACCGGGCAAGGTCCGTTCTACTACCTGCCCAAGATGGAGAGCTATCTGGAGGCGCGGCTCTGGAACGAGGTGTTCACCGTTGCGCAGGACGCGCTGGGCATCCCGCGCGGGACCGTGCGGGCCACGGTGCTGATCGAGACCATCCCGGCGGCTTTCCAGATGGAAGAAATCCTCTATGAACTCCGCGAGCATGCCTCGGGTTTGAACGCCGGCCGCTGGGACTACCTGTTCAGCATCATCAAGTACTTCCGTGATGCGGGCGCGGACTTTGTCCTGCCGGACCGCGCGAGTGTGTCGATGACGGCGCCGTTCATGCGGGCCTACACCGAGCTGCTGGTCAAGACCTGCCACCGCCGGGGCGCCTTCGCCATGGGCGGGATGGCCGCGTTCATCCCCAACCGGCGCGAACCGGACACCACCGCCCGAGCGGTGGAGAAGGTCCGCGCGGACAAGACCCGGGAGGCCGGCGACGGCTTCGACGGCTCGTGGGTGGCCCACCCGGATCTGGTGCAGATCTGTCAGGAAGTGTTCGACGCCGTGCTGGGTGACAAACCGAACCAGCTGGGCCGGCTGCGCGACGACGTGCAGGTCACGCCGGATCAACTGCTGGACATTCCGTCCGCCGGCGGCGAGGTCACCGAGGCCGGCCTGCGGCTGAACCTCTACGTGGCGGTGGCCTACACCGCCGTCTGGCTGTCCGGCAACGGGGCGGTGGCCATCCACAACCTGATGGAGGACGCCGCCACCGCCGAGATCTCGCGCTCGCAGATCTGGCAGCAGCTGCACAACAAGGTGGTGCTCGCGGACACCGGCAACACGGTCACCGCCGAGCTGGTCGAGAAGATGCTGGCGGAAGAAACCGAACGCCTGCGCGGGGAAGTGGATCCCGAGGAGTTTGAACGCCACTACCTGCCCGCCAGCAGGCTGATCGGCAAGCTGGCCACCGGGGCGGAGTTCGTGGACTTCCTGACCCTGCCGGCCTATGAGCTGGTGTCCTGATGGCCCGCCGACTGGCCCTGGGGCCGGACGCCCTGGCCTGGATCGATGCCGAGCTCGCCGCCACCGACCGCCTTCTCGCCACCCATTACCCGGGCGAGACGGCAAGCCGCCAGCCGGTCCACACCGTCTATATTCCCGCCGACGCATACGTCCCGGAGCTGCCCGCTCGGTGGGGTACCGAGGCGCTGACGGTTACCAAGGCCCACGGCGGGCTGGAACGGCTGGCGGTGTCTTTGGAACTGGCAGAATCCGACCAATTGGCCGAGCTGGTCCGGCGCAAGCTGGAGACCGAACCGATCGAAGACCTGCGCGTGGACTTCGAGGACGGCTACGGCCAGCGCGACGACGAGGAGGAAGACGCCGCGGCTGTTCGGGCCGGCGAGCTGGTGGCCCGGGCGGCTGCAGAGGGGACGGCGCCTGCGTTTGTCGGCATCCGGTTCAAGAGTCTGGAGGCGGCCACCCGCGCCCGTGGACTGCGCACGCTGGACCTGTTCATCTCGTCCCTGATCGACCATGCCGGCGGACACGGCCTGCCCAACGGGCTGGTGCTCACGCTGCCCAAGGTCAGCACCGTGGACCAGGTCCGGGCCATGGTGTACGCCTGCGAGCAACTGGAGCGCGCGCACGCTCTCACACCCGGACGGCTGCGCTTCGAAGTCCAGGTGGAGACGCCCCAGCTGATCCTCGCCGCGAACGGCACGGTGCCGGTGGCCCGGCTGATCCACGAGGGCGCCGGGCGCGTGTCGGCCCTGCACTACGGAACCTACGACTACAGTGCCTCGCTGGGAATCGCCGCTGGCTACCAATCGATGGAGCATCCGGCGGCTGACCACGCCAAGAGCGTGATGCAGGTTGCCGTGGCGGGAACCGGCGTGCGCCTCTCCGACGGTTCCACGAACATCCTTCCAGTCGGCGACGCCGAGAACGTCAGGGCGGCCTGGGCGCTGCACGCCCGGTTGGTCCGCCGGCACTTGGAACGCGGCATCTATCAAGGCTGGGACCTGCACCCGGCCCAGCTGGCCACCCGGTTCCTGGCCACCTACGCGTTTTATCGCAGCGGGCTGGAGTCGGCTGCCACGCGGCTGAGGAACTATGTGCAGGGGATCGAGGGAACGGTCCTGGATGAACCCGCCACCGTTCGCGCGCTGGCGGGCTTCATCGACCGCGGGCTGACCTGCGGCGCGGTGGAGGAGGCCGAGTTCCTCCGGCTGGCGGACGTTCCGGTGTCGCGGCTCCGCGAACTGGCTTACCCGCCCAGAGTCTCCGTGCCGGAGGGAACGCCATGAGCACACCGCACTACTACGCGAATCCGGCCGGACTGCCACCGCAGACCGACCTGCTCAGTGACCGCGCCATCGTGACCGAGGCCTACACGGTGATTCCGCGCGGCGTGCTCCGCGACATCGTTACCAGCGCGCTGCCCGGCTGGGCCGGTACGCGCACGTGGATCCTCAACCGGCCGGTCCCGGGCGGCGCCAGCACGTTCGCGCAGTACCTGATGGAGGTGGACCCCGGCGGGGGATCGGGGCGGCCGGAAGAGCAGCCGACCGTGCAGGGTTTCATCTTCGTGGTCAGCGGCGAGCTGTCCGTGACGATCGAGGGCGAGCGTCGCCAGTTGCTCCCGGGCGGATTTGCCTACGCCCCGGCGGGTTCGGCATGGGCGGTGAGCAACGACGGCGATGCGCCCGCGCAATTCAGCTGGATCCGCAAGGCCTACCAGCCGCTGGAGGGCCACAGCGCCAAGCCGGTCTTCGGCAATGAGCAGGACATCGAGCCGGTGCCGATGCCGGATACGGACAACCGATGGCGCACCACCCGGATGCTGCCGGTGGATGACCTGGCCTACGACATGCACGTCAACGTGGTCACGTTCGAGCCGGGCGGCTCGATCCCCTTTACGGAAACGCACGTGATGGAACACGGGCTCTACATGCTCGAAGGCAAGGGGGTGTACCGGCTGAACGGCGACTGGGTGGAGGTGCAGGAGGGCGACTACCTGTCGCTCCGGGCCTTCTGCCCGCAGGCTTGCTACGCCGGCGGGCCGTCCAATTTCCGTTACCTGCTGTACAAGGACGTCAACCGGCAGATCATGCTCTAGGGCCGGAAACCGCCGCGATTCGAGACAGGAGCAAGCCGCGTGGCCGACACCGAAGGACAAGCCTACGATTTTGTGGTCCGTGGCGCGCGGGTGATGACGCCGGACGGAACGGGGCCGCGGGAGATCGGCGTGCGGGCCGGGACGATCACGGCGATTGCACCGTTGGGAGCGGGGCTGCAGGGCGACAAAATCCTTGAACTGGCAGCCGACGAGGTGCTGATCCCGGGCCTGGTGGACACGCACGTCCATGTCAATGAGCCGGGGCGCACCGAGTGGGAAGGGTTTGCCTCCGCAACCCGCGCTGCGGCAGCCGGCGGCGTAACCACCATCTTGGACATGCCGCTGAACAGCATCCCGCCCACCGTGAATGTGACCGCGCTGGAGGAGAAACGGGCCGCCGCCGTCGGGCAGGCCTTCGTGGACGTCGGTTTCTGGGGCGGTGCGGTGCCGGGCAACAGCACGGAGCTGCGGCCGCTCCATGACGCCGGGGTCTTCGGCTTTAAGTGCTTCCTGATTCACTCCGGGGTGGACGAGTTCCCGCCGCTTGGCCCGGCGGAGCTGGAGAAGGATTTGGCCGAGCTGGCCGCCTTCGACTCGCTCATGCTGGTGCACGCCGAGGATGCGGCGACCATCGACCGGGCGCCGCATCCTGCCGGGACCAGCTATGCGTCCTTTCTGGCCTCCCGGCCTAGCAGCGCGGAAACCGCGGCGATAGCGGAGGTGGTCGACCGGGCCCGCAGCACCGGGGCACGCGTCCACATAGTGCATTTGTCCTCCGCCGACGCGCTTGCGGAGATCGCCGAGGCCAAGGCCGCGGGGATCCGGCTGACGGTCGAGACCTGCCCGCACTATCTGACGCTGACGGCCGAGGACATCCCGGACCGGGCCACCACCTTTAAATGCTGTCCGCCCATCCGCGGGGCAGCCAACCGTGACCGGCTCTGGGCAGGGTTGGCCGACGGGACGATCGACTGCGTGGTCTCCGACCACTCACCCAGCCCGCTGGGCCTGAAGGACCCGGAGCACGGCGACTTCGGCACCGCCTGGGGTGGAGTCGCTTCGCTGCAGCTGGGCCTGCCGCTGGTCTGGACCGAGGCACGCCAGCGCGGCGTAGCGCTGGAACGGGTGGTGGACTGGATGTCCGCCCGGCCGGCCGCCATCGCGGGCCTGGGGCGCAAGGGCCGGATCGAGATCGGCGCCGACGCCGATTTAGCCGTTTTTGCCGACGCGGAAACCTTCGTGGTGGACGCGGCGGCGCTGAAGCATAAGAACCCGGTCAGCCCCTACGACGGCAAAACCCTCACGGGCGTCATCCGCAGCACCTTCCTGCGCGGCGTTCCGGTCGACGACGAGATGCCGCGCGGACGGCTGCTGCGCCGCAGCCAAGACTGAAAAGGCCCGACGCCGGAACGCGGCGGCGCCCGCGGCTGCCACCCAATTCCGGCCGGCGGCGGCTTCCGGCATAGCATCGGATCCGTGAGTAGTGCGGAGCAACCTTGGGCAGGCCACCCGAAAGGCAGCCGGGGCTACCGCAACATGCTGCTGGCCCTGCTGTTCGGCGGTTTCGCCACGTTCGCCCAGCTGTACTCCGTGCAGGCCGTGCTGCCCGGCATCGCCCGCAGTTTCCACGTCAGCCCGGCCGATGCGGCACTCAGCGTCTCTGCCGCCACCATCGGCCTGGCACTCGCGGTGATTCCCTGGTCGGCGGTGGCGGACCGTGCCGGCCGCAAGCGCACCATGACCTGGGCCATCAGCGCGGCCGTGGTACTGGGCCTGCTGCTGCCGCTGGCGCCGAACTTCCCGGCCCTGCTGGCGCTGCGTTTCCTGGAGGGCGCCGCGCTGGGCGGGATCCCCGCCGTCGCACTGGTCTATCTGAATGAGGAGGTGCAGCGGCTGCACGCGGCCGTGGCCGCCGGCACCTACGTGGCGGGCACTACGGTCGGCGGCCTGGCCGGGCGCCTGATCGCCGGACCGGTGGGGGAGTGGGCCGACTGGCGCGCGGGCGTGCTGGCGGTCAGCCTCGCGGCCGCGCTCGCCGCTGTGCTGTTCGTCCGGCTGGCTCCGGCCCCGCGCGGATTCCGTCCGCTGCCGCGCGGCCAGGGACCCGGGCTCGGTCGGCGGATCCTGGCCAACCTGCGCTCGGTGTTCCTGCTGGCGCTGTACGCGCAGGGGTTCCTGCTGATGGGCGGCTTCGTGGCCGTCTACAACTACCTGGGCTTCCGGCTGGAAGCGCCGCCGTTCTTCCTGCCCGCGTCGCTGGCGTCGCTGCTGTTCCTGGCCTATCTGGCCGGCACGGTGAGTTCCCGGGTGGCCGGCGGACTGACAGTGCGGACCGGCCGACTGCCGGTGCTGCTGGGCGGGATCGCGGTCAGCATCGCCGGGCTGGCGGTCACGCTGGTTGATTCGCTGCCGCTGATCATGCTGGGGCTGCTGCTCTTCACTGCGGGCTTCTTCGCCGCGCATTCGGTCGCGTCCGGCTGGACGCCCCGGCTTGCCACGGTGGGGGCCGCGCAGGCCTCCAGCCTCTACAACCTGTTCTACTATGCGGGCTCCAGTCTGTTCGGTTGGGCCGGCGGCCTGTTCTTCGGCCGGTTCGGCTGGACCGGCGTCGCGGCCTTCACCGCGGCGCTCGCCGTCATCGCGGGGACGACGGCGGTGCTCGCCCTGCGCCGGCGCGGCACCGAATGAGGGTGCCGGCAGCCGTGATCAGGAGGCTCCGGGGCCTCGTCCGTTCATCGTGACGGACTCGGGGCGGCTCGAGGCCTAAGCTGGAAGGCGTGAATCCGGAGAAGACGGCTGCGCGGCAGCAGGGACAGGGCCTGAACCGGAGCATCCTTGCGCTTGCCATCCCCGCGTTCGGGGCCTTGATCGCCGAGCCGCTGTTCCTCGCGGCCGATTCTGCCATCGTGGGACACCTTGGTGTGGCGGAACTGGCCGGCATGGGGCTGGCCGCCACCGTGGTGCAGACCGTGGTGGGCCTGATGATCTTCCTGGCCTACTCCACCACGCCCGCGGTGGCACGGTTGCTGGGCGCGGGCAGGCTGGCGGAGGCCTACGGCGTCGGCCGTGACGGCATCTGGCTGGCGCTGGCCGTCGGCATCGTGATGGCGGTGGCCGGCTGGTTCTTCGCGCCCGACCTGACCGCCGCGATGGGTGCCACCGGACCGGTGCAGGACTTCGCCGTGGACTATCTGCGCTGGTCGATGCCGGGCCTGCCCGGCATGCTGATAGTGCTGGCCGCCACCGGCGTGCTGCGTGGGCTGCAGGACACCAAGACCCCGCTGCTGGTGGCCGGCGTCGGGTTCCTGGTCAACATCGGGCTGAACTTCCTGCTGGTCTACGGCATGGGGCTGTCCGTGGCCGGGTCGGCGATGGGCACCAGCCTGGTGCAGTGGGGCATGGCCGCGGTCTATCTGGCCATCGTTTACCGCGGGGCGGTCAAATACTCCGTGCCCTTGCGGCCCACCTGGGCCGGGCTGAAGGCCACCACGCACGTGGGGTCCTGGCTGATGCTCCGGACCTTGAGCATGCGGATCGCGCTGCTGGCCACCGTTTTTGTGGCCACCTCGCAGGGACCGGTCAGCCTGGCCGGGCACCAGCTGGTGATGACCATGTACAGCTTCCTGGCCTTCGCGCTGGACGCCATCGCGATCGCTGCCCAGGCCCTGATCGGCAAGGAACTGGGCGCGTCGAACAAGGCGTTGGCCCACTCGCTGACCCGGCGGATGATCCTCTGGGGCATCGGCTTCGGCGCGGTGACCGGCCTGCTGCTGGCCGCCGTTGCTCCGGTGCTCGGCTGGGTCTTCACCTCCGATCCGGCCGTGCACCAGGCCTTCACCGCGGCGATCTGGGTGCTGGCCCTGAGCCAGCCGATCTGCGGGTTCGTGTTCGTGCTGGACGGCGTGCTGATCGGCGCAGGTGACGCGCGGTATTTGGCGATCGCCGGCGTCGTGAATCTGGCCGTTTATGCGCCGCTGCTGGTGTGGGTGGACCGGGCCGGACTGACCGGCACCGAGGGTCTGCTCTGGCTGTGGGCGGCGTTCGCGCTCGGCTACACGGCGGCGCGCGCCGCGACGCTGGGCTGGCGGGTGCGCAACGATGCGTGGATGATCACCGGGGCGCATTAGGCTGGAAGCCGTGACGATCCCGAGTACTACCCAGGCCGCCGCGTACTGGCAGCCGGTCCTGATCCGTGCCTTGGTGGCCGCCGCCTTCGGCGCCATCACCATCTTCTGGCAAGAGCCCGGCCGCACCGTGATGGCGGTGGCCGGCGGACTCTACCTGCTGCTCAGCGGCGGGGCGGTCTGGCTGCTGGCCCGCCAACCGGCCGCCGCGGCGCATCGCCAACTGCTGCTCCTGCAGGCCGCCGTGCTGGCCGTGACCGGCGTCCTTGCCTGCGTCTTCCAAACCGTGCCGATGTTCACCGTGCTGGCCACCGCCGCGCTGCTGGTCTCCGGCGGCGCAGAGCTGATGCTCGGCTGGAGCAACCGGCCGTCCAGCGCCGCTGCGCAAGGCCGGCCCGCAGCAGGCACCGCCCCCGCCGCCGCGTCTGGATCCACAGCCGGGGCCGATGGCGCCGGATCGGTGCTGGCCCGCGACTGGCTGATCACCGGGGCGGTGTCCGTAGGCTTCGGCATCGCCCTGCCGTTCTTCTCGTACCTCGGCCCGCACGCCTTGCTGGGCGTGCTGGGCGGGGCGGCGATCATCACCGCCGTCGTGCTGCTGATCGCCGCGTTGAGCCTGCGCCACGACGCGCGCCAACCCACCGCCGGCTGAGCGGGCGCTGCCCCGCCGGCTGAGCTGGCGCTGCCCGGGCCGAGCCAGTGTGGCGCCGGCCACCGGCACCACCCGGAGAACTTCTACGACCGGTAGACTGGATATGGCTTTACCCCGTCAGCAGGAGGAATCATCGTGGGCAAAAACGCGTCTGGACGCCCGGACGAAAAGCGGATGTCCGTCAAGGGCCCGCTGATCTTTTCGGCGGTGCTGGCCGTGATCGCCGGTTTCCTCACCATGGTCTTCGCCACCGGCGGGTCCGGCAACCTGCTGCGCTGGGACCTCGGCGTGACCGCCGCCGGCATTGCCTTCATCGCCTCCCTGCTGGTGGTGGCGGTGCTGACCATGTCCACCAAGGAGAACCCCAGCCACCTCAGCGAAGGCTCGGGGATCCACCGGGTCTCGTCGAAGATCCCCGGCGGTGCGGGTACCGTGCCGGCCCCGGGCACGCCGCAGAGCCGGGCGCAGGTGGAAGAGCAGCAGGCAGCGGAAGACGCCAAGAATCCCGGCCAGGCCGGGAACCGTCTGTCGCATAACGACGACGGCGACGGCGCCGCCCGCTGATCCGCTGGCGCGGGCCCGCCCGTGCCTGACAAGCTGGGAGTATGACTTCCGGCGACCCTTCCGCGCAGCATCCCTTCCCGGCCGACCCCGGCGACACCGCCGCCGCGAACCCCGATCAAGCCCCGGAAGGTAAGACCACCCTGGCGGCGGAACTCTGGTACCGCTCCGACCCCGGACTCTTCGGCGATGAACTCCGGAACCGGCTGACGGCCGAGTTTCCCGGCGCCACCTTTTCCGACGGCGTGGCCCTGCTGCCGCACGCGGAGCATTCCTTCGACATCAACGGCACCGCCGGCGTGCAGACCGTCCACCTGAGCACCGGCGTAGCCGTTCCGCGCTCGCCGCTGTCCTCCGCCCAGGCAATGGAAACCACGCCCACGGACCAAAGCTGGTCCTGGCCGGAGGCGGAGCAGGAGGTGCCCGGCTGCAGCCACCGGATCCTGGTCACGGAAGTGGTGGCCAGCGGCTTCGAACCCAAGCCGCGGGTGGAGTCCTTCCAGCGGGTGCTGCGGCTGCTGGCCGCGGAAACCGGCCCGGCCGCCATCCGCTGGCTGCACAACGCCCACTGGCGCAGCCCGGACGACCTGGAGGCGGCGCACCCGCTGGCCGGCCCGGTTAACATGCGGTTCTTCCTGGTCAGCAACGACGAGGGCGCCATAGTGGTGGACAGCCTGGGTATGTATCAACTGGGCCTGCCGGACGTGCAGGTGCACTTCCGGGACGTCGACCCGAACGTGCTGGTGGAACTGGCCTTCAACGTGGCGGCCTATCTCTACGAGCACGGGCCGGTGATCCAGTCCAAGGCCCAGCTGAACGGTCCGGAGGGGATGAAGTTCACCGCCATCTGGGAGGATTCGCTGCTGCCGCCGCTGCGCACGGTGATCGATCTGGACCCGGGCACGCCCTACTCGGCCGGCAACCGGTAGGCCCTTGGGGGAGCGGGCGCTTGGTCCGCAGCCCCGGGTGGTCCAGTCCGTAGGGCGGTCAGCCGGCGGCGGCCGACTTCCGCGCCCGGTAGGCGGCCACGTGCGTGCGGTTGGCGCAGTTGCCGGTATCGCAGAAAAGCTTCGATCTGTTCTTCGACAGGTCCACCAGTACGGCCGAGCAATCGTCGGCGGCGCAGGTGCGCAGCCGGTCCAGCTGCTTCTCGCGGATCACGTCCACCAGTGCCATCGCAACCTCCACCGCAATCCGCACGTCCAGCGGCGCATCGGGGCTGGTGGCGTGCAGGTGGTAGTCCCACTCGTCGTGCTTGATCAGTTGCGGGATGGCACCGGCGTCGGCCAGGATCTTGTTCACCATGACGACGGCGCGGCCCTCCGGAGCTGACCAGGCCTCCTTGAGCACCAGACGCAGGGAGCGGACCGCCTGAAGTTCTTCGTCGGAGTGCGTGCGCGAGCCGGTCAGGCCGAACTCGGCCACCAGCGCGTCCAGCTCCGCCACGCTGGCCAGGCCGTCCGGCTCGACCTCGGCAGTGTTGACCAGCCGCGCCGCGTCCACCAGTGAATGCTGCGTGTCATGAGCAAAAACCATCTTGACTCCTGAACGTTGGCGGTATTATTGTCAGGAGTATACCTCTTATGACTCCTTACAGGCGCACGCTGCGCCCGGAGCGAACCGCACATCCCTGAAGGACCACTCATGGCTTCCACCACCGCCGCCGAGCAGCGCACCCAGACCGCCCTGCATCGCCCCGGTTCCGCCGTGGCCGGCGTCGGCATTGCTCTGGCGTCCTCGGCGGTGTTTGGGCTCTCGGGATCTTTTGCCAAGGGCTTGCTGGAAGCCGGCTGGACTCCCGGTTCCGCGGTGGCAGTGCGCATGGTGGCCGCGGCCCTGGTGCTGTCCCTGCCCGCGGCTTTGATGCTGCGCGGCCGCTGGCACCAGTTGCGGCAGAACTGGAAGACCATTGTGCTCTTCGGGTTGATCGGTGTGGCCGGCTGCCAGCTGTTCTACTTCAACGCAGTGGCCACCCTGTCCGTCGGCGTCGCGCTGCTGCTGGAGTTCCTGGCCCCGGTGCTGATTGTGCTCTGGCTCTGGCTGACCAGCCGCCGGATGCCCCGCCCGGCAACCATCGCCGGCACTGTCCTGGCCGTGGCCGGGCTGATGCTGGTCCTGGATGTCTTCGGGCCGGTGAAGCTGGATCCGGCCGGTGTCCTCTGGGGACTCGGCGCGGCGGTGTGCCTGGTGGTCTACTTCTTCATCACCGCCAAGCAGAACGACTCGCTGCCCCCGCTGGTGCTGGCCGCCGGTGGCCTGCTGGTGGGCGGGGCCGCCATCGTGGTCATGGGTGCGGCGCAGATCCTGCCGATGGCCTTCAGCACCGACGATGTGCAGCTGGCCAGCTGGAATACCCCGTGGTGGGTTCCGCTGGCCGGGCTGGTGCTGCTCTCCACGGTGCTGTCCTATGTCACCGGCATCATGGCCGCCCGGGCCCTCGGCTCCAAGGTGGCATCCTTCGTCTCGCTGACCGAGGTGCTGTTCGCCGTCATCTGGGCCTGGCTGCTGCTGGGCGAGCTTCCCGCCGTCATCCAACTGATCGGCGGCTTCCTGATCGTGGCCGGCGTGGTCCTGGTCCGCTCCGACGAGCTGCGCGGCCCCAGGCTCGCCAGACGGCACCGCCGCAAGCGAGCAGCGCCGGCCAACCCGGCCAGCTGAGTCTGCCCCAACGCCTCCGTCAGGCCCGGCGCAGGGTTCCGCCCAGAAGAAGCGCCGTGTGATAATTCCCTCATGCGCAATGCCGAGGCCTCTCCCGTCGAGTCCGTTGACCGTGCCCTCTTGCTGGTGCTGCTGATGCGCTCGGCTGGGCCGGTGTCCGTCAAGGCCGCGGCGGAGCATCTGAACGTTGCTCCTTCCACCGCTCACCGGCTGCTCTCGGCGCTGGCATTCCGCGGATTCGCCGTCCAGGACCGGGAACGGCGGTACCGGGCGGGGCCGGTGCTGTCCGAGCGTTCGGCGGAGACCTTCTCGGTCCAGATGCTGCGCGAAAATGCCCGGCCCGCCCTGCTGGCGCTGCATCAGGCCGTGGGCGAGACCGTGCAACTGATGGTGCTGCGCGGCGGCAACATCGTGTTCGTGGACGGCGTCGAGTCCCAGGCCACGCTGCGGGTGGGCATGCGGGTGGGCGACCAGATGCCCGCCTTTGTCTCGGCCGGCGGAAAAGCGATGCTGGCGCAGCTGAGCAACGTGGAGCTGGAGGAGCTCTACCGGGGCGGGCTGCCGTCCTGGCCCACGGGTCGGATCGACTCGCTGGCCACGCTGAAACGGAACATGACCAAAATCCGCCGCGCGGAATTCGGCACCAACTTCGAGGAAACGGAGCAGGGCGTGATTGGCCTGGGCGTGAGCATCAATGACGCGGCGGGTAAGCCCATTGCCGCGCTGACCACGGCCACTCCCAGCATCCGCTTCAAGCGGGACGAAATGCCCGACTATGTCTCGGCGCTGCGCGCGGCCGCGGCCGCCGTTGAAGAGCGGCTGCAAAAGGCGCCGCAGTAAGCACGTCAGTCCGCCCCGGCCGGAAAGGACGGGACGGACTGAACGACGCCTGTGCGTACTAGTGCTGGTGTGCGGCACCGGACGCCGGCGGGGCGGACCGCCCGGAGATGCTGCCGGTGATCCAGGACATCATGCCGGCCGAGTTGTCGAAGGCCGGCTGGCGCTCCGCGTTGGACCAGACGGTTTCCGGCCGGCACTGGAGCAGGATCAGGTTCTTGCCCTCCGGCAGCTCTTCATCGATGGCGAACTCGATGTCCTGCGGTGCCCGATGGATCTTCTCCAGCTGCTTGCCGAACGCCGCCAGCGCCGTGACTTCCTCATCGGCCAGGCAGAGCACCGAACGGCGCTCCTCCGGTACGTCCTGAGGAGCGTCGCCGCGGCGGTACTCGATGTGTTTGTACCCGGGCGTGCGGTCGGCGATGTCCAGCCCGATTTTCTCCACCAGAAACCGGTCCGGCGTGACTTCGCCGCCCACTACCGACAGTCCCAGGCCCCAGCTCGCTTCCAGCACGATCTTGGAGCGGTCCCCGCTGGTCGGGCTCAGCGTGAACATCACGCCGGCGGCCCGGGCACGCACCACCTTCTGCACCACCACGGCCATTTCGATCGCGTGCGGATCGATCTCCTTTTCCGCCAGATAGGACAGCACGCGGCCGGCAAACACGCTGACATAGCACCTGTGGATGTGGGCCAGCACCTCCTCGGCTCCGGTGATGTCCACCCAGGTCTCGAATTCCCCGGCGAAGCTCGCACCCACCGAGTCCTCCGCCGTGGCGCTGGAGCGCACCGCCACAGCCACGTCATCCACTCCGCAGTCGGCGCAGAGCTTGGCGTACGCCTCGCGGACCGGTGCCGCCAGCTCTTCCGGCAGCGGAATCCCGGCCAGCCGTTCCGCAATCACCCGCTCAACCTCGTCGAAATCGGCCTGGCCGGAATCGGGCCGGAGCGCGTCCAGCACCGTAGTGGCGAACTCCTTGAGTCCGGCTTCGGCCAGGTACCTGCGGTAGGCGGCCGCCGTGACGGCAAAGCCCGGCGCAACGGGTAGCCCTTGGACGGTCATTTCGGCCAGGCTCGCGGCCTTGCCGCCAACCTGCCGGACGTCGCGGCATTCGGGGTGGGTGAATTCGAGGGTAAACATGGGCCTTGCTCCTTGCAGTGGGGGTATTCAGCCGGCCGCGTGAACGCCGAGGTCCTGGGCGCCCGCATCCGTGGTGGTGCCGGTGGGGTCGTCGTCGAGCACGACGACGGTGCCCGCCTTTCCATCGATGCGCACCCTTTGTCCGGTCGTCAGCCGCGCGGTGGCGAAGCCGGTGCCGACCACGGCCGGGATGCCGTATTCGCGGCAGACGATGGCGGCGTGGCACATCATGCCGCCGATGTCCGTGATGACTCCGGTGGCCACGGCAAACGCGGCGGCCCAGGACGGTGCCGTAATCGGCGCGACGAGGATCTCGCCCGGCTGCAGGTCGGGCAGGTCCTTTTCCGAGCGCAGCACGCGCACCGGACCTTCGACGATCCCCAGCGACCCCGGGATGCCGTTGAGCGTTTTGGACTCGCCGTCGGAGGCGCCGAGCCAGTCGTTGACGCGTTCGGTGGTCACGCCGTAGTTCATCACCGCGAACGGGTCCGTGACTTCCTGCGGCGGGACGCCGTAGGCCGGCGGGGCAGAGGCGGTCTGCAGGGCCGCCACGATGGGCTTGCGCCGCTCGATCTCGGCCTGCCAGCGGTCCTTGCCGCGGGCCGGAACACCGATCGCCCACGACTGCACGACGTCGGAGAGGACCGTGTCCAGCTCGAAGCGGTTGAGGTAGAACATGTCGTCCGCAGTGGCCAGGAAGCCGGCGTCCACCAGCACGTCGGCCAGCTCATGGCACTTCTGCCAGAACACGTTGTGCGACCAGTGCTCCACGTAGATGTTGTGCTCTTCGATGTAGGGGAACACGGTGCGGGCCAGGCCCAGCAGCTCGTCGAACTGTTTCGCCTCGTCTGCGGTGAGCAGGGCGCGGTACTCGTCGACGATCTCGTCGCGTTCGGCCTGCAGCCGCTCGATGGGGCGGGAGATGTCCTCGCCGGCGGCGATCTTCCGGGCATAGCTGGCGATGTTGCCCAGCGGGATGGCGGGATTGGAGTTCCAGGTTTCCTGGTCGTGCGTGAAGCCGTACTCGGAGAAGTAGTTGAACCAGGGGTCGCGGGTCTCGTCGAAGGAGGCGAGCCAGGTCCGCCCGTTCGCGGTGGCCTCGAGCGCGGACCGCAGATCCGCCGTCGTGCCTTCGGCGGTGACTGTTTCGACCAGGTCCAGGTCGTTGGCGAGCTGGGCCAGGCGCCGGCACTCGTCGTCGGGACGGAAGGCCAGCACGTCCACGCCGGCGACCATGCGGGAGATGCTCTGGTCGGTGATCAGCGGGAAGACCTGCTTGCAGAACTGGAAGAAGGTGATGTACCCGCCGTAGCCGAGGTTGAGGAACTCGAAGTGGTACTGCCAGATGGCAAAGAACTCGTCGATCAGCCGGTGGTAGTTCTCGGTCAGGGCCATCGCGTCGGAGCGGCCGCGGGCCTCATCGACCACGTGGTCCGGGTCGTATTCGGCCAGTTTCTGGAAGGAGATGGACTGCAGGGACGCGATGGCGCCCTCCATCTTGGTCTTCCACTTCCCGTACAGCTCGTCCCAGTTGGCGTAGTAGTAGCCGGCGCGCTTCTGGAACACGGCGGCCCGCTCCTGGATCCGCTCGGGGTCGGTGACGCCCAGCGGGGAGATATAGACGTAGCCGTTCTTTACGCGCACGTCCAGGCCCAGCGAGACCGGCAGGGCGAAGATGCGGGTGCTGAACGTGCCCACGCCCAGGTAGACCGCCTCGGCGCCGATGCTGTCGAAGGGGTGGCAGCCGCGGGACCAGTGCATGGTGTCGGCGAACCAGAACTGGGCATCCTCGTGCGCCTGGGTCTCCTGGGAGGGGACCAGATAGTACGGGTACATGGACTCCCAGCCCTCGGCGCCCTCGGGTGCCTGGGCCTCGTGGAAGAACGGGAAACGGGTGCTGTCAGTGCTCATGGTCGGGCTCCTTGCGTCAGTGAAAGGGAGGGAACAAGCAGTTGGTACAGTTCGGCGACGTCGGCGACGGCCAGATCCGGCCGTGCCTCGCCGGTCAGGGTGTCGAGCTTTTCGGCCGAGGTGGCTCCGGAGAGCACCAGGGCACTGTTGGCGCCCATCTGCCGAGCCAACTGGATTTCCACCGTGGCGTCGCCCACCACCGTGACCGCGGCCGCGGGCACGTCCAGCCGGCGCAGCAAAGTCTCGCCCAGCGCCACGGAGGGTTTGCCGAGCACCTGCGGGGTGGCCCCGGCGGCCCAGCCGATGGCATTGGCGACCGCGGCCGAGCTGCACACGGACTTGCCGATTCCGCCGTGGAACCACGGCACATCCACGGTGGTGTACAGCGGGGCGCCGGCGTCCACGGCCAGGCTGGCGGCATTGATCTGCGCGGTGCTGTAGCTGTCCATCGCGCCCACCACCACGACGTCGGCCGGTTCCGGATCGCCCGGCTCGGCCAGTTCCACCCCGAGGCGGCTCAGCGGATCCGTCAGGCCTGCCGCGCCGAGTGCCAGCACCCGAGCACCGGGGTGGTGGTGCGCGATGTACTCCGCAGCGGCGCTCCCGGCGGTCGCAAACTCTTCATCCCGAACGCCGATGCCCTGGGCCCGCAGGTGGGCCGCATACTCGGCGGGCGTTTTCTCCGAGGCATTGGTGCAGACGACGACGGCGTGGCCCGCGGCGTGCAGCGCTGCCAGCAGGTCAGCGGCATGCGGCATGGCCTCGCCGCCCGCGCCGCCAGCGCGTTTGGTGCGCATCAGGCAGCCGTCCACGTCCAGCACCCAGCCACGGGAATTCTGTATGACGTCGTTCATCGCGTTGCCAGTGCTCACCGGGCGGCCTCCTGGGCGGTTGGGCGTTCGAGGGAAAATTTGGTGGTGCCGTCGCTGACCGACACCGAATGCAGTGTCGGCCGATCCTCTGCCAGCGAGAGCAGTTTCTTCAGGGAGGAGACCGGCGAGGAGGCCTTCGCGGCGTACATGCCATCGACCTGTTCGGCCGGCATCACCGCGCGCAGCAGCAGTTCCTCGTCGCTGATGGTGGTGCCGAATCGCTGGCGCAGATCCTTGATGGTGACGTCGCCGCCGTCGTTCACTGGTTGTTGGCCGCGCTTGGTGGCCATGGCGCGGTCCATCAGCTCCGGGTCCACCGGGCCGGGGAGCGGGCCAAAGTCGCCGCGCAGCAGGTCGATCACCTCGTCCGAGATCTGCTTGTAGCGCTCGCCGGAGATCACGTTCAGGGTGGCCTGCGCCACGATGTACTGCGCGAACGGCGTCATCACGATCGGCCAGCCCAGGTCCTCGCGGACCTGCACCGACTCTTCGATCACCGCGTCGAACAGCTCCGGGCGGCGGATCTCCGTCAGCTGGCGCCGGGTGGTGGACTGCACGCCGCCGGGGATGGTGTGCCGGTAGTAGGCCTCGTCGTATTCGTTGGGCGTGCCGACCGGCAGCTTCTTGATTTTCGCCTGCCGCTGCAGGTAAGCCGAGGCACGTGCCATCGCCTCCAGGTCAACGTCAACGGTGTGGCCGCGGGCGCGGAGGTTGCGCACCAGCTGCTGGGCTTCGGGGTGCGACGCCCCGTTGGCCAGCGGCGGCAGGGCGCAGTGGATGGTGTGGATGCCCAGGTCGGCCGCATCCAGCACGGTCAGCGGTGAAAGGCCGGTGGTGGAATGCGAGTGGATCTCGTCGAACTTCTTCTGCCGCAGGCTGGACTGCATCAGCGGCACCAGCGACTTGACCCGGTCCGGGGTCAGCAGGCCGGCGGGATCCTTCAGGTACAGGCCGTCGATGGCCGGGCAGTCTTCCAACTCGGCGGCCTTGGCCGCGAAGTAGTCGTCGGTATGCACGGGGCTGGTGGTGTAGCAGATGCCGCCGATGACTTCCTCGAAGCCCACCCGCTTGGCCATTTCGGCGGTGCGCTTGGCCCCTTCCATGTCATGCATCGGGTCGATGACCCAGAGCCTGCTGACGCCATTGCGGGCCAACAGGCCGAAGGCCAGTTCGAACACGGCGTCGGGCGTGCGGTGGAAGGTGATGAAGCGCTTGCCGGTGGTCAAAAAACCCAGCCGCGTGTTGGGCGTCCGGTCCCGGGCGGCGCGCAGCCGCTGCCACGGATCCTCGCGGTGGTAGCGCACGGCGGTGGCCATCAGGGTGCTGGACACCAGCTCCAGCGCGCGGTAGCCCACCTGGTCCAGATCCGGCGTGACGCCTTCGACCATGCGGGTGGTGACGCCGGTGGCGCCCCAGATGCTCTGGTTACCGTCCCGCAGGGATACGTCCACCAGGTTGATGTCCGCCATCAGTGCACTTCCTGTGCCATGAGATTGTCGAGGAAGCCGTTCAGCCAGTGTGTGGTGACCGAGTTGGTTTGGTAGTCCGCGTGGGCCAGGATGCGCCGCAGTAGCGGCAGCGACGTGGTCACGCCGGCGACCTCGAAAGCCGCCAGCGCGCCTTCCATCCGCTTGATGGCTGCCGTGCGGTCAGGGGCCCAGGCGATCTGCTTGCCCATCAGCGCGTCGTAGAACGGCGGAAAGCGGTAACCCTCGTAGATGTGGGTATCCAGCCGCAGGCCGCCGGCCGCCGAGGGTCGCCAGCGGGTCACTGTTCCCGGCGAAGGGCGCAGGTCCTGCTCCGGGTCCTGGGCGGTGATCCGGCATTCGATGGCGTGCCCGGTCAGCGAGATGTCCGCCTGCGTGAAGGACAGCGGCTCGCCGAGCGTGACCAGCAGCTGCTCACGCACCAGATCCACGCCGGTGACGGCTTCGGTGACGGGGTGCTCCACCTGCAGGCGGGGATTCACTTCCAGGAACGCCAACTCGTCCCGGTCGACGTCGTAGAGGAACTCCACCGTGCCCAGGCCCACGTAGTCCAGCGCCTCCGCGATCTTCAGGGCGCTGGCGTGCAGCAGCGCCCGGGTGGAGTCGGGCAACGCCGCGCAGGGCGCCTCCTCCACCACCTTTTGGTAGCGGTACTGCACCGAACATTCGCGCTCGCCCAGGTGCACCCGGTGCCCGTGGCGGTCGCCGATGATCTGGACCTCCACATGCTTGGCGTCGGTGACAAAGCGCTCCAGGAAGACGGTGCCGTCGCCGAAGGACGACTCCGCCTCCGCGGAGGCAACCTGCCAGGCCTCGGCCAGCTCGGCAGCGGACGTGACAAGCTTCATCCCGCGTCCGCCGCCGCCGTGCGCCGCCTTGATCAGCACCGGATAGCCGATGCTTTCGGCGAGTTCCTGGACCTGTTCCGCCGACTGCGCGGTGCCGCCGGCCGAGACGGGAACGCCTACGGATTCGGCCAGATGCCGGGCGGTCAGTTTGTCGCCGAGAGCGCGCAGTGCCTCCGGCGACGGTCCCACAAAGACCAGCTCGTTTTCGGCGCACAGCTCGGCGAAGGCCGGCCGTTCGGACAGGAAGCCGTAGCCCGGATGGACCGCGGTGCAGCCGGTGGACGCCGCGGCCTGCACCACGGCGGCCATGTTCAGGTAGCTGTCGCCGGGACGAGGTCCGCCCAGCACCAGCACGCGTCCGGCCCGCTTGGCCGCCAGCGTGTCCTTGTCCGCGGTGGAAATGCCGAGCACGGTCTCAAAGCCGAGTCGGTCGCAGGCTTCAATGATGCGAACCGCGATTTCGCCTCGGTTGGCGACGAAGACGCGGTGGTTCATGACGCGGCGCGGATGGCGAACAGCGGCTGCTCGAACTCGACCAGCTCGCCGTCTTGGACGAACACCGCGGCGATTTCGCCTTCTGCGCCAGCGGCCACCGAGTTCATCAGCTTCATGACCTCCACGATGCACAGCACCGAATCCGCCGCGACAGTGTCACCGACCTTGACGAAGGCGGGTTCGCCGGGCTTGGGGGCACCGTAGAACGTGCCGAGCATGGGTGCCGTGACCAGGGTGTGGCCGGCCGGCAGGTTGTCCGGGCTGATCCCGTGGCGCTGGCCGTTTGATCCGGCGGCCGGAGCCGGTGCGGGTGCGGCCGACGCCGGAGCCGGGGCCGGAGCCGGAGCTGCGGCTGCCGCGGGGGCTGCAGGTGCCGGGCTGATGGCCGCCGCTGCCTGGCCGTTTACCTGGCCCGCGGGCTCCGGAAAGTATCCGCCGCGCCGCACATGGACGCGCAGGCTGCCCTGCTCGTAGAGGAATTCCGTGAATTCGGTTTTGTCGAGCTGCTCGATGATCGCAGCGAGTTCTTCCAGGTCAACGTCCATGAATCCCGTGTGTCCTTTGTCCTTGCTCGCGGGATTTGAGCGTCCCGTGATGTGTGGTGGATCACTTTCCAGCCTAGGCGCGATGCTGTTTGGCGCAATGGCTTGAAGAGGGATTCCGTCCTGCGCAACTTCGGCCGTGGCGTGGTTGGCTGCACCGAGGGCTGGTCGATCAAGGCTCCGCCGGCGGTCTAAGAAGCTAGGTTGCCGACCTCTCAGCCGATGCTTCCATCACGATGGTCCCCGCGGCGCCGTCCACGGAGAGGATGTCACCGGTCTTGATTCGGGTGGTCGCATCGGGGACTCCCACGACTGCGGGTATGCCGTATTCGCGGGCGACGACGGCTCCGTGGGATATGGGTCCGCCCATTTCCATCACCAGTGCCCCGGCGGTCATGAACAGGGGTGTCCATCCCGGGTCGGTCGACGGGGCAACGAGGATCTCGCCGGGTTCCAGCTGAGCGCTGGCCGGGTCCAGGACGACTCTGGCTTTGCCTGTCACGGTGCCGGCGGAGGCCGGCGCCCCTGCCAGGGTACCGGGGCGCAACTGCCCGTCCGCCGGCGATGCCGCGCGGGTTTGCGCAGCCATCGCGGCTTCGGCGTCGGTGCCGTCGGACAGCAGCAGCCGGGGGATGTGCCTGCGCCGCATTTCACGCTGATAGTTTCGGCGCCGTTCGGCGACCGGTCCGCGCAGGTCCGCGCCGCGCAGGCCCACGCGGGCTTCGGCGAAGTCGAGGAAGAAGATATCGTCGGGTGCCGTGATGCGGCTGGCGTCGGCTAGTTCCTCGCCCACCAGTCGAAGCTGCCGGCGGAGGGCAGCGAAAGTGGCGATGAGTCGAAACTTGGGGGACTCGCGCATGCCAGCGGTTGCTCGTGCGCGTCGCAGGCCCTGGGCCACGATTCTTCCGCGCAGCCTGGACGTGCCGCGGGCCCGTGCGGCCAGCTCGGCTGCCTTGGCTTCGGCCGTTTCCGCGGCCCGCTTGAAGACGCGGTCCGGCGCGAGCTCCGGGTCTGTGAGTTTCAAATAGTTGGCCAGGGCGTTGATGATGTGGGCCGGGTCCTCGGACCATCGGGGGACGCCGAGGTCGATCTCGGCCACGGAGCGGTGACCATAAGTGGCGAGGAACGCGCGCAGCTCTCGCTGGCAGACGGCGGGCAGCGCGCCCTCCAGGTAGCGACGGGCCAATAACTGGGGGTCTTCCTCCGTGAGCGTGCGCACCGACTGAGGGTCGTCGCGGATCACTCTGGCGGTGCGCCAGAGGTCCAGATCCATCTCCGTGGTGACATTGTGCGGCAGGCCGCGCAGGACCGTCTGCAGGTCGCCGGGCTGCGCCAGCCGGCCCAGCGCCAAACGGGCCAGACCCAGCCAGATGTATCCGGCCGCGGGCGGCGGCAATTCGCGGATCAGGACGGAGGTGATGTCCTTGGCCAGGACGCGCTCCACGAAGTCCAGGCGCCGGGCACTGGAGGCTGGCTCCGGCAGCTCCAGCATCCGTTCGAATTCGCGGCGCGACGCCCCGCCCCGTTCCAGCGCTGCGGTGGGATTGGCCATCGCACGCAGGACGTGCGGAAGCATGCGCAGTTGGGGAAAGGCGCGGAAGGTTGTCTTCAGCGACGCCAGCCGGGACTCCTTGATGAGTGAGAACCGGGGGTCGGCCGCCACGTGCCGCAACACGTCCACGGACCTGGCATCAGCCGCTTTCATCAGGCGCACTATGCCGCTGCGGCCGCCCTTGCTGCGCAAGAGCGGGGTGACGTCGAGATAAATGCGCATCCCGATCTGGGCAAACCGGTAGACAGCCTCGCCGTCGCTTGTCGACGCGGCCCTGTTGCTGCCCGCCATGAGATCGACAGACGCCATCCCCATCGGCGTCACTGGCCGGGTCAGGCCTTGCAGCAGGCTGGCGCACAGGTAGGCGCGGGCACCGTCGTCGCGGCCGTAGGGCTCGGGCAGCGGATACAGCGTGGTGATCGGGCGGGATTGCACCACCCAGATCTCGCCGTCCGCTTCAATGGCCCACTCCAGATCCTGCGGCTCGCCATAGAGTTTCTCCGCGCGGGCGCCGAGCCTGGCCAGAGCGTGGACTTGCTCGTCGGTCAGGGAGGCCTGCCGCAGGCGGTCCGGCAGCTGCAGACGCCGGGTGCCGCCGCCGGGAGTGGCCCGGATTTCGATGCGTTTGTCCCCCAGCCTGCGCTCGAGGATGTCACCGGTAGCGGCATCGACCCTGAACTGGTCCGGGTTCACGGCCCCGCTGACCAGTGCCTCGCCGAGGCCGGGCGCAGCGTTGACCACGGTCTCCTGCCGCCGGCCGGTCAGCGGGTTGGCCGTGAACAACACCCCGGACACGGCGGCATCGACCATTTTCTGCACAACGACGGCGATGCCCACAGCGTGCTGGGCAATCCCGTGGTCCGTGCGGTAGGACACGGCCCGTTCCGTCCACAAGGAAGCCCAGCACCGGCGCACGGCGGTCAGGAGCGCATCCGGGCCGATGACATTGAGAAACGTGTCCAGCTGGCCGGCGAAGCTGGCTTCGGGGAGGTCCTCTGCTGTGGAGGAGGACCGCACAGCAACCGGAGTGTCCTCGCCCAGCTGGGCGTAGGCGGCGAGGACGGCTTCGGCGATGCCGTCGGGCAGGGGGGTGGCTTCGAGGCTGGTGCGCATCCGCTCCGCGAGCCCGGCCAGATCCAGTTCTTCCTCCGCGGCCGCGGTCGGTCCGGCGCCCGCGCCCGGCCCGGCCGAAGATGCCCGCAGGGCGTAGAGCACCGGGTCCAGCCCTGCGGCGGCCGCTGCCTGCCGGTAGGCCGCCGTGCTGACACAGAAGCCGTCCGGGACGGGGAATCCAGCCGCCAGGAGCACACCGAGGTTGGCAGCCTTGCCCCCGACATCCGGCAACATGCCCGCATCCGCGTGGGCCAGATCGACGACGACGCCCCCTGGAGGTGGTGCCGGCTGCTCAGCGCTATCCATCATTGCCCCCATCACCGGACGGGCGGAGATTGTTCCTGCGACTCTAAGGCCAGCCCCGGCAAGATTCAACAGGCGGTGCAGGACCTTTGACTAGGGGCGACGTCGAGGCTGCAGGGAGTCTTTGCACGGCCGCCGGAAGCGGAAGTGGTCAGCTGTGCTCCAGCACCCGATGGACCCGCCGCACCGTGTCGTCGATGTCCTCCGGCCGCACCACCACGCCCAGATCAATGACCTCTCCCAGCACGGCGCCCTGGATGATTCGCTTCAGCGGGATCTCCAGCCGCTTGCCGGTTGGATTGCGCGGAATGCTGGGCACGAACACGATGTAGTCCGGGACGTGCCGGGGCGAGAGCTCGGCCCGCAGCGTGTTGCGGATGGTCGCCTCCAGCTGAGCATGGTCGGCGTTCGCGGCCGCCTCCACCAGCAGCACCAGCTTGCCCATGCCGCCGCCGTCTTCGAAATGCAGGACCATGCTGTCCGCCAGGTTCGGCAGCCCGTCGAGCACGGCGTAGAACTCGGCCGTGCCCAGACGCACTCCGCCGCGGTTGAGCGTGGCATCGGAGCGTCCGGTGATGATCCAGCTGTTGCGTTCGGTCTGGATCAGCCAGTCGCCGTGCCGCCAGACCCCTTCGTAGGCTCCGAAGTAGCTGTTGCGGTAGCGTTCAAAATTCTCGTCGCCCCAGAAGAACACGGGCATGGAGGGCATTGGCTGGGTGGCCACCAGTTCCCCGGCGGCGCCGCGGATCGGCCGGCCCTCGGGATCCCACGACTCCACTGACACCCCGAGCGGCCGGCAGGACATTTCACCTGCGTACACGGCCGTGAGCGGGCTGGCGCCGATGAAGGCAGCGCAGATGTCGGTCCCCCCGGAGGTCGGAGCCAGCAGCAGGTTCGGATTGACCGACGTGTAAACCCAGCCCGCCACATCGGCGGCCAGCGGAGAGCCGGAGCACTGGATCTCCCTGAGCCTGCTGAGGTCCCATTTCTTGGCCGGCTCAAGGCCGGCGTGTGCGCAGGCGGCCAGATAGGCGGCCCCGGTGCCCAGATATGTGGCCTCGGTGTGGGCGAGGATGGCCCACTGCGACCAATCGCCGTCTAGCCCGGGCCAGTTGGGGTCTCCGTCCTCCAGCACCAAGGCGGCTCCCATCAGGAGGGTGGAAACACTCAACGTCCAGACCATCCAGCCGGTCGTCGTGAACCAGAAGGCAGTGTCGGCCTCGCTCATGTCAAAGTGCAGCCCCATCGCCTTGTAGTGCTCCAGGAGCAGGCCGCCGTGGGAATGAACAATGGCTTTGGGCTTGCCCGTGGTGCCGGAGGAGAACAGCACAGTGAGCGGGTGGTCGAACGGGACCGGCTCACAGTGGACCTCACCGGCGTCGCGGGTGAAGTCGGCGTAGAGTTCGGCGCCGGCAGGTGCCTCGGCGTCGTCATTCAGGTAGGGCAGCAGGACCGTTGCTGTGCCGGGCAAAAATTCGCGGATCCTGGCCAGGTCATCCGCGCGGGAGAGTTCCCGCTTGCCCCAGCGGTAGCCGTCGACGGCCAGGATCAGCGCGGGCTCCAGTTGGGTGATCCGGTCCAGTACTGACTTCGGACCCATTTCCGGCGGCACCGAGCACCAGGTGGCTCCCAGCGCCGTCGTCGCCAAATAGGCGGCCAAGGTCTGCGGGATGTTGGGCAGGTAGCCGGCCACCCGGTCGCCGGGTTTGATCCCGTGGCGGAGGAGGCCCCGCTGGATCCTGCCGATTTCCTCCAGTAGCCGGCCTCCGGTCCAGTCAATGCTGCCGTTGGTCTGGCTTCGGGACTTGACCATGATGTGGTCCGCGCGCCGGCGGAGCGACCGGACGATGTGCTCGGTGTAGTTCAGGGTGGCTCCGGGGAACCAGCGGGCTCCCGGCATGGTGCGCTCGGCGAGGACGGCGGTGTAGGGGGAGTGGGAGATGACGTCGAAGTGGTCCCAGACCTCGCCCCAGAAATCTTCCAGATGGTCGACCGACCACTGCCAGGCTTCCTCGTAGTCGGCAAACGTGCGCCCGTACTTCTGCTCGATACCCAGCACGAAGCGTCCCATCTGGGAGGACGGCCACTGCTCCTTGCCGGGGGCCGGCAGCAGCAGGGAGCCTTGTTCAACGGGGGGCATGGAATGTCCTTACGTGACTGGAACTAATGAGGGCACGGAAGCCCGTCCTGTGACTCTAATCACCCGGGGCAGGGCTGGCCACGGCCTGGCCCAACATTCCGTCAAGAGGAATTGGGGTTCCGGATGTGCCAGTGAACGGCAATTCGCTGTGCCTGCACGCCGCCTGTCCATTCCGCCTACAGGAATGTCTGGCCAAACCGTTTGTGGCGTGGCCGGCTCTGACTGCAGTCGTTCCAGTCGTGTGAGACAGCTCACCATTGATGATCAAGAGGGTGTTGTGAAAGAACTGCTCGGAACAATGGCCGCATCCGGCCTGGCTGTGGCCCTGCTCGCGGGATGTGGAGGCGGCAGCGTCTCAGGAGCTTCTGAGACGCCCGCCGGTGCCGATACCGATCTGCGGAAGGTTTCGGTCGGCGCCATTCCGATTGCGCCGTCGGCCGCCCTGCAGTTGGGCATTGACAAGGGGTTGTTTGCCAAGCACGGCATCGAGATTGAGATGCAGTCCGGTCAGGGCGGGGCGTCCATGCTGCCGGCCGTCTCGACGGGAACCATGAACGTGGCCATCGGCAACCCTGTCTCCACGATGCTGGCCCAGTCGAAGGGGCTGGACCTGAAGATCATTTCCGGGTACTCCCATTCGTTGGCCACCGGGGACGACATAACCGGCGTCGTGGCGCTCAAGGATTCCGGCATCGAGACGGTCGCAGATCTCGAAGGCAAGAAGGTTTCGGTCAATACCGTTGCAGGCCAGGGCGACATCACCATTATGGAAGCCATGGCCACGGCCGGTGCGGACCCCGCCTCGGTGGAGTTCACCGAGATCGCCTTCCCCGATGCGCCGGCGCAACTGGAGAAGGGGAACGCCGACGCCGTCTGGCTGGCCCAGCCGTTCCTGACCCAGGCCCTTGAGGCGGGACACCATCTGGTTACCTACAACTACCAGGAGACCATCCCGGGCCAGCCCACCCTCGTCGCGTTCGCGAGCGGCAAGTGGGCCGAGGAGAACCCTGAACTGGTGACCGACTTCAAGGCAGCGCTCGCCGAGGTTGCCGACTACGCAGAATCCCATCAGGACGAAATCCGCGCCCTACTGCCGACCTTCCTCAAGATGGATCCGGAACTCGCCGACGGGCTGCTCCTCGAGTCGCATTCCGGCGAGATCGACCGCGACTCGCTGGAGAAGATCAGCGAACTCATGGTCAAGTACAAAGTCGTCGAGAAGCCGGTCGATCTGGATCAGGTCATCCTGGACTAAACCGCGCCGCAAATCACCGACGGCGGGGCGCACCGAAGAGGTGTGCCCCGCCGTCGTCGTTGGTGCTACCGGGGGGCCGCCCGCTTCGGCACTCCGGCGTGACGGCGTCAACGGACGATTTTGAAGTTGAACGCCGGCGTGCCGAGTGCACTGTAGAGACGGAGCCATACGGGCATGAGCATTTCGGTTCCGCGGGCGGTGGTGATGTCGCCGAGGTCGATGACGTCCTGGTGGCCGAAGTCCTTGAGGAGCTCGGCGACGGTCGTCTTGGCAGCGGGGTCGTTGCCGGAAACGAAGACCGTGCCGGGCTCGGGGAGCCGGGCCGGATAGGCCTGGAGTTCGGCGGTGAGCGTGTTGAGAGCCTTCACCACGCGAGCGGCGGGGAAAGCCCGCTGGATCTGCTCGCCGAGGGAATCAGTGTCCTTGACGAAGAGTGTCGGAGGCATTCCGTTGCTGAAGTCCAAGGGGTTGGCGATGTCGAGGATGACTTTGCCGTCGAGGTTTTCGGCCCTGGCCTGGGCCAAGGCGTCCAAGGAGGCACCGCCGTTGGTTGCGTTGACGATCAGCTCGGCGCCGGCTGCGGCGTCGGCAAAACGGGCCACCTCGATGCCGGGGTTGTCGGCGGCCCAGACGGCCAACGGCGGGGTGCCCATGGCGTCAGCCGCGGTTCGGGACAGTGTAGTTTCAGGATCGCGGGTTCCGATGGTGACGGTGTGGCCGAGCTCGGCCAGGCGCGCTGCGATGGTCTGGCCCACCCTGCCGGTTCCGAAGACTGCTGCTTTCATGATGATCTCCTGTTAAGTTCCGACTTCCCGATCGAAGCGCCCCCTTCACCAACTGTGCTCCTCCCACGGGACACGGGCCAGCGCGGACCGGGAAGTCGCGGAGTTTTACTCGCTCGGGCCGTGGGCGCATCCCGGCATTCCCGCCACGAGACCTTGCTCACATATCTATGGCGTGTGGCACAGGGCAGGGCGGCGCAGGTCATATAGTTGATGGCTCAACGAACCTACCGGACGTTCAGTTACAAAGGTGCACCGCTCGCAGCGGCCGCGCCGGCAACAAGTTAGGCCCCGCTATGGATATCAAGGCCCGCATCGAGGCGGCTCCCATGAAGCGCACGCAGGTTGGCGTCATCGCCATCTGCATGGCGCTCTACATGATCGACGGTTTCGACGTCCTGGTGATGGCGTTCAGCGCCAACGCCGTGATGGAGGACTGGGGCCTGAGCGCCAGCCAGCTGGGCGTGCTGCTGAGTTCCGCGCTGGTCGGCATGGCGATCGGATCCATCTTCGTGTCCAGTGTGGCGGACGTGATTGGCCGGCAGAAGACGCTGGTGATCGGCGCGTCCATCGTCGCGGTGGGCATGCTGGTTTCCGCCTTCGCGCCCGGCTACGGCGTGCTGGTGGTGCTGCGCTTCATCACCGGCCTGGCCGTTGGCACCCTGCAGGCTACCGCCAACGTCCTGGCGTCCGAGTTCTCCAACGCCAAGCGGCGCTCTACTGCACTGGCGCTGGTCAGCATCGGCCAGCCGATCGGCGGTGTGCTCGGCGGCATGGCCACCGGCGTCCTGATCACCGCGTTCGGCTGGCGCTCCGCTTTCCTCTTCGGTGCTGCCATCACCGTGGTCATGATCCCGTTCATCTGGAAGGCCGTCCCCGAGTCGGTCGACTTCCTGCTGGTGCGCCGCCCGGAGCATGCCCTGCAGCGCATCAACAAGGTGCTGCGCCGGATTGACCAGCCAGTGGTCGCCGAGCTGCCCGCGCTGCCCGAAGCCCCGGCCAAGAAGAAGTCCCGCTTTGCGGACGTGCTGACCGGCGTCAACGCCCGCCGCACCATCCTGATCTCGCTGGCGTACTTCATCCTGATGGCCAGCTTCTACTTCGCCAACTCCTGGACTCCCAAGCTGGTCACCGCAAGCGGCTTCAGCCAGCAGGATGGCATCACCGCCGGCGTGCTCTTCAGCGTCGGCGCGATCATCGGCGCCGTCGTGCTGGGCGCCTTCGGTGCCCGCTTCCCGATGCGCAAGGTCCTCGCCGTGTTCTTTGTGATCGGCGGCCTGACCTTCGGCGCGTTCTCGCTCTCCACCGGATCGCTGGCCGGCGCACTGTTCGCCGCCGCGCTCGTTGGCTTCGGCTCCAACGCCCCGATCGCCGGCATGCTGGCCATCAGCCCCACCTACTACACCTCCGAGGTGCGGGGCACTGCACTGGGCCTGGTCATCGGCATGGGCCGCGTCGGCGCGATCGCCTCGCCGATCATCGCCGGCGCGCTGATGGACGGCGGCTGGCAGCCCACCGACCTGTACTTCCTGTTCATCATCCCGATGCTGATCGGCGCCGTGGTGATCTCGATGCTGGGCAAGCCGGTGCTGGCATCGGTCGCACCGAAGGCCGAGGCGGCCCGCGAGCAGGAGCCGGCCGGCAAGCTCTAGCCACCGGCAGTCCCCTCAAGCACCCCACAACGACGGCGGGGCTCGGCACGGTGCCGAGCCCCGCCGTCGTGCCGCCACTTCTTGAGCCGCAGCCGCGCCCTGGGAGGCTTTCCCACCAACCCGGGGTTTGCCCCCAATGACGCGGCCCCTCTATATTCCGTAACCGGCATGCATGTTGGCGACGCCGCTCAACCCTTGCCATCCCCTTGTCAGTTCCGGGATGATGCCTAGGCGCGTGCTTTAGCACCTAAGCCGAAAGGGACGCCGATGCTGCCAGCATTTGGCTGGGGCCTGCTTGCTGGCTCCTCCTACTTTCTGGGTGGATTGCTTGCCCTGCGGTGGCGCGCCGTCAACAGCGTGCTGCTAGGTGTCCTGACTGGCATCGGCGCCGGGGCCCTGTTGTCCGCTGTCGCTTACAAGCTGATCGACGAAGCCGGCCGACTGGCCGGAGGGAGCGGATTCGTCGGAGCCGGGTTGCTCGGCGGCGCGGTTGCGACGTCGTGGGTGGTGACCGGCGCCAGTCGGGGCACGCGGCTGTCCGCACCCCCGCTGCACGAGCCCCGGTTCCTGGTGATTGCGCTCTCAGTGGTCGCCGAGTCCATCGTCATTGCCGGTGGACTGGTCAGCGCCTACGGCATCAGCATCGCCATGCTGGCCGCGGTCTTCCTCTGCGGCGTTCCCGAGGCCATGGCCGACACCGGTCCGCTGCGTAAAGCCGGCCTGACCACCCGCCACGTCATGACTTCCTGGCTGGCCATGACGATCCTGTGCGGCGTGTCCGTAGCCGGCTTTGTGCTGGTGCTGGGGCTTGTTCCGCCCGAGGTGGTTGCCTTCGTGCTCTCCTTTGCCGGCGGCGGCGTCCTGACCAACGTGACGGTCCGCATGGTGCCGGAAGCGCTCCGGGACGCGGGCGCGGCCACCGGCATTGCAATCGCCATCGGTTTCGGCCTCTCGTTCGTCCTCGTGGAGGTCGTCGGCAAGCACTGAGACGGCGTCAAGAGGGCGTCAAAAACCTGGAAGGGAGAACCGTTTCAGGCGGTCTCATTTCTCCGTTGCTGATCAGGGGTGGGCGGTTTGACTGAGGCATGTTCAACCAAGTGGCTGTTGCTGGCACTCCAGCTGGCGAGGAAGTCCAGTTGATCCTGGGCATGGCTGCCCGGTTCCGCGGAGTAAGCGATCAGGGTTAGTCCTTCATCGGGAAGCTGGAGGGCGTCGCCGGTGAGTTCGATCTCGCCGACGAGCGGATTGCGCATTGTTTTGCGGGCTGTGCGGTGAAAGCGGACATTGTGGCGCGCCCACCGTGCGGAGAACTCGGTGCTGCCGGCGGCGAGGTCACCGATGAGACTGTTCAGCGCCCGGTCCCGCGGGCTGCGGCCGGACTCGGTGCGCATTGCCGCCGCGAAGTCGTCTGCGAGAGTTTCCCAGTCCACGAAGAAGTCGCGGGAACGCGGATCCAGGAACATGAACCGGGCAAGGTTCAGCGGCAGTACTGTCGGGCTGAGGATGTCCGTGTAGAGGGCGAAGCACAGGTTGTTGGCGGCCACTACGTCCATGCGGGCGTTTCGGACGTAGGCGGGCGTTCCGGTCATCCCGGCCAAGACTCTTTCGATGCTCGGACGCACTTGAGCCCGTGCCCTCCGTCCGCCGGATGCCGGCGTAGGTGCGGAGGCTTTAGCCAGATCATAGAGGTGGGCACGTTCTGCCTCGTCGAGCTGCAGGGCCCGGGCGAGGGAGTCGAGGACGGAGTCGGAGACTCCTCGCAGGTTTCCACGTTCGAGGCGGGCGTAGTACTCGGTGCTGACGCCGGTGAGCATGGCCACTTCCT
Organism: Arthrobacter sp. NPDC055138; assembly: GCF_053607305.1. Taxonomy (NCBI): domain Bacteria; kingdom Bacillati; phylum Actinomycetota; class Actinomycetes; order Micrococcales; family Micrococcaceae; genus Arthrobacter; species Arthrobacter sp. NPDC055138. Next base: position 404,267 of record NZ_JBSGTH010000001.1, read on the forward strand.
CGCGCTTGAGCCCGGCCACCCTTCTGGTTCCGCCGTAGGCGGGCAGCCCGGCCTGCGCCGGGGTGATGCGCGCCCGGCGGCTCATGAGGAACTCGCGGACGTCGTTCGTGTTGTCCATGGCCTCTACGCTACGACGGCACGGGTCGGTCTAACAGGAACTGTCAGTACACCGCACAACAGGCACTCCCACACCAGTAAGAGGGCTGGTTCCCTTGATTTAGACCGCTTCCCTGTTTGAAAGGACACCATGTCTGTGTCTCGCACCAGCCGCACGGCTGTGGCAGCCCGGCCAAGGGTATCCTTGGCAGTGGCCATGTTGGGGTTCTTCGTGGTTGCATTGGATGCCCAGATCGTGAACGTGGCCCTACCGGCAATCCGCAGCGACCTCGGCGGCGGACTGTCCGGGCTGCAATGGGTGGTGACAGGCTACACGCTGATGTTTTCCGCCCTCCAACTGTTCGCCGGCACGTTTTCCGATCGCGCCGGCGCCCGGCGTGCCTACGGGCTGGGCATGGCACTCTTCGTTGTGGCCTCCGCTGCCTGCGCGTTCAGTCCGACCCTCCTGGCACTCATCGGCGCACGCTTCCTGCAGGGCATCGGAGCGGCGTTGATCACTCCGTCTTCCCTGGCTCTGATCCGGGAGGCTTATCAAGACGCCGCTGCCCGCGGCCGCGCCATTGTTTACTGGGGATTGGGCGGTTCAGTCGCCGCTGCTGCAGGGCCTGTACTGGGCGGCCTTCTCACCCAGTTCGACTGGCGGCTGATCTTCTTCGTCAATCTGCCCGTCGGTGCTGCGGCGCTTGCCGTGCTTTCCCGCGTCGTGCCCTCGCCACGGCGCCCGGCACCGTTCGATTGGGTCGGACAGATCAGCGCCGTTGTCGCGTTGGCAAGCCTGACTTATGGCATCATCGAGGGCGCGGAAGCCGGTTACGGAAGCCCGGCAATTCTGCTCATGTTCGCCGTCTGCATCGGGTCGGTCGCGGTTTTCATCACCGCGCAGGCCAGAGGCCTGCACCCGATGATTCCGCTTGACCTGTTCCGCTCACGCGCCGTATCGACCGTGCTGATCATTGCCGTCGTCACGATGGCGGCGTTCTACGGCATCGTGTTCGTTCAGAGCCTCTATTTTCAGCAGGAACGCGGCGCTTCCGCCCTGGAAACCGGGCTGCTGTTCCTACCGATGACGGCCCTTGTCGCCATCCTGAACCCCTGGGTGGCTCGTCTCATGCACCGGTACGGGCACATGCCCATGATCGCCGCAGGGCAGCTGGTCATGGCTGCCGGCCTCGCCGGGCTATGTCTGCTGCCGGCGGATGCGCCGGTCCTACTCGCCGCGGCGCTCATGGTCCCGGTCGGTGTGGGAGGATCCTTCACCGTCCCGCCGATCATTGCCGAGGTGCTGGACAACGTCCCGGCGGAACTGGCGGGCACGGCCGGCGGAGTGGTCAACACCGCCCGCCAGGTCGGTGGCTCCCTCGGGGTAGCCATCTTCGGTGCCGTACTTGCCAGCGGGAAATTCATCACCGGGCTGCGAGCCAGCCTCGGTGCCGCCGCGGTAGTGCTCGTCATCCTGGTGGCGGCCTCCTTGGCATTGCAGCGCCGGCATCAAGCCGTGCCTTAGCCCGGCCATCCCAGCCTGAGAACGATGAAAAGCGCCGACGACGGACACTCCGTCACGCGGCTCGGACCCGTTAGTCAGCGCCGAAGGCCGCTCTCCAACCCCCAGCCCCAAACCGCAACGAACAACGCTAAGGAACAATCGTGAAGAACGTAACGCTCAACAACGGCGTCGAAATGCCCATCCTCGGCTTCGGCGTATTCCAAATCCCAGGAGAGGAAACCCAGGCCGCGGTCGAAGCAGCACTGGCCGCCGGATACCGGCATCTGGACACGGCAGCGTCCTACGGCAACGAAGAGGCCGTAGGTGCGGCCGTCAAGGCCAGCGGGATCACCCGCGAGGAACTCTTCGTCACCACCAAACTCTGGATCCAGCATGCACCCACGGGCAGCGTCTACGACGACACCAAGCGTTCGTTCCAGAATTCCCTGAACCGGCTTGGCCTGGACTACCTGGACCTTTACCTGATCCATCAGCCGCTGGGGGACTACTACAGTGAGTGGCGCGCCATGCAGGACCTCAACAAAGGAGGCTTGGTCCGGGCCATTGGCGTCTCCAACTTTCACCCCGACCGGCTGGTGGACCTCATCGACCATAACGAAATCGTCCCGGCGGTGAACCAGATCGAGACCCACCCGTTCCACCAGCGCGCCGCCGACCAGGAACTGATGCTCGAACACGGCGTCCAGATCGAGTCCTGGGGACCGTTCGCCGAAGGCAAGAACAACCTCTTCACCGATCCGGTCCTCAGCACCATCGCCGACGCCCAGGGCAAGTCCGTCGCGCAGGTCGTACTGCGCTGGCTCATCCAGCGCGACGTCGTCGTCATTCCCAAATCGGTCCGGCCCGAACGCATGGCCCAAAACCTCGACGTCTTCGGCTTCACACTCACCGAGGAAGAGATGACCCAGATCGCGGCCCTGGACACCGGTACCAGCCTCTTCTTCGACCACCGCGACCCCGCCATGGTCAGCTGGCTGGGCGGACGCCGGTACAACTAAGCGCAGCGAACCCGTGAACACTAATCAGCTGAGTGTCAGCCTCCGGTTTGCCCTTCGCGGCGCGAAACTCCTCCTGCCGGGATAAAGCGGCACGGACCGGCAGCGGCTTTGATGTCAACCCAGTACGACGGCGAGGCCCGGTAAGGTGTCGGACCCCGCCGTCGTACTGGGTTGGGGTGGTGCGACGCCGCGGCGGGGGAGCAGACTAGAACCAGCCAGCATCCACGACCTACACCGGAGGCCCGCCATGTGCCGGAATATCCGCCAGCTCCACAATTTCGAACCCGCGGCGTCGAACGCCGAAATCGAGGCCGCCGCCCTGCAATACGTCCGCAAGGTCAGCGGCAGCAACAAGCCGTCGAAGGCCAACGAGGAAGCGTTCAACCAGGCGGTGCACGAAATCGCGCACATCACCGCGCACCTGCTCGACGACCTGGTGACGGCGGCACCGCCGAAGAACCGCGAGGAAGAAGCGGCCAAGGCCCGCGCCCGCGCGGCCGTGCGCTATGGGACGGCCGTCTAGCCCGGACTTTAGAGTGTGTAAGGGGCCTTGGTGAAGACGTTGTCTCCAATGACCTGCCTGCGCTTGTCGAACTTGGCGGTGAGTTCACGGCTTTCAACGAATTCCCTGCTGACGTTGACCAAGAGGTGCCGGTCGCCCAGATCCACCACGTAGTAGCCGGAGAGGTCGCGCAGCGAGTCTGCCGCGTTGAGCGTGCCCGGCTGGACAATAAAGTCGACGATCGATTCCCAGGTGGTGAGTTTCCTGCGCCGGGTCAGCGGGTAGATGACGTCGGCGTTCGGGTATTTGGCGCGCACAGCGGCATCGAACTTGCCCCTTTCCTTGCCCGACTTCTTGTACTGGCCACTGTCGATCGGTTCGCGGATGATCTGCGCGGAGAACCCGGGGGCATCGCTCAGCAGGTAGTCGACGCTGACATCGAACAGGGTGGCGAGCGCCTTGAGATTCGCGATGTCCGGAACGCCCTTGTTGTTCTCCCACTTGGTGATCGCCTGGCGGGAGACACAGACCTTCTGCGCGAGTTCATCCTGGGAGAGCCCGGCCTTCTTCCGGGCGGCCTTGAGTTTTTCTCCGAGCGTCATCGATGTCTCCGTTGCGGTTGGACCAGTGGTGTTTTCTCAACAGTAGCCAGCGGTCAGGCCGGACAGCCTCATCATCGCCTCCGCACAGCGCTACGCTTCGTGGCAAGTACCCTCGGGGGCGGTGCCACGCTGCGTAGCGGGTGTTTCCGCAGGTCAGCGGGGTAAGGGCGCGGTGTCGGGGGTGGCAGGCGCCCCGGCGCCTACCGCCCGAAGCGGCGCAGCCGCAGCGAGTTGGCCACCACCAGCACCGAGCTGGCGGCCATCGCGGCGCCGGCGATCATCGGGTTGAGCAGGCCGAAGGCCGCCACCGGGATGCCGAGTGTGTTGTAGGCGAAAGCCCAAAACAGGTTGGACTTGATAGTGGAGAGCGTCTTGCGGCTCAGCTCGATGGACTGCACCACCTGGACCAGGTCGCTGCCCATTACGGTCAGGTCAGCGGCCTCGATGGCTACATCGGTCCCGGCGCCCATGGCGATGCCGAGGTCGGCCTGGGCCAGTGCGGCGGCGTCGTTCACGCCGTCGCCCACCATGGCCACGGTCTTGCCCTGCTCCTGCAGCCGTTTGATCGCGGCCACCTTCTCCTCCGGGAGCACGTCGGCGAAGACGTCCTGCGGCGCGATGCCGACCTCGGCCGCCACCTCGGCTGCGACCGCGGCGTTGTCGCCGGTGAGCAGGATGGGGTGCAGCCCCAGTTCCTTGAACCGGGCGATGGCGGGCGCGGAGTGCTCTTTGACGGTGTCCTGGAGGTTGACGATGCCGGCGACCGCCCCGCCGACGGCGACCCACACCGCGGTTGAGCCGGCCTGCTGCTGTTCCAGCAGGATGCGGCGGTGCTCGTCCGAGACGACGATGCCGTTTTCGTCCATCCAGTTGTTGCGGCCCACCACCACGGTGCTGGTGCGGCCGTCGCGTTCGGTGATGCTGCCGCGGACGCCGCCGCCAGCGGTGCTGTGGAAGTCGGCGAGGGCCGGCAGTGCGGCGTCGGCCTTGCCGCCCGAGGGGAAGCCGCCGCCGTCGACCGGTGTTGCGGTGCGCGCCGCCACGTCCCGGGCAGCCGTCACAATGGCCAGGGCGATCGGGTGCTCGGAGCCAGCCTCGACGGCGCCGGCCAGCAGCAGCACGTCGTCTTCGCTGCGGTCCGCCAGTGCCACCACGCTCTCGACCGCCTGCTGCCCGGTGGTCACGGTGCCGGTCTTGTCCAGCACGATGGTGTCCACGTGCCGGGTGTCCTCGAGGATCTGCGGGCCCTTGATGAGGATGCCCAGCTGCGACGCCCGGCCGGTTCCGGTGAGTAGGGCGGTAGGCGTGGCTAGCCCCAGCGCGCACGGGCAGGCAATGACCAGCACCGTCACGGCGGCGGTGAACGCAGCTTGGAGATCGCCGGTGAAGACCATCCACAGGATGAAAGTGATGATGGCGATGACCAGCACGATCGGGACGAAGACCGAGCTGATCCGGTCCGCCAGCCTGGCGATCGGGGCCTTGCCGGCCTGCGCCTGGCTGACCAGCCGGCCCATTTGCGCCAGCGTGGTGTCCGAACCGACCCGGGTGGCGCGGACCAGCAGCCGGCCCGACGTGTTGATGGTGGCGCCGGTGACGGTGTCGTCCACATCCACTTCCACCGGCACGGATTCACCGGTGAGCAGGGAGGTATCGACGGCGGAATGGCCGTCCACCACATAGCCGTCGGTGGGGATTTTCTCGCCCGGCCGGACCACCATCATGTCGCCCGGGACCAGATCGGCGGCCGCTACCTTCACCTCGGTGCCGTCCCGCAGCACGGTGGCGCCCTTTGCGCCCAGATTCAGCAGGGACTTCAGCGCGTCGCCGGCCCTCTGCTTGGCATTGGCTTCCAGATACCGGCCCAGCAGCAGGAAGGTGACTACGACGACGGCCACCTCGAAGTACAGTGCGTGCGCGGCCATGTTGCCGTTTACGTGTTCGGTCAGCATCGGATCCATGAACAGCTGCCAGGCGGAGAAGAAGAAGGCAGCCAGCACACCAAGCGACACCAGCGTGTCCATGGTGGAGGCGAGATGCCGGGCGTTGACCGCCGCCGCGCGGTGGAACGGCCAGGCCGCCCAGAACACCACCGGGATGCTCAGTGCAAAGGCCACCCAGCCCCAGTGCGGGAACTGCGCGCCGGGAATCATCGAGATGATGAAGACCGGGATGGTCAGGATGGCGGCGGTCCACAGGCGCGGCCTCAGCTCGTCGGCGGTGCCGCCGTGCGCCATATGGTCTTCGTGGTCCGCATGGTCGGCGTGGTCCGCGTGGTCGCTGTGCTCCGCGGCGTCGTCGTGGAGGTCGGCCTCCGTGTCCCCGGCGCGGCCCGTTTCCGCAGGCCCGTGTCCCGATGCGTGGCTGGCATGCGGCTGCCGCTTCACCCGAGCCTTGTAGCCGGTGGCGTTCACCGTATCCAGCAGTTGCTGGTCCGTGACACCGTGCGGGACGTCGACCACGGCGGATTCCAGCGGCAGGTTCACGCTCGCCTCTACGCCTTCGATCCTGCCGAGTTTGCGCTCCACGCGGTTCACACAGGAGGCGCAGGTCATGCCTTCGATCGCCAGTTCTACGGTCCGGGCCGGAGCCGGGCCGACTACGGGGTCCTGGGCAGCGGGATGGGAGGCCATCAGACGGTCATCTCGATTCTGGGTTTGCCGCGGGTGGTTGCGGCGCATCAGGTGCTGGGCAAAATAAGGTGACGGGCGGCGGCGGGAGGCACCGCCGTCGTACGGGTTAAGCGATGTTTGCGACGACGGTGTACCCGGCTTCGGCGACCGCTTCGCCGACTTGCGCCGGGTCCAGCTGGGCCTCGGAGCTGACCGTGGCGGTGGAAATGCCGCCCTTGTTCAGCCGGATGCTGACGTCACGGACTCCGTCGAGGGCCTTGAGCTCTTCGGTCACGGCGTCCACGCAGTGGCTGCAGGTCATGCCGTCGATGCTGATGGTGGTGGTGCTCATAAAAATCTCCTGGGGTAGATGGTCGGGGAGCCGGCGTCAGCGCAGGAGCCGGCCGATGGCGTCCGAGGCTTCCTTGACCTTGTCCTGGACGATCCGCGGATCGTCGTTGAGCTCGGATTCCTTGGCTGCGCCGACCACGCAATGTCCGATGTGGTCTTCGAGCAGGCCGACGCTCACCGCATGCAGGGCCTTGTTGACTGCGGCCACCTGCGTGAGGATGTCAATGCAGTACTTGTCCTCTTCCACCATGCGGGCGATGCCGCGGACCTGGCCTTCGACGCGCTTCAGGCGGCGCAGGTAGGCGTCCTTGTCCGAGGTATAGGCGTGGCCGATGTGCTCGTCGACGGCGGCAGGGCCGGTGACGCTGGGGTGGGAGGTGTGGTTCATGGCTTCCTCATTCTGGGGGCTACACGATCAAGATATACCCCCTAGGGGTATGACGCAAGGATCTGTGACGGAAACCATGGGCATGGGCGACGGTGGTGCACGACGACGGCGGCGGGGCTGCTTCCTGGCAGGCGCGCCGAACCGCCCGGCGGGTGGGCCGGGCGGCTGCGGGCTTACTGCTGTTGCGGCGTGCGCAGCGTCCGGTAGGCCAGCCATGCGGACGCGACCATCAGGGTTCCGGCCAGTCCGGCGGTGACGGTGACGCCGCTGTCGAAGGCGTGGACAGCAGAGTCGAGCAGCGCGGCACCGGAGCGTTCCGGCAGCTGATCCGCCACCGTGATGGCGCCGCCCAGGGTCTCGCCGGCGGCGTGCTGCTGTTCGGCGGTCAGGCCGGACGGCAGCACGATGTTCTGCCGGTAGGCGCCGACCAGGATGCTGCCGAGCACGGCGGTGCCTAAGACGGAGCCGACTTCGTAGGCAGTCTCGGACACGGCGGAGGCCGCTCCCGCCTTGGCCGCCGGGACGCTGGAGAGGATGAGGTCGTTCGAGAGCGTTTCGGAAGCGCCGACGCCCGCACCGAGCAGCGCGAACGCGGCCATCAGGGTCAGGGCCGACGCATCCGGGGTGGAGGCCGCCAGCCAGTATGCCGACGCGGACAACAACAGGGCCCCGGCCACCACCAGATGCGGGGCAATTCGGCGCACCAGCGGCACCGCCAAGAGTCCGGCGGCGATCGTCACCAATAGGCCGGGCAGCAGCACTAGGCCGGCCCGCAGCGGGCTCAGTCCGAGGACAAGCTGGAGATGCTGGGAGACGAAGTACAGGAAGCCCACCAGCGAGAACACGGCCAGGAGGTTCACCAGCACGGCGCCGGTGAACGGGCGGTAACGGAACAGCCGCACGTCCAGCATGGGATTCGAGCGGTGCAGTTGGCGCCGGACAAACAGCCAGCCGGCAAGGATCCCGACGGCGGCGGACGCAGCGATGGCAGTCAAGTCCCCGCCGGCGGCCACCTGTTTGATGGCGAAGACCACCGGGAGCAGCGCGGCGACCGACAGCAGGATGCTGGGCACGTCCACGGGTCCCGGCTCGGGGTCGCGCGACTCCGGCACGAACGCCGGAGTCAGCACCAGCATCGGCAGCAGCATGGGAACCGCCAGCAGGAACACCGAGCCCCACCAGAAATGCTCCAGTAGCACGCCGCCCAGCAGCGGGCCGAGCGCGGCGCCGGCGGAGAAGCCTGCGGCCCAAATGGCAACGGCCAGGCGCCGCTGCGTCCGGTCGATGAAGATGTTCCGAAGCAGGGACAGGGTGGCCGGCATCAGCATGGCCCCGAAGATGCCGAGGCCGGCGCGGGCAGCCACCAGCAGCTCAGCGCTCGGTGAGAACGCGGCGAGTGCGGAGAGCGCGGCGAAGCCGGCGGCGCCGATCATCAGCATCCTGCGCCGGCCGAAGCGGTCGCCCAGGCTGCCCATCGCCACTAGCAGGCCGGCGAGCACCAGCGGGTAGATGTCGATGATCCATAGGAGCGTGGTGCCGCTGGTGCTGAAAGCCAGCGAGATGGCCGGCACGGCAAAGCTCAGCACGGTGTTGTCGACGGCGACCAGCAGGACTGGCAGCATCAATACGGCCAGGGCGGTCCATTCCTTGCGGCCGGCGCGCTGGGTGACGGTAAGCATGGTGCATCTTTCGGAGGCAGGTGTTTAGGTGATCCTTCAACTATACCGTCTGGACGGTATAGTTGCAAGGCGGCAGCGGAATGCCCGCGCAGCAGAAGGACCGCGTCCTAGGATGGTTGGATGGCCAGTGCGAAAGACCGGATCCTCGACAACTTCGAGGACATCCTGATCAAAGAAGGCGAACGAGCCGCCACCATGGATGCCGTTGCAGCGGCAGCCGGAGTGTCCAAGGGCGGGCTGCTCTACCACTTTCCCTCCAAGGAGGCGATGGTCGAGGGGCTCTGCTACCGGCTAGCGGAACTGTCGGCCGAGGATGCGGAGCGGATCAGCAGTGCGCCGGAGGGGGCGGCCCGCTACTACGTGCGCACCTCCAACTACGTCGACTCGCCCTTGGACCGCGCCATTGTTGCCCTGGCCCGGTTGGTCCAGCAGGGCCACCCCGCCGCGGCCAACACGTTCGCGCAGATCCAGGAACTCTGGTTGGAAACGTTGGAGCTTGCCCTGGGCAGCCGGCCGGTGGCACAAGCCGTGAAGCTGATCGGTGACGGCCTGTACTTCAGCGCGACGTTCTTTTCGCCGGATGCGCAGCAGAACCAGATGGCCGACGGCGAGATGGAAGCCCTGCTGCAACAGGTTGATGCGTTGGTGGGGCGGGGCTGATCCGCCCCGTTTGGGCTTAGCTGGTCCGGTGCGAAATGATGAATCGTATAATCACGCACCGCACCGCACGATTGAGAGGAACCCATGTCTACCCCTAACGGTCCCGGGGAACACCCCGAATCCAGCACCTCCGGGCTGCCGCAGGCACCGCAGAGCGCCTACCCGTCCTACCCACAGCAGGGCCCAGGCCAGCAGGCGTACCCGCAGCAGGCCGCCCCGTACGGCTACCCGGGTCATCCCGTTCCCGGACAGCCGGTTCCCGGCAAGACCATGGGAATCGTCGGCTTTGTCCTCTCGCTGCTCGGTCCGCTGACCGTGGCCGGCCTGATCGTCAGCATCATCGGCATGGTGCAGTCCAAGCGCGCCAATGCCAAGAACGGCTTCGCGCTGGCCGGCATCATCATCGGTGCGGTGGGGACCGTGCTGCTGATCCTGTTCACCATCATCACCATTGCGGGCATCGCCTACATGGTGGAGGTCTGTGGCGAACTCGGCCCGGGCACCCACTTCGAAGACGGCGTCACCTACACCTGCAGCTGACCTTTCCGGCCGCTTAGCCAGGAGCCGGTGCGACCCCTTCCCGGGGACGCACCGGCTCTTGGCTTCATGACGGGCAACGCCTCGGACTCCGCTCGCCCGGCCACCCTCCACAGAGCAGGACTTTACGAGTTGCCGTGCGTGCCGTCGGGCTTGGAGGTCTTCTCATTGCGGGCCGCAATGACGTGGTCGTACCCAGCTTCAAACGTGGGGTACTGCAAGGTCCCCAGTACTGTGAGGAGCCGCGTGCCGCTCAGGACGGTCCCGCTGGCCACGTCAGGCTGGATCCGCGGGGGCGGTTGGAGTCCCAGCCGGTGCGCGATGTACGTGACGACCTCGCCCAGGGCTGCGGGAGCCTGGTCGACGGCGTGTAGGAGAGATGGCGGGTGCTCCGCTGACAGCAGTGCCTGCAGTGTGCGGACCAGATCGGTCTCGTGGATCCGGTTCGTGCGCTTCGCATACTGGACCGGGGTTCCCTCGATGACTTTCCGCAGGAGCATCTCCCGGCCAGGCCCGTAGATCCCTGCGGGCCTAAGGATATGCGCGTCGAAGAGCTCGGACGCGAGAAGCTCTCCGTCACGGAGTGTCCTGCCCCGTTCAGTCGTCGGGGCTGGTGCATCCGTTTCCGTGAGCGCCCGGTGGTCTGTTCTCCCTTCGAAGACTCGGGTGGAGGAGACGAACACTGTTCGTCGCGGCCTGCTCGGCAGCGCCGCGGCGAGGTTTCTGAGTGCGGTGAGGTACCCATCCGACTGGTCCGCGGTCGCTTGGATGTCGGGGGTGAGGGTGACAACCATTGCATCCACTCTCGGCAATTCAAGCTGAAGTGGTTTCCCGAGGTCGACGGGCACGGCGGAGAATGCGGCGGGGAGGGCAGCCGTGTTGCGGCGGAGCGCGAATACCTCCGCTCCAGTGGTCAAGAGGTGCTCACCCAGCCGGGTGCCGAGCTTCCCGCAACCGACGAGAAGGATCCGCTCAGGCGGTTCGTGCATGGTTCTCCCTGGGTCGGGGAGGTATCGACAATCCGGGTTCCTCCGCTTGCGGTGTTCGAGTTGTTGCTCCCCACCACACTAAGGCCGGGTGTCCGTCAAGTCCGATCGTGGGGACCAAAGGACATTGCGATAAGTGCTTTCCAAATGGAATGTAGTTGCTGTACGTTATGGATAGTCCATCCGGACGGACGCGCACGAGTCAAAGGAGACCCGCATGTCAACGAACCACTCTCAGGAATCCCGCCCCGATTTGGAAGAGCAGTTACGGGCAGCGCAGACAGGCGGAATCGGCGGCGCGCGGCTCGCACGCTCGGCCGACGTGGCTGGGCGCCGCTACGCCGCGGTGATGGCCACCTTGATAGGGCTCTACCTCTTGGTCGTCGTCTACGTATATCCGCAGAACATTCTCTGGCTGGACATCGCCGCCACTGCGGCCTTCTCGGTTGGTATGGTCGGCACTTGTGTCAGCTACTCCCGCCTTCGAAAGGCATCGGGCTTGGGTTGGAGTAAGCGGTACTCGACCGGCTTCGTGCTGAGTGCCCTGCTCTTTGGCCTAGGGGTGGTGCTGCTGGAGCTGACGGACGTCCGCGACGCATGGCTGTGGATCCCCTATGCCGGAGCGACAGGGCTGCCGATTTTGGCGGGAGTCTCGGATCGGCTGCACTGGGGCCCCCGAGCTATGAGCGGGGGGAAAACACTGTGACCAGGAGTGCCGGGGGCCAGCCGGCGCCCGACGCGGCGCATCCAACTGACAGCGGCACGCCACCCCATCCGCGGCTCCGGCTGGACGAATACCTGAGCCTCCCGGTCCGGCTGAGCATTGTGGCAGCCCTCGCACGCGTGGATGATGCGGAGTTCGCGGCAGTGCGCGAGGCTATTGAATCCAGCGACGCGGTGCTGAGCAAACAGGCCGCAATTCTCGAACAGGCCGGGTACCTCAGCGTCAGGAAAGGCTATGTCGGAAAACGGCCCCGCACCTGGCTCAGCCTGACCCATGCGGGACGCGAGGCACTGCGTACGCATCTGGAAGCACTGCACGCACTGATCGCGGACCTGTAAGCGGCAGGCGTGGGCTGACGCGGCGGCGGCCCCGGCAAGGACAGGCAGGATAGGCAGCTGCGGCAGAACCGGCGCCGCCTGCTGGCTACTTTCGGCCAGGCAACAGTGTCCCCGCCGGTGGGTTCTCAGTAGACTGGAACCCATGACCGAGCAGGAACCGGACGGGTCCGAAACTGCTGCGGTTGACGGCGGCGGGGCGGGTCTTCACGCGGACGCGGCTGTCGTTTCCGCACCGGGAGGGGATGGTCAGGGCTCGAGCCTGGCCGATCCGGAAGCAGTCGATACCACCTTGCGCAGCCCTGCGCAGCGATACCGCACGTTCATGGGGATCCTGGTGAACACGGCCCTGGCCAACATCACCACCAGCTACCTGTGGTTCGCCCTGACGTTCTGGGTCTACCTGCAGACGCGCAACGTGATCGCCACCGGCGTGATCGGCGGGGCGTACATGCTGTTGATAGCGCTGTCCAGCATCAGCTTCGGCACCTTCGTGGACCGCTACCGCAAGCTGGCGGTGATGCGCTTCGCGGCCGGATTCACCCTGGCGATGTTCCTCTTGTCCGGGGTCATGTTCCTGTTGACGTCGGAGGCCTCGCTGGTGGACCTGACCCAGCCGTGGTTCTGGATCTTCTCCCTGATCATCCTGACCGGCGCGGTGGTGGAGAACATGCGCAACATCGCCTTGTCCACCACGGTCACTATCCTGATCGAGCCGGACCGGCGCGCCAACGCCAACGGTTTGGTGGGGATGGTGCAGGGGCTGATGTTCATTGTCACATCGGTGCTCTCCGGCCTCTCGGTGGGGCTGCTCGGCATGGGCGGGACCATCGTCGTGGCGCTGGTCCTCACGGCGCTGGCCTTCGCACACATACTCACGCTGCGCATGCCCGAGGAGGTGCGCGCGGCCGCCACGGACGCGCACGGCGGATTCGACCTGCGCGGCTCGATTGCCGCCGTGCTGGCCATCACCGGCCTGTTCGCGCTGATCCTGTTCTCCACGTTCAACAATTTCATCGGCGGTGTTTACATGGCGCTGATGGATCCCTACGGCCTGGAACTGTTCCCCGTGGAGCTGTGGGGGACCTTCTTCGCGCTCGGCGCCACCGGGTTCATTGTGGGCGGGTGGCTGATCAGCAAGTTCGGGCTGGGGCGCAACCCGCTGCGCACCATGCTCATCGCAGTCATCGTGATGGGCGTCCTCGGCGCGGTGTTCACTCTGCGCGAGTGGGCCTGGCTTTACATCGCCGGGATCTGGCTGTATCTGGTCCTGGTGCCGTTCGTGGAGGCCGCCGAGCAGTCGATCATCCAGCAGGTGGTGCCGCTGCAGCGGCAGGGACGGGTGTTCGGTTTCGCCATGGCCTTTGAGTCTGCGGCAGCGCCGATCACCGCGTTCCTGATCGCGCCGATCGCGCAGGTCTGGATCATCCCGTACGCCCGCTCGGAGGAAGGCGCCGCCCAGCTGGCCCCGCTGCTGGGCGAGGGCACATCGCGCGGCATCGCCCTGGTGTTCTTGGCGGCGGGGATCATCATGATCGTGGCCGCACTGCTGGCCTTCCTGACCCCGGTCTACCGCCGCGTCTCGGCGTCGTATGCGCGTTCGACGACAGATATGCCGGAGAATGCATAGATCATGAGGCCGCCGGCTGTGTCGGGTTGGTGGTGTACGGGTTGCGGGTTTCCGAGCCCGCGCCGGGGACCCCGGTTCAGCCGTGCGTCTCGTCTTCCACGATGGCCGTGGCGATGCTGTCCGAATCTTCCAGCGCAGCCAGGTAGCGTTCGGCGTCCAGCGCGGCGGAGCAGCCGGTTCCCGCGGCGGTGATGGCCTGCCGGTAGCGGTGGTCCACCGCATCTCCGCAGGCAAAAACGCCGTGGATATTCGTGACGGTGGTGGGCGAATCCACCTTGATGTAGCCGGCGTCGTCCAGTTCCACCTGGCCCTTGACCAGTTCGGTGCGCGGCAGATGCCCGATCGCCACGAACAGCCCGGCCGCCGGCAGCTCGCGGGTGGCACCGGATACGGTGTCGGCCAGCGTCACGCCGGTGACCTTGCTGTCGCCGTGGATCGCGGTGATGGTGCTGTTCCACTCGAACCTGATCTTGGGGTTGTCCTTGGCCCGCTGGGCCATGATCTTGGAGGCGCGCAGCGTGTCCCGGCGGACGACGACGGTGACCGACTTCCCGAAGCGGGTCAGGAAAAGCGCTTCCTCCATCGCCGAATCGCCGCCGCCGGCCACAATGATGTCCTGGTCGCGGAAGAAGAAGCCGTCGCAGGTGGCGCACCATGACACCCCGTGGCCGGAAAGCCGTTTCTCGTCCGGCAGCCCGAGTTCCTTGTAGGCCGAGCCGGTGGCCAGGATGACCGCCGGCGCCTGATATTCGTCGCCGCCCAAAGTGGTCACGCTCTTAAGGTGGCCCGAGAGCTCAACGGAGGCAACGTCGTCGTACTCCACAGCTGCGCCGAACTTCTCCGCCTGCTTCTGGAGCAGCTCCATCAGCTCCGGCCCCTGCACGCCGTCCGGGAAGCCCGGGAAGTTCTCCACCTCCGTGGTGTTCATCAGCGCGCCGCCGGCGGTGACCGAGCCGGCCAGGACCCGCGGCGCCAGGCCGGCCCGGGCGGCGTAGATGGCCGCGGTGTAACCGGCCGGGCCGGAACCGACAATGATGAGCTTCTCGCTGTTCATCCTGAGCTCCTCCAGAGCGTGGACAGGGTTTACTGGGCGTCCGGATGCAGGGCCGGCTGCAGCTCGGACATCAATTGCTGCACGCGGTGCTTGATGTCGTCCCGGACCGCGCGGACACCATCCGGCTGCTGGCCGGCGGGATCGTCCACGTCCCAGTCTTCGTAGCGCCGGCCCGGAATCACCGGGCAGTCGCCGCCGGAGCCCAAGGTCACCACCATCTGGGCGTTGTTGATGGACTCCACGGTCACTTCTGCCGGCTGCGCCGAGGACAGATCGATCCCGTCTTCCGCCATGGCATCAACCACGGCGGAGTCCAGCCTGGCAGCCGGCCGGATGCCGGCCGAGCGCGCGTTGAGGGCGCCGTCGGCCAGCTGGGTCAGGTAGGCGGCGGCCATTTGCGAGCGTCCGGCGTCGCGCACGGCCACGAACAGGACGGTGGGGCGGACGGCGCCCGTTGGTTCGGCAGTCATGGCGGCCCCTCGCGTCGATCGGCTCCCGGCCACCGCTGCCGGCGCCGGCTGCTTTCCTTCACTGTGCCAGAAGTTCGGGCAGACCCATAGGGTGCGCCGGAGATAATGGCAGGCATGAGGTACAAAGCCGAGAAGCCCAGCGTCCTGTTCGTCTGCTCCAGCAACAGCGGGAAATCGCCGATGGCCGCGGGGCTGATGGAAGCCGCCGCGGCCGGCACGGTTGATGTGCACTCCTGCGGCACCAAGCCGGGTGAGTCCGTCAACCCGGAATCCGCCGCGGCCTTGGCGGAACTGGGCATCGACATCTCCGGCCAGGTCCCGACGGCGGTGACCGAGGAAGCGCAGCGACGCGCCGACGTCGTGGTCATCTTGGGCAGCAATGCGCAGCTGGAGGAACTCCCCGGCACCAAGTACGAGCGCTGGGAGATCGAGGAACCGAGCCTGCGCGGGATCCACGGCGAGGAGCGGATGCGCCTGGTCCGCGACCAGATCGCCGCCAAGGTGCGCGGCCTGCAGCAGGAACTGACCGGCCGCTAGCCACTAGCCACTAGCCACTGGCCTCTGGCCACTGGCCTCTGGCGCGGCGATAGCGGAGGCGCCCGCCAACTCGCCGGCCTGCGCCGGTGGAACTAGATGCCGGCGCCGGTGTCCGTGGCGGCGGTGTTTTCCCCCGCTGCACCTTGCAGCGCCTCCGGCGACATGTACATGATCTCCCAGACGTGGCCGTCCGGATCCGCCATAGCGCCCCCGTACATCCCTGGCATCTCCTCTTCCGCCGGCCGGTAGGCGGTGCCGCCGCCGGACTGCGCGTTGGCCAGCAAGCGGTCCACTTCCTCGTTCGATTCGGCGCTGAGGGCCACCAGTACTTCCTTGGCATCCGAGCCCAGATGCGGGGTGCCGTTGCGCAGGAACTTGCCGAAGTACTCCTCGGTCAACAGCATCACCGCGATGGTGTCGGAAATGGTCATGTAAGAGGCATCCGGGGAGGAGAAGTCCGGATTCTGCGTGAAGCCCAGGCCCTTGTAGAAGTCGGTGGACTTCTTCAGGTCGCTGACGGGGAGGTTGATGAAAACCATGCGGTCCATGTGTGGTCCTTTTCAGAAGACGGCCGCCGTTGGCGTTGGCGGGCGGGTGATTGCGGACGAAGTCCACCTTGGCACTCCGGTGCGTTCCCGCCAACGCCTATCGGCGGAGGTAGTTGGCCGCGGCACCGCCGGCGCCACGTCCTGTTCCGCCGGCGGCGCGGGCCACACGTCCCTTGTCCGCCGCGACCGGCCGACCTACGGTTGAAGTACCGGCGAGCAGAGGATGCGTGAGATGGCGGAATTGCGAATTGAACAGTGGTGGCTGAAACTGCCGACGGGGCACAAGCAGTGGTTCCGGGAGAACCTGCGCGCCGACGTGGTGGATCCGGATGCGGCCGCAGCGGTCTACGAGGCCGGCGGGCCGGACCTGAAGGAGGCCACGCTGCCGGAAGAGGACTGGGAGTTCATTGAGACCCAATCGGAGTTCGTGGACTGATAACGACGACGGCGGTCCGCGGCTGACGGCGGATCGGCGCCGGTGCGGGTAAGTTGGTGTGAAACGGCCCACATGGCCGCTAGACGACGCGCTCGAAGGGGTGGCCCAATGGCCGGAATCATCATCGTAGGAGTAGACGGCAGCGAAACCGCCATGAAGGCGGCGCGCACGGCGGCGAAACTTGCCGCGTCCATGGGCGCCGAGCTCCGGGTGGTTACCGCCCATGAATCCGATACGACGGAAGTTGTGGAGATCGGCAACGACAAGTGGTTCATCCACGAGTCCGAGAAGGCCGAGAAGGTTGCCCGCGATGTGGCGACGGAGCTGGGCGCGGAAGGGCTGCGGACCAGTTTCACCGCGGTGCTCGGCAAGCCCCAGGACGCGCTGGTGGCCGAGGCCGAACGGGTCAACGCCCGCTTGATTGTGGTGGGCAACGTCGGGATGCAGGGGCTGGGTCGGGTGCTCGGCAGCGTGGCCAGCTCGGTGACGCACAAGGCGGCCTGCGACGTGTACATCGCCAAGACCGCCTAGCGGGCGCCGGGACGTGAGCGAGCTGCAGGTATCCGGCCGGGCGCAGGTTCCGCCGTTCCAGGTGATGAACATCCTGGACCGGGTGGCGCAGATGCGCGCCGCGGGCCGGGACGTCATTTCGCTGTGCGCCGGCGAGCCCTCGGGCGGCGCACCGCAAGCCGTCTCGGCGCAGGCCGCACAGATCCACGCCTCCGGACAGGCGCTGACCTACACCAGCGCGTTGGGCATCCGCGAACTGCGGACGGCGATCGCCGGGCACTACCGTCACTGGTACGGGCTGGACGTGGCACCGGAGGAAGTGGCCGTGACCACCGGGTCATCGGGCGGGTTCCTGCTGGCGTTCCTTTCCGCGTTCAACGCGGGGGACCGGGTGGCGTTGGCGCGGCCCGGATACCCGGCCTACCGGAACATCCTGCGCGCGCTCGGCTGCGAGGTGGTGGAGATCGACTGCGGGCCGGAGGTCCGCTACCAGCCCACGCCGGAACTGCTGGACGCCGCGGCTGCCGCCCACGGCCCGCTGTCGGGGCTGGTGCTGGCCTCGCCCGCCAACCCCACCGGCACCATGGTGTCGCGCAGTGAACTGGCCGCCCTGACCGCCTGGTGCGCCGAGCACGGCGTCCGGCTGGTCAGCGACGAGATCTACCACGGCATCACCTACCCGGCCGACCCCTCGGCACCCGACGCCCGCGGAACCTGCGCCTGGGAACTGGACCGCACCGGCGTCGTTATTTCCTCTTTTTCCAAGTACTGGGGGATGACGGGATGGCGGCTGGGATGGGCGCTGATGCCCGCCGACCTCGCCCCCGCCATCGAGGCGCTCGCCGGGAACGTGGCGCTGTGCCCGCCGGCGCCGGCCCAACTGGCGGCGCTGGCGGCGTTCAGCGAGGAATCCTACGAGCAGGCCGACGCCGCGGTGGCCGCCTTCGCCGAGGTGAGGGCCGTGCTGCTGCGGAACCTGGACCGGCTGCAGTGGGGAACGGCGGCACCGGCCGACGGCGCGTTCTATCTGTACGCCGAGCTCGGGGACCAGCTCAGCGGCTTCGCGGATTCGGCCGACTACTGCCGGGCGCTGCTGGAGGAAGAGGGCGTGGCACTGGTGCCCGGCGCCGATTTCGACGCCGTCAACGGCACTCGCTCCGTCCGGCTGTCCTTCGCAGCCGGCGCCGAAGCAGTGGCCGCAGCCGTGGAACGGATCATCCGCTTCCAGGCGAACCGTGCGCCGCAGGGCTGACCTCCGGAAGGCGGTGCCCCCGAGGGCACTGACCTCCGGAGGGTCAGGCGGGCCGCTCCCAGTCCTCCACCGGCCCGTCGATCACGGTGAATAACGGGTGGGCCTCCGGGACGTACGCCGGATCCGAGGTGATGCGCGGCAATGGTGTTCCGCCGGTCAAGACCAGCGCGTGTGCCGGGTCCCTGATGGCCACCTTGGCCATCAGGTGCTCGAACTCGTAGCGGAGCTGTCCGGTGGTGACCGGTAGGGGAGGGGCCAGCGTGCCGGGTGCACATCCGGGCACCAGCTCGGGCGTCACCCGGATCAGGCCGGCATTGAACGCGTAGCCGCGGCTGAGTGCCTCCGCTTCCATGCCGCAGAGGTAGGCGCCGATGGCGGCCATAGGATCCGCGGTGGCACGGAAGCGCTGCAGCTGCGGGTGGTTCCGGTAGCCCTTGGTCTCGCCGGCGAGCACCTTCTGGGCCAGCAGGGTCTCCCGCCAGCACGCCACCAGGCCTTTGCCGTCGAGCAACCGGGGGTGCAGGCTCCAGATACGCATTGATCCAGAATAGGCACACCCCGGCCTCCGGGACGGCCGCCGCGTTCTCGCAGCTCAGTGCCACTTTGATGGCGGAGGGAGAACTATATCCTGTCTGTGCGACAATGGATGGCAATGTCTTCGCAGATTTCTTCCCCCCAGAATATTTCCGACCGGCCCCAGGTGCGCCCAGCCGCCGAGGGCTGGGATCAAGCCGTCACCACCGAGGGTCGGCCGCTGCTGCAGTTCAAGTCCCCGCGGGTCAAGCAGCCGCCGGTGCATCTGGCGGATATGACGCTGGCCGAGCGGCAGGACAAGATGAAGGAGCTGGGGCTGCCGGCGTTCCGCGCCAAGCAGCTCTCCACGCACTACTTCCAGCACTACACCACCGATCCCGAGCGGATGAGCGACCTGCCCAAGGAGCGCCGTGCGGAGTTGGCGGAGACGTTCTTCCCCACCCTGTTGACCGAGGTCAAGCGGCTGAAGACGGACAACGGCGACACGATCAAGTTCCTCTGGCGGCTCTTCGACGGCTCGCTGGTCGAGTCCGTGCTGATGCGCTACCCCGGCCGGATCACGCTCTGCGTTTCCAGCCAGTGCGGCTGCGGCATGAACTGCCCGTTCTGCGCCACGGGTCAGGCCGGCCTGACCCGCAACATGTCCACCGCGGAGATCCTGGACCAGATTGTGCAGGCCAACCGGGTGATCGCCGAGGGCGGCCTGGGTGGAAAGCGCAAGGACGCCGGGCACGACGCCGAACGCGTCACCAACATTGTCTTCATGGGCATGGGCGAGCCGCTGGCCAACTACAAGCGCGTGATGAACGCCGTGCACCGCATGGTGGACGAGGCACCCGAGGGCCTGGGCATGAGCGCCCGCGGCATCACCGTCTCCACCGTCGGCCTGGTGCCGGCGATCAACAAGCTGGCCGGCGAGAACCTGCCCTTCACCTTCGCGCTCAGCCTGCATGCCCCCGACGACGAACTGCGCGACGAGCTGATCCCGGTGAACTCCCGCTGGAAGGTGGACGAGGCCCTCGACGCCGCGTACGGCTACTTCCGGGCGACCGGGCGCCGCGTGTCCATCGAATACGCGCTGATTAAGGACATGAACGACCACGCTTGGCGGGCCGATCTGCTGGCCAAGAAGCTGAACCAGCGCGGCCGCGGCTGGGTGCACGTCAACCCGATCCCGCTGAACCCGACGCCCGGCTCGATCTGGACCTCGTCCGATCCGGGCGTCACCCGCGAGTTCGTCAACCGGTTGAACGACGCCGGCATCCCCACCACGCTGCGCGACACCCGCGGCAAGGAGATCGACGGCGCCTGCGGCCAGCTTGCCGCAGCAGAATAGCCCCCGCCTACCTGCCAACCCCGGTGGTCGACCAAGCGAGCGCCAGCGAGCGCGTGGAGACCAGCACCCGCTCCCGCCCATCCCCGGTGGTCGACCAAGCGAGCGCCAGCGAGCGCGTGGAGACCAGCCCGCCGTGGCCTGGCCAAACGAGCCCCTGCGGCCACTCCTGAGCTTCAGTCGGATCCCTGCGGGACTGCCGTCTCAGCGAATTCGGCCATGGAGTTGAACGTCCAGTCGGGTTTGACGTCGACGCCGGGATCCGGCGTTGCTCCCCATCCGGCGCGATGATGGCGACGGTTGATCCAGACTCCCTTTAGCCCGGATTGGGCCGCGGGGACGTGGTCATGGAACAGGCTTTGTGCCACGTGGAGGACCTTCAGGTCCGCGCCGTCAGCGTACTTTTTGAGGGCGTCGAAGTTCTGGGCTGCCGGCTTGTAGCTGCCGACCTCCTCGGCAGTGATGATGCGATCGAACTCAATGCCCAGGCGTGCGTTGCTGCCGGCAAAGCTCTTCTTGTCGACGTTGGACAGAATGATCAGCTTGAATCGCGTGCTCAGCCGCTGAAGGGCCGCGGCGGAGTCGGGGAAGGCGGGCCAGTCGGGCACGGAGGCGCCGAGACGCTTGGCGTCGGCTTCGGAAACGGGAAGTCCGAGCTTCGCACCGGTGGCACGAAAGGCCTCTTCGAGTACCTGCGGATACAGGGTGGTCGGATTCTCCCTCTCAACGCGGGCTTCTTCGTCCGCGTAGGCGAGCAGCAACTCTTCGTCCGTCAGTTCGGGCCGCGCGGCCCGTCCCCACGGTCCAAGGACCGCGGCGATCCCTGCTTCCCAATCAATCAAGGTGCCATAGCAGTCGAAACTGAGGGCATTAAACTCTTCGAACATGCGTGTCCCTTCAACGAATACGCGGCGAGGATCAAACTCGAAGGTCGAGTAGCCGACCCGGTGTGCGTTCCCCGCGACCGCGGGCTAACGGCCGGTCATGGCCGCCATTCTGCCATCGGCTACCGGCTACCGGCTACCGGCTACCGGCTACCGGCTACCGGCTACCGGCTACCGGAAACGGAAACGGAACACGGTCACTCGGCAGCGCGGCGGACAGCGTCCAGATGCTGGCTCGGCACACGGTCCCGGGAGTAGGTGATCTCGGTGTAGCCGTGCGGCGCCGGCTTGCCGTCCTCGCCCAGGTTCACGAAGACGATCTTCTCGATCGTCAGGATGGACTGGCGGGTGAACATGTTCCGCACCTCGGCCCGCATCGTCAGCGAAGTCCGGCCGAAGTGCGTCGCCGTCAGCCCCATTTCGATCAGGTCGCCCTGCTGCGCGGAGCTGACGAAGTTGATCTCGGACATGTACTTGGTCACCGCCATCCCGTTACCCAACTGGACGATGGCGTAGATGGCCGCCTCTTCATCGATCCAGCGCAGCAGGCTGCCGCCGAACAAGGTGCCGTTGGCATTGAGGTCTTCGGGCCGCACCCACTTGCGGGTGTGGAACGTGATGTCGCCGTTCTCCATGGAAACGACACTAGCCGACGTTCCCGCCCGCAGCCCATGCCCGGGATCGAACGCATCCGCCGCGGGCCGCCGCGGGGCTACTCGTCGATCTGCTCGACGTCGTCGGCCTTCTGGGGGACCAGCGGGATCGATTCGGTTGTCGGCGGCACCCGGGGCGTGAGCACCGATGCATAGTCGTGTTCACTGGAGTAGTTGAGGAAGCCCAGATGCGCTTCGTATCGGTCAAGCACATCATTGATGACCTGTTGCTGGGTCAGTCCCATCAGGTCGTAGCCCTCGGTCCCGGTTTGGGTGAACACCTCCAACCGGTAGTAGGTGTCAATCTCCCGTGGCATGCTGCGGCCGCCAAATGTTGGCACCGGCGCCTCAACCGCGGCCACCTGGTAGTGGAAGTCGCGGTGGCCATCCATGTTCACCACGAGCGTGTGCTCGTCGATGCCGACTTCCGGGTTCGGGGTGGTCGTCAACTCTGCCTCATAGCCGAGGCTGGTGAACTCCTTGGCCACGTCCTGCAGGGCAGGCTGCACGGTTCGTTCGGCGAATTGCGCCACAGTCTTCTTAGACGGGTAGGAGCGCACGCGGGCGAGGCGTTGCCGCCAGGTCTTCTCCGGGACCTGTCCACCGTGTGCGGCAGTCGAACGCCTGCGCCGCACCTGCCCTTCCCGCTCCGCGCGCTCCATCCGGAGCACTTTCGAGAACGAGGCCATCACCAAGTAGGCGATGATCGTGACCGGCAGGGCGAAGATCAAGGTGGCATATTCCATCGTGGTCACGCCGCCGGCCACCAGCATGGCCACCGTGAGGACCGCGGTGACCAAGGCCCAGAAGATGCGCAGCCACTTGGCCCCGTCCATCGCTGGATCGGGGATCGAGGAGGAGAAGTTGGACATCACCATCGCGCCGGAGTTGGCGCTGGTGAGATAGAACAGCAGGCCCGACAGCGTGGCCAATCCAATCAGGAACGGCGCGCCCGGGAACATCTCCAGCAACGCGTACCACCCATGCTCGGGGCTGTCGACGGCGAGCTGTGCGAAGTCCGTATTCCCGCCGAGCACCTCGCTCATGGCGCTGTTGCCGAAAATCGAGACGATGAAGAAGTCGCAGAGCACCGGGGCGGTGATGGCGGCGATGACGAACTCGCGCAGCGTCCTGCCGCGCGAGATCCGTGCCAGGAAGAGTCCGACGAACGGGCCCCACGCCAACCAGAAGGCCCAGAAGAAGAGCGTCCAGCCGGCCATCCACGACGATCCGTCCTCTTCGTAGGCCAGCGTCTGCAGCGTGCGCTCCGGCAGCGTGAAGATGAAGCGGCCGATGTTCTCGACCATTGCATTGAGCAGGAAGGACGTCTTGCCCGTGACGAGGATGTAAAGCATCATCGCTCCGGCCGCCCACAGGTTGAGTTCGGAAATCCAGCGGATCCCCTTATCCACGCCGGAGGTACAAGCGGCGACCGTCATCACGACGGCGACCAGCACCAGGGCGATCTGCAGCGCCAGTCCCTCCGGCAGGCCGAACAGCCAACTGAAGCCGACGTTGAGCAGGACGACGCCGATGCCCATCGAGGTGGCCACGCCGAAGACCGTGCCCACCAAGGCGAAAATGTCGATCACGTCGCCGGTTGCCCCGCGCACCCGCTTGCCCAGCAGCGGGTAGAGGGCCGCCCGGATGGACAGCGGCATTCCCCACCGGTAGGCGAAGTAGCCCATCGCCATGCCCAGCAGCGCATACACGGACCAGCCAGCCACGCCGTAGTGGAACATGGTCCAGACCACCGCGTCCTGGGCGGCTTCCGCGGATTCCGGGGTAGCGGTGGGCGGCGAGATGAATTGCGTGATCGGGCCGGTCACGGAGTAGAAGAGCATGTCGATGCCCACGCCTGCAGCAAAGAGCATGGCGACCCAGGTGAACAGGTTGTACTGGGGGCGTGAATGATCCGGACCCAGCCGGACGCTGCCCTCCTTGGAGAAGGCCACCCAGAGGACGAAGAGGATGACCAGCGTGACGGTCACAACGTAGAACCAGCCAAGGTTGGTGGCGATCCAGGTGACCGCCGTATGCATGATGCCTGCGGCGTTGTCCGGGGCAGCCATCGCCCAAACGGAGAAAGCCAGCACGATCGCAGAGGCAATGATGAACACGCGCCAGTTGACCCGCGGGCCGCGATGCTCGGCTAGTTCGGTGGGTCCCTTACTCAACTCGGTGCTGGAAATCGGCGGACGCCTGGCCTCAACCTCGGCGTCCACGGGTTTGCGTCGTTCCACGGCGCCGAAGCGGCTGCGTTCAATCAGCGGCTTTGGGGTCTCGTTTTCCGGTGTGGATGCGTCTTCGGCCTCGGCCATTACGATCTCCTTCTATCACGGGGCCGGACGCACCGCCCCGTAAGAGGCACGGTACTCGGACCTTGGCCGGCGCTCCAGACATGCCGGAGCGAGGGGACCCGGCGCTGCTTAATCAGCGCTCTCGGTGCTGCTCAAGGCCCGCGGGCTTTGCCCTGTGGGCGAGCGGCGTGGCGTCGTCTCGTCGCCGTCGGTCGAGGCCAATCGGCGGTCCGCTGCAGGCAGCGCGCACAAAAAAGAATCCCGACCCGGTGACCCGGGCCGGGATTCTTCAGTGGAGTTGCGGGGGTAGGATTTGAACCTACGACCTCCGGGTTCGGATCTGTTCAATCTTAACACGCCGGTAACGAAGGACGTTTTCCCCGGTCAGGGCCGAGTTATCGGCGCAGCAGAGCGTTTAGTGGCCCGGAGTTACACCGGAATATCCCGCAGCTAGAACGGAGTCTAGACCGGAGGCGGGGCTACCTCGACCTTCCGTAGGACAGTGGTTCCAAGCCCGAGGCCGACCCCCAGTGCCCATCGGATACGCACGCGTTTCCACCACCGAGCACCGCCTCAAGGACTCGCGAAAGGGCACCTTGCTCAAGGTCGCCGCTTCAAGGGCGGTGTAGCCGTCCTCTGGGGGATCTCTCAGCGTGCGTCCACCGACTAAGCGTTACTGGCAGTCTTAGTACATGAATCTGAACGAACGCATCACGGGAAAGCTCGACGCAGGTATTGACGCTGACGTGTTTGAGCGGTGCGCCGTGGCCCTGATGGCTAACCACTACGAGAATGTGGTTGGTATTGAAGGCGGAAGCGACGGAGGTCGTGACGGAGACATCATCGCTCCCATTGCTGATGATCCCGACTCTCGCGGGAGGATTCTAGTGACGACGGGCGAGTCCCTCAGCAATCTCAAGAGCAGCCATAGAACCTGGAAAAAATTCTGGGATGCGGGTGAGACGTTCCGAGTAGACCAGCTTGTGATGATTACGTCTAGGAGCCTTTCGGACACCAAGCGCCGCAATATCGAGACCTACTGTAGAACCAATGACCTCCCGGTGCCGCGCATATATGCAAGGCAGTGGCTAGTTGATTCCCTACGCCGCGACCCGGATCTCCGCGTTGAGCTGACAGGAGTCCAGGGTCGTCTTGAAGCGTTGACGACGAAAGCACCTGAGCCGCCGTCATCGTTCACTGACCTGTTCGGGCGGGACGAGGAACTCGATCACCTGCGCGCCGCGGTACAGCTGACGAACGATGTCTCAATAGTGGGCGTTCCCGGTGTCGGCAAGAGCCGTCTACTAGCGGAGCTCGAAGGCGGCGTGCACTTCATCGACCGTCTTGCCCGCGACCATCTTGCCGACGACCTGTTCGCCATGGATCCAACGACCGTCGTGCTAGACGATGCCCACCTTCATCGGGAGCTCCTTGAGCAACTGGTAAGAATTCGTAGCAAGGAACGGTTCAGCTTCACCATATTGGCCGCGACGTGGCCAGGAACCGAGGGCCCGGTAGAGGCTCTGCTGAACAAGCCGACGCGGGTGGAGGTGGACCGCCTAGCTCGAGCCGCACTCGATCAAATGATCCAAGCGCTCGGAGTCCACGGTGTTCGCGCGCGGTCACTGGTACTCGAACAGTCCGACGGCCGACCGGGCTGGGCCTCCATCCTTTCTCGTTTGGTCGTCAACGGTGCCGGTGACGACCTCGCAACCGGTCAATCGCTTCTTGACCAAGTCGCCGGCCTCGCTGCCGCTATTGCAGGCAACGCCGTACTCAATGACGCGCTGGCCTGCATCGCCGCACTTGGCGCAGCGTCCCTCGAGGACATCGAGATTATCGCAAGCCATGCTGGTGTCCCGTACGCCGACTTGATCGCCTGGCTCGAGGTCACAGCTCAGGGAGGTCTCGTGGAGCGGACAAATGACAGGTGGTCTGTGCTCGCTCCGCTCCGCTCACTGATCTGCGCATCGACCTTCTTCGGGGTAAGAAAGCAAAGGAGTTGGGCCTCGTTTGCTGCGAAGTTCCCGCATGACGAACGGCTGGACCACACAGTCCTCAATCTCGCAAACGATGTTCCTGACACGGGCGTTCGGGCGCTGGCGGAATCGTGGTTCGATGACATATCGACAAGGGAGATCGACGAGATCTCACTTGCCTTGGTCGAGGTCTACAGTGGCATCGATGTGACTTCGGCTGACCGCGCCGCCGTCCTCGCCCGTACTGTCCTTGACTCGCCTCGTGAGCCTCAGACCCTATACGGCGATCTCACCTACGACCCCTACGGCACGGCTGCAGAGAAGATACTCCAGACCGCTTTCCGCCGTTCATGCTCTCGCGAAGCCACTCGCGGACTGCTCGACCTCGCAATCAGCGACGACCGGCCTCGACACCAGCACCCCGACCACCCGATGCGGGTTATCCAGGACATGGCGCACTACCTCGACCCTGATCTAGGGCCCGTTGATACCTTGCGCGACCTCATCTTGAAATACACGCTGGAGTGGTTCGACGAAGATCCCAACGCGGCCCGGTGGCAGATGCTCGCAGAGGTCACGCAATACGTCTTCGACCCCCGTGTTGAGGGCAACTGGAGTGATCCAAGCAGCCACCTCAGCATCACCATGTCTCAGGGCGTAATGACGGCCGAGGCAATGGGATCACTGCTCGGACTCTGGAACATGATTGATTCCAGAGTTCGGGGGGAGGCAGCTTTGAGCATCACCCATCGGGCGGTTGCACAACTCTGCGAAATCTTTGATTCATGGTCCGCGATTGCCGTAGGCATCACCAACCATGGGGGCGAGGCCTCGACGGCGCACCGTATTGTCGGCGCGAAGGGAGCCGAGCTGGTGCTAAGGACCCTGACGGTGCTGGCAGAACGCTTCACTGCGGTGCCTATTCGGGTCAACAAACGGCTCGCCCTTGTCTCGATGTGGAATGGTGGGCCTACAACGCTGGCGGAGCTCCCGGTCGGTGACGATCGCTTGGCTCGTTTTGTGGGAGTGCGAGAACCCGACGACGACATCGACGTTTGGATGGACGAGCGTCGGGAGCAGTGGGCGTCCCTGGCCCGTGACTTGGACAAGCTAACTGCTGCGGAAGGCGTCGCTGAGTACAGAAGGCTTGTGGCCGAGGCAGCGGTTCTCGATGGTAACCATGAGGGTGGTTCGTTCGCGGGCACGCTCGCAGAGCATGTGACCCACTCTGGCGCATGGCTGGAAGCCGCTATTAGGGCAATTGCCCGTCCCCTCGTTGCGCCGTTGATGACCAAGGCGCGCGCAGATGGTGCTGGTATCGATGATTTGGTTATGTCGGCAATCGAGGTCCCTGAGCTGCGACCCGAGGTTCTACGCGCAATCACGCACGAAGATGGCGAACTGGATGATCTGGCGCGCACTGTCATCGACGGTCTTACCGACGATGACGTACTACTCATCGGCGACCTGTGGATGCTTGAGTCAGTCACTCCAATCCTGCGTGAACTGCTCATACACGCGCGCACGTCAGTACGAGCCCTCGCTGCCGTCACCTTCGCAGAGGGAGCACGAGGTCATGGACCGGCGTTGCCCGAGGAACTCAGGCCCGAATGGCGGGCAGCACTGGTCGAGGCAGCACCCGACCAGCTGCCACGGCACTCAAGATGGCGCCTCGGCGAGATACTCAAACACGCCGTCACCACCGATCCCGAGCTCTGCGCCGACTGGTTCATCGCTAACGCGGAGACATCTGGGTTCTCCTCGCGTTCGCGCCGACTAGTGAAGTCATTCCCCGATGTGTTGAGGAACCTCCCGCAGGATCAAAAGCGGCGGATCGTCACGACCCTTGACGCTGAGACGCTGATCCGCACTGGTTACGCAGGAGACGTGCTCGGTACAGACGCGAATCTTGCCAGCGATTTGCTGGCCGCTGACGTTGTAGATGGAGAGGTTCTTCTCAGATCGATGTCAGGCTATCGCGATCACACCGTCGTGGCTCTCGCACCCGCTCTCTTGGCTGCACAGGTTACGCCACAACGCATCGTCGCTAAAGCCTTTGAAAGGAGCAGTGGGACCGGGGACGAGTCGAATGCGATTCTTAGCGATCTCGAGTTCTTCGCTAAGCTGCGCGAGGGACAACCCGAGCTTGAGGAAGTCTGTGCACTGGCAGCTGAAGAATTAGGCAGACAACTCAAGGCCGCACGGGCGAGGGAGAAGCAGGACCAACGTCGCGGCTGGTAGAAAACCTGCGGGCAGGTGTAAGTTGCTCCATACCAGTGCCATGAGTTTCCTTGGACTGGGCACTTAAACTGCCCGGAGCCTCCGGGCGGCGTTGACCATGCCGGATGTGTCGGCGAGGTCGGTGTACGCGGACCGGTTCACCGCCGTGTCGTGTCCAAAGAAGGCCGCCCGGACCACCTCTGGCACCTGATCGAGCAGCAGCGAGTTCAGCGTCGCGCGCCAGACGTGAGTCCTGGCCGTCTCCAGAAGCTCGATATTGAGCGACTCGCCCAGCTCAATGTAGAGCGGCGTGGTTGTCTTCTGGCAGTTGTCGCGGTCCCAGGCAATCATCTGGTCCGTCGGCGCACCAATGACGTGCGCCGAATTGTTTGCTGCAGCGTTCTGACGTGCCAGTAGCCGATCAGCCACTCGAGTGTCCAAGATGGGCACACGTCTAGGTCGATGGGTCTTGGACTTTGTGACGACCACGTGGGTCGTGCCGTTGTCGTCGGTCTCGACGTGGTTCCAGGTAAGCGCATTGGCTTCCGATACGCGTAGGCCCGTGGTCGCTTGCAGCAGGGTGAGCTCAATGGCATTTCGACGTTTTGCGATACGGTCCGCCAACGACCAGCGTCCTCGTTTAGGCTTGCGCTGGCCCTCGGCTGGATCGAGGGCCAGGAGGTAGTCAAGCACTGCGTGGTACTGATCCTTAGTCAGCGACTGACCGCCTCTCTTGCTGCTGACCCGCTTTGAACTCTTCAGATCTATCGACATCCCCGACAACGGGTTGCCCGTGATGACCTCGTCGCGGTTCAGCTGCTGCAGCACGTACTTGGAAAGGACGGATCGGGCCTGCCGGGCGCTCTCCGAGCCGAGCAACTCGGCGATTTCCTGGAGGCATGCCTCAAGGGCCCGAAAGCGTGTGCCGGAGGCGATCGAGTGCCTGCGTAGAGAGTCGGAGTGAGAGTGTGTGCTGCAGTCGCCAACGAGCTGGCTTAGTGCGAGAAAGTACCTCGCACGACTGTTGGGGCTCAGTTGAGCCTTTTCGATGGCCGACCGGGATACTTGCTCGATGTATTGACTCAGAGGAGAAGTTGTCTTCCAGATGCCCCCGCCGGTGGCGAGCAGCTCTTTGGCAGTAATCTTGGCGCGCTGCCGGACCAGGCCTTTGGTGGCACCTTGAGAACGCTTGTTAAGCAAGCGCCCATCGTGGAGCCGGATGGACCAGTCGAGCATCCACACACCCTCGCGCTCACGCGGCGTCGCTCGGTCGATGGAGTGGTGACCCACCTCAAGGCGGGTCGTGGCTGAGCGTTGTCGGCCAGCGCGAGGTCGCCGGCCGGCGTTCTCGCCGCCGGCGCTCATCGCTCAACACCGATCAGGCGCTCGGCGAGATACTGGTCGAGGTCTGACACCCGGTAGACGATCCGGGCCCCGGACTTACCGAGCCGGACATAAGGCCGCCAAGAAGTACAGTCGGGTGTTATTCGCCTCGCGAAGGTGCAGTAGATCTGTTCCGTCGACCTTGGACTGATGAGGTTTAACAGGCGCTGTAGCTGTGACGCGATTCCACACGCGGTTGAGGTGTGCACAGTCGTTGCGAAGAACGTTCAATGCTTTCAACCAAGCGTGCGTCACCGTGTTGTCTTTGATCCCTAAGTTCCTGCTGATGGACCTTCGGTCATCGGGAAGTAGGAGGCTGTACAGGCGAGTGAGCGCTCCAAAATCCATAAACTCAGTTGCGACCCAAATCGGATATTCGGCGTTGTAATTCAGGATGAAGTGCGCCACATAGTCTTCTTGACGAGCTTGTTCAGCCAGTTCGTCGTAGCGTTTGATCCACTTTTCATAAACCGTTGGCCCAAATGGCTTCGAGGGCATCGCGCAGGCTGTTGTGTCCAATCCCTGGCAGAGTTCATGACCAAACGGATTCCGCTTGCCTAACGTGTAGCCAATGTGGACACGCATGCCAATTTCAATCTGTTGCAGCCCGTCAGCCAAGACAGATCGCAGGTTGGTATCGAAATCGTACAAGGCTACCGCATCCTCAAACCGCGAACCTTGGAAATACGTGTCCAACCTGCGCGGCCTCCCGCGGCTGTCTAGGTTCTGGAGGTCAAACTCTCGAAAAATATACGTGTAGGCAGACAGGCGATAATAACCGATCCGCCTGAGGTCTTTCACAGCCGCATGCGAATTGCTGTTCGTAAGGCCTCTGGATGCCAGAATGGCTAGCTGTTCCGAGTAGGTCTTATGAGGCTTCGAATACTTAGGCACTGCAACAGCTTAAATGAAAACCGGCCCATAGTATCCGGTGACGCGAGGTCTTTGGGTACTAGAGGGGACCGGTGTTGATATCTGAAGACTACACAGGCCGGTGCCGAGTATCAAGTTCGGATTGGAGCCGAGCGTTCAAATCCTTTAACCGGTCCCGAGGGGCCAGCATGTGTTTGGGATCCTCGCTGGGGGCAAGAAAGTGTCGCGGTGAAGGGGCCTGGTGGACGTCTGAGCAAGGGACATGGAGCCATGCCGATTGCCAATGATTACCAGACCAAAATATCCAGCAGGCGCAAGTCGGTGAGCCCATCAAAGCGTCGAACATGATCCTGCTGCCTGGCGTCGGTTGATTCATATGAGCGGATCGCAGCGCGCAGTTCATCCAGGCCGCCGGAGGCTCGGGCATCAAGCAGGTCGTTGCGGATCGCGAGCCAAGTCCGGCGCCGCCAACCCAACTGCGGATAGTCAACCTTGAGTGCTTTTGCTGCTGGGGTGTATGAGCGGGCTATATGTCGATCGAGGATGGGAAAGAGGCTTGGCATCTTCAGATGTAAGACCTTGGAAATCTTTGCGAAGCTTACTCCTTTAGGTGCTCCCTCGGCGAAGTGCCAGTACAGGTCTGACATGGAAGTGAAGAGTTGCCCATCTGTCAGGCCGGTGCCAGGGCTCGCATCCGCCAGGTCTGCTGCGTCGATCCACGGCGCCGTCGCTGCGGTCTTGATAAAGAAAGCGACTTCTCGGTTGGAGATGCGTGAGCTGATCTTGCGAGTGCGAACGACTTCTTCACCGGTTAGCTCACCAACCTGCCCGGGCCCGATAAGGTCAAAAGCCGCCGGAGTTTTCCTCGGATATCGCTCCAAGATGCCGAGTGAATCTTGAACACTTCTGGACTGACCCGCAACGATTAACGTCTGCGCTGTCTTTTGCTTCATAAAGTCATTTTTCATGATTGTGGATGCCAGAGCGAGAGCGGAAGCTCCCAGCGTGTCCAAATTTTCTGTGCGGCTGGTCCGCAAGCACTGGGACTCAATAACCGGCCCGGCGATGAATGGCTGACGGCCTTCAGATGGACGCGGACAAGACACGCGATACTTTTGACGCGGTGCGCGTCTGCGACTGTCACCGAACCCCGCATCTATCCCGCAGATTCGGTAACAGCCGACGAAAGCGGATGAGAGAGGAAAACAGGTCTGACCTGCGACGATCGAAGCTGCTGGTACCCGCAGAAACCCCTGAAAGAGCCGTACTCTTACTCGAAAGGTCACTGGATCGACGCCGGTCGGAGAGCCAAGTGTCCAGGTAGTTCATGGGAAGTTACCGCTGCACCGTAGGCCTACAACCCGCCCGTCAATAGGGGCTACCTAAGGGATGCAAGATTCGCCAGAAGTCGATACTCGGTGATGAATGCGCGCCCTCGCTCCGTTCTGTGGAGGCGTGGGTGCGCAGCGGATTGTGGTTCGAGCGTTAGACGAAGCGGGCGTCGGGAGACTCCATGAGCGTCGTTGCAGCGGATTCAATGTGCTCGATGCAGCGCGCTCGCGCGGCTTCGGCGTCTCGGCGCTCGAGCGCGTCGACGATGAGCCCAAGTTCTTCGAGCATTTTTTGGGGGCGACCGGCGGTGCTGAGCGACGTGGCTTGGCACAGTCTGATGCGTCGGCCGAGACCCTGCAAGAGCCGCTGCGCCTCCATGTTGTCGGCCCCCTCGTAGAGCACCGCGTAGAACTGCTCTTTCGCATTGATGATGTTGCGAGGGTCGGCGAGTCGAGACTTCATGGCTTCGAACGCCTCGCGCAGCCTGACGAGCTGCTCGTCCGACGCGTTCTCGGCAAACAGGGTGCACAAGAGCCCCTCAAGCTGCGCGCGAACGGCGTAGATTTCGAGCACCTCTCGGCGGGTCAGCTGCTTCACGAACGCGCCGCGGCCGGGGTCGACCTGCACAAGGCCCTCCGCTTCGAGCTGGCGAAGTGCTTCGCGTACGGTGGTGCGGCTCGCCGTTGTGGCTTCACCGATTTCACGCTCGACCAGCGGGGTGCCGGCGGGTAGGGCGAGATCGGTGATGCCGTCGCGCAGGTAGCTCGCCACCTGTTCTCGCGCTAGCGCGGGGGCCCGTCGAATAGGCCGACCTGGCAATGTCTGGGGCCATTCGGCCGTCGATTTCGACATGTACAAACCTCTTGATCTTTATCTTTCAGGGTAGCCCCGAGACGAATTCTTCACCTATACCCATTGTATTCGTATGAGATAGGTCATATGTTGTCATACAGCAGTCAGCATGTCGCGGATCGGCACCAGAACTCCACAGACGGGGCCGAAGTTCAAAGGAGATCTTTTAGGTGACTAGCACAATCGACGCCCAAACCTTTCGGCAGGTGCTCGGCTCGTTTCTCACCGGCGTGACCGTGATCACGACGGTCGGGCCTGACGGCGAGTACCGCGGCATCACTGCGAACTCGTTCGCATCGGTCTCGCTCGACCCGCCACTCGTGCTCTTCTGCATCGGCAAGCAGTCGTCGAACTGCGACGCATTCGAGCAGTCGGAGGGCTTTAACGTTCACATTTTGAGCTCTGACCAGCAGTCCCTCGCCCGTCAGTTTGTTCGAGGCACCCCCGAAGAGAAGTTTGCGAACGTGTCGGTGCAAGAGACAGAGACCGGGTCTCCCCTGCTCACCGACGCGAACTCGTGGCTTGCCTGCCGCAAGCATCAGGTCGTCGACGCGGGCGACCACTACATCATCATCGGCGAAGTGTACGAGTGCGATGCGCAAGACGCGCGCCCGCTCGGCTTCTTTCAGAGCCAATTTCAGTCGTTCGACCTCGACAGCGACTTCGCACAGTACAACAAGCGCCCAGGCAGCCCCGTTACCGTCGCATGGATCCTCTCTGGCGACGACGGCCGTGTCGCCCTCGTCAAGAACCAGACTGGCGAACTCGAGCTGCCTAAGTCGAGCGCTGGCGCGGCACGCCTCAGCGACGAGTATCTATCGGGCATGGCTGGCGGCATCATCGGAGCGAGCGCTTCCATCGACTTCTTGTTCTCGCTCTACGAAGATCTCGACGGCGACGTCGTGCTCGTCTACCGCGGCGTGCTCAAGGGCTCGGTTGATGGCCTCGCCGACGCGATCATTCTTGCCGATCTCGACGTCCTGCAGAATCTGCCCATGGCTGAAAAAGTCGAGCGCTCAATGCTGAACCGGTACCGCCGCGAACGCGTCGAAGCGCGCTTCGGCATTTACTCAGGCTCACACGACGAAGGTCGACTGATGTCGGTCGAGAGCCTCTAACCCAAACCTTTCTGACCCCGCACACATCGAATTGAAGGTGGAACACCCATGAAATTTGCGATCGCAACCGACCTCGCGAGACTCACATCAGACGAGACGATCGAAGACAATCTGGCGCACGTCGTCGAGATCGTCAAGCTCAGTGAAGAGCTCGGATTCGAAATGGCGTTCGTCGGCGAGCACCACGGCCACGAGTACACGATCGGCCCGAACCCGTTCTCGCTGCTCACCTACCTGGCAGACCGCACCAGCACCATTCGCCTCGGTCCCGCAGTCGTGTGCGCGCCCTACTGGCACCCCATCAAGCTCGCCGGCGAAGCAGCTCTGTTTGATCACATGTCGAACGGCCGCCTCGAACTCGGCATCGGCCGCGGCGCCTTCCCCTACGAGTTCAGCCGCATGGCCGACGGCATCGAGCCCGACGCTGCGCGCGAGGCACTCGCAGAAATGGTGCCCGCACTGCACGGACTGTGGGATGGCAACTACGAGCACCAGGGCAAGAACTGGCGCTTCGGCAACTCGACGTCGTGCCCGCGCCCGCTGAACGGTGGGCACCTGCCAATCTGGATCGCCGCGCGTAACCCCGACTCGTTCCGCATCGCCGTCGAAAACAAGGTCGACGTCATGGTAAATCAGCTGGGCCTCGGCATCGAAGAGCTGTACTCATTGAATGAGCGCCGCATGGCGGCGGCAGAAGAGTTTGGCGACGGGTTCGTGCCGCGCATGATGACGCTGCGCAGCACTCACGTGGGTGAGACCGAAGAAGAAATCTTGATGGCGGCCGAGACTTACATCGAGCACCGCGGTCACTTCGACAACCTATTCGACACTGATGGTGACGTGAACGACGGTTGGGTGCAGTTCCGGGACCCCCGCCAGTACGGCGAAGCCGCCTGGTCTGACACCAACCTGATCCGCAAGAACCAGATGTACGACTCGGCAGAGAACATGATCGGCCGTCTGAAGGAATTCGAACAGATCGGCACCGACGTGTACCTCTACCTGGTACCACCGCGTATTTCGCGCGAGGAGCAGCTCGAATCGCTGCGCCGATTCGCCCGCGACGTGATGCCCGCATTTGCCAACTAGGAGAAGTAATGATCACCCCCCGCAGTACCAGCACCCTGAACACCCACGTCCGCAACATTTTCGCGCCCGGCCGCCCGATCGTCCTGATCCACGGCGTCAGCACGACCGCCGACAACTGGAACCAAGTGATTCCCCTGCTGCCGCGCGACCGCCCCATCATCAGCTACGACCTGCGCGGTCACGGCACCTCAGAGGGTCCCGCGACCCCGTGGACCGTTGAAGACTTCGCCGCCGACCACATCGCGCTGCTCGACGCGCTTGCTATCGAAGAGCACGACCTCGTCGGCTGCTCGCTGGGCGGCATCATCGCGCAGGCGGTCGCCCTCGACTACCCCGAGCGTGTGCGTCGCCTCGTGCTGGTCAGCTCGGTCGCCGGCCGCACAGACGCCGAAAAGGAACGCTCACTCGGCCGCCTGAGCCGTATTGAGAACAACACCATCGACGAGATCGCGCAAGAGAGCGTCGAACGCTGGTACACCCCCGAGTACATTGAGGAAAACCCCTGGGTTCGCGACAAGGTGCTGAACCAGCTGGGGAAGCTGAACCGCGACCACTACGCCGCCGCATACCGGGTGCTCGCCACCACCGACCACATCGACCGCCTCTCTGAGATCAAGGTTCCGACCGTGGCGATGACCGGCGAGGGTGATGTCGGATCAACCGCCCGCATGAGCGAACTCATCGGCAACACGGTGCAGAACGGCCGCTCCATCATCGTGAAGGGCGCGAAGCACAGCCTGCTGAACGAAGAACCCGACCTCGTGGCTCGCACCATCACCGAGCACTTTGACGAGGAGCCTGCCGAATGAAAGAGCCGGCGCAGCTGAGCGAGGCGGGCCTTGCGACGCGACGACAGGTGCTCGGCGATGCGTACGTGAACGGCGCGACACAGCACGACGACCTCATCACGAAGGGCTTTCAGCCGCTCGTCACGAACTTCTGCTGGGACGAGATCTGGAACGACGACACCCTCTCGCTTCGTGAACGCAGCATCATCGTGCTCGCCGTGACCGGCGCGCTCGGTCGCATGAGCGAATTTCGCATTCACACCCAGGGAGCCATCAACAACGGGGTGACCGAGGCCGAACTGCTCGCGATCATCAAACAGATCGCGGTGTACGCGGGCGTGCCCGCCGGGGTCACAGGATCAAAGGTCATGCGCGAGGTGGTCGCAGAGCACCGCGAGCGCAGCGCCCAAGAGCTTGACGATGCGGCAGCAGCCCCATCAGAACACGTGAGCTAACACAGACTGGAGACAAGCAATGCCACTGCTCTCGCACTATCCCGCTGACGCCCCGCAGATGCCGCGGCGCGACTGGCAAATGTTCATCGACGGCACACCCGTCGCTGGCACGCACACCCGCCGCATCGTCGACCCGGGCACCGGCGAGACGATCGCCGAGGTCGCGGTCGCCGACGAGTCGCACATCGATCAGGCGGTCCAGGCGGCACGTCGGACCTTCGACAGTGGGGTGTGGGCGAGCATGCCGGGCGACGAGCGTGCACAGGTGCTGTGGCGCATCGCCGACATTATCGATCAGCGCGCCGACGAGATCGCCCTCGTCGAGGCCTACAACCTCGGCGCCCCCTACCACGAGCTGCGGCAGCGTCGCATTCCCGAGGCGGCGCGAGTATTTCGGTACTACGCGGGGTGGATCGACAAGATCACCGGTGTAGCGATGGATCTGCGCCGACCCGGCGCCGAATATCACGCATACACGCAGCGCAAGCCCGCGGGTGCGGTGGGGCTCATCACCTCGTGGAACTCGCCGTTCGGTATGGGGTCATGGAAGGTGGCGCCAGCGCTCGCCGCAGGGTGCAGCGCGGTGCTGAAGCCTTCTGAAGTGACGCCGCTCACATCGATTCTCATGGGTGAAATCGCGCTCGAGGCGGGACTCCCCGGGGGCGTGCTCAACGTCGTCGTCGGCGAGGGTGCGAGAGTTGGCCGAGCCATGGTCGAGCACCCGGGCCTCGACAAGATCTCGTTCACGGGGTCAACGGCAACGGGCCGTGAGATCGCGATGGGGGCCCTCACGAACATGAAGAAGGTCACCCTCGAGCTCGGCGGAAAGTCACCCGTGCTCGTCTTCGCCGACGCCAACCTCGACGAGGCGATTGCCGGCGCCGCGGGCGCGATTTTCTCGAATGCCGGGCAGGTCTGCACGGCGGGTTCGCGGCTGCTCATCGCTGATGAAGTGTACGACGAGGTCGTTGCCGGGCTCACGGAGCGGGCGCAGAACCTTAAGGTCGGCTACGCCTTCGACGGGCGCTCTGAGATGGGGCCGGTTGTTTCTGACCGCCAGTATCAGACGGTCACAGGGTTCATCGGTTCGGCGCTCGACGCGGGCGCATCGCTCAACACCCAGCTCGAGCAGTCGGATCGCGGATTCTTCATTTCGCCCACCGTTATCACCGAGGTTAAACCCGACATGGAGGTCGTGCGCGAAGAGATTTTTGGGCCGGTCGTCGTCGCGATGCGTTTTCGCGACGAAGCCGAGGCCGTGGCCCTCGCAAACGACAGCCGGTACGGGCTCGCCGCGTCGGTGTGGACGAACGACATTCGTCGAGCACACCGGGTTGCTGGCGCGCTTCGGGTCGGCCGGATCGGCCTCAACGTGCACGCTTCACCAGACACCACGATGCCCACAGGCGGGTTTAAGGAGTCTGGCTGGGGTAAAGAGCTCGGGCCCGACGGGATTCAGGAATACCTGGAGACCAGCTCAGTGTTCACGAAGATCGCCTAGCTGAGACGACCATGCGACACCACGCCGAACCCACCAACGCGTTGGCGCCGAGCGCCGAGGATCCCGACGTCACTGCGCTCGGCGCCACAGATTTCAGTAATGCCTGGCTCATGGTCGTCGACATGCAGCACGCCTTCAGCCTGCCCGACAGCCGGTGGGGCATGAGCACGTATGGCGCGGCTCGATTGGGTATTGAGGCACTCGCGTCCCTCTTTGGGGAGCGGATCGTCTGGACCCGGTTCGTGCCGCCAGCACAGCCCTCGGGCCGCTGGATCGACTACTACAAGCGTTGGCCTGAGTTCACCGAGCAGGCAACGGCCTCGGCCGATCCGTCACCGTGGGCTCTCGACATGGGGGCCCTCGGTGAGGCGCCAAAGCACGTGGTGTCAGCGACGACGTTCTCAAAGTGGGTGCCTGAGCAGCTGCCCGAAGCGCTGCTCAGTGCCCGTCACATCGTGTTAACCGGTGTCGCGTACGAGTGTTGCGTGCTCGCGACCGCGCTCGCGGCGATCGATGACGGGTGCCGCGTGCACGTCGTCACCGACGCTGTGGGTGCGGGCAGCGAACCGCTCGGCCGTGCCACCACCACCATTCTCGACACTCGGTCGCCGCAGCTGCGGCTCACCGATGTTCGAAGCCTCGCCACGCTCATGGCGGGGTCCACATCGACCATCACCCATCCATCACAACGAAGTGCAAAGGAAGCATCATGATCAGTTCACACAAGAAGATGCCCTGGATGCTGCGCGTGGCAACAGCAGGTGCTGCCGTCGCGTTGCTCGCCGGTTGCTCGAGCTCGGGCGACGCCGCAGCGAACAAAACCGACGAGCCCGCGGCGGGTGCGCTCTCAGTTAACGAAGAGGCACGTGACCTGCTGCCCGAGTCGATTCGCGACAGGGGCACGCTGAAGGTGGCGACCTCGCTCACGTGGGCGCCGTTCGACTACAAGGACGAGAACGGCGAGCCCGCCGGTATTGAGATTGGCCTCATTGACGCGGTCGGCGACGTGCTCGGCCTCGAGGCCGAGGTCACCGACATCGACTGGCAGTCACTCGTGCCGAGCGTCTCAAACGGCCGGTTCGACGTCGTCATGAATCAGCTCGAAGACACCGCTGAACGCCGCAAGCAGGCGCAGTTTGTGCACTACTACGAAGACTCCCTCGCGGTGCTCACCCGTGACGGCGTCGAGATCGACCCGATGGGCCTGTGCGGCCATGTCATCGCGGTCACGCAGGGCAGTAGCCAGCAGGGCACGCTTGACCGCATCAGCAAGGAGTGCGTTGACAGCGGTGAACCCGCGATCGATATTCAGGTGTTTGCCGAGAGCGCTGCAACCATTCTCGCCGTGCAGAACAAG
Source organism: Arthrobacter sp. NPDC055138 (assembly GCF_053607305.1). NCBI lineage: Bacteria > Bacillati > Actinomycetota > Actinomycetes > Micrococcales > Micrococcaceae > Arthrobacter > Arthrobacter sp. NPDC055138. The sequence continues at coordinate 443,350 of NZ_JBSGTH010000001.1, forward strand.
CGCACCGAGGCGATGCTGATGGGCCGCGCCAGTGGCGTCTACCTGCAGCAGACCGAGGCGTCTGACCTGCAGGTATCAGAGGCTGAAGTGCCCGACACCTCAGCACTCACCGGTCTTGTCGTGTCGCTCGACAACGATGAGCTGGCGTCAGCGCTGCAGGCGGCGCTGCAGGTGCTCGTTGACGACGGCTGGTACGGCGACTACCTCGCCGAGTTCGGCGTCGGACAGGGCGCACTCGAAAAAATCACCATCGGCAAGGACTAGCGGATTCCGCCCCGAACGGGACACAGCGAACAAGGAAGTTCTATGAATTCAGGAAACCAAACACTGCGGTTTACACGCGGTGAAAGCTTCGTCGGTTTGCGGCGTGTGCCACGGTTGAACCTGTTCACGACGATCGGAGCAGTCGTCATCGCACTCTTCGGTGCATGGCTGGTGTTTCAACTCGGCACGAACCAGGGGTTCGAGTGGGACGTCGTTGCGCAGTACATCTTCAGCCCGACCATCTTGCATGGCGCCTGGATCACGATCCTCTTGACCGTCTTGACGATGGTCTTCGGCACGGTGCTCGGCATCATCTTGGCGATCATGCGACTGTCACGAAACCCGGTGCTCGAGATCACGTCGACCGGCTTTGTGTGGTTCTTTCGAAGCACGCCTGCGCTGGTGCAGCTGATTTTCTGGTTCAACCTCGCCAGCCTGTTTCCTGAGTTCGCACTCGGGATCCCGTTCGGCGGCCCGAAGTTCGTGGAGTTCGACACGAACGTGGTCATCACCTCGTTCACCGCGGCCCTGCTCGGCCTCGGCCTGAATGAGGCGGCCTACATGGCCGAGATCGTGCGCGGCGGCATCTTGAGCGTTGACCCCGGTCAGCGTGAAGCGGCCCTCGCCCTCGGTATGAAACCACGTCGCACGTTCATGCGTGTGGTGCTGCCGCAGGCGATGCGCGCCATCATTCCGCCCACGGGCAACCAGGTGATCGGCATGCTGAAATACACATCACTCGCGAGTGTGGTGGCGCTCGGGGAGCTCTTGAGCGCCGCGCAAGACATCTACAACCGCACATTCCAGATCATTCCGCTGCTCATTGTGGCGTCGATCTGGTACCTCGTGATGACGACGGTGCTGTCGATGATCCAGTCGCGTATCGAGCGGCGCTACGCCCGCGGTGATCGCATGCCGCAGGTGTCGGCCATCACGCAGAGCGTGAAAGCGGTGACCTCTCGCATGCGCGTACCAAAGGCTGCTCGCGGGCAGGCAACGGAAGGAGGCCAGTGATGACTGGCGACACTCAAGAGACCACGCCGATGATCTACATCGATGGTCTGCGAAAGTCATATGGCGACCTTGAGGTGCTCCGAGGCGTATCGATCCACGTCGAACCGGGCGAGGTCGTGAGCGTTCTCGGGCCCTCGGGCTCGGGCAAGAGCACCCTGCTGCGCTGCATCAACTTTCTCGAAGAGCCCGACGACGGCGACATCTATATTGATGGCGAACTCGTGGGGTTTGTGAAGAAGGAGCACCACCTGCAGCACGTGTCGGCGAGCACGCTCGCCCGCCAGCGCTCGAACGTCGGCATGGTGTTTCAGTCGTTCAACCTCTTTCCGCACATGACCGTACTCGAGAATGTCATGATCGGCCCGATCGAAACGCAGGGCAAGAAACGGCGCGAGGTCGAACCGATCGCCCTCGACTACCTGCGCAAGGTCGGGCTTGCCGAGAAGACGCAGGCGTACCCGCGGCAGCTCTCGGGCGGTCAGCAGCAGCGAGTGGCGATTGCTCGGGCTCTCACCAATTTTCCCAAGGCCATGCTGTTTGACGAGCCGACGTCAGCGCTCGACCCCGAACTCGTCGGTGAGGTGCTCAAGGTGATTCGTGACCTTGCTGCCACCGGGATGACCTTGATCATCGTCACGCACGAGATCGAGTTCGCCCGCGAGGTGTCAGACCGCATGTACCTCATGGACGGCGGCGTGGTCATCGAATCGGGCACCCCCGAAGAGGTTATTGACCTCTCTGAGAACCCGCGCGTGAAACAGTTCTTTCAAAGGAAGGGCTTATGAGCACGCGAGCCCTCGAATGGGTGACCTTCGGATCGGGGGTGCTCGGCGACCAGCGCCGGGTGCTGCGCTTCACCATTGACGGCGCGGCCTCGGTGCTGCGAGCGGTCGTGATCAGTGGCACCCAGGACAGCGACGTGTTGGGCCCGGAGGTGCTGCGCGCGCTGTACAAGGCGGGCGAGACCGATGTGCCCTCGGTGAATGTGACGAGCTGGCCGCTGCTGCCCGACGTCACGGATCGGGCGGCGTCGCCAGCGCACGTCGCGGCGGATCGAGATGTCGTCGAGGCTGATGTTGTCATCCGCCTCGACTCACCCTCTGACGGCTCTGAGGTCTCCCCCTATGCCGAGCTCCCGCCCGACGCATGGTTCGCTGACGCAAGCCAACGGGCGCGCAGCGAACGCCTGGCGCGGGCCGTGGAGTCCTTCGTGATCGAAGGATCAGCGCCCGCAGAACCCGTTCCCGACGGTGCCGCGTATGTGCGCATCGTTGGGGGAGCGCAGGGCCACGCGAGCCGCGCCCATCGCGACGACCTCATGGAACGCCTGCGCAGCGTGCTCGCTGCTGCGCAGGCGTCCGCGGGCGACGCGAACGGTGCCGCCGATTCGGGCGCCGCCTCTTCGGATGTGGCGAGCGAGCGAGCGCAGGTGCACGACATTCGTGTGAACGAGGCCGGCTTTCTGCACATGCGTGCGAAGCTCGGCGATGAAGTCGAAGCGGGCACCGCGATCGCGGCCACCTGGGCGTTCGAGCCCGACCAGGTCGAAGAGTTCTTGTCGGCTGCTGGCACCGTGTTCGCGGTGCAACGTCGTGGCCGCGTCGACGTCGGTGACCTGGTATTGCGAACCGTCACCCTGCCCGCAGAGCGCGGACACTCAACACCACAGCACATAACACACTAGCTCCCAACAGAAAAGGAACATTCATGATCAGCAGAAGCGTCCCCACCCCCACGTCAAACCGCGTCGTCATTCACAACGGAGTGCTCTGCCTGGGCGGCCTCGGAGCGCCCGAGCGCGGCGACGACAACGACATGTACGACCAATCGAAGCAGATATTCAAGCGCATCGACGACTTTTTGGCTGAAGCCGGTACCGACAAGAACCACCTGCTTCGCGCCACCATTTACATCTCTGACTACTCATTGAAGGGCGAAATGAACCGCGCCTGGAACGAGTGGCTTGAGCAAGATCAGAAGCCCGCCCGTGCCACCATTACGGTCGGCGACATGGGTGACAACCTGCTGGTCGAAATTGAAATCACCGCAGCGATGCCTGAGTCCGCGTAACACGGCGGGCCCGTGCTGGCCGAAGCGCCAGCGCGCGAAAACTGAGATGTCGGCTCATCGAGGGGGACGGCTTATCGTTCTTCCGGTGATGACAAGCCCGATCGGCAGCGACATTTAACGTGGGAGTTCCGTCGGGGTCCGTAACCGGCACTGCCCATGAGGAACTCGTTCAGCCGGAAGTCCACGTTCCGGTGCGCCAGCTCAGGGGAGACCTACGGCCTGCTGCACGGACAATAGAGCTTGCTGAGTCACTCAAACCTAGACCGGAGTCTAGAACGGAGCCGGAGAGTATTCAGCCCAAAAAGAAAGGCCCTCTGACCGGGATAATCCCTAGTCAGAGGGCCTTTATTCGTTGCGGGGGTAGGATTTGAACCTACGACCTCCGGGTTATGAGCCCGGCGAGCTACCGAACTGCTCCACCCCGCGGCGTATTAATGACTGTAGACCCCCAAGTGGCCAAACGACGAATTTGGTGAGGTGCGTCACCGGGAGCGTCCAAAACCTCTGTCCCAAAGCACGACGGCGGCCGGGCGCCTTCCCGCGGAAGGTGCGCGACCGCCGTCGTCGGCAGAACCTGTCGAGGACTAGCTGAGGTGGTCCACCAGCTTGCCGGCAATGCCGTTGTAGTTGCCCGGAGTCAGCGCCAGCAGGCGGGCTTCGGCGTCGGGGGAGAGTCCCAGACCGGAGACGAACTCCTTCATGCGCTCGGCGTCCACCCGGTGGCCGCGGGTGAGCTCCTTGAGCCGCTCGTACGGGTTCTCCATGCCTTCTACGCCCGCGATGGCCTCGGCGCGCATGACCATCTGGATGGCCTCGCCGAGCACCTCCCAGTTCTGGTCCAGGTCGGCGGCCAGCACGTCGGCCGGCACGCTGAGCCGGTCCAGGCCCTTGGCCACGTTGGAGATGGCCAGCAGCGAGTGCCCGAAGGCCACGCCGATGTTGCGCTGCGACGACGAGTCCGTCAGGTCGCGCTGCCAGCGGGAGGTGACCAGGGTGGCGGCCAGCGTGTCCAGCAGCCCGTTGGAGATCTCCAAGTTGGCTTCGGCGTTTTCGAAGCGGATCGGGTTCACCTTGTGAGGCATGGTGGACGAGCCGGTGGCGCCCTCCACGGGGATCTGCGCGAAGTAGCCGATGGAGATGTAGCTCCAGATGTCGGTGCAGGCGTTGTGCAGGATCCGGTTGAAGCGGGCCATGTCCGCGTACAGCTCGGCCTGCCAGTCGTGCGATTCGATTTGCGTGGTGAGCGGGTTCCAGGTCAGCCCGAGGCCCTCGATGAAGGACCGGGACACGGCCTGCCAGTCGGCCGACGGAACCGACGCGTAGTGTGCCGCGTAGGTGCCGGTGGCGCCGTTGATCTTGCCCAGGTACTCGGTCTTGGCGACCCGGTCCAGCTGGCGGTTCAGGCGGTGCGCAATGACCGCCATTTCCTTGCCCAGGGTGGTCGGGGTGGCGGGTTGCCCGTGGGTACGGGAGAGCATCGGCACATCGCGGTGCTCGCGGGCCATCGCCGTGAACTGCTCCACCAGGGCGCGGGCAGCGGGCAGCCAGACCTGCTCCACGGCTCCCTTGACGCCCACCGCGTAGGAGAGGTTGTTGATGTCCTCGGAAGTGCAGCCGAAGTGCACCATGGCGGTGAGGTTCTCGATGCCGATCCCGCCGAGCCGGCGGCCGATGAAGTACTCCACGGCCTTCACGTCGTGGACTGTGACGGCTTCGATCTCGGCCAGTTCACGGACGGCGTTGCCGTCGAAGTCGGTGACGATCTTGCGCAGTGCAGCCTGCTGGTCCTCGCTCAGCGGGCCCGCGCCGGGCAGGACGGACTGACTGGTCAGGTGGATCAGCCATTCCACCTCAACGTGGACGCGGTCGCGGTTCAGTGCCGCTTCGGAGAGGTAGTCCACCAGCGGTGCGACCGCGTGGTGGTACCGCCCGTCCAGTGGACCGAGCGCGATAGCGGGGGTGACTTCTGCCAAGGGGACGCGGTGAGTTTCAGCCATGGCCCCTATTCTCCCATGTTCAATGCCGCCGATTCCTGCGTGACTTCGCCTCCACAGCGGTGCTCCGGCCGACGCCGTGCACAACGCCGGATTGCCTCGGCGGCAGGGGATGGCGCCGGGCCTAGCGTCGATGGTGGAGGCGCAAAGGAGGTCTGGGTGATGTTTTGGCGAACAACGACGGCGGAGGTCGGGTGGGGCGGGCCGCCGGGCCCGGAATGGGGGTCGGCTCCCGGGCGGCTCCTTTCCTGCGAGCAGGAACTGTTAGGCGTGCGCGCGGATCTGGCGGCCGCCGCTCAGGCGTGGGTCTCGCCGGCCGGCAAGGCCTTCAGGGAGCGGCTGTACGAGCACCGCTATCGGCTGGCCGAGGCAGCGGAACTGTTGCGCGACGCCGCGCGTGCCGTCGATGCAGCGGACGTGGCTGCGCAGACCGCTGGCCTCTACGGCCGTCTCCCGCAATGATCGGAACACTCTTCACCCACCGGACGCCCGACGGTGGCTGAGGCGGAATGGCTCATCGGGGTGCCCACGGTGGCCGCGGCCGGCTGGCTGCCCGGGGGAGCCCGGTGGCGGGAAGGCGGGGCCGGGTACCGCAGCTATGACGGCTACCGGGTGGCCGGCGGCATTGGCGGCACTGCGTTTGAATGGCAGGAGCTGGCGTCGGCGGCGACCGGACTCGAAGCTGCTGCTGCAACCATTGCTCACCTGTGGCAGCAGGTGCTGGGAGTGCAACTGCTGTTGGCCGATCCGCGCTGGGCCCTGCTGCCGGAGCGAATGGCGGCCGAAGCAGCCGTGCAGGCCGCTGTCGGATCGCTGGCCGGGATCGCCGACGGCTGCGGTTCATTGGCGGCAAAGGTGCGGCTGGCTCACGGCACCTACCGGGCCGCGGAGCAGGCTGCCTCCAGCGGAACGCAGGCCGTCGATGCGGCGACCTGGTGGTTCACAGTTCCCGTCGGCATGGCCGCCAACGAGGGCCGGCCCACGCTGGCCGGAGGGGAGCGGTTGCTGAACCAGGGACCGGCCGCGCTCGCCGGGGCGCTGGGTGGACCGGCGGCGGGCATGCTGCTGCGGGACGCACGGCACGGGGGCCCTTGGGAAGAATCCGTGAGCCGGCACCTGGCTGTTTTGCTAGGGGCAGCGGCCCGGAGCGCCGGCCTGCTCCACGGTTCCCGCATCGAAATCGTGCGCGTGGACGCGTCGACCGAGGAAAGCGAACCGGCACCGGCCTCACTGGCGGGACTGCTGGAACGGACTGTCGTCGCCGCTGAAGCCGGTGACGGCACCGTGGAGATCCTTGAGATCCAGTCCGGCGGGCAGAAGCGCTGGGTGGTCGCGCTTCCCGGTACGCAGGCCGCCGGAACGGCCCAGCCGACGGCCAATCCCTTCGACGAGTCCGGTATTGCCGAAGCGGTCGCCGGCGGCAGCCCTTATGTTGCGGACGCCGTGTCGCGCGCCCTGCGCGAGGCGGGCGCCGACGCCGGCGATCTGGTGGTGCTGACCGGCTACAGCCAGGGCGGCATCCACGCGATGAACCTCGCCGCGGATCCGGCTTTCCTGGCCGAGCACAACGTCGGATTCGTGCTGACGGCCGGGTCGCCGGTAGCCGGTATTGCGGCCGGCCCCGGCGTGCGCAGCGTCCACGTGGAGCATGTCCAGGACTGGGTTCCCGGGACGGATGCCAGTCCCAATCCGGACCGGCGCGAACAAGTGACCGTGACGCTGACCGATCCCGTGGCCACTCCCGCGGGCGCAGGCGTCGGTCTGGGTCCGGGCCACGATCTGCAGAACTACGTGCAGGGTGCCCGAGAGATGGAGGCGAGTCCGGATCCTTCGGTGCAGGATGCGGCAGCGTACCTGGGTGCCGCGCTCGCCGGTGGTACGGCCCGGCAGCATCTGTTTACGCTGCGCCGCTCCCAGCAGGATGGCGGACGGCCGCCCCGGACGGGTTCACCGGCCGGCCGCACGGCTCAGCCTCGGGCCGCTGCCGGTGGGCTCCGGAAAAGGCAGCCTTGACTCAGCGGCTCCGGGTCAACGTGCCGGCCACCAGCGACACCACGCTGATGATCAGCGAGCCGAGGATCGCCGTCCAGAAGAACGAATCGACCACGAATTCCACCGGGGTGAAGCTGGACAGCCAGGCGGTCAGCACCAGCATCAGCGCGTTGATCACAATGGTGAACAGTCCCAACGTCAGGATCGTCACGGGAATCGAGAGGAAGGAAACGACCGGACGGACGATCGCGTTGACCAGGCCAAAGATCAGCCCGATGAACAGATAACCCAGGACCGTGCCGAGCGTTTCATTGCCGACCGCGTCGGCCGCGGCGGATCCGTGGATGTCCATGCCGGGCAAAATCCAGTTGGCCACCCAGAGCGCCAGGGCGTTGATGATGACCCGCACGATGAACTTTCCCATGGGCTTATGCTGCCACACCCCGCCGTCGCCACGGGCGAATGAACTGTGCCGCGGCCCACGTATCCTTAAAGGCATGATTTCTCCTGAGAACCCCATCAAGGAAGCTGCGGTTCAGGCAGCAGGAACGTCGGCCCGGATACTCCCCCGCCCGGTCCTCGACAGGCTGCCTAAGTACGCTGCCGGCAAACCGCCGACGGCGATCGAGGGACTGCAGTCCTACAAATTGTCCTCCAACGAAAACCCCTTGCCGCCGCTGCCTGCGGTGCTGGAAGCCGTAAACGCGCAGACGGACATCATGCGCTACCCCGACCCGCTGTGCACCGCGCTGCGGACCGAGTTGGGCCGCTTCCTGGATGTCCCGGCCGACGATATTGTCACCGGCGCCGGAAGCCTGGGCGCCCTAGTGCAGATCCTGCAGACGTTTGCCGGACAGCACGAGGACGGCAGCGAAGATGAAGTCGTCTACCCCTGGCGGTCGTTCGAGGCCTACCCGATCATGGTGGGACTCTCCGGCGCCCGGAGTGTCCAGATCCCCAACCGGTCCGACGGAACGCACGACCTCGAAGCGATGCTGGACGCCGTGACCGAGCGGACCAAGGTCATCCTGCTGTGCACACCGAACAACCCGACAGGACCGGCGCTGAAGGCAGCCGACGTGGAGAACTTTGTCCGCGCGGTCCGGGACGACATCATCGTGGTCATCGACGAGGCCTACACCGAGTTCGTCCGCGACGCGGAGGTAGTCGATGGCGTGGCGATGTACCGCAAGTACCCGAATGTGGTGGTGCTGCGTACCTTCTCCAAGGCGCACGGCCTGGCCGGCCTGCGCGTGGGCTATTCGATCTCGCAGCCACAGATCACCCAGCACCTACGCGTCGCGGCAACACCGTTTGCGGTCTCCAGTCTGGCCGAGCATGCGGCCATCACGTCGCTTCAGCACTACGACGAAGTTGTAGAAAGGGTACAAAGCCTGGTCGACGAACGCGACCGTGTGGTCGCCGGACTCAGCATGCTGGGCTGGAAGATTCCGCAGACCCAGGGCAACTTTGTTTGGCTGCCGCTGGGCGACCGGTCGCAGGAGTTTGCCGAACTGGCCGGGCAGCAAGCACTGTCCGTCCGGGCCTTCGCCGGCGACGGTGTCCGGGTCACTATCGGCGAGGTCGAGGCCAACACCCGTTTCCTGGCGCTCTGTGAGAACTATACAAACGGTCCCGGCGTTTCCTGACGGTAATAGCACGGGTCACCGCACCCGCTGCCGTTAGGCTAGGACGAGACAAACGACCGATATATGCCGGGTCAGGAATGCATTCCGGACCCGGCATATATGAACAGCGAAGATCGCCGGATGCCCGGCGGATCGGCGAGGAGTTCATATGGGCGCTGAGCACTTGCCCGCCTCGGAGTTCGATATCGAAGAACTCGAGCAGTCTTTGGTGACCGGCGACCCCGCTGACGCGCCGCCGCTGGTGCAGTTGATGGCGCCCGACGGCAGTGTCCGCGAGGATGCCAAGTACGCCCAGTTCGCAGCCCACCTGGACGGCGACGCGCTCCGCGCCATGTACCGGGACATGGCCCTGGTCCGCCGGTTTGACCAGGAGGCCACCGCGCTGCAGCGGCAGGGCCAACTGCTGCTGTGGCCGCCCCTGCTCGGGCAGGAAGCGGCGCAGATCGGCTCCGGCAGCGCGCTGCAGCCCCAGGACTATGTGTTCCCGACCTACCGCGAGCACGGTGTGGCGCTCACCCGCGGGCTGGAGCTGTCCAAGGTGCTGCGGCTCTTCCGCGGCGTCAGCAACGGCGGCTGGGACCCGCGGGAAAACAACTTCCACCTCTACACGCTAGTGCTGGCCGCCCAATCACTGCATGCGGTCGGCTACGCCATGGGTGTCCAGCGCGACGGCGAGGATGCCGTGACGGTCGCCTACTTCGGCGACGGGGCCAGTTCGGAAGGCGATGTCCACGAGTCGATGGTGTTTGCCGCCTCCAACCAGTCGCCGGTGATCTTTTTCTGCCAGAACAACCACTGGGCGATCTCCGTCCCCTCGGAGGTCCAGTCGCGGATCCCGCTGTCCAACCGGGCCAGCGGCTACGGCTTCCCGGGCATCCGGGTGGACGGCAATGACGTGGTGGCCGTCCACGCGGTGACGCGCTGGGCGCTGGAGCGGGCGCGTTCGGGCAAGGGCCCGGTGCTGATCGAGGCGTTTACCTACCGGATGAGCGCCCACACCACCGCGGACGATCCGACCAAATACCGCGAGGCCGCGGAAGAAGAGAAGTGGCGCGAGCGCGATCCGCTGCTGCGGTTGGAACGGTATCTGCGCAGCACCAACACCGCAGGCCAGGACTTCTTCGACCAAGTCACCGAGGAGGCAGACAAGCTCGCGGCCAGCACCCGCGCCGATGTGCTGGCGATGGAGGCCCCGGACTTCGAGGACCACTTCGCCAACGTGTACGGAGATCCGCACCCACTAGTCCAAGAGGAGCTGGAGTGGCACCGGCAGTACCAGGCCGGCTTCGCCGAGGACAACGCCGGACAGGCTGAAGGGGAGGCACGCTGATGGCCACCATGACCATTGCCAAGGCGATTACCAGCGGCCTCCGCGCCGTCCTGGCCGACGACCCGAAGACGCTCATCATGGGCGAGGACATCGGCAAGCTCGGCGGCGTCTACCGTGTCACCGAAGGACTGCAGGCCGAATTCGGTGCGGACCGGGTGGTCGACACCCCGCTGGCCGAGTCGGGCATCCTCGGCACCGCGATCGGATTGTGCTTCCGCGGCTACCGGCCCATCTGCGAGATCCAGTTCGACGGGTTTGTCTTCCCGGCGTTCAACCAGATCACCACGCAGCTGGCCAAGATCCGCTCCCGCAGTTCCGGCATGCTGTCCGCCCCGGTCGTCATCCGCATTCCCTACGGCGGCGGCATCGGATCGATCGAGCACCATTCGGAATCCCCGGAAGCGCTCTTCGCGCATACCCCCGGACTGCGCATCATCACCCCGTCCAACGCGCACGACGCCTACTGGATGACCCAGCAGGCCGTGGCCAGCGAGGACCCGGTGATCATCTTCGAGCCCAAACGCCGCTACTGGCTCAAGGGCGAGGTGGACACCGAGTCGGCCGGCCGCGATGCCTTCAGCGCGCAGGTGGTCCGGGAGGGCACGGACGCCAGCATTGTGGCCTACGGCCCGCTGGTCCCGGTCGCCCTGGCCGCGGCGATGGCGGCCGAAGAGGACGGCAACAGCGTCGAGGTGATCGACCTGCGCTCCATCTCGCCGATCGATTTCGACACCGTCACGGCATCGGTCGAGAAGACCGGCCGATTGATCGTCACGCACGAGGCCCCGACCTTCGGCGGCATCGGCGGCGAAATCGCCGCACGGGTGGGCGAACGCGCCTTCCTGAGCCTGGAGGCCCCGGTGCTGCGCGTCGGCGGCTTCCACATGCCCTACCCGCTGGCCAAGGTGGAGGAACAGTACCTGCCGGACATCGACCGCCTGCTCGAGGCCCTCGACCGTTCGCTCGCCTACTGATATCGGAGATTTCATGTCGAACACGCAGATTTTCAACCTCCCCGACGTCGGCGAGGGACTGGTCGAAGCCGAGATCGTGTCCTGGAAGGTCAAGGCCGGAGATACGGTGGCGGTCAACGACGTGATCGTCGAGATCGAAACCGCCAAGTCCTTGGTCGAGCTGCCCAGCCCGTACGCCGGCGTGGTCTCTGAACTGCTGGTGCCGGAGGGCCGGACCGTGGAGGTCGGCACGCCGATCATCGCCGTGGCCCCCGAGGGCGCTCAACCCGCGGCCGCATCGCCGCAACCCGACGCCCAGGCGCCGGCCGCCACGCCGGAGCCGGAGCAGCCGGTGCCGAATGCCGCCCCCGAGGCTGGCCCGCTGGTCGGCTCCGGCCCCAAGGCCGATCCGGTCAGGCGCCGGCTGCGGCGCGGCAGCGCCGCTACAACCACCGCTTCAACCATCGAAACAACGACGGCGGGGAGTGGCTCCGTGGTCCCGCCCGGCAAGGCGACCCCGCCTGCCGCCACCGTGCACTTGCCCGAACCGCAGGGCCAGGCACAGCACGTGCCCCCGGTTCCCACTGACGACGACGCTGCAGTCCCCGGTTCGGCCCCGGCCGCTGCCGGGCACCGGGGCGAAGCGGTCCAGGCCGCGGTCTCCCGGCTGCTGACGCGGGTGCTGGCCAAACCCCCGGTCCGCAAGGCCGCCAAGGATCTGGGCATCAACCTGGCGGACATCACCCCCACCGGCAAGGGCGGCGAGGTGACGAAGCAGGACCTGCTCAGCTACCAGGCCCAGCGCGAGGCGGAACAAGCGGCAGCCCCCACCTTCTGGACGGCGCGGAAGGGCCTGCTGGACAACCGGATCGAACGCATCCCGGTCAAGGGCGTGCGCAAGGCCACCGCGAAGGCCATGGTCGAATCCGCCTTCAGCGCCCCGCACGTCAGCATCTTCGTGGATGTGGACGCGTCGCGGACCATGGAGTTTGTCCAGCGGCTGAAGAAGTCCCGCGACTTCGAAGGCGTCAAGGTGTCCCCGCTGCTCATCCTGGCCAAGGCGGTCATCTGGGCAGCCGCCCGCAACCCCAGCGTCAACGCGAGCTGGGTGGAGACGGAGTCCGGCGACGAGATCCACGTCAAGCACTTCATGAACCTGGGCATTGCCGCCGCCACACCGCGCGGCCTGCTGGTGCCGAACATCAAGGACGCGCAAAACCTTTCGCTCAAGGAACTCGCGGTGGCCCTCAACGAACTGGCCACCACGGCCCGCGCTGGCAAGACCAAGCCGGCGGACATGCAGCACGGCACGCTGTCCATCACCAACATCGGTGCCCTCGGCATCGATATCGGCACGCCGATCATCAACCCGGGCGAAGTTGCGATCGTCGCCTTCGGTACCATCCGGCAGAAGCCCTGGGTGGTGTCAGGCGAAGTCATCCCGCGCTGGATCACCACGCTGGGCGGATCGTTCGACCACCGCGTGGTGGACGGGGACCTCTCCGCCCGGTTCATGGCCGACGTCGCCGCCATCATGGAAGAACCGGCGCTGCTGCTCGACTGACACGGGCGCCGCGGCGGTGAGCTGTTTCGCCGCGCACCCTTGATGCCCGCTCGCACCGCGCTTGCTAGGATCACCGTGTGGCGAGGAGGAGCACCATCACGTGACCAACCCAGCAGGCAATGCCAAGGCAAGCACCGCCGTCGAACCCGCGGTGACGCCCACCGCCGACCTGTACGACGAGCGCGGTGACGAGCTGGCCTCGGTGGCGCTCCAGTTCGGCAACTTCGGCGGCCGGGACGCGTTCAGCGGACCGGTCCGGACCATCAGGTGCTTTCAGGACAACGGCCTGGTGAAGTCAGTGCTCAACTCCCCGGGGGACGGCGCGGTGCTGGTTGTCGATGGCGGAGGATCGCTGGAGACGGCCCTGATGGGGGACATGATCGCCGCCGCCGCCGTGGCCAACGGCTGGTCCGGCGTGATCATCAACGGAGCGGTCCGGGACCGGGCTGCCCTGGCACAGTTGCCGCTCGGCGTGAAGGCCCTCGGCAGCAACCCCCGCAAAAGCGCCAAACAGGGCAGCGGCGAATCGGACGTGCCGGTCGAGATCGGGGGAGTGGTCTTCCGGCCCGGCGCCACGGTCCACGCCGATCTGGACGGCGTCCTCGTCGACGGCTGACCGCACGGTACAGTCGCCCCATGACTGCTTCTTTCGACGCCCAGGTTGCCGCCGGGATCATGCAGAGCGCGGCAGCGGAAGACTTCTCCGGGGCCATCCACGTCCGCCAAGGTGGGCAGGTCCTGCTGGATGAGGCCTACGGCGTGGCCACCCGGCGCTGGAACGTGCCGGTCAGCACGGAGACCCGGTTCGACGTCGCGTCCGTGACCAAGCTGTTCACTGCCGTGGCCGTGCTGCAGCAGGTCGACGCCGGGACGCTGAGCCTGGACGGGCTGATCCACGACCACGTGGACCTGGTTGGCACGCAGATTCCGGCCGACGTCACGCTGAAGCAGTTGCTGACCCACACCTCGGGCATTGCCGACGACGCGGACGAGGAAGCGGGCGAATCCTATGAGGCGCTCTGGCACGAGCGGCCCAATTACTCGGTGACGGAGACTGGAGATTTCCTGCCGCAGTTTGTCCACAAAACGCCCAACTTCCCGCCGGGCCAGGGCTGCCGTTACTGCAACGTCGGCTACATCCTGGCGGGCTTGGCCCTGGAAAAGGCGACCGGAGGCAGTTACCGGGACTACGTCGTCGAAAACATCTTTGCCCCCACCGGGATGACGGCAGGATTCTTCGACATGCGCCAGGCGGTCCCCGATGTGGCCGAGGGCTGGGAGCCCACCGCTGACGGGACCGGCTGGCGGTCGAACATCTACAGCTACCCGCCGATCGGATCCCCCGACGGCGGCGCTTACGCCACCGCACGCGATCTGGTGGTTTTCCTGGACGCGGTCAGGGCCGGACGGCTGCTTTCGCCCGCAACCACGGAAGCCTTACTGACGCCCCAGGTAAAGCACCACGAGAACGGCGACCAGCTTCTGGAATACGGATTCGGGCTCGAATTCCGGTCCGTCGGCGGACGCCTGCGGTCTCTGTCCAAGGACGGCATCAATACCGGAGCCAGCGCCATCGTCGAGTATTTCCCGGTCCACGACCTGACCCTGGCGATGGTCTCCAACGCAGAGGACGGAGTCTGGGGTCCGCTGCGCCGGATCCACGCGCTGGTCCAGTGAACCTGCCGGCCGCGCCGCCGCACGCGCTGTGAAAGACTGGGCGCATGAGTAACAACAGGCCCTCGGGTCAGCGCCGCAATGACTCAGGGGTGCCCAGGATCGACTGGAAGGGCACGCTGTGGGCCATGGCTGCCGTTTTCCTGCTCAGCTATGTGATGATCTGGCTGGTTCCCGGCCTGCATCCGATCCTGCGCATCATCATCGTGATCGGGCTGTATTTCGCCGGCCGCTACGCGTACTACCGCTACATCAAGAACCGGCGCCGGCCATAGCCTTCTTGAGGACCGGGGCAAGCCTTCGCACACCCTCGCGGATGGCCTCCTCGGGCACGGCGCTGAAGGCCAGCCGGAGCTGGTTCGACGGCTCGTCCGAGGGGCTGAATGCGGCCCCGGGGATGAAGACCACGCCGGCATCGATCGCGTCATAGAGCAGGGGGTAGGTGTCCACGCCCTCCGGCAGGGTCACCCAGACAAAGAATCCGCCCTCCGGCTCGGTCCAGCTGGCACCGTCCGGCATGAACTCCTTCAAGGCGCCCAGCATGGCCGAGCATCGCTCGGCGTACAGCTGCCGGTAGGTATCGATCTGGCCCAGCCAGTCATGCTCGGCCAAATACGTGGTGATCAGCATCTGGTTCAGCGTGGGCGGACACAGGGTGACCGCCTCATTGGCCAGGTAGAAGCTCCGCTGCAGGTGGTCGGGCAGCAATGCCCAGCCGATCCGCAGGCCCGGCGCCAGAATCTTGGAGAATGAACCCAAATAGATCACGTCGTCGGGGTTGTCGGCACGCAGCGGCCTCAGCGGTTGGCCGTCGAAGCGCAGCAGCCCGTACGGGTTGTCCTCGAGCACCAGAATGCCTGCCTCGCGGCAGATCTCCACGACGTGCTGCCGGCGCTCGGAGGCCAGCGTGATGCCGGATGGATTGTTAAAGCTGGGAATCGTGTACAGGAACTTGATGCTGCGGCCTTCGCCCTGCAACTCTTCGATGCGGCGCTGGAGTTCTGACGGGATGAGGCCGTGCTCGTCCATGGCGACCGGTTCCACCTGGACCTCATAGGCCTCGAAAGTGTTGAGCGCCCCCACATAGGTCGGGTTCTCGCAGAGCACCACGTCACCAGGATTGCAGAAGACTTTGGCGGCCACATCCTGGGCCGACTGGGAACCGGCGGTGATCACCACGTTCGCCGGGTCTGCGCCGGTGATGCCTTCGTGCTCCATCACGCCGCAGATCGCGCGGCGAAGCTCTTCGGTGCCCTGTCCGCCGCCGTATTGGAGGGCGGCCATCCCATGCTCGGCGATCAGACGCTGTGCCATGCCGGCGATCTTCTCCAGCGGCAGGGACTGCAGGTAAGGGTTGCCGCCTGCCAGCGAGACCAGGCCGGGCCGCATCGAGATGTCGAAGACGTCGCGGACGGCCGATTGCTTGATGTTGGCCGACCGCTGCGAGAAGAGATGTTGGTGCCGGTGCGCCGCCGTCGCGCGTTCCAGCGCCACTTCCGTTTCGGCTGGCAGGGCCGCGAGGTCTGCATCCTGTGAAGTCACTCACACAGGATAACGCGACATGTTACGGAACAGGAAACAGAAGTTTTCTATTAGTGCTGCTTCGGCTCAGAGCCAGCCGGCGTCCCGGGCCTTCAGCGCGGCCTGGAAACGGCTGTCCGCGCCAAGCTGTTCCAGCATCCAGGCGATGTGCCGCCTGCAGGTGCGGACGCTGATGTCCAGCCTCCGGGCGATGACCTCGTCGGAGTACCCGGCTGCCATGGCGTTGAGGATGGAATGCTGGATGCCGTTGAGGGCGGACGCGTCGCCGTCCTGCCCGTCGAGCACGTAGGGATCCGCCAGCTCCCATGCCACATGGAATAGGTTGATGAAGACCTGGATGAGGTTGAAGTCGCGAACCACCAGGGCGCCGCGGTCTTCCGGGTGCAGTTGGCGTCCGATCAGGGCGAGGTTCCGGTCGAAGATCATGATCTTCAGCGGCACGTAGGGGAGCGTGCGGTACTCGCCTCCGGCCGGGGAGATCGCGGCGACCGCTTTGCGCGTCGGCACGTGGTCCAAGGTGCTGGCGTGGCTGATGTTCTTGCGGACTACGCCTCGTTCGAGCAGTTCGAGGTCCTTCTGGATGCCCTCTTCATGGACGTCGGCAGAGGAGCCCGAGCCGGGCTGGCTGATGAGCACCTGCTCGGCGACGTCGCGGCCGTAGTCCACCAGCAGCTTGCGGATCACAGCGGGGTCCTCGAGGACCTCGACGGAGGAATCGAGCGAGACGCGCTTGCGGGCCGCAAGATAGGTGGGGACCAGGGCGGCCATATCGGCGCGGTGTCCGCTGATCTTGGTGCGCAGGTCGATCAGGAGCCGCTCGTCGGAGTCCACCAACTGCGACAGCGCGACGTCGGGAGAAATGGCAATATAGGACTCCACATCCGGTGCCGGCTGCTGCAGCAACTGCCGGCTGACCAGTTCCCCGATGGCAATGTTGAGGTCGCGGATGGTGTAGCCAAGGGCCGTGGATACGGTTTCCTTGGTCCAGCCGGGATGGGCCACAGCGAATTCGTAGACCTCGAATGCCGTCCCGCTCAGCATGGGGCGCTCCTCCGGTTGATCCATTTATGTATCACGCAGGGCTTGCTATTTCAGCCGCTGTGCGGCGGCTCTTGGGCCAGTCTAGGGCACTTCTTGGGCTAATCCTGCGCTGTCCGAAGGCTGCTACTTGCTGCCATGGCCACATTATGCCACCCGCTAGCGGTGTTTGTCTGGCCAACCGTCTAACCACCTGAATTCCCCGGTTTCACGCGGAGAAGAGCGCTGTCTGTGGCCTGTCCGGAACCTGTCACTGCAAGCCCCGAGGCACGATCAGGGCATGTCCGGATGTTGCAAGTGGATTGGCTGGACAGGCGGAGCGCTCGCACGGAACTCTTGGAGTTGTCGGGCCGAACAGTTCGGCTGGATTAGCCACCGTACGAACCGAAGCCATGTGAAGGGAATGACATGTTCAAGAAGATCGCAAGCATCGCGGCAGGGCTGCTGGTTGCATTGGGGGCGGTCTCCGCGGCCACCCCGGCAGTAGCCGCCGATCTAGGTCCGGTTCCCCAGTCAGCAAAGACAGTTTCTACTTCCGCCCTTATCTGGGACTGGTAAAAAGCCGCCCCATCTCATCGGCACTGCGCTGAATCCGTAACCAGGACGACGCCGGCTATCCCTCCCCAAAACCACCAGAACATCGAACCAGGAGAAGCGCATGAGCCAGCTGACAGCCATCCGCCCGACAAGTTCGGTGAACGTCAAACCGTACTGGTGGGTTCTGTCTATTTACACGGGTAGGCAGGACGTAGTTGACGCCGTCATAGGAGAACTGGTTACGCCGCTGGTCGCCCACGCTCGCCGCGAAGGCGTGGGCCGCTGGTACTTCAGCCACAGTGCCGACCAGATGGGGCCTCACCTGAAGGTCCGGTTCCTGGGCCGCCGTCCAATCCTTGACAGCCTCCAAAGGTTTGAGCTGGCGGCCCGGGACCGGGTCCTCGACATCCTCCCCGATGTCACGACCCAGGAGAACTTCGTTTTGCCCTCCGGCAGCGAGGACTCCATCCAGACTTCCCCGGGCGACGCAGTTGTCCCCGTTCCGGAAGCCGACCTAGACCGTTTCGGCGGGGCAGACGGGTTGGAGCTGGCGGAGGAGGTGTTCGAGCTCTCCTCCGAGTTGGCCATGTGGGCCACGCAGCGCTTCAGCAAGTCGCAAGGCCGGTCGGCGTTGGCCTCGCTGCTCCTCTGCGATGCGGCCTGGGCCATGATGTACGGGCCGAAGGCGCAGCAGTGGCCGGACCGCAGCCGGCTTTCCTGGGAGTACTGCTGGGACAACCACCTGAGGGTTTCCACCGCCGAGTTGGGCCGCTCGGCACCGAAGGCCCGGCACAGCCTCACCGCCGGTTTGGTCGCGCGCACGGCGCCCATGCACCGGTTGATG
This sequence comes from Arthrobacter sp. NPDC055138, assembly GCF_053607305.1. NCBI lineage: Bacteria > Bacillati > Actinomycetota > Actinomycetes > Micrococcales > Micrococcaceae > Arthrobacter > Arthrobacter sp. NPDC055138. Next base: position 461,815 of record NZ_JBSGTH010000001.1, read on the forward strand.
GCAGCCACCGCGGACGAGAGCAGCGTACAGAACTGGCGCCGTCGCTGGATCAGGACGCTTGACTCGTATCTCTACCGGGCGGATCGGGCCCGCGTGAGCCGCAGTGCCCAGCAACTGACGTTCTGCCAGGCCCACCTGTTGATGAACCGACTGGGTTTCACTACCTGGGAGGAAGCCGCACTGGGTGTCTATGCCCGAGCATGGTCGCCTGAGGTCGAATCCTCACTGTTGGAAAAGAGGACAAAATGAGCCCGTTCGGTTTCTCGTCGACCGGACCCGAATCCAGGGTGCCGGAAGTCCCGAACGAAAGAGCATCATCTGATTTGGACCAGATCGGCGTACTGGGTGCGCACGGTCAGGATGACGATCTCTGGAATCTCACCGGCAGCAATTACTTGCGTGATGCCGCGTGGGCAGACCAGGCCTGGCAATAAGAGAAAACCCCGCCGGCGTTCCGCCGGCCACCAAGCCATCCTCCCCCCATAGGATCAGGCCGGAGCCTCCCCCCCCCCAACGCTCCGGCCTGATCCGTTTTTACGTGATCCTACTTTTGTGGGACTGCGGGACTGGCCTCGTTCCAGGGAAGCCGCCGGTCCTGGCCCAGGATGGATATGGTCAGCGGCTTTCGGTGGTCGATGTCCGGCGGGATGTCGAAAACGTGTGTCATGGGCGCAAGATCGTCCGTGCAGGACGGTGAGCGTGGATCGTCATAGGTGTCGACGGCGTCGATGGCGACGTGGTTCGGCGACAAAACCGTACTGCCGGTACTGACCACCGGGCACGACGACGACCCATACGTGACGACGGCGAATTCAGTGCCGCCCTCGAGGAGAACCACCTGGATGGTGGATTCGGGATCTGCCAGCGGGTCGGGCTCCCGTAGCTCGGAGACTGAACCCGGCGGCGTCCCGCTGTACATATGGTTGCCCGGCTCGGGCAGCGGCCCGGCAGGTCCGCTGCATCCGACGAGAAGCAGGGCGACAGCAACGATGGCCGAAGCCAGGGACGCGGAAGAAGTGCAGCGCACGTCAGCCACCGGCGTCGGTTCCGGCTGCGGGTGAGGCCAGCAGCTTGTCCAGCAGCGCATCCAGCTGTGCCGCTTCCGCCGGATCCAGCCCTTCCGCCAGCAGTTCGTTGACGCGCAGGGCGCCGGGCATCAATTCGTGGAGCAGGGTCGCGCCGGCGTCCTCCAGAGTCACGCACTTGCGCCGCCGGTCGGCTTCGTCGCGGCAGGTGCTGATCAGGCCCAACAGCTCCAGGCGTTTTAGCAGCTCGGCCAGGGTGGACTTGTCCAGCTGCGCAAGCTGGCCCAATTCGCGTTGCCCGATGCCGGGTGCGTGCCGCAGCACCAGCAGCACTCCGTAGGCCACCGAAGACACCTCGGTGGACACTTCCCGCTGCCACAGGGTGCCGTGGAACTGCAGGGCGCGCCGGAGCTGGAAGCTGCGGTAGCGCTCCGGCTCAGATTCCGGCGCACGGCCGGCAGGCACCTCGGTGGCGGGGGACACATTCACGACTACATCAATTGCTTAATCTGTGACGAAGGTCAAATTGTTATCCGTGCCGGAGGCCGAGTAGTGTAACCCTCCGTATGCGGACGAAGTTTCCGAACGTTCGGTCGGTGTGGGGCGCAGTGTCGTCGCACACCGCCGTCGCAGTTCGAAGCAAGCGCTCTTGGCACCAGATCCAGAAGAGAAGTAGGCAGTATGGACATCAAGGCACGCATCGAAGCGTCTCCGATGACGAAGGCGCAGGTTGGCATTGTTGCCATCTGTCTCGCCCTAAACTTCATCGACGGCTACGACGTCCTGGTCATGGCCTTCAGCGCGACGGCGATCACCGAAGCCTGGGGGCTGAGTGGGTCGGATCTGGGCATCCTGCTCAGCTCCGCGCTGGCTGGCATGACCATCGGCGCGATCTTCGTGGCACAGATCGCGGACAAGATCGGCCGCCGGAAAACCATCATCCTGGCCACCTCTGTGATCACGCTCGGGATGTTCGCCTCCGCGATGGCTCCGAGCTACGAGGTCCTGTTGGTGCTTCGCATCCTCACCGGCATCGCGGTGGGAACCATGCAGACCAGTCTGAACGTGATGGTGGCCGAATACGCCAACGCTAGGCGACGGGCCACGGCCGTGAGCATCTACGCCGCCGGTCAACCCATCGGCGGTGTGCTTGGCGGCATCATCGTGGCCGCTCTCCTGACCTACTTCGAATGGCACGCTGGGTTCATTTTCGGCGGCGTGATCACGCTGGCCATGCTCCCCATCGTGATCAAGTGGCTGCCCGAGTCCATCGACTACCTGAATGCCAAGCGCCCCGAGAACGCCCTGGCGGAGGTCAACAAGGTCCTGGTCCGGCTGGAGCAGCCCAAGCTCGACGCGCTTCCTGCCGCTCCGGACACCACCGGACGGCCGAAGAACAACCTAGTAGCGGTCTTCGCCAACGGTCAGGCCAAGAAAACAGTGCTGCTGGCCTTCGCCTTCATGATGATCATGGGCAGCTTCTACTTCGCCAACTCCTGGACCCCGCGACTGCTGACCGAATCCGGATATTCGGCCAACCAGGGCATCACCGCTGGCGTGCTGTTCAGCGTCGGCGCGATTATCGGTGCAATGGTCTTCGCCTGGGCTGGCGCCCGGTTCCCGCTCAAGCGCACGCTGGCCGTCTTCTTCGTCCTGGCGGCGGTATCCTTCGCCGTCTTTGCGCTGCTGGCCGACACGCTGAATCCGGCGCTGATGGGAGCGGTGTTGCTGGGCATGCTCACTAATGCGTCCATTGCCGGCATGTTCACCATTGGCCCGGTCTACTATGACGCCGCGGTGCGCGCCACCGCGGTGGGCCTGATCGGCGGCATCGGCCGGTGCGGCGGGATCATCTCGCCGATCCTTGCCGGAGCGCTGGTGGATGCCGGCTGGATCCCGGGCAACATCTACTTTGTGTTTGTGCTGCCGCTGGTGCTGGGTGCCGTTGCCCTGCTGGTGCTGCGCAAACCGGCGTCGCTGCTGGCTCCGGCCGCCACCCAGCCGGAAGTCACCCAGCCAGAAGCCGCCCAGTCGGAAGCCCTGGTCGAAAGCCGCTAGGACCCGACGCTGCCGTTGCGGGCGCTCCTCCCACCGGAGGGGCGCCCGCTGCGCGTCCGGACAGAACCGTTCCAGCGGCAGGTGAATGGCGGCTAGGCACCGGACCAGCCGCCTAGTGCCCGAAGACGTCGGCGTCGGCAATGTCCTTGGTACCGCGGTCCAGCGCGGACAATTGGTCCAACTCCGCGGCCTCCATCATGAAGTCAAAAATGGCGAAGTTCTCGGCCAGCCGTTCCGGGTGCGCGGACTTGGGGATGGGTAGGTGCCCCAACTGGGTGTGCCAGCGCAGCACTACCTGGGCAGGACTCTTGCCGTACTTTTCGGCCAGGGCCTTCACTGCCGGTTCGCTGAGCAGGTCCCCGCCCTTGCCCAGCGGACTCCATGATTCCGTCACGATGCCGTGTCCGCGGTGGATCTCCACCAAGTCGCTGCGGGTGTGCCGCGGGTCCAACTGGATCTGGTTGACCTCGGGCACCAGGCCGGCATCGAACAACCGCTGCAGGTGCGCGGGCTTGAAGTTGGACGTGCCGATAGCCCGCACGCTCCCGTCAGCCAGCAGCCGGGTGAGTCCCTGGAACGCCTCCACGTAGCGGTCCTGCGCGGGATTCGGCCAGTGGATCAGCAGCAAGTCCACGTAGTCAACGCCCAGCCGCCGGGCGCTGGCCTCGAAAGCCGCCCGCGCGCCGTCGATGCTGTGCCACTCCTTGTTGAACTTGGTGGTGATGAAGACGTCGGACCGGTCCAGTCCGCTGCGCCGCAAGCCTTCGCCCACGCCCTCTTCGTTCTGGTAGTTCTCCGCCGTGTCGATCAGCCGGTAGCCCAGCCCGAGGGCGGTTTCGACCGTCCGGGCAACGTCGGCATTGTCCAGAGGCCAGGTTCCCAGCCCAAGCAACGGCATTTTGGCCCCATTGCGCAGGGTCACGAGCGGAGCAAGCAGGTCGGCCACGATGAGAGTCTCCTCTGGTTGTCCTTCCGGCCCGACCTCCGGGCCAGTGGCACCCAGCCTAAGCGCGATCGCGTGCGCTGTGCACCCCGGCGGCGGCTGCCAGTGCCGGAACGCGGGAAGCGAGCCGAGCCTTACCGGCGGGAGGGCGCGGTTGAGCCGCCGGCTGCCTCCGGCGCCGATTCCGGGGTACCCGCGTCCGGAGCCGCGGTGCGGGTCTCCAGCCAGGCCAGCACATCGGAGAGCCGGATCCGCCGGTGCGTCCCGCGGTACTGGACCGGAATGGTGCCGGCGTCGGTCAAGCGCCGCATATAGGTCAGTGAGACCCCGGCAACCTCCGCCGCCTGCGACGTGTTCAGCAGTTCCACCGAGGAGCTGACCATCACCGCGTCGCCGTGGGCAAACCGCCGCAGCATGTCGACGACGGCGTTCGCCGCCTGGGCGGGCAGCTTCATCGCCGTGCCGTTCACGAACACGGTGACATCGGCGCTTTCGTCGAGCGCGCGCTGCAGCCGCTGCGCCTGGGCAGCGGGAAGGGCGTCGGCGGTGCGGGGCGTCAGCTGGGCCATGAACCAAGCGTAGGTCACTTCCCCCGCCCGACGGCGGAAGGTGCGCGTCGCCGTCGTCGTCAGAATCTGGCGCGCACTTCAGGAGACATTGACATTCCTTCGGGCGGTAACGTTAGGTGCTCCTAGCACCACCGCCGACATGGAACCGCCTCCCCATGCCGCCATCCGCCCCACCCGCAGGAGGACACCGTGCGGCAGACGCGCTCGCTGAGCCGGACCGCGGCCGCTGCCTCCGTGCACCGCAAGCCGGAAGGTGCCGGGGCCGCTGCGCCGGGGGGAGCAGCGGAGCGTAGTGGAGCCTGCGGCCTGATGGAGCAGATTGCCAGCCTCCCGTTCGGGCTTTCGGTGCTCATCTTGTTTGGCATTGTGATGCTGCGCGCCAACGCCACGTATTGGGCCGGTCGGGCCGTGGCCGCCGGCGGCCGGCACACCCGCTTGGCGCGCCAACTGGATTCGCCGCCGATGCGCCGCGCGGAGGCGGTCATCGCGCGCTGGGGAGCCCCCGCCGTCGCGCTCTGTTTCCTCACCGTGGGCATCCAGACGGCGGTCAATGCCACGGCGGGGTTGGGCCGCATGCCGCTGCGCCGGTATCTGCCGGCCGTGGTGATCGGCTCGGTGTTGTGGGCGGTGCTCTACGCCACCGTCGGACTGGCGGCGCTGGAAGCCTGGCTGGCCGCGACCGCGGGCTCCCCGGCGGGGATCGGCGTCGTGGTGCTGCTGGCCGTCGCGGTGGCGGTGGGAATCGTGCTGGCCCGGCGTCGTCGGCGGCGGGACCAGGCCTCCGCCTGATGCGCCGGGGCGCCGGCGCCGACCACGTGGCAGACGCCTCAGCCGGTAATCATCCCGCCGTTGGTGGCTCCGGCGGCGGAAACATTAGGCTAGGGGTATGCCCGCTTTCAGAAACCGTCGTGCCGCTGCCCTCCCCGCCAAACTTTCCCGCTCCTGGCTGCTGGCCTCCGCTGCGGACAAAGCGAATTTTGGCCCGGCGCTCGCCTCTGAAGCGGACTCGGTCATTTTCGACATGGAAGACGCCGTACCCGCCGCGGGCAAGGCCGAGGCCCGCGAGCGCGTGGTGGAGGCGCTGTCCACCGGCATGACTGCCTGGGTCCGCGTGAACGGCATCGAAACCGAATACTGGGCCGACGATCTGGCCGCCCTGTCCAAGGCGCCGGGCCTGCGCGGCGTCATGCTGGCGATGACGGAGAAGCCCGAGCAGGTCACGCACACCGCCATGCGGCTGCAGGCCGGCACCCCGGTCCTCGCGCTGATCGAGTCCGCCATCGGCATCGAGAACGCCACGGACATCGCCCGCGCGCCGGGCACCTTCCGGCTGGCCTTCGGCGTGGGCGACTTCCGCCGTGACACCGGCGCCAGCGATTCACCGATGGCGCTGGCCTACGCCCGCTCCCGGCTGGTGGTCGCCTCCCGGGTGGGCCAGCTGCCCGGCCCGATCGACGGCCCCACCGTGGGCGCACTCGGCGAGGAACTGCTCGAGGCCTGCAAGGTGACCGCGTCCATGGGCATGACCGGCAAGCTCTGCCTGCTCACCGATGCCGCGGACACCATCAACCAGGGGCTCTCGCCCAGCGACTCGGAGATCAAGTGGGCGCACGAGCTGCTGGACGCGCACGCGGCCGGCGCCGTGGTGGGCGACGGATCCTACCTGCCGCGCCTGGCCCGCGCCGAGAAGATCTCCTCGCTGGCGGATTCCTACGGCCTCTGGAACGCGTAAAGCGCTAGGCTCGGGCCAGCCCCGGCTTCGGGGCCCCGACGGCGGTGCCTCCGACGGCGTCTGACGGCAGTACCGCCGGCGTGCTTGCCCCGGGTCAGTCCCTGGCGAACAGCTCGCGCAGGCTCAGCGCCGGACGCCCGGTCAGCAGGTCCACGTCGTGGGTCACCCGGTCCAGCTCCCCGGCGGCGATCGCCGTGTAGGTGCTGACCCAGGCATCCACCTGCCAGTCTGGGGCGCCGTAGGGCGCGCGGCTGGCGTACGCCTCCTCCAGCGTTTCGTCGAGGAACGACGTCGGACGGCCGGTTGCCTCCGCGATGGCCGCTGCCGCTTCGGCCAGGGTCACCGATTCCGGACCGGTCAGCTCGTAGGTGAAGCCGGCGTGTGGCATGGGTTCGGCCAAGATGGCGGCGGCCGCCCGGGCCACGTCTGCGCGGGCCACAAAACCGGCCTTCCCCTCGCCTGCCGGCCCGCGGATCACGCCGGCCTCGTCGGCGAAGAGCGGCAGGATGTCTGCGTAGAGGTTGTTGCGCAGCAGCGTGTGCTTCAGGCCGGACCCGCGAAGTTTCTCCTCGGTGGCGAAGTGGTCGCGTGCCAGCGTGAAGGTGGCGTCCTCGGCCGCGCCGATGAACGAGGTGTAGACGATGTGTTCCACGCCCGCGTCGATGGCGGCGTCGATGAAGGTGAAGTGCTGCTGAAGCCTGTCTTCGGCTTCGGCCGCGGAGACCATGAACAGGGTCTCGATGCCCTCCAGCGCCGCGGTCGCGGCGGCCTTGTCAGCGTAGCCGGCGCGCGCCGTCGTCGTTCCCGGCAGTTGCGGCGCTCGGGAGGGATCGCGCAGGATCAGCCGTAGCGGCAGGTTCTGCTCCGCCAGCAAGCTGGCCACCATCCCGCCAACTTGGCCAGTGGATCCGGTGATGGCAATCGGGGTTGCCGCAGGGGAGTCGGGTGCGCTCATGGGTACAGCATATTAGCCCGCGGCACCACCAGGCAGGCGAGGTGGCCGACCGCGGCTGTTCCCTGCCACCGGCCGGGCCTTGCCAGCCCGGCGGCCGGCCGCTTCCGGCCCGCTACCGTCCTGCTAACGTGGGGACGTGCCAGCAGTCCAGAGTTCCGCCGGTCCGCCGGCGTCCGCCGGCAGGTTCGCACCCAGCCCCTCCGGTGAACTGCACATCGGCAACCTGCGCACCGCGATGCTGGCCTGGCTCTTCGCGCGCAGCAGTGGACGCCGCTTCCTCATCCGGGTAGAGGACCTGGACCGTGCCCGCTCCGGCTTTGAGGCCCAGCAGCTCGAAGACCTGGCCGCCATCGGACTCAACTGGGACGGCGAGGTGGTGCGGCAGACCGACCGCGGGCCGATCTACCAGCGGGCCCTCGAGCAGCTGGCCGGGGCCGGTCTGGTCTACGAATGCTTCTGCACACGGCGGGAAATTGCGGAAGCGCCCAGCGCTCCGCACGCCCCGGAAGGCGCCTACCCGGGGACCTGCCGCAACTTGACCGACGCCGAACGCGAGGAGCGCCGCCAGGGCCGACCCGCCGCGCTGCGGCTGCGCGCGGACACCGCCAGCTACACGGTCGCCGACCTGCTGCACGGGGACTACACCGGTTTGGTGGACGACTTTGTGCTGCGGCGAAATGACGGTGTGCCCGCCTACAACCTCGCGGTGGTGGTGGATGATGCGGCCCAGGGCGTTGACCAGGTGGTGCGCGGCGACGATCTGCTGTCCTCCGCGCCGCGGCAGGCGTATCTTGCCCAGCTGCTGGAGTTGCCGCCGGTGGAATACGCCCACGTGCCGCTGGTTCTCAATGAACGACGGCGGCGCCTGGCCAAGCGAGATGGTGCGGTGACGCTGGGGGCGCTGGCGATGGTCGGTTTCAACACGGCCGCCGTGCGCGGCATGCTGCTGGAGTCGCTGGGCCTGCCGGACGTGCCGCTGGACCGGTTGGCCGCCGACTTCCGGCCAAAGGCGCTCCCGCTTCAGCCGTGGATTTTCGACCCGCCGCAGGTGGCACTCTCCCGCGGCTGACCTTTCCGCACCTCGACCTTCACGCGGAGTTTGCCCGGGCTTTCCCCGTCCGCGCTAGCGTGAGCGCGTGGGCGGACTCTTCGTGGCGTTGGGCGACAGCTTTACCGAGGGGGTCGGGGACTACAACCCGAACTTCCCGAACGGGGTCCGCGGTTGGGCTGACCGGGTGGCCAAGCAACTGGGCAAGCAGGACCCGGACTTCCGCTACGCCAACCTTGCGGTTCGCAGCAAGCGGCTGCACCAGATCATTGCCGACCAGTTGGAACCGGCCATTGCCATGCAGCCCACGTTGGTCTCCTTCTACGCGGGCGGCAACGACATCCTGGAGTTCAAGCGGAGCATGCCCGAGCTGCTGGCGGAATACGAATCGGCCATCAGGCGGCTGGCCGAGACCGGCGCGCGCCTGATCCTTTTCACCGGGTTCGAGGTGATGCTGCCGCCGGTGCTGGAACCGATGCGGCGGCGCAACTGGACGTTCAACGAGGCAGTCCGGGAAATGTCCCGCCGCTACGATGCCGTGCTGGTGGACCACTGGGCGTTCGAGCGATACCAGGACCGCCGGATGTGGGACACGGACAGGCTGCACATGTCCCCGCTGGGGCACAGATACATGGCCGCCCGAGTGCTCGAGGCCCTCGGCGTCGACCACACCCTCCGGCTGAAGCAGCCCGAGACCCTGGTGCCGGCCGGTTGGCGGCAGGCGGTCCGCCGCGAACGCGATTGGCTGCAGGAGTGGGTGATCCCGATGTTCGGGCGCAAGTTCAAGGGCGTCACCTTGGGAGACAATCTGCCGCCGCGTTGGCCGGAGCCGGTGCGCGTCTCGCGCGGTCTGAAGAAGCTCGCCAGGCAGCGTTCTGCCGCCTGGGATGGCTGAAGAACTGCCCGATTGTCGCTTCAGACCCGCCGTTTGCCGAACACGCAGACATAAACGGAACGGTTGTGCCGGCTTATTCGGCAGCGGTTGTACGCTGTTGCCACGGAAGAGGCCTGCGGCGATGCCGCATCGTCGGGTAGGGAGGCTGCCGCCATGACAGTCCAGGAACCGCGCGAGCCGGTGCCGGCGCTCACTGTTCCGGCGGCGTTCCAGGAACCCGTCGCCAAGGTCCGTGCCGGCTGGGTGACCGCCGTCGTGCTCACCAATCTCGGCATCAATGCGGCGTTCTTCGGCCCGCTGCAGGTCCTGCTGGCGCAGCAATCGCAGACCTTCGACGCGGTGAATAAGGAAGCAGTCCTCGCGCTGGCCACCGGATTCGGCGCTGCCGTTTCGCTGGTCGCGAATCCGATCTTCGGCGCGCTGAGCGACCGCACCACGTCCCGGTTCGGACGGCGGGTGCCATGGGCGCTCGCCGGCGGGATCCTGGGCTTCGCGGCACTGCTGCTGCTTTCCGGCGCGCCCAACATCGCCGTGATGGTGATCGGCTGGTGCCTGGTGCAGGCCGGATGCAACGGAGCCTACGCGGCCGTCACCGCCAGCATCCCGGACCGTGTGCCCCGGCGGCAGCGCGGCCGGATCGGCGGATTGGCCGCCATCGGGCAGACGCTGGGCATCGTGATGGGCGCCGTGTTGGCAAACTTGGCCGGCGGCTTTGCCGCCGGTTACATCTACTGCGCCGTCTTCCTGCTGGCCAGCATCGTCCCGTTCGTGATTGCCGGCCGGGATACGCCCCTGGATAAGAAAGACCGCCAATCCTTCGCTTGGTCAAGGTTCCTCAAGAGCTTTTGGATTTCCCCTGCCAAACATCCGGATTTCGGCTGGGCGTGGCTGACCCGGTTCCTGGTCAACCTGGGCAACAACATCTTCACCCTCTACCTGTTTTTCTTCCTGCAGGACGCCGTGGGACATCCGAACCCCGCCGCCGGCGTGCTCCTGCTGACCGGCATTTACGCCGCCACGGTGGTGCTGATGGCCTTGCTCGGCGGACCGCTGAGCGACCGGGTGGGACGGCGCAAGCCGTTCGTGATCGGGTCCTCGGTGACCATCGCGACTGCCTCCGTCATTGTGGCCGTTGCTCCTGCGTGGCCGACGGTGATCGTGGCTGCGATGGTCCTCGGGGCGGGCTTCGGCATGTTCCTGGCCGTGGACTTCGCCCTGCTGACGGAGGTCCTGCCCAGCGCTGCCGACCGCGGCAAGGACATGGGCGTCATCAACATCGCTGCCTCCTCGCCGCAAGTCATTGCCCCGCTGATCGCCGCCCCCACCGTGCTCTACCTCGGCGGCTACACCGCGCTGTTCGCCCTGTCCGCCGTGATCGGGCTGCTGGGTGCGGTCTTCGTGGTCAAGATCAAGGGCGTGCGCTGATCGGGGCGGCCCCACGGCCAGACAGAATAACGACGGCGGGTGGCTGCGTGACGCCACTACCCGTGGTCGGAGAAGAGGACTGGGTTTAGTCAACGACCTCGAACGTGATGGTCTCGGCGAGCCCACGCCGTGCACATCGGCCGCGGCGACCTCGGTTGTGCTCGCCGACGGCCACGCCGGCCGGCAGCTACGGGCGCACATGGCATGACGGAGCGTCTATATATGACCCAGATCATAAATTTGCTTGACACGCTGTAAAGTTTACGGTCACACTGTCATGGACGTCTCAACGTTGAGCCGCCGCCCGCACCGGGTGCCCACCCGGTGGCGCCGTAGGAGAGCGCCGAAGCGGCCATCTGAGCCGCGCCCACTGCACGCCACCCCGCCTGACATTCCCCGAGGAGAACACCGTGACCGCACCTCTCGAATCAGACATCGATATTTGGAACGACGACGTCCTCGTCGACCCTTACCCCACCTACGCCGCTCTGCGCGAGCAGGCCGGCGTCGTGCACCTGCCGAAGAACGACCTGTATGTCCTGACCCGATATGACACCATCCGGGATGCCCTCGGGGATCCGGAGACGTTCTCATCCACCAGCCTTGGTTTCAACCCGATGGTGAACGAAGCGCTGCAGGGCACCTCGCTTGCCTCCGATCCGCCACTGCACACCCAGCTGCGCGCGACGCTGTCAGCGAATCTCACACCACGCGCCCTGCGCGGCCTGAAGGTCACCATCGATGAGAAGGCGGACAAGCTCGTTGCAGAGCTCGTTGCCAGCGGCAGCTTTGACGCCGTTGACTCCCTGGCCCGCGCCTTCCCGCTTGAGATCGTCGCCGACCTCGTCGGCTTCAGCGGCCACGTGAAGGACAACATGCTGCGTTGGGGGCAGGCGGCCATGCAGGTCTTGGGCCCGATGAACCACCGCACCCAGGAGAACTTCCCGATCGCCGGCGAGCTCTACGGCTGGTGCGCCTCGGTAACCGCCGACGACCTCGTGCCGGGCTCGATTGGGCGCGGCATCTTCGACGCCGAGAGCCGCGGCGACATTCCCGAAGGGTCAGCCGGACACATCATCCACCAGTACCTTGGAGCCGGTGTCGACACCACCATCGCCTCCATCGGCAATATCGTCGCACTCTTCGGCCGCCATCCCGAACAGCTTCAACTCGTGCGCGAAAACCCGGAGCTTGTTTCGGCAGCCTTCGCCGAGGTGCTGCGCTACTGGCCCCCGATCCACATCTGGGGCAGAACGGCAACCCGCGACGTCGAGATCGACGGCGCGACCGTTCCCGCGGGAGCCCAGCTGGGAATCCTGTTCGGCGCCGGAAACCGAGACCCGCGCCACTACGAGAACCCCGACGTCTTCGACGTGACCCGCAATCCGGTAGACCACCTCACGTTCGGCTACGGGCCGCACGGCTGCGCCGGTCAAGGCTTGGCGAAGCTTGAGGCACACGCGATCATCGAAGCCCTCGCCCGCCGGGCGAAGGTGCTAGAGACCGGCGACGAGGTCCGGGTTCCGAGCAACATCACCCGCAGCCACGAAAAGCTGGAGGTCGTTAGGGTGGTGGCAGTATGAGGATCGAGCTCGACCGGCCCCGCTGCGAGGGTCACGGGCTCTGCGAGGAAGCCGCGCCGAAGCTCATGCACCTCGACGACGACGGCGAACTCGTGATCGATGTCCCCGAGGTGGACGGGGCGGAGCTGGATGCAGCGAAAGCGGCGGTCCGTGTTTGCCCGGTTGCCGCGCTTCGGTTGGCAGGTAAATGAAGATGCGCCGGATCGTCGTCGTTGGCAATGGCATAGCCGGACTCACCGCTTGCGACTCCTTGCGTTCGAATGGCTTCGACGGTGAACTGACCGTCGTCGGTAGCGAGCCCCACCAACCGTACAGCCGCCCGGCTCTGTCGAAGGCGCTGCTGCACGGCGACGACGGGCTGCAAGCCCACGAGTTGCCCGCGCCGACCCACGAGGCGATCGAGCTGCTCGGCACGAGTGCCGCAGGCCTCGACCCGGACGCGAAGCTCATTCGGCTCGACGGAGGCGATGAGCTGCCGTATGACGGCTTGGTCATTGCCTCCGGCTCCCGTCCCAGGCGTCTCCCTGCGGAACCGCGGCCTGACGGCATCCGCCGGGAACTCACGCTGCGCACCATCGAGGACGCGATGATCCTCAAGCAGCAGGTCGTGGGTCGTCCCTCGGTTGTCGTGGCTGGCGGCGGGCCGCTGGGCATGGAGGTCGCCTCGGGCTTGCTGCACGTCGGTTGCCAGGTCACCCTCGTCACAGACGCGGACCCTCTCTCGCGTCAACTCGGCGACTTCCTATCCGGCGTCTTCGCTTCTGCCGCCGCCCGGCGCGGGCTGCGGGTAGTCAACGGCGGAAGAGCCCGCCTTATCGGCTCCGACGGCGGGACGCGGGTCGCGCTGGCCGACGGCACCCAATGGGAAGCAGATCTCGTCGTCACGGCCGTCGGTGACGTGCCGAACATCGACTGGCTGACGGGCTCGGATCTCCTCGTTGACGGGGCTTTGCGCGTCGATTCACGCGGCCGGCTCCGGCCGGACATTGTCGCCGCCGGTGACGTGGCGTTTTTCCCCACCCGCCACGGGCTGGCGCGGGTGCCGTTGTGGACGAGCGCGATCGACCAGGCCAAGGCCGCGGCCGCCGGCCTGCTCAGGGGCGACGCAGCGCCCGAGCTCGACTTCCAGCCGTACTTCTGGACCGAGGGATTCGGACTGTCGCTGAAGTCGGTCGGTTTCACACCGGTCGCTGGGATGCCCGACTACCAGGAGTCAGGCGACGAGATGGACTCGATGCTGCTGCACTGGGAGAACGGGGACGGATCCGGCACCGCCGCGGCGATCAACTACCGCATCCCCATCCCGAAACTGCGGCGGCTCGCCAACACTGGGCCGGCGGCTCTGCGGCCGGCAGCGCCGGCCAAGCTGTGAGCCGGTGCCGCAACTTTCAGCACGGCTGCCGCAGATGCAATGATCTTCCTGTCCAGGGGCCCTTTTATCACCTATAGGATTGCCTCATGCCGTCGCTGCGAGAAGCTCAAAAACAGCTGACCCGCGACAGGATCGTGGAACGGGCGCTCAAACTCTTCACCGAAAAGGGCTACGCCGCGACGACGATCGACGAGATCGCAGCCGCAGCGGGTACAACCCGGGTGACGTTCTACGCGTACTACTCCTCGCGCAGCGACCTGATGCGGGACTTCATGGCACGCATCAACGCCGTGCTAGACCGCGAGAACGGGCCTGACCTCGCTTCCACGGCACCCGAACTTGTGGACGTGGTGCGTGTAGGCAGGCTCTCGGGCATTCTCGACTGGCTCGAGTCGCGCGCTGCGCTTTGGCCGGACTTCCGCCCTTATCTTGACGTGCTCGAGGAGGCTGCCGCCGTCGACCGGGAGGTGTGGGCACTGCTCAAGGACTGGCGCGAGGAAGTCATCTCCGACCTGATCCGCGGGATGCAGCTGGCCGGGCGATTCTCGGAGGAGACGCACCACGTCCGGGGAATGCTCGCCTTCACGCAGCTCAACTACATCTCCACGCTGTGGACCAGTCGCAGGTTCGATCCGAACCGCGATCAAGCACTCGGGGTGCTCGCCGAAAGCTGGTACCACCTGCTCTGCGACGAAGGCTGAGCCCGCTCGGCGTCGCTTCGGGCACGAAACCGACGCGACTTCGCGGTCTTACGCATACGCATCTACAGTCGTCTATTTAGTTGAGGCGCCAGCTTTCTGCCAAGGGTGAGGGGTAGCGGGGCGCGGGCAGGGCAGCCGCTCCGCATATCGGCATAGACAGCTTGCTTACTATTTTCGTCTGTGCTTATGGTGAGGCTGAAGGCGAAATGAAAGGAAAGCAACGGCTGACCGGCGCTGAAGCAACTGACGAGGAGGGGGGGAACCTTTCCTCATCAGCTCATCCAGACACAATGACTGCCGCGGCGCAGTTGCGGGGACGGGGCACAGTCCGGCCGGGCGTCGACCGCGGCCGAGGGCCGATAACGGCGCCCTGCCGGCGGCCCTGAAAAGGAGGACAGATGAAGGCACTGACATGGCAGGGAAAGCGCTCGGTGAGCGTCGAGGAGGTTCCGGATCCCCGGATCCAAGAACCCACGGACGCGATCGTCCGCATCACTTCGACCGCCATCTGCGGTTCCGACCTGCACCTGTATGAGGTGCTCGGCCCGTTCATGGACAAGGGCGACATCATTGGTCACGAGCCTATGGGGATCGTCGAGGAAGTCGGTTCCGCCGTCACGCATATCAAGGCCGGCGACCGCGTTGTCATCCCTTTCAACGTCTCTTGCGGCCATTGCTTCATGTGTAAGCAGGGACTGCAATCTCAGTGTGAGACCACCCAGGTCCGGGAGTACAACAGCGGTGCGGGTTTCCTGGGCTATTCCCGCCTCTACGGCTCGGTGCCCGGCGGGCAGGCCGAGTACCTGCGCGTTCCCCATGCGGATTATGGTCCTATCAAGGTCCCTAACACGGGTGAGGACGAGCGCTACCTCTTCCTGTCCGACGTTGTGCCCACCGCTTGGCAGGCCGTGCAGTACGCTGCGCCCCCGGAGGGCGGCTCCCTGGCCGTGCTGGGCCTGGGCCCGATCGGCCAGATGTCCGCCCGGATCGGCCGACATCTGGGCTACCGCGTGCTCGCGGTTGACCCGGTCGCCGAGCGACGCGCCATGGCCGAGCGACACGGCGTTGAGACGGTGGACTCTTCCGGCGACGTGGCCGAGCGGCTGAAGGACCTCACGGACGGCCGCGGCCCTGACTCCGTGGTGGACGCGGTCGGAATGGAGGCCCACGATTCACACGTGGCGGGCCTGGCACACAAAGCGGTGGGGCTGCTGCCCTCCCCGCTGGGACGAAAGGCGATGGAGACGGCAGGGGTGGACAAGCTTGACGCTTTGTACACCGCCATCGACGCCGTACGTCGCGGCGGCACGATCTCGATCAGCGGGGTATACGGCGGCATGAAGGATCCCCTGCCGATGCTCACGATGTTCGACAAGCAGCTCCAGCTGCGGATGGGCCAGTGCAACGTGAAGTCCTGGATCGACGATCTGCTGCCGCTGGTCGATGACCCTTCAGACCCGCTCGGCGTCCTCGACCTCAAGACGCACACCGCGCCCCTGAACGAGGCCCCGGCGATGTACGAGATGTTCCAGAAGAAGCAGGACGGCTGCATCAAGGCGGTGCTTAAGCCGTAATCCTGGCACTCGCGACGGCCACAGACCGGCGTCGGGCCCTTGGCTTCCGCCACTGACCGGAGGACGATTAAAAGGTCGAGGTGAAGGAGGTTTGTGATGTGCTACTCCTCGAACAGGGATTTCGGTTGGCGCTTCAGGAAGGAAAACGAGCGCGCTCCGGAGACCCGCCGGGAAGACCAGGACGCCAAGGGCGAGACCTGGACGAAGTCCGATGACTCCGAAGTGAAGGCTTTCCTGGATCAGTCCCCAGCCGACGAACCGGCCAGCGACCGGACGTTGTAGCCGAGTACCTTGATTAACGATTGAAGCCCCGCGGTCACCCTGCGGGGCTTCAATCGTGTCCGAGGTTGACGCTGTGACCGCCCGAAGAGCAGGGTTCCGATGCTGTAGCAGACCGGTGGTGAACCCGGATCCGCCGCTTTGAATGCCCCTTTGTCTTTTCTTGGTGTCATGGGAGTCATATTCTGGAGCCGTTGCAGCTTGCTTTTGAAAGATAGCCCGACCCTTCGGAGCCGGCCCCTCGCTCAAGAAGGAGGCGCGCGGTGGCTCATATCCAATTGCTGGGCACCGGCGGTACTATCGCCTCGCGCAGCCAAGGCGCGCGTGGAGCTGTCGCTAGCGACGCCTCGTCCGCGCTGGCCGATACGCAGTACGGCGACAACTCCGTCCGCGCCAGCGACGTACTAACCATCGGCAGCTACCGGCTGGATCTGGCAGACCTGCGCCGGATCGCCGATGCGGTCGGGCAGGCCCTCGCGGATCCAGATACCGACGGCGTGGTCGTCACCCATGGAACGGACACACTGGAGGAAACGGCGTTCCTGCTCGACCTCGTGCATGCTTCGCCCAAGCCGGTGGTGGTCACCGGTGCCCAACGGACTGCGGATAGTCCAGACGCCGATGGACCACGCAACGTCGCCGAGGCGGTCCGTGCAGCAGCCGACGAGCATTTGCGCGGGGCCGGAGCGCTCGTCTGCTTTAACGGAACAGTCCGCTCCGCACGGGGTGCCCGCAAGGTACACACCACGGCCGGCAGCGCATTCGGCGGCGGCACGGAAGTGGCGCACATGGCAGGCGGCCAACTGGTAGTGACAGCCACGCCCCGCCGCTACCCTCCGTTGCCGATGCCTTCGACCGGGTTCGATGACACCCGGGTGGAGATCATCACCGCCTACCCCGGCGCGACGCCGGACCTGTTGGACTACGCCGTGCAGCTTGGGAGCCGCGCCGTCGTGCTGGCCGGTACGGGGGTCGGCAACGCCGGGCCGGGGTTCGCCGAGGCCGTCAAGCGGGCGACGGGGGATGGCTGCATCGTCGTGCTCAGCACTCGCGCTCCGTGGGGACCCGTAGTCCCGACCTATGGAGATGGCGGCGGTATCGATTTGGTCGAAGCCGGGGCCATCCCCTCGATGGACCTCAACCCCTTCCAGGCGCGCATCCTCACCGCCGTCCTGCTTTCCTACGGCAAACCGCGAGATGAATTCCCGGCAGTGTTCGGAACCTACCTCTAAGAACAATCACCGCCACCAGAGGAGACATTATGTCCAAGAAAATCTACGTCTCGGTCGGTATCGACGTCGACGCCGTCGGCGGCTGGTTGGGTTCCTACGGGGGAGAGGACTCCCCGGGCGACATCTCCCGCGGGCTGTTCGCCGGCGAGGTCGGTGTGCCGCGGCTGCTTCAGCTCGCCCAGCGTCGTGAGATGCCCGTGACCTGGTTTTGGCCGGGGCACTCCGTCGAGACATTTCCGGAGCAGTTCGACGCCGTCGTTGCTGCCGGGCACGAGATCGGGGTGCACGGCTATAGCCATGAAAACCCCATCGCCATGACCCGAAAGCAGGAGACCGAGGTCCTTGACTACTGCACCGACCTCATCGAGCAGCGTTCAGGGCGCAGGCCAGTGGGCTACGTGGCGCCCTGGTGGGAGTTCTCTCCGGTCACCAATGAGATCCTGCTCGAGCGCGGGTTCCTCTATGACCACTCGTTGATGCACAACGACTTCACCCCGTACTACGTGCGGGTTGGGGACAGCTGGACCAAAATCGACTACGAAGCCGAGTCGGCCCGGGAATGGATGAAGCCGCTGGTGCGCGGCCGGGAGACCGATCTCATTGAAGTGGCGGCGTCGTGGTATCTCGATGACCTGCCGCCGATGATGTTCATCAAGTCCAGCCCCAATAGCCACGGCTTCGTCAATCCCCGGGACATCGAGCAGCTCTGGCAAGACCAGTTTGACTGGGTGTACCGCGAGATGGATTACGCCGTCTTCCCCATCACCATCCACCCCGATGTCTCGGGCAAGCCGCAGAACCTGCTCATGCTGGAGCGGCTGTTCGACCACATCCAACAGCATGACGGCGTCGAGTTCGCCTTCATGGAAGACCTCGCGCGGGACTTCGCCGCCCGCCACCCCCGAAAGGACTCCTGAGTCCTTGCGTCACGGAAAGCAACTGCCATGTCATCGCTTCGTTCCCCCGGCGGCCGCTCCGTCGAGCCGTGGAATGTCCCCATCACCAAGAAGACCATCACGCAGGTCTCAGTCGTCTGCTTTATTGCCTGGGTCGCCTCGGTCTATGACTACACCCTGTTCGGCACCCTGCTGCCGGTCATCGCGGAGGAGTTCGGCTGGTCAACCGCTCAATCGACTGCCATCAACACCTTCGCAACGATCGGCGTTTTCATCGTCTCCCTGCTCGTCGGCACCATCCTCGACCGGATGGGCCGCAAACGAGCCCTCATCATCCTCATGCTCGGCGGGGCGGTGGCTTCCGGCCTGACAGGCCTCGCGGCCGGCGCCGTCAGCCTGATCATCATCCGCTCCTTCACCGGGTTCTCCATGTCCGAGGAGGTCGTCAACGCGGTCTACCTGAACGAGATCTACAAGGAGGCCAAAAGCCGTGGCCTGATGTACTCGTTGGTCCAGGGCGGCTGGCCGGTCGGAGCCCTCATTTCTGCGGGCCTCTCGGCGCTGCTGCTGCCGATCATCGGCTGGCGCTGGACCTTCGTGGTGGCCGCCGTCCTGTCCCTGGTCGTGGTGGCCATGGCCTTGCGGTTGCCCGAATCGCCCACCTTCGCCGCCATGCAGGAGGTCAAGCGCCGCCGTGCCAGCGGCGACGTCGACGGCGCCCACCGGCTGGCGGATGAACACGACCTCGAGGAGGCAGCCCACCATGCCACCGGTGTAAAGGATGTCTTTACCCCCGAGTTGCGCTGGCACACCATCCTTCTGTCCCTGTCGTGGTTCTTCAACTGGGTCTCCATCATGATCTTCTCGGTCCTCGGCACCACGATCCTGGTCGATGCCAAGGGGGTCTCCTTCGACAACGCCCTGGTCATTCTGGTCCTGGCCAACGCGGTGGGCTTCGTCGGCTACGTCTTCCACGGCTGGCTCGGCGACAAAATCACCCGGAAGCGCACCGTCGTCCTCGGCTGGCTGGCGGGCGGCATCGTCAGCCTGATCATGCTGCTGGGCCCGGGCATCCCGGGAATCATCATCCCGCTGTACGCGCTGACCCTCTTCTTCCTCACCGGCCCCTACGCGGCGCTGCTGTTCTACATGGGCGAGTCCTTCCCCGCCCATGTGCGGGGCATGGGCACCAACGTGGCACACGTGATGGCGCCGGTCGGCGGCATCGCCGGCTCCGGTCTGCTATCCATCCTGCTCGCCGCCGGAGTGGATACCGGCTGGGCGGCGATCATCACCGGCACCGGTGGGCTGTTCATTTCGGCCCTGTGCATGGCCGGCACGCGCACCATCCGCGATGCCCATCAGAAGACGACGGTGATCGCATGACCACCAACGACACCGACCGCAAGAACAACAGAAGGACGGTGGCGGCGTGAACCGCGACGACGGACTCGAGGGCAAGGTGGCCGTTATCTCCGGCGGTGGCAGCGGGATCGGCCGGGCGCTCGCCGTCGCCTACGCCCGGGCCGGCGCCCACAGCGTGATCGGCTACCTCCCGTCCGATCCCCACGACGCGACGGACACGGTCCGTGCCGTCGAAGCTGCCGCCGGCCGCTGCGCCGCCGTCGCGATGGATGTGCGCCGTTTCGACGACACGGAGAAGCTGGCCCAAGCCGCGCTGGACGAGTTCGGCCGGCTGGACATCGCGGTGGCCGCGGCCGGCATTCTGCGACGGGCGCCATTGGCGGACATGACCGACCAGGCATGGGACGACATGATGGCCGTTGACCTTTCCGGCGTCCTGCGGGTCTTTCGCTCCTGCAGCACACGGATGGACCGCGGCGGGGCGATGGTTGCCACGTCCTCGATAGCGGGCGGCGTTTACGGTTGGGAAGAGCACAGCCATTACGCCGCAGCAAAGTCCGGCCTGCTTGGACTGTGCCGGTCTTTGGCAGTGGAGTTGGCCCCGCGCCGGATCCGGGTCAACGCCATTATCCCGGGGCTCATCGAGAGCCCGCAGTCGCTGGACCCGGTGAACTCGCTGGGACGGGAAGGCCTCGACGCCGCCGGCTCCATCATCCCGTGGGGCCGGGTAGGCAACGTCGACGAGGCCGCCCGCGCAATCCGGTTCCTCACCAGCGACGACTCGGCCTACATCACGGGACAACAGCTCATTGTCGACGGCGGGCTGACCGTCCGCTGGCCGAGTTGAGCGCTGGAGAGTGAGTTCAGATGGAAAAACAGCTGGCCGACAAGGTAGCCGTCATATCCGGCGGAGGCAGCGGGATCGGTGCGGCCATCGCCCTGCTCTTTGCCCAGGAGGGCGCCGATGTGGCGCTGCTGGACCGGGACGAACAAAGCGCCGCGGCCGTAGCCGCCGAAGCCGGCAGCTTCGGCGGCCGCAGCGCGGCCCTAGCGGTGGACGTCACCAACGGCGACGCCATGCGGCGGGTGATGGATGACGTCGCAGCAACGTTCGGCGGCATCGATATCCTGGTCAGCGCCGCCGGCATTCTCGACGAGACACCGCTGCTGGAAATGAGCGAAGCGACCTTCGACAAGACGCTCGCCGTGGACCTCAAAGGCGTGTTCTTAGCCGCGCGTTGGGCCGCCCCCCACATGGTGGAACGCGGCGGCGGCCGGATCATCAACATAGCTTCGCAGCTCGGGCTCAAAGGCGGCGTCGGCTTGACCCACTACGTGGCCGCCAAGGCAGGGGTGATCGGCATGACCAAAGCCATGGCACTGGAGTTGGCCGGGCACAACATCCTCGTCAATGCGATCGCCCCGGGCCCCATCTTCACTCCGTTGATCGAAGGACTCTCCGAGGAGTGGAAGGCCGCCAAGCAGGCGGAGCTTCCGATCGGCCGCTTCGGACACGTCCACGAGGTAGCGCCCACGGCCTTGCTGCTGGCTTCCTCGCCCGGTGGAGACCTCTATACCGGGCAGACGCTGGGCCCGAACAGCGGGGACGTGATGCCGTAACCGAGTCCAAGGTCGTGGGGCGGCGAGCGTGCCCTGCGTAAAGACATCAACGGGGTCTTTCTCGCCAACACATCGGTCGCAACTGCGGCGGCCAATTCCTAGTGTCGGCGCGGGATGATCCCGGACTCGGCGGTGGTTATGCGGAGACAAGAGATGCTTCGGCACAACCTCCAAGGTTTCTACGGAGCGTAGAATTGATGTGTCCGGTCCGCTCGCCAGAGAAAGGACGGTCATGGACTTCTTCCTCGGGCTGCCGCTGGGCTGGGCGATTGCCGCGCTCTTCGGCGGTGCGATGATCCGGTCCAACGCCACGTACTGGCTGGGCCGCGGTGTTGCCGCTGGCTGCCGCCACACCCGGCTGGAGAAGCATCTGGACGGTCCGCTGATGCGCCGGGCGGAGGCGATGATGGCCAAGTTTGGCCCGTTCGCCGTGACGCTGTGCTTCCTGACCGTCGGTCTGCAGACCGCCGTGATCGGCAGCTCCGGCATCGCGCGCATGCCGCTGCGCCGCTTCCTGCCCGCAGTCATCGCCGGCAGCCTGCTCTGGGCCGTCGTCTACGCCACGGTCGGGTTGGCCGCGATCGCGGCCTGGTTCGCCCTCATCCTCGCGTCCCCGTGGGCTGCGGCAGGCGCAGCGGTGGCCATCGCCGTCGTCGTACTGTTGTTGGTGAGGCGGAGGCAGCGCGCCCAGCGCCATCAGGGGGCGGACGACGGCGGTGCTCTGGTTGGGCGGGAACATCCCGTGGAGCGGTTGCAGGCCGTCGCCGACCGTCTTCTCGATCGACCGAGAGACCCTCACGCTCCGGCGCGCGAAAGGGGCCCCGCCCGCCGACGGTGACCGCGTGCTGGGGTCACCGCAACGTCCTCGCCCCGCGGGCGCGAACATTGCGACTCCGCCCGCTGCACACGCCGAGCCGGTGGATCCCGCCGCAAGTGTCATCCGCTGCGGGCGATGGCCCGACGGTGTGCGCGGAGGATAATGGTGCGCGATGAGCACGGTGCACCATCCTTCCGCTCCGCGGCGTGGGCAGCGCATGTGGGCGCTGCTGCGTCCGGCATTGACCGGCATCGCCCTGGTGGTGGTTTATTTCACCATGCCGCTTAATCGGCAAGGCTCCATCCCTGTGCTTTTGATCGGCCTCGGCGCGCTGACCGCGCTGGTCGCCTGGCAAATACGGGCGGTGACCACATCGCCGTCACCGCGGCTGCGCGCCGCAGAGTCGTTGGCGACATCGATCCCGCTTTACATTGTCTTGTTTGCCATCTCCCACGCGACCATGTCCTCTTGGGACCCGGATGCCTTCTCGGAGTCGCTGGACCGAACCGACGCCTTGTACTTCACCATCACCACGTTGGCTACGGTGGGATTTGGCGATATCGTCCCGGTGTCGGAGACCGCCCGAGTTGTTGTCACGGTGCAAATGGTCACCGGCTTGGTGCTTCTGGGTCTGGTGATCAAGATGTTTTTGGGCGCCGTGGAAGTCGGCCTCAGGAACGCCCAGGCCAAACCTGCCGGCAAAACGGAGCCCGACGGGCCAGCCCCAGACCAGGAGGACGGCGAGCACACCCAGGCTGACAAGCCTGAATCCGGCAACGGCGGAACCGCTGACAGCGGCCCCGCCGGCCGGTAGACGACAGGCTGGACAGGCCAGAGCTACCAGTCAGCACCGGGATTCGTTGGCGCTGTGCCCGGGGTTGCGCCCGGGGTTGTCCCCGGCGTCGCGCCTGGGGTTGCGCCAGGCATCGCGCCCGTTGCTGCGCCAGACGAACTCGGCTGCTCAAACCTGAGGGCCCGCGCCTTGACGTGTTCGAACTCTTGCTGGTTGATCGCGCCGGAGTCTAGCAGTTCCTTGGCTTTTGCTATCTCCGCAGTGGGGCTAGCGCCAGCCACACCGCGGATGTACGACTCGGTATCCGTGCGCATCGCCTGCGATGCTTCGTGGCTGCGCTCGGCCATGCCCCTGCCGCGCGCGATCAGATAGATCAGCGAGGTCAGGAAGGGCAGGAAAAGCAGGAAGATCAGCCACACTGCCTTCAGCCACCCGTTCAGCGATTTGTCACGGAACAGGTCGGTGATGATTCCGAACAGTACGAAGAGGTAGGCGATGAAAGCGAACGCCCAAAAGAACCACCAGATTGTGTCCCAAAACGATTCCCCAAAGTTCATGGCACCTACCTCCGATTTCCCGGCACCGCCGCACCGGATAGCCTAGAGCCCTTCCAGAACGTGGGCGCAGTCTACAACCTCGCCGGGCAGGACCGTCAAGACCCCGGCGTGCGGGACGCAGGTTTTAGCCGCCGGAGCCCCGTGCGTCCGGCCCGTCTGCGTCCGGTCCCTGCGGTGCCAAGCCACCACCCGACCGCGGAAAACCGGGGCGATCCCGATTAGTGTGGGGTGGGTGGAACCACAGATTCTTGCGACAGTCGTCTCCGGTCTGCTCATCGCCGTCGGCATCGCCGGCATCGTCGTGCCCGTTTTGCCCGGCACCATCACCATCGGCATCAGCCTGCTGGTCTGGGCCATTGCCCTGCAGAACACGGTGGGCTGGGTGGTCTTCGCCGTCGGCATGGTCTTCGTGGCCGCCGGCATGCTGGCCAGCCTGGTGCTGACCGGCCGGCGGTTGAAGCAGCGGCAGGTGCCCAATTGGTCCATCATGGTCGCTGTGCTGACGGGCGTGGTGGGGATGTTCGTGATTCCCGTGGTGGGGCTGTTCATCGGCTTTGCGGCCGGCCTGCTGCTCAGCGAATATGCCCGACGGCGGCACTTCGGCCAGGCGGTCGAAGCCAGTTGGGCGGCGCTCAAGGCCGTGGGCCTCGGCATGCTGGTGGAGCTAGGCTGCGCGTTCGCCGCCGGGGCCGTCTGGGTTGTCGGCGTGCTGGTGCAGTTCGTCTAGAAATCAGTCCTGCTTGAGCAGTCCTGTGGTCCGGTAGGGGATGACCTCGCGCAGGAACATCTGCGTGGACGTGCGAGTGATGCCGGGGCAGAACCGGATCTCCTCGCTCACCCGGTACAGGTCGTCCGGGCTGTGTGCCACCACCCGGATCAGCAGGTCGGTATCGCCGGCCGGGGCATGGCATTCAAGCACTTCGGGGATCTTCCGCAGGGCTTCCACTGCATCATTGAGCTTGCTCTGGTCCAGTTCGGCGCTCACCAACGCCATCACCCCGCGGTCCAGCGCCTGCGGAAGCACCCGGGCCGAGTGGGTGCGCAGAGAGCCCGAGGCTGCGAGGCGTTCCAGTCGGGAGTGAACGGTGCCGCGCGCCAGGCCGAGCCGCTGCGCCAGCATCATCACCGGGACCCGAGGGTCCTCGTCCAGCGCCAGCAGGATCCGCCGGTCGGTGGCGTCCAGTTGCTGCAATGTGACCACTTCCTGTCGATTGCTGGCCGAGTTCTTGAACAGTCTGATCAAGTATAGAGCAGCCTCTTGCACGGATTGTAGCCGTGCTGCTGGAATAGTCATCAGATCGGGCGAAGCCACAAGCCGCAGCCCGCTGAGGTGCACAGTCCCAGCTCACGACGCCGAGGCAGTGTTTGCGGGCCCGCGAAGCCCGGACCTTGTTGTTCACACAGCCGAAGACCCCTGCCAGTCCGGATTCCGGACCGCCAGGGGTCTCGCTGGTTAAGGGGTCTGCTGCGCAGGCTTTTCAATGCAGGCTAGGCGGCGTCCGCCGGAGTGCTGCCCTGGTTGGGCGGGAGAGTGTTCCGTTTCTCCTTTGGCTGGAAGAAGCGTTTGGAGCCCAGGAACAGGACGATGGCCAGACCCACGGTCACCACAATGAACGAGAGCGTGGTGTTCCCGGACATGAAGCTGCGTGTGATGCTGTAGATCAGTGTGAACAGGCTGCCGAGCATGACACCGTTGGCCAACACCCGGTTGCGCTTCTCGACGAGAAGACTCAGGCCCAGCAGGGCGACGGATCCAATCAGCGCCACCGTGGTGACGTTGCGGTTGTAGATTTCGGACGCATCCTCGTATGCGCGGTAGGCGGCGTCGTACTGCTGCTGCAGTTCCTGCTGCTGCGCCAGCTCTTCGGCCGTTGGGTCTGACTTCTGGAAGACCTGCTCCTGCGGGAACTGCGGCATCTCCGGCGGTGCATAAAACGTGCGGATGCCCAGCCCGACGAAGAGCGCGATGATGACCCCCAAGAAGACCGTGTAGACGGCCTTGAGAACTTTGTTGTCCATGGCGTGAGTCTATGGCGCGGTCTTGTACTGCCGGTGTCGGCGCCAGCGAACGCTGCACATTCGTTATCAGAATGGGTAAACCCTATAGGCCTTTGGTTGTGCCGGATGCCAGTGAGGCATGTCTGGCTCGCAACACTGCATCCTTTCAGCTTGGCGATCGGCGCGCCGCGGACTTATGATCGAACGGCAGTGGCACGGGGCTTTAGCTCAGTTGGTAGAGCGTTTCGTTCGCAATGAAAAGGTCAGGGGTTCGATTCCCCTAAGCTCCACTACCCGAATGGCCCCTACTTCCTTTTAAACAAAGGGAAGCAGGGGCCTTTCGCATGTCTTGGAATCTCATCCTTGACATCGTCTCTGTCTTGACGATTCCCCTATCTTCCCGCCGCCTCTCCACATCATCGTCACTTTTCGTCACCTCTGGAACTCGGTTAAGCCTTACCAGCACTGGGGATGTAGGGGATTCAATTGAGGAGTGGGCGTGGACGACGAGTGACGACAGCTGCCGGTTCACAGTGCAATCAGGGTCGCCGCCCGGAGTTCTGGGGAGGGTAGGTGCTGGAGGGCCGGCGGAATTGGGCCGGTAGGCTGGGCAGCCGGGAACCAGGTTACTGACCGATGGCGGTGCCCTGTTGCGCTGCCCGGCAAAGCTGCTCCTGCCGTTCCTCAGGGGAGAGCTTGTTCCAGACTTCGGTCTGCGTCCTGATCGCGCTTTCGGGCATGCCCATCGCGCGCATTTCTGCCGGGGAGACCACGATACTGTTCTCCGCGCCGATCATGTTCCGCTTATCCAGGTCGGCACCAGGACCGGTGGCATAGTCAGGGGAGCACGCAGCGAACCTTGCTTCCGCGCCCGGGGCAGTGCCGGCCGCTGCTGCCGGCTCCGTGGCTGGCAACGAGGCGGTGGAAGCCGCTGGACTGATCGAGTCGGAGGAGAAGGACCCGCTGAAAAGCGAGCCCGCGCCCACAACCATTCCTGCCGTCAACAGTAAAACAGTGGTCAGTCCGACCGATGGTCTCTTCAAGCTGAACCCCCAACATCAGGACCCGCCGATGTGAGAGCGGCGGCGACGATTATCATCGTCAGACTACGGCAGAGTGCGCCATACAGCACTTCCTGCACATGCCTGCGCCGCCTGCTGGGCGAGATCCCCGGCCACGGCTTGGAACTAGGCTTGCGCCCAATTGAAATAGAGTTTTATCTCTTCAGGACGGGGACTGCATTGGCCAAGACAACTTCATCATTCGGGCTGCTCTGTCACGCCCCTGCAACGAGCCTTCGATAGTGGCTGCGGGTTTTATAGGGATGTCCCAAACACACTACGCACCAGTCATTCTTGCTGGTCTGTAGTGGCTTGTGCCTGTTGCATCGTATTGTTTCCAGATTCGATGACCGCGTGCACCGACCTGGTGGCCTGCCGCCCTCGCGGAGAAAGCTCGGAGGCTAGCTGGGGTCGGACCAGCTTTGCAGCTCGATAAAGTTGCCCTCAGGATCGCTCACGTAGCACCACGTGACCTGTCGTCCGTCGGCTGTCTGGAGCGTGACGATTTCGCCGACGTCCGCCCCGCCGTTTTCACGGACAGCTTCCCGGGCAGCAACGACGTCGTCAACCACGAAGGCGATGTGGCCCCATCCGGTGCGATTGGCCGCGGGTGTACCGCCCGCCATATTCTCGCCGTAGGTGTAGATCTCGAGGGTTGGCCCGGCATCACCGTGGCCGGGTAATCGCATGTGGACGCCGCGCAGGTTTGCCCCGGGTACAGCCGTGCCGCGTTCCAGATCGGAACCGGCGTAATCGCGTTCGGGTGGTACGAGTTCGCAGCCAAAGACGCGCCCATAAAAATCGGCAAGTCGTCGCCAATCGGTGGCAATGACGTTGATGTGGCCAAACCGGGCGCCGAAGGGTGCGCTTGTCATGACCTCGATGTTAGTACCACGCACAGGCCTCGTTCCCTGGTAGTTGCACGCCGCCCATGACGTCCTGCTAAAGCAGTCCAGCTACCCAGACTTGCGACGTTTTCCGGAGATTGCCTTACGCAGGCGCCCCTTCCGTCCGATTGCAACCGTTAGCACCTGTGGCCGCATTCCCGCAGCCGGGAGCACAACGAACGGATCCAGTTTGATGAAGTCCCTCATCCGCGCACTCCTCGGAGCAGCCCTCGGATCGTCCCTGCTCGCGTCAGCACTCGTTGTCAGCACCCCGGCCCAGGCCGCGGCACCGCTCAGTGCGACCTACCAGAGCTACACCGCCCCCAACGGCGTCAGCAGCCAGTACCACATCTACGCCGACGGCATCGATACGAAGAAGACCATCGGGGTCCTGTTCGTCTTCCACGGAGACTACTCCCGCCCGGACCAGTCCTATGTCCACCACCCCAAGGGCTCCGTTATGAAGAAGATGGCGGCAGAGGCCGCCAAGAAGAACATGATCATGGTTCCCGTCATCACCCCCGATAAGAAGGGCGGCATCACTTGGTGGGAGAACGCCGACCGTAACGGGGACTGGTTCCGCTCTTTGGCGACGACCTTGATCGCTCAATACAAACTCGATTCCCGCCGCATCTGGCTCCACGGCTACTCAGGCGGCGCGGAGTTCATCACCTATGAACTCCTCGCAGACCGCCAGCAATGGATCAAGGGCGGCGGGGCCACCATCGTTGGCGGCGGCGGATACGACGGTATGCAGACAGCACCCACCGCTGCCGTGAAGAAAACGAGGCTGCACTGGATCAGCGGCAGCCTCGACGGCAAGGGCGGCACCAGTCTGAAGACCTGGTCTGCTCTGGACACCGCCAAGCGGGCAGAGAAAAAATACAAGGCCCTCGGGTTCACCAGCACGAAGATGACTGTCCTGCCGGATGTCACGCATTACACCTACAACATGCCGAAACTGCTGGCCAACGACCTGAAAGCCATGCCGGCCGCCTTGGCCCCGCCCAAGGCCAAACTAGGGGATGTCGTCGCCGTGGACTCTGCCGGCAAGCTTTATGTCTACCCGTCAGCCAGGGGGAGGGACCTGAACAAGCGCCGCTACGTTTCCGCTGGCTGGGGAACATCCCTGAACGTGGAGATCGCCGACTGGAATGCAGACGGCATCCAAGACCTGATCGCCAACTGGAAGGATGGCCGGCTTACCGTCGACTACGGGCTAAAGAACGGTGGCTTCAAACGCTCCACGCTGGGCACGAGCGGCTGGCAGCGCAACACCATTCTCGTCGCCCAGTGGAAGACCGCGGACAAGTTCCCAAGCATCATCGCCAAGAACCGCGACGGCAAGCTGTACTCGTACGTCAACAATGATGGCGCCAAGCCAGGGCCGCGGAAGCTGCTCAGCTCCGGCAAGTGGAAAGGCCAGCAAGTAATGGCCATGGACTTCGACGGCGACACCAAGATGGATCTGGTCGCCCGCAATGCTGCCGGGCAGTTGAAGCTATATCGCTCCAACGGCAAGGGCCGGCTCATCAAAGAGACCCGCAAGATGGTCAGCGGTTCAAACTGGAACGGCATGACGCACCTATCCGCGGCCGAAGGGCATCTGGTAGCCGGCCAGCCCGGCATTCTGGCCCGCGACAAGAAGGGCAACCTGCACTTCTACCCGGTCTCCTCAAAGAAGATTCAGAAGCGCGTCACCGTGGGGATAGGCGGTTGGAACGGTCTGAAACTCGGCTCATAGCCCCCGCGGGCCTGAGACGCCGGAGCGAAGTAGCTCAATCGACAGAAGTAATCTCTGATGGAAGCGTTGGCGCTGGGGTCCGGGCGTTGACCAACCAACGTGTTCCGGCAGTTAGCAAGGAGGGCTCGACATGCGCAGGTTCATCCAAGGCGGCTGGTTCTTTCTGGCGCTCGGTCTCGTCCTGCAGCTCAGCCGCAACGTGCGCATCGAAGGGTTCGTTTGGCAAAACGTGGGCGCAGTCGTCCTCCTCGTTGTCGGTGTGCTGCTGTTCCTCTGGCATCGGCCTTCACCCACAGTCGATAGCGATGAGTCCCCCACAGCTAGATAACCCTGACGCGCCTTGGCCGCGCACACTCAGAGCTCGACAGCCCAAAGCGTGGACGGTGCGGGCAAGGCGAGGAGCGCACTAGCTCCGATCTCGTTGCGGAAACGATCTCGGCAGCAAATAGGGCCCACAGCCGCCGCGTTGAGCTGCAGGGCAGGGAGGGCCAGCGCCGCTGGTATGTGGGCGGCACGACGGTGTGTCCGCCATCAACGGGCCCGGGACTTGCCGTAGACATGAAGGGATATGAAACGCATCCGCCTTGCCCCCGCCGCTGTGCTGCTAGCCGGACTGACTGCCTGCAGCGCCCCGGTCCTTGAAGCACCCGTTGTCACCGAATCGCCCTCTGCCACCGCGTCGTCGGCGGCGCCGGAGACCAGTGCCCAAGCGAAGTCGGAGGCGCCCGAGCCCAAAGCTGAACAGGGACCCGCGGCCGGGACGGCACTGGAGCAGTTGGCCACCATTGAGGTTAAGGGCCGGGCGCCGAAGACCGGGTACTCCCGGGAACAGTTCGGCAAGGGCTGGAAGGATCCTGACCGCAACGGCTGCGACGCGCGTAACGACGTCCTTCAACGCGATCTGGACCACGCTGTGCTCAAGGCAGGCGGCTGCGTGGTGACCTCCGGATTGCTGGCCGATCCGTTCACCGCGGCGACCATCGAGTTCGTCCGCGGCAACACCACCAGCAGCGCTGTTCAGATCGACCACATCGTGGCACTGTCGGACGGATGGCAGAAGGGTGCGCAGCAGTTGGCCCCGAACCAGCGTGAAGCGTTCGCCAACGACCCGCTGAACCTGTTGGCCGTCGACGGGCCTACCAACGGGGCCAAGTCTGACAGCGACGCGGCCACCTGGCTGCCGCCGAACAAGGCGTTCCGCTGCGAGTACGTGGCACTGCAGACTGCGGTGAAAGCCAAGTACGGATTGTGGATGACCAAGGCGGAGCGGGACGCGATCATGAGCATCCTCAGCACTTCGTGTCCGGACCAGCCGGTCCCGGCCGGCGGGGGAGCGGCCGTGCCGGCCGCAGTAGCTCCAGCCCCGGCTCCAAAGCCCGCCACGGTCAAGGAGGCTCCTGCAAAGGCCCCGGCCGGCGGCAACGTCTTCTACCAAAACTGCACCGCCGTAAAGCAGGCCGGCGCGGCACCTATCAAGGCCGGTGATCCGGGCTGGGACACCAAGTTTGACCGCGACGGCGACGGGGTCGGCTGTGAGTCCTGACGAGGTGGGTAACTCATGACGAAAGGGGCGGCCTCCCTGGATGGGAGGCCGCCCCTGGCGGTATGACCGAGGTTAGTTGCCCTGCAGGGCAGCCTTCTCGGAGGCCTTAGCAGCCTTCCAATCGGCCTTGCCTTCGGCCTTGATTTCCTTCCAATCAGCCTGTCCCTGGGCCTTGGCGGCCTTCCAATCAGCATCCGCCTGAGCCTTGACAGCCTTCCAGCCAAGAGCCGGTGCTTCGTCGGCGGGTGCCTCTTCAGCCGGTGCTTCGTCGGCGGGTGCCTCTTCAGCCGGTGCTTCGTCGGCGGGTGCCTCTTCAGCCGGTGCTTCGTCGGCGGGTGCCTCTTCAGCCGA
>NZ_JBSGTH010000001.1:492935-597243 GCF_053607305.1 Arthrobacter sp. NPDC055138
GGTGCTTCCTCGACGGGAGCCTCATCAACCGGTGTCACGGGCAGCTCTTCCATCGGCGCATCCTCAACCGGCGCCTCGAGCGCGTCCTCGGCGGGTGCTTCTTCAACCGGTGGGAGCTGATTGGCGACAATCAGGTTTGGCGAGATGTACACATTCTCGGCAGTGATGGACACCAACGAGTCTTGCGTTTCGTTGACGGCCGAAGTGACTCCTGCTTGTGCAGCGGTCGGATCCTCGGCGGCCGACGCGATTCCTGCTCCTGCAGTGGTCACCACTCCTGCGGTAACCACAGCTGCTGCGAGCCGGCCGGTCTTGGCAATTCGAAACGTCATTCTTGCTCCAATTCTTTGTGGGAATGTTGCGGTTTAACCGTTACATCGCTCTTCGGGCAGTCGCAAACAAAGATGAAATTTCGGCAAATTGAGGGTCGATCGTGCTTAACGATCCGGACATGGGGCCCTATCTGTGCCACCCTGCCCCTTGCACATATCGAGGCCTCTGCATTGGTCACCCGGAGCTCCCGGGGGCAGTCGCAAAATGAGGTCCGGCTGGAACCCGGCTATCTCGCGGACGGCATCAGGCTGCCTGTTCTCGTCGGCCGGCAAATGCGGCAATGTAGCCGAAGGAGGCGTTACGGCGCTTGTGCGGCCGCCTTTGTGGAGCATCCGGAGGCGCGCTGCGGCTCCGGGGCAGGGCGGGCTGCACCAGGACTTGCGCGCCGGACGGTCAGGGTTTCTTGCCGGCCAAGATGTTCTTAGCAGCCGTTCCGCGGGTTCCCTTGCAGTCTTGCGTGTACCAGTTGACCGCAGCATTTCGATCGGCGCCCATCCTGTAGGCCATGCAGTCGGCCACCATCTCGACGCCGTTGCTGGACTTGAAGATCTTGTTCAACCGCCTGTCCATCGCGTCCAGACTGTGGCCATAGAGGCGGAAGGTGATGATGTGCGCGCACTCGTGCAGGGCGATCGCCTTGTGCTGGCTGCCCTGGTATCCCGGTGCCATTTCAATCCGGAACGAGCCGGAGTGGGCGGTGCTGGCTGACCCGCCCTTCTTCACAGTGATGATCTGGTTGGGGCAGTACTTCTTCATATAGTCATAGGAAAGCTTGCGGTACCCGGTGTAGCTGCGCGGGTTCTCGTGACGGACGGTACCGGTTTTGGAGGTCCAGCCTCTTTCGTATGCCGACGCGTTCACAACAATCCGATATTTCCGAGTGACGGTGGACTTCGTCTTCGGGGTCTTCGCAATGGCCAGGGGCGGCGTGCCGCTGCTCTTCTTCTTCCAAGAGAGCTTCTGCACGGTGACCCATTCGCCGTCCTTGCGCATTTGCAACGAGCCGGTCCGGGCAGATCTGCCGGTCCAGACGTAGACCCCGTGCCGGGCTTGGTCGCCCGCGGCCACCGTGCCTTCGGCCTCGGCGAAGGGCTTGGTGTAGTTCGAGTAGCGGTGGTGAATGGCCGAGCGGTCACGCTTCCAGATGACCTTCTGGGCCTGGCTCGCGGAAAGCGTTCTGCTGCCCTCGGTCGCCGCGATGCGCAACTGTACGGTGCCCTCTTTGGCCATCTTGTAGCCGAGCGTTGTCTCACCTTGCTCGCCCGGCGCCTTGGAGGCGACCGTCTTCCAGCTAGTTCCGCTCTTCTTCTGCAGCGCGATCCGGTATCCGGAGGACCCCGGACCATGCCAGACCGTGAACTTTTTGGACGGCTCCCAGCGGTAGCTGTCCAAGGAAGATCCGTAGAGGACGGGCGCCTCGTAGGCTGGGGCGGCAGGAATCGTCACGGGTCCCGCAGCAGCGGCCGGCTGTCCGGCAAAGACCATGAGGCCAACCGCGGTGGCGGCCGATGCAAGGGCGACGAGCAGGCGTGCGGACATGGCCTCTTCTTCCGGATGCTTTACCAAGAACGGTGCGTAGAGTCATCCGGACGGGGCAGGCTACGACTCATCGCAATCGGATTCTAGCGGCCCAAAGCGGTTCCACGGCGCAACACGGGGAATCAATCTCGCGGCCAAGGAGGAAGCTCGATCGGGTCGCGCAGACTCCGTCCCATCGCGAGCTTGGCGATCAGCGGGATTCCCATCAGGCCTAGCACGGTGTTGCGCAGCAGCAACTGTCCGCTGTTGCGTGGTGCGAACGCTGCGCCTAGGCCGATCGCCGCATCCTGCTTCACACGTACCAGCGATGCCAACCGTCGCTCGTACGAAGCGAACGCCGCCGCATGCCCGGCTCCCGGTCTCTGCAGCTCGGCAGCCAAGACGTAGGCCTCCACCATCGCGAGAGCGGACCCTTGGCCGGCCAATAACGACGGACACGCGGCGGCGTCGCCAATCAGCGCCACCCTGCCGCGCGACCACGCCGGCATCCGGATCTGGCTTGCCCGATCAAGGTAGAAGGTCCGGGCCTCGGGCATCCGCCGCAATATCTCCGAAACTTCCCAGCCGACGCCCCGCAGGCGAGTGCGGAGCAGCTCCTGCTGGGCCGCCACATCCTCCACCGGCACGTGCCCGTCATAGCGAAAGGTGAAGCAGAACATTGTCGCGCCGTCGCGCAGCGAAAAGCGGAGCGCCTGCACGCCCACCTCGGTGTGCGTCACCGCGACCAGCTCGTCACGCGGACCGTAGCCGTCCACGTCGAAGGCGGCCACCGTGATGCCGAGGTAGCGCTCGAACTCCTCCTCGGGCCCGAAAGCCAGCGACCGGACCCGGGAGTGCAGGCCATCGGCGCCGATGACGAGGTCGAATTCGCGGGGAGCGCCGCGGGCAAACTCCACGCGCACGCGCCCGCCGTCGTCGTCGAGCGCCTGGATAGTGTCGCCGAAGATCGTTTCCACCCGGCCGGCCAGCGCGTCGTAGAGCGCAGCCGACAGGTCGGAGCGGCCGACGCTGACATACCGGCCACCGGCACCGCCGATGACGTTGCGCGGATCCAGATGAGCGACCCGCCGGCCGGCGACGGACACCTCGCGCAGTTCGCGGACCCGATAGCCGTCGGCCATCAGCCGCGGGACGATGCCCATCCGGTCGGCCACCTCGAACCCGGATCCCCAAAAGTCCACTAGGTAGCCGCCCCGCCGCAGCCGGGCAGCGTGCTCAACAAGAGTCGGCTCGTGTCCGGCACGCCGCAGCCAGTAGGCGAGCGTGGGACCCGCGATCCCAGCCCCGACGATCAGCACCCGCATGCCCGCCGCCCTCAACCATGGTTCCCCGAACGGTCCCAGACTAGTGCGCGGCCGCCGTCCCCCGGAAGGCCTGCAAACTTCCGGTCAGGGAGTCCGGCCGGCCAGCCCGAAGAGGGCCGCCAAGCGTCGGTCGTTGCCGGCGAGGGCGGCAGCGTCGAAGGTGTTGGTGGTGACCATGAGTTCGTCGGCATCGGCGGCCTCCAGCAGCAGGCCGAGCCGGTCAGCCACCTGGTCCGGGGTCCCGTGCACCGCGGCGCCCAGGGTCTCGGATACGAGAGCCTGCTGCCGCTCCGGCATCGACAAGGCCCGAATGGAGTCCGCCGATTCGAGCGGCGGGAACTCCCCGCGGGTGCGGGACTGCGCCATCGCCCATGCCTCGGGCAGCAACAGTTCCCGCGCGGCTTCGGCCGAGTCGGCCACCGCCACATTCGCCGAAGCGATCACGTACGGCTGCGCGTAATAAGCGGAGGGCCGGAAGTTCTTCCGGTACCGCTCCAGCACGCCGCGGGCCAATTCCGGCCTGCGCCCGGTGAAGGCGGGACCCCCAACAACGACGGCGAGGCCCGCCTTGGCAGCGATCTCCGCGCCTCTGCCGGTGGCCAGCACAAAAGGCGGCGTTGCGCCGCCGTCGTACGGGCGGGCCGTGATGGCGGCGGTGCCGCCGAGGTAGGACAGCAGCTCGGTCAGGTCCTCCGCGAAGCGGTCCGCGGCGTCCTTGTCCTGCCGCAGCGCCGAACGCACCGCGGGCGTGAAGCCCACGGAGCGGCCGATGCCGAGGTCGATCCGGCCGGGGAAGAGCGCCTGCAGGGTGGCGGCCTGCTCGGCCACGACCAACGGCTGGTGGTTGGGCAGCATCACTCCGCCGGAGCCGACGCGGATCCGATTGGTCTGCGCGGCCACCGCGGCCATCAAAACCGTCGGGGCGGAACCGGCGATCCCGGGCACGCCGTGATGCTCGGCCACCCAGAACCGGTGGTAGCCCTGTTGTTCGGCGTGCTGCGCCCGCCGGACGGTGGCAGCCAGGGCATCGGCCGCCGAACTGCCTGCGCGGGCATTGGCGCGGTCCAGAATGGAGACGGGAATCGACGGAAGCTGCATACCAGTCACAACAGGGCCAGCCGGTGGCTATTCCGGCGGCCGCACATTCATGACGCCGCTGCGGCCCCGGCCGGCAGCAGCGAGGCCGCCTCCGGATCGGTGAGGACGGTGACGTCCGGGTGCAGTTGGAGCACGGAAGCCGGGCAGTCCGGGTGGACCGGGCCGGTCAGGGCCTCGCAGAGCGCCTCGGCCTTGTCCCGGCCCTGGACCAGCAGCAGCAACCGCTTGGCGGCGAGGATGGTGCCGAGGCCCTGGGTGATGCACCGGGTGGGGACGTCGTCGAGGCGGTCGAAGAAACGCGCATTGGCTTGGCGCGTGCTTTGGGTCAGCACCTCCACCCGGGTGCGTGAATCCAAGGCTGAACCGGGCTCGTTGAAGGCAAGGTGGCCGTTGTGGCCGATGCCCAGGATCTGCAGGTCGATGCCGCCGGCGGAGGCGATGGCCGCCTCGTAGTCAGCGGCCGCCCGATCCACATCCGGCCGGCCGGCGTCCGGCAGCAGAACCGCAGCGGGGTCGAGGCCCAGCGGCGTGATCACTTCGCGTTCGATGACCGCGGCGTAACTCTCGGGATGGCCTGCGGGCAGCCCGATGTATTCGTCCAGCGCGAACCAACGGACAGCAGACAGGTCCAGCCGGCGGCGGGCCAAGGTTTGATAGAGCGGCAGCGGGGAGGACCCAGTGGCCAGCCCGATGACGGCCCCGGGCACGTCTTCGACCAGCCCGGCGACCAGGTCAGCGGCCACGGTCCCGATCTCCGCGGCGTTGTGGTGCGAAATGCGCAGCTTGCGTTGCTGATCGACCGTGGCGCTCATGGGAGCCCCGTCAGTTTCGCCAGTCCGGTGCGGAGGGGGCGTTGGGCGGCGCCCGTTGGCGGGGGCGTGGGCAGGTCAAAGTTCATGACACGTTCCTTCATCGGTACTTGTCGCATCTGCCGGAGGCGGTTTATCCGCTGGCATAACAAAAAGAGGTTGCAGAAAGGTTATCGAATGGTGGCGGCCGGGCACCGCGATCAGTACCGGATCATGCGCTCAGCGAACCCGGGCAGGTCTGCCCGCCGCCCGCCGTCAGGTCACGACGTCGAAGCCCGCCTGGGGAGACAGGGTTCCGTTGGCCTCGACCTGGACCAAGTGACGGCCGGGATAATGCACGCGCGTGGTCATCTGCCGGAAGCCGTGTGATTTGCGGAATCGGCGCATCTCGCCCGGCGCCAGATCGGCCACCGCCAGCTTGAACACCTTCGGGGCCAGCGAGCCGTTGGCCTTGACGTAGTGCACCACGTAGTCCACCGCAACGCGCGCCGGCACCACTGCTTCATTGCGAAGCTCGACGGCGAAGCCCAGTTCCCCGGGCAGGCGGACGATGCTCTGGTCCAGTTGGGGAGCGGACACCGCCACGGCGCCGGAGGTGAAGCCCAGCGTGGCGAGGGCGCCGGGATCGGCCTTCTTCACCAGGGTGCGCAGCCCGTGCCGGACCACCCAGGCCGCGCGGTCGCCCGCCGTCGTGCTCCAGCGCTGGGCGGCGGCCACCGTTTCGGCCGGAGCATGCCGGGAAATGTCGTTCAGATGGTTGGCCACCGAGCGCCGGACGGTCTCGCTCTCATCCAGGTACAGCTCGTCGAGGATCGGCAGCGTCGCCGACGGTCGGGCGACGATGCCGGGTACGCGGACAGCCCAAGGAAGATACGGCCGAGTGCCTTCGTTGGCCAGCCGCCGGACGTGTTCGTCCGGATGCGCCGTCCAGCCGCGGATCACCCCCAGGGCTTGGTCCAGGTCCTGGATGAGCAGCCGCCGGATGGCGAACTCGCTGCTCATCCGCGGAGTCAGTTCCGCGAGCAGGGCCAACGCGTCATCGAAGGCCCGCTGGCCTCCATCCTGCAGCGCCAGAGTCACTGCGGCTTCGCCGACCGGCCACAAAAGCCAGCCGGTGAAGCCGTCATCGGCCAGGGCGGTGCGGAAAACCGCGGCGGCCCGCTCGTAGCCAGCATCCAGATCGTCGATCAGCGCCGCTGCCAGCAGGCCGGCCCGGGCCCGCAGGGCCAGCGGTTCAAGCCGGTCGCTGGCCCTCCCGAGAGCCGGCCACGCAGGCTGGTCGGCAGCCACAGCCAACGAAGTGCGCAGTTGCGCCACCGCCGACGGACCCAGCAGGTCGTTCATGATCCCCAATGCGGTCCTCCGGGTCGGCTCAGCGATACTGTCACAACCCAGCCTATGGCTCCCCGGCGGCGCCACCCGGCCGCAGCCCGCCGGTAGCGCAGTCCTTAGGACGGCAGCTGTCCTGAATTCGGCCCGAAGGGTGTCCCGGGCCACTGTCCGGGCACTAGAGTCACCAGACATGGACATCATCTTGGTACCCGGATTTTGGTTGGACGCGTCGTCGTGGTCGGAGGTGACTCCGCCGCTGGAAGCCGCAGGGCATCGGGTCTATCCCCTGACGCTGCCCGGGCTGGAGTCCATGGAGGCGCCGCGGGCGGGCATCGGCCTGCGGGACCACATCGATGCCACGCTGAAAGCCGTGGACGAGCTGGGCGGGCCGGTGATCCTGGTGGGACATTCCGGCGGCGGAGCCATCATCCACGGCGTGGTGGACCAGCGTCCGGACCGCATCCTTCGCGCCATCTACGTGGACAGCGGCCCGCTGGGTGAGGGCGGCGTGATTAACGACGAGCTGCCCGCCGAAGGGGACGAGGTGCCGCTGCCGGACTGGAGCCTCTTTGGCGACGAGGACCTGACCGATCTGGACGAGGGCCTCCGGGCTGCGTTCCGGGCCCGCGCCATTCCGCAGCCGCGGGGCGTGGCCCAAGACCCGCAGCATCTCTCCGATGAGCGGCGATTCAACGTCCCGGCCACGATCATCACGTGCGAGTTCACACCGGAACAGCTGCAGGGCTGGATCGACTCAGGTGCCCCGCAGATGGTGGAACTGACCAGTATCAAGGATGTGGAATACGTCCATCTCCCCACCGGCCACTGGCCGCAATTCACCAAGCCGGCCGAACTGGGCGAGGCCATTCTGGCCGCGGTCACCAAGACGGCGGGGGCAACGCAGGCATCATGAGCGATGCCGCCCTGCTGCCCGCGGTTGCGGCGGCGCTCGCCGAGCACGGCATGTCCTATGAGGTTTTGGCCTGCGATCCGGACCTGGCGGACACCGCTGCGTTCTGCGACCATTACGGCTTCTCCCTGGACCAGTCTGCGAACACCATCCTGGTGACGTCCAAAAAAGTGGAGCCTGCCAAATACGCAGTCTGCGTTGTGCTGGGAACCACCCGGCTGGACGTGAACAAGGCGGTCCGCGAGTTGCTGGGAGTCAAACGCGCCTCCTTCGCCGATGCGGAAACCACCCAAGCGGTAACCGGGATGGAGATCGGCGGCGTGACCGCCATCGGCACCTCGGGCCACACCGTCTACATCGATGCGGCGGTGCTGCAGCGGGAGCGCGTGGTGATGGGCGGCGGCAACCGCACCAGCAAGCTGCTGCTCAAGCCGCAGGAACTGGCCAAGCTGCCCACCGCCGTCGTTGTTGAGGGACTGGCCAAGCCCGCCGTGCCCGTCCCCGCCACCGGTAGCTGAGCGCACGGATAGCGCAGGCTCCCCTTATCTTGGCTTGCCTTACCTTGGTGGCGGTGATACAAACCGGCACATAATCTGGGAAGCATGGGACTCACAGGAAAACTTGCAGAAGCGTTTAACGACCAGGTCACGCTGGAACTTCAGGCCTCCGTGGTCTACCGCCAGCTCGCCATTGAAATGGATGCGGTCGACCTGCCCGGCATCGCCGGCTGGTTCCGGGCCCAAGCCGAGGAAGAGGTTGTCCACGCCAACAAGTTCATCGACCACATGATGGACCGCGGCGCGCACCCGAAGATCCAGGCGATCACCGCTCCCATGGTGTCCGCCGGGACCGTGCTGCAGGCGTTCGAAGCCTCGCTTGCGCACGAGAAAAAGGTCTCCGAATCCATCCGCGACCTGTACCGGCTGGCGCAGCAGGAGGGCGACATCGACTCCATCCCGCTGCTCAACTGGTTCGTCGAGGAACAGCTCGAAGAAGAAGCCACCGTCGGCGAGATCATCGGCCGCGTCAAGCTGGTCAACGACGACGGCCCCGGCCTGCTCCGCCTGGACGAGCAGCTCGGCTCCCGCAAGGCCGCCGAAGACAGCTAACGCCGGAGGCTCGCCGCCTCAACCACAACGCAAAGGACGACGTCGGTGCTCACCTGGGCGCCGACGTCGCCCCTTGGGTGGGGCAGGACCCTTGACAAGGTGCCCATTCCCGGGTCGACTCGGGCTCAAGCTGCTCGGCGAGGGGCCGAGCCCGGAGCAGACCAGGAGAATCGAGCATGAGTACGGTTGTGGTGCAGGCGTTCATCACTTTGGACGGCGTGGTCCAGGCCGGCGGCGGACCGGACGAGGACCGCGAAGGCGGTTTCGAGCACGGCGGCTGGCAGGCAGGTTACGACGATGGGGACATTGTCAGCGAGTGGGAGAGCAGGACCGAGGCGCTGCTGCTGGGCCGCAAGACGTACGAAATCTTCGCTGGCTCCTGGGGGGCGTATGGGACGAGAATGCCGAAGGCCTGTTGGGGGAGCTGACCCGCAGATACAACCGCATCCCCAAGTACGTTGCATCGCGCACGCTGACCGATCCCGGCTGGAAGAACTCGCAGCTCCTGGGCCCCGACGTGCCGGCCGCAGTGCAGCAGCTGCGTTCCGAGCCGGGCGGCGAGATCCGCGTATGGGGGAGTACGCAGCTGATCAGGGCGCTGGCCGACCACGACCTGATCGACGAGTACCGGCTGGTTGTCTACCCGCTGGTGCTGGGCGCCGGCAAGAAGCTGTTCGGCGACGGGTTCCCGCTCAGCAGGTTCAGCCTGGCCGAGTCCCGCGCCTTGCCATCCGGAATCCTGATCAATATCTACAGGCGCTCCGACGCCGGCTGAACCCGCTTGTCCGCGGCCGCTGCCGATGGGTTCAGTCGTCACCACCTAAAAGCGTGCCCATGGTCCGATATCTTGGCACCCTTCTCAGGCCCGGATCTAGAAGACGAGTTTTCCAGCGACCATCTCTAGCTCGCGTTATCGAAACTTCGGGGCCACGCGATGGCATCCCGAATCCTCAGCTGATGCCGACGTTGGTCGTTTGGTGCGAAACATTCGAATGTCGATCGTCGATGCGCAGTGCATTAGGACAATTGCTGGGATGCTTCCAGTTTTTACTTGTGCTCCGGCTCACGTATATGCTTTGCATGCTCACATCGGGATTCAAATAGGGGGAATTATGGTTCGTCGCATAGCTGCGTGCTTTTTGGCATTGTGCTTTTCGCTAGGTCTTGTAGCAGCGAGTTCGTTGCCCGCGGTGGCTGCCCCTGTGCCAACCTTAACGTCGGTTCAGGCCAAATCCGCGTCTTCTTCGGGCATAACCATCAAAAAGCTGAAAACCACGAAGGTTTCCAAAAAGTCAGGCAAGGCGACCATCAAGCCTTCGGTAAAGGCTAGCGGCAAGACGAAACTGGATTCGGCCAAGCTCACAGTGAAGCGAGGAGCAAAGACAGTAGCGAGGAATGCCTCTACCGCGTCGCTTAAACCTGGTAAGTACTCCGTGACTACGACCGCGAAGTACAGGACCTGGGTCGATAAGCCGACGGGTAAAAAGACCAAGAAGCGGACGCTGGTTTCCGACGGCAGCAAGCTTGTCCGTATGAACTGCCAAGTCGCTGATGTGGAAACCCACTTCCTTGAGGGGTTCGAGGTTGAACTAATGTTTCTCGAATGCACCGGGAATTTTGACGGTGTGTATGAGGCACGCGCCGGCTACTTCCCCTACACCGAAGAGAACATTTGGATGGATTGGGCCGGCACTAACCTCTGGGGGGATTCTTTCCCGGATGGGCCGCTCGTCCGCCCCATAATCGGGGCGAAATTCTCGACCGACGTTTACCCGCTGGAACGGAAGGTCTACAAGACCAAGTCTGTCTCGGAGACGAAAAAGGTATGGTCGAAAGTGAAGACCAAGACTTACAAGCAGACCCTGAAAGTCACAAAGTAGGCTATTGCCCTCCGAACAGGCTCCAGCTTGCCCGATGAACGCGGTCGACGCCGGCTTGACTTGGTGTGCTGCTTCCATTGAGGTCCACTGGGGTCTTGCCGCCGGTGTTCGAGGCCCTTAGGTTGGAGGTGGACGCCTGCGGGGATAGGTTCCCGACCGGGAGCCGGCGGTGCGCCCAAGAAGGATAATCAGCATGGCAACAGGCACCGTCAAGTGGTTCAACGCCGAAAAAGGTTTCGGCTTCATTAGCCAGGATGACGATGGACCGGACGTGTTCGCGCACTTTTCGGCCATCTCTTCTGGCGGCTACCGTTCCCTGGAGGAAAACCAGCGGGTGGAATTCGACGTGGTTCAAGGCCCGAAGGGCCTACAAGCCGAGAACATCCGCACGCTCTAACGACCCTAACGAACTGCGCCCCCGGATCCCTGTGGTCCGGGGGCGCAGTCGTGGAACGGTGCTTAGACGTGTTGGTCAACGATGATCGGGTTGCCGTCCGGGTCCAGCAGCATGAAGCTCGCGGGACCGGCCGTTTCCTCGTCGGCTTCCGACAGGAATTCCACGCCCTCCGCTTTCAGCTCCCGCTGGAGTCCACGCACGTCCGTGAACGAGTCGAGCGCCTCCGCGTTCTGGTTCCAGCCCGGATTGAAGGTCAACGCGTTCTTCTCGAACATGCCCTGGAAGAGTCCGATGACCGTCTCGCCGTTCTTCAGGATCAACCAGTTCTGCGTGATATCACCGCCGTGATCGCTAAAACCGAGCTTCTTGTAGAACGCAGCGGAAGCCGCGATGTCCTTAACGGCGAGGCTGATCGAAAAGGCGCCGAGTTCCATGGGCTACTCCACTCTGCAGGCTGATGAATTCCTTCCGATGATAGCCGCGGGTCAGCGGGGCCGGTGACGAATCGGGACGAGTCGATGGGGTGGCGGCAAGGAGCCGGTCATCCCTTGCTGCCTGACCGGCTACGGCTCCGGCGGGTGCCGGTGTTCCTTTCGTTCACGGACGCGCTGCTCGTGGTCCAGCCGGTGGTGTTCCTCGCGCTCGTGTTCCACCGGGATCAACTCCGGATGGTTCAGCCGCGAATGTCTGCGGCCGTACAGGAAGTAGATGGCCAGGCCGATGACCAGCCAACCCGCGAAGCGCAGCCAGGTGAGCGTGGTCAAGTTCAGCATCAGCCAGAAACACAGCACCGCGGCAAGGATCGGAACCACCGGCGAGCCCGGCACGCGGTAGGCCCGCGGCAGATCCGGCCGCTTCTTTCGCAGCACGACGACGCCGATGCTCACCAGGATGAAGGCGGAGAGGGTGCCGATGTTGATCATCTCTTCCAGCACGTCCACATTGGTGAAGCCTGCGACCAGGGCAACCAAGGCTCCAGACAGGATTTGCACCCTGGCCGGCGTCTTCTGATGCTCGGTGGTGTGGCTCAGCCAGCGCGGCAGCAGGCCGTCGCGGCTCATCGCGAAGGCAACCCGGGCGAGGCCCATCAGCAGGACCATGATGACGGTGGTGAGCCCGATCAGGATGCCGACCGAGATGACCTGCGCGGCCCAGTCTGCCCCGACGTCGATGAACGCGGTGGCAAGGGAGGCCTCATCAGCCTGCGCAAGATCCTTATAGGAGACCATTCCCGTCAGGGCCAGGGCAACCAGGATGTACAGGACGGTCACGATGGCCAGGCCACCGAAGATGCCCCGCGGAAGCGTCTTCTGCGGGTTGCGCACCTCTTCCGCGCTGGTCGCAACGACGTCGAAACCGATAAAGGCGAAAAACACCAGCGCCGCGCCTGCCAGAATGCCCAGCACACCGTACTGCTGAGGCTCAGCACCGCTGAGGAAGGAGAACAGCGACTGGGTCCAGACGCTCCCTCCGGTGCTCGCGGTGGGAACCGGATCTGGTACGAACGGCGTGTAGTTCTCCGCCCGCACGTACATGAAACCGATGACGATCACGAACAGGACAATGGCCACTTTGATGATGGTAAAAACGTTATTTACCCGGGCCGAAAGCTCGGTGCCGAGCACCAAGAGCGTGGTGAAGATGGCAACGATCAGCAGCGGGCCCCAGGTCAGCTCAAGGCCGAAGACACTGACGGTGGAGGGGACATCCATGCCGAAGAGCAGGAAAACATTGCTGAGATAGATCCCCCAGTACTTGGCGATAACAGCCCCGGCGGTGAACAGCTCCAAGATCAGGTCCCAGCCGATGATCCACGCCAGCAGCTCGCCCAAGGTCGCGTAGGTGTAGGTATAGGCGCTCCCTGCCACTGGAATGGCCGAAGCGAACTCGGCGTAGCACATGATGGCCAGCGCGCAGGTGACGGCCGCCAGAACGAATGACAAGGTCACGGCAGGGCCGGCAAAGCTGCCCGCTGCCTTCGCCCCGACGGAGAAGATGCCGGCCCCGACGGCAACCGCTACGCCGAGGATCATGAGGTCGAAGGTGCTCAGGGTGCGTTTAAGCTCCCGTCCCGGCTCCGCCGAATCCGCCATGGACTGTTCGATTGACTTGGTCCGAAAGAGGCTCATGGGACCAGTATTCTCAGGATGGCCTGTCACGGATAGCTCTTTTTTGCTGGCCAGAGCGGGGCGGACAGCCCGCAGCCCCGGCCCTGATGGCTC
Organism: Arthrobacter sp. NPDC055138; assembly: GCF_053607305.1. Taxonomy (NCBI): domain Bacteria; kingdom Bacillati; phylum Actinomycetota; class Actinomycetes; order Micrococcales; family Micrococcaceae; genus Arthrobacter; species Arthrobacter sp. NPDC055138. The sequence goes on from NZ_JBSGTH010000001.1 coordinate 505,869, forward strand.
GTCTCATTTAGGAAGTTATTGCTTCGCAACCTCGAATACCCTCGCGTACCTGTGGACCCGCGGCTAGCCTGAGACAAACATTGCCACGAAGAAGGGCGAAGCGCGTGAGAAAGCACCCGGGGAACCACTTCTATGCGGTGGCCGTACTCGGGCTCCTTGGAATCGTCTCCGCCTGCGGTAGCGAAGGTGCTGCCGGCCAGGAGTTGCCGGAATTCGCGTCGCTGGATGACGCGTACCAGGCCGTCGACGCGGTGTTGGGCTGCGCGGCCGATGTGGGCGATCCGCCGACCAAGCACCCGCTGTCGGGTGGGCCAACTGGCGAAGCGGTGTTGTGTACAAAGACGGTTGAAGTTCTCTGGTTCGACAGCCAGGAAGCCTACGACAACGTGTACGCATTGTATGCGGCCGCGGCGGGCAACCCCGGCTCGGTTTACCTCGTGGAGGGCCAGAACTGGTTTGTTGCGGACGTGGCGGAAGTGGCAATCGGCGTTGAGGATCCGCAAAGGAATACGAAGCTGGAAGACCTCGCCGAGAATCTCGGCGCCAAGTACGCAGTGAAGCGATAGTACTCACAGACAGGGACATGATGCGCACACTGATCAAACTGACGGCCGGTGCCGCCGTACTCCTGGTGCTGGCAGGCTGCACCAGTGGAGCAAGGTCCGAGCCGTCGAATCCGGGAGCCTCGGCCGATTTGATCGACGCCCCCGCAGTCGATTCCGGGAACGGGGCCGTCCAATCTTCCAACAAGCAGCTACTGGCGGAGGAAGGCGGTTACAGGTTCTACTCCTTGGTGCCGCTGGCGGGCAGCTCCGAGAGCAGCGGCGGCGCCAGCCTGTGCGTGGTCATTCAGGAGGGGACGAGCGAAGCTGTTGGATGCGGCGACTCCGCCACCTCCTACGTAGGCTGGGGGGTTGACGGAACTTCCGGCTTTCTTGAAGCGAAGCTGGCCTTCAACGGCTATGAGGCAAGTAAGGACTTGGCCCAAGGCTGGCGCTACTTGCACCCCAACCTGTTGGTGCGCGGCCTGGATGATCCGCAGCCCCGGCTGGTTGCTCTCGAGGCTCCGGAAGAGCCGGCCGACACTTTGACCGGCGACGCCAAGCATCTCTTCGGTGTGAAGGCAGACAGCGCGCGGCTGCTGGTCAAGGACGACGATCACGCGTTCTACGCCGCCATACCGAACGCACCGGATAAGGGCGATATCTGTTTGGTGGTGGAGAACCTGGCCACCGACATACCATCTGCCAGCTGCGGTCGTGTTCCCAGCACGGAACTGAGCGCCGCTGGCGTGAAGGCGAAGCTCGTGGTCGATGACTACGACGCTAGCAACGAACTGGCTGGAGGCTGGCGCCAGCTGCACAAGAACCTGCTGGTGAGTCCCTGAGCAGCACTGTTGCCCACACCTCAATCCCGCTCGTACTCCGAGCTCAACGACAGGAGACAGGCATGGAATTTGCCATCATATTCGCCGTCCTTTGTGCGGCGTGCATCGCCTGGGTGGTTCTCGGTGCCCGCGCTGACCGCCGGTCGGGAAGGAGTAGGAGTTCCCGGGCTCCCGTGAACACGGACGCAGCAAGCACGGCAGGCTTTGGAGCCACGGCCTACGGTGGAGACGCCGGAGGCGGCGGTGGTGGCGGCGACTGCGGCTGAGGGTTGCCCGCAGTGCATCGTGATCGAAGGCGGCTAGTCGATGAAGGCTGCCTTCGAGCTGTACTCCTGATAGAGCCGGGCGGCATCGCCGAGCGGCAGTTCACCGTACTTCAAGGCGGTCAGCAGCCCGTCGAGCTGTGCGCTGGCCGATTCTGCCGTGGAGATCTGGTCGGCGCTGTTGCGCGAGTTGGCAAGGCTGGACGCTATGGCAGCGACGAGGGAGAGGAGCGAAGCCAGGATGCAGATGACCTGCCAGACGATGGCAGGGTTGGAGAGCGAGAAAACGCTGGCCACGGCTGCGTTGAAACTGTCCTGGCCGAACCCCGGTCCGGCCGTCAACGCGGCGACGACGGCGCTGGAGACGATGCTGACGGTGGTCAGCCGGTTGCGTCGGGGACGCGCGTGGCGGAGAAAGGCCCTGATGTCATCACGCCGCTGGTCGATTTGCCGAGTCAGGTCCTGGCGGTTCTGTGCGTCATCCATGATCTCCTCGTCCCTCGGCATCCCGTGATGCCGGCAGTTCACTGTGGTGGTCCCACCACGCCAAGATTCGGGTGCCGTAGAAGGTGAGCCATTTGGACGGTTCGCCGGGCGGCACATCGACCTCGAACCAGACGCGTCCGGGGTGGCGTCGTTCCTGCAGCCACGTCCCGTCGGGCCGGCGGGCGGAGCGGATCACTTCCACCGCATCGGCGAGCCTGGAGTCGGGTGCGCCGCCGTCGTTCAGATAGGAAGACCTGAAATAGTCCGCGGCGTGCAGCGCACTGTGGACAAACCGGAACGGGTAGGCGAAGTGGGTGGCCCACGGGCCGACGATTTCTCCGGTGGACTTGCGGTAGAGCAGGCGGCGTTCCAGCAGGTAGTTCTCGCCGGTGTGACGGGTGGCGCGAAGTTCGTCCGATCCGCCGGTGGCGGACTCGTAATACAGCAGCCCTTCCAGCGTGTTGAGGGTGGAATGGAACGAGGAGCGGATGGAACCCTCGACCCACTGGCAGTTCCAACCGCCGTCGGGCAGCTGATGCTCAACGAACCAGTTGGCAATTCCGCTGACATCGGCGCCGAGCCAGGCGCCGTTGGCGAGCGTGAACGCGTTGATGCAGCAGTCCACTTCGCCGTCCCAGTAGGGCAGGTTGTCATACTCCCAGCGGCTGTGGGCGGCGAGCCGTTCGGCGGTGCCGTCGAGTGCGGCCGCGTCGAGACCCCAATCGCGCAGCGTGTTCAGCGTCCAGGTGGTGGCCGTCCACGGCTGCCCGGCGTCGTCGGCGGCTTCCGGGCCATCGAAGTTGAAGTCGGCCGGGAAGTAAGCACCCCCGGCCCACTGGCCATCGGGGTCCTGATGCGCCAGCAGCTGCGCCCCGAAGCCCTCGGTTGCCACGCGGGCCCTGGTCGCCGTCCACTGCCGGGGCGGCGCGTGCGCGAGGTCCCGTTCGACCTGCCAGCGCAAGGCCGGGTCGGAGTCGAGCATCCAGTCGAGCGGCACCGTCTCGGGGTCCATGGGGAACAGAGTAGCGGCCGACCGGACCGAACAACACCGGCCGGGAGCCGCGGGCGGCAGGAACGGTGGGGAAACCACAAGGACGACGTCGGCACCCGGACGGGCACCGACGTCGTCCTCTCGAGCGCGCCGGGCGCTGTTCGGAATCAGCCGCCGACTACTTGCGCGTCGATCAGCACCGGGCCGGTGGCTTGCAGCGCCTTCTGGTAGGCCGCGTCGAACTCTTCGCGGGTGCTGGTGCGCTCGGCGGGCACCCCGTAGCCCTCGGCGATGGAGACGAAATCGATGCCGCCGAGCTTGAGGCCTGGCACGTCCGGCACACCCATCCGCTGGGCGAAGCCGGCGAGGGCGCCGTAGCTGGAGTTGTTGACGATGACGAACACAGTCCGGGTCTGCCGCTGGGCTGCGGTGTACAGCGCCGTGATGCCGTAGTTCGCGGAGCCGTCGCCCACGGTGGCCACGATGGTCTTTCCGGGAGCGCCGAGGGACATGCCGACCGCCACCGGCAGGCCGAAGCCCAGGCCGCCCGACGCCGGGAAGTTGTACATGCCCGGCCGGTCGAGGGCGATGCGCTCCAGGTAGTCCAGGTCCAGCGTGGTGGTCTCGTTGACGTAGGCGACCGTGTCATTGACGTGGGCGTTCAGCACTTCGAGAATTTCCGTGCCGGTCATGCCGTCCGGGGAGGTCTTGGCCGCCGGCAGCTCCCGGCTGCCGGGCTCGCCGCGCCGCTGGCCCCGGTCCTTCACGCCTTGGGCCAGCGCCTTCGCCGCGCCTGCCACATCGGCGACGACGGACCGGCCGAACGGCGCGCGGGTCGCCTCGCGGGGGTCTTGGGTCAGCTGGATGACCTGGGTCCCGGCCTCCAGGTAGTTGCTCGGCTCCCAGCGGTGATAGCGGAAGACGGCGGCACCGAGAACCAGGACCACGTCGTGGCCGGCGAGGCGGTCGCGCACGGACTGGATGCCCGGGACGATGACGCCTTCAAAGTTCGGGTGGGTGGTGGGGAAGGGGCCGCGCGAGGGCGACGGGGCGACGAAGACGGAGGCATCCGTTTTCTCCGCCAGCGCCACGACGGCATCGAACACGCTGGGATCATCGACGGCGGCGGCGTCCACCTGCGGGCCGACGACAAGCGCGAGCCTTTTCGCGCCGTCGACTGCCGCGATGAGTTCCTGCGCTAAGGCATCGGTGAGGCCGCCGGCGGTGACCATCGACCGCTCGGTGAGCAGGACGTCGTCGTCGAGGGCTGATTCCGCCCAGTCATCGAGCGGGACCGAGACGTAGACCGGCCCGCGCGGCTGGGCGGAGGTCTCGAACACGGCCTGGGAGAGCGTGCGCGGAACGTCCGCGGCGGCCAGCGGTTCGTGCGAGTACTTGACCAGCGGGGCCGGCAGGATCGAGGCGTCGGCACTGGCCAGCATCGTCTCCTGGCCCACGGTGCGGCGGACCTGCTGTCCGGCCAAGATGACCATCGGGATGTGTCCGTAGTGCGCGTTGGTCAGTGCGCCCATGGCGTTGCCCGACCCGGAGGCGGCGTGCAGGTTCACCAGCGCGGGCCTGCCGGTGGCGCGGGCGTAGCCCTCGGCCATCCCCACCACCACCTGCTCGTGTAGTCCCAGGATGAAGTCGAATTCATCGGTCAGGCCGGCGAGGAACGGGAGTTCGTTGGACCCGGGGTTGCCGAAGATGGTGGTCATGCCGTGCGCACGGAACACATCCAAGGTCGTCTCCAGTACCGTCTTCTTTGTGCTGGCCACTGGTATGCCTTCCTAGTCTTTTTGTTGTTTGCAATTACTGCGTTGGTTGGCCGGGGCGGCCCGGCTCTTGTGAGAGTTCTTGCGAATAATCTTGCGTCAGGTTGAGGGCGGCTGCCTCCCGCACGGACGCCGCGGCTTTGACGAGGGCCGCCTGCTCCTCGGCGGAGCCCTGCCACTCGGTCAGCTTGGCCCTTCCGGAGCTCATCGTTACCGGCAGGGCGATGAAGGCTTCAGCGAGGCCTTGAGCTCCAGCGGTCCACGCGGCTGCGGGAAAGGTTTCGCCGCGGGCCATCATGCCGATCATGCGGACCACACCGAGTGGGGTGGTCCAGCCTGAACTCCGGCCTGGTTCCAGCGCAGACCAGCGCTGGAACCAGCCATCGATATCCTCGCGGATGTGTTCCTGCTGGGTAGCGGACAGGGCTACCGGTGCCCCGTCAACCAGCAGGGAACTGAAGCATGGCACCTGTCCATTGCCATGCTCGCCCAGGACCTGGGCGCGGATCCGATGCGGTTCTATTCCGAGTTCCCTGGCTACCGCGGCTTGGAACCGCACAGAGTCGTTGATGCTGTAGCCCAGTATCCGGTCCGGGCTGATGGCGGTGATCCGGTGCAGGCAATCGGCCAGGACGTCGACCGGGTTGGACAGCAACAGGACTACGCCGTCCTCGCCCGAGAGCTTCTCAATTGTGGGGGCCAGCAACCTGAGCAACCGCAGATTCGCGGCCAAGAAGTCGCGCCGGTCCCCGCCAGGCACCTCCGGGGCCGACGCGGCCACGATGACCACGTCAACTTCGTCAAAGGAGTCGGCAGCGGCTGGATTAACAACGCTCAGTTGCGGTGCCCCGACACCGGCCAGGACCTGGGCCTCGGAGATGTCGATGGCATGGGCGCGCGCGACGTTCTCTTTGACGTCGACCAACTGGATCGTGCTGCCGACACCTGCCAGTGCGAGTTGGTACACCACGCCCGACCCGATGAGTCCGGCAGCACCGATCACGGCGATGCTGCGGGGCCACGGCTGACCTTCGGCCGCGCTTTGCCCGGCACCCGGCGGATTGGTCTCAGCTTTCACAGGCTCTTCTTCCCGTTGAGGAGGAACTGATCGATCCAAGGAACTGATCGTCAATACCCAGGGTCTTGTGCAGCATACCCACGTCCGAGCCTGGGTTGCAGCCAGCCGCCGTTTTCTGACAGGGCGATCCCGGCGCAAGCTGCTGCCGGATCTCAAGGGGAGCGTAGAGGAGATCATCCGGCGCCCGGTGCTCAGGGCGGCCTGTCGCACCCTCGCGCGGAGGCTCAGCCCAGGAGTGTGCCTTCCCCCGCGCCGGAGCGCTTGGAATCGGGGAGCTTCACCATGCGGAAGGAGTTGGCCAGGCCGGCGAGGCCGGCGAGTATCGGGATGAAGAGCGCGATTTGCAGTGCGATGGGCCGGGCATCCGTGTTGATGCGGATGATCTCGTCCTGAACGTCCTCCGGTTGGCCGGCGAGGAGTTCCTCGAGTTGCGTGTTGCTCAGTACTTGGGCATCATCTTCCAGCACCTGCGCGACCTGCTGCTGTTCGTCGGGCGCGAGTACCGTGCTCGACGTCGCCATGCTGGTGAAGATGATCGAGAGCGACGCCAGCATGATCGCGCCGGCAAAGGCGAGACCGAATGACAGGCCGAACGATCCCGCGGCGGAGTTCACACCCGCGGCCTCGCTGACCCGCTCGTCCGAAATCGGGGACAAGGTGTAATCGTTGAGCTGGGAAACCAGCAGTCCCAGACCGCATCCCGCGATCACCAGTGGGAGCAGGAGCCACCAACCGGAGTCCGCGCGCGGCACCAGGGGCACGAGCACCAACAGGCCCACTGTCAGGATCAGGAAGCCCCACCTGATGAGGCCGGCTGGGCGTCGCGTCGCAGCCTTTTTTCCTGCGAGCATGGCGATCGCGAACATGGTCAGCGAGAGCGGGGCGATCGACAACCCTGCCTGCAGGGCATTGTATTCGAGCACCATCTGGAGGTAGATCGGCAGCACGATCATCGTGCCGCCCAGGGCGATCTGCTGGAGCATTTGGCCGGTGGCACCAAAACGAAAGGCCTTCGATTGGAACAGGTTCGGGTCCAGCAGCGTCGGCTTGTCGCGGCGCTTGCGCCGCACGAGCCAGTAGACCAGGCCGCCCAGCGCGACAGCACCGACGGCAATGATTGCGCCCACTGCTTCGCCGCCTTCCTGCCAGACCAGGATGCCGAGCACTATTCCGCCCATTCCTACGAAGGAAAGAATGGATCCGATGACGTCGAACTCCCGCGGCCCCGTGTACGGAACGTCGCGGACGAGTTTGATGCCGGATAGAACGATCGCGATGATCAGAACTTCGAGCAGGAAGGCAACACGCCATGAGAGGAACGTGGTGATGAAGCCGCCGAGCAGGGGCCCGACGGCCGCGGCGATCGCAGCCGAGGCTCCGACCAAGGCATAGGTCCGTTTCTGGGCCGCTCCCTCGAAATTGCCATGGATGAGGGACTGCATGGACGGAAGAAGGAGCGAAGCCCCCAGCCCGCCGATGAGCGCCCAGAAGATGATGATCACGAGCAGGCTCTGGGCCAGCGTCATCGCCACCGCGCCGATGGCATAGCAAGCGAGCCCGATCACGTAGGCGCGCTTGCGCCCGAACAGGTCGCCCATCTTGCCGCCGATGAGGATGAACGCGGCGGAAACGAGCGCTTCCAGTGCAATCGCCGACTGGAGGCCGCTGACCGTCGTGTCAATGTCCCTCACCACTGCAGAGATTGAGACGTTCATGATCGAGGTGTCGACGACGAGCACGAACATCGCCATGGCCAGCAACAGAGCCAGCCGGCCGTTGAACGGCTCCGCTCGCGTGCCACCACCGGTCGGCGCGCTCATCGGTGGCCGCCTGGGCGGCCCGCGGGTTTCAGACTAGTGGCGGACATGTCGCCTCCTCTGGCGTCGCCCCTAGCGGTAGCCGCCAGGGTGCGCGCTGTCCTGCACGAGCACATGAAACCATAACCGGCCGGAAAGCGAAAGGCCTGTGGTGCGGAGTCCTGTCTCAGCAGACGGCATCCGGGCGACGGCACCTGCGCGGACCCGCCGGAACATGGCCGGTCCCGGACTAGTCCGGAGGAAGCGAAGGCACGACGTCGGTGCCGCACCGACGTCGTACCTTTTGGACTGTAGAGGCTACTTCACCTTGTCCTTGAGGAACTCCACCGCGCGGCTCCAAGCCAGCTTGGCCGCCTCGGGCCGGTAGTTGCCCTGCGGATTTTCGTCGTTGTGGAAGGCATGCGGGGCGTCGTAGAAGTAGTAGTTCACTTCCGTGCCGGATTCGCGGCGGATCTGCTCCTCTTGTGCCTTGGCCTTCTCCACCGGGTAGGACGTGTCCTGCTCGCCGTAATGGCCCTGGATGGCGGCGCGGACACCTTCGTAGGACTTGGGGACGGCCTGGCCCACGCCGTAGAACGGCACGGCGGCGCTGATCCGTTCGCCCTGCTGCGCGGCCAGTGCGAGGACAAAACCGCCGCCCATGCAGAAGCCGATGGCGCCCACGGTGGAACTGGTGACGGCCTCGTGGGCCAGCAGGTAGTCCACGGCTCCGGCCAGCAGGCGCGCGCCTTCGGCCTCGGGCAGCTTGGACATCATCTGCGCCGCTTCCTTGCCGTCGTGGGCTATGCGGCCGCCGAACAGGTCCGGAGCCAGCGCTACGAAGCCCTCGGCCGCCAGCCGGTCGGCGACGTCTCGGATGTGGTCCACCAGGCCCCACCACTCCTGGATGACAATCACGCCGGGGCCGGATCCGGACTCCGGCAGGGACAGATAGCCGTGGGCCTCGCCGCCTGCGGACTCGAAGGTGACATTCTGAAAGGTCGGGTTTTCCGCCAAAGTCCTACTCCTGATCGCTCGGGGTATACGGCATCAGTCTAGGGACAGGCACCGGAGTTGTCTCGCGGCGGACCCCGGTGCCTCAAGCGAAGACCTTGGTCCAGCGTCAGGCTGCGGTGCTTTCGCGGAAGCCGCCGAGCCGGCCGCCGTGGAAGACCAGGGGGTCGCCGTCGTCGGCCGTCATCTCCAGCACTTTGGCAATGATCAGGACGTGGTCGCCGCCGTCGAGCTCCTGCTGGATGGTGCAGTCGATCCAGCCCAGGGAGCCGGCGATGTGCGGGGTGCCGTATGCGGAGTGTTTCCACTCGATGGCCGCAAACTTGTCCTCGGCCTTGCCCGCGAGAGCTTTGCAGACCGGCTGCTGTCCGTCGGCGAGCAGGTTGACGCTGAACATGACCGAGCGGCGGATCTTCGGCCAACTGGTGGACGTGCGGGCGATGCTGAAGGTGACCAGCGCCGGGTCCAGCGAGAGCGCCTGGAATGTTCCCACGATCAGGCCGCAGGGTCTGCCGGTGGCCGGATCGGCGGCGCAGATCGCCGCGACGCCGGTGGGGAAGCGGCGCATGACGGCGCGGTATTGATCGGGCTGGATTGCCGGGGTGACGGCCGCGAGGCTCATGGCTCTTCCTTAGGTCGTGGGGGTGAGTTCTGCGGTGGCTGTGGTGATGCTGGCCTGGACCTCCCGCGCGGCGCGCAGGCCACTTTCGATGGCGCCGTCGATGAAGCCGGCCCAGATGTTGGCGTAGTCGCTGCTGGCGAAGTAGAGCACGCCGGTGTTTTGCTGCTGAGCGGTGAGGTACCGGGTCAGCTGGCCCGGCTGCTGGATCAGCCACGTTTCCTGCGAGTACCGATCCGCCATCCAGTCGTGGCCGGTGGTCTCCAGCACCTCCAGGTCATTGCGCCAGACCTGAAGCGCGCTGCGGACGGCCTGGATGTCGTTCACGTCGATCCGTGTGGCATCGGCGCCGAACGCGACCAGCACGGCGTCGGTATCGCTGACGAATTCCGTGCGCACCACCGAGAGCGGGTGGTGCTGGGAGGAGTAGGCGAAGAACGGCTTGATCGGGCCGCGGACCCGGATCCAGGCTTTGACTCCCTGCGACGCTGTTTTCTCAATGCTCGGACGGATCTTTCCCTCCGGCAGCGCGGGTGCGACGTCGAGCTGGTGCAGGGTGTTCTGCGGGACCGTGAGGACCACGCGGGATGCGGAGATGGTGCGTCCTGCGCCGTAGCTGACCACGGCGGACTCGGCGTCGTGCTCAATGGAGGAGACGGGGGAGTCAAGCCGGATAGCGGCCCCCGAGTCGCGGGCGACGGCGTCGACCAGGCTGCGGGTGCCGCCCGCGAGCCGGAAGATGGCCGAGGCCTCGTGCATCAGATGCCAGGAGCCGGCCGTCGCAGCCGTCCAGCGGAGGGCGTTGGTGTAGGCGCATCTTTCCAGCGGGGCGTTGAAGTGACCGACCCAGGCCGCTTCGTTGGCATTGCGCTCGTCCACGGACAAGTCCAGTTTGTCGAGCATCTCCTGCAGGTTGAACTGGTCGACGTCCTCGATCCCGGGCGCCGCGAGGGGCATGTCCGGGCGGGGGATCCACTTCATGGTGTCTTCGAGCAGGCGGGTCATGCCCGGGTCGATGAGCTCCATGAAGTCCTCGAGGTTGCCGCGGCGCACCTGCCGGCCGGCCAACCAGAAGGTCTCCTCGGAGCGGGGGCCGCGCGTCACTTCCAATCCGTAGCGGGTGACCTCGGCCCAGGAATGCGGCTGCGTCCAGTGCAGCCAGGTGCCTCCCATCTCCAGGTCGTGGCCGAGCCGGTGGTCGGTCCAGGTGCGGCCGCCGATCCGGTCCCGGGCCTCCAAGACGACGACGTTCAGGCCCTGGCGCGTCAGCTCGCGGGCCGTGATCAGTCCGGCGAATCCGGCGCCGACAACGACCACATCGGTTGTTTCAGTCATGTGGAGTTTCTCCTGCTTCGTGGGTTCGTCTGGTCGTGTCTGGGCTGGTTTAGGAAGCGATGGCGACGGCGGCCGCGCGATGCCTGGTGGCCGGATGTCCCGGCAGGGTGTACTGATGCCCGGGGCCGTACAGCTTTTCGCGCAGGGTCAGCTGCGCGTCGGTGGTCTCGGGGGCTGCTGCGGCGAGTCCTTGGCGGCGCAGTTCGGGCAGGGCATGCTCGATGAACCGCTGCCAGCTGTCGGGCTTGGTGGTGTAGCTGAGATTGATGCCGTCCACGTCCGCCTGGTCTCGCCAGCGCCTGAGCTCGGCGGCGACAGCGCCGGGCGAGCCCACGATGGTGCTTCCGGTGCCGCCGATCCCGAGGAACTCGGCGACGGCGCGCGGCGTCCACTCACGGTCCGGATCCGCCTTGGAGAACATATCCACGATCGACTGCACGCCGCGGGTCTTGACGTGCTGCAGCGGCGCGTCCAGATCGGCGGCTGACAGGTCGATGCCGGTCCAGCCGGCGAACCGGGCCAGCGCGCCCTCGAGGCTGACGTTGGAGCTGGCTTGCTGGTGCAGGGCCTGGGCCTCTGCATCGGTGGGCGCGACGACGACCGTCAGCAGGACCACCACCTTGATGTCGTAGGGATCGCGGCCGTTTTCGACGGCGGCCTGCCGGATCTTCTCGACGCCGCGGCGGGCCTGCTCCACCGAGACCGCGTTGATGAATACGGCCTCGGCGTGGCGCCCGGCGAAGGCCATTCCGCGCGGGGAAGAGCCTGCCTGGAACAGCACGGGAGTTCTTTGCGGGGAAGGTTCGCACAGATGCATGCCCGGGACGGAGAAGTACTTGCCGCTGTGCTGGATGGGGTGGACGCGGGCCGGATCGACGAAGGTGGCACCCTTTGCGTCGCGCACGACGGCGCCGGGCTCCCAGGACTGCTCCCACAGCTTGTACAGGACCTCCATGTACTCTTCGGCCAACTCGTAGCGCTCGTCGTGTTCAAGTTGCTGCGACATCCCCAGATTGCGGGCCGCGGACTCCGAATACGAAGTGACGATATTCCAGCCCACGCGGCCGCCGGTCAGGTGGTCCAGCGTGCTGAAGCGCCGCGCCATCAAGTACGGCGGCTCGTAGGTCAGCGAGGACGTGACGCCGAAGGTGAGCCTCTCGGTCACGGCCGCCATCCCGCTGATCAGCAGCATCGGATCGTTGATGGGGAACTGGGCGGCATCGCGCAGCGCCGCGTCCGGCCGGCCGTCGTACACGTCGTGGTAGCCGATGGTGTCGGCGAGGAAGATCCCGTCGAACCCGGCGGCTTCAAGCATCCGGGCGAGGTCCTTCCAGTACGCCAAGTCCTTGTAGCGGTGGCCCTGGTCCGCCTCGTGGCGCCACGAGCCCGCAGTGAGGTGGGCCGGGGAGTTGGTATCGAAGGCGAAGAGGCTCAGGGGCTGGTCTTTCATGGCAGCGACACTTCCTTGCACCGTTGAAAAGAGGAGGCTGTATGTTCAATTTCTGAACGTGACGTTCAATTTAGCGACGCGTGACGGTAGTGTCAATGGTGATCCGCTTTGCCGGAGGCAGGGGTGAGCGGTGATTCGAACGCAACGTTCAAGGATCGGGCGGGGGCGGCGGCCTGTTTGCGACATAGGGTGGTAACGACCGTCACAACACGGCCCGCACGGCCGAGAGGAATGCCTGACCATGCCGGAAACAGAATCGAACGCCGAAAGCGTTGACGCGCCGGACCTCACCAACAAGTCCGTGGTCAAGGCGATGACGCTGTTGCGCGAGCTGGGCCGACACCCCCAGGGAATCACCGTCACCGAACTCGCCCAGAACGTCGGCCTGACCCGCCCCACGGCGTTCCGGCTGCTGTTGAGCATGGAGCAGGTCGGGTTCGTCGACCGGTCCGACAACAACTACACCCTCGGCTGGGAAATGGCGCGGCTCGGCCGGCTGGCCGACCCGACGGCCGGCGTGGGTGCGAAGGTGCAGCCGATCCTTGAACGGTTCGCCCAGGAGATCAACGAAACCGTCACGTTCGCTCTGAACAAGAGCGCCACGGAGTATGACCTCATCGCCGAGGCCTCTGCGTCGAGGATTCTCAGCGTTTCGCAGCTGTATGTGCACCGCCAATACCCGCTGTATGCGAGTGCGACAGGGAAAATTTTGCTAGCCGATCTGGACGACGAGAAGATCATCCAGCTGCTGCCCGAAACGCTGACTCCGATCACCCGGCAGACCATCACCGACCGCGGTGTCCTGCTGCAGGAGATCCACGAAGTCCGGCGGAACGGGTACTCCGTGCTCGACAACGAACTCGAGGAGGGCCTGTTTGCCGTGGCCGTCGCCGTCCGGGATGCCGACGGATTCCTCCTCGGCGGACTCACCGCGACAGGGCCGGACCAGCGGATGAAGTCCGGCCGCCTGCCCAGCATCGTGGAGCACCTGCACACTACCGCCGAGAAAATCGCCAAGGCCCTCGGCTAGCCCGGCGGCAGGGCTACTGTGTGCCGGTCCCTTGCTCGACGTGGGCGGCTAGGTTCGCCAACGACGAGGCCAGCCCGGCTTCATGATCGGCGACGGAGATGCCCGGCGGCACATTGGTGGCGGCAACACTCACCAAGGTGCCCGACGGTTGCGCCTGCAGCTCCCACGTCATGGTCATCGTTCCGGCGAAGCCGGCGTCGTCGGACGTGAATCTGACCTGCTGCACGATTTTCTCGTACGGGACCAGGTCGACGAATTCGACGTTGGTGACGTCAGTCGTCTCGGAGGTTTTGCCGTGGCCGGAGGCGTCCAGGTAGGTGAGGACCATGCGGAAACCGCCGCCGACCCCCGGCGTGAAGTGCTCCACGCGGGCCACCATGCCCTCCGGCGGCAGCCACCTTTCGAGGCTGTTCGGGTCGGTCAGCGCGCGGTAGACCGTTGCCGGCGGCGCGTCGATCTGCAGGCTGCCCCGGTCCACCCTTTGAGCGTTCTCGTCCATGGTCCTGCCTTTGCACGGTAATGGTCTTCGGGGCTGTGATTGGCTCCGACGGTAGCAGCCGCGTCCCCCATCTGCCACGGAACGGAACTCGGCGAACCCGCCGGAGCAGGCGATCGCCGTCGTGCCCTGAATTGGGTTTCAGGGCAACCATTCCAATGCAGGTCGTGACGTTTTATCATGGGCAGTTACGGCGACGAGCCGACCGGGGACTGCTGAGATCCAGCCCGTGTTCCGACGGCGGAGGGGCGTGAGGCAATGGAGCCGCATGAGGTGAAGGTCAACGGTGTGCCGCGGGTGTTGGCCGCCGGTCCGCAGGTCAGCTTGCTTGACTGGCTGCGCGGCCAGGGCCTGACTGGGGCCAAGGAGGGCTGCGCCGAAGGGGAATGCGGCGCCTGCGCCGTGCTGGTGGCGCGCGCCGACGGGCCGGACCGCACCCGCTGGACCGCGGTCAACTCCTGCCTGCCGGCGGCGCTGGCGTTCGACGGCGGGGAAGTCATCACCTCCGAAGGGCTCGGACAGGCTCCGGGAGCCTGCAGCACCGAGGAGCTCCACCCGGTGCAGCGCGAAATGGCGGACCGCGGGGGCTCCCAATGCGGCTACTGCACGCCCGGCTTCGTCTGCGCCATGGCGGCCGAGTACTACCGTCCGGACCGGCGGCCCGCCGCTGCCGGCGAACCGGCGCCGGACCATGGACCCAACGGTTTCGACCTGCACGCGCTGAGCGGAAACCTGTGCCGCTGCACCGGCTACCGGCCCATCCGCGACGCCGCCTACGCGCTCGCTGCGCCGGCCGACGGGGATCCGCTGGCCGTCCGGAGGGAGGCGCCAGCGCCGGCCGTCCGGCTGACGCGGTTCGTTTCCGAAGGCGCGGAATTCCTCCGTCCCGGGACGCTGCAGGAACTCCTTGACCGGTGGGAGCAGGATCCCGACGCCGTCCTGGTGGCCGGAGCCACCGACGTCGGGGTGGAGCGCAACCTGCGGCACAGCCGCCCGCGGTTGGTGCTGGCCATAGACCGGCTGCAGGAGCTTCGCGGTCTCAACATGGGAGCCGACTACGTGGACATCGGGGCTGCCCTCACGCTCACCGAAGTGGAGCAGGGACTGGGCGGGCGGGTGCCGCTGCTGAGCAAACTTTTCCCGCAGTTCGCTTCCCGGCTGATCCGGAACAGTGCCACGCTCGGGGGGAACCTCGGGACCGGATCGCCCATCGGCGACGCCGCGCCGGTCCTGCTCGCCCTCGACGCCACCTTGCTGCTGACCTCAAAACGCGGCGATCGGTCGGTGGCGCTCGCCGACTACTTCACCGGCTACCGCCAGACCGTGCGGGAACCGGACGAGATCATCCGCGCCGTCCGGGTGCCGCTGCCGCAGGCTTCGAGCACCGCCTTCCACAAGGTGGCCAAGCGGCGCTATGACGATATCTCCTCCGTGGCGGTCGCCTTCGCGGCCCGGTTCGACGGCGCCGTGCTGACCGATGTGAAGATTGGGCTGGGCGGCGTTGCCGCGACCCCGCTGCGGGCCAGGGCCACCGAGGACGCGCTGACCGGCACGGAACTGACCGCGGAGAGCGCGGCGGAAGCCGCCGGCATCATGGCCGGCGAAGGCACGCCGATGGATGACCACCGGGCCAGCGCCCGCTACCGCACCGCGATGCTGGAGCAGGCGATGCTGCGCTTCTACGCCGAGAGCGCGCCGGAGCTGGAGGTGATCCGGTGACCTCGCTTGCCGACCGGCCCGACAATCCCGCTGTTGGCCAGCCGGTGTCGCACGAAAGCGCGGCGCTGCACGTGACCGGAACGGCCCTGTACACGGACGATCTGGTCGGGCGGATGCGCGGATGCCTGCATGCATGGCCCGTGCAGGCACCCCACGCCCACGCTTACGTGACCGCGCTGCGCACCAAGCCGGCGTCGGCCATCCCTGGCGTGGTCAGGGTCCTCACAGCCGATGACGTTCCCGGCGTCAACGACGCCGGCGCCAAGGACGACGAACCGCTCTTCCCGCACGAGGTGATGTATTACGGCCACGCCGTGTGCTGGGTGCTGGGTGAAACCGCCGAGGCCGCGCGGCTGGGGGCGGAGGCCGTGGAGGTGGACTACGAGGAGCTGCCGTCGCTGCTGACCCTCACCGAGGCCATCGACGCGGCCAGCTACCAGGGAAACCAGCCCGTGGTGGCCCGCGGCGACGCCGAGGCCGGGCTGAAGCACGCGCCACGCCGGTTCAGCGGCACGTTCGAGTTCGGCGGCCAAGAGCACTTTTACCTGGAGACCCACGCCTCGCTGGCCCATGTTGACGAGTCCGGGCAGGTCTTCGTCCAGTCCTCCACCCAGCACCCCTCGGAGACCCAGGAGATCGTCGCCCACGTGCTGGGCCTGTCCAACAGCGAGGTCACCGTCCAGTGCCTGCGGATGGGCGGCGGGTTCGGCGGCAAGGAGATGCAGCCGCATGGGCTGGCCGCCGTCGCCGCGCTCGGCGCCGTGCTCACCGGGCGGCCGGTCCGACTGCGCCTGAATCGCACCCAGGACATCACCCTGACCGGCAAGCGGCATCCGATGCACGCGCGCTGGGAAGTGGGCTTCGACGACGACGGACTCCTCCTCGCGCTGCGCGCCACCATCACGTCCGACGGCGGGTGGAGCCTGGATCTGTCCGAGCCGGTCCTGGCCCGCGCGCTCTGCCACATCGACAACGCCTACTTTATCCCCGACGTCGAGGTCCAGGGCCGGATCGCCAAGACCAACAAAACCTCGCAGACGGCGTTCCGCGGATTCGGCGGGCCGCAGGGCATGCTGGTCATCGAGGACATCCTGGGCCGGTGCGCTCCCGCACTGGGCATCGAACCGGCCGAGCTGCGGCGCCGCAACTTGTACGCGCCTGGCCAGAGCACCCCGTACGGCCAGCCGGTCCGGCACGCCGAACGGCTGCACGACATCTGGTCCCAGCTGTCAGTGCGGGCGGACGTCGAGCGGCGCCGGGAAGCGGTGGAGCAGTTCAACGCCACCCACGAGCACACCAAACGCGGGCTGGCGATGACGCCGGTGAAGTTCGGCATCTCCTTCAACTTCACCGCCTTCAACCAGGCCGGGGCGCTGGTCCACGTCTACAAGGACGGCTCGGTGCTGGTCAACCACGGCGGCACGGAGATGGGCCAAGGCCTGCACACCAAAATGCGCCAAGTGGCCGCCACCGCCCTGGGCGTGCCGCTGGACTTCGTGCGGCTGGCCCCGACGCGTACGGACAAGGTGCCCAACACCTCCGCCACGGCAGCGAGTTCGGGCGCCGATCTCAACGGTGGGGCAGTGAAGCACGCTTGCGAGCAGATCCGCGAGCAACTGGCCGAAGTCGCCGCCCGCAAGCTCAACACCCAGCCCTACAACGTGCGCTTCGTCGACGGCCGCGTCACCGGTCTGGGCTCAACCGAGAGCCTGTCCTTTGCCGAACTGGCGCACACGGCCTACTTCCAGCGCACGCCGCTCTTCGCAGCCGGTTTCTACCGGACCGAGGGCATCCATTGGGACGCCGCCACCATGCAGGGGGAGCCCTTCAAGTACTTCTCCTACGGCGCCGCAGTCTCCGAGGTGGAGGTGGACGGCTTCACCGGGGCCTACCGGTTCCTGCGCACCGACATTGTGCACGACGTCGGCGACAGCCTGTCCCCGCTGATCGACCAGGGCCAGATCGAAGGCGCTTTCGTCCAAGGAGCCGGCTGGCTGACCTTGGAGGAACTGCGCTGGGACACGAGCGCGGGGCCCGGCCGGGGCCGGCTGGCCACGCAGGCAGCCAGTACCTACAAGATCCCCAGCTTCTCCGAGATGCCCGAGGAGTTCAACGTCCACCTGTATGAACGGGCCACCGAAAGCGGTGTGGTGTACGGGTCCAAGGCAGTGGGGGAGCCACCGTTGATGCTTGCCTTCAGCGTGCGCGAAGCCCTGCGCGCCGCCGCTGCTGCCTTCGGGCCGGCGGGCCGTCCGCTCGAGCTGCCCAGCCCGGCGACGCCGGAAGCTGTCTTTTGGGCTGTGCAGGAGGCCCGGGCCGCCGCCGGGCGCGCAGTACCCGCGACGACGCCGGCCGCATCGGGAGCGGGCTGACGGTGGACTGGCTGGCTGCGGTGCAGAATCTGCGCGACGACGGACGCCCCGGCGTACTCGCCACCGTGGTCTCCGTGCGAGGCCATGCACCGCGCGAGGCCGGCGCCAAGATGGTCATCGCCGCGGACGCCCTGTGGGACAGCATCGGCGGCGGCAACCTGGAAGCCGAGGTGATCGACCGCGCCCGCCGGATGATCGCCGAGGCGTCCGGCGCGCCCGAAACCCTGACGTTTGCGCTCAACGAGCGCGCGACGAACCAGCACGGACGCCAGTGCTGCGGCGGCGAAGTGCAGGTCCTGCTGGAACCGCTGTGCCATGATCCGGTGGTGGCCATCTTCGGCGTCGGGCACGTGGGGTTTGAGCTGGCCAGGATCCTCTCCCGGCTGCGCTTGCGGCTGCACCTGATCGACAGCCGGGACGGGCAGCTCGATCCGCTCCGGCTGGCCGACGTGACCGCGGGCAGCGCCGCGGTCACGGTCCACCACACCCCGGCACCGGAGACCGTGCTGCAGGCTTTGCCGGCCGGTTCGCAGGTCTACATCATGACCCACGACCACGCCGAGGATTTCCTGCTGTGCGACGCCGCGCTGCGCCGGGGCGGCCTGGACCTTGGCCTGATCGGCTCGACGGCAAAATGGGCCCGGTTCCGCCAGCGGCTGCGCGCGGAAGGGCATGAGGACGTGGACTCCATCCGCTGTCCGATCGGCCTGCCCGGCGTCGGCGGCAAAGCCCCGGCAGCCATCGCGGTTTCGGTCGCGGCGGAACTGCTCGGCAGGCTCGGCGGCGCCGTTCCGGAGGATTCCGGGCCGGCCCTCCGCGAGCAGCGGCAGAATCCCAGCGCCCCCGCGGCAAACGTTTAGGACGGTGCGGCGAAGCCCAGCTTCTTGTCGATCACGTTCTCCAGCGGCTGCTGCCGGAGGTAGCGGCCGAAGTTGTCCGCGAACTGGCCGGCGAGCTGCGGCAGCCAGCCCCGGGAGTCGCCGCTCAGGTGCGGGGAGATCATCACGTTGTCCATCGCCCACAACGGGTGGTCGGACGCCAACGGCTCGACTTCGAACACGTCCAGGGCGGCTCCGGCGATGTCAACGGCCTGCAGCGCCTCCACCAGCGCCTCGGTATCCACGCTGGCGCCGCGGCCCACGTTGATCAGCCGTGCGGTGGGCTTCATGGCCTTCAGCACGGGCGCGTCGACCAGATGCCGGGTCTGCGCGGTCAGCGGTGCCACCATCACCACCCAGTCAAAGCCCTCGACCACGGCGGCCAGTTCGGACGAGGCGTAGACCTCGCCAAAATCGGGATCACCGCTGCGTGCCGTGCGCCCGGCCCCGGAAACGCGCAGGCCCACAGCCTTGAGGACGCGGGCGATCTCGCGGCCGATGGCCCCGGTGCCGACGATCAGCACGCGGCTGGATTCGAGCCGCTCGGTTTCCCGATGCTGCCAGGTCCGCTGACGCTGCAGGGACAGCAGGCCGGGCAGGTTCTTGGCGAAGGCCAGCATCACGGCGAGCACGAATTCGGCCATCGGCCGGTCGAAGATCCCGCGGGCATTGGTCACCAGCACCCCGGATTCCCGCAGGTCCTCGAACAGGAGCTTGTCCACACCGGCGGCGGCCACATGGATCCATTCCAGCGAGCCGGCGGCAGACCAAGCATCTTCCAGCGCCGCGGAGAAGAAGTCCCAGAGCAACAGCACCTGCGCCCCATCGAGAGCCTCGGCCAGTTGGTCCGCGGTGGCATATCGTACCTCGGCGGCAGCTTCCACGTCCGCCATCCCCGGCGGGAGGCTGTCCTTGTACAGGACGACGACCACCGGTTTGCCCGCCGCGGCCCGGGTCTCCGCGCCGCTGGGCTCGCGGGCTTGGCGTTCCGTCAAGGTCTCGTGCATTCCAGCCATCTCCATCTTTCCGTCGCCGCGCCGCCCTGGCCCCGGTGGGCAGTGACCATCCTAGAGGAGCCGGCGGTTCCGATGCGTCCCGAGGATGCCGGGCTCGAGGCCCGGAGGGTTGCTGTTGGCAGATTCTGCGGGCAGGAGTCGCAGGGTATCCGCTGTCCGTGCCGCCAAGGACAGGACTGCCAAATGCTGTGCCACCAGCCAAAGTTTCAGGTGCGGGGCGGCTGGTTGCCCTTGGTCTTGAGTTCTCCCAGCTGGCCCTCGACTTCTGCGCTCGCCTCCAGCCATTCGAAGGCGGCCTGTACCTGGGGCGAGTCCGGGTCCGACCAGGCGATTTCATTCCGGGCGGCGGCCTCGGCCTCGATCCGCCGGGTCTCCCGCTCGGCGTCCCGGGCAGCCGACTGCATGTCGGTGGCGCTGCCGGCGGCAGCCGATGCGGCCTGCTGCATGCCGAGCGTAGCCTGGGCCACGCTGTGGCGGGCCTGAAGGGTCTGGAACTGCATCCGGCTTTCATCGATCCGCAGAGACAGTCGGCCCAGCTCGCCGTTCAGTTGGCGCCACTGTTCAGCCATGCGTTCATACTGGCGGGAGAGGGCTTGCACCCGCTTTGACGCGGTGATGCTGCGGTGCAGGGCCTCGCGGGCACCGTCGTCGTCGCCCCTGGCTACGGAGTCTTCGGCGTAGCGGTCGCAGTACGACTGCTCTGCCTTGGCCTCGTCCAGCAACAACTCGATCCGCCGGCAGTCGGCGGCGATGTCGGCAACGCTGCGGCGGGCTTGGTCCACCGCCTCAAACTGTTGTTGCTGGCTGGCCGCGATGGTGGCCAGAGGGTCCACCGGTGCCTCTTTGGCTGTGCGGTTGGCACGGATAATGCGTCCGATGCGGCGTTTGATGGACACATTAGCTCCTGGTGGGGTTGGGCCGGCGCTGCGCCGGGGCGGGCCGGCGGCGCGGCTGGACGTCCAGCCAGCCGCGAAGCGGGGCAGTGGGGCTGTAACTGCCGTGGCTGCCGGATGTGCCGCGGTAGGCCGAAGACCACGCGTGCAGCGCCTCGATCTCGCGGGACAGATGCCTGCCCGCCAGTTCCAACTGTTCGGCATCGGCGGAATAGCCGGCTTCCATCAGATTCTGCCGCAGTTCGCCGGAGAGCCGGTTCAGCTGCTGGACCCGGGGGTCCAGGCTGGCGGTCAGGGAGCGCTTCACTCCCGGCTCTGGCTCTCCTTCGGCCAGCTTCAGTTGTTCATCGAGCGACCGGGATGCGACATGCAGTCGGTCCGCCACCAGCGGCAGTTCGCCGACGAAGCGCCTCTCCGCGAACGCGGCTGCCAAGGCGCGCCGCGTCGCTTCGGCCGAGCGCTGCAGACCGAGCCGTTGCCGCGCAAGGCGGCGGCCGGCGTCGTCCTTGGTGTAGCTGCGCACGGTCAGGGCACCCGAGCGCAGTCCGTACCGGAGCCTGCGCGAGCGCCGGATCCGGCGGATCACCAGCCACAGGCCCACGGCGGCGGCAGTACCGACGCACAGCATGGTGATGCCGGTGAACAAGAGGATCTGCAGGACCATGTCGGCCAGGAAGGATCCGGAACTGGCGGTCGCTGGCATCATGCTCATGCCTACAGTTTGCCCCCGAAAGCCCGGTTGCTGCCAGTAGGAGGGAAAACAATGGAGCCGGTTCCCTTGCGGGAACCGGCTCCATTGGAAGACTAGTGCGGCGTTGCCGCTGCCGTCTTAGAGGCCGCGGATGTTTGCAGCCTGCAGGCCCTTGGGGCCCTGCACGGTTTCGAATTCGACCTTCTGGTCTTCACGCAGTTCGCGGTATCCGCCGCTGTTCTCGATAGCCGAGTAGTGAGCGAAGACGTCGGCCGAGCCGTCGTCCGGAGCGATGAAGCCGAAGCCCTTTTCAGAGTTAAACCACTTGACGGTTCCAGTTGCCATTTTTGTACTCCTCCGAGTAATTCACGATCCGCGGACTTCACGAATCGCTTGCAGCGGTGTTTTTTCGTCCGCCGTTCAGAGAAGCACAAACCCTTCGGTGAAGGGCCTGTTGCTAAAAATCAAATGCGCAACACAACAACTACAAGATTCACTGTACAGGATAGCGGCCGGGATGCCGAATGGCACTACCACGCCGCGCTGCGTTCAGCGCGCGTTCAGCAAGGCAACGTAGAGTGATCTTCATCTACGGGGTAACCACCCTACTGAAGCGGCTGGGAAGTCGGACCCGATCGACCGAAGGCCGCATGAGCATATCTGTATCTCCACCCGCAACCTCCACGCGCAGCAAGCGTGGTTCGTCGGCAGCCACCGGCTACTCCCAGCTTTTGAACACGGTGCGGGACGCCGGCCTGCTCAGGAAGCGCCGCGGCTTCTACATCAGCCTCTTTGCGGCGCTGGTGCTGGGGCTCGGCGGCGCGGTGACCGGGTTCGTGTTGTTGGGCCACAGCTGGTTCCAGCTGCTGATTGCCGCAGCGCTCGGGATCCTGTTCACGCAGTTGGCGTTCCTAGCCCACGAGGCGGCCCACCGTCAGGTCTTCGAGTCAGGTCCCGCCAATGACCGTGCCGGCAGGTTCTTGGCCAACGCCGTGGTGGGCATTAGCTTCCAGTGGTGGATGAACAAGCACAGCCGCCATCACGGCAACCCGAATACCATTGGCAAAGATCCGGACATCGAACAGGACACCATCTCTTTCCTGCCGGAGCAGGCTGCCGAGCGCAAGGGCCTGATGGCTTGGTTCACCCGCCGCCAGGGCTACCTTTTCTTCCCGCTGCTGATGCTCGAGGGCCTCAACCTGCACGCCACATCGATCAAGTCGTTGTTTGCCCGCGGCCAAGTCAAGGGCCGTAAGCGGGAACTGTCCATCCTCTTCGCCAGGCTGTCCCTCTATATCGCCGCGATCTTTATCTTCCTGCCCACCGGCATGGCGTTCGCCTTCATCGGGGTGCAGCTGGCCGTCTTCGGCGTCTACATGGGTGCGTCCTTCGCGCCGAACCACAAGGGCATGCCGTTGATCCCCAAGGACTCCAAGGTGGACTTCCTCAGCCGCCAGGTCCTGACCAGCCGCAACATCATCGGCCGCACCCGGCTGGGAAGCGGCTCCATCAACGCCTTCATGGGCGGGCTGAACTACCAGGTGGAGCACCACCTCTTCCCCAGCATGCCGCGGCCCAATCTGGCCAAGGCCGCCGAGATCGTGCGCGAATACTGCGCCACCCACAAGATCCCTTACACGGAAACGTCGCTGCCCAAGTCCTACGGAATTGTGGTCCAGTACCTGAACAAGGTGGGACTCTCCGCCAGGGATCCGTTCGACTGCCCGATGGTGGCCGAGTACCGCCGGCTCTAGCGCTCAGCCGCCAGCGCCCACCAGCTTCGCCCGGTTGCCGGTGTCCATTTCGGACACCGGCAACCGTCGTTTCTAGAGCTGGGTGAAAGCGGCCGTGGCCGGATCGGCGCCCACGCGGCCGCCGGCGTCGAGCGCCGTGATGGCGGCCAGATCGTCCGCGTCGAGGGTGAGCCGTGCTGCGGCCAGGTTCTTCGCTATCCGGTCCGGATTGGCGGATTTGGGGATCACGATGGTGCCATTGGCCAGATGCCAGGCGAGCACCACCTGGGCCGGGGTCGCCAAATATTTTGCGGCGATGGCGGTGACCGTCCGGCTCTCCAGATCGGCGCCCTGGCCCAGCGGGCTGTAGGCTTCGACGGCGATGCCGTGCTTGCGGCTGAGTGCCGCCACTTCGCGCTGCTGGAAGGTCGGGTGGATCTCGATCTGGTTCACCGCCGGCACCGTGCCTCCGGCCGCCAGCAGGGTCTCCAGGTGCTCGGACAGGAAGTTGGAAACGCCGATGGCCCGGCTGAGGCCTTCGGTGTAGATCCCTTCGAGCGTCTGCCAAGCCTGCACGTACAGGTTCTGCGAGGGCACCGGCCAGTGGATCAGATAGAGGTCAACGAAGTCCAGGCCGAGTTCGCGCAGGCTGTTGTCGAAGGCCAGGCGGGCGTCGGCCTGTTCGCCGTTGCGGAGCTTGGTGGTGATGAACAGGTCTTCACGGGCGATCCCGCTGGCCTTGATGGCAGCGCCGACGCCGGACTCGTTCCGGTACGCCGCGGCCGTGTCGATGTGGCGGTAGCCCGCTTCCAGGGCAGCTTCCACCGCCTGCTGCGTTTCGGCCGGCGGCACCTGGAAAACGCCGAAGCCAAGCTGCGGGATGGCGACGCCGTTGTTGAGGTCGATCGTGGGCACAGTGATCATGGAATGCTCCTTCGTGCGGGGGATGTGGAACTACTTCTTCGGGACCAGCACGCCGAAGACGCGCAGTTCGGCCAGATGCTGCCCGTCCTGGTCATGGATGGAGATATCCACAATGTTGTTGCGGCCAAAGCGGGTGCGCTCGACGCCGGTGGCGACCAGTCGTGACCCCGCGGCACCGGGGGCGATGTAGGTGATTTCGGCCTGCCGGGACACGGACGGGCGGCCCAGCGACTCGCATACAAACGCGAAGCAGGTGTCGCCCAAGGTGAACAAGTATCCGCCGTGCAGAATGTGGTGGCCGTTCAGCATGTAGTCCTGGACAGGCATGGCCATGACCACGCGGCCCTCTTCGGCCTCGAGCACCTCAATGCCGAGGTGCTGCGATGCTTTGTCGGACGCGTAACGGTGGCGGACAAGGTCCTCGACCGTGGCAAACTGCGCGTTGGCGGCGGGGGTGGTCAACGGGGGCCTCCCGGACGTGGCTTGGATCATTGGCGTGACCCACGCTACCAAGATCCGTCGCGGACAACGCTCCCGGCGGCCGCCGGGCGCCCCCGCCGCCGGACATCAGTCCTCGCTGGAGAGGACCTTCCGCCGGGTGCTGAGCAGGTCGACGCCGGGCCGGTAGGCGATGTAGTTTTCGGCCGTGTCCAACACCTGCACCACATGGGCCCGGTCGGCGCCGACCAGACCGATGCCCACCTCCGCCCGCCGGTAAAGGCTTTGCTGGCCGACCTCGGCCACGGAAACATCGAACCGCTTCCGCACCTCGGCGATGATCGGCCGCAGCACGGAGCGTTTTTCCTTCAGCGAATGTACGTCGCCCAGGAGCAGGTCGAACTCAATCCAGCCGATCCACATGGGACGAGTCTAGGGCAGGTGGTCCATCGCTTCGCACGGGTTGGAGTTGGGCTGCGCGCGGTGGATTTCCATGGCCAGCCGCCGAATAAGTCCGGACAACTGGGCAACCTCGTCCGCGGCCAGGCCCGAAAGCAGGCTCTGCTCGGCAGCGGCCACGCGGACCTCGTAGCGCGAGAGCACCGTGCGGCCCTGTCCGGTCGGGACGATCTTCCGCGCGCGCCGGTCGTTGGCCGCGGGGACGCGTTCCACCAGCCGGGCAGCCACCAGTTTGTCCAGGAGGTACGTCAATACCGTTCGGTCGATGGCCAGATGGGCGCCCAGCGCCTGCTGGTTCGGTGGATCCCGGTGGACTACGGCGGAGAGGACCTGGTACCCGCGGATCCCCTCGGGCATGTCCGCGACCGCTTCCTCGAAACGGGACTGATAGCCGCGCAGCACCATGCCCAGGTTCCAGCCGAGATCGCCGGGGATCTGGTCGTGCGTCCGGTCGGCGGCCGCTGCGGGTGCTCCTGTCATGCCACACATCATAACCGGTTACACGAAGTTGCGCAGATAATCTGTTGGGAATATAGTCTGTCCAGCAACATATTTTTTCGCAACGGGAGTTGACGTGGAGCTTGGCGTGATTGGCATTCTGGGAGCGGGACGGGTGGGCACCGCCGTGGCCCGGCAGGCGCTCAAAGCCGGCTACCGGGTGAAGATCGCCACGGCCAAGCCGGCAGCCGAGATCGCCTTGCTGGCTGAGATCATCACGCCGGGAGCGGAAGCTGTTGATGCGGCCGAAGCAGCGGCGGCGGACCTCGTCGTCGCGGCAGTCCCGCTGCACAAGTACCGCACGCTGAGTCCGGACCTGTTGGCGGGCAGGATCGTCGTCGATGCGATGAATTACTGGGCGCAGACCGACGGTGCGATTGCCGACTTCGACGACGACGGACGCGGCAGCAGCGAGGTCATTCAGGAGTTCCTGGCCGGCGCGCGGCTGGTGAAATCGCTGAACCACATTGGTTATCGAGAGCTTGAAGTGGACGGCCGTGAATCCGGCTCCGCCGATCGCCGGGCCCTGGCGCTGGCCTCGGATGACGACGACGCCAAGGCCCTGGTCGCCGGATTCATCGACCGGCTTGGCTACGACCCGATCGATGCCGGCCCGCTGTCCGCCGGCCGCCTCTTCCAGCCCGGGACCGACATCTTCAACGCGGCCCACACCGCCGAGCAGCTCCGCGGCCTCTTGGCCGAGGTAAGCCAACCAGCCCTTCCCTGACGACGTCAGCGGGCAGAACAGGAAACAGCATGGAAATCGGTGCCTACAGCTTCGGCGACACGCAGCTGAATCCGGACGGCTCGCAGCGCGCCACGTCCGAGGCGGTACGCAATCTCTTCGAGGCGATCGTCCACGCCGATGGCGCCGGCCTGGACTACTTCGGGATCGGCGAACACCACACCACCAGCATGCCCGCGTCCTCACCCGGTGCCATCGTGGCAGCAGCCGCGGCCGCGACGAAGCAGATCAAGCTCGGCAGCGCCGCCAGCATCATTTCCACCGACGACCCCGTCCGCGTCTTCCAGCAGTTCGCCACCGCCGACGCGATCTCCGGCGGCGGCCGGATCGAAATCACCGCGGGCCGCGGCTCGTCGGTCGAAACCTTCCCGCTCTTCGGCTACGACCTGGGCGACTACGACGAGCTCTATGCGCAGAAGCTGGACCTGCTGATGACCATCAACAACAGCCCCGCGCCCGAAGTGAGCTGGAACGGCTCCCGGCGGCCGGCCATCGCGGATTTGGCCGTGGTGCCGCGCCCCGCCGCCGGCCGGCTGCCCATCTGGCTGGCCACCGGAGGCAACGCCGGTTCTTCGGCCCGGGCCGGCCAGCTGGGGCTGCCCATCTCCTACGGGATCATCGGCGGCGCCCCGCACCGGTTCGCGCCGCTGGCCGAGCTGTACCGGCGCAGCGCCGCCCAGGCGGGCCATGCGGGTCCGGAGATCAAGGTGTCCGTGGCGGCCCTGGGCCTGGTGGCACCGACCAAGCAGGAGGCCCTCGACCGGTTCTACCCGGGCTGGCACAACCTCAATGTGGAAATGGGTCGGCTGCGCGGCTGGCCGGCGCCGGACAAGCGTGCCTTCCTGGCCCAGGCAGATGCCCCGGGCGCCTACTACGTGGGCGGCCCGGACGAAGTGGCCGAGCGCATCGTCCACCTGCACGGCCATCTAGGTCACATGCGGCACTTCCTGCAGACCGACATCGGCGGGCTGCCGCACGAACACCTGCTCGAATCCATCACGCTGCTGGCCACCGAGGTGAAGCCCCGGGTCAAACGGCTGCTCTCCCTGAAGTAGGCGGGCCAGGGCGCTGGCACTGAAGAGTGCCTGCGCCCTGGCCACGGGGGTTCCTAGTTGGCTACCGTGAAACGGCGGTTTTCATGCTGCGGGTTCTCCAGCTCGTCCAGCACAGCCATCGCAAAGTCCTGCGTGGAGACGCTCTCGCCGGCAGGGGAGTCGGCGCCCAGCTTGTAGCTGCCGGTGCGCTCGCCGGGGGCGATCTGCGGCGCGGGGGCCAGCATGGTCCACTCCAGGCCGGACGCGGAGCGGTACAGTTCCAAAACTTCAGCCATGGTGGTGGCCTCAGGCTTGTAGTCCTCCGGGAAGCCGGGCAGGTCCTTCAGCTGCACGCCGTCCACTTCGGTGGCACCGGCGCCGCCCACCACGAACAGCCGTGCCGGAATGAGGGTCTCTGAGATCGCCTCGTGCGCGTCCACGAACGGCGCGTGGGATTCTCCGGTGCGCGACGGCGGGATGGAAAGGACGACGACGTCATGCTCGCCGGCAATCTGCTTGTAGGTCTTCACATCGGACAGCTCCGCAGCCAAGGCCGTGGCGCCGTCCATCGCGGTGCCGCTGCGCGAAATCGCGGTGACGTGATGGTCGCGGCGCAGTGCCTCTGCGGTGATCTGGCTGCCGACCATGCCGGTGGCGCCGTAGACGGCAATCTTCATCTGGAAGTCCTCTCGTGGGGTAAAGCGGTCGACTGGAACCAACCATTTCGGCCACGGACCTAAGCTAGGGGACGTGGACAATGCGGTGGACAGTCAGGCGAACCAGGCGGAGCTGGCGGCAACGGTCGTTTTGTTGCGCGACAGTGCGGACGGACTCGAGGTCCTGATGCTGGAACGGCCTGGCAAGGGAACCTTCGCCGGGGCCTGGGTATTCCCCGGCGGCAAGGTTGACCCGGAGGACTACGTGGCGGCCGAAGCGGAAGCCGGCGGGCCCGCGGCGGCGGGCACCGCCGTCGTCAATGACCTTGCCCAGCAGTTGGCGGCAGCGAGGAATGCGGGCGTCCGTGAGACGTTTGAAGAGACCGGGCTGCGGATCTCCGGGCAGGAGCTGGTGCATCTGTCCAACTGGGTGCCCCGGCACAGCCTGGTTCGCCGCTTCCAGACATGGTTCTTCGTGGCGGCAGCGCCGGTTGGTGAGGTCCAACTGAACGACGCCGAGCTGGCCGGCTACTCGTGGCTGTCGCCACGGGAAGCGCTCAGCCTGCACCAGTCCGGCAGCATGCAACTGGTCCCGCCGACTTGGGTCACGCTGCACGAACTGAGCGGATTCGGCACCGTGGCCGACGCTTTGGAGGCGGCCCGCGGGGCGCAGCCGTTCGATTTTGAGAGCTACATGATCGAGGATCCGGACACCGGCCATGCCATCGTCTGGGCGGGCGACGATGCTTACCCGGGCCCCGGCGCGGCCGCTTCGGCCGGGGCCAGGCACCGGCTCTCCACGGGTTCGCTGCCGTGGCGGTACGAACGGGACCACTGACCCCCTACTCCGTCTGCCGGTGCGCGCCTAGACTGTTGGCACCTGCTGCCTGAATAGACCGGGAGACCGCCATGAGGAACGCATTGAAGAGGGCCACCAAGAAAAAGTCCTTCAAGGATCTGAGCGGGGGCCAGAAACTGCGTGTTGCCGCGACGGCCGCGGTGCAGATTGCCCTGCAGACCGCCGCGCTGAGGGACCTGAAGAAGCGCCCGGCGGCTCTGGTCAACGGACCGAAGCCGGCGTGGTTCGCGGCGTCGTTCCTCAACTTCATCGGACCCGCGGCCTACTTCATCTTCGGCCGAAAGCGCTGAATCTCCAACCACAATCCGTTGATTATTTCAATTCTTCTGTCTCAAACAGTGTCAAACACTGTCTTGTGGTTTCGGCTGCGTAACGATGCCTTAGAGTGTTTGACGTCACTGAGTGGCATCGACCACACTTGAAATAGTGAACGCGTGTTCGGTCAGCGAACAAGCGTGGTCTGAAT
This sequence comes from Arthrobacter sp. NPDC055138, assembly GCF_053607305.1. Taxonomy (NCBI): domain Bacteria; kingdom Bacillati; phylum Actinomycetota; class Actinomycetes; order Micrococcales; family Micrococcaceae; genus Arthrobacter; species Arthrobacter sp. NPDC055138. Next base: position 534,970 of record NZ_JBSGTH010000001.1, read on the forward strand.
CCCCGTTCTCCTCGGGGCAGAAGGAGTGGAAATGAAATGTGCGCTGAATAAAGCGCCGCACCGGGATGAGCTGCTGTCATGAGCGCTCCGGCGGTGACAACGGACAGCCAGGGCGCCGCGGCCAGCCGTTCGCGTAAACGCCCGGCGAGGAAGCGGCCCACCAAGCAGCTGCTGGGCGTGACCGGAATTCTTGCGTTCTTGCTGGTGTGGGAACTGGTGCCGCGGGTGGGGATTGTCGAGGCGCGGTTCTTGCCGCCGGCGTCCGAGGTCATCGCGATGCTGTTCAACGACTTCGGGCTCACCGCTTTCTGGTTGGCCGTGGGCGAGACCATGCTGGCGTGGTTGCTCGGTCTGTTGATGGCAGTGCTGCTGGCGGTGGTGCTTGGGTTCATCATCGGTTCGTCCAACTTCCTGCGGAAGGTGACTAACTCCACGGTGGAGTTCCTGCGCCCGATTCCGTCGGTGGCGTTGATTCCGTTGGCCGTGCTGCTGTTCGGCGTGAAGATCGAGTCTTCACTGATGCTGATTGTGTACGCCTCGTTCTGGCAGGTCTTCATCCAGGTGCTCTACGGGGTGGCCGACGTGGACAACGTGGCGATGCAGACCGCGAAGTCCTACGGCCTGGGCCGGTTCGCCCGGGTCCGCTACGTGGTGTTCCCCACCGCGTTGCCGTACCTGATGACCGGTGTGCGGCTTGCGGCCGCGGTGGCGCTGATCCTGGCGATCACGGCCGAACTGGTGATCGGTTCGCCGGGGCTGGGCCGGGAAATCGCGCTGGCGCAGTCCGGTGGAGCGATTTCCGGCATGTATGCGCTGGTGTTGGCCACCGGTTTGATCGGCGTGCTGATCAACCTGCTGATGCGCTTCATTGAGCGCAAGACGTTGTCCTGGCACGAATCGATCCGTTCCGAGGTGATCGCATGAAAATCCTGAAAGGCTTTGCCTACGGGCTGGCTCTGCCGGTCATCCTTGTCCTGATCTGGTGGGCCTCCACGCTGGGCACGACGAACTTCTTCGTCCCGACCCCGGCAACCCTGTCGGAAGCGTTCGCCGAGACCTGGTTCGGTGAGCGGATTGTCTCCGACGTGTTGCCCTCGATCGGCCGGTTGCTGATCGGCGTGGTGGCCGCGATCGTGCTCGGTATTGCCGCCGGCCTGCTGATCGGTTCGATCAAGTGGCTGCGTGACTTCACTGAGCCGGTGCTGGAGTTCTTCCGGGCGATCCCGCCGCCGGTGCTGATCCCGGTGCTGATGCTGCTGATGGGCATCACCGACTCGATGAAGATTGTGGTCATCATCTCCGGCTGCATCTGGCCGGTGCTGCTGAACACCATCGAGGGCGTGCGGGCGATTGACTCGGTGCTCTCCGACTCGGCGCACACCTACGGGATCGGCGGTTGGGCCCGGGTGCGTTACCTGGTGCTGCCCTCGGCCGGCCCGCAGATCATGGCCGGTGTCCGCCAGTGCCTGTCGATCGGTTTGATCCTGATGGTCATTTCCGAAATGTTCGCCTCGTCCTCGGGGCTGGGCTTTACCATCGTGCAGTTCCAGCGTTCCTTTGCGATTCCGGAGATGTGGTCCGGCATCGTGGTGCTGGGCCTGATCGGTGTTGCCATGTCATTCATCTTCCAATGGACCGAGCGCAGGATCCTGCGCTGGTACCACGGCCTGCGAGAGGTAGAAAATGCAGCCTGAAACCACTCCCGTTTCGACCGGCAGGACCCTGCCCGAGGGGCAGGCGATGCTCTCGGTCCGCGGCGTCAAGAAGGTCTATCACACCGACGGCGGCGACATCGAGGCGGTGCGCAACCTGACCTTCGACTTGAAGGCCGGGGAGCTGGCCTGCCTGGTGGGCCCGTCCGGTTCGGGCAAGACCACCTTGCTCAAGTGCATCTCCGGCCTGCTGGCCCCGACCGAGGGCGAGGTGCTGCTGGACGGGGCCCGGGTGACCGGGCCGCCGAAGAAGATGGCGGTGGTGTTCCAGGAATACGGCCGCTCGCTGTTCCCGTGGATGCGGGTGCGCGAGAACGTGGAGCTGCCGCTGAAGAATGCTGGCATGGGCAAGGCCGAGCGGGACAAGCTGGTGGACGAGGCGCTGGAGGCCGTGGGCCTGGACCACGTGCCGCAGTCCTACCCGTGGCAGCTCTCCGGCGGTATGCAGCAGCGCGTGGCGATCGCCCGCGCGGTGGCCTACCAGCCCGAGGTGCTGTTGATGGACGAGCCGTTCGCCGCGGTCGATGCGCAGACCCGCGCCGACCTGGAGGACCTGATCCGTACGGTCTGGAAGAAGCTCGGCGTGACCGTCCTCTTCGTCACCCATGACATCGACGAATCGGTGTACCTGGGCCAGCGCGTGATCATCCTGTCCTCCTCGCCGACCGTGGTCCAGGAAGACCTGGAAATTGACCTGCCGGACGAGCGCGACCAGCTCAACACCCGCGCCCTGCCGCGGTTCACCGAGCTGCGCCACCACGTGTACGAGCAGATCCAGCGGGCCAAGCAGGGCCACCGCCCCGCCGCCGCCGCCTCCCAGGCCGGCGGCGCAAGCTAGGCAAGCACCCGAACCGCCGGACGCCGGCCACTTCCTTCATGGAGGTGGCCGGCGTCCGTTGTTTAAGCCGCGCCCCACCGCTTCCTCGCCGGACCCCTGCCCGTACTGAAATCGACTGCTCAGATAACGCCCTTCTCAGCGCTGAAAAGGGCGTTATCTGAACAGTCGATGGGGGTGGAGCTCAGCGAGGGTTCGGAGAGGGGTGTCTGGAGAAAGGGGGAGGGTGTTCGGGCGCGGGGAGGGGGAGGGGGCGTCCGCCGCGCGGGCTAGAAAGCGATGCGGCGGAGCAGGTCGCGCAGCGTCTCGCGCTCCTGGTCGTTCAGCTGGGCCAGGGAGTGGTCGGACGCCTGGCGGACGATTGCCTCGGCCCGCTTGTAGAGCCGGCGGCCCGCTGCCGTGGGTGCGATGACCTTGGACCGGCGGTCGCGCGGATCGGCTTCCCGCGTCACGGCTCCGCGCTTCTCCAGTTGGTCCACCAAGGCGACAATCTGGCTGGGGTCCAGACTGAGGAAGTCCGCCAGTTCACGCTGCGACGGGTTCTGTCCGCTGCAGGCCAGCGAGAGGACTGAGTAGGACCGCACCTTCAAATCAAGCTCGGCCAGCATGTTGTTCGCGCGGCCGGAGCCTAGCGACCGCGCCCGCGCGGTGAGGAATTCGATCTCGCTGGCCAGGTCCGTGGCGTACAGCCGCTCGACGCCGTTTCCTGCCGTGGGCTGGCTGGAGGTGGTCGCCTCGGCCGTGGTTGGTGCGGGCATGTTCCCTCGCTACATCTTGAGACCGGAAAATATGATTGACTTTTTCAATCATATGGGTTGTCATTGGTTTCAGACCAGCATAAACCAATGCACCCCTCTGGGGCAGGAACAAGGAGCATCAAATGTCACTGGCCGGAAAAGTAGCCATTGTTACCGGAAGCGGCCGCGGCCTCGGCCTGGCCTACGCCCAGGAGCTCGCCCGCCAGGGCGCCGCCGTCGTGATCAATGATGTTGACGCACAGGTGGCCGAGCAGGCCGTCGCCAGCATCACCGCGGCCGGCGGCAAGGCCACCGCCGTCGTCGCTCCGGTGGGCTCCACCGAAACCGCCAAGCAGCTGGTGAGCACCGCCGTCGAGACCTTCGGCGGGCTGGACATCCTGGTCACCAACGCCGGCGTGCTGCGGGACAAGTCGCTGCTGAAGATGACGGACGAGGACTTCGACCTGGTCATCAACGTGCACCTGCGCGGCACCTTCACCTGCGTCCGCGAGGCCTACGCCTACTTCAAGGAGAACGGCGTGGCCGGCCGGATCATCACCATCGGCTCGCCCACCGGCCAGCGCGGCAACTTCGGCCAGACCAACTACGCCGCCGCGAAGGCCGGCATTGTGGGCATGGTCCGCACCTGGGCGCTGGAAATGAAGAAGGCCGGCGTCACCGCCAACGCCATCATCCCGGTGGCAGCCACGGCCATGACCAAGACCGTTCCGTTCTTCCAGAAGGCCGTCGAGGCGGACGAGCGCGGCGAGGCCATGCCGGACTTCTTCCGCAAGGACCTGGGCTTTGGCACGGCCGACGACGTTGCCGGCCTGGTTGCCTACCTCGCCTCCGATGCGGCCGCCAAGGTGACCGGCCAGGCGATCGGCGTGGGCGGCGATCGGCTGCAGCTGTGGTCCCACCCGGAGGCCGTGGCCACCGAGTTCCTGGACGGCGGCTGGAGCTACGAAGCGCTGAATGAGCGCTTTGAGGACCTGTTCGGCGGCCGGCTGCAAAGCGTGGGTGAGGAATTCCCCGATCTGCCGGCCGAACTGCAGCCCGCGCCGGCGGCGAAGTAGCCATGGCACCCACACGCTACGAACTGGGCCTGGATGTCGCCTCGCTGACCGCGATCGACATGCATGTGCATATCGAGATCGACGGCCACGGGCACGTCTCGCTGCCGCAGGAACTGATGGACGCCTCGAGCAAGTACTTCAAGGCCGAGGAACGCACGCCGTCGCTGGACGCGATCGCGGCGACCTACCGGGAGCTCAACATGGCGGCCGTGGTGTTCACGGTGGATGCCCGGACCCGGTTGAAGCACGAGCCGAACAGCATCGAGGACATTGCCGAGGGCGCCGCCCGGAACAACGACGTGCTGATCCCGTTCGGCTCGGTCGATCCGCTCACCGGCGCCGAGGCGATCGACCGGGCCAAACAGCTGGTCGAGGACTATGGGGTCCGCGGGTTCAAGTTCCACCCGAGCTTGCAGGGGTTCAATCCGTCCGACGAACGGTACTACCCGCTGTGGGAGGCGCTGCAATCGCTCGGCCTGCCGGCGGTCTTCCACACCGGCCAGAACGGCATGGGTGCCGGCACGCCCGGAGGGTCCGGGATCAAGCTGGGCTACTCCAATCCGCTGCTGCTGGACGAGATCGCCGCGGACTTCCCCGAGTTCCAGATCATCATGGCGCACCCGTCGGTGCCGTGGCAGGACGAGGCCAACTCGATCGCCACGCACAAGTCGAACGTGTTCATCGACCTGTCCGGCTGGTCGCCCAAGTACTTCCCGGAGTCGCTGGTGAAGCTGTCCAACTCGGTGCTGCAGGACAAGGTGCTCTTCGGCACCGATTACCCGCTGATCACCCCGCAGAAGTGGCTGGGTGCCTTCGCGGACCTGCCGTTGAAGGACGAGGTGCGTCCGAAGATCCTCAAGGACAACGCCGTGCGCCTGCTGGGGCTGGGCGGGGCGCAGCGATGAGCGCCGTCGCCGAAGAAAGGACCGTGTCCATGGCCGAACAGTTCTACCCGTCCGACCAGTACGGCTACGCATCGCTGCTGACCGATGCCGAACGCAGCGTGCTCGGCCGGCTGCGCACGGTGCTTGAGGATCAGGTCCACCCGCTGCTGGGCGACTACTGGGAGCAGGGCGAATTCCCGTACCAGATTGCCCAGCCGCTCTACGACCTGGACCTGATGGCTCCGGCGGAACTGACCGAAGGCGGCGCCAAGCCGTCCGGGCTATACGAGGGCTTCCGCAACTTCGAGCTCGCCCGGACCGACGCGTCGGTTGCCACCTTCTACAACGCACAGTCCGGGCTGTTCCGCACCGCGGTCAACCTGGGCGGCAGCGCCGAGCAGGCGGCCGAGCTGGACCCGAAGATCCGCAGCTTCGAATTCAAGGGCGTCTTCGCGCTGACCGAACCGGAGCATGGTTCGGACGTCGCCGGCGGGCTGGAAACCAGCGCCCGGCGCGACGGCGACGAGTGGGTTATCGACGGCGCCAAGCGCTGGATCGGCGGTGCCGTGACCGCTGACGTGCTGGCCATCTTCGCCCGCGACCAAGCCGACGGCCAGGTCAAGTGCTTCTTGGTGCCGACCGATGCCCCCGGCGTCGAGCTTTCCAAAATCCTGCGCAAGACGTCGCTGCGGATGATGCAGAACGCGGACATCAAGCTGGCCGGCGTGCGCGTCCCGGACTCGGCCCGGCTGCAGAATGTGAACTCGTTCGCGGACGTGGCCTCACTGCTGCGGAACATGCGCTCGGACGTCGCGTGGATCGCCACCGGCGTGCAGGCCGGGGCCTACGAGGCGGCGTTGCGCTACGTCAAGGAGCGGAAGCAGTTCGGCAAGCCGCTGGCCGGCTTCCAGCTGGTCCAGGAGAAGCTCGCCACCATGCTCGGGAACGTCACGGCGTCGCTCGGCATGGCGGTGCGGCTGACCCAGCAGCAGGAGGAGGGCATCTACAAGGACGAGAATTCCGCCTTGGCCAAGATGTTCTGCAGCGCCCGGATGCGCGAGACCGTCGCCCTGGCGCGCGAGGTGGTCGGAGGCAACGGCATCACACTGGACACCGATGTGGCGCGCTTCCACGCCGACGCGGAGGCCGTCTATTCCTACGAGGGCACGCACGAGATCAACGCCCTGATTGTCGGGCGGGCCATCACCGGCACCGGCGCATTCCGCTAGAGAAAATCAACAACACTTTCCCAAGGAGCAACCATGAGCAACACCGTCGTCAACTTCGAAGATCTGCCCGGCCTGGTCGGCAAGGACCTCGGCTACACCGACTACCGCGAGATCACCCAGGACCAGATCAACACCTTCGCGGACGCTACCGATGACCACCAGTGGATCCATACCGACGTGGAGAAGGCCAAAGAGGGCCCCTTCGGCGCGCCGATCGCGCACGGCTTCCTGACCTTGTCCCTGGTCATCCCGCTGTGGAGCGAACTCTTCGACGTCGAAGGCGTCAAGACCAAGGTCAACTACGGACTGGACCGGGTGCGGTTCACCAATCCGGTCAAGGTCGGCGCCAAGGTCCGCCTGCACTCCACCATCGCCGAGGTCACCGAGGTCAAGGGCGGCGTGCAGATCAAGACCAACAACACCATCGAGATCGAGGGCGAGGAACGTCCCGCGGTCATCGCCGAGTTCCTGGCACGCTTCTACGTCTAAGCCGCTGCCACAACAGGACTGAACGGACCTCGGCCTCAGGGCCGGGGTCCATTCGGATCACAAACAGACAACAACTATTGATTTATTCAACTATTGCATCTACGTTGTAATTAGCTGTGGTGCTGGTCACAGTCAGCCTCCGAGGGTCGGGGGACGGCACCACGGATCCAAGGAGCGATTCATGAAGAAGCACTTGGCCAAATTGTTGGCCGGCGGCGCGATTGCCGCCATGGCACTGACCGGCTGCGGAGCCGGCTCTCCGTCCGGATCCAGCGAAGCCCCGGCTGCGCAGTCCGGCGGTGCCGACAGCGGTCTGACCAAGATCACCGTGGGCGTGTTGCCGATCGCACCGTCCGGCGCCGTGCAGTACGGCATCGACGAAGGCATCTTTGAGAAGCACGGGCTCGACGTCGAGCTCCAGACCGGACAGGGCGGTGCGGCGATGCTGCCGGCCGTTTCCACCGGAACGATGAACTTCGCGGTGGGCAACCCGCTGTCGGTGATGACCGCGGTGGACAAGGGCCTGGATATGAAGATCGTCTCGGGCTACAGCGCTTCCCGGGCCGAAGGCGAGGACAACAACGCCGTGATCGTCAAGGCCGACTCGGGGATCGAGAGCTTCGCCGACCTGGCCGGCAAGACCACCGCCGTCAACACCCTCAAGACCCAGGGTGACCTGACCATCATGGAGTCGGCGGCTAAGGACGGGGCTGATCCGTCCAAGCTGAAGTTCAGCGAGATGCCGTTCCCGGATATGGAAGCCCAGTTGGAACGCGGCAACGTGGACGCCATCTGGGTTCCGGAGCCGTTCCAGTCCAAGGCGCTGGCCAACGAAGACTACAAGCTGTTGGGCTACCCGAACCAGAAGACTCTGCCGGGCCTGCCCACCATGGTGACCTTCACCAGCGGCAGCTACGCGGAGCAGAACCCTGAGATCGTGGCGGACTTCAAAGCTGCGGTGACCGAAACCCTGAAGGGCGCCGATGCCGACAACGACGGCGTGCGCGCCGTCCTGCCGGACTTCATGGGCATGCCGGAAGAGGTGGCCAAGAACCTCAAGATGGAGGTGTTCGACGGCGAGGTGCGCAGCCAGGTGCTCAGCGACATGGGCGAGCTGATGGTCAAGTACAAGTACGTGGACAACCAGCCGGACGTTCCGGCCATGGTTGTGAACTAGTTCGACCCAGTATTGAGCAGGGGCGGTTTCCGGTATTCCGGGGGCCGCCCCTGCGGCGTGTGGTGCCGGGCGGCGAGGGCAGGTCCGGGCGGCCCTTTGGGGGAAATCGCTCCGATTATCCGGGCTGGCGAACCCGTACGGTGGCCTGCCGGAGGGCCGCTGCCTAGACTCCCAAGCAACGGGTGAAACGACACGAGGGAGTGCAACATGAAGCGACTTGTCACCATGGTCTGTGCCGCCGCCTTCGCGGCAACCTTGGCCGCCTGCGGCGGTGGGTCGCCGTCCGGGGGGCCGGCTGCAACCGACGCGGGGGCTTCACCGGCCGAGGGGATGACCGCGGTAAAGGTGGGTGCGATTCCGATCGGCGACGTGGCACCGCTCCACCTCGGCAAGGCCAAGGGGTTCTTCGAAGAGGAAGGACTCGACCTGACCATCGAGAACACCACCGGCGGCGCCGTCTCCGTCCCGGGCGTGGTGAGCGGCAGCTTCGACTTTGCCTTCGGCAACACCGTCTCGCTGATGGTGGCCCGCGACCAGGGGCTGGATTTGAAATACGTGGTTAACGGAACCCGTGCCTCTGATGAAGACGACGTCGACTTTGCCGGCGTCGTGGTGGCGAAGGATTCGGACATCAAATCGGTCACCGATCTGGAAGGCAAGACGGTCTCCTCCAATAACCTGGCCAACATCGGCGACACCACCATCCGGACCGCGGTGGACAAGGCGGGCGGCGACGGTTCCAGTCTGAAGTTCGTCGAAGTCGCCTTCCCGGACGCGCTGGCCGCCGTGGAGAACGGCCAGGTGGATGCCGCGCTCATCTTGGAACCGTTCCTGACCTCCGCCATCAAGAGCGGCGCGCGGGTGGTGTCCTGGCCGTACCGTGAAACCCATCCGAATTTGGATATCGGCGGCTACTTCACCTCCGCGGACAAGATCAAGCAGGATGCGGAACTGGTGGAGAAATTCACCGCGGCCATGACCAAGTCGATGAACTATGCCCAAGAAAACCCGGACGAGGTTCGGAAGGTCATCGGCACCTACACCAAGACCGACCCGGCGCTGCTGGAGGAAATTGTGCTGCCGCGCTTCGACCCGAAATTCGACCGCGACGCCGCCCAGACGCTCGCGGATGCCGTGCTGAAGTACGGCACCGTCGACAACACAGTGGATCTCGACGCGTTGCTGCCGCCGGAAAGCCAGTGATGATAACAATCCGGATGCTTCGTTGACGCCTACCACTATGGACGTAGATACTATGAGTGACCTGGGGCACATCCGTGCATTCTGGAGTGATGGAGAGGGAACCCGTGAAGAAAATCAGGGCAGCAGTGGCACTGGCGGCGGTGCTGGCGTTGACGGCGTGCGGCGGTGGAAGCCCGTCGGGTGGCGGCGAGGAATCGGCTCCCGCGGGCGGCGGCGAAGCGACCGGCGGAATGACAAAAATCAACGTCGGGGTCATCCCCATTGTGGACGTGGCGCCGATCTACCTGGGCAAAGAGGAGGGCTTCTTCGAAGAGGAGGGGCTGGACCTGGAATTGACCTTGGCGCAGGGCGGTGCGGCCATTATTCCGGCCATCACCAGCGGCCAGATGGACTTCGGCTTCAGCAACGTCACGTCGCTGGTCATCGCCCGATCCAAGGGTCTGGACATGAAGATGGTGGCCAACGGTGTCGCCACCACCGGCAATCGGGATAAGGACTTCGCCGCCGTTATGGTGAAGCCGGACAGCGACATCAAGGACATTCCCGACCTCGTGGGCAAGCGGATCGGTGTCAACACGCTCAACAACATCAGCGATTCCACCATCCGGGAGGCCGTGGAGCAGTCCGGCGGAGATTCGTCCAACCTGAACTTCGTGGAAATGCCGTTCCCGGACATGCCGGCGGCCTTGGCGAACGACCAGGTGGACGCGATTGCCGCCGTCGAGCCGTTCGCGACGATTGTGGCAGGCGACGGCGCCGTGCCGGTCTTCTCCAACTATGCGTATCCCGTCGAGGACCTGACCGTGGCGACCTACTTCACCTCGGACAAGAACGTGCAGGAGAAGCCGGAAGTCACCGAAGCGTTTGTCCGCGCCATGAAGAAGTCGCTGGCCTTTGCCGACGAGAATCCTGACAAGGTGCGCGAGATCCTGCCCACGTACACCAAGCTGGACCCGGCGGTGATTGAGAAGCTGACCCTGCCGAAGTTCCCGCAGGAAGTGAACGCCGACTCGATCGAGGAGATTGCCGACATCTCGCTGAAAAACGGGCTGATCGACAAGCTTCCGGACATGGCGGCACTGCTGCCACAGCAGTAGCACCCGCACCAAGCGCCGATGATGCCCCTTCCCTGGCGGAAGGGGCATCATTGGTCTCTGCGGGCACGGCTCCCGGCCACAGTGGGACCACATTCTCAACTATTGACTTTTTCAACTAAAGCGCATTAGGTTGAGTGGGAGCTGTTGTGATGTGGTTCACCGCGGCTCCGCTGAGAAGCCCGGGCACCGGGTACGTCGAAAGGGTTTGAACGATGCAGAATCAGGGGCTCGGTGCCTGGATCCACAAGCGCCGCATGAAGTCCGCGGCCAAGACCGCGATCATCAGCACCGCCGGCGAGCTGAGCTATGGCGAATTTGCCGAGCGCGTCGACCGGCTGGCGAATGCGCTGGCGGACCGCGGCATCGCCCCGGGCGACCGGGTGGCCTACTTGGGTGAGAACCACCCGGCCTTCCTTGAGACTTTCTTTGCCTGCGGCACCTTGGGCGCAATTTTCGTTCCGCTGAACACCCGCTTGGCCCCGCCCGAGGTCCAGTTCGCCCTGCAGGATTCCGGCAGTCGTATCCTCATCCATGCGCGCACCTTGGAGCCGCTCGCCGTGCGCGGCAGCTCGCTGCTGGGCATCAGCCACCGGATGGTGGTGGAGGACGGCCCGGCCGGGACCGGGAATGGCAACCCCGCCGGAAGCGCGGCCGAGGCAGGCGGGCAGGGCACCGCCGTCGAGCTGTTGGAAGAGGTCATTGGATCCGGCAGCGAGGAGCGCCGGGACGTGGCGGTCTCCCTCGATGACCCGGCCATGATCCTTTACACCTCCGGCACCACCGGCCGGCCGAAGGGCGCGCTGCTCACGCACGGCAACATGACCTGGAACAGCATCAACGTGCTGGTGGATTTCGACATGGCCAGCACCGACGTGGCGCTGATGATCGCGCCGATGTTCCACGTGGCATCACTGGGCATGGGTGTGCTGCCGACCCTGCTCAAGGGTGCCACGGTGGTGCTTGAGCCGAAGTTCGAACCCGGCCGGACCCTGATGTTGATCGAGAAGTACAAAGCCACCAGCATCAGCGGTGTGCCCACCACCTACCAACTGCTGTGCGAGCACCCCGACTGGGACAAGACCGACATCAGTTCGCTCAACAAACTGACCTGCGGCGGCTCCGCGGTGCCGATGCGCGTGCTGGAGGCCTACGAGGCCCGCGGGTTGTCCTTCACCAACGGCTACGGCATGACCGAAACGGCGCCCGGCGCCACCACTCTGGCAGCGGAGAAGTCGCGCCCCAAGGCAGGGTCCGCCGGACTTCCGCATTTCTTCACCGACATCCGGATTGCCGACCCGATGGGTGACGTGCTGCCGGCGCGCGAGGTGGGCGAGATCCAGATTTCCGGCCCCAACGTGATCCACGAGTACTGGAACCGGCCCGATGCCACCGCCGAAAGCTATGCCGACGGCGTCTGGTTCAAGTCCGGCGACATGGGCTACGTGGACGAGGACGGCTTCCTGTTCATTTCCGACCGGCTCAAGGACATGATCATCTCCGGCGGCGAGAACATCTATCCGGCCGAGGTGGAGCAGGTCATCCTGGAACTGGAGGCGGTCAGCAGTGCGGCCGTGATCGGCATTCCGGACGAGAAGTGGGGCGAGGTCCCGCGCGCTGTGGTGACCGTCCGCGAAGGCTTTGCGGTAACCGCCGAAGACATCCAGCAGCACCTGGACGGGCGGTTGGCCCGCTACAAGATCCCCAAGTCGGTGGTGATTGTGGAGGACCTGCCGCGGACCGCCAGCGGCAAGATCCGCAAGGCCGACCTTCGCAAGGAATACTCCAACTAGCCGGCGTCTGGCCGGATGCCGCGGCCAGTTCCTGTGTTGGCTGACGACGGCGGTGCCCGGCTCTGGCTCTTCCGGAACCGGGCGCCGGGCTACTTCTTGGCGGCCTGCCGGGTGCCTGGCCGGTTGGTGTAGAGTTCGTCGATCAGCGCCAGCCCGTGCTGGGCCCAGGTGATCTCCTGGTCGGCCCGGGCCACCAGGCCTTCATACGTGAAGCGCTTGAAGGCCTTCACCCGGTCACGGTCGGCTTCCGGCGTGCCGGCCAGGCGGCGATTGAGCATTTCGCTGCGGTCCTGGTCGATCTCGCGGATCCGCTGCTCCCATTGCTGGCGCAGGCCGGTGTGGTGCTCAATGTGCGCGCGCATCTGCTCGCGCGCTGCCTCGGGCTCGGCCCATTCAAGGTAGGCGGCCTTCAGGTGCGCTGGATCCCGCACCCGGGTGTACTCAAGGGTGGTGTTCATCCAGTCCCGGAACGCCTTCACGCCGGCCTCGGTGATGTGGTACCGGCGCTTCTTGCCGCGCTGGCCCCAGGTGACCTCCTCGCCGTCGAGCAGGCCTTCCTTTTCCATCCGCCGCAGTTCCGGGTAGATCTGTGAGTCCGGAGCGTGCCACACGTGCCCCACGGAGGCTTCGAATTCCTTGTAGAGGTCGTAGCCGGTCATGGGTTCCACGCTGAGCAGCGCCAGCAGGGCGTAGCGGAGACTCATGGATCCAACTTTCCTGTCGACTGTGTTGCCAATCACTATATCCATCGATAGTCTGAGACTCACGCCACTATCTATGTGCATAGTTAGTTGGTCGGTCCGGAGTCCGGGCCGCCATCGGCAAATATAACTGAGCCAGCGCCGCTGGGGATGTCGGCTCGCGCTACCGGAAGGAATCCACTGTGACTGCTGTGCAGACTGCCAGTTCAACCACCCACAAGGTCATGGGCCACCCGATGAACGCGTGGTACGTGGCGGGCTGGGACCATGAGGTCACCCGCAAGCCAATGGCCCGGCGGATCGCCAACCGCCCGCTGGCGCTGTACCGCACGGAGGACGGCAAGGCCGTGGCTCTTGCCGACGCCTGCTGGCACCGGCTGGCGCCGCTCTCCATGGGTAAGACCATGGGCAAGGATGGGATCCAGTGCCCGTACCACGGCATCGTCTACAACTCGGCCGGGCGGTGCGTCTCGATGCCGGCGCAGGAGACCATCAACCCCTCGGCCACGGTTCCGTCCTTTCCGGTGGTGGAGCGCCACCGGTACGTCTGGGTGTGGCTGGGCGACCCGACACAGGCCGATCCGGATCTGGTCCCGGACATGCACCAGATGGACTCGCCCGAGTGGGCGGGCGACGGCGAGACCATCCATGCGGACTGCAATTACCAGTTGGTGCTGGACAACTTGATGGACCTGACCCACGAAGAGTTCGTACACTCGTCGTCCATTGGGCAGGAGGAGCTCAGCGAGTCCGACTTCGTGGTTTCGCATGAAGGCAACACCGTCACCGTGACGCGCTGGATGCACAACATTGACGCACCGCCGTTCTGGCTGAAGAACATGCGGGACAAGTTTCCCGGCTACGAGGGCAAGGTTGACCGCTGGCAGATCATCACCTTCCAGGCCCCGTCCACCATCTGCATCGACGTCGGCGTGGCCAAGGCCGGCACCGGCGCGCCGGAGGGAGACCGCAGTCAGGGCGTGAACGGTTTCGTGATGAACACGATCTCGCCGGAAACCGACAGGTCCTGCCACTATTTCTGGGCTTTCATGCGCAACTACCGGTTGGACAGCCAGCTGATCACCACGCAGCTGCGCGACGGTGTGCACGGCGTGTTCGGCGAGGACGAGGAGATGCTCAAGGCGCAACAGGAAGCCATCGACGCCAATCCGGACTACGAGTTCTACAACCTCAACATCGACGCCGGTGGCATGTGGGTGCGCCGGCTGATCGAGCGGATGATGGTGGCCGAAGGCCGGATGGCTTCCGCCGTCCCGGCCGGCCGCTGAAGGAAGGTGCAGGCGGCAACATGGCAGCAACAAACGTAGAAGTCTGGCAGCACGCCACGGTAGTGGAAGTGCAGGACGTGGCGGCCGGCATCCGGCGGATCGTGCTGGAGCCGGCCCTGCCGAAGACCGCAGAGCCGGGATCGCATATCGACCTGAAGGTGCGGATTGGCGGCCAGGAGGACAAGCGCTCCTACTCCATCGTGGACTCGGCCGACGGCGGACGCCGGCTGGCGCTGAGCGTTCTGAAGGCCCCGACTTCCCGGGGCGGATCGGAATTCATGCACACGCTGGTGGCCGGCGACACGCTGGAGATCACACAGCCGCTGCAGAATTTTCCGCTGCGAGTGGGGGCCGAGCGGTACATCCTGTTGGCCGGCGGCATCGGTGTTACCGCGATGCTCAACATGGCCCGCGTGCTCAAGGCCGTGAAGGCCGACTACCGGGTGGTCTATGTCGGCCGCAGCCGCGAGGCGATGGCCTACTTGAACCGGCTGCGCGAGGAGCACGGGGAGCGGCTGCAGGTCCACGTGGACGATGAAGGCTCATCGCTGCAGGTGGGCGAACTGGTGGCTGGAGCGGACATGGATACCGAGCTGTACATGTGCGGGCCGATCCGGCTAATGGACGCGGTCCGCCGGGCCTGGACGGAACGCGAACTGCCGGTAGCGAATCTGCGCTACGAGACTTTCGGCAACAGCGGCTGGTACGACCCAGAGGAGTTCGTGGTGAGGATTCCGCGGCTCGGCATAGAGGCCACGGTGGGTCAGGGGCGCTCCATGCTCGAGGCCCTCGAAGAAGCCGGCGCGGACATGATGTTCGATTGCCGCAAGGGCGAATGCGGACTCTGCGAGGTCCGTGTCCTGGACCTAGACGGCGCTATTGACCACCGGGACGTCTTCTACAGCGAACGCCAGCAGCACGCAGCGGAAAAGATGTGCTGCTGTGTCTCCCGGGCCGTCACCTCAGGCACCGGAGCACAGTCCGACGCCGCCCCCGGCCGCGGCCCGGCCGTCGTCACCATCGACGTGTCCTAACCACCGGTGCTCGTGTCTCCACGCGCTTCGCTTGGTCGACAACCGGGCGCTTGCGCCTGCGTGGAGATCCCGGCCGGACGGCCACCGCCGCCCACTTAGATCCAACGCGGTGCTGGGGGCACGTCCGTCCTGTTGGAGCTGATGCCGCGAGTTGACCGGCCGGCAGCCCAGGCGGTGATATCAGCCAGGCTGCCGGTGACAATGACCGGGTCGACGGCCGCGGTGTCGCCCAGATGCGTGACGCCGCCTGAGTCCAGGACTTCCAGTCGCAGGTCTTGGTCGTCGCCGCGGTGGTGCCAGGCTTCGGTGATGTCCCGGAGCAGACGCTCGAGGAGGTCGGCGGGCATGTCGCCGAAGCTGGCGCCGTTGTCGAGGTCGACGGCGTGAATCCAGACTTCGCGGGTCCGCCACCACACGGTTTCGGAGGCCGGGACGGTGCGGCCCTGGGCGGCTTTGACCTCATGTCCCCACGCTTCTTGCGGTGTGTCCCGCCACGCAACGTCGAGGTGGTTGGCGGCCTGTTCGTAGAGGTCACGCAATGCGGCGGGGGAGAGCATGGCGCCATGATCGATTTCTTCGTTCCGGGCCTGGCGCGAAGAGTACATCGGCGTTTCCACGCCGGTGTTGGCCCAGTCCATCAATCGTGCGAGTGCGCGGGCGTTGTAGCCGACATGGGCGATGACATGTCGGCGGGTCCAGCCCGGCAGCAGCGAGGGCGCGTCGAGTTCGTCGTCGGAGAGCTCGTTCAGTTTGCGGCCGAAGAAGGCGGTGCCGCGGCGGGCGGTGAGCAGCGCGACCATGAGCTCCGGATCCTGGGTGACGTCCTGGCGTGCAACCATCGTTCCTCCTGCAAGGGTGGCGGCGCGGCCCGCTCGCACGGGCCGGCGACTGGCGGTGCGGTTTCCACTAGTTTCCGGGAAGATCCTGTTCCTTGCTGTCCAGCCTAGCGCTCAGCGGACCACGTGCTCGGGGGCAGCAGAGGGTGCCTGTGCCGCCGAGGGCAACGGCGGCACCCAGGGGGCGCCGCCGTCGTCGTCAGGTGCTGTGGTGTGCCGCTAAGCGCTGGCCGGCTCCGCCGGTTCCAGTTTGCGTTCCAGCGGGTGATCGACCTCGTCCTTCAGCATGCCGCCGAAGGTCAGCGCCAGCACCGCCAGCAGCGGCAGGGCCAGGCCCACCAGCAGGAAGATCAGCCAGATCGGCACCACTTCGCCAACCGGCCCGGCCAGCGCCATGGACACCGGCATCAGGGCCAGCGAGACGAAGAAATCCAGGCTGGAAATGCGGCCGAGCAGGTGCGGCGGCACCCTGCGCTGCAGCAACGTTCCCCAGATCACCTGTCCCGCGCTGCCGGTTGCCCCGACCACGAACAGCGCCACGGCCATCACCCAGAAGCTGTCGGTGAAGCCAATGACCGCGATGGGCAGGGCGCCGGCTCCCCAGCACAGCAGCATCACGGTGAGGTAGCGCCGGGGCAGCCGCAAGGACGCGGTGATCAGGGCACCCACCGCGCCGCCGATGCCGTAGATGCCGAGCAGGAATCCGAAGGTCCTCGAATCCCCGCCCAGTTGGTCGACGACGGCGAAGGGCAGCAGCACCTCGATGGGGCCGATGAAAATGAGCACGCTCACCACGGCCCACAGCAGCGTCCACAGCAGCCAGGGAGTCGTCAGCGTGTAGGACACGCCCTCGCGCAGGTCGGCCAGCACGGACCTGCGCTTGGCCGGGGGCGCATCCTCGGCGGAGACGGACGCAGCCGTTCCCTGATCCGGAACCAGTTCCTGGCCCAGGAAGTTCAGGATGACCAGCGCGGCCAGATGGCACAGCGAGATCCAGCCGATGGCCGCCCCTGGTGAGAAGGAGGCGACGACCATTCCCGCCACGGCAGGGCCCGCGGCCTGCTGCAGCAGCGGGCGCATGGTGCCTTCCATGCCGTTGGCTGCCAGCAGGTCCTCGGCTGGCAGGATCCTGGGCAGGATGGCCGAGTAGGCGGGGAAGAAGAAGGCTGCGCCCACGCCCAGCAGGAAAGCGGCCGCGGCCAGGTGCCAGAGCTGCAGCAGCCCGGTCCAGGCCAGCAGCGTCACGGCAGCGATGGCCACCAGGTTGGCGGCCTCAACGCTGATGATCAGGCGCCGGCGCGGAAGCCGGTCGGCGGCGATGCCGCCAATCAGCACGAAGGCCAGCAGGCCGATGCTGGAGCAGGTGGCTACGAGCGAGAGCTGGATGGGGCCGCCGCCCAGCGCGATGACCTGGTAAACCATGGCCACAGCCCACATGCCCGTGCCGAAAATCGAGATGGCCAGGGCCGAAATAAGGAGCCGGTAGTTGCGGTGGGCGAAGGGCCTCAGCACTCGGAGCGTGGACATGGTGATTCCTGAGATAGAAGGGAAGGCCAAATTAGTATCCGCCCAGTGATTGAGAAAAGCAAATCACTCCCAACCCTCTATATCCGTAGTGGTTTTGCGGCTAGACTCGCAGCAGGCCGGGCAGGAGTGACCGGCGTCACCGGTGGAAGGACTTGGATCATGGCCGACCCGAAACGCGCTGCATCGGACGCCGCCCGTGCGTTGCTCGACGACTTCTCGCTGGAGATGACCGGTAAGGACGTCCCGGCATTGGAAGACGCGGCCGGCGCGATTCCTCCGGGCACGCTGATCAACGTGACGTTCCTAGGGAACGAGGACCTCCCCATGCGGGTTTCCGCGGCCGCTGCGGTGAAGCGGCACGGCTTCGTGCCGGTGCCGCATGTGTCCGCCCGGCGGTTGGCGTCCCAGGCCGAATTGGAGGATTTCCTGCAGGCCTTGTCCGCCGACGCTGCCCCCGATGATGTTTTTGTGGTGGGCGGGGACCCGGCCGAACCGATGGGCCCCTTTGCAGACTCGCTGGAGGTTATCCGCAGCGGGTTGCTGCCCAAATACGGGATCCACCGAGTGGGCATCAGCGGCTACCCGGAGGGCCATCCGGATATTTCCGACGACGTGTTGTGGGCGGCGCTGGAGGGCAAATACGCCGAATTGCAGCAGCAGAACCTGGATACGGTCATAATCACCCAGTTCGGCTTCGACGCCGATCCGGTGTTCGAGTGGCTGGCAGAGGTCCGGCGCCGCGGGATCAATGCGCCGGTGCGGATTGGCGTTCCGGGACCTGCCGGGGTCAAGCGGCTGCTGAATTATGCCAAGCGCTTCGGTGTGGCCTCCTCGGCCGGCATTGTGCACAAGTACGGCTTCTCGCTGACCAACCTGCTGGGGGCCGCCGGGCCGGACAAGTTTCTGGAGGAATTCGCCAGCCGCTATGACCCGTCCGTCCACGGCACGGTGAAGCTGCACTTCTACACCTTCGGCGGAATGAAGGCCACGGCTGAATGGGTGGAGGACTTCCGCGGCGGACGGTAACGGGGTCGGCCGGCGCCGAGTGTTCGCGGGCTAGTGGCCGCGGGCCTTCGCTCCCACCTATAGGAGTAACGTCCCAAGTTTCAAAATGCTTACTCCGCTCTGACTAGGGCGAATGCTTCGCCGGGCTCTTGAGGCATGGGAGCGAACGGACGCCGGCGCAGGCCCCGGGATACGGCGAAGGCCGTCTGGCGGCCCTGTTGCACGCGACGGCTCTGTGATTAGGTGAGAATAGGGCGCACCGGCGCCTGACGGGAGGAGCTCCATGAGCGAGAACATCAGCAATCCGGACCGAGACGACCGCAGGGACCGTGACGAGACTCCGGGCGAAACGGCGCGTGATGAAGAAGTGCTGGCGCCGGGTGAAATACCCCCTGATGCCAAACAGGGTCTGGCCAACGTCTACGGCGATGCCGATCGAACCGCCATTGATGACCCTGTCAGCGAGCCTGGACCCGAGGACGCCGCCGCCATTAGGCACATGGAACAGCACTACAGCATCGGCGAGACGGAGTCGGGCGAGCGGTACGTCGAAGAGACGGTCCTGCCGGAAGATGGCGACTGACGGGCTGGCTTTAACGGAAGCGGCGGGGAGGATGCCATCGGGCACCCTCCCCGCCGTTCGTCGTCGTGCCCTTTAGGGGCAGCCGGACATCAGGCCTGCTTGCCGGAGCGCCAGCCGCCCGGGTAGTCCTGTCGGACCGCCGAGGAGTACGGCACCGGGCTGACGATGGCGCGCACGTTGAGCTGCTGGTGCGGCTCCACAGTGGTCTTGCGCGTGCCGCCGTCGGGTTCGCCCCACACCACGGTGACTTCGGTGCCCTCCGGCACGTCCGCGTCCACGGTGGCCAGGGACAGGCCCTTCTTCTCGTTCGCGGAGTAGCCGGTGAACATGGACAGGCCGATCGTCTCGCCGGCGGCGTCCAGCACGGAATCGTAGTTCGACGAACCGTAGTTGGCCAGCGGCAGGTCGAAGTACTTGTACGACGTGCCGTCAGCGTCGAAGAGCGAGGCGAAGATCTTGGCCAGGTCCTCGGCGTTCCACTCGAGCGTGACCTTCTTGCGCTGCGTTGCCGGGTCGATTTTTTCGAGTGCCTCGCGGCCGATGAAGTCGTGGTCGAACTTCACCATGTGTCCGTAGCCAAGCTCCCACGGGTTCAGGTAGTAGTCCTCGATCTTGTCCGAGACAAAGCTGCCCGCCACGGCGTTGACCGCCTCGTAGCTGTCGGCGCCGAGCCACTCGCGGTAGGGGCGCAGCTCTTCGCCGGTGTAGATGGCCGGCAGCGGGGACGGGATCCAGCCGGATTCCAGGGTGTTGGACGGGTAGGCGCGGGAGCCGACGGCGAGCATGTCGAACTCCTGGCCGGCCTCCAGGATGGTGTCGCGGATCTGGTCGTAGGTCTCATACGGCCCCCAGATCTCCAGCCCCGGCGCGCCGGCCATGCCGTGGCGCAGCGTGTGGACCTGGCGGCCTGCCACCTCCATATGGTCCATGTTGAAGAACTTCAGCTGCTCCACCGGGCCGCCATTGACCTTCTCGATGATCTTCCAGGCGTTCGGGCCCTGGATCTGGAAACGCCAGTACTTGCGCTTCACCGGCTGGCCCATGGGCCGCGACGGCGACCGGCGGTCCACCTCGATGTCCACGTCATAGCCGCCGGTTTCACCGTGGTAGATCAGCCAGTTGGCGGCAGGGGAGCGGCCCACGTATACGTACTCGCCCTCGGCCTCGTGGAAGAGGATGCCGTCGCCGATCACGTGTCCGGCCGGTGTGGTGGGAACGTACTGCTTGGCCTTATTGACGGGGAAGTTGGCCACCGAGTTGATGGCGGTGTCCGAAATCAGCTTGAGGGCGTCCTTGCCCTTGATGAACAGGTTGTCCATATGGTGCGACTGGTCGAACAGCACGGCGCTCTCACGCCAGGCGCGCTGTTCGCTACGCCAGTTGGTAAATTCAGGGGCGACGACGGGGTAGATGTAGGCGCCCAGCTGCGAGTTCCGCAGCATCTCTACGGTGTTGCCGGATTGGTCCAGGACTTCCTGGAGATTCTTTGCGCTCATGGGTACTTGTCCTCCTCGATGGCGGCCGGATTGTGATGCACTGCACAACCCCAAGACACCTCGACCATATAACTATGGAGGTAGTTATGTCGACGGTTTGTCCCCGGGCAAAATCTGCTGGCCGGGAAATAGGGAACAAAAACCTGCCTTTTTGATTGACTCCAACAGGCATAACGTGGGCGGTGAGCCAGTTTGTCCAGGACGCCCATCCGGGGCGGCAGAAGCGTGGAGGAACCGCCATGACCGCAACAGCTCACGTCACCGATTGCAGCGTCACCAACTGCTCTTTCAACGACCACACAGAATGCAATGCCGGGGCCATCACCGTTGCCGGCGGCGAAAACCACGCAGCCTGCGCCACGTTTATTGACACCGGAACGCACGGCGGCTTGCCCAAGGTTTTGGCCGGAGTGGGCGCTTGCCAGCGCGCTGAATGCACGCACAATGACCACCTGATGTGCCAGGCTCCCGCGGTCCACGTGGGTCCCGGCGCCGACAACGCAGACTGCCTGACCTACGCGCACCGGTAGGCCGCCGGCTGGCGGCCCGGCCATCCGGCGCGGAAGGTGTGGGTGAGCTTAAACGCGGAAGGTGCCCCTTCCGGCGTCGGAAAGCACGACGTCGGAAGGAGCACCTGTGCGGATGGCCCGCGGCGGGTCAGCGCCCCGCGGCAAGCACCGGAGCTTCCGCCGCATGGACCCGGTGGACGGCTTCGTTGAACTCCGCCTCGATCTCCGGTGAGGGCTTGTGCGTCAGGAGACTGACGACGACGGCGACGACCACGTTGAGGATGAAGCCCGGAACAATCTCGTACATGGTGTCGGACAGCGCCGACGTGCCCCAGACGAAGACCGTGACCGCACCGGCCACCATGCCGGAGAGTGCGCCGGCCACAGTGAGCTTCCGCCAGAACAGGGACAGGATGATGGTCGGGCCGAACGAGGCCCCAAAGCCTGCCCAGGCGAATGCCACCAGGCCCAGGATGGTGTCGTTGCGGGCCCAAGCCAGGATGCCCGCCACCATGGAGACCACCAGGACGCCCATCCGGCCGAGCATCACCTGCGTCTGCGCCGACGCCTGTCTGCGCGCGAAGATCTTGTACAGATCTTCCACCAGGGCCGAGGAGCAGACGATCAGCTGCGAGGAGACGGTGCTCATGATCGCCGCCAGCACGGCCGCCAGCACGAAACCTGCCACGAACGGGTGGAACAGGATCTGGGACAGGTCCAGGAAGACCGACTCGGCCGACTTGGCGTCCGTGAGGGTCATGCCGGGATTCTGCTGGAAGTAGGCCACGCCCACCAGTGCCGTGGCGACGGCACCCAGCACAGTCAGCAGCATCCAGCCGATGCCGATCCGGCGGGCGGCTTTCGCCTCGCCGGGCGTGCGCAGCGCCATGAAGCGGACAATGATGTGCGGCTGTCCAAAGTAACCCAGCCCCCACGCGGCCGCCGAGATGCCGGCGACGGCACCGCCGGTGAACAGGCTCAGGTGGTTCGGGTCCACCTGCTGGATCGATTCGATGGTGGCGCCGAGGCCGCCGGTGGCGAAGACGCCGACAATCGGCACCAGCAGCAGGGCGGCGAACATCAGCAGGCCCTGGGCGACGTCGGTGTAGCTCGCGCCGAGGAAGCCTCCGAACATGGTGTACAGCACCGTGACGCCGCCAACCACCAGCATGCCGATCTCATAGGTAGAGCCGAACGATGACTCGAAGAAGATGCCGCCGGCCACCATTCCGGAGGAGACGTAGAAGGTGAAGAACACCAAGATGATCACGCCGGAGACCACCCGCAGCAGGTGCGACCGGTCCTTCAGCCGGTTCTCCAGGAAGCTGGGCACCGTGATCGAGTCGTTGGATACCTCGGTGTAGGAACGCAGCCGCGGGGCCACGAACTTCCAGTTGAGCCAGGCGCCAATGGTCAGGCCGATGGCAATCCATGCCTCGAACAGACCGCCGACGTAGAGCGCGCCGGGCAGCCCCATCAGCAGCCAGCCCGACATATCCGAGGCACCGGCACTTAAAGCTGCCACGCCGGGCTTGAGGCCGCGGCCGGCCAACATGTAGTCGTCAAGATCGCTGGTGCGCCGGTACGCCCACCATCCGATGGCCAGCATGCCTGCCATATAAATCAGCATGGCGATGATCTGGAAAATCTGGTCGTCCAAGATTGGGTCCTCCCCAAGTAGCGGTTTGGTGCGGCTCAGTATTCCAGTGCGCGTACATATGAGGCCAGCCACAGGGGGCGTCGCGGCTTGTTTTCGGGCTAAATCGTTTCAACTCTGGCCGGAAATACCCCTCCGATTGAGTTTCGCCAACCAGTGAAAAGGTGTAGCCTCTATCTGGCCTCACTTCAACCCTTTTGCCCGAAAGTTGCGTCACATCCAGATGCTGCTCCGTTTAATCCGCCATTATGGCCGCCCCTATCTTCCCTTCGTGTTTGCGGTGGTGGTGCTGCAGCTGATTGCCACCATCGCCGCGCTGTATCTGCCCAGCCTTAATGCCCAGATCATCGACCAGGGCGTTGCCCGCGGCGATACCGACTACATCTGGAGCACCGGCGGCGTGATGCTGACCGTCAGCTTTGTCCAGGTGGCCGCGGCGATCGCCGGCGTGTACTTCGGCTCCAAGGCGGCGATGGCGGTGGGCCGCGACCTGCGCCGCGGCATCTTCCACAAGGTCACCGGGTTTTCTGCCCGCGAGGTGGGTCAGTTTGGCGCTCCCAGCCTGATCACCCGCGGCACCAACGATGTGCAGCAGGTGCAGATGCTGGTGCTGATGGGCCTGAACTTCATGGTGATGGCTCCCATCATGTGCGTGGGCGGCATCATCATGGCGGTCCGCGAAGACCTGCAG
The DNA here is from genome assembly GCF_053607305.1 of Arthrobacter sp. NPDC055138. Classification (NCBI taxonomy): domain Bacteria; kingdom Bacillati; phylum Actinomycetota; class Actinomycetes; order Micrococcales; family Micrococcaceae; genus Arthrobacter; species Arthrobacter sp. NPDC055138. Next base: position 558,527 of record NZ_JBSGTH010000001.1, read on the forward strand.
TTGTCCTGGCTGGTGTGGGTCTCGGTGCCGCTGCTGTTCGTGGTGGTTGGCCTGCTGGTCTGGAAGCTGATGCCACTGTTCCGCAGCATGCAGCAGAAAATCGATGGCATCAACGGCGTGCTCCGCGAGCAGATCACCGGCATCCGCGTGGTCCGGGCGTTCGTCCGCGAGCCGTACGAGGCCAAGCGCTTCGAGAAGGCCAACCGTGAACTGACCGACGTCTCGGTCTCGGTTGGCAACCTGTTCGTGCTGATGTTCCCCTCGATCGGCATGATCCTGCATCTGGCCACTGCCGCCGTGTTGTGGTTCGGCGGCCTGCGCGTGGACGCCGGGGACATTCAGGTCGGCGCGCTGACAGCCTTCCTGCAGTACCTGCTGCAGATCCTGATGGCGGTGATGATGGGTACCTTCATGGCGATGATGATCCCGCGCGCCTCGGTCTGTGCCGAACGCATCGGCGAGGTGCTCGACGTCGAACCCTCGGTGCATGAACCCACCGAACCGGAGACGGCGCGCGAGCCCGCCGGAGTGGTCGAGTTCCGCAACGTGACCTTCGCCTATCCCGGCGCCGAAGTGCCGGTGCTGCGAGATGTCAGCTTCACCGCCCGGCCCGGCCAGACGACGGCGATCATTGGCAGTACCGGCGCCGGCAAGAGCACGCTGATCAGCATGCTGCCGCGCCTCATCGACGCCGGCAGCGGCGACGTGCTGATCGACGGCGTTCCGGTCACCCGGATGGCCCGCACCGACATCACCGACCGGGTTGCCCTGGTGCCGCAGCGGCCGTACCTGTTCTCCGGCTCGGTGGCCCACAACCTGCGCTTCGGCAATCCGGACGCCACGGACGATGAGCTCTGGGAAGCGTTGCGCGTGGCTCAGGGCGAGGGCTTCGTCCGCGCCAAGGACCATGGGCTCGAGTCAGCCGTCTCGCAGGGCGGCACCAACGTCTCCGGCGGGCAGCGGCAGCGGCTGTGTATTGCCCGGGCGCTGGTGGCCAAGCCCAAGGTCTACCTCTTCGACGACTCATTCTCCGCGCTCGACGTGGCAACCGACGCCAGACTGCGGGCCGCGTTGAAGGGAACCATCAGGGACGCGACCGTGATCATCGTGGCCCAGCGCGTGGCCACGATCATCGAGGCGGACCAGATCCTGGTGATGGAACACGGCCAGATCGTTGCCAGCGGCACCCATGAGGAACTGCTGGAAAGCTCCGAAACCTACCAGGAAATCGTTGATTCGCAGACCGCGGTGGAGGAAGTGGCATGAGCCCGGACAAAGAAACCCAGTCCGAGCTGGCCACCGGGCCGGACCCGGTAACAGCTCCCACCCCGGCGGCTGCCGCGGAGGCCGAGGCCGAGGTCCTGGAGGAGCAGTTCCAGCCCGGCGAGGCCGACCAAGACTTCATGACCGGGACCCCGGCCCGCAAGGCACAGCATTTCTGGCCGTCCGCCAAGCGTCTGTTCGGCCTGCTGAAGCCGGAGAAAGCCAGCATCGCCCTGGTGCTGGCCATGGTGCTGGTGGCCGTGGTGCTGAACGTGATTGCGCCCAAGGTGCTGGGCAACGCCATGGACGTCATCTTCAACGGCGCCATCGGCATGAACCTGCCGGCCGGGGCCAGCCAGGAAGAAGTCATTGCCGGGCTGCGCGCGCAGGGCCAGGACCAGTTCGCGGACCTGCTCTCCGGGATGGAACTGGTGCCCGGCGTGGGCATCGACTTCCAATTGCTGGGCAACCTGATCCTGCTGGTGCTGGGGATGTACGTGGTCTCGTCGCTGTTCATGTGGCTGCAGGGCTGGCTGCTGAACCGGATTGTGATGCGGGTGGTCTTCGGCCTCCGCCGGGACGTGGAAGCCAAGCTGAACCGGCTGCCGCTGAACTATTTCGACACCCGCCAACGCGGCGACATGCTCTCCCGGGTGACCAACGACGTCGACAATATCCAGCAGGCACTGCAGCAGGCCTTCGCGCAGCTGATCATGTCCGCGCTGAGCCTGCTGGGCATCACCATCATGATGTTCATCGTCTCCTGGCAGCTGGCCCTGATCGCGCTGATCGCGCTGCCGCTCTCCGCCGTTGGCGCCGGGATCATCGGCACCCGCAGCCAGAAGCTGTTCACCGCGCAGTGGAAGCACACCGGTGCGCTGAACGGCCACATCGAGGAGTCGTTCAGCGGCCACGATCTGGTCCGCGCCTTCGGCCGTGAGCAGCAGTCGGTGGAACAGTTCGACGAGAAGAACGAGGAACTGTTCAAGGCCTCGTTCGGTGCGCAGTTCGTCTCCGGCATGATCATGCCGGTGATGCAGTTCATCTCCTACCTGAGCTACGTGGGCATCGCCGTGGTCGGCGGCCTGCGGGTGGCGTCGGGGTCGATGACCCTGGGCGACGCCACCGCGTTCATCCAGTACTCGCGCGAATTCAACCAGCCGTTGAGCCAGATGGCGGGCATGGCCAACATGCTGCAGTCCGGCGTTGCCTCCGCGGAGCGGGTGTTCGAACTGCTCGACGCCGAGGAGCAGGAACCGGACACGGCCACCGAGACGCTGCCGGCCAAGACCGACGGGCACGTGGAGTTCCACAACGTCAGCTTCAGCTACACGGCGGACAAGCCGCTGATCGAGGACCTCTCCTTCTCGGCGGCCCCGGGGCAAACAGTGGCCATCGTGGGGCCGACGGGCGCGGGCAAGACCACGCTGGTGAACCTGGTGATGCGGTTCTACGAGCTGGACGCCGGCCGGATCACGCTGGACGGTGTGGACATCACCGCGCTCAGCCGGGCCGAACTGCGGTCCAAGGTGGGCATGGTGCTGCAGGATGCCTGGCTGTTCGGCGGCTCCATCTTCGACAACATCCGCTACGGCAACCTGGATGCCACCGAGGAAGAGGTCATGGCAGCGGCCAAGGCCACCTACGTGGACCGTTTTGTGCGGGCGCTGCCGGACGGCTATGACACCGTCCTCGACGAAGAAGGCAACAACGTCTCCGCAGGTGAGAAGCAGCTGATCACCATTGCCCGGGCGTTCCTGGCCAACCCGTCGCTGCTGATCCTGGACGAGGCCACCAGCTCGGTGGACACGCGCACCGAGCTGCTGGTCCAGCATGCGATGGCCGCGCTGCGCTCCGACCGGACCAGTTTTGTGATTGCGCACCGGCTCTCCACCATCCGGGACGCGGACGTGATCCTGGTGATGGAGGAGGGCAAGATCGTGGAGCAGGGCAACCACGCCGCGCTGCTGGCCGCCGAAGGACCGTACTACCGGCTCTACATGTCCCAGTTCGCGGCGGCAGCGGATCCGGTGCCCTGATCGGCTGAACCACGGGAATAACGACGGCGGTGCCTGGGTGAGGATTCGCATCCCACCCTCGGCGCCGCCGTCGCGGCGTTAAACGGGTGTGCAGCCTTCGGCGATCCGCTCGGCGGCACGGCGGAGCGGCGGAAGATGGGCGGCGGTCGCCGCCTGCAGGGTGTCCGGGGTGGCCAGCATGTTGACGCCGACGGCGGCGATCACCACTCCGGCGGCGTCCCTGACCGGCACGGAAACGGTGCGGTGGCCGGACTGCAGTTCGCTGTCGTTGACCGCGTAGCCTTGCCGGCGGACCTGCTCGATCTCCAGTCGGAAGCGTTCGGTGCTGTCGATGGTCTGCTCGGTCAGCCGGCTGAACTGGCCGCCGTCCAGGACAGCGCGGAATGCATCCTCGCCGAGTCCGGCCATCAAGACCTTGCCCATCGAGGATGCATGGGCCGGAATGCGTGCGCCAACGGTCAGCCCGGCCCGGATCATGCCGGGAACCCGGGTGGCTGCGATGCAGATGACGTCGCCGTCCGCCAGCACGCCGGCGGTGCACGGTTCCTCGAATTCGGCCGTCAGCCATTCGACGCCTTGCCGGGAGGCCAGCACCAAGGGGGAGCCGGACAGATAGCCGTAGCCTAGCTCCAAGGCCTGATGGGTCAGCGCGAATTTTTCCTCGTGGCAGCGCACATAGCCCAGATGGACCAGCGTCCGCAGCACTCTGGCAGTGGCCGCCCTGTTCAGCCCGGCACGTGCCGCAACATCGGCGGCCCGCATGGACGGATTGCCGTCGTCGAACACGCTCAGCACGGACAGTCCGCGCGCCAAGGTGCGCACGGACGGCTCGGTGCCGGCTCGGAGAGCGGGCTCGCTGGTGATGGTCATCACTGGAGAGGATACCCGGGGCACCTCCTGACCGTGATGTCGGTTACACCGTACGTAGCGGTGCCGTCAGTCCGTGTCCGGGCGGTCCTCGAGTACCCCCAGCACGGAGGACTCCGGAACCCACATCACGTCGCCGTGTTCGGCGTTCGCCGCCCGGCCCATCACGAACAGCAGGCCCGACAGCCGGTTGAGGTAGCGTCCGGTCTCGCGGTTGACCACATCGCCGTGTTCGTCCAGTGCGGCCCAGACCGTTCGTTCGGCCCGGCGCACCGCGGTACGGGCCTGGTAGAGCAGTGCGGCGGAGAGTGTTCCGCCGGGAAGAAGCATGCCGCTGAGATCGTCGGCTTCCTGCCTGAAGTGTTCGATGGCGCGTTCCAGCCGCTCCGCATGCTCGGGGATGATCCGCGCGTCTACGGGGAGGTTGCTGTGGTACGGCACCAGCAGGTCGGCCATCAGGTCGAACAGGTCGTTCTGCACGCTGACCAGCATCGCATTGACCTCGGCGGGCAGCCCGCCGCCCGCCATGGCCACTGCCACGGCGGCGTTGGCGGCATCCACCTCGGCGTGCGCGACCACCCTCAGATCGTTCTTGGACACTTCGCCGTGGCTGCCGAAAACGGTGCGTCCGGAGTCTCCATAATGATCGGTTGCCGTCTGGTCGTCCGCTGCTGATTCGCCACGTTCATTCATGCCTGCAACTATACTTACGGGACGTTTGACATCGAAGAGCCACAGGAAGCCCGGGCTGCGCAAGGCACAACCGGTGACAATAGTGAGGACCATGATGAGCAACGAATACACTGGCCCCTTGCCGACTGTCTCCGAGGAATCGGACGACGGGCGGCGGGGCTGGAAGACCGTCGACAAGACGGTTTTCTTCGTTTCGGGCGGCATCATTGTCGCCGTCTGCCTGCTGGGCATTTTCGCTACGGAGCAGGTTACCGAAGTCGCCGGAGCCGTTCTCGGCTGGGTGACCAGCACCTTCGGCTGGCTGTTCATCCTCGGAGCCACAGGCTTCGTGGCGTTTGCGCTGGTGCTCGCCTTTGGCCGGTATGGAAATATCCCGCTCTCGCGCGAGGGCGAGTCGACCGAGTTCTCCACGTTGTCCTGGATTTCCATGATGTTCAGCGCGGGCATGGGCATCGGCCTGATGTTCTTTGGTGTCTATGAGCCGGTCACGCATCTGGCCTCGCCGCCCCCCTTCGTTGATGCTGCCCCGGGATCGCCCGAGGCGGCGAACAACGCGATGGCCTACACGCTCTTCCACTGGGGCCTGCATCCGTGGGCCATCTACTCGGTGGTGGGTCTGGCGCTTGCTTATTCCACCTACCGGATGGGCCGGGGCAACCTGATGAGCTCTCCCTTCCAGGCGCTCTTCGGCAGGGAACGGATCGAGAAAAAGGGCTGGGGCAAGCCGATCGATATCCTGGCCATCATCTGCACGAAGTTCGGTTCGGCGACATCATTGGGCCTGGGTGCACTGCAGATCGCCGCCGGCCTGTCGCTGCTGCGGACGGGCCAGTTCGACGAAAATCCGGGAGCGGCCGCCCCCATTTTGATCATCTGCGTGCTGACCGTGGGCGTGGTAATTTCGGCCGCGAGCGGCGTCTCCCGGGGCATCAAATGGCTGAGCAACACCAATATGGTGCTGGCCTTTGTCCTGCTGCTGTTTGTGTTCGTCGTCGGGCCCACCGTCTTCATCCTTGACCTGATACCCGCCTCGATCGGTGACTACCTGGCCAACCTGGTGCCCATGAGCTTCCACTCGGCCGTTTTCGGCGGCACCGAATGGTTGTCCAACTGGACCATCTTCTACTGGGCCTGGTGGATTTCCTGGACGCCCTTCGTTGGCACGTTCATTGCCAAGATCTCCCGCGGCCGGACGATCAAGGAATTCGTCCTGGGCGTGCTGCTGGTCCCCACCGCAGTAAGCGTGATCTGGTTCTCCATCTTCGGCGGCGCCGGCATCAACCTGCAACTGGGCGGGGAAGACATTGCCGGGGCCGGAAACGAGGCGGCCGCCTTCTTCGCCGTGCTGCAGCACTATCCGTTCTTCATCGGCGCGGCCATCATCGTGATGGTGCTGACTGCGGTGTTCTTTGTCAGCGGCGCCGACGCCGGTGCCGTGGTGCTCGGGACGCTGTCCTCCCGCGGCCGCAAGGATCCGTGGACGCCGCTGGTCATCCTCTGGGGCGTTCTCACCGGCACGGTGGCGGCTGTGCTGTTGTTCGTTGGCGGACTGGACGCGCTGCAGACGTTCACCATTCTGGCCTCGACGCCTTTCGTGCTGATCATCATCGGCTTGTGCGTGTCGCTGTACGTGGACCTGCGCCGAGATCCATTGCGGCAGCGGCGCCTGGGGCCGGTGCGCGGCGCCGTCAGTGTGCCAAGCAACGTGCCGTTTGCGGTGCCCACGACGACGTCGGAAATGAATGTGGTCGAGGCGGAAGAGCCGCGGTTCACGAATGGTTCGGGTGGGCCGAACCATCCTGCCGGCGGCCTTCCCGAAGACATCGGCGACGGAAAGAAACACGGACACCATCCGTAGCTAAACCAAGAAGGGCGGGGCCGGCGAATGTTCGCCGGCCCCGCTCCGTTGTTCTCCGCGGTTGATAGGCCCCAGACGTGAAAGCCGACGAGCAATTCCGGGCCTTGGCTTGCGGTTATGTACTGCGGATTGTCAACAGCGCGTCATGTCCGTCGACAGGGGCCGCCCCGCTACTTCGCTGCTCTCGTGCCGAAACGGACTGATGGCTCTTGACCACCGCCGCTTCTGGGTAAACGGTTGACTTGTCTCAATCACTCGCCACAGGAGAACCAGTGAACAATCCCAGCAGATTATTCGGCGCCATTGGCGCAGCGGCGTTGGTATGCACAGTGGTCACCGCCGTCCCGGCTGGAGCGGCACCAGTGAAGTCCAACGCGCCGGGCCACGGAATATGCAAGACATCGGACTCCCCGCAGTTCAGCGGGTGGACCAGCTATGAGGAGCTCGGGTCCCGGCTTGATCGTATTGAACAGAAAAGCGAGGGCCGCGTGGAAGTGGATGTGGTGGGCCAGTCCTCTCTCGGCCGCGACCTCTATACCGCCCGTGTCGGCAGCGGCGATCGTGTGCTGCTCATCCAAAGCGCCGTTCATGGCAATGAGCGGACCGGAACCGAAGCGCTTCTGGCGATCGTCGAGAAGCTAGGCTCCAGCAATGATGCTGAGACCCAGCGGACACTGGAAGAAGTCACCCTAATTGCCATGCCCATGGTGAACCCAGATGGCGGTGAACTGAATCGCCGCACCAACGTGCTGTCTTGGGACGAAGTGGAGCGCCTGCATCCGCAGCTTGAAGGGTCCGTCCCTGCCTGGTACTACCGGACGGGCGACGGCGGCACAGACCTACCCGGCTTTGACTTGAACCGGGACTTCAACCCGGACCTCGATTATGTGCCGCAGCCGGAAGACATGCCGGGACGTCAGGTCGATGCGGGCTTCTTCCTCGCTCCGGAATCCCAGGCCATCAGGGACGTCTATGTTGACCTGCGGTCCGAATTCGGCGAAGTAGACGCCGTCGTCGATCTACACCACATGGGCCCCTGTAACGTTCAGACGGGAGGCGAACAGGACGGCAAACACATTTCCGTGGCCTTGGATTACCCGCCGCTGGGTGTCAACGATGGTGCTGCCTACAAGGAGGAGTGGCCGCTGCTTGATCAAGATAAGTCCAGGCGGTATGCCTTGGCGGTGGCAGACGGGATCAAGGACAGCTACGGTTCCCAGTCGCCGCTGGCCGCTGTAGGCCGCTATCTTCACCCGGAGGAACGTGAATACGCCGGGCAGGGCCGCTCCGCGTTTGCGATGAACGGTTCGGCCACAGTTCTCTTTGAGGTTCGAGGCCAGTCGAATACATTCGGCCAGAAGATGAAGGGCATGCTGGTTAAGACGGTCCAGACCGGTCTGGAGTCGCTCATTGATTCAATGGCCACCGGCGAGGTAGATACGCTCGACGGCGACGACTTTTTCGAGTACCCGGATTACGGCTGGGACAACTCTGCCGACTGAGCACTATGAGCTTTAAGCAGCGACAACATTGATGGCGGCGGACACGGAACCTGCGGGTATGTGTCCGCCGCCGCTTGTAGTCGGTTCCCCCTTACTCCTGCAGGACGCCGGCGAAGAAGTCCGAGAGTTCCTGGTACGCGTCGAGCGGCAGCACGTGGGCGACGTACTGGTCCGGGCGGACCACCACCATGGCGCCCTGCTGGCGGTCGATGCCGCGCAGATCGAAGATGTCTTCCCCGGACTTCTGGTCCGGAGTGAAGACCTTCTCGTAGTCCTTCAGGCCAAACGGGGCCTTCTGCGGGAACAGGAAAGGTGGCACGTCGTTGGCGTCCAGTTCCCGGTGGCCCTGCTGGAAGACGGCGCGGACATCGAAGACGGCGTCGGCGTCGGCGCCGGCCGGGGTGTAGCGCCGGACCGGCGAGTCTTCGGACTCTGCCAGGAAGCGGCACAGTTCGGCCAACCGGGAGTCTGCCGCACCGGGGTGGGCGGAGTCGGCAAAGGCGTAGATCCGCCAGCGGCCGTCCGCCTGGGCGGTGTGGCCCAAGCCCACCGGTTTGGCGTCGGCCAGCCGGACAACCGGGGCGGAGTAGAACCGCTGGCCGATCGGGAAACCCTTGGCCAGATGCTTATGGGTGTCCGCACCGGTGATCATCGACGGCGTGTAATCGGTGGCGAAGCCAGCAGTAAAGCGGCCGGCCTCAACAAACTGCCGCTCCAGCTCGGCCGGCTCCAGACCTTCGTCGTCGGGCCGGTTCGGGTCCTTCGGGCGGGAGCTCACGGTCTTGGACCAGCGGATGTCGAAGTCGATCAGTTCCTGGGCCACGGCGTGGCGCTCGCCCGAGTACGTATCCAGCAGGGACTCGGGGCTGCGGCCTTCCAAGACGGCAGCGAGCTTCCAACCCAGATTGAAGCCGTCCTGCATCGAGACGTTCATGCCCTGGCCCGCCTTCGCGCTGTGCGTGTGGCAGGCGTCGCCGGCAATGAAGACGCGCGGGGTGCGCTGGCCGCGCTCTTCAGGTACGACGTCGTCGAACCTGTCGGTGATGCGCTGGCCCACCTCGTAGACGGACCACCAGGCGATGTCCTTGACCTCCAGCGTGTACGGGTGCAGGATCCGCTGCGCCGCCTCGATGATCATGTCCGAGGTGAACCGCTGCCGGGCCTCGCGATCGGCCGGATCAAGATCGCCGAGGTCCACGTAGAGGCGGATCAGGTAGCCGCCTTCGCGCGGGATCAGCAGGATGTTGCCATCCTGCGCCGACTGGATGGCAGCCTTGAAGCGGACATCCGGAAAGTCGGTGACGGCCAGGACGTCAGCCACGCCCCAGGCATGGTTGCGGGCGTCGCCGCGCAGTTCCAAACCGATCGACCGCCGGACCGAGCTGCGGGCGCCGTCGCAACCCACCACGTACTTGGCGCGGACGGTAACCTCTTCCGACGGTTCCTCGCCGTTGGTCCGGCGCATGGTGACCCTGACCGGGTAGTCGCCCGATCCTTCGACCTCGACGCCGGTGACTTCCAAGCCGTAGTCCGGTTCCAGCCGAGTGGGGGACTTGCGCATGTGCTCCAGCAGATAGTCCTGCATCCGGGCCTGGTTGACGATCACGTGCGGGTACTCGGACAACCCCTCCGCAACGTCCTGGACTCTGCCGCTGCGGACGATCCGTGAACGGTCCTGATCATCCGGCCGCCAGAACACGGTTTCGTTGACCCAGTACCCTTCGCGGACCAGGCGCTCGGCCAGGCCGAAGGCGTTGAACATTTCGACCGTCCGGCAGGCCACGCCGTCGGCCTGCCCCAGCGCCAGCGGGCCTTCCCGCCGTTCCACCACGCGCGTGGTGATTCCCGGGAACTCGGCCAGTTGGGCGGCCAGCACTACCCCCGCCGGTCCGGTACCGACCACCAGGACATCCACCTCGTCCGGCATTCCGCCCTGGCTGTCCGGGCGGCCTTCCGCGGCCGGCCGTAGTTCGGGGTCGCCTGGATGATAGCCGTCGAGATAAAACTGCATGATGCTCCTGCTGGTTGGTTGGCCCTCGTCTTCGGGCTGCGTTGGTCGCGTTGCACCACATGGTAGTGATCGGCGCCACGCATCAGCCAAGAGATTCTGGCCAGCAGAATGTCATGGGGAGGGCAGCGCGCCTTCCGCTTGAAGGTCGGCCAACACTGCTTCGCAGGTGGCATGGAGGGCCTGGATGACCTGCGGTTTCTGGATATCTCCGCCGCGGGACAACGGCGAGCTGATCGATACGGCCAGGGCTGCGGGCCGATCCGTTGTGGCCAGCGGTGCGCCGACCGCCGCGAGGTCCGCTTCGGTGCGTCCGAGGTTGACGGCGTAACCCCGCTTCCGCGCTGCCGCCAGCTCGCGCTGCAGGCCCTCCAGCTCCGCCGCTGCGAGGCTGCCGCCGGTTTTTTGCGCCTGCCGGCCGGTGTAGAGCTGCGCGACCGACGGCTCCGGCAGTGTGGCCAGGATGGCCTTGCCGCCGGAGGAGAGGTGTGCCGGAAGAACCGTGCCGGTGCGGTTGCCGACCCGGAGCAACTGAGGGCCTTCGGCCGTGAACAGGTAGCGGGCGGTGACACCGACCCGCTCAACGAGGTTCACCGTTTCGTGTACGGAGAGCGCCAGCGACTCAAGATGTGGGCGGGCGATCGCGGCGGCGCTCCGGGCAGGGTCGGCGGCGGGGTCGGTTCGCAGGGTCGGCCCGGCGCAGTAGCGCCGCTGGTCATCCTGCAAGGCAAAACCCCGGTACACCAGCATGGCCATGAGCCGGTGGGCGGTGGACGGGGCCACGTCCAGTGCGTTGGCCGCGTCGGTGATCCGCAGCCACTCCCGCTCCTGGAGAAGCATGATCAGCTGCAGCGCCCGGTCGACGGAGTCCACAGCGTAGCCGGGCTTCTTCACGATGTTCATGTTCTGCACAGCAGAAGTTTAGTCCGGGAGTACGTAGCATGGGCACAGCCGCCCGCAGGCCCGTCGTCACAAGCGACCGACACTGGCGCTGGGCAGCTAAGTTACCAGCGGGTAGCATGACGGAATGCACCTGATCTTCCGTACGCTGTTGCTGCTTGTCACGGCGCGCCGCCGGCCCGCGCTGGGAATTTGGAATTCGTCGACCCTGCCCTTGCGGGTGCTGCCTACCGACATCGACATTGCCCTGCACGTCAACAACGGGATGTACTTCTCGCTGATGGACCTTGGGCGCTTCGAGCTGATGGTACGCGCCGGTGTCTGGGACGTCTTCCGCCGCAAGGGCTGGTCACCGGTGGTCAGTGCGGAGACCATAGCCTTCCGCAAGTCGCTCACGCTCGGCCAGCGGTACAGCATTGAAACGCGGATCATCGGCTTCGACGACCGGGCCATCTATTTTGAGCAGCGCATGGTATCCGGCGGCGAGATCTATGCCCGCGCCTACATTGCCACCCGGCTGGTGTCCAAGCAGGGGCCGGTTGCTAACGAGGAGATCTTCGCAGCGACCGGCCAGGAACCGCCGGCCGAGCTGGTGCTGCCCGAGTGGCTGCATGAATGGCGGGAGAACAACGCACTGCCCAGCACCCGGCGTCCCGCTCCGCACCGCTGGATGCGCTGACTCTGGTCGGCGGCACCTCGTTGCCCTACGCTATGGGGGAGGGAGGTGAGCGGTCATGATCGCAGCACCCGGAGACCGCATCGTCATCAGGGGAAAGACGGTGGAATCCTCGGACCGGCACGGTGAAGTCATCGAGGTCCGCGGCGCCGGCGGCGCCCCGCCTTACTTCGTCAGATTCGACGACGGACACGAGAGCGTGGTTTTCCCAGGCACCGACTGCAGCATCGAGCACGCTGCCGGATAAGCGCTGCCGGGCAGGCTCGCCAGCGCGCGCCACCCGGTGAGAAACGCGCTGCCGGCTAATCAACCAGCCGGCGCGCGCGCAGGACGCTGTCCGTCACCGTGCCGCTGTCGCCGTCCGGTCCAGTGACGGCGCGCTCCACCGAGTCCACCGTCTCCAGGGTCCAGCCCGGACCGTCGAGCCCAAGTTCAGCGGCGAGTTCGGCTGCGGTGGGCAGCGCTTCCTCCGGCTCAGGATGCCGCGACCACGGCGGAAACGATTTGTGGCCGACAATCAGCAGCTCACCGCCGGGGGAGACGGCGCGGGCTCCCGCTGCGAGGATCGCGTTCCGCGGCAGCTCGACCGGTGAGTGGAGGAACTGCGCGCAGACCAGATCGTACTGCTCGGAGGCTTCCCAGCCGGCCAGGTCCTGCCGGCGCCATTGAATCCGGTCCGCCACCCCGGCTTCCTCGGCGTGCCGGGCCGCCCGCCGCAATGCGAGTCCCGACATGTCCAGGCCGGTGACCTGCCAGCCCTGTTCGGCGAGCCAGATGGCATCAGCGCCCTCGCCACATCCCAGTTCCAGGGCTGTGCCGGGGCGCAGGCCGGAGAGCTCGCGGACCACCATGGCGTTGGGCCGGCCGCTCCAGATCTGGTCCCGCTCGGCGTAAAAGGACTCCCAGAACTGGTCGGGATCCTCCGCCTGGCCATGATGGCTGTGTTCCATGCGTTCAGACTTTACGCCGGGGAACGCTCCGCGCAGAACGCCTCGGCCGCTTCATCCGCACGACGGCGACGGTCCGGCCGCCAGCCACGACCCGCCGAGGGGGAGGGGAAGAAATAAGGCGGGCACCGCCGTCGTTATGCCGGACGTGTGCCCGCGGCAACTACCGTGGGTCATCCCGCAACGAAAGGCCTGCCGGCGTGAACGTACCTCTGTCCATCCTTGACCTGGCAACCATCGGAACGAACGAAACCGTGGGCGAAAGCCTGGCCGGCAGCGTGGCGCTGGCGCAGCGGGCCGAGGAACTGGGCTACCGGCGGGTCTGGTACGCCGAGCACCACAACATGGCCTCGATCGCGTCCTCCGCCACCAGCGTGCTGATCGCCCACGTTGCCGCGCACACCAGCACCATCCGGCTGGGCGCCGGCGGGATCATGCTGCCCAACCATGCCCCGCTGACCATCGCCGAGCAGTTCGGCACGCTGGAGGCGCTGCACCCGGGCCGGATCGATCTGGGTCTGGGGCGCGCACCGGGCAGCGACCAGAACACGCTGCGCGCGCTGCGCCGCGATCCGATGAGCGCAGATTCGTTCCCGCAGGACGTGCTGGAACTGCAGGGCTACCTCACCGGAGAAACCCGGATCAAGGGCGTGGACGCGACTCCGGGCAAGGGCAGCAACGTGCCGCTGTACATCCTGGGCTCCTCGCTGTTCGGCGCCAAGCTGGCGGCCGCGCTGGGGCTGCCGTACTCGTTCGCCTCACACTTCGCGCCGAACGCGCTGCAGGATGCCGTGGCCGCCTACCGCCGCGAATTCCAGCCCTCCGAGCAGCTCGCCGAACCATACGTGATCGCCGGCGTGAACGCCATCGCCGCGGACACCAACGAGGAGGCGCAGGAGCAGTTCCGGATTGTCCGGCGCAGCCGGGTCTCGCTGCTGTTCGGCCGCGACCGGAAGTTCACGGACGAGGAAGCCGACCTGATCCTGGACTCGCCGCAGGGCCAGCACGTGGAGCAGATGGTCAAGTACTCGGCCGTCGGCACGCCCGATGCCGTGACGGAGTACCTGGAGGGATTTGCCAAGCACGCCGGTGCCGACGAGCTGATCGTCGCGTTCCAGGCCCCGACCGTCGCGCAGCGGCTGCGCGCCCTGGAGCTGACCGCGCAGGCCCGAGGCATTGCCGCCTGAGCCGTAATCTGCGCCACAAACCGTGATGCCGTTCGGGGCTGCCGGTACAGTGGTGCCAAATCCGGATCCGGAGTATCGCAGGGATAGACCCCTCGAGAAGGAGCAAACATGAGTACAGCCGTCGTCGCACGCCAGGGTGTTCTGGCCGATGCCCTCGTCCCCAGCACCGCCCTGACCAACACCGCCCTGGTTATCGGCGGCGCCGGCCTGACCGCCGTGATGGCGCAGCTGGCCGTGCCGCTGTGGCCGGTCCCGATCACCGGCCAGACCCTGGCCGTGCTGCTGGTGGGCAGCACCCTCGGCCCGGTCCGCGGGATGCTGGCGATGGCGCTGTACTGGGTGGCCGGTGTCGCCGGCATGCCGGTGTTCTCCGACGCTTCTTCCGGTCTGGCCGCTGCCGTCGGCCCGACCGGCGGCTACCTCGTGGGCTTTGTTGCGGCCGCGGGCTTGACCGGCTGGCTGGCCAAGCGCAACTGGGACAAGAAGTTCCTGGGCGCCACGGTCTCCTTCTTCGCAGGCACCGTGATCACCTTCGTCTTCGGCATGGCCTGGCTGTCCATCTCGCTGGGCGCCGACCTGCAGCAGACGCTCGAGTGGGGCCTGTACCCGTTCATCATCGGCGGCATCGTGAAGTCCCTGATCGCTGCTGCCGCCATGCCCGCGGCATGGAAGCTGGCAGCCCGGCTGCCCAAGGATTCCTCCCGCGCCTAGCGGCTGGGCGGCAGGCTTCGCGCCCGCCGCATCCTGACAACTTCACAGCACGACGCCGGTGCCCGGGTGGGGATTCTTCCTCGCCGTGGGTGCCGGCGTTTGCTGTGTGCGCGGCTGTTGTGTGCGCGGCGAGACCCAGTTGTAGCCGCGCTAATGCACGCGTGCAAACTCCACATCCCCACGCGCGCAAACCCACCTCCCCACGCGCGCAAACCCACCTCCCTACAACGAGTGGTGAGAAGGTGGCATCTTTGCCCTTCAGGGATGCCGTCTTCTCACCACTCGTTGTGTCCGTTCGATCGGCGCCCACCGCGAAGCTAGGCTCGAAGCATGATGGGACGGCATCGATGACGGAGCAGGGGATCCGGCAGTTCGTGGAACGGCTGGGGAGTTTCAGAGCCGGGCCTGCGAGCCGCAACTTCTTCTCCACCGAGCTGCCTGAGAACGCGGCCCGCAGGCATAACATCACCCGCTACTTCGAGCAGATGCTGGAACGCCGGCCCAGCGTCCTGCTGGTGGGGGAGGCCCCGGGCTACCGCGGCATGACCGTCACCGGCGTCCCGTTCACCAATAAGGCGCTGATTTCCGGCAACGATCCTTTCGGCATGTTCGGGCCGGACAACGGGTACGTGATGCCCCCGGAGGTGCTGACCGTGCCGGCCGAGCCCACCGCCACGGTGATGTGGACCGTGCTGGCCGAACTGGACATCCTGCCGCTGCTGTGGAGTGCCTATCCGTTCCATCCGCACCAGGCCGGGCGCCCGCAGTCCAACCGTACGCCGTCGGCGCCGGAGATCGCGGCCGGCACGATCTTCTGGCAGGACCTGGTCCGGCTGTTCGGTATCGACTCAGTCGTCGCGGTGGGGAACATCGGGCACCGGAGCGTGACCGCCAGCGGACTGCAAGTGCCCAAGATCCGCCACCCCGCCCACGGCGGCAAGGAACTCTTTCGGCAGGGCCTGCAGGACCTGCTGGATAACGGCGGCATCCGGAGGAACCAGTGACTGCGAGTACGACTGCGCGGATGCGCGGCATAACCGGACCGGACCTTGCGTAGCGACCGGCCCGGAGGCCGCGGCATGACCAGTCCGGAGCCCGGAATGACCAGCCCGCAGCTTCCGGCGTGGCCACCGTCCGACCCGGCCTTCCGGCGCACGGAAGCTTCATCCGTCCTGGGCAGCGGGGATGACCTGTGGGAACGGGCCGCCAGGGACGTGCTGCGCTGGAAGGTGAAAACTGAGAGCGGGTTTTCGGTGGACTCAAGGGGGCCGGTGCGCCAAGGAGAGAAGGTTCTCATTACGGCCAGCCTGCTCGGCGTGAGCATCGAGGAGCCGGTTGAAGTGGTGGCCGTCGTTAAAACCGCGGACCGGGTTGGGTTCGCCTACCGCACCCTTCCGGGTCATCCCGTCAACGGTGAGGAAGCGTTCATCGTGCACCGCGACGGCGGCGGGGAAGTGCAGTTCACGGTGCGCTCGCTGACCCGGGCAGCGCCGCAACAGCCATGGCGGACTCTCTACCCACTGCTTCAGATCGCGCAGCGCTTTGCCCGCAGGCGGTATCTGCGCGCGCTGGGTTAAGTACAACGGGCGCATTGAAAACACGATCGACTGCACCAATCCGGCCCTCCCGGACATTCCGGAAGGGTCGGATCGGTGCAGTCGATGGGTGGTGGACCGGCAGCTGGCGGTCGGCTAGACGGCTTCGAGCACGCTGACGTAGTTGGCGATCGCCAGCCCGCCCATGTTGTGCACGGCCGCGCGCCGGGCACCCGCCAGCTGCATGTCCCCGGCCGTGCCGGAGAGCTGCATGGCGGTGACCACGTGCTGCGAGACGCCGGTGGCGCCGACCGGGTGCCCCTTGGCCTTGAGCCCGCCGGACAGGTTTACCGGCAGCTTGCCGTCGCGGTACACCATGCCCTCCTCGATGGCCCGGCGGCCCTCGCCGGCAGCAGTGAGTCCCATGACCTCGTACATGATCAGTTCGGCGATGGTGAAGCAGTCATGTACCTCGGCCAGGTCCAGGTCCGCCAAGTCGACACCGGCCATGCCCAGCGCACGCTGCCAGGCAGCCCGGCTGCCCGCGAAGGCCGTGGGATCGCGCTTCTCGGCCGGCATGAAGTCGTTGGCCTGGCCGAATCCGGCCAGCCGCACCGCAGCCGTCGCGGCCCCGGAACGCGGCGCTTCCGTGCTGAGCACTACCGCGGCGGCGCCGTCCGAGACCGGCGAGCAGTCGGTCCGGCGCAGCGGCTCGGCGACCACCGGGTTCTTGTCCGAGACGGTCTGGCAGAACTCCTCGCCCAGGTCCTTGCGCAGCTGGGCGTAGGGGTTGGCCACGCCGTTGCGGTGGTTCTTCGCCGCGATCGAGCCGAGCACGTCGCCCACGTCGCCGAAGCGCTTTTGGTAGTGCTTGGCGGTTTCGGCAAACAGCCCGGCGAAGCCGGTGGAGCTCGGCTTGCCGGCCGCCTCGTAATCGGCGCCGAGCAGGGCGGCACCGACAACGTCGGCACCGGCGTGGGTCATCTTCTCCGCACCGATCACCAGCACGTTGCGCGCGGTGCCGGCCAGCAGCGACTTGGCGCCCTGCTGCACCGCGGCCGAGCCGGATGCGCAGGCGTTCTCCACCCGGGTGGCCGGCACGTTGGCTAGCTCATCGGAGACCTGCAGCGCCAGCGAGGACGCGAAGCCCAGTGGCACCATGCCGGAGTTGAACTGGCCCAGGTAGACCTCGTCGATCTGCCCCGGCTCCAGCCCGGCGTTGGCAATGGCATCCCGGGCCACGCCAACAATCAGCGACTCCAGCGTCTCATCCGCCAGCTTGCCGAACGGGGAGTGCCCCCAGCCGGTGAGCAGGATGTCCTTGCCGAACTGTTCCTGCAGGCTCATCGGTGCGTTCCTTCCAGTGCGGCTTCCAGAGCGGTCTCCGGATCCTCGTCCAGTTCGGGCGCGACGGCGAAGTCCGGCTCGGTCTTCTCCCGCACCTCTGCCACGGTGACCCCCGGCGCAAGGCGGACCAGGCGCAGCGAGGGGGCATCGCCGTCGTTCTCAATATCAAAGACCGCCAGATCCGTGATGATCCGGTCCACCACCCGCACGCCGGTCAGCGGTAGCGAGCATTCGTTGACGATCTTGGGGGTGCCGTCCTTGGCCACGTGCTCGGTCAGCACCAGCACGCGCGGGGTGCCGGCCACTAGGTCCATTGCGCCGCCCATGCCCTTGACCATCTTGCCGGGGATGGTCCAGTTGGCCAGGTCGCCGGCGGCGGAGACCTGCATGGCGCCCAGCACGGCGATCTTCACATGGCCGCCGCGGATCATGCCGAAGCTGGTGGACGAGTCGAAGATGGAGCCGCCGGGCAGCACCGTGACGGTCTGCTTGCCGGCGTTGATCAGATCCGCGTCCTCGTCGCCGTCGTAGGGGAACGGGCCCATGCCCAGCAACCCGTTCTCGCTCTGCAGCACTACCCGCACGCCGTCGGGCAGGTTGTTGGCCACCAGCGTGGGAATGCCGATGCCCAGGTTGACGTAGTCGCCGTCGTTCAGTTCGCTGGCGGCGATGGCCGCCATTTCATCTCGTGTCCAGGCCATGGTTCTCTCCTTCAGGGGTTGTTCTCAGGCGCCGACGGCGGCGGGGCGGGGGCGGACGGTGCGCTGTTCGATGTCCTTGACGCGGTCGGATGCCTGCACCAGCCGCTGCACGTACACGCTCGGGGTGACGATGTGGTTCGGGTCCAACTGGCCCGGTTCCACGATCACCTCGGCCTCGGCAATGGTGACGCGGCCGGCAGTGGCCACCACCGGGTTGAAGTTGCGGGCGGTGTGGCGGTAGATCAGGTTGCCGTCGGTGTCAGCGGTGTGCGCGTGGACCAGCGACAGGTCGGCCACGATGCCGCGTTCCTGCACGTAGAGCTCGCCGTCGAACTCCTGATGCGGCTTCCCCTCGGCGATCACTGTGCCGACGCCGGTCTTGGTGTAGAAGGCCGCGATGCCGGCCCCGCCGGCGCGGAGGCGTTCGGCGAGGGTGCCCTGCGGGTTGAACTCGACCTCCAAGGTGCCGGCCAGGAACTGCTGGGCGAACAGCTTGTTCTCGCCCACGTAGGAGGCCAGCACCTTGCGCACCTGCCCGGCTTCGATCAGCACGCCCAGGCCCTTGCCGTCGATGCCCATGTTGTTGGACACCACGGTCAGGTCCTTGACGCCGGAATCACGCACCGCGTCGATCAGGTCCGCGGGGATGCCGGAGAGCCCGAACCCTCCCACCGCAATGGTCATGCCGTCATGCAGCACGCCTGCCAGCGCGGCGGCGGGTCCTGCGGTCAGTTTGGACATCTGCTTTCCTCCTCGTTGAGTGCTTTCCCCTGCGGGGGGGGTACACCGGTTCCTGCTCGGCTGTCCATCTTGTGGACAGCTTCTACCCGGCAGCCTAAAGGTGTTTCGCCGGCCACGTCAACGATGGCTCCAGATGCCTATTCATACTGTGGACGCGGTCGGATAGACTGTCCACATTGTGGATTGATGCAGTGAAAAGGCTGCTGGCGGGCGTCCGCTGGCCGAGAAAGGAACCTGATGCCGGACAAGCAAGTGCAAGGCGCCCAGGTGGTTAGCCGGGTGGCCAGGCTGCTGCGGATCGTGGGCCGCGCGCCGGAGACCGGGGCCGCCCTCGGCGACATTGTGCAGGCGTCCGGCCTGACCCGGCCCACGGTCTACCGGCTGCTGAACTCGCTGGCCGCCGAGGGGCTGCTGGACCACCATGCCGAAACCGGCAGTTGGCAGCTGGGGCCGGAGCTCTACGTACTCGGCTCGGTGGCCGCCAGCCGGTTCGCCATCGAAGACCTGGCCCGGCCGAGCCTGCAACGCTTGGCGGACGAGACCGGCGAGAGCGCGTTCCTTTCCATCCGCCGCGGCGACGAGACGGTCTGCCTGGTCCGGGTGGAGGGAAGCTTCCCGGTGCGCTCGTTCGTGCTGCACGAAGGCGTCCGCTTCCCGTTGGGCATTGCCTCCGCGGGGCTGGCCATCATGGCGTTCCTGGAGGCCGAGGAGATTGACCGGCTGCTTGACGACGGCGGTGCCCGGCTGCAGCGGTTCGGCCCGGCCCATGCGCCGGAACAGATCCGCCGCAACTTGGCGGCGACCCGGGAGCGCGGCTACACGGTCAATCCCGGACTGATCCTGGAGGGCAGCTGGGGGATGGGCGCCGCCGTCTTTGACCGGCAAGGCCAGCCGGCCTGGGCGCTGTCGCTGACCGGCATCGAGCAGCGCTTCCGCCCGGACAGGCAGGAGTTCCTAGGCAAGCTGCTGCTGGAGGAAGCGCACAAGCTCACGCAGAAGCTGCGCGAGCAGCCGCAGGCCGGCCGGTAGCTCGGGAGCAGTCGGGAGGCCACCCGGTAGGCTCGGACGCAGCCGCCACCCCGGGCCGGCACCCGGATACACGCGAGGAGTTGTCCATGGCCGCACATCGGCCGCTGCGCACCGCCGTGATTGGCTTTGGCCTCTCCGGCCGGGTCTTCCATGCGCCGTTCCTGGAAGCTTCCGAGGACTATTCGCTGGATGCCATCGTGACCTCCAGTCCAGAGCGGGCGGCGCAGGCAGCAGCCGCACACCCCGACGCACGGATCGAGGCGACGGCGGACGAACTGTTCGCGGCCCCGGAGCTGCTGGACCTGGTGGTGGTCAGCACCCCGCCCAGCAGCCATTACGCGCTCGCCGAGGCGGCGATTAACTGCGGGATGCACGTGGTGGTGGACAAGCCCTTCGTCCCGGTTTCCGCCCAGGGCGAGGACCTGATCGCCAAGACCCGGCAGTCCGGCGTGGTGCTTTCGGTGTACCAGAACCGCCGCTGGGACGCGGATTTTCTCACCCTGAAGAAACTCATCGACGACGGCGCACTGGGCCGGGTGTACACCTTCGAATCACGCTTTGAGCGGTGGAAGCCGGAGGGGCTGCGGGCGTGGAAGGAGACGTCGGGCGTCGCTGAGGGCGGCGGGATACTCTTCGATCTGGGTGTGCACCTGATCGACCAGGCGCTCACGCTCTTCGGTCCGGCCGCCACGGTCTACGGCGAGACCGCCCGCCACACTGCGTCCGCCCGAGGCGCGGCCGAACCAGCGTCGGGGGCCGCGGCCGGATCCGGAGCGGACGAGGACGCGTTTGTCTCGCTGCTGCACGAATCCGGTGTGCGCTCGCGGCTATCCATGAATCTGATCTCCGCACTGGCCGCACCGCGGTTCCACGTCCTTGGCTCGGCCGCGGCCTTCACCTCCTGGGGGACGGACGGCCAGGAGGCGGCACTCAATGCCGGTGCGGTGCCCGGGACGGACGGTTATGGTGTGGAACCCGAAGAGCGCTGGGGCAGCTTGGGCACGCCGGGGGACACCCGCAGGATTCCGTCCGAGCGAGGCGCCTACCCGGACTTCTACCGGCAATTGGCCGCGGCCATCAACGACGGCACCCCGGTTCCGGTGGAGCCGGCGGATGCCCTTGCGGCCATCCGCATCATCGAGGAGATCCACCGGCAAAACCGGGATAGGAATCCGGGCAGCTGATTCGGGCGGCCGACCCAGCTCAGGCCGCGAGCCGCGAGAGCAGCGCCGTGACCGCCGCGTTGACTCCCGTGGACAACGTCGGTTCCATGGCCGGTCCGAAGAACGGCGAATGGTTCATCGGCACCGGACCGGGACCGTCCAGCACCTCAGCCGGATGGCCCCCGAACATCCAGAACACCGATGGGACCCCGATGGCCGCGCCTAGATGCCCGAAGTCTTCGCTTCCCATCAGCGCAGGCTGTACCGACACAGCCTCCTCGCCGAGTGCTTCGCCGAAGACGGCGGCCAGTGTCTGAGCTTCGTCCGGGTCGTTGTAGCAGGCTGGAAAGGTGTAGAGCTCCTCGACCTGCGGCTCCGGGGCGCCGGAGGCTACGGCCTCGGCAGCGATGATGCGGCGAACCGATGCCAGCACTTGGGCGCGCACATCGTCGTCGAAAGTCCGAATGTTCAACGTAAATTCCGCCGCGGCCGGGATGATGTTTTCTTTGAGTCCGGATTGGAACGTTCCCACCGTCACGACGGCGGACTTCCGCGGGTCCAGTTCGCGAGCGACGATGGTCTGCAGCCGGACCACCATATGGGCGCCCAAAACTATCGGATCGATCGAATCCTGCGGCTGTGACCCATGGGACTGGCGGCCGCGGACCGTGACCTTGAGCGAGTCCGCCATCGCCATCGCGCTGCCCACCGAGAGAGACAACGTTCCCGCCGGACCGGGCATCACGTGCTGGCCAAATATGATCTCCGGCTGCGGCGCGCGCTCCCACAGGCCGTCGGCCACCATGGCCGCCGCGCCGGCCCCGGTTTCCTCGCCCGGCTGGAAGATCAGGATCAACGTGCCCGACCAGGCACTGCGCGCTTCGGCGAACAGGCCCGCCACGGTCAGCAGCACCGCAACATGGGTGTCGTGCCCGCAGCCGTGCATCACCGGCACGACTGTTCCGTCCGGCAGGGTGCCGGTGGCGGTGCTGGCGTAATCCAGACCGGTGTCTTCCTGGATGGGAAGCCCGTCGGTGTCCGCCCGGAAGCCGACGATGGGGCCGGGGCCGTTGCGCAGGATGCCCACCACACCCGTTCCGCCGCAGCGGAAGTGTTCGACGCCCAGTCCTGCCAAGCGTTGCTCGATCAGTTCAGCGGTGTTGTGCTCCTGCATCGAGAGCTCCGGGTGCGCGTGCAGGTGCTTGTAGAGGTCGTGCATCTCCGCCTGGGTTTCGCCGGTTAAGGCGAGGGTGGCTTGAGGGGTGGACTGGGATGCGAGTATGTCTGTCATGTCTCTCCGGTGGATCGCGTGGGCGTGGGGTCTTTGGGGCGGGTCAGTGCTCGACGGCGGGCTGCGGCATGCGATCTCGGACCAGCCACGAGACCGCGATAGTGGCCATGACTGCGATTCCCGTGGCGAGGAAGGCTGTGCCGGGAACCAGCGGCACCAGGACGAACTGAACCAGCAGTGAGACAGCCACAGCCACAGCGGTGATCCGCGGCTGCTTGACGGAGATGATCGCCTGCACCACAACGGCACCCAGCACCGAGGGCAGGATGTACAGCCGGACCACGTCGATCACGTCGACGGGAATGATGCTGATCAACCACGTACCCAGCAGACCGACGAAAACGGCCAGCGAGAGCAAGTGAAGGGCCGCCGCTCCGCAGATGGCGGCGACGGCTGCGAAGTCGCCGCGAGGCGTGCCGGGTTTGGCACCGATCCGGTTCTGGGCTACCAGCGCCGAGGGCAGCAGCTTGCTGGAGATGTTGCCGATCATAAACGCCTGGTACATTGCGGCCGGACCCAGGATCGGGAAGTAGGTGATGGGCTCTACCAGCCAGATCATCATGAACACCGCGGCCACTGCTCCGAAGGCCGTCCACAGCTGGGCGGCGGTCACGTCCAGGTCAGCGAAGAACACCAGGTAGAGCGGACCCGCGAGCGACACCAGCAATCCGGCGAGCATGGTCAATCGTCCCCAGCGGGACGTAGTGCGGTCGAATTCGGCCAGCCCTGCGGCGGCTTCCGGAATTGTGGCAACAACAGGTGAAGACATTTCGGTTCCTTCTCGCGTCGGGTCTGGTCAGGCCGCGGGCATGCCGGCGGTGTGGACAACGTAGGCGACCGCAAGAGCAGCCACGATGGCGAAGCCTAGGCTCCATTCGCGAAGCCATGCTCGCTTGGGGGACCGGCCGATCACGGCGCAGAGCCCCATGACAGCTGCGGCCGTGAGTAGGGCGACCACGTGCACTAGCGACTTGGGCACCTCGGCAATGCTCAGCGAGACGAAGGCGCCGAGCAGGGCGGCGGTAGGAACGATTGCCATCGCCACCGGGCTGGTCTTGGCGAGCCTGCTGCCGCCTCGCTTCATCAGTGGCGTCAGGATTAGGGTGGCCAACATCCACATGGCACCGCCCAAGCTCATGGCAAAGAAGGCAATGGCGAAGGCGTTCTGGGTGTAGCCAGCGCCGCCCAGCTCGGCTCCGGTGGTTCCAATGGCGATGCTCGCTGCGCCGGTCTCGTAGGCAGCCGACCCAATCAAGCCGATCCGCACCAGCACCGCCGGCGTCCCGAAGACGGCCAGCAGGGCAACGGCCACGAGTGCGACGGCGAGCGACGGACCGATGGCGGCAATGGCGCCGGAGCGGAACGAGACCTTCAGTTCCTCCTGCGTGATGCCTGCCGCAGGCGCAGCCTTGCGTACGGCCTTCATGTAGATGACAGACTGCACGGCGATGACGGCAAAGACGCCGGCCGCGCAGATCCACAGAAGCGGCATGTTGGCTAAAGCCAGCACATCCGTCGAGCTGCCGCCGCCGGCGGCGGTCGGTACCAAATGGGTCAACATGTTTCCTCCGGCGTGATGCACGTCTCAAAAGCTAGGACAGGATGGACCAACCTTGCTTGTTTCAGCCATACCGGTGCAAGACGTGAAGGAAACGGTCACTTTTCTGGCCAAATCCGTCACCGGGCAGCCGTCAAGGCGGCCCGGTGGCGAAAAGCGTCGTCCGGACGGGACCTAAGACAAGACCGGGTTGAGCCGCCCGCCACGTTTTCGTGCATCCAGCAGTAGCGACGTGCTCAGCTCGGCAACGTCGACCGTCCAGTCGCTGCTGCTGGTGAAGTCGTACAGCGCCTCATTGCTGGCCACCGTCACGTCGGCGAGAATCTGGTATTCGCCGGTAATCGCGGCAACGTAGCGGGCTTCCATGAGTTGGGCCAGTCTCCGGCCCAACGACTCCAGTCGATCCGGTGCCGTTTTGATCCAGAGCAGCGCTTCCACGGGCAGTCCCAAGGACGAGGGCTCCACCAAAGCGCGCAGGTTCAAGCAGTTGGTCTCCAGCAGCCAGTCCGTCCTTCGCCGCGCGGTTGCTTCAGAAGTACCGGCGCGTCTGGCGATCGCTTCAAATGACATTCGACCGTCTTCACAGAGGGCGGCTACGATCTGCCCGTCTGTTTCCGTCAGCGAAGGATGCTCACCGAAAATCTTCGGATCGTTGAGCGGGACCGGACGGAGCGCCCGTCGCTGTTCCGCGGTCAGAATACCTGGCTGCCACGCGCGGAGAGTCTTGAAGTAGCGCAGGATGGGATAGGTATTCACCCGCTGGAGCCCAACGATGGCCGGCAACTCATCAGAGAGGGCGGTATGCAGCCGGGCACGGTCAGTCAGTATTTCGGCAACACAGTCGCTGCTGCCGGTGATGGTGTAAACGAAGGAAGTATCAGTGCGCTGGGACAGCGCCTGGACAGCCATCCGCGATGTGCCCGGGGCGCAGCGCATCTCGACGAGGACCGGTTTGGGCTTCAACTGGATCCCGCGCACGGCCACAACACCGGAGGCCAGTAGGTCACCGCCTCGCCGGGCTACAGTACGTTCCGGCTCCCGCAGCACGGCGGCGATGGTGCGCCAGGACGCCCGCGGATCGACTTGTAGCGCAGCCACAATCTGCTTTTCCAACCAGCTCAACTCAACCATCGTGCTTCCCATCAGTCGCCGTGCCGGTCCGTGTACCGCACGGGCGCGGCGTGCGGAATGTGCCAGCCGTAGTGCAGCGAGACCACACGCAGTCCGAACACCACGGCGGCCACGCCCACGGCGGCCGCCGTGCCGTAGATCCCGGCGGACCACAACACCACCACCAGTGCCGAGCCCAGCATGGCCGGCACGGCGTACAGGTCATCCGGGTTGAACAATTGCGGGACCCGGTTGGCGACGATGTCGCGCAGCATTCCGCCGCCAACGGCTGTAGTGAGGCCCAGCAGCGCCGAAGCAACTGGGTTCATGCCAAGAGTCAGAGCTTTGACGGTTCCGGTGATGCAGAACAGGGCCAGCCCGCCGGCGTCGAAGATCAACAGCGGACGCTGGAACCGCTCCACGCTGCGGAACAGGAAGAACACCAACAGCGCCGCCAGGACCGGCGGCACGAAGTAGAGCGGATTTGTGAAGGCGCTGGGGACAGTGCCCAGGATCAGGTCCCGGATGATTCCGCCGCCCAGCCCTGCCAGCGTGCCCAGGAACAGCGACCCGATAATGTCGAACTTTCGACGGGCCGCCAGGATGCAACCGGACATGGCAAAGAAGAACGTGCCGAAGAGGTCCAGTACCAAGCCAATGGTCATGCCTGCCATCCAATCATTCTTCGCTCCCGTTCATGCGGCGGTGCGCGCGCCCCGGCCACAGCGGCGCAGCGGTGCGGTGCGATGCGGTGCGGTGGGTTGTCCGCACGCCGTCAGCCGGCCCGGCCGTAGCGGTGCTCGGGCCGCCCGGTGCTGCCGTAGCGCAGGTGGATCTCCACCGCGCCGTCGTCGGCCAGGGCGGACAGGTAGCGTTGCGCGGTGGCCCGGGAGACTCCGACGGACTGGGCCACTTCCGCCGCCGAACGCTGCAGCCCGGACGCCAGCGCCTCCAGCACGGCGGCCTCGGTGGCGGACCGGGTGCGGGCAGCCACCGCAGCCTCGGCCGGATGCAGCGCATGCAGCGCTCGGTCGACCGTGTCCTGGTCCACCGCAAGCTGCTCGGCCAACAGCCGCCGGTAACGGGCGTAGGCGCGCAGCTTCCGCGCCAGTTCCTCGGCCGTGAACGGTTTGATCAGGTAACCGAGCGCACCGCGGCGCAGGGCCTTGCGGACCGATGGGGCATCCGCTGCCGCGGTCAGCATGATGGTGTCCACGTCCACTTTGCGCAGCAGGTCCAGGCCCAGCGCATCCGGCAAGTACACGTCCAGCAGCATCAGGTCCGGGGCATGGCCGTGCACGGTGCGCAAGGCCTGCTCCGCCGTTCCGACCGGCGCGAGCGCGCTGAATCCTGGGACGGAATCCACGTAGCTGGCGTGCAGGCGCCCCACGTGGAAGTCGTCGTCCACAATCAGTACCGATAAGTCAGTCATGGTTTGCTCCTGGTGATGCTGGTTCGACGGTGCCCGGCAGCCGGGCACAGAAGACGGCCCCCGGGCCGCCCGGACGTCCTGGATCGGCCACCCAGACGTCCCCGCCCCGGCGACGCGCGAGCCGACGGATCAGCGACAAGCCGAAGCCCTGGCCGTGGATGTCCGGCAGGACGACCGGATCGGCCTCGGCCAACCCCGCATCCGCCGACGCTTCCGCCGTCCCGTTCGGGGAGCCGCCCGCCGTCGAAAATCCTTCGGCGAAGATCCGCTCAAGCCCGGAGCCGCCGTCGTCGGCTGCCGCGCCGTCGGCGAGC
This sequence comes from Arthrobacter sp. NPDC055138, assembly GCF_053607305.1. Lineage (NCBI taxonomy): Bacteria > Bacillati > Actinomycetota > Actinomycetes > Micrococcales > Micrococcaceae > Arthrobacter > Arthrobacter sp. NPDC055138. Next base: position 585,399 of record NZ_JBSGTH010000001.1, read on the forward strand.
CCGGGCAGTCCGTCCCCGGAGTCCGCGACCACCAGATGCAGCGTTCCGCCGCCGTCGGTTAGTTCGTCCATGATCTCCACCTCCACCCACCGGTCCGGATCGCTCCCGTGCACCGCCGCCCGGACGGCGTTGTCCACTAGGTTCCCGATCACAGTGGTCACGTCCTGCGGATCGGTGACCCGGCCGCGGACCAGCGTTTCCGGGCCCACCCGGAGCGTCACTCCGCGCTCGGCCGCCTCCATGCTCTTGGCCCCGACAAAGGCCTGCAGGTACGCATCCTGCAGCAGTTCGGCCTGTTCGGCGGGGTAGTTCAGCGGACCGGTCTGCATGATCGAGGTGAGGTAGTCCTGCGCCTGGTCGGGATTCCCGGTGGCCAGCAAACCGGAAATCGTATGCAGCCGGTTGGCAAACTCATGCCGCTGCGCTCGCAGCGCGGTGCTCAGCGCTCCCACCGCATCCAGCTGGCGGGTCAGCGACTGGACCGCCGTACGGTCGCGCAACATGATCACCCAGCCCAGTTCGGGGGCGCGCTGAACCACCGCGCCGATGCCCGTCCCGGGGCGGTAGCCGCGCCGGCCGGGAGTCCGGCTGGCCTGCACCTCCCGGGCGGAGAGGATCAGCACGCGGGAGCCGACCACCAGTTCCACGGTCGGGGACTGCGGGTCGGCGGCATCGAGCAGTTGGCCCAGCGCGTCCGGCAGGCCGGATTCCGCCAGGCCCGGCAGCTGGAGTCCCGCGAGCGGCTGGCCTACCAGTTCGGCATCAATGGCGAAGCCCAGCAGCCGCTTGGCTTCGCGGTTGAAGACGGTGATCCGGCGGTCGGCGGCAACGCCGATGACGCCCTCGTCCACGCCGCGCAGCACCGCCTCCTGGTCCTGGGTGAGGGCGGCGATCTCCTCGGGCTCGAGTCCAAGCGTCAGCCGCTTGAGCCGTCGGCCCAGCAGCAGCGATGCCGCCAGACCCAACGCAAGCGCTCCCGCGGTGGTAGCGGCGATGGGCAGGATGCTGCTAGCCAGGGACTGCAGGACGTCCTCGCTGGAGAACCCCACGCTGACCTCGCCCACCACTGACGTGGAACCCGGGGCGTACACGGGCACCTTGGCGCGCGCCGAGTGGCCCAGCGTGCCCTGTTCCTGCACGGTGACCTCGCGTCCGGCCAGCGCTTCTGAGGGGTCGGTGCTGACCATCCGGCCCAGCTCCGCCGGATTGGGGTGCGCCAGCCGCAGGCCGGAATCATCGGTGATCACCACGAACAGCGCCCCGGTCCGCAGCCGGATGTCTTCGGCCAACTCCTGCAGCGGCCCGCCCGCCAGCGCTTTGCGGGACAGCTGTTCAGGCCCGGCGTCAGCCAGTGCAGCGGTCCCGGCCCGAACGGCATCCGAGGCCGCCACAGTGCGGGCCACGGCAAGCGCCTGGCCCTCCGCATCTTCCCCCAGCCGCTGGTAGGTGAGCCAGCCCGTGACGAGGGCGGAGAGCAGCAGCACCACCGCCACCACGGACACCTGGAGAAGCAGCATACGGCCGGAGAAGCCCATCCGCGGACGGCGGCCGCCCCCGTTCTCCATGGTGCCTCCCGGGTGCGGCTTCCGCCGACTGTGAGCTAAATGAGCAAAACGTGCGCAATAAGCAGTATGCACCTGAAGGGAGCTAAACCGCCATCCGTGACGCGGACCACCCTAATGTCTGTAGGGCCGGTCACACCGGCTGCGTTAGAACAAAGGAGTTGCTGTGCTGGTATTTCTCGGCTTCGCAATGATCGCGGTCTTTATGGCGCTGATCATGACCAAGAAACTGACACCCGTTTTGGCCCTGATTATTGTGCCCACCATCTTCGGCCTTTTCGCCGGGGCAGGCCTTGGTCTGGGCGACATGGTCCTCGAGTCGATGAAGTCGTTGACGTCCACAGCAGCCCTGCTGATGTTCGCCATCATCTTCTTCGGCCTGATGATCGACGTCGGACTGTTCGACCCGCTGGTGCGCTTCATCCTGCGCACCCTGGGCAATGACCCGGCCAAGGTGGTGCTGGGCACCGCGGTGCTGGCCGCCGTCGTCTCGTTGGACGGCGATGGTTCCACCACCTTCATTCTGACCACGGCCGCGATGCTGCCGATCTACCTGCGGCTGGGCATGAGCCCGGTAGTGCTGACCTGCGTGGCCGGCCTGGCCAACGGCACCATGAACATTGTGCCCTGGGGCGGCCCGACTGCCCGCGCTGCCGCGGCGCTTGATGTCTCGCCGACCGATGTCTTCGTTCCGATGATCCCCTCGCTGCTGGCCGGCATGATCATTGTGATGGTGTTCGCCTGGACGCTCGGCCTGAGCGAGCGCAAGCGCCTGGCCGGCGGTAACCCGAAGGCCGCGGACAAGGGCAAGCCCGATCTGTGGGCCGAAGCTGCGGAGAACAACGACGGCGGTGCCGGCACCTCCCGCGGAAACGCTGGCTCGGTCTTCGGCGGAGGCCGCGGCGCCGGTACCGGCAAGCCGGTTCCCGGCACCTCCCCGGCCGGCGGCTCGGTGGCTGTGCTGGATGCCCCTGCCGAGGAGGAGACCGCCGGCGGATCGCTGACCGATTCGGCCCTGGATCCCAACCGCTCCACCCTGCGCCCGAAGCTGTTCTGGTTCAATCTGGCCCTGACCGTTGCCGTCATGGTGATCCTGGTGCTGGACATCGTCCCGCTGGCCTACGTCTTCATGGTGGGCGCCGCGATCGCCTTGGTGGTCAACTTCCCGAACGTCAAGGAGCAGGCAGCCCAGCTGGTTGCGCACGGCAAAAGCATTGTTGCCGTCGTCTCCATGGTGATGGCAGCGGGCGTGCTGACCGGTGTGCTCAACGGCACCGGCATGGTGGACGCCATGGCGGCTTGGCTGGTGGACATCATTCCGGATTCCATGGGCCCGTTCATGGCGGTCATCACCGGCCTGCTCAGCATCCCGATGACCTTCTTCATGAGCAACGACGCGTTCTACTTCGGCGTGCTGCCGGTGCTCAGCGAGACCGCCGCCCACTTCGGCATTGCCCCCGCCGAGATGGCCCGGGCCTCGATCACCGGCCAGCCGGTGCACATGCAGAGCCCGCTGGTGCCGGCCATCCTGCTGCTGGTCTCGCTGGCCAGCGTGGAGCTGGGCGACCACCACAAGAAGGTGCTCTGGCGCGCGGCCATCGTCTCGCTGGTCATGCTGGCCGTCGGGATCCTGCTCGGTGCCATCCCCTGGGGCTGAACCACCACCACACCATCGACGGCGGCGCCCGGATTCTGGTCTCGACCAGTCCGGGTGCCGTTGGCATTTAACGGCCAGGGTGTTGTTGTGCATTCACTTTCCGGTCACGAAAAGAATGCCCCGCGAATGATTGAATAAATACGGACAAACTCTCTTGCTTCCCCATTTGCTCGCAGCGAACCGATTATTAGCTTAATTCCAGGCCACTGGATACAATCCGAGTAGGTAGTGAAATTCCTGCTTTTCAAACTTCCATCAACCTAGGTCTGCAGGGCTACCCCTACCTGACGTCGTGATGATTCTGTGGGACCGTTTTGTCGCGGCGAACACCTAAGACCACCACGACGACGCAAGCTCTCGGCGGTGCAGCCCGTGAGGAGATGCGGATGCCCTTATCCCCTGAAGAACAAGAACAGCTCGAGGCCATAGAGCACTATCTCAGCCTGGACGACCCTGATTTTGTCCGGAGACTGCGGTCGGGATCCCGTGGCACCTCGGTCAAGGCTCGTCATGTTTGGCTGTCGCTGGTGCTGCTGATGGGGATCATGGTCCTGCCCGTGGGGCTCGCTGCCAAGTTCTTGGCAGTCGCCGTCGTCGGGTTCATTCTCGCTGCCGTCGGCGCCTACGGAGTTCTCGGCAATTCACTGTTCCAAAATCCTCAGGTCGCAGCGCGGGAAGAAAGCCGGGAAAAACCGGAAAGGCGCTAGCAGAGCGTAACGGGCGCGATCTGCATAATAAGCCGCGCACTAATTTTTTTAAGAGGTAAATGTGACACAGAGCAAGATTGTTTTCACCCTGACGGCGTCGCCACACATAGGTGACGAGCGGGTCTTCCGCAACAGTATCGAACTGATGGTGGAAGACGGCGTCGGAGGTGCCAGCTTCACCCCTGCTGACATCGGTCGCACGCAGGCGGTGTTGCAAGGCGGAATTATCGCCGATCGCCGATTGGTCACCGCACGCGGGCTGGCGGAGTATCTGGCGGACACCTTGGCATCGAAAGAGGGCATCCGCCTTGCCCTCGGTGTAGAGCTCGGGGACCGTTCTGTGGGGGAGCGCCTCCGCGCTGCGTGAGCGCCCGGTCGTTCTGGCAAGGCCCGGCGCTCGGTAGCCGGGAGGCGTTCCTTTCCTGCTACTTCTGCGCTAGGCTCCTCGATATCTTGGTATACCAAGATATCGAGTGAGAGGAAGCCCATGTCCCTAGGCCTTGTCCCTTCTGCGCCAGCAGAGGGAGAGCAGCAAATCCGCGTTCCGTTGAGTTCCACCGTGCGGGAGGCGTTGCTCCGCGTCAGTACCGCCACCATCACCACACAATTGATGTCCCGCGGCTACCGTAATACGTACCTCGAGGGCCTGGCGTTCTCTAATCCCTCCCGTCAGCGGATGGTGGGCGAAGCCTTCACCATGCGGTGCATTCCTGCGCGGGAAGACATCGATATTCCCGAAATCTTTCAGGACTACGATCATCCGCAGCGCACCGGCGTCGAAGCTGTGCAGCCCGGCCAAGTTCTGGTCGTCGATTCCCGCGGGCGCAAACGGGCGGCGTCGCTGGGGCATATCCTGGCCACGCGGCTGAAGGTCAGAGGAGCCGGGGGGATTGTCACCGACGGCTCTTTCCGGGACATGGCAGGGTTCGAGGATCTGGACTTGCCGACTTTCTCCGCTGGCGCCTCGCCGACAACCAATCTGGCGCAGCACCATGTGGTTGACGTCCAGGTGCCCATCGGCTGTGCCGAGGTGCCGATTTACCCAGGCGACATCATGGTCGGAGACAGGGACGGCGTCGTTTGCATTCCACGGCATCTTGCGGAGGAAGTTGCCCGGGACGCCCTGGAGCAAGAACGCCTTGAAGAGTTCATCCTGGAACAGATTGAAGGCGGAAAGCCGTTGCGCGGAACCTATCCGCCCAACGAGCAGGTTCGCCAGGCTTACCAGGACAAGCTGTCGCGCTCCGCGGAATGAGCATCCGAGCGGCGCTCGTGCTGCCTGACAAGGTCTATGGAGGCCGTGATGTGGTCACGCATCATGGCGGCGGCCGCCTTGGCATCCCCTCGGTGTGCAGCCTCGTAGATCGCCTCGTGCTCGGCCGCCTCGGCAGCACCGCGCGGCCAGCGTTCCCAGAGCACGCCGACGACGGCGAGGGCCGTGAGGTCTTGGAGGCTGTCCAAGGCCTTGACCACGAAGTCGTTCTCGCAGTTCGAGTACATTCCGCGGTGGAAGCGGCGGTTCGCCAGCGCCTGGCCCGCCGTGTTTCCCTCCTTGGCGTGTTGCCGCGCATCATCCAAGGCCTGGCGCGCGGCGGTAAAGCCTGGATCGATCCGGGCTGCGTCCTCGATGGCCCACGGCTCAAGCAGGACCCGCTGCTCGTAAATATGGCGGACATCGGCAAAGCTCAGCCGACGCACTTCGATGCGCCGGTTAGCCGTGGCCACCAAGCCGGACCGCTCCAGGACGATCAGGGCTTCCCGGACCGGGGTTTTGGAAACGCCCAACTGGTCGGCAATCCTTCGTTCCACGAGGGTTTCACCGGGGCGCAGCGTGCCCGAAAAGATCGCGCTCTTCAGGGACTCGACGATCAGGCCGGAGCGGGTCGGTGCCGGCCCCATAGCGGGCAACGGGGACAAGGAAACAGCGTCCGGCAACGAGGTCATGCTGGTCAGCTTAGTTCACCTTTCCAGAGTCGAGGTGTCGGGTACTGCTCATGATCTTCCGGACCGGCCCGGCCGCCCGGCTCAAATATCCATCTCCATCTTCCTAAGGAATCAACGATGTTTTCTTCTGATGCACACAACACGAGGCGTGGTCCGATCCGTGCCCCGATCGTGATCGCTGCTGCGGCAGCACTGGCGTTATCCGGATGTTCCGTGGCCAATTCGGCGGCTGATGCTCCCGCCGGCGGGCAGGCGCTCAGGCTGGTGCTGCCGATGGAGCCGACGACGCTCGAGCCGTGCGATTCGTCGCTGGCTTCCACCGGCGTCGTCGTCCGGTCCAACATCACGGAACCACTCATCGAGCGGGATCCGACCAGCGGCGAACTCCATCCGCTGCTCGCGACCAGCTGGGAAGCAAGCGGAGACACGGAATGGACCTTCACGCTGCGCGAGGGCGTCAGCTTCCAGGACGGGACACCCTTCAACGCTGAAGCGGCTGCCTTCGCGATCGACCGCGCCGTCAATGGCGATCTCAGCTGTGACGTCGAAGGGCAGATCTTTGGCGACGCGGATCTGGTCGTCGAGGCCGTGGACAGCCTCACCCTCAAGGTCAGCACTCCTGACCCGGACCCGGTTCTGCCGCTTCGCCTGTCCTTCATTGAGATCGGAGCCCCGACCGACGCTGAGGCCAAGGTCCGCGAACCCATCGGCACCGGCCCTTACGCCATCGACAGCTGGGAGGCGGGACTCAAGATCACGCTCCAGCGGAACGAGGACTATTGGGGCAGCGCACCCGCTTACCAACGTGCCGAGTACCAATGGCGGTCGGAGGGAACCGTGCGGGCCGCGATGGTCACCGGAAACGAAGCCGACATTGCGATGGGCCTCAGCACTGACGACGGCGCGGGAGAACTGGGCATCGACTATCCGAACAACGAGACGGTCGCGCTGCGGTTCAGCGGCGATATTGCACCCTTGGACGACATTCGGGTCCGGCAGGCGATCAACTTTGCCATCGACAAGACCGGCATCACCCAGTCCCTTTACGCGGGCAAGAGCGAGCCGGCCTCACAGATTATTCCGCCGGGCGTCGTTGGCTACAACGACGATCTTGAACCGTGGGAATTCAACCTGCAAAAGGCCAAGGAACTGGTCGCGGAAGCAAAAGCCGACGGCGTGCCAGTGGACCAGAAAATCACCATCGTTGCCCGGAGCGGGCAGTTCCCGAAGATCGACCAGTTGACCGAAGTGCTGCAGGAACAGTTAAAGCAGATAGGCCTCAATGCCGAAGCCAAGGTCGTTGAAACCTCTACCGGGCTGCAGTATCAAGTGCGTCCGTTCATTCTGAACGAGGGTGCCATCGCGATGGTCGTCCAGCACGGCAACCAGGCCGGCGATGCGTCCTTCAGCGTCGACTCCTATATGACAACCGACGGCCAGATGAGCATGTTCGGCACGGAAGCGTTCGACGACGTCCTGTCCAAGGCCTCGGCACAGACTGGCGAGGAGCGGCAGCGGGCCTTTGCCGACGCCTTCGCGTATGAACGGAACGAGGTGGTGCAGTTCGCCTACATCGCGCGGATGACCGGTGTCCTGGCCAAGGCCGCGGGTGTGGACTACGAGCCAGACTCCGCTACCGGGGACGAACTGAGGCTGGCTGCGGTCAGCCCGGCAAACTGATAAATGGGGTGAGTCCCCTGCGGTCCGCGGTGTCATCGACACCGCGGGCCGCATCGCTCTTGGAGGACCCCAGAGGTTAGCCCAGCAGCAGGGCGACGAGCAGGACTGCGGGAAGCGAGAGCAGCGAGGTGAGGAAGATGATGTCCCGCACCAGGGTGGACTGCATCCTGAACTGGCTGGCGAACAGGAAGACGTTCTGCGCTGTGGGCAAGGCGGCCATGACCACAACGCCCAGCAGCGGGACTCCGTCCAGCTGGAAGAGGAAATGCCCGATCGCCCACGCGAGGGCCGGCATCAGGATGAGCTTCACGACAGTGCCCAGTGCCACATCTGCGCGCAGGCTCCGCTGGGTTAGCGGCTTCTGCCCGTACAGGCTCATGCCGAACAGCATCAGCAGCAGGGGAATGGAAGCGTTGCCCACCATTTCTATCGGTGCCCAGAGCACCTCCGGAAAGTGCAGCCCGGTCAGCGACATCAGGGCGCCGACGGCGGTGGCAACGGTGACGGGGTTCAGGATGGACCGCACCACGGTGCGCCACAGCGGGACAGTCGCGGGAGCACCGCCGTCGGGATGACGGGTCTTAGCGGCCGCGGCCTTCCGCTGGCACCACGCGAAGACGGACAGGTAGATCGGCGCAATGACCAGCAGTTGGGCCAGCAGCACCGAGACCACCGGGTCCGCGCTGCCCACCGCGTAGAGGGCGATGGGCACACCGATGTTCCCGGCGTTCACGTAGGTGGAGGCCATGGCGCCGCCGGCCGTCTGTGCGGCCGAACGGCGCAGCACGAAGCGGCTGAACAGCGCGTAGGCCGCGCCGGCAACAGCGGCTGTGATCAGCGCGATCGGGGTGTACACACCGATCACAGATGCCAGGTCCGTGTCCGCGAGCAACACCAGCATCAGCGCCGGATTGGTGATGTAGAAGATCACCGGCGTGAGCCCGCGCTGCATGTCCGGCGCCTTCTGCGGCAAGATGGCTGCGGCCGCGAAGCCCACCGCCACGATTACCAGCACGACGCCGAAGCCGAGCAGGACTCCTTCCACGGAACCTCCTTCACATCACGGCAATGTCCGGCCGGCCAGAAGCGGCCGACCGGACAGAGCCTCACACGGTAAAACAGAAAAATCCGCCCGCCCCGCGGTGCGCGGGGCGGGCGGAAGGTCCTAGCGGACCAGGCAGGGGCGCTTGGGATCGAATTCCCAACCCTGAACCAGGTACTGCATGGAGACGGCGTCGTCGCGCGCGCCGAGGCCATGCTCGAGGTACAGTGCGTTCGCCTCGGCCAGCCGCTCGCGGTCCAGTTCGACGCCCAGGCCCGGGGCCTGCGGCACCTTGATCTCGCCGTCGCGGATCAGCAACGGCTCCTTGGTCAGGCCCTGGCCGTCCTGCCAGATCCAGTGCGTGTCCAACGCGGTGATCTCGCCCGGAGCAGCCGCGCCGACTTGGGTGAACATGGCCAGCGAGATATCGAAGTGGTTGTTCGAGTGCGAGCCCCAGGTCAGGCCGAACTCGTTGCACAACTGCGCCACCCGGACGGAGCCGGCCATCGTCCAGAAGTGCGGATCGGCCAGCGGAATGTCGACGGCGTTGGTGCGCACCGCATGTGCCATTTCGCGCCAGTCGGTGGCGATCATGTTGGTGGCCGTCTGCAGTCCGGTGGCCCGGCGGAACTCCGCCATGACTTCACGGCCGGAGAACTTGCCTTCGGCGCCGCACGGGTCTTCGGCGTACGCCACCACGCCCTGCATGCGCTTGCCCAGCCGGACGGCGTCCTGCAGCAGCCAGCCGCCATTCGGGTCCAGCGTGATGCGGGCATCCGGGAAGCGATCCTTGAGCGCGGTCACCGCGTCGACTTCCAGGTCGCCGGCCTGCACGCCGCCCTTGAGCTTGAAGTCCTGGAAGCCGTAGCGGGCCTGTGCGGCCTCGGCCAGGCGGACCACGGCCTCCGGCGTCATGGCCTCTTCGCGGCGCACGCGCTCCCAGGCGTCCGCCCCGTTGGGCTCCCGCAGGTACGGCAGATCGGTGGCGTCGGGGTTGCCTACATAGAACAGGTAGCCGAGCATCGGCACCGCATCACGCTGCTGGCCATCGCCCAGCAGTTCGGCCACCGGGACACCCAGGAACTGTCCGTGCAGATCCAGCAGCGCCGATTCGATGGCCGTGACGGCGTGCACGGTGGTGCGCAGGTCGAAAGTCTGCAGCCCCCGGCCGCCGGAGTCGCGGTCGGCGAACGCTGCGGCGATTTCCCGCAGCAGGCTGCGGAAACGGGCCACCGGCCGGCCGGTGATCATGGCACCGGCATCCTCGATGGTGGTGCGGATTTTCTCGCCGCCGGGGACTTCGCCCAGGCCCGTACGCCCGTCGGAATCGGTCACGATGACCACGTTCCGGGTGAAGAACGGACCGTGCGCACCGGAGAGGTTCAGCAGCATCGAGTCGTGCCCGGCAACCGGGACCACCTCGACGGCGGCAATGGTGGGTTGGTTGCTCATGCTTTACTCTCCTGCGCCTTCGATGGTGCCGTCGATGCGCCGGTTCAGCTGCCACGGGTTGGACTGCTGCAGGGCCTTCGGAAGCAGGGCGTCCGGGATGTTCTGGTACGCCACCGGGCGGAGGAAACGCTCGATCGCCAGGGTGCCCACCGACGTCGTGCGGGTATCCGAGGTGGCAGGGAAGGGGCCGCCGTGGACCATGGCGTGTCCCACTTCGACGCCGGTCGGCCAGCCGTTGGCCAGGATGCGGCCTGCCTTGCGCTCCAGCACCGGCAACAGTGGCGCGACAGTGGACTGGTCCTCATCGGTCATGTGCAGAGTGGCGGTCAGCTGGCCTTCCAGCCGCTTGGCGGCCGCGAGCAGGTCGTCCGTGGAGGTGTAGCGGACCATCAGCGACGCCGCGCCGAAGATTTCCTCGTGCAGCACGTCGTTGGAGAGGAACGTGGGGACATCGGTGCCGAACACTGCCGGCGCCGGGGCGTTCTGCGTGGCTCCGGCCTGGCCGCGGGCCACCAGATCCACGCCATCCTGCTTGCCGAGGGAATCGACGCCGGCGGTCCAGGACTCGGCGATGCCGCGGGTCAGCATGGTTTGTCCTGCGGACGGGGCCATCGCGCGGTGCACCGCGGCCGCGAAAGCATCTCCGGTTTCGCCGGCCGGAACGAAGACCAGGCCCGGCGCCGTGCAGAGCTGGCCGCTGGAGCCGGTGACCGAGCCGACGTAGGCCGCAGCCAGCGCGTCCAGGTCGCCCTTGAGTGCGCCGTCGAAGAAGAAGACCGGGTTGATCGAGCTCATCTCGGCGTAGACCGGGATGGGTTCCGGCCGTGCGGCGGCGGTGGCCACCAGAGCGGTGCCGCCGGAGCGGGAGCCGGTGAAGCCGACGGCCTTGATCGCCGGGTCGGAGACCAGGGACTGGCCGATGCTGGCACCGGGACCGTAGATCAGCGAGAACACACCGGGATGCAGGCCGGAGTCGCGCACGGCGTCGGCAATGGCATGGCCGACGATTTCGCTGGTGCCAGGGTGGGCGTTGTGGGCCTTGAAGACCACCGGGCAGCCGGCGGCCAGCGCCGAGGCGGTGTCACCGCCGGCAGTGGAGAAGGCCAGCGGGAAGTTGCTCGCCCCGAAGACGGCAACCGGACCCAGCGGAACCTTGCGCTGCCGGATGTCGGCGCGCGGCATCGGCTGGCGGTCCGGCTGAGCGGGATCAATGCGGACACCGCGGTGGTCGCCCTGGCGCACCACCGACGCAAAGAGACGCAGCTGGCCGGTGGTGCGGCCGCGTTCGCCGTTCAGCCGGGCAGCGGGGAGTCCGGTTTCGGCCATCGCACGCTCGACCAGCTCGGCGCCGACGGCTTCGATGTTGTCGGCGATTTTTTCCAGGAAGACGGCGTGAGTTTCCGGATCCAGCGAGCTGAAGGAGGCGAACGCTTCCTCGGCTGCAGCAGTGGCGGTGGCGAGCTGGGCTGCGTCAATGAGGCTGTAGGCGGGTTCGAGGACTTCGTTGCTGGCAGGGTCGAAGCCGTTGACGGTACCGCCGGTGCCGGTGACGGATTCGCCGGCAATGATCGAATGGCCTGTCAGAGTTGTCTGCGTGGTGGGCATCGGATGCTCCTTCTTTACTGCTTCTTTGCTGCGGGTGGTCGGCTGTGGCTGAGGGCCGGAAAGCGGGCGCCCGTATCGGGCGGCCGCTTCCGGGGACGGAACCCCGGGGTTCTGTCGGACGGTGTTCCCCGGGAGGGGTCCCGTGGCGGCCACCCAAGCCAACAAGTCGGAAACGTCCTTCTTGTTTCGGTCCTTC
>NZ_JBSGTH010000001.1:597253-1007923 GCF_053607305.1 Arthrobacter sp. NPDC055138
GCTGGTAGGGTTTTTTGGGGGGGGGGGCGTGGGGTTCTCTTTTTTTCTTTTTTTTTTGTGGTGGGTGGTTGGTTGGGGGGGGGGGCAGAAAAGCGCCCCCCCGCCTCGGCCCCCCGCTTCGGGGCATGGAACCTAGGCGTTCTGCAGGACGGTGTCCGCCGGGCGGATGCCGGCGGCGTCAATCAGGGCCGACAGGTCGGCAATGTCCTTCTCGGTCAGATCCTGCAGCGGCGGACGGACCAAGCCACCGTCGCGGCCGATGGCCTTCAAACCGCCCTTGACGATGGAGACACCGTAGCCCTTGACCCGGTCGCGGATGTCCAGGTACGGGAGCACGAAGCGGTTGAGCTTCTCCGTCACGGCATCGCGGTCCTGGTTTCGCACGTCGCGGTAGAAGTCCAGCGCGAACTCCGGCACGAAGTTGTACATGGCGGAGGAGTAGGTGCTCATGCCCAACTGCAGCAGCGGCAGTGCAAATGTCTCCGCCGTCGGCAGGCCGCCCAGGTAGAACAGCCGGTCGCCGTTCTTGGCGTAGACCTTGGTGAGGTGTTCGATGTCGCCCAGGGCGTCCTTGAAACCGATGAAGTTCGCGTGCCGGTCGGCCAGCGCGGCCACGGTGTCCGCGTCGTAGATCGCGTTGGCGCGGTTGTAAACGATGACGCCGACGTTGGTGGCGGCGCAGACGGCGGACACGTGGGCCAGCAGGCCGGCCTGGTCGCATTCGGTCAGGTACGGCGGCAGCAGCAGCAGCCCTTCGGCGCCAGTGGCCTCGGCGTCCTTGGCGTTCTGGATCGCCTGGGCGGTGGAACCACCAGCGGAAGCGAGGACGGGAACCCGGCTACCGGCTTCCTCAACCGCCATGCGGACCACACGGGCCGACTCTGCCGGCGTCAGGCTGAAGCCTTCTCCCGTGCCGCCGGCGGCAAACAGGCCGGCAACGTCGAAGCTGGACTGCCAGTCCAAGTGCTTGCGGTAGGCAGCTTCATCAACGTTCAATTCCGCGTCGAAGGCCGTGACCGGGAAGGACAGCAGCCCGTCCTTGAGCTTGTCTGCGAGTTCTTGGGGCGTGTACTGGGCCACGTGCATCTTCCTTTGCAATGGTGCCGGTAGCGGCGGGGTTGAATGCGTTGGTTCCAGCCTAGGAAGGCGGGATGATGCCTGTCCAAGCCCTCTTTTGTATGGATTGATGCACTAAGAGTATTGCCCGCGCTGGCGGCGTGCTGGGCCCTGCGGCTACGCCGCTTTGGTCCAGACACTGTCAAGCATCCGGCGCAGCGCGGGGTTGTGCGCTGTCCGGTTCCAGATGGCGTGCAGTTCTACCGAGTCCGGTGCCAGTCCCGGCAGATGCAGGTAGCTGACACCGTCGACTCCCAGCAGTTGGGCCGATTCCGGTACGAAGGCGACGCCGCGGCCGGCCGCCACCAGCGCCACCATGGTCAGGATCTGGCTCACCGAATGCACCACGTTGCCGTGTTCGATTGGAATCTGGCGCACCACCAGATCATAAAAATAGCGGGCCTTGATCGGTGAATGCATGATCAGCGGCACGTCTTTTAGGTCGGCCAGGGCCAGTGGTCGCGCCAGTTGGTCCAGCGAGTGCCCGCGGGGAACAGCCAGCATCAGGTTTTCCGAGAACAGCAGGTGCGATTCGAAGAGATCGGTGTCAAACGGCGGTCGGGCGAGACCGAGATCAAGGTCGCCGTCCACGAGGGCTTGAACCTGCTCGCCGGTCACCATCTCCTGGAGGTCCACGTCCACGTCAGGCAGTTCCTCGGCTATTTCGGCAAGCAAGGGCCCCAGCAGGCTGAACGCGGAGGCGGCAGTGAAGCCGATCCGGATTTCCCCGGCTCGTCCGGCAGCTATGCGGCGTGCGCTGCGCGGCGCCCGGTCCGCTGAAACGACCAGTTTCCGCGCCTCGGCAAGAAAGGCGTGCCCGGCAGCGGTCAGCGCCACCTTGCGGTTATCCCGCTCCAGCAGTTCGACGCCGATGCTGCGCTCCAGTTTCTGGATCTGCCGGCTGAGCGGAGGCTGGGTCATGCTCAGCCGCTCGGCGGCTCGGCCGAAATGCAGTTCTTCGGCGACGGCGATGAAGCCGCGGGCTTGGTCGAGGGTAAACATGATGCCTTTCAAGTATCATTCAATGCACTAATGGGCTTGGACATGCATCATAGTCTCTTTCTAAGCTCGATGTCCGAGCCACAGTGACCTGCTTCATATGAACCGCGTCACGGCCACGATCCGTTCGAACAACGCTGTTCATCGAGCAAGGAGCCCGAAGTGAAAGCACTCTCCATCCGCCGGACCGTTCTAGGTCTGACCGCCGCCTCTGCAGCGCTGGCGCTGACTGCCTGCGGCGGCAACGTCGGCGGCAGCACCGCCTCCGAAGGGGGGACCTTCCCCGACGGCCCGATCACCCTGACCGTCGGCCAGGCTCCCGGCGGCTCCACGGACCTGATCGCGCGCACCGCGGCAGAAGGCATGGCGGACGAGCTCGGCGTCGCGGTGCCGGTGGTCAACAAGCCCGGCGCTAACGGAGCCCTCGCGACCCAGGAAGTCGCAGCCATGGAGCCCGACGGACAGAACCTCGTTCTGCTGAATGCCTCGCTGATCACCATTACTCCGCTGGCAGTGTCCGAAGGCGAAGCCGTCACCCTGGACGAAGTGGACGTGATCAAGGGCCTGTCCCAGGACGACTACGTGCTGGTGGCTAGCGCCGACTCCGGCTTTGAAAACCTGGACGACATCAAGAAGAGCTCCAAGAAGCTAACCTTCGGCACCACTGGCGTGGGCACCGGCTCGCAGCTGTCCCAGGCCATCCTGTTCGCCCAGGCCGATATCACGGGCACCGCGGTCCCCTTCGATTCGGGTTCGCCCGCGCTGACCGCTGTTATGGGCAACCAGGTCCAGCTGGCCACCATCCAGCTCGGTGAGGCCAAGCCGCAGATCGACGCCGGCACCGTCAAGCCGATCGTCGTCTTCTCCGACGAGCGCAACACCTTCCTGCCGGACGTCCCCACCGCCATCGAAGAAGGCTACGAGGTTCCGGTATCCCAGTACCGCGCCCTGGCCGCCCCGAAGGGTCTGCCGGAGGACGTGAAGGCGAAGCTTGTCGCATCCGTCGAGGCCGCCCAGGCCACCGACAGCTACAAGGCGTTCAACGAGAAGAACATGCTGACCCCGAAGGAGATCTCCGGCGAGGAAGTCGTCCAGCAGTGGAACGACTTGGCTGCCAAGTACAAGGAGCTCACCGAGAAGTACGACATCTCGCTGGCCGGCGAGTAGCACCACCCACGTAAGGCCGACCGGCCTTCACAGCGAATCGAGTAAACCATGACGCCCCACCGCGAGACGCCAGCAGAAGGCAGCGAGGCGGTCTCCGTCGTCGACGACGACCTGACACCGGAGGAACTGGCAGCCCAATGGGAGGCCGAAGCCCCGCCGCCGGCAGGACCCGTTGCCAACCTCGCATCATCCCTTGTGGTGCTCGCGCTGGGTGTGGCAGGGCTCGTCATGTCCGTCGGCCTGGGGCTGGGAACTCCCTCCCAGCCCAAGCCCGGAATGTGGCCGTTCGTGGTCAGCCTGATCATCGCCGTCCTCGCGCTCGCCCAGCTGATTATTGGGCGACGCGGGGGCCGCGACGGCGAGAAATTCTCCAAGCTGTCCTGGCTGGCGGCCATCGGGTTCGTGACCCTGCTGGTGATGGTGCGGCTCATGCCGATGATCGGTTTCGAGGTCCCGGCACTGCTCCTCTGCTTGATCTGGATGAAGTTCCTCGGTGGGGAAACCTGGCGCGGAGCCATCATCTACTCCCTGCTGGTTGTCGCAGCCTTCTACGGCATCTTCATCCTGGCCTTGGGAACCTCGATTCCCCACCTGTTCTAGCGGGCGGTGCGCTCCCCGCTGTCGGCTATGCCGCCGCCAGGGGACCCTCGCGCTCCACCCTTGCCCACTGATCCAAAGGTCTTAGCATGGATTTCCTGCAACCGGTCATCGACGGCTTCGGCGTCGTCCTTATGCCCTCCAACCTGCTGTACTGCCTGCTGGGCGTCGTCATCGGCATGCTCATTGGCGTGCTGCCGGGCCTCGGTCCGGCCGCGACCATCGCCATCCTGCTGCCGCTGACTTACGGAATCGAGCCAGTCACGGCCATCATCATGTTGGCCGGCATTTTCTACGGCGCGCAATACGGCGGCACCATCACCTCGGTGCTGCTGCGCCTGCCCGGCGAAGCCAGTTCCGTGGTCACCGTCTTCGACGGCTACCAGCTCGCCCGCAAGGGCAAAGCCGGAACGGCCTTGGGCATTGCTGCCATTGGCTCGTTCATCGGCGGCACCGTGGCCATCATCGGACTCACCTTCCTGGCTCCACTGGTGGCCAGCTTCGCGCTGGACTTCGGCCCCCCGGAGTACGCCGCGCTGGCGCTGGTCGGCATCCTGCTGGTGGCCACCATCAGCAACGGCGCCAAGATCAAGGCCCTGATTGCGGCCGCCTTCGGCCTGCTGCTCGCCACCGTGGGACGAGACATCTTCACGGGCGCCGAACGCTTCACCTTCGGCAACCTGAGCCTTGCGGACGGCATTGACTTCGTCCCGGTGGCGATGGGCCTGTTCGGCGTCGGCGAGATTCTCTACAACCTGGAAGAACGCCACCGTGCGGCCCAGGCGCCGGCAACCGTGGCCAACGTGTGGCCGTCCAAGAAGGACCTCAAGCAGTCGGCCGGGGCGATCGGGCGCGGCTCGGTGCTTGGCTTCTTCCTGGGCATTCTGCCCGGCGGCGGCGCCACCATCTCCTCGCTGGCTGCCTACGCGGTGGAGAAGAAGCGCGCCAAGAACCCGGAGCGCTTCGGCAAGGGCGCGGTCGAAGGCGTTGCCGGCCCCGAGACCGCCAACAACGCCGCGGCCACCAGTTCCTTCATCCCCCTGCTGACCTTGGGCATACCAGCCAACGCCACCATGGCCATCATCTTTGGCGCACTGCTCATTCAGGGTGTGACCCCGGGCCCGCAGTTAATGGTCGACAACCCGGACCTGTTCTGGGGCGTGGTCAACTCGATGTACATCGGCAACATCCTGCTGCTGATCATGTCCATCCCGCTGGTCGGCCTGTTCGTCCGCATCCTCCGGGTGCGCGCGGCCATCCTGGCGCCGATTACCGCCCTGATTACCTTGCTGGGCGCGTACACCATCCGCAACTCGATGTTCGATGTGCTGCTGGTGGTCCTGTTCGGCGCCGTCGGCTACCTGATGAAGAAATTCGGCTTCGAGCCTGGACCGCTGGTGCTGGCCTTCGTGCTGGGCGCGCTGCTGGAGTCCAGCCTGCGGCGCTCGCTGCTGGTGCTCGACGGAGACGTCGCCGGATTCATGGGCCGCCCGATCTCCGCCACGCTGCTGGTGGTCTTCGTGCTGGTCGCGGTGTGGCCGATGGTCAAGACCGCAATGGACCGCAGAAAGACTACCCAGACCGCCTCCCTCACCAAATCTAAGGAGAACGCATGAGCATCCTGGTCGGTTATGTACCCACCCCAGTGGGCGAGGCGGCCGTGGCCGCCGGGATCGCGGAAGCAAAGCTCCGCAATGAAGAGTTGCTGATCGTCAACTCCACCCGCGAAGGCGCTTTGGTTGACAAGACAGTCGCCTCCGAGAGCGACATCCTGCGGCTGAAGACAGCGGCCGATGCAGCGGGGGTGATAGCCGAGGTCTTGCGCCCGACGCACCGCGATGATTTGGCCGAGGAGATCCTTGAGTTGGCCCGGGAACGCGAGGTCTCACTGATCGTGATCGGCCTCCGGCAGCGCAGCCAGGTGGGCAAGTTCATCATGGGGTCGCATGCCCAGCGCATCCTGCTGCAGGCCGACCGGCCGGTGCTGGCCGTCAAGGCAGCTGATTAGCTCAGCCACTCCACGCGACAACATCGAAGCGGCAGCAGACCCTTTGTCTGCTGCCGCTCTGCTGTCCACCACGGACCGGGCGGGTCAGTGGCCGGATTCACGCTCCAGCCGGTGCCGCGAGTTGACCAGATGCGTGCGCATGGCGGCGGCTGCGGCCATGGCATCGCCGGACTCGACCGCGGCCAGCACTGCTGCGTGCTCGGCGGCCACCTCGGCCAGGCGGGTGCTTTCCCCCTCGGCAGCACTGGCCTCCAGCCGGTAGCGGGGCATGGCGATCATGGCTGGGCCGAGGGCAGCTATCGCATCCTGCAGGAAGGGGTTGCCGCTGGCCTCGGCAACGGTGCGGTGGAACTCGAAGTCGTGGGCCAGTGCCGCGGCCGGGTTGGCGCCGGAGCGGGAAAAGTCCTCGTTCGCGGCCCTCAGGGACGACACCTGCTGCTCGGTCCGCCGGACGGCGGCCAGTGCCGCGGCTTCGCTCTCCACGCCGGTGCGGAATTCCACCAGAGCCCGCCGGTCCTGCAGTGTGCGCACCGGCCGGGCGGTCCGCGGTCCGTCCGGTTCAACCGGCGGGGTCAGGGCATAGCTGCCGCTGCCGCGCCGGGTATGCACCAGCCCCTCGGCCTGCAGTCGGGTCATGGCTTCGCGCACCACCGTGCGGCTCACGCCGTGTTCGGCGATCAGCGTGTTCTCGCTAGGCAGCTTGTCGCCCGGGGCGATCTCGCCGTCGACAATGCGCCGGCGCAGCTCATCGACCAGGGCGGCCGTCAGGTTGGGTTTCATCGCTCCGGTGGCTTCCTTCGTGAGAGATAGGGGAACGACGGCGGTGCGGGGCACCGCCGTCGTCCTGTGGACCAAGTGCGGCTCAGGCGCGGCCGAACTCCACGCTGTCCGTGGTCCAGGCACGGGCCTGGTCGCTGAAGCTGAAGCCGAGGCCCGGGCGGTCCGGGACGATCATACGGCCGTCGCGGGTCTCGAGACGCTCGTTGAACAGCGGATCGAGCCAGTCGAAATGCTCTACCCACGGCTCGCGCGGGTAGGCGGCGGCCAGGTGCAGGTGGATTTCCATGGCGAAGTGCGGGGCCAGATCCAGCCCGGCCTGATCGGCCAGCGTGGCCAGCCGGAGGAATTGGGTGATGCCGCCGACGCGCGGCGCATCGGGCTGGATGATGTCGCAGGCGCGGGCGGCAATCAGCCGTTCGTGCTCGGCCACCGAGGCCAGCATTTCGCCGGTCGCGATCGGCGTGTCCAGCGCGGCGGCAAGGGCGGCGTGGCCCTCGGCGTCGTAGGCGTCCAGCGGCTCTTCGATCCAGACCAGGTCGAACTGCTCCAGCCGGCGTCCCATCCGCAGCGCCGTGGCGCGGTCCCATTGCTGGTTGGCGTCCACCATCAGCGGCACATCGCCGCCGATGTGCTCGCGGACGGCCGCAACACGGCGCAGGTCCTCGGCAGAGTCGGGCAGGCCGACCTTGATCTTGATGCCGCCAATGCCCTCCTCGATGGAGCGGCTGGCGCGGTCCTTGACCTCGTCGATGGATGCATTCAGGAAGCCGCCGGAGGTGTTATAGGTGCGGACCGAGTCGCGGTGGGCGCCCAGGAACTTGGCCAGCGGCAGTCCGGCCCGCTTGGCCTTGAGGTCGTACAGTGCAACGTCCAGGGCGGCCAAGGCCTGGGTGGCCACGCCGGAGCGGCCCACCGAGGCGCCGGCCCACAGCAGCTTGTTGTACAGCTTGGCGATGTCGTTGGGGTCCTCACCGATCATGGTGTCGGCAACTTCCTTGGCGTGGGCGTACTGGGCCGGCCCGCCGGCGCGCTTTGAGTAGCTAAAGCCCAGTCCCTGGTGGCCCTGTTCGGTGGTGATTTCGGCAAACAGGAAGACAACTTCGGTCATCGGCTTCTGGCGCCCGGTGAAGACCTTGGCGTCGGAAATCGGCGTGGCCAGCGGCAGCGTGGCCGTAGAAAGCTTGACGTGCCGGATGGCATCGGGTGTGTAGGGCATGACGGTCCTTACGCGGGGAGGTGCAGAATAAACTCATCCTACAAGTTGCTAACTTGTTCTACAAGTCCCATGGTTTCCGGGGAGCGTGCCCTTCCTTCAGCCCAGCAAGCCGGCGAGTCCGCCGACGATCTCCTCGGTAACCGCGGCCGTCTCGCGGAGCGCTGCAGCGATGTCGCGTTCCCGCGCCGACCGCAGCTTGGACAGCGGAAGCGATACCGAGAGCGCGTCGACGCCCTCCGGCCCGCAGTCGACGGAGACGGCCACGCAGGCGATGCCCACGGTGTTCTGTTCGCGTTCGACGGCGTAGCCGCGGCGGCGTACGGCGGCCAGTTCGCGGACCAGGGCGGCCTGCGAGGTGATGGTCTTGCCGGTCAGCGAGGTGAGTTCGGCCGGCAGTTGCGACCGCAGCGCAGCGGGGTCCAGCGACGCGAGTGCCGCCTGGCCCAGGGCGGTGGCATGGGCGGGCAGTCTGCGGCCCACGCGTGCGGCGGTGCGTTCTTGGCCGGGTGCCTCCCAGGTGGCCAGGTAGACGATGTGGCCGCCGTCCAGTCGGCCGAAGTTCACGGTTCCGCCCACCTTTTTGCCGAGCAGACCGAGTTGGGGCCGGATGACTTTCAGCAGGGGGTCCGCATCCAGGTAAGTAGTCCCGGCCAGTAGCGCGCGGATGCCGATGCTGTAGGTGGTCCGGGAAGGGTCAGTGCGGACCCATCCGGCGTCGATCAGGGTCCGGAGCAGTGCGTAGATGCTGCTCCGCGGGGCAGCCAAGACAGAGCAGAGCTCCCGGATGGTGACGGGTGCATTGCCGCGGGCCGCGAGCACTTCGAGGATGTCGATGGTGCGGGCCGCGGATTTTACTTCCCGCACTCCGGATGGATGGTCGGCCGGATCCGCCATGGCGCCCCTTTCCCACTGTCTGAGCCCATCCTAGGCGGCGGCGGCAGCCGGTGACGGCAGCGCCCGGAGCCCGAACGGCGGTCCGGGCGCTGCCGGGCTCAACTCACCGGGGTGACCAGCGAAGCATCGCGCAGGTAGCTGCGTAGATTCTCCAGTGTCAGGGCCGCCATGTCGGCGCGGGTCTCGTGGGTTCCGCTGCCGACGTGGGGGAGCAGGACAACGTTCTCCAGTTCCATCAGCTCGGCGGGGACATGAGGCTCGGAGGCAAAGACATCCAGCCCGGCACCGGCCAAGCGGCCCTCCGTCAAGGCGGAGACCAGGGCTGCTTCGTCCACCACCGAGCCGCGGGCGATGTTGACCAGGTAGCCCTCCGGGCCGAGCTTGGCCAGCACATCGGTGTCCACCAGGTTGGCCGTCTCCGGGCCTCCGGCTGCGGCGATAACCAACACGTCCACGGCCTCGGCCAGCTCGGCCGGCGAGGCCTGGTAGGTGTAGCCGGAGCCTTCGACAGGGCGGCGGTTGTGGTAATGGATTTCGCAACCGAAGGCCTCCAGCCGCTTGGCGATGGCCTTGCCGATCCGGCCGAGGCCGACGACGCCGACCTTTTTGCCGGAAGCGCGGGTGGTCAGCGGGTAGGACGGGGTGGACTCCCACTCGCCGCGGCGGACGAATCTGTCGGCTGCGGTGGTCCGGCGCAGTACATCCAGATAGAGGGCCAGGGCGGTGTCGGCCACACAGTCGGTGAGCACATCAGGGGTGTTGCTGACCGGGATGTTGCGGTCGTTCGCCTGCGCGACGTCGGTCGCATCGTAACCCACACCGAAGTTGACGATCGCCTCGAGATTCGGCAGCTGGCGCATCAGTTCAGTGTCCACGCCGATCCGGCCGGAGCAGACCGCTACCCGGATTCCGGCGGCGTGCCGCTGCAGGAATGCTGTGCGCTCGGGGCCATCCGGAAGCCGCACGGCTCCGAACTCGTCGGCCAGCGCAGCGGCCACGGTGGGATTCACCGGTCCGACCTGGAGGATCTGCTCGCCGCCGATAACGGTATGGTTCTCGGCCTGCGCCGCTGTTTGGGTACTCATGTCAAGAACAGTAAGAAACCCAGTGATTCACGTCCAACACACAGATTGCATTGATCAATACCCCTGTGGCATGGATTCAAATTCGCCGCGGAGCGCCGCGGATTTCGGCGCTCCGCGGGCCACCTTCCGCAGCAGTTACGGGTGCGACGCAAAAGTCTGCCCTTGACGTACGGTGATCGCGCTCACAAAGCTGTTGCATACCCATCCAACCGCCGGCTTCATATGTAGACGAGCCCGGCACCAATCTTTCGCTCCTTCGGAGGAAACAATGACGTTTGAATCCCCTACCAGATCGTCTGGAACGACTGGTACGACCAAGCGCCGTCGCCTGAGTCTGGCCGTGGCAACTGCAGCGGTCGGCGGCACCATGGTGCTCAGCGGCTGCTCGGTGGCCAACTCGGAGAACGCAGCCGGCGGAGCCACCGGCGCGGCTTCGGAAACCCTCCGCGTCGTGCTCCAGCAGGAACCGCCCACGCTGGAACCCTGTGAATCGAACCTGACGAGCACCGGCGTCGTCGACCGCTCCACCATCACCGAACCTCTCGTCGAGCGCAACCCGTCCACGGGTGAACTCGAGCCCAAGCTCGCCACCGAGTGGAGCTCGGAAGACGACACCGTGTGGACGTTCAAGCTCCGCGAGGGCGTGACCTTCCACGACGGCAGTGACTTCACCGCAGAGGACGCCGCCCACACCATCGAGCGCGCGGTCAACTCCAAGCTGGGCTGCAACGTTGAGGGCTACGTCTTCGGCGACGAGGACCTCGGCGTCGAGGTGGTCGATGAAACCACGCTGAAGGTGACCGCTGCTGCTGCTGACCCGATCCTGCCGCTGCGTCTGTCCTTCCTGGAAGTTGTCCCGAGCGAGACCTCGGACGCCGAGAAGGTCCGCGAACCGATCGGCACCGGCCCCTACCAGCTGGACGAGTGGCAGGCCGGCCAGAAGATCACCGTCTCCGCCTATGACGGTTACTGGGGCGAGAAGCCGGCCTACGCGGCTGCCGAGTACCAGTGGCGTTCCGAAGGCAGCGTCCGCGCCGCCATGGTCACCTCCGGCGAGGCCGACATTGCGATGGGCCTGAGCCCCGAGGACAACATCGGCGATCTGGGCGTGCCGTACCCGAACAACGAGACCGTGGCGCTGCGCATGCACAACGACAAGGCTCCGTTCACCGACATCCGGGTGCGCGAGGCGGTCAACTACGCCATCGATAAGGAAGGCATCGTTTCCAGCCTGTACGGCGGCCGCGACCAGGTGGCAGCACAGTTGGTGCCGGAAGGAGTCGTTGGCCACAACGCAGCCCTCAAGGGCTGGTCGTACGATCCGGAGAAGGCCAAGTCTTTGGTTGCCGAGGCCAAGGCCGACGGAGTCGATACCAGCGCCCAGATCAGCCTGATTGTCCGTACTGCCCAGTTCCCGAAGATCGAGGAACTGGGCCAGGTGATTCAGGAACAGCTCACCCAAGCCGGCCTGAACGTCAAGCTGAAAATGATGGAAACCAGCCAGCACCTGCAGTATCAGGTACGCCCCTTCGTCGAGGACGACGGCGCGATCTTGCACATGACCCAGCACGGCAACCAGGCCGGCGACGCCGCCTTCACGGTGGACCAGTACATGTTGACCGACGGCGCGCAGAGCGCCTTTGGCACTCCCGAGCTGGACAAGCTGATTAAAGAGGCAGACGCGGCAACTGGCCCCGACCGGCAGGCTGCGTTTGAAAAGGTCTTCACGGCCCAGAACGAGGACGTAGTGCAGTTCGCCCACATCGCGCACCAGACCGGCATGATCGGCAAGGCCGCGACGGTGAATTATGAGCCGAACTCGTCCAGCGGTGACGAGCTGCGCTTGGCCGAGATCACCCCCGCCCAGTAGTCCTCGCGGCTACCGGAGTTTGAGAAGGAGAGGGAAGCTGTGCTGACCTATCTACGGAAACGGATCATTTCCAGTGCCTTGCCGCTGGTGGTCGTGGTCATCGGAGTCTTCGCCCTGGCGAGGCTGACCGGCAATCCGGCCAGTCTGTACCTGCCGCTGAATGCCACCGAGCAGATGCGCGCGGATTTTGCCGCCCGGAACGGACTGGACCAGCCGTTGCTGGCGCAGATGGCGGACTACTTCGGCGGCGTCCTGCAACTGGACTTCGGCACTTCCCTCAGGACGGGGGAGTCCGCGGCAGCCATGGCGCTGCGGGCTTTCCCGGCCACCCTTCAACTGGCGGCCACCACCATGGTGATCGCCATCGTCCTGGCAGTGCTGGTGGGCAGCTGGGCCGCGCTGAAGCCCAACGGCATCGCCGACCGGATTGCCAGCTTCGTCTCCATGGCGGCTGCTTCCATTCCCGATTTCTGGCTTGCCATTGTGGGCATCTGGGTCTTCGCGATCACCCTGGGCTGGGTCCCGACCTCCGGCGTCGCCGGTGCGGAGGCTTGGGTGCTGCCGATCGCCACGCTGGTGATGCGACCGTTCGGTGCGCTGGTCCAGGTGGTGCGCGGCGCGATGGTCTCGGCTTTGTCTGAGCCGTATATCAAGTTGGCCCGCAGCAAAGGGGCCTCGCAGACACGCGTGGTCACTCGGCACGCGCTCCGCAACGCGGCGGCACCGGCCCTGACGGTGGCCGGTGACCTGACCGTCGGCCTGATCAACGGTGCCGTGGTGGTGGAGACAATCTTTGGCTGGCCCGGCATCGGCAAGCTGATGATCGATTCGATCCTGCAGCGGGACTTCGCCGTCCTGCAGGCAGCCGTCCTGCTGACCGCCATCGCGATCTTCGTACTGAACATCCTGATTGACCTGGCCTATGCCCTGCTGGACCCGCGGGTCCGCCCGGCCAGCGTCGGTGCGCGGCGGCGGAAGAAGGCCCCGGCCAGGCCCGCCGCCCCCGCGGAAGCCGAACCTGCTGAATCCACCCCTGCCGCTCCGGTCCAGGTCTAGGAGGACACCATGAGCGAAACCACGCGCACAGAAGCCGTGCCCGGCGCCGGAGACCGGCGGCAGTCCAAGGGTAAGGCGTCCGCCAAATCCAACAACCCCAGCATGCTGCGCATGCTGCTCCGCGACAAGTTCGCCAGCACGGGAGCTGCGATCCTGCTGATCGTGCTCGCCACGGCGGTGTTCGGCCCGCTGCTGATGGGCGAGCTGGCCACGAAACAGAACCTGATGTTCGCCAACAAGCCCCCGTTCGACCCGGCCAATGGCTGGGAGTATTTCCTGGGCTCCGATTCACTGGGCCGCTCCGTGTTGGCCCGCCTGGTCGTGGCAACCCGGACCACCTTGCTGGTAGCCATTCCGGCGGTGGCGGCGGCGCTGCTGATCGGTTCACTCTGGGGTGTGTGGGCCGGCTATCACCGCGGCTGGCGGGAAAACGTTTCCATGCGGGTGGCCGATGTGATCATGAGCTTCCCCTCGCTGCTGCTGGCCGTCGTCGTGCTGTACGTCTTCAGCCCCTCGATCGCCAACATTGTGCTGATCCTGGCGCTGACCCGCATCCCGATCTACCTCAGAACCGCGCGGGCCGAGTCCGCCGAGCTGCAAAGCCGCACGTTCGTAGACGCCGCACGCACCTTTGGCTCCACCCCGAACGCCATCATCCGGCGGCACGTGATTCCGGTGGTCGCGCCGACCCTGCTGACGCTGGCCACGCTGGAGTTCTGCTACGTGATGCTGGCCGAGTCGTCGCTGTCCTTCCTGGGCATCGGCATCCAGCCGCCGGACATCAGCTGGGGCCTGCTGGTGGCCCAGGGACGGCAGTACCTGCAGACCGCCTGGTGGCTGTCCATCTTCCCGGGCGTTGCCATCGTGATTACCGCCATCGCCGCGAACATGCTGGCCGCCTGGCTGCGCATCGCCACCGATCCGAGTCAGCGCTGGCGGCTGACGCTGCCGGGCCGCAAGAAGTTCATTACCCGTATTTCTGCCAAGGAGTCCAAGTGACCATGACGGCAACCACTGATGCCACGCGTTCCGACGACGCCCATCCGGTAGTCCTGCGGGTCGACGGACTCAACGTCGATATCCGCACTCCGCTGGGCACGGTGCGGGCCGTCAGCCAGGCCGGTTTCGAGGCGCGGGCCGGCCAGACCCTGGCGCTGCTGGGCGAATCCGGCTGCGGCAAGTCGATGACGGCCAAGGCCATTGCCGGGCTGCTGGATCCGGTGGCGCACGTGGCCGGCGGCTCGATGGAGCTAGAAGGCAAGGAACTGGCCGGCATGGGCGCCAAGCAGCGGCGCAAGATCGCCGGTGCGGAACTGGGCATCGTGTTCCAGGACGCCTTGACCGCGCTGAACCCGGTCTACCCGGTGGGTGTGCAGATCGGCGAGGCGTTCCGGATCCACCGGGGCCTCTCCGCCGCCGATGCCCGCAAGGAAGCCGTCGCGCTGATGGACCGGGTGGGCATCCCCCATCCGGAGTCCCGGGTGGATGCCTTCCCGCACCAGTTCTCCGGCGGCATGCGGCAGCGCATCCTGATTGCCATGGCGGTGGCCCTGGGCCCGCGCCTGCTGATCGCGGACGAGCCGACCACCGCTCTGGACGTGACTGTGCAGGCCCAGATCATGGACCTGTTGCGCCGGCTGCGCGAGGAGGAAGACATGGCGGTGGTGCTGATCACGCACGACCTCGCCGTCGTCGCAGAAGAAGCCGACACGGTCTGCGTGATGTATGCCGGCACGGTGGCCGAATCCGGACCCGTGGCCGAGGTATTCGCCAGCCCCCGTCACCCCTATACCAAAGGCCTGCTGGAGTCCGTCCCGGCCCAGGCCGAACGCGGGGCGACGTTGGCCTCGATCCCGGGCAGTCCGCCTGAACTGAAGAACATCCCCTCCGGCTGCGTCTACCAAGACCGCTGCCCGCTGGCGCAGGAACTCTGCCGCGCCGAGCGGCCGGCCCTACGCGAGACCGCCCCCGGTCGCTACGCAGCCTGCCACTTTTCCGACCTTCTCGAAGCCGAGACATCCCTCCAGGAGACCCAGTCATGACCGCACAGCTCGATCGTGTGCAGGAGGCCGGGACCGCGGCCCTCGAGGTCCGCGACGTCACCAAGACCTTTCACGTGGCCCGCAGCGGCTCCGGCAGCAACCAGCTGCGCGCCCTTGACGGCATTAACCTCTCGGTAGGACGTGGGGAAACCCTGGGCCTGGTGGGTGAGTCCGGCTGCGGAAAATCCACCCTGGCCCGCACCCTGATGCTGCTGGAAAAGCCAGACTCCGGCACCGTGACCTTCGAAGGCAAGGATCCCTTCAGCCTGCGCGGTAAGGAACTCATGGCCTGGCGCCGCCGCGTACAGATGGTGTTCCAGGACCCGTTCGCTTCGCTGAACGCCCGGATGACTGCCGGCGAAATCATCGCCGAACCCTGGGCCACCCACCGCGGACTCTTCCGCAGCGGACGCGAACGCGAAGCCCGGCTGCACGAACTGCTGGAGTTGGTGGGTCTGCGCGCCTCGGACGCAAAGAAATCGCCGCAGGAATTCTCCGGCGGGCAGCGCCAGCGCATCGGCATCGCCAGGGCCCTGGCGCTGAACCCGGAACTGATCATCCTGGACGAGCCGGTCTCCGCCCTGGACCTCTCCGTGCAGGCCCAGGTGCTCAATCTGCTCAACGAACTGCAGGAGAAACTGGGCGTCAGCTACATCTTTATCTCGCACGATCTGTCAGTGGTCCGCCACGTCACCGACCGCGTGGCCGTGATGTACCTGGGCCGGATCATCGAAACCGGCACCACCGAGGACGTCTTCGAACGTCCGCTGCACCCCTACACCGCAGCGCTCATGTCCGCGTCGCCGAAGCTGGACCCGGCCGAGCGCCCCGCCGAACGGATCGTGCTGCGCGGCGAACTGCCTTCTCCACTGGACCCGCCGTCGGGCTGCCGCTTCCGGACCCGCTGCTGGAAAGCGCAGGACATCTGTGCGCGGCAGGCACCGCCCGCGCAGACAGCTGAACAAAACGGCCTGGTCCAGCTTGGCGTTCCGCAGGTACGCCGGGCAGCAGCACCGGCCCACGCCGCCGAATGCCACTTCCCGCTGACCGACGCCGCCGAAGCCGGCCTCCAGTCGGCCACGGTTGGGGAGTGAACCCCGCCGATTATCTGATTCTGGCGGTGGCGGTCTGCGCCGCCACCGCCCTGCAAGGATCCATCGGGTTCGGTGCCGGACTAGTGGCCGCCCCGGTGATTGCCTTGGTGGCGCCGGAACTTCTGCCGGCGCTGGTGGTGATGCTGGCCTGCCTGGTCACCCTGTTGGTGACCGTCCGCGAACGCGCCCATCTGGACCTCAAGGGTGCCGGCTGGGCGCTGGCCGGACGGATCCCGGGCAGCGTCCTGGGCGCGTGGCTGGCCGTGGCGATGTCTACCTCGGCGCTCTCCTGGCTGGTGGCCGGCTGTGTCCTGGTCGGAGTCGGCTCGGCGTTCCTAGGCTGGCGGCCGGTCCCGAACCGGACAAATCTGGTGGCTGCCGGCGGTCTCTCCGGGGTGATGGGAACCGCGACGGCGATCGGCGGCGCTCCGATGGCCATTGTCTGGCAAGGCCAACCGCCCGCGCGTCTGCGCGGCACCATGAGCGCGTTTTTTCTGGTCGGCTCCGTCGTTTCGGTGAGCCTGCTGGCGGCAGCCGGCGCCGTCACCAGCGGGACCGTCTCGGCCTTCCTCTGGCTGGCGCCGGTGGTGCTGGTTGGTTTCGTGTTGTCGCGCTGGCTCAACCGTTACCTGGATGCGCGGCGGCTGCGCTTGGTTGCCCTGATCGCCTCGGCCGGCGGGGCCGTCCTGCTGATCATCCGGTTGGTCTTCGCCGTCTAGGCGTTGGCCGGTCGCCGGAGACAGCCGGGCCTCAGCCAGCGCTTCCGGTCAGCGCACCTGGTTCCGCACCGGCTCTCCCGCGGCGACGCGGTTGACATTCCCCGCAATATCGTCGGCCCGCAGTTCGAACGTGGAACGTGCATGACCGGAGTAGTGCGGCGTCAGCACCACATTTGGCAGTTCGCTGAACGGGAAGTCGGCCGGCGGCGTGCGTCCCGCTTCCGGCGCACCCCACCAGACGTCGATGGCTGCGCCGCCGATCTGCTGGTCCACCAGTGCCCGATAAAGGGCTGCCTGATCCACCACCGGCCCGCGCGCCACATTGACCAGCACGGCATCCTGCCGCATGGCGGCGAACTCGGCGGGACCGATCAGGCCGACGGTGGCGTCGTTGAGCGGAACGGTGACCACCACGACGTCGGACTCTGCCAGCAACCGGGGAAGGTCGCCGACGCCGCCCACCCAGCGCGGTAGGGCACCCTTTGAGAGCGGGACATCCGGCCGGTTCCGCACGGCCACCACATCCATGCCGAGTGCGGCTGCCAGCCGAGCGGTTTCGCGGCCGATGCCGCCAAAGCCCACCACCCCCAACGTCATGCTGTCCAGCGTGCGGTGCAGCGGGACGGCGTCGTCGGTCGCAATGGTCCGCCACACGCCAGCGCGCAGTTCGCCGCTGACGGCGGGAAGCCGACGGGTTAGGGCCAGAATGGACATCAGCACATGCTCGGCAATGGGCCGCTCATGATGAAAGGTGTTGGCAACCACCACGGCGGGCCGCAGCGCGGCCACCGCCACCCGGTCCAGGCCGGCGCCGGTCACCTGTACCAGACGGGCGTTGCAGGCGGTTGCCTCCTTCGCGTCCATCCGTGCGCACACCACGACGTCGGCGCCCGCGAGGGCACGCGACCTCACCTCAGGCGGCGCGTCGGCCAGGAAGCGCCATCGGTGCCGGGGCGCGCCAGCCAGGAGGCGTTCGGAGAAGCGGGAAATGATCGGATCGGTGACGACCACGTCCAGCACGGCCGGATCCGCGGGCGCCGGGACGCCTGGCGTGGCGGCTTCGGCGGTTACCACCGCGGACTCTTGAGCTCGTAGCCGGGGAGGATCCGCCGCATATAGCCGGTGTCGTCGCGTTCGGTGATGCCGCTGGCCAAATACTGCAGGTGCAATCGTTCCAGCGCTTCAGGATCCAGTTCCACACCAAGACCGGGCGCCGTGGGGACGGTCACCGTGCCGTTGCTGAATGCCAAGGCACCGGGAAGCACAATGTCCTCGTCCGCGCGCTTCCATGGCCAGTGGGTATCGCACGCGTAGTCCAGGTTGGCGGTGGCCGAGGCCAGATGGACCATGGCGGCCAGGCTGATGCCCAGATGGGAGTTGGAGTGCATGGACAGGGCCAGACCGAACGTTTCGGCGATGCCGGCCAGGGTCTGCGACCGGCGCAACCCGCCCCAGAAGTGGTGGTCGGAGAGCACCACGTCCACGGCTCCGGCAGCCACCGCCGGCGGGAGGTCGTTGAAGCTGACCACGCACATGTTGGTGGCCAGGGGCAGCGGCACCTGGCGGCGGACTTCGGCCATGCCCTCGATCCCGGGTGTGGGGTCCTCCAGATACTCAACGATTCCCTCGAGTCGGCGGCCAATACGGATGGAGGTTTCAACAGTCCACGCGGCATTGGGATCGATCCGCAGCGGGAGGTCGGGGAACTCCGCGCGCAGGGCTTCGATGGCGGCAGCCTCGGCGTCGGGCTCGAAAACGCCGCCCTTGAGCTTGAGGGCCGTGAAGCCGTAGGTCTCAACCATGCGCCGCGCCTGGGCCACGATGCCCTCGGGATCCAGCGCCGCGCCCCACTCGTCGTCGGCCAGCCCGGGGTGGCCCGCCCACTTGTAGAACAGGTAGCCGCTGAACGGTACAGCGTCGCGGACCGCGCCGCCCAGCAGCGCGCTGACCGGCAAGCCGAGCAGCTTGCCCTGAATATCGAGGGCCGCCACATCGAACGGCGAGAACACGCGGTCCGCCGTCGAGGAGCCGGTGACCATACCGCTCATCCCATGGCCGCCCCGAGTGCTGTCGGCGGTCAATGCACGGGCAACGCGGGCGCGCAGGTCGTTGATGTTAAACGGGTCGGCGCCGGTGATGGCGTTGGCGGCCATCCGGAGGCGCGCCAGATGGGCTGCATCCCCGTAGGTCTCGCCCAGCCCGGTGATGCCCGCGTCCGTGTGGAGTTGCACGATCGCCCGGAGCGCATATGGTTCGTGGACGCCCACAGTATTCAGCAGCGGCGGATCGGCAAAGGCCACCGGCGTGATGGTGACCCCTGTGACGGAGGTCTGACCGATCGGTGAGGCGCTGTCGTCGTGGAGGCCCTGGGATTCGAAGACGGTGGACATCGCAGTCCTTTCTGGCGGCTGGGAGAGTGACTCCCTTCACGCTAAGGGCCGCGATCCATGCCTGTCCAAGCTAAGATATGCACGAAACCATGCAAGGAGTGTATTGATGTTTTCGCTAATCCAGCTGGAGTCATTTGTGGCCGTGGCGGAGGAACTGCACTTTGGTGCGGCCGCGGCGCGGCTCAACATGACGCAGCCACCGCTGAGCCGCCAGATCCAGCTGCTGGAACGCGAACTCGATGCCCAATTGTTTGAACGGAGCAGCCGGAAGGTCGAGCTGACGGCAGCCGGCAAGGTGCTGCTGCCCAGTGCGCGCCGGATCTTGGACCTGTGCACGAAGACGTCGCTGGATGTGCGTCGGGTGGCCACCGGCGATGCCGGTTCCATTGTCATCGGCTACACGGCGATAGCCGGACAGGCGGCCTTGCCGGGGATCCTCCGCAAAGCCGGTGAACGGATCGCAGGAGTGTCCCTGGTCCTACGCGAAGCGGTCTCGGTCGACCAGCTGGAAGCGCTCTCCCGGGGGTCAATCGATATCGGTTTGCTGCGGCCCATCGTCGCCCGCCCGGGAGTGGTCACGCGGCCGTTCATGGAGGACCGGCTGGTAGTTGCCCTGCCTGAGGGGCACGAGCTGGCGACCGGAAACGGGGTATTCCTCAAGCAGTTGGACGGGCTGCCACTGATGATGTATTCAACTGCCGAAGCCCGTTATTTCCACGATCTGGTGATGCGGCTCTATGAAAGCGCTGGGGTACAAGCGAACATCACCCAGTTCGCCAGCCAGGCACCTGCATTGTTGGCCTTCGTGGCCGCCGGGCTGGGGGTGACACTGGTGCCGGGCTCATCCATGGACTTCGCACCACCCGGCGTTAGCTTCGAAGAATTGCGGGGGCATTCCGGGCTCGCCGACCTCAATCGGGCTGACCTGCACGTGGCCTGGAGCGAGGCCACCGCGAACCCGGCGGTGATTCGCTTGCTGGAGCTGATCTTGGACGACTCTCAGGGGGCCACTGGCCCGGTGGCATGATTTGCGGGAGTGATGTCCGGCCGGGGGACAGCGGCGGCCGCCCAGCGCGATGCGGTCAGGAACCAGACCAACGGGCCGAGAAGTGGCAGTGCCAGCACCACCAGGGACCAGCCCGACTTGGCGGTGCGCTGCCGGTTGCTCCGCCAAATGCTGACAAGCGCTCCGGCGGCCAGGAGAAGGGCAAACGGGCCGGCACAGACGAGTGCCGATATCCACGTGACTGAGTCGAACAGCAAAGGACCCCCCTCCCTGAATAGCCATAGAGCCGGCTGCGCCGGTTCATGGACTGCCAGTTACGAGTCTAGAATCGCCTCCATGCTGCGGGCTATCCTCCGTGAGGATGAATTTCCGCTCTGGTCCTCTCCGCCCGTGGTGGGAGGTGCCGTCGGCGACCTTTAGCGCAGAGGCGGAAACTTGGCCAGCACCTTGTGCATGGTGTTGAGGTTCCTGGTGGTGGTCAGCGGCTTGTACTTCGCCTTCGCTAGGTGCTTGGAAAGTTTGGACTCCAACGTGCTGCCTTTGGGGACTTCCCAGTACAAGACGTCACCGCCAGCAGCCGCACGCTCTTCGGGTGAAAGGCCGGGGCAGTCCTCTAGCAGCTGTCTCACTACGTCTTGGCCGGTGGTCAGCACCGCGTAGGCATGCCGGGGGACTCCGTCGTTGGCCGGCGTGAAAGGGTAGCCATCGATGATGCCAGCTACCTGTTCCCTGCTCTTGACAATCACCCAGGCGTCGTAGCCGAAGGCTGCACGCAGGGTGGCCTGGACGCTTTCCTTGACGGCTGCCGGATCATCCGTCTCGGCACGGAGTACTACGTTCCCCGATGCCAGGACTGTCTGCACTTCCGAGAAGCCGGATCCGGCGAGGGCCTGGCTCAAATCCTTCATGGCAATCCGAATTCCGCCGACGTTGATGCCCCGCAGGAAGACCGCAAAGGTGTCCGAGGGCCGGGTTGTGACAGACATATTTTTATTCTCTCCCGAGCGTCGATGACGGGTCGGTTTTACGTTGTATGCAGCAGGTGTAATCGGTTGACCTGCGGGCCGGTGCGCAGTTGGAACCCACTAGATGCAAAGAGCGGCATATGTAGCAAAGGGGCATTGCAATGGCAGCAAAGTCAGTGGGGTCTGCGGTAACCATTCACCGTATTCGGAGTGAACCATTAACCAAATATGGAAGGAGCGGATCCGGCGCTCCGGCCTGAAATTTTCCCTTGTTTTAGCTCTGAAGCCCTCCTACGCTGATCTGTGTTGGAGCGGCATCGCGCAGATGCCGAAGTCACTTTTGGGGGCGCGCGGCTGACAGTTGAGGGTGTCATTCGGAGTGACTGCCTATCGATTCGGACCGGCCTCGGGGGAAGCAGAGCGGGGCTCTGGAAACAGGTATGAAGAGCGGTGGGGGACGTTCCTCGCTGGACGTCCAATGGGGGATTCATGGCCTATGTACTGAGTGTCGATGTCGGCACAAGTTTCACGGCAGCAGCGACTGTCCGATATGGGGAAGGGGATCTTGACGCTCAGCAGCCACAGGCCGTTGGCTTGGGGTCACGGGCGGCAGCCGTGCCGTCAGTCATCTATCTAGGCGATGACGGTACCGTCCTGGTTGGTGAGGCCGCCGAAAGGCGGGGAACCAGCTCCCCTGAGCGGGTGGTTCGAGAGTTCAAGCGCCGGATCGGCGATTCTGTGCCGATCATGGTGGGCGAGTTTTTCGTTACCGCCGAGAGTATTTTTGCCACCATCGTCCGGTGGGTCGTCGACCGGACACAGGAACGCGAGGGCGAACCCCCGGAGGGCGTGGCGGTCTCCCATCCGGCCAGCTGGGGTGACTACAAGACGGGGCTGATCCGGGACGCCTTGGCCGCCGTCGGACTGGCTGACGTGGTGCTGCTGAGCGAGCCTGAAGCTGCCGCCTTGCACTACGCCTCGCAGACAAGGGTGCCGGCCGGAAGTCTGATCGCGGTCTACGACTTCGGCGGCGGCACCTTTGATGCTGCCGTTTTGCGCAAGGACGATGCCTCCTCGTTCGCACTGCTGGGCAGGCCCGAAGGGCTGGAGCGGGTGGGCGGAGCGGATGTGGATGATCTTGTCTTTTCCCACGTGGCCGCAAGCCTGGACGGCGGACTCAGCGGTGCAGATCTGAGCGCCCCGCAGACACGGGTGGCACTGGAGCGAATCAGGCGCGAGTGCGTCGAAGCCAAGGAAGCGCTCTCGGCGGACTCCGAGGCGACGATCCCCGTTTTGCTGCCGCACGTGCAGACTGGAATCCGCCTGGTGCGGACAGAATTCGAAGGCCTGGTCGGGCCTCTGGTGCATGACACCATCGGTTCCCTGGCCCGGGCACTGGAGGCGGCGGACGTCACCGCCGCCGAACTGACCGCGGTTCTGCTGACTGGTGGCTCGTCACGGATCCCGCTGGTCGCTCAAATGCTGTCCGCCGAGTTAGGGCGTCCCATCGCCGTAGACGCGGATCCGAAGGCATCTATCAGTCTGGGCGCCGCCTACTTCGTGGCACGAAACCGTCTGGCTCTGGCTAACCAGCACGCTAAGGTCCAGGAGCACAGTGCGGAGGCGGCAGCAGCCAGGACGAATTTGGCGGACGAACGGAAGGGGCCGTCCTTCGGTCTTCCTGCCGACGCCGCATCGGCGACCGACGGCGTGGAGGACTCCCGGAAGCCAGCCTTCGCGATGCGCGCAGCAGCTGTGACACTGGCGGTGGCCACCCTGACGGCATTGACCGCAACGGCCGCTCAAAGTCCCCAAGATTTTGGTCTGTTCGGCTCCTTGCCGGGCATGGCCCAGGGCAGTGCCGCGGAACGAAACAGCTACATACCCGGAGGTTTGCCGCAGCAGAGCCAAGGCGCCGGGCCGGCAAACTCCGTGCTGGCCGACGAGGCACCCCCGCCCGGTATGAGTCCTGTTGTTTCGTGGGACAACCCGGATGCCGACAAGGCCGGCCGGAGCGCCGAGGACACGCCCAAGTCCGGAACCTCCGGGAACGCCCCGGAGGATAAGGCGGCGCGAACATCAACGACGTCGCCGAACGGAACACCGGGGACGGCTCCGGGCGGCACGCCCACCACGGGTACCGGCAGCACAGCGCCTGGCAGCCCCGGCACGGCATCCGATTCGGGCACCAACAGCGGCACCGGCACTTCTGCTCCCGCACAGCCTGGAACTCCGGCGCCGACCCAACCACCACAGCCGAGTCCGGCGCCGCCACCGACCAATCCCACGCCGGCCCCGGTTGTTACTCCTGAGCCGACAACCGAACCAGAACCTGTGCCGGCGGAGACAACCTCCGCGCCGGAGCCGACGCCGTCAGAAACGGCCGCCGTCGATGCTCCGCCAGCCGACGCCCCGACAGCACCGGCTTCGACCGAGACCGAACAACCGTCTGCTCCAGCCGACGAGTCGACTCCCTCGGTGCCGGCATGACGGCTGCGAGGACCGTCCACGTGGCCGCTAGGATGCGGCTGGTCAACCGGAAGGCCGCGCAATTGTTGACCGAGGCCTCGACAGATCCTGGGTCGCAATTGCTGGCCAGCGTGTCAGGACCGGGCGGCTCAGGCAAGAGCACCCTGCTGGAGAACCTGGCGGCTGTCTACAGCGAGGCAGGAATCCCCGTGAGTACGGGGAGGCAAGTCCTGCAGCAGGGGGCAGTGGACGAGGGCAGCACCGTGCTGATCGACGATGCACACCAATGGAACGACCCCGAACTGGAACGCATCCAGCGGCTGGTCGACGGGCAGCCGGTCAACGTCGTCGTCGCGTATCGCATGTGGCCCCAGCTGCCAGCGTTGAAACGGCTGACGACAACCCTTGAGACCCACCGCCGGCCGATCCTGCTGGGACCGTGGACCCGGGACGAGGTCGCCGCCCACACTTCCGCCACCCAGGGGGAACCGCTTCCTGGTTCCGTCATTGACCGGATCTTCGAGCTCACGGCCGGTATGCCGTGGTTGGTCCATCATGCTCTGGAAGCGATGGGCGATAGGGGCCGCACGCTGCCGCAAGATCTGCTGGAGTTCGGCGGGCTAGTCGATCAGGTGGGCCATGAACTGGAACGGTTGGCACCGGACCTTCACGAACTGCTGCTGGCGCTGGCTGTCGGTTTCGACCCAGCCGGGCCGCTGCCGGCCGAGGTTGAGCAGACGGAGGGCGGCATCGACCCTCTAATGACTCAGGCGGTGGCGGCGGGTTTGATCCTGCCGGAGGGAACCCTTCCCCCGCTGATGCGCAGCGTCCTGCTTCAGACCACCCCGATGCATCACGTGCGGACGGCCCAGCATGCCTTGGCCGACCTCCTGTCTACCGGCGAGACCCCGGATCCCACTGACGTGGCCCGTGGTCTTGCCCAAAGCGGACTCCAAGATCCGCGGGTGGCCAGCACCCTCCAATCGGCCGGCGATAGTGCTCTGGCAACGGAGCCGCACTTGGCCGCAACGCTCTACGAGGAAGCGACCGCTGCCGGTGCACCGGGGGCGTCGACGGCGGCGCGCCGTGCCCAGGCGGCCTTGGCCACCGGAGACCTTGACGGCGCCGGTCGGCTGGTGGACCCTCTCCTGTCGCAGCCCGAGGCACCGGACAAGCACCGGGGTGCGGACGTGGCAGCGTCGTTGTGGGCCCAGCGGGGCATGCTGGCGCGGAGTGCCCAGGTCTACCGCTGGGTTGGCGCGCCGGCCGGGGATGCCTCCAAGGCTCTCGCCGCCGTCGTGATGATCGGCACCGGTGATCGCGACGCTGCCCGGAGCCTGCTCGCCGCCGACCGGCTGGAAGAATCACCAACGCTGACCAACGTGGCCCTTTCACTCATGGGACAAGGCGTGGCTGAGTCCGTTGGCGAACACACCGAGCGCGCACTTCCAGCCCTGGTCCGTGCTTCCGACATGCTGACTGCCTCCGGCACCTCGATCCCGCTGCCCGACAGCCCCGCGGCACTTGCCGCACTGGTGGCACTGCACAGCGGGGAGCTTTCGGTGGCCGAATCGGTGCTCGACGATGCGCTGCGCGGAGGCCAGGGCGGGCCGGCAGGGCGGCTCCGGTTGCTGCTCCTGCGCGCGTGGGTTGCCATGCTGCAGGACCATCCGGACAACGCCGGGGCTGCAATAGCGGAGGCGACCTCCGGCGGAACCTGTCCCACACCGCGGGACGAATTGTTGCTGGACGCCTTGCACGTGGGCCTGGCCCGACGGACCGACGACATGGCTGGCTTGGTGCGTGCCTGGGAACGGGCGCGCGGACGGCTGCTGCACGTCGCCGTCGATCTCTATAACCTGTTGCCGTTGGGTGAACTGGCGGTGGCCGCCGCACGCTTGCGCGATTCCGAACGGCTTCGGCCGCATTTGGCCGACGCATGGGCGCTGTTGGAAAAGCTGGACGAACCTGCTTTGTGGTCCACTCCGCTGCGCTGGTACGCCGTCCAGGCCGCGATTCTGGCGGAGAAACCTACCGAGCTGGCACCCCATGCCTCCGCATTGGTGCGCGCGTCCGGAAAGTATCACCTTGCCGCTGTGCTTGCGGCAGCCGGCCGGTCCTGGATATCCGTTCTCGCGGGCAGGATCGAACCGCGGGCCGTCGAGGAATCCGCCCGCGCGCTCGCAGCCGTCGGCCTGACTTGGGACGGGGCCCGGCTGGCCGGACATGCGGCAGCACACGCCGAAGAGCGCAAAGACATGAGCCGCCTCTTGGCCTGCGCCCGGGACCTGCACCCGGGGACGCGAGGCACAACCGAGGCTACCCATTTAGCCCAGTCCACCGCCGCTGAGTCCGAGCCGCAGCTGACCGTGACCACACCAAGAGCATCCGCCCCGGAGAGCACAGCCTTGAGCGAGCGGGAGCGCGAAGTGGCCCGGTTGGTTCTGGAGGGCAAGACCTACCGGGAGATCGGCGCCGCGATTTTCATTTCGCCGCGGACCGCCGAACATCACATCGCCCGGATCCGCCGGCGGTTGGGGGCATCAAACCGCTCCGAGCTGTTGACCCAACTGCGGCTTGCCCTGGGTGAAGACGGCTCCCAAGGCCCGTAGTTCCGCTCCGTACCGGGGCTTGGCCGCAGCCTACCTAGCCCCTGGAAGCCGCAATCCCCCTCCGGGGGCCGGGGAGCGGGGGAGGAAGCCCCGATGCCGGCAGCAGCACTCCGACCGTAGCTTTGAATCAAGCCAAGCAACCTAGCTCGGCGGGCCACCATCCATAGTTTTGGCCACATCCAGTAGGACCTAGATTGGGGAATCAACATAATGCCTACGCTTGCAAGCTCACTTCTCGAATTCATCATGAACCTGCTCCGGGATCCGCGCGCTGCCGACGAATTCAACGCAGACCCGGACGCAGCCCTGGCCAGCGCCGGCCTGTCCAACGTGTGCTCGGATGATGTTGACGCGATCATGCCGGTCATCCTGGACTACGCCCCGGTCGGCTCCGGGTCGTCCTTCGACCGCGAGTACAACACCGGTGACAACCACGGTGGCAACTCCGGCGATTGGTCCAGCGACAACAGCGGCTGGGGCAACGGACGTGACGACGACGATGACGACCATGGGCACGGACGGGGCCGGGACGACGACGATGACGACCGCGGTGGACGGGGCCGGGACGACGACGATGACGACCGCGGTGGACGGGGCCGGGACGACGACGATGACGACCGTGGTGGACGGGGCCGGGACGACGACGATGAACATGGCCACGGCGGTGGGGGCCGCGGCGACCATGGCGATGACGACCATGACCATGCGGTGCAGCAGTTGACGCACATCGTCAACAACTACTCTTACACCTCCGTCGTAGACGATCGGGACACCATCACCGACCAGTCCGTGAACCAGAACATCTGGGCCAACGGCGACGTCAATCAGTGGTTCGACAACGACGCAGTGGTGGCGTCGGGCGACGACTCGAACGCGGCCGGCGGCGATGTGGATAATTCCACCGGCGACGAGAACAACCACTCGATCAACCTGACGACGGGCGACGTCGGCGGCGGCATCGCGATCGGCAATGAGGATAACTCCGTCGATAACTCCATCACGGACTCCTACAACACCGATGTGGACCTGGACGTCGAGGTCGAGGACTCCTTCAACGACAACTCCAAGGACATTGACCTGAACAACGTTGGCAATGAGGACAACGACCTTACAGTCGGTGACATCGATGCCTCGCAGGACAACGATGG
Source organism: Arthrobacter sp. NPDC055138 (assembly GCF_053607305.1). NCBI lineage: Bacteria > Bacillati > Actinomycetota > Actinomycetes > Micrococcales > Micrococcaceae > Arthrobacter > Arthrobacter sp. NPDC055138. The sequence continues at coordinate 624,487 of NZ_JBSGTH010000001.1, forward strand.
GATCGACGTCACGACCGGGGACATCGACGTCGACGCATCGCAGGACAATGACGGGATCGACGGCAACGGCAACGTTGTCGGCAATGACGGCAATGCGATCGATAACGACGGCAACGGCAACGCCTTGGACAACGTCGGCAACGACAACTCCTTGGACAACGTCGGCAACGGCAACGTGATCGGCAACGACGGCAATGCGATCGACAACGACGCCATTGGCAACGTGGTCGGCAACGACGGCAATGCGATCGACAACGACGACAACGCCATCGGTAACGTCGGCAACGCGATCGACAACGAGTTGGAGTTCACCGGGATCGACGAGTCGGTCAACGACTCGGTGATCATCGCGGACAACGACAACAACGATCTGCTGACCGATAACGACGTCGTCGACGCAGATGTTGCGGTCGAGTAACCGATCTGACAACTGAATCGCGACAGATCAGCTGTCCAGCAGGGGGCCGGGGGACCTCCTGCTGGACAGCGTCACGGTCCGGCTAGGGCCGGAAAACAGGAGGGGATACGGTGGCCGAGCTCGTCAAGCTGGTGGATCAGGGCCTGGAACTGGCCAAGAAGGGCGAACGCGCGGACTTGCAGCGGCGCCTTGAACAAACCCGCAAGCGGCTGAAGGACCCGACGACCAGGGTGATCGTCGTCGGCGAATTCAAGCAGGGCAAGAGCCAGCTGATCAACGCACTGGTCCATGCGCCGGTCTGTCCTATCGACGACGACGTCGCCACCTCCGTGCCTACCGTGGTGAAGCAAGGGGATCCAGCCTCGGCCGTGATCCTGGTGCCGAAGGACGGCAGCGAAACCGCGGACGGGGAAGGCGAACTGGAACGTCGCCCGATCGCTCTCGAAGAGCTCGCCCAGTACGTTTCGGAACGGGGAAACCCGGGCAATGAGCGCCGATTGGCAGCCGCAGAGGTCTTGCTGCCGCGCAAGGTACTGGACGGCGGGCTGGCACTGGTGGACTCCCCGGGCGTCGGCGGACTGGACTCGGCGCACTCCCTGACCACGCTGACCGCGCTGCCGACGGCGGACGCCATGCTGCTGGTCTCCGATGCCTCGCAGGAGTTCACCGAACCAGAACTTCGGTTTCTCCGGCAGGCCCAGCGGATCTGCCCAAATGTGGCCGGTGTCCTGTCCAAGACCGACCTGTATCCGCAGTGGCGGAAGGTGGCGGATCTTGATCGGGACCATCTGCAGCGGATCGGGGCGGACATGACGCTGATCCCGCTCTCCTCGGAACTGCGCCTGCAGGCCGCCGCCCTGCGCGATAGCGAACTGAACGCCGAATCAGGCTTTCCGGAACTGGTGGCCTACCTGCGGAACAACATCCTGGCCCAGAGCGAGCGGCTCCAGCGGCGGTCGGTGGCGCAGGACTTGGTCTCGGCGACCGACCATTTGCGGCTCTCGCTGAAGTCCGAACTAAGCGCGCTGGAAAATCCGGACGGCACGCCGGAAATGCTCGCCGAACTGGAAGCGGCCAAGGAACGCGCAGATGAGCTCCGCCGTCGTTCTTCCCGCTGGCAGGTCACGCTCAACGACGGCATGAGCGATCTCATCTCGGACATGGAACATGACCTGCGCGACCGGCTGCGCAGCATTATGCGGGACGCGGAGCAGGCCATCGATGCAGGCGATCCCGGGCCGCAGTGGGACCAGTTCGTGCACTGGCTGGAGCAGCGGGTCGCTTCGGCCGTATCGGACACCTTTGTGTGGACGAACGAACGGTCGCTGTGGCTGGCGGAAAACGTCGCCGAGCACTTCAACCGGGACGAGGTGACCCTGCCGTTGCTGCAAGTGGACTCCACGGAGAACGTGCTGGATCCGGTGGAGGGGATCCCGGAACTGGATCCCGGCCGGATGGGGCCGGTCCAGAAAATCCTGATCGGCATGCGCGGCTCCTACGGCGGAGTGCTGATGTTCGGCCTGTTGACCGGAATTATGGGCTTCGCCTTGATCAACCCGATCTCGGTCGGCGCCGGCCTGCTGCTCGGCGGCAAGGCGTACCGGGAAGACAAGGAAGCCCGGCTGAAGCGGCGCCAGCAGGAAGCCAAGGCATTGGTCCGCAAGCAGGTTGACGAGGTGGTGTTCCAGGTGGGCAAGCAGCTCAAGGACCGGCTGCGGATGGTCCAGCGGGCCACTCGCGATCATTTCACCGCGCTGGCCGAAGAGCACCACCGCTCGCTCGCCGATTCGGTACTGGCCGCACAAAAGGCAGCGAGCCATTTCAACCAGGAACGCGACCTGCGGATCCGCGAGATCAAGGCGTCGCTCGCCCTGGTGGAATCGCTGCGCAAACAGGCCTTGGCGCTGGATCCGGCGCCCCAGTTGGCGGCACAGGCATGAACGGAGCGGCCGCGGGGGCGGATCTGGAAGCGGCCCGCGGACTGGTCCGGGAGGCGATTGACGCCTACCGCGACGATCCGGCCGTGCGCCAGGTGTTGGAGGACTACGCGCGCCGGCTCGACGAGCCCTTGCGGGTGGCCATCGCCGGCATGGTGAAGGCCGGCAAATCGACGCTGCTCAACGCCATCATTGGGGAGGAGATCGCGCCGACGGACACGGGGGAGTGCACCAGGGTAGTCACCTGGTATCGCCACAGCGACACTCCGCGGATCACCCTGTACCCGCGGGTTGGACCGCCACGGAACGTGCCGATCAGGCGAACGGACGGCCGGCTGGTCTTCGAGCTCGGCGGGACCGAGGCCGCCGACGTCGCCCGGCTGGTAGTGGACTGGCCGTCGAGGACCCTACGGGGCATCACGCTGATCGACACGCCAGGCATCGCCTCGCTCTCGCAGGACGTGTCGGCCCGCTCCACCGAGTTCCTGGTGCCCACCGACGCGCCCTCGGAAGCTGACGCCATCATCTACCTGCTGCGGCACCTCCACGCATCGGACCTGGGCTTTTTGGAGTCGTTCCGGGACACCGCGGCCGGACAGAGCGGCACCGTGAACGCGCTGGCGGTGCTGTCCCGCGCGGACGAGGTGGGTGCCGGCCGGATCGATGCCCTGCTCTCCGCCCAGGAGATAGCCGCGCGCTACCGCCGCGATGGCGCCTTGCGCTCGCTGGCGCTGGGGGTGGTCCCGATCGCCGGCCTGCTGGCGCAAACGGCCCGCAGCCTGAGGCAGGCGGAGTTCTCCATCCTCACCGAACTGGCAGCCCTGGACAGGCGGGAGCGGGAGCGCCTTCTGCTGTCCGCCGACCGGTTCGTCCGCCCCGGAGGCCCGCTGACAGCGACGCCGGAGGCGCGTGCGGACTTGCTGGACCGGTTCGGGGTCTTCGGGGTCAGGATGGCAGCCGCGCTGCTCCGCGGCGGCATCTCGGATCCGACCGTGCTGGCCCACGAGCTGGCCCGCCGAAGTGGGCTGAACGAGCTGCTGGCCGTGATCACCGGGCAGTTCCAGGCCCGCGCCGGACAGCTGAAAGCCCGCACCGCCCTGATCGGCATCGAGAGGCTGCTGAAGGACCATCCGCGTCCGGGCACGGACGCCGTCGCGGCGACCCTGGAACGGCTGCTTGCCGGCGCCCACGCCTTCCGCGAACTGCGGCTGCTGGCCCTGGCGCGCACCACGGGGCTGCCGCTGGAACCGCCGTTGGCCGCCGAAGCCGAACGCGTGATCGGCGGCGACGGGATTGCTGCCCATGAACGGCTGGGGCTGCCTCGGGACACATCCGACGAGAGGCTGCGCGAACACGCCCTGGCGTGCCTGCGGCGTTGGCACGCGGTAGCCGCTGATCCGCTGCGCGGCCGGGCCGTCGCCGAAGCCTGCCAAACGGTGGTCCGAAGCTGCGAGGAACTGCTGGCCGGCATGCAGCCAGCCTCAAGTGGCCGGGCGGCCGCGCGTCTGGTTCTCGGCTCGGAACCATTGGCTGGCCCCGTGCAGGACGCTGGCGACTACCGCCGCGCCGGCTAGGGCCAGCTGTAGCACCAGCAGGACTCTGATGCCGAGCTCTTGATCGCCGGGGGCCGCCAGGAATGCATCGGCCACCAGCGTCACCACTCCTTGGACAAACAACATGGCCAGCAGCACAAAGCGCACTTTCCCATGCCGGCGCAGCAGGACAAGCAGCAGCACTGCCTCGATCAGGATGACCAGCGCCAGCATGCCCAACGTTCCCCAAAAAACCACTACCGCGAGGGCCTCCACCGTCTCCTGGTCGTCGCCCCGTTCCAAGCCGTCGATGAGGCCGCGCACGTGTTCCAAGATGGCATCCCGGGCGAAGAACGCGAAGATCCCCGCGATCAGCCCGGACGCGAAACTCAGGATCCACAGGAAGCGGACCCTCTTGACTGCAGGCGGCAGCGTGAGGATCTCTTTGATGGGTGCCGGGGTGTGGTCGGACAGGGGCGGGCGCGGCGGCGCGGGACGTTCCGGTTCTCCGGACAAATCCCCGGTTCCCTGAGCTCCAGGCGCCCCCATTCCTGGTTCATGAGACATGCCAGTAATCTAACCGCCGACCTTTCGGACCGCAATGGCGCCGCCAGCGCCCCGGGGTGCTATCAGCCCACATGGATACCGGGGCGACGGGCGGGATCGGGCTCGTTCTGGCGGATGATTTCGCGGACCACCGGCGCGGTGTCCCCCTGTCCCAAGAGCAGATAGCGGAAGAGGTGGCCGAGCGGGTTGCCCTCGGACCATTCGAAATAGGCATGAGGCCGGACGCCGGTCGCGTCCCGGACCGCTAGGAGTATGGACGCGATCGCGTTCGGCACGGCTGGACTGTCCGCCCGCAGCACCCGGTACCCATCGACGTCGACGCCGCGGACGCGCAGCACCTTGGTGAAGGCAGACGGGTCCACAATGTCAATCTCGAGGAACAAGACATCCGCCGTTCCCGGGACGGCATTCATGTACCGCTGGGAAGCCTCTTTGGCGCTGTAGTCGGCCTGGCTGCCGGGGCGGCGTTTGGCAATGATGTCCAGCGCGCCGTCGTAGTCCAGTGAATCACTGATGAAGCGCCGGGCGGCCTGGTCGAACTCGATTCGTTCGGTGCGCAGTTCCGTCGTCCGGGTAACCCGGGAGACCAGCGAGACCGTGACCATGCCGAGGACGAAGAGTCCGCAGATGGCGATGCCGTCCGGCTTTTCCACGATGTTGGCCAGCAGCGCATACAGCAGCACCAGGCTCAGCGCGGCATAGCCGGCGGCGGCGCGCCGCTTTTGCCGGCGGGCCACGGTGAAGGTCACCGCGATGGCCGCCGAGACCATCATGGCCAGGATTCCGGTGGCGTAGGCCCCGGCCTGGGCATTGACGTCGGCACGGAAGCCCAGGGTGATCAGGATGCTGACACCGGTGTAGACCAGGACTACCGGCCGGATGGCCCGGGTCCATTCGGGCGCCATGCCGAATCGGGGCAGGTATCGCGGGACGATGTTGATCAGCCCTGCCATGGCCGAGGCTCCGGCGAACCACAGGATCAGGATGGTTGCCGCGTCGTAGAACGTCCCGATCCCCTCGCCGAACATTCCGTGCGCCAGATAAGACAGTGCCCTGCCGTCGGCGGGGCCGCCGGGGGCGTAGGCAGCCGGCGGGACCAGGACCGCGGTGACGAAGCTGCTGCCCAGCAGGAAACCGCTCATCACTCCTGCCGCGCAGGTGAGCAGCTTCCTGCTGTTGTGGATGCGCGAGGCCAGGCGCTGGGCCCGGGTGTCGCCGGTGCAGGCGACCAGCGGCATCATGCTCACGCCCGTCTCGAATCCGGACAGCCCCAGGACCAGCAGGGGAAACGCCAGCAGCAGGGTCAGGGCCAGACTGCCAGGGCCTGCGCCCGCGGACGTCACCGCGTGGGTCCAATCGGAGACCAGGCCAGGTTCCTGCGCGATCGTCGCCAGTCCCGCCGCGATCACGATGGTGTTCATGACCAGGAATACGGAAACCAGCGGTACGGCTAGGGCCACCGCCTCGCTGAAGCCTGTCAGGAAGATGCCACCGAGGACAAGCAGCAGGATGATGGTCACGGGAACGGCGCCGCCCTGCAGGAAATCGGGGACGTATGGATTTTCGAGCACGTGAACGGTTGCATCGGCGGCGGAAAGCGTGATGGTGATGATCCACGAGGTGGCGATGAAGCCGAGCAGGACGAGGATGATCACCTTGCCCTTCCAGAACGGCAACAGCCGGTCAAGCATGGCCACCGAACCCTGGCCGTAAGGGCTCTCGGCGGCCACCCGACGGTAGAGCGGGAGCATGCCCAGCAGGGTGAGCGCCACGATCAGCAGCGTGGCCAGCGGCGACAGCGGCCCGACGGCGATCAGGGCGATGCCGGGAAGGTAGGAGAGGGTCGAAAAATAGTCGACGCCGGTTAGGCATACGACCTTCCACCAGGGGTAGGACGCGGTTCCCGGAACGCTTTCGCGACCCACCGGCGGGACCTTTTCCTTCACCAGCCAGCGGCTCAGCGGGTGGCGGAGCGGCGGCGGGGGAGTCGGCCTCGGCACAACGGCCGGGACCGTATGTTCAAGCGACCAACGCACCGGATTCTCCAGTTGCCCCGGCCGGCGGACCCCGGTTTGAGGCCCTGTCGCGGGGCGTTCCCACAGTATAGATCCGTCGTGGGCGGGGCACGAGCGGTTATTGGGTCGCTTCAATCTCCCAGCAGTGGCTGTTCGCCCGGTGTCGCCAGGGTCAGGACGGCTTCTTCGATCAGGTCGTGTTCCTCGAGGGTGCGTTCCACCCGGCGCAGCGACACCGCCACATCGTGCTCGGGCAGGTCGCCGGCCATGTCTACCGCTGCCACCACGTACAGCCGGGAGGGCCCGACGAATTCCATGTGCAGGTAGGTCACCCGGTCCACGTCCGGGTTCTGCAACAGCAAATTGACGACGGCGGAGCGCGCCTCGCCGGTTGCGGGTTCACCGACCAGGAACTTGCGGTTACGGTCGATCAGCACCACCGCTATGGTGCCCAGCAGCAGACCCACCAGGATGGAGCCGATGGCATCGGGAACGGGGGACCCGGTGATTTGATGCAGGGCGACGCCCGACGCGGCTATGGCAATGCCGATCAGGGCCGCAAAGTCTTCGGCGAACACCGCCCGCAACGTGGGATTGGAACTGACGACAACATACTCCAACGTGTGGCGCCGGTAGCGTCTGGCTCCTTTCCGGGCTTGACGCAGTGCTTGGGCAAAGGAAATTCCTTCCAGCACGAACGCCAGCGCCAACACCACGTAGGCCACGATGAAGTCGCTGGCCGGCTCGGGATTGGCCAAAACCTGGATGCCGTGCCACACCGAGACCACCGCCCCGGCGGTGAACAAACCGAAGGCGGCGAACATCGACCAGACGTAGGCTTCGCGCCCGTAGCCGAGCGGGTGGCGTGCATCCCGCGGCTTGTTCGACCGGCGCTCGGCAATCAATAAGAAGACTTGGTTCCCGGTATCCGCCCACGAGTGCGCTGCCTCCGCCGTCATCGACGCCGACCCGGTCAGGGCCGCCGCGACGGACTTTGCCACCGCCACCAGCGCGTTGGCGCAGAAGGCAATGATGACGGTCAGGACGCCCGACCTCTCCTCCGCCTTGCGGGCCGGCATGGTGGCCTTCATGGCCGGATCGGGTTGGCTGGCGCGGTCATAGGCCCTCGAGGACCAATGCAGTGGCAAAGCCCAGCGCCGCGGTGAAGCCGGTGAGGAGGTGATGCTTTTCGAAGGCTTCGGGGATCATGGTGTCGGCGATCATGGCAAGAATCGCACCGGCAGCCAGCGCGTTAATGAAGGCCACGGTCTCCGGCCGGGCGTCCTGGAGCGCAACGTAGCCGACCAGCGCGCTGATGCCGGACAGAACGGCAATTCCGCTCCACACGCCAAAGACATAGCGGGCGCTGCGCCCAGCTTTCTTCATCCCCGCCGTGCTGGAGAGCCCTTCGGGGACATTGGAAATAAAGACCGCCCCCAGCATCGCCGGGCTGACGGTTCCTCCGCCGACCAAGCCCAGGCCGAGCACCAAGGATTCCGGGATTCCATCCAGCAGGGCACCCACGGCGATCGCCGTGCCGCTGCCCGGATTCTGGCCCTCGGTAGGCTGCTGATCGCCCGACCGCTTGCGATGTTTCGCGCCGTTCCTGGCCAGCAGCGCGTTGGCGCCCACAAAAAGGCCGGCGCCGACGAGGAAACCGATGATGGTAGCGCCGATTCCGCCGGTGTTCACCGCTTCATCGACCAGCTCGAAGGCGAGAGCCGAGATCAGGACGCCGGCGCCGAAAGCCATGATGGTGGAGACGACCTTGGCGGGAAGGGTCCACTTCCAGGCGACGGCACAGCCAATCACCAGCGCGGCCCCGCCGAGCAACCCGAAAGCAAACGCGGTCATCCACAAGGGCATTGGCGCTCCTCCCATCCAGCTCAGGCTAACGGCGGGGTGGCGAAATCGCTACGGCTCGAAGCCGCGGGGTCACAAGGAGGAAGGTGTCCCCGGGGAGCCGGGGAGCCGGGGAGGGTTGGGCGTTGCGGGCGCTAGTGTCGGGGCGCCGGCGTGCTACTTGCCCGGGCGGCCCAATCCGGTGCGCGCCATCCCATCCGCGTAGGCCTCATGCATGACGTCCAGCCATTCCTGCTGGCGGGTCGGAGAACCGGCGAACGCCCGGCCGCTGAGCGCCCGGACCTTGAAAGTCTTAAAGCCGCGCCGCCAGAGCAGCGGGTTCTCCGTCTTCAGCAGCAGCGCGGCGAGCCGCTGGGCTTCGGTTCCGTGAGCCACCAGCACGGATGCCCGCGGCACCAGCGCCAGCATCCGCAGCAGGGGCTTGAGTCCGGCGCTGATCTGGTTCGGCGTCAGCTTGCCGTTGGCCTCGCCCGGGACGAACCACGGGTGCACATTCCAAGGCATGACGTATTCCGGGCGCAGGCCCAGTTGCCACTGCAGCCCAAGCATTCGGGTGGTTGCTTCCTGATCGCCGGGCCAGATGAAGCCAGTGTCCGATGCCTGCCCGATGTTGGAGTACAGCGACACAATCCGGCATTCGTCGGCGTTGTGGATCGGGTCCACGTACGGGACCTCGGTGCCCGGCTTCTGCTCGCGCAGTTCGTCAATCAGGTGGTTGATGTCGGCGACGCCGGAATCGTACCTGCGGTCCATGAGGTCCTTGTGCTGATCGGATACTGCCGGGCTGCTCATCGGGGTGTGGGTCTCCTGAAAGGAAGGGGAAGTGAACGGTAGGCGAATCGGTCTGCCGAGAACGACGGCGGTGCCCGCCTGTGGCGGAAGTCCGCCTGCCGCTGCGGGAGGCGGCTATTGAGCATAGCAACCGAAGCTGGGAGCCTCCCGACCCCGCGGTGCGGATTCTCGCGCCCGGCATGGCCGTCCTGTGACCAAGATGACCCGGACGCTAATCCGCGGTGAATTCAATACTGTGCCAACCGCTGGCGCCATTCGGGGCCGGCGGCGCCGGAGTTTCCGTCTGGAGCTTGCCGTCGCCGTCCCAGGCCCGGACCCGCAGCATGTGCTGGCCGGCGGGCACATCGTCCCGTACCAGATACCACTGGCGCCATGTGTCCACTGAGGCCTCCGCGGCCAGTTTGGCGTCGGCCCAATCGCCGTCGTCCAACTGCACCTGAACTTTCGAGATACCCCGGTGTTGTGCCCACGCCGTTCCCGCGAAGGGCGTCCGGCCGGCGGCTACGCGGGACCCGGCGCGCGGCACGTCGATCCGCGAGGCGGTCTTGATGGGTCCATGGTCCGACCAACCGCGGCTGGTCCAGTACGCAGTTTTGTCCTCAAACCGGGTGACTTCCAGGTCCACCACCCACTTGGTGGCGGACACGTAGCCGTACAGTCCCGGCACCACCATCCGCACCGGGAAACCATGTTCCAGCGGCAGCGGTTCGCCGTTCATTCCGATCGCGAGCAACGCGTTCCGCGCATCGGTGAGCACTGCCAGCGGAGTGGAAGCCGTGAATCCGTCGATGCTGGTGGATAGCACCATGTCCGCCTCGGGCAGCGGCCGAGCCCGCGCGAGCAGTTCGCGCAGTGGATAGCCCAGCCAGCGGGCATTCCCCGCGAGCCCCCCGCCCACCTCATTCGAAACGCAGGTCAGGGTGGTGTAGCTCTCCAGCAGATCGGCCTCGAGCAAGTCCTGGAAGCCGATGCTGACCTCTTCCTCCACCAGACCGTGGACGCGCAGTGTCCACTGCGCCGGGTCCACCGACGGGACAAACAGGGCCGTGTCGATGCGGTAGAACTGCGCGTTCGGCGTCACGAACGGAATGGCCCCGTCCACCGGAGCCTGTACACCTGCCGGCAACGGCTTGGCCGGCCGCGCCGCCGCTGGCAGGCCCAGAGCCTCGCGCACCTGCCGTGCGCCGTTCCGGGCTGCGGAGATTGCGCCGGCGGCAATCCCCATGACGACGGCGGCGCCCGCCATCACCCCCGCTGTCGCGAGGAAGGTGCGACGCCCCGGATCCGCCTCCCGGGTGGCTGTGGCCGGATCGGCTGCCGCTTCGGCTGGGACGCCCCCTGCGCCGGCTGGGACGGCAGTTCGGCCGGCTGGAACCGCCGGGCCGGGCAGGAGCCGGATCAGCCAGCGCAGGCAGAACAGGCCAACGGCGGCACCCAGCGCTGTCGGGATGGCATCAGCAGGGACGGCGCCGGCCCGGGTGAGGACGCACACCACCATGCCCACGCCCAGCGCTGCCACCACTAGCGCCCCGGCGGTCCAGTTCCGGAGGGCCAGCACGCCGATGCCCGCGGCCAGAAGAGTTGCGCCGATCCCCATGGAGATGAACAAGACCAGTTTGTCCGCCGTCGCGAACGTGGAGATGGCAAACTCGGTCAGCCACGGCGGTGACAGTTCGACCACGGCGGCGCCCACCGAGCCGAACGGTGAGGCGGCCGGACCGAAGAAGGCCGCGGCCAGCTCTGCCACGGCAAAGAGCACCGCGGCCGAGACGATGCCCGCCAACATTGCTGGCATCCACGCCGTCAACACTGCAGCTTTCGACACTGGCGGTGCTGCCATGCCGGCCCTTGCCCTTCCATCGGTCCCGGACCCTGCATCTCCGGACGAGAGACAGCTTGGACCCTGGTTCGATCATCTACCCGGCATGTCGGCAACACAACCGCTCCCGGCTGATTCTCCGACCAGCCGGATTCGGGGTTGGCTCACCGAGCGCCACAGATGTTCACCGGGCGTCACATTGGTGCGTCACAGCCTGAACAACTTCCGCAACTACGGCTTCGAAGTGGCAGTTGTTCCGAAGATGCGGAGTTTTGCTCCGGCAGGGCAGGCAATGTGGCGCCGGGCGAACAATTTTCCGTCCGTTCAGAAAAAATTGGTTGACACTTCAACCATCAGGTGTTATTGTAGATGCATAAGCATGAAGTTCACCTGAGCTTCAAACCCAGACTTCAACCAGGAGGCACCACATGGCCGTACAGCTCACCCCAGGAACTTGGAACCTCGACAAGTCCCACACCGAGGTCGGCTTCTCCGTCCGCCACGCCGGCATCAGCAAGGTGCGCGGCCAGTTCACCGACGCCGACGCCACCCTGGTGGTCGGCGACAGCCTGGGCACGTCCTCCGTCGAAGCCGTCGTAAAGACCGCCTCCTTCGACTCCAACGATGACAACCGCGACGCCCACGTCAAGGGCGAGGACTTCTTCAACGTGGAGCAGTACCCGAACATGACCTTCAAGGCCACCAATGTCGAGGGCAACCCGGAAGAGTTCAAGCTGGCCGGCGAGCTGACCATCAAGGACACCACCAAGCCCGTGGTCTTCGACGTCGAGTTCGGCGGCATGGCAGTGGACCCGTTCGGTGCCACCCGCGCCGGCTTCTCCGCCACCACGCAGATTTCCCGCAAGGAATTCGGCATCACCTGGAACGCTGCCCTGGAAGCCGGCGGCGTACTGGTGGGCGATAAGGTCACCATCACCGTGGACTCGGCCTTCGTTCTGCCGTCCAACTAATTCCCCGCGCCACACAGGCAGGGTCCGGAAGCATCCGGGCCCTGCCTGGTGCGTTTAACCGTGCCGCGTTGGCCTCGGCACCGTCTCTTCATCCGGAGTGGTCCTCCTCCGGGTGGCCGGCCCCGCCTGCCGCTAGGCTGGCCTCGTGAAGATCGCCATCCTCGACGATTATCAGAACGTAGCGCTCAGCAGCGCCCCGTGGGAGCAGTTGCCGGCGGGCATCGCCGTCGAACGCTTTACCGACCATCTTGACGACGTCAATGCCCTCGCCGAGCGCCTGGCCGGCGCGCAGGTGGTGGTCACGATGCGCGAGCGGACGCCGATCACCGCCGAACTGATGGACCGGTTGCCGGACCTCAAGCTGGTCACCACCACCGGAATGCGCAACGCCTCGATCGACCTGGACGCGGCGCGCCAGCGCGGCGTGATCGTGTGTGGAACGCAGAAGGGCACGGCGGCGCCGGCCGAACTGGCTTGGGCGCTGGTGATGGGGGTGGCGCGGGAGATCCCGCAGAATGACCGGGATGTGCGCGCCGGAATCTGGCAGGCCCGGATGGGAATCGATCTGGCCGGGGCAACAATCGGGCTGCTTGGGCTCGGCCGGTTGGGCCAGCTGATGGCTGGCTACGCCGCGGCCTTTGGTATGGAGGTGCTGGCCTGGAGTCCGCACCTGACCGCGGGGCGCGCCGCCGAACACGGGGCGCAGTTGGTATCCAAGGAGGATTTGTTCCGCCGCTCGGACATCGTCAGCATCCACCTGAAGCTCGCGGAGTCGACCGTGGGAATGGTCGGCGCCGCGGAACTGGACCTGCTCGGTCCGGCAGGCCGGCTGGTCAACACATCGCGCGGCCCGTTGGTGGACGAGGCGGCCCTGGCCGCCGCGCTGGCCGACGGGAGGATCGCCGCGGCAGCACTGGATGTCTTCGACGTGGAGCCGCTCCCGCGGGACAGCCCGCTGCTCGACGTGCCCAACCTGATCATCAGCCCGCACATCGGCTTCGTCACCGTAGAGGCCCACCGGCTGGGCTACACCCAAATGCTGGAAAGCATCCAGGCCTACCTCGACGGCGCACCGATCAACGTCCTGACCTGACCTCTCCGGCGGCACCCGGCACCGGAGACACCGCCGTCGTGCTGTGGATCAGGCCGGCGCCTCGGCCGGTGCCAATTCCATGGCGTGTTCCTCCACGTAGTCCAGTGCCAGGCGTACGGCGCCGGCCGCCACAATCGCATCGCCGAACTCGGACACCGCCACTCGCGGAGGCGTCGCGGTGAGGCGGGGGAGTTCGCGGGTGATGGTGGGCAGCAGGGCTGATGCCGAGGCCGCCACCGCGCCGCCGATGACCACCAGTTCCGGGTTAAAGAAGGTCCCGAGCACTGCGATCACCCGGGCCATGCGCAGGCCAATCCGTTCCAAGATCCCCTGGGCCACCTCGTCGCCACGGGCCGCCGCCTCGAACACAAAGCGCGCCGACACCCGGCTGGTTCCCGGCCCGACCAGTCCGCGGATCAGCGTTGGTGCGTCAGCGGCGAGGGCTTCATTGCCCCAGTAGCGGGCGAGCCGGGCGATGCCGTCCTGGCTGCCCACCCCGTCCACCAGTTCGAGCGTGCCCACTTCGCCGGCGCCGCCATTGCAGCCGTGCAGCAGTCGGCCCGATTCAATCAGCCCGGTGCCCAGACGCTCGCCGGCCAGCATAACGGCCAGATCGTCGACGCCGGTTCCGACGCCGCTCCAGCGCTCGGCCAGCGCCGCCAGATTCGCATCGTTCTCCAGCAGCACCGGCCAGCCGTAGTCGGCGAAGACTTCGCTCTGCAGGCCGATGTCGAAGTGCTCGGACAGTTCATGCCCGGCGGCCACGTTGCCGTGCCGGTCCACCACCGTGGAGACGCCGATGGCGGCGGCCATCACGGCGGACGGCGGCAGTCCCGCCTCATCCAGCGCGCTGGCGACAACCTGCTTGATTGTGGCGCGGCGCGAGGCTGCGCTGGCGGGCGGCTTCTCGAACCGCTCGGACACCCTGGCCAGCGTCCGGCCCTTCAGGTCGGCCACCAGTACGGTGGCGGTGGCCATGCCCACGTCCATCCCCAGCACGCAGCCGGCCGCCGGGTTGAACTCGAAGCGCCGTGCCGGTCTGCCCTTCGTGGTGCCCACCAGGCGTTCACCCGGCAGCTCCCGGACCCAGCCGCGGGCCGCCAGATCGTCGCAGACCGCGATGGCCGTCGCCCGGGTGAGCCCGGTGGCCTCGATCAGGTCAGTGCCGGTGACCGCGCCGTTCGCCCGCATCACCGATAACACGGCCTTCAGGTTGGCCAGCCGCAGCACCTGCGGAGTGGTGGCTGTGGTGCTCACATCGTTCCCCTTGACCTTGTCGGGCAGCATCAGGATAATAATAATGGAACATAAATTTAGACGCTAAATAAAAGGAGTTCCCATGGCAGTTCGGATTGGCATCAGCGGTTTCGGGCGGATCGGCCGCAACTACTTCCGGGCCGCCATGGCGCAGGGCAAACTGGGTTCCGACCTGGAGATCGTGGCCATTAACGACCTCGGCTCGCCGGAGACCCTGGCGCATCTGCTCAAGTACGATTCGGTGGTCGGCCGGCTGGCCGCCGACGTTGCGGTTGCCGAGGGCGATCTGGTGGTGGACGGCAAGGTCATCAAGGTCCTCGCCGAACGTGATCCCGGCAATCTGCCATGGCGTGAACTCGGCGTGGACATTGTGGTCGAGTCAACCGGCCGCTTCACCACCGCAGCGGATGCGGAAAAGCATCTGGTGGCCGGCGCCCGCAAGGTGTTGATCTCCGCCCCCGCCAAGGGGGACGTGCTCAGCGTGGTGATGGGCGTCAACGACGGGGAGTACGACGACGGGACGCACCACATCGTGTCCAACGCCTCCTGCACCACCAACTGCCTGGCCCCGCTGGCCAAGGTGCTGCACGAGAACTTCGGCATCGAGCAGGGGCTGATGACCACCATCCACGCCTACACCGCGGACCAGAACCTGCAGGACGGCCCGCACCGCGACCTGCGCCGCGCCCGCGCCGCCGCCATCAACATGGTTCCCACCTCCACCGGCGCAGCGAAGGCGATCGGGCAAGTGCTGCCGGAGCTGAAGGGCAAGCTGGACGGGTTTGCCATCCGTGTGCCGGTGCCCACCGGCTCCGCCACCGACCTGACCGTGACCGTGGGCCGCGAGGTCACCGTGGAGGAGGTCAACGACGCGTTCAAGGCCGCCGCCGCCGACCCGCGGCTGGCCGGCATCCTCACCTACACCGAGGACCCGATCGTTTCCTCAGACATCGTCACCGATCCGGCGTCGGCCATCTTTGACTCCGGCCTGACCAAGGTGATGGGCAACCAGGTCAAGGTCATTGGCTGGTACGACAACGAGTGGGGCTACTCCAACCGTCTGGTGGACCTGACCTCGCTGGTGGCGTCCAAGCTCTCCTGACCCGACGCCCCGGAACACCCGACCCGGAACACCCGACCCGGAGCACCCGACCCGGAACACCCGACCCGGGATGACTATTCAGCAGGAGCCCTTTTCGGCCGCGAAAAGGGCTCCTGCTGATTCTTCGATGGGACGTGGGGCGGGACAGTCGAAGTCACCGGCGGCCGGCCCGGCGTCGAAACGCCCACGCGCCCCAAGCAGCGCCGACGGCTGCTATTCCCGAGCACCACAACACTGCGGCGGGACCATACCTATCCATCTCGGTCCCCATCAGCAGTGCCCGCATGGTTTCGTTGACTGCCGTGATCGGCTGGTGCTCGGCCATCCACTGCAGCCACCCCGGCATCGTATCCACCGGGACAAAAGCGCTGGACAGATACGGCAGAAACAGCAGCACGAAGCCGTAGCCGGAGGCCGCCTGCGGTGAGCCGGCCACCACTCCGATCGCCGTAAACAGGGTGGTGATGGCCAAGATGTACAGGGCAATAATCCCTGCTGCGCCCAGCCATTCCAGCGGTCCGGCCGATGGCCGAAAGCCCACCAGCAGAGCCACCAGGATCACTACGGCGGTCGCCACCAAGTTGCGGGCCAGCGATGCGACCGTATGGCCGGTCAGCACCGCCGAACTGCGGATCGGCAGGGTGCGGAACCGGTCGATGATTCCGTTGGCCAGGTCGGTGGCTGTGTCCACGGCGGATGAGGACGCCCCGAACCCGGCGCAGGTCAGGATGATGCCGGGAACCACATAGTCCACGTATCCGCCATCGGGGGAGATCGCGCCACCGAAAACGTAGGTGAACAGCAGCATCAGGATGACCGGCAGCAGGATGGCCATCAGCATGGCGTCGACATTGCGCAGCGAATGGCGGATGCTGCGGCCGATCAAGACGGCGTCGGTCACTCCCCAGGCGGGACGCCGCCGTCGGCCGTTTAATGATCCGGCTGTGTAAGCAGATGTGTTGGCGGAAGTCATAGGAGTACTTTCTGTGCAGTCGAGCCGGGCAGTGCGGGGGCATCGGTCAGGTGGAGGAAGACATCGTCCAGGCTGGGGGAGCGGAGCGAGACTGCGGCGTCCGGCGCCGCCGAAGCCTCAAGTTGCTCCATCGCCGCGCGCAGCCCAGCCAAGGTCCCGTCGGTGGGAACGGAGGCCAGCAGTCCGCCGTCGTTGTTCTTGAGTTCGACGACGGTCTCACCCAGTTCCGCCTTGAGCTCGCCGGGGGAGCCGCTCGCTACTACCCGGCCGTCATTGATGACAATGACTGTGTCGGCGAGTTCGTCCGCCTCCTCGAGATACTGGGTGGTCAGCAAGATAGTGGCACCGCCGGCGCGCAGCCCATGGATGGTGTCCCACAGTGCCCGGCGGCTCCGGGTGTCCAGGCCGGTGGTTGGTTCGTCCAGGAAAATGACCGGCGGGGCTGCCACCAGCCCCAGGGCCAGGTCCAGCCGCCGGCGCATGCCGCCCGAGAACGTGGCCACCCGGTTGTTGGATGACTCCTGCAATCCGAAATCCTCAAGCAGGTCGCGGCTGCGCCGGCGGGCGCCGGCCCGGTCCAGTCCGTTCAGGCGGCCCATCATCTGGAGGTTTTCCTCGGCCGTGAGGATCTCGTCCACAGCCGCGGACTGGCCGGTCACGCTGATCGACTCGCGGACCAAGGCCGGAGTTGCCGCCAGGTCATGGCCATTGATCGATGCTGTGCCGGCATCGGGCGGAGTGAGCGTCGACAGGATGTTGAGCAGTGTGGTCTTGCCAGCTCCGTTAGGGCCGAGGATGGCCGCAATGGTTCCGCGGCCAACATTTAAATCGATGCCGTTCAGCACGGTCTTTTGACCAAAGGCCTTGCGGATCCCGCGTGCCCGGATGGTGTCTTCCATAGATGCATCTCCAAATGATCTGACCGGGATTGCCGATCTCTCTAATCTGTTTATGACATAAACAGAGTTTAAGTGATACACAGTTGTGGGAAACGTTGTCAAGCGATTTCCCGCGGGCGGCTCTACGGCGGGAAGATGGAGGGTATGAGGACAGCCGACGAAACACCCGAACTTCCACGTGGCATAGCCCTGGCCTGGGGTGTGGCTGCCACGCCCCAGCGGGGTCCCAAGCGGGAGCTAAGCGTCGAGGGCATCGTGGAGGTGGCCATGGAGATTGCCGACGCCGAGGGGTTGGCTGCCGTCTCCATGACGGCGGTGGCCGCGAAGCTCGGTTTCACCACCATGTCCCTGTATCGGTATGTCTCGGCCAAGGAGGACATGGTCATGCTGATGTACGAGCGGGCACTGGGCGTGCCGCCGCAGTTCAATCCGGATACGGGCTGGCGGGAAGCCGCCAAGGGCTGGTTTGGATCACTGATTGCCGTGTACCGGGCGCGGCCCTGGGTGCTTGATATTCCCATGCAGGGAATCCCGTCGACGCCGAACAGTGTGGCATGGATGGATGCCGGTCTGGCCGCCTTCGAGTCCACACAGTTGAGCCACGCCGACCGGCTGTCGGTCACTTTGCTGTTGAGCGGCTACGGCTATTGGCAGGCTCTGATCGAACGCATGTACATGCAGGCCGCCCCGGACGATGCGGCGCTGGCGGAAGTGGAACGGAGCCAAGAGCAGTTGTTGGTGTCGTTGGTGTCGCCGGAGCAGTTCCCGGCGGTCGCCCGCGTGCTGCAGATGGGGCTGATGGGGCCGGACAGCACCAACGACCCGTTTGCGGCCGGCTTGGAGGTTGTCCTCGATGGCATTTCCGGCCTCATCGATGCCTCGCAAGAGCAGGAGGTCGCCGGCACGGGCGCCGGCCAAGGCCTGCCAAGAGAATCCGACGACGAGGAGTGGAGTGAGGCGGCCAATCCGTCCATCGAAGCCGCCGTTATGAAGGATCCGGAGGCTCGTGAGGCGTCGCGGAGACGCCGCGACGCCGAAACAGCGCTACGGCAAGCTGAACAAAAGCTGCGCGAGGCCCGGCGGAAGGAGCAGGAGGTTCTGGCCAAGGCCCGCGATCGGGCGCGGAAGCAGGCCGAAAAGACAGCCAGCCTCGCCGTGAAAGCCGTTCGGCCCACGGCAGACTAGGGGCGGCGCCGGTGCCCATGCTCCGAAGCAGGCGGGCGCCGGCGTCGTGCTTTCCCCATCTCCGGCTCAGGTGTACATCAATGAACCCGGGGTGGTCAGCAGCTCGCCGGTTTCCAGCCAGGTCTTCAGTCCGGAGAGGATCATGGGCCAGCCGCCGTACAGCTGGTCATTGGCGCCTTCGCGCAGCTGGTCGTGCGTGACGGTAAGCCGGCAGGAGTCCCCCACCTGCTCGATCTCCCAGGTCACCCGCGAGGTGCCCTCGGCGATCACGTCCTCGCCCCAGAGCGCGCGCATGGTCTGCACCAGCTTGCGCGGCGGGTCCACTTCCAGGTTCTCGCCTTCGCCCAACGGGGCATCCGCCCTGGGATTGGTCATGGTGTAGCCGGAGCCCGGTGTCCAGTCGGTCTGGATCCGGTTGCCGAAGGAGTATTTGCTCCTGATCTCGCTGTCCGTGATGGCGTCCCAGAGCTTTTCCGGGGTGGTGCGAATGTAGATCTCAAAGATCTTTTCCATCGGATTTTCCAATCGGGATTTGAGGTCGCTGAGCCCAGCGGCCCACGGCTGTGCATACTTGCTCACCCACCGGTCGTGGATGAGCCGGATGGGCACCGGATTGAGGAAGTGGAGTTTCTCCCGGCCGCGGCGGCGGGTCAGAACCAAGTTGGCCGCTTCCAACTGCTTCAGGTGCTTCATGACGCCGAAACGCGTGATGTCGAAGTGCGCTTCGAGCGCGGTGAGGGTCTGCCCGTCCTCGCGGAACAGTTCATCCAGCAGTTCACGCCGGGTGGGATCCGCCAACGCTTTGAACACGGCATCCATGGGATTCATGATAGGTGACAAAACAGTCACATGTCCAGGACTTTTCGGGTCAGGGGTTGGGCTGCAACACGGCCTTGATCAGCGGCCGTCCGGCGGCGTCGGTGCTGCCGTCCGCGGTGAGCCGCAGCGCTTCCACGGCCCGGTCCATCGGATAGGTCGTGATCAGGCGCTCGCCCAACGCCGGCAGGGTTGCAAGGAAAGCAAGGGCCTGCTCGAAATCCTGCCGGGTGGAGATGAAGCTGTGCAGGACGTCAAGAGTCTTGCTGGTCCGGACCACCGGCGCGGAGGCGGTACCGGTGGCATACATCGCCACCATGACCAGGCGGCCGTGCGGCCGCAGTTCCTCGACAGCCCGTGCCAAATGAACACCCGCACCGGTCGCTTCGATCCACACATCATAGGTGTCGGGCTGCTGCCCGGTGGTGCTCTCCAAGCCAAGGCTCGCGGCCAATTCGACTCGCGCCGCGTGACCGGGACCTTCGCGGCCGATCATCGTCACCGCGGCACCGGCGCGCTGTGCCATCAAGCCGGCGAGCAGGCCAATACTGCGGGTGGTCGAAACCGCCACCCGCTCGCCGGGCTGGATCCGGGCCACTGTGGAGACCGCGCGCCAGGCAATGGAAGCAGGCTCGGCGAGCACGGCGGTAGTATCCGGAATTGACTCAGGCACGGGTACCACATTGCGCCACGGGACCAGCGCCCGCGAGGCTGCCTGGCCGTGCTGGGTCAGGCCCAAGCCGGTCCGCCTGGGGCACAGGTGCGGTTGGTCCGCCCGGCATGCCTCGCAGTGGCCGCAGCCTACTGTGGAAATCGGCACCACACGGGTCCCCGGCGCGAGCCATTCCGGAACCAGCAGCCCGGTGCGGACCACCGAGCCGACCGACTCGTGGCCGAGCACCATGCCGAGCGGAACCGTCGCCGCGGCCGGGTCGGCACGGTAGATGATGACGTCCGATCCGCACAGCCCGCAGAGGCTGACCCGCACTTCCACCTCGTCTGCCCCTGGTGCGCGGAGCGGGTGGTCCATCAACCCGACACCGCCGGGCTCAGCCGAGGTGCGTGCCAGGGCGGGGTTCATGGCCGCTTGACCGAGCGTACGGCCGCCTGCAGCTGCCACTTTTCACTCTCCTCGACCACGCGCAGATTCGTTGCTCCGATCTTAACTCCGCCGGGGCGGCCTGAACCCCGGCGGCGCGGGACGACGACGACAGCCCGGTACGCCGACGGCGGCGCTTCGGTGGGCCGCGAAACCCAACCGAAGCACCGCCGTCGTGATCTGCAGGATCAGTAGCTGGCCGGTGTCCCGGCCGCGCCGTCCCCGTCCGCCGGGAGGTACTTGGCGGCCAGGGCTTCGGAGCCGCGGGCCAGCAGCGCCACGTCGGCGCCGACGCCCACAAAGTCCGCGCCCCACTCCATGTAGCGGCGGGCCGAGGCCTCGGCAAAGGCGTTGACCCCCACGAACTTGCCGGCCGCCTTGGCAGCCTTCAGCGCCTTCTCCACGCCGGCAACCACCTCGGGGTGCTCCTGCTGCCCGATCACGCCCATCGACGCGGCCAGATCGGACGGGCCGATGAACACGCCGTCCACACCGTCCACCGCGGCGATCTCGGCCGCGTTCTCCACGGCCTCCGCGGACTCGATCTGCACGATCAGCGTCAGCGTTTCCTCCGCCCGGGTGAGGTAGTCCGGGATCCGGTTCCAGCGGGCCGACCGGGCCAGCGCGGAACCGACGCCGCGCACGCCGGCCGGCGGGTAGCGGGTGGCTGCGACGGCAGCACGGGCCTGCTCGGCGGTGTGCACCATCGGGATGATCAGCGTCTGCGCGCCCAGGTCCAGGTACTGCTTGATCAGCACGGTGTCGTTGACCGCCGGCCGGACCACCGGGATGCTGGGGTAGCCGCGCACCGCCTGCAGCTGGGCCAGCACGGACTCCAGCCCGTTGGGGGAGTGCTCGGCGTCGATGAAGATCCAGTCGAAGCCGGCGCCGGCGCACAGCTCCGCGATCAGGGGCGAGCCGGAGCACACCCAGATGCCCGCCAGCGGGCGGTCGGCGGCGGCCAGCGCGTCCTTAAAGGACGGATCGGGTTCTACTCGAAACGGCATGTGATGGTTCCCAGCTGTCCGTAATCGGCGAACACGGTGTCCCCTTCGTGCACCCACATGGGCCGGGTGAAGGAGCCAGCCAAGATGGTCTCGCCGGCCTTGAGGTGGTCGCCGTGCGGGGCGATCTTGTTGGCCAGCCAGTAGACGCCGGCGGCCGGGTGGTTGAGCACGCCGGCGGCCACGCCGGTCTCCTCCACCGTCTGGTTCTTGTACAGGATGGCGGAGATCCAGCGCAGGTCAACGTCCTGCGGCCGGACCGGATTGCCGCCGATCACCATGGCGCCCATCGCGGCGTTGTCCGAGATGGTGTCCACGATGGTGCGGCCTTCCATCTCGATCCGCGAGTCCAGGATCTCCAGCGCGGGAACCACGTATTCGGTGGCGTTGAGAACGTCGAAGATGGTGGCGTTGGGGCCCTTGACGTCGCGGTTGAGCACAAAGGCCAGTTCAACTTCAATGCGCGGGTGGGTGTACTGGTCCCACTTCACCGTGCAGCCGTTTTCCAGGATCATGTCGTCGAAGATGATCCCGTAGTCCGGTTCGCTGATGCCGGTGGCGTACTGCATGGCCTTGGACGTCAGCCCGATCTTGCGGCCGGCCAGGGTCCGCCCGGCGGCTTCGCTGCGCTCCCGCCACAGGTTCTGCACCTTATAGGAGTCCTCAATGGTCATCTCCGGGTAGCGGGCGGTCAGCCGTTGCACCGGCGTCCGGGTCCGTCCCGCCTCCACCAGCTCGTCGGCGATGGACTCAATCGTTGACTGGTCAAGCATGCTTGTGGCACCACTTCCTTGTTCCTCGGGCGGCCGCCTACCTTGCCCGAGAGGGCGTTGCTGCGGTCCCGGCGCCGCATGGGGAGGGCGCCAGCACCATCTTACGGTGGCGCGTGTCACCCTTCGTAAGTTGGTTACGACGGGAGGGAACAACGACGGCGGTGCCTCCAAGGGCGGCGGCCACGGCGGCGGGACAGCGACTGCACGGCAACCGCCGCCGTGCCGTTCATCTGGCCCGGCTACCGCGCCGCGCTCCGGCTCCCGCCGGGTGATGGGGGCAACACCCGGCTAGGGTAGGCAGGTGAACTCCTTCCTCCGCAAGCCCTGGACCGGGCGGATCGGTGCGCTGCTGGGCATCCTGACCATGGCGCTGAGCCTGCGCGCAGCGGTCTCCGCGGTGGGTCCGCTGCTGGGCGAACTGGGGCCGGAACTGGGTTTCGACGCGACCACCATCGGTGCGCTGGCCATGCTGCCGCCGCTGGTCTTCGCGGTGGCGGGCCTGTGCACGCCGGCCCTGATCCGCTGGCTCGGGCTGGAAAAGGTGCTGGTGGCGGCCGTGCTGCTGGCGGTTGCCGGACAACTGGGCCGCGCCGCCGTCGACGGGGTCTGGCCCTTCCTGGCCCTCAGCGGGGTGGTGATGGCCGGGTATGGCATCGGCAATGTGGTGCTGCCTCCGCTGGTGCGGAAGTACTTCCCGGATCGCATCGGCGTGGTCACCGCCGGCTACGTGACGCTGTTGGCAGTGGGCACCGCGATGAGCCCACAGTTTTCGGTCCCATTGGCGGACGCCGCCGGCTGGCGGGTATCGCTGGCGCTCTGGGCCTCGGTCAGCGCCGTGGTGCTAATCCCGTGGGCGGTACAGGCGGCGCGCGACCGGCGGAAGGGCAGGACGTACGACGGCGGTGCCGCGGCTTCGGCGGCTTCCTCGCCTGCGCCCGGGAAGCTGAATCCCTGGCGCTCGCCGGTGGCCTGGGGACTGGCGATTTTCCTGGCCGGCAACTCCGCGCAGACCTACGTGTACTTCACCTGGTTGCCGCCGTACCTGACCGAGCACGGAGTCGACGCCGCGTCGGCCGGTTCGGCCTTGGCCTACTTCGCCATCCTGGGGCTGCCGGTCAGCCTGCTGGTGCCGCTGATTGTGCCGCGACTGAAGCAGCCGATCACCGCCATCCTGGTCTTCACCGCTTGCTGGATCGGCGGCCATACGGGCCTGCTGCTGTCGCCGGACGCGGGCACCTGGTGGTGGGTGACGCTGTCCGGGCTGGGCCAGGGCACCTTCGCCACCGCACTGCTGATGGTCAACCTGCGCTCGCGCACCACGCACGGTTCGGCGGTGCTGTCCGGCTTCAGCCAGGGCATCGGTTACGCCGGCGCCAGCGTGGCCCCGCTTTTGTTTGGGGTGGTGCACGAATCCACCGGTTCGTGGACCGCTTCCTTTGCCATGCTGGGCGCCTGCATCGTGGTGATGCTGGTAGGGGCGGTCATGATCAACGGTCCGCGCCGCATTGAGGACCCGCCGGGAGCCGGCAGCAGACGCAAGGCTGTGCTCCACCCGGTGGGTGGCACGGA
The DNA here is from genome assembly GCF_053607305.1 of Arthrobacter sp. NPDC055138. Lineage (NCBI taxonomy): Bacteria > Bacillati > Actinomycetota > Actinomycetes > Micrococcales > Micrococcaceae > Arthrobacter > Arthrobacter sp. NPDC055138. The sequence goes on from NZ_JBSGTH010000001.1 coordinate 648,171, forward strand.
TCGACAAGACGCGCGCCGGTAAGGCACCGGGAAGGCCCCTTCCGCCGCCCCGCCTACGCGGCCTAGACTCGATTCACTTGATCATGCATCACGCTGGGGCCCCCACCCGGGCCCGCCTCGGGGCCTTAAGACCTGCCGGGACGGGGGCCATCACGGTTCACTCCTGAGGCGCCGGCCGATCGGCGGATCGCGGCCGGAAGCCGGCAAGAGGAAGAAGTGCGGCATGCGGATCGCCGTCGATCTCACTAAATGCCAGGGGTATGCCCAGTGCGCCTTTCTTGCCCCGGACGTCTTCCGCATCCAGGGGGACGAGGCGCTCACCTACGACCCGGATCCGGACGGGGCGCAGCGCACCCGGATCCGGCGGGCCGCCGCCGCGTGTCCGGTCCAGGCCATCACCCTCGAACAGATGGACGGGCCGAACGGATCACAGCATCCGGATACGCGCCCGGGGACGGCTGACCCCGCCGGGGACGGCGACAACACGTTCAAGAAAACAGGACGGATCGTCATCGTTGGCGCCTCCCTGACGGGGCTGCACGCGGCGGAACGGCTGCGCGAGGAAGGCTTCACCGGCTCGCTGACCCTGGTCGGCGAGGAACCCCACGAGCCCTACGACCGGCCGCCGCTGTCCAAACAGTTGCTGGCCGGGACGCTGCGCTCGGCGGATACCTCGCTGCCCCGCCGCCGGGACATCCGCGCCAACTGGCGGCTGGGCGTCGCGGCGACCGGTCTGGACCTGCCGGCGAAGCAAGTCCGGCTCGCCGACGGCAGCCGGATCGAATTCGACAAGTTGATGATCGCCACCGGCTTGCGCTCGCGCCCCTGGCCGAACCCGGCGGAGGCAGCACTGGACGGCGTGTTGACCTTGCGCACCCGGGAAGACGCCTCGAAACTCCGGCAGATCCTGGCCGAGCGCCCGCGCCGGGTGCTGGTGATCGGCGCCGGATTCATCGGTTGCGAGGTCGCGTCCGTGTGCCGCGAACTCGGCCTGCCGGTCACCGTCGCAGAGGCCGGGCCGGCCCCGCTCGTCGCTGCCCTCGGCGGCACCATCGGCGCCATCGCCGGTGAGCTGCACCTCGAGAAGGGTGTGGACCTGCGCTGCGGCGTCCGGGTCACTTCCCTCGAAGGCGATGCCGGAGGACAGCTGCGCCGGGCCGTGCTCTCCGACGGGGCCACGGTAGAGGTCGACGTGGCGGTCGCCGCGCTGGGCTCCGTGCGCAATGTCGAGTGGCTCGCAGATTCCGGGCTGGCTTGCGGCGTGTGGGGCGTTGCCTGCGACGCCGGCTGCCGCGCCTTCGACGCCAACGGGCTGGTCACCGATGACGTCTTCGTCGCCGGGGACATAGCGCGAGCCCCGCAGCCAATGTACGGCTACCAGTTCCTGGCCGTTGAGCATTGGGGCAATGCCATCTCGCAGGCGGAGGTTGCGGCGCACAATATGGTCAGCCGCGAGACCGACCGCTGGCCGCACCTGGCGGTGCCGCAATTCTGGTCGGTGCAGTTCGGCACCGAAATCAAGAGCGTCGGTGTTCCCTCGGCCGCGGATGAAGTCGCCATCGTCCAGGGATCGGTGGCAGAGCGGCGCTTCCTCGCCGTCTACGGCTACAAGGGCCGCATCGTGGCAGCGGTCGCCTTCAACCAGAACAAGTGGCTTGAATTCTACGAACCGCTGATCGAGCAGGCCGCGCCCTTCCCGCCCTCGTTCCACCATGTGGACGAGTCGGCCGATGGACACGCCGTACCGGCCGGCTTCAGGCCGGCGGTCAGCCCCACGCAGGACGCCACCGTGGTGGTGACAGGCCACGACCCCAACGAACGCCGCGCCAGACTGACCAATCCCGCCGCCGGTGACACGCCGTCCCGGAGACCGGCGGATACCGCCCCGCGATCAAAGGAGCATTCACCATGAACCAAGCAAGCTCCTGGGAGCAGGTCCTCGACTACTCCAATCGGGCCAACCCCTACCCGTTTTACGCTGAACTCCGCAGGGCACCGGTGACGCGGCTGCCGGACGGAACCTACCTGGTCAGCACCTACGCCGAGATTGCCTCGCTGCTGCACGATCCGCGGGTGAGTTCCGAGATCAGTCGCAATCCGGCCGCCGCCGCCGCGGGCGTCTCTGCGAACGAGGGCGACGGTGCCGACATGACGCCGACGTTCCTGAGCATGGATCCGCCGGATCACGACAAGTTTCGCCGGATGACCATGCGCCACTTCGGGCCGCCCGCGACTCCGGGACGGATCGCCGGGCTGGAGCCCCGGATGAAGGAGATCGTCACCGACCTGATCGACAAGATGGCGGGCCGCAGCAGGATCGACGTCGTCGATGAGCTGGCCTATCCGCTGCCGGTCACGGTGATCTGCGAGCTGCTCGGTGTGCCTCCGAGCGACAGGCAGCGCTTCCGGGTCTGGGTGGACGTCGCCCTGCAGTCCACCGATCCCGGCCTCGATCCGGAAACCCAGCAGAAAAAGCGGGCGGAAGCGGGGGCGGAGCTTCGCGCCTTTATGGAGGAGTTGGTCGAGTCCCACCGGAAGTCACCGGGCGAGGACATGCTCTCGGCGATGGCCACCGACGACAGCCCGGAAGGCAGCCTGCCGGCGGAGCAACTGGTGGGCACCGGACTGCTGCTGCTCATCGCCGGACACGAAACCACAGTGAACCTCATCGCCAACGGCGCGCTGACCTTGCTCCGCCACCCGCACGAGCTTCAGAGGCTGCGGAACGACCCAGACTTGGCCATCCCGATGGTGGAGGAACTGCTCCGCTACGAGCCGCCCGTGCATTTCGTCCCCTTCCGCACCGCGCTCGACGATATCGACATCGGCGGCACGACCATCCCGGCCGGGGCGTCCTTTACGCTGCTCCTGGCCGCCGCCAACCGCGACCCAGCCCACGCCACCGACCCCGACCTCTTCATCCCGGACCGGCCCAACAACGGCCACCTGGGATTCGGAGGCGGCATCCACCTCTGCTTCGGAGCACCCCTGGCCCGGCTGGAAGCCCAGATCGCCCTCACCGAATTCGCCAGCAGAATCGAGAACCCGCGGCTGGTGGACGACCCGCCTCCATACCGGCCGAGCCCGTTCCTGCGCGGACCGTCCCACCTCCCGGTAGACATCGACGGGATCTCGCACTAGGCCGACCGGAACGTAGGATGGGGCCGGATAAAGGAGGCCCCTCATGGTTCGCTTGCGCATTGCCGCACGGCTGGTGCTGCCGGCACTCTGGATCGGCCTGATCATCGGAATTTCGCTGATCGAGGCACCGCTGAAGTTCCAAGCCCCCGGCATCACCATTCCGCTGGGGCTGGGCATCGGCCGGCTGGTTTTCACCGCAATGAACATTGTGGAGCTGGTCCTCGCCGGGCTGCTGCTGCTCTCCCTCATCGGGCAGCGCGTGGACCGCCGGTTCTGGGCACTGGTGGGTGGCGCCGTCGTCGTGCTCTTGGCCAAGGTGATGGTGATCCGGCCGCTCCTTAACCATCGGACGGACATGGTGCTGGCAGGCACGGACGACGGCGGTTCCGCCCTCCACTACATCTACATCGCCGCAGACGGTGTCCTGATCGTCCTGCTGGTACTCATGCTCGTCGCCGCGGCGCGCCGCTGGGTGCCGACGCCGGTTGTCGAAACGGAGCAGCGCCGGCGCTGAACCTCCTGCCAAACTGCCGGCGTCGGGCGGGCCGCATCACTAGTCGTAGCCGGCCCCGTCTGATAACCGCCGGTTACCACTCGCCGTGGAGCGCGTAGGGTCGGGACCACAACGCAATCTGCAGGACCACGGCCTTCAGCCAGGCCTGCATCATCGCGTCCACCTCCTGCGCGGAATCACTGCCACGGGACAGGAAGGGCCGCATGGTGGCCACCACCGGCCCGATCAGCGCGATGAGATACCGCAGCGGGACAACCTGGGTGGAGCCGACGTGGTCGGTGTTGTTCTTATGCTCGGGGGTGTGGCGCAGGGCGATCTCGTTCTGGTAGTCCAGCCACTCCTGATCGTAGGGTTTGGTGCAGGTGTCCCGGATCCACTGGCCGAACCTCAGCCGGACCGCCCCGAGGTAGTCCTCGATCGGCGGGCCATCCGGCCGGGAAAAGTGGGCCACCAGGTGGGGCTGGCCGGCGATGAAGCGGTACCAGACGTCGAGGACGTCCTCGACCTGATCATCGAGGATCTCGCCGGCACGGCGCAGCATGGCAGCGTCCTCTTCTCCCAGCATGACAGTCGCTTTGAGGCCTTCGAGCTCGGCCAGCGTGACCGGTGATTGGGATACCGCGCCGTACTCATAGCCCGGAATGCTCGAACCGTCGGATGCATGGACGGACATGGCAGTGCCTCCACTGAAGGGATTGGCGCGTGGCGCCCTGAACGGCCATTAATACTCCGCGGCGCCGGTACGGTCAACGAGTCAGTTGCCGAAGGCCGGCGGAGCGACTTCGTCGGGCCGGGCCCCCTCCTCTTCCCTGCTCCGCTGGGATGGGACCGTGACGATGATCGAGGCGATGGCGACGACGACCATGAACACGTTGAACAGCAGCCCGACGGCCCCGCCGAAGCGCAGCGCCACGTTGTCCTGCCGGCCGAGGAACAGTCCCCAGGACTGGATGATCTCCGGGTTCACCGCCTGGGCGGCCACGTACAGGGCCGCGGAAATCGCGACGCCGATGGCGTTGCCCAGCGAGGACGCCATCTTGTAAATACCGGAGGCCGCACCGACCTGGGCATCCGGGACGTTCGACAGCGCCGCATCGGTGGACGGGGTGGCGTAGAAGCCCAGGCCCACGCCGAAGAGCGTGAAACCGATGAACGTGAGCACGATGTACTGGCCAATGAGCAGGAAGGTCGTGGAGCACAGCAGGATGCCGATGCCGGTGATCATGCTGCCCCACAGCATCGGTTTCTTCGGACCGAACCGCTGCAGCAGTTTCTCGCCGACGCGGATGGTGGCCAGGATAGCGATTAGATAACCGAGCGTCAGGAGGCCCGACTGCAGCGAATTCATCCCGGCGGCCACCTGGACCAGTCCCAGCGAGACGATCAGGGTGCCCGCAGCGCCGTTGAGCAGGAAGTTGGACAACGTTGCGCCGGTGAAGGTGCCGTTGCTGAAGAGCTTCAGGTCCACGAAGGCGAAGCTGCGGTGGCTCTCGATCTGCAGGAAGAGCAGGCCGAACACCACGAACGCGGCCACCAGGCCCAGGCCGGTCCAGCTGAACCAGCCGATGGCCGGGCCCTGCGAGATGTAGACGTTGATGGCCACCAGCATGATGATGAAACAGGCCAGGCCGGACCAGTCGAAGTGGCGCTCGCCGGCGTTGGGATCGGCCGGGGCTCGCGATTCCGGCGTGCCGCGGAGCAGGAACAGTGCCAGCACGGACAACACGATCGAAATCCAGAAGATGGACCGCCAGCCGAGGAAGGAGGAGGCCATCAAGCCGCCGAACAGCGCGCAGAATCCGGATCCGCCCCAGGAACCAATGGACCAAAACGACAGTGCGCGTTGCCGGTCCTTACCCTCGTAGTAGCTCTTAATCAGAGCCATGGTGGAGGGCATAATGCACGCCGCGGACAAGCCTTGGATGGCACGGCCGCCCAACAGCATGGCCGTGGTCAGCCCGCCGAGGTTTTCCGGCGTCAGGGCGATCAGCAGCGAGCCCAAAATGCTCAGGTAGATGCCGATGTACATGATCTTTGCCCGGCCGATCCGGTCGGCGAGTCCTCCGGCGACGACGATGAAGATGCCGGAAAACAGCGACGTGATCGAGACGGCCAGGTTGGCCAGTGTCTGTTCGACGCCGAGCTGGTCCTTGATGCCGGGGATGACGTTGAGCAGCGTCTGGGCGAAGAGCCAGAAGTTAATGACGGCCAGGACGATGCCCAGCAGCCACTTGTCGGTTGGTTTCCAGTCGGTCCGAGTGGGGACCGATGTTGACGAGGTCATGGGGAACAACCCCTTACGGTGCCAGGTACGCCAGCGAAGCCACCACCTGCGCCTGAGTGGCGACGGAGAGGGTCGGGTCGATGGCGGGAGCGAAGAATGGTGAATGATTAGCCGGAATGTCTGCCGAGACAGTGCCGTTCTCCACGGCTTTCCGGTACTTGTCGGCTGGGACGGAGCCGACCGTCCAGTAGGTGTACGGAGCGCCGAGGGCGTCCGGAATGCGGCTAAAGTCCTCGGAGGCCGTGACTGGTTCGGCGTGGAAGACCCGGTCGCCACCGAAATGCTCGATGAATGCTGCGGTGACCTTCTGGGTGGTTTCGGCGTCGTTGCTGGTCAGCGGGAACTGGTCGTAGTACTCGAATTCAGGGTCGCGGGGCGATCCGGCGGCCGCGCACTCGCCCCGGACAATCCGTTCGATCGATGCCATGATCCGTTCCCGCAGCGCCACATCGTAGGTGCGCAGGTTCAGCAGCAGCTCCGCGCGATCCGGAATGATGTTGGACTTGGTGCCCGCGTTGGAGGCACCAACTGTCACCACCGCGAACTCGCCCGGCTTGGTCTCGCGGGAGACGATGGTCTGCAGCCGCAGCACGATCGACGCGGCCAGCACCACCGGGTCCACGGCGTTGTGCGGCATCGAGCCGTGCGCACCGCGACCGTGGACCGTGACCTTCAGGGAGTCGCCGGCCGAGAGGATCGGCCCCGCCGTGGTTCCGATCGTGCCTGCCTCGAAAGGCATCACGTGCTGGGCGAGGACGACGTCGGGCTTGGGCAGTTTGGCGGCCAGGCCGTCATCGACCATCGCCTGCGCCCCGGCGGCAATCTCTTCGCCGGGCTGGAAGAGCGCCACGTACGTGCCGGCCCACCCGTCCCGGTGCGTGGCCATCAGCTTGGCAGCTCCGAGCAAGGAGACGATGTGCAGGTCATGGCCGCAGGCATGCATGACCCCGCCGGTTTCGGAGGCGTAGTCCAGCCCGGTGGCCTCAGCAACCGGCAGCGCATCCGTATCCGCCCTGGCCAGCACTGTGCGGCCCGATCCGTTGGCCAGGACGCCGACGACGCCGGTGCCGCCGATCCGCTGGACCTGATAGCCGAAGCCGGTCAGCTCCTGTTCGATCCGGTCGGCCGTGCGGTGTTCTTCCATGCTGAGCTCGGGGGCCCGGTGCAGTTCCTTGTACAGGTCCCGTTGCCAGCCCAGCCCTTGCTCCAGGGACTTAAAAACGTCATCCGGGATCGCCATAGTGCGCCCTTCTCCTCCGCCGGCACGGGAAGCGCGGGCACGCGGCTCCCGGAGGCGCGGTTTCCCTTAACGTAGACCCGGTTCAGCCCGCACACAACGACGCCGGTGCCCCGGTGGCGTGCCGGCTCATCGGCCGTGCGGCTCAGGGTTGGTCGACGTGCCCGCCGCGGCATCGGCGAGACGGTCAGCACCGCTTCCCTTAAGCCGCTCCCGGTCCACCGGTCGCCCGGAAACTGCGAGCAGCAAATCGATGGAATCAGCTTCGACCTCGTCCCCCTGCCCCCAAACCGCTCCGGTCTTCCGGTCGACCAGTGGCCTGCCGCACGCTCGCGTCCTCCTCCGAAGGATGCTGGGGTGCGCAGTTGGTAAGCCAAGGCCTGCGAAACCGCACTTTCGGGGTAGCTTCCGGCAATGCCCAGCGGCCTGCGTCGCTGCCGCGGCCACACGCATACCGGCTCCTACTCGGGTCAGCTGCTTTTTCGGAAATGACTACTGGCCGGAACTCTACGGCATTCGTCGGACCGGGAGTACGACGACGGCACCCGGGTTCCGGCAGTGGGAACGCGGGTGCCGTCGGCTGGGTGAGTCGCGTGATGCCGCCGTCAGCCGGCCGCACCGTCGTCGTTATGGGCAGTGTTGCTTAGAACGGGTAGTTGGCGATGTCCGGGCGGACGGTGAGCCACTGGGTTTCGGTGAAGGATTCCATGTTGGCCTGGTGGCCGCCGATCCGGGAGCCGTTGCCGGAGTTCTTGGTGCCGCCGAACGGGGAGTTGGCTTCGTCGGAGACGGTTTGTTCGTTGATGTGGACCTTGCCGGAGTCCACCTTGTCGGCCACCTGCATGGCCATTCCGACGTCGCCGAGGATGGACAGCGAGAGTCCGTACTCGTTGGCGTTGGCCAGATCGACTGCTTCGTCGATGGTGGAGAACTTGATCACCGGGGCGACCGGGCCGAAGATCTCGTCCTTCCACGCGGTGTTCTCCGGGTCGAGGTCGGCGAGCACGGTGGGGGAGTAGAACGGGCCGTCGTTGGTTCCGCCGGCAGCCAGCCGGGCACCGGCGGCGACCGCGTCCTGCACGATCGAGTCGATGCGCTTGAGCTGGTTCTCGTCGATGATCGGTCCGAGCGCCACGGTGCCGGTCTTGGGGTCGCCGACGGGCAGGTTCTTGGCCTTCTCGGCGAGGGCGGCGACGTAGTCCTCGTAGATGTCTTCGTGGACGATGTGCCGGCCGGTGGTCATGCAGATCTGGCCCTGGTGCATGAACGAGCCGAATGCGGCGGCGGACGCGGCCTTGGCCAGGTCGGCGCCGGGCAGCACGATCATGGCGTTGTTTCCGCCCAGTTCCAGGTGCGCGCGCTTGAGGTGGCGGGCGGCGGATTCGCCGATCTTCCGGCCGGCGGCGGTGGAGCCGGTGAAGGAGATGACCCGGACCTCGGGGGCCTCGACCACGGCTGCGCCGATGTCCGCGCCGCCGGGCAGCAGGGAGAGCAGTCCGGCGGGCAGGCCGGCTTCTTCGAAGATGCGCATCAGGGTCACGCCGCCGCAGACGGCGGTGCGGGGGTCCGGCTTGAGCAGCACCGCGTTGCCCAGCGCCAGCGCCGGGGCGACGGCGCGGATGGAGAGGATCAGCGGGAAGTTGAACGGCGCAATCACGCTGACCACGCCGACCGGGCGGCGGCGGGCGAACGACCAGCGGTCTTCGTTGGAGGTCAGCACGTCGCCGGCCGGCAGCGAGGGCAGTGCGGCGGCTTCGTAGCATTCGTTGGCGGCGATGTGGGTTTCCAGTCCGGCCTTGGGGCCGATGCCGCCGGATTCGCGGACGATCCAGGACTGGATTTCCTCGGCGTGTTCTTCCCAGAGCACGCCGGCGCGGCGCAGCACCGCGGCGCGTTCTTCGGGTTTGCGGGCGGCCCATTCCTTCTGCGCGGCGGCGGCAACGGCCGCTGCCTCGTGCACGTCCTCGACCGAGGCCACGCCGTAGGTGCCCAGGGTGTCGCCGGTGGCCGGTTCCACGGATGCGGCGGTGCCGGCACCGCCGTCGCGCCAGCCGTTGAGGTAGATCTTGCCATCCCACAGGGAGGCATCAAGCAGGGACATGTCCCGTCCTTTCAATCATGGGTAGATATGTTCCGGCCGCGGCGAAGCGGCCAGGGGTCTGGGTATTAGCCGGCGATCTTCAGCACGGCCTTGATGGTGCTGCCGGAGGTGGAGTCGGCCACGGCCGTGTCGATCTGGTCGAAGTCGTAGTACTTCACCAGCTTGTCGAACGGGAACCGGCCGGCCTTGTACAGTGCGATCAGGCCGGGGATCAGCTGCGCGGAAGTGCTGGAGCCGCCCAGCGTGCCGATGATGCGCTTGCCCCAGAGCGTGCGCAGGTGGTCCACCGAGAACCGTGCCTCGGCGGGCGCACCGCCGATCAGGATCAGCGTTCCGAGCATGCCCACCGCCTCCGCGGCTTCCTCCAGCACCTTGATGTTGCCGGTGCATTCGAGCACGTAGTCGGCCGGGCCGCCGCAAATGCGCTGGATCTCTTCCAGTGCATTGGTCTGGCGGGAGTTGACGGTGTGCGTGGCGCCGAGTTCGCGGGCCAGTTCCAGCCGCGAATCGTGCAGGTCGATGGCGATGATGGTGGCCGCCGGCGTGTTCTTCGCGGCCATGATGGCGGCCAGGCCCACCGCGCCGGCACCGTAGACCACCAGCGACTGGCCCGGCTCCGGCTTGGCCGTGTTGAAGACCGCGCCCGCCCCGGTGGTGATGCCGCAGGCCAGCGGTCCCACCAGCTCCAACGGAATGTCCTGATCCACCTTTACCAGCGACGTGGCCAGCGCCAGCGAATAGTCCGCGAAGGAGGACTGCCCGAAGAAGTGGCCGGACATCTTGCTGCCGTCGGCCCGGGTGTAGCCGGACTTCCCGGCATCCGGACCCTTGAACCGGGTGCCGCTGACCAGTGCCTCGCCCAGCCGCAGGCAGTAGCGGTGCTCGCCGCGCAGGCAGTTCTTGCACTCGCCACAGTACGGCCAGCCCATGATCACGTGGTCGCCTACGGCAACGTTGGTCACGCCGGCGCCGATGGCCTCCACCACGCCGGAGCCTTCATGGCCCAGCACGCCGGGCAGCGGCAGCGGCATATCGCCGGCCTGGGTGATCAGGTCCGTGTGGCACAGCCCGACGGCGGCAACCTTCACCAGCACCTCGCCCGGCCCGGGCGCGTCCAGCTCCAGCTGCTCGGGCACGAACGGGGCGTTCTTCTCCTCGACTACCAGCGCATTGATCTTCATGTCCTGCTCCTAGTCCTGCGGAAGTCTGTTGATATGTCAATCAGTAGTCCAACGGACGGCGGCGGTGCAAGCCCTCCGGCGTGGCGTCACCGTGGGTGGCTTCCCAAGTGCCGGCAGTGTCCGCTGGACGCGTTCCCTGTTTACCGCAGGGTTGGCTGCGTGGTCCATGGTTGGTTGAGGCGGTAGCCGACGGGGAAGAGCTGGATGCCGGTTTTGTTGGTGATGGTGCCCCAGAGGCCGCGGGGGAGCCAGATGGCTCCGGCGATGCCGATGGCGCCGAGGATGATCATGTACCAGGAGCCGTAGCCGGCGAGCAGCTGCTGCAGGGCGTAGAAGACGATGGCTCCGAGCAAGGGGCCTTCGAGGTAGCCGATGCCGCCGATGATGACGATGAAGATCATGTAGGCGGACCATTGGACGGAGAAGATGGCGTTGGGCTGGACGCTGAGCGAGTCGATGATCAGGATGCCGCCGGCGGCGCCGCAGCCGGCGGCGGAGACCAGATAGACCAGGCGTTTGGACCAGGTGACGTCCACGCCGTTGGCGCGGGCGGCGGTTTCGTCGTCGCGCACGGCGGTCAGCGCCAGGCCGGTGCGGCCGCGCATCAGCAGGTAGCAGCCCAGGATGGTCAGTGCGGCCAGGGCCAACGCGGCCCAGTACGTCAGCGCGCCGCGGAGCACCGGGTCCATCCCGGTCAGGCCGGGCAGGGACATGCCGCTTGGCCCGCCCAGGCTGTCGAAGCGGATGATGATCAGCCGGTAGACCTCGGCGATGACCCAGGTGCCGACGGCGAAGTAGTCGCCGCGCAGGCGGAAGGCCAGCCAGGAGGTGGGAATGGCGAACACCGCGCAGGTCAGGGCCGCCAGCGGCAGCGCGATGAACGGATTCATGCCCATGTTGGCGAAGGCCAGCACGGTGTAGGCACCGACGCCGACGAAGGCCTGCTGGCCCACGGAGACCATGCCGCCGAAGCCGGCGAGCAGGTTCCACATGCTGGCCATGATCAGCAGCACGAAGAAGGTGACCATGGAGCTGGTGGTGCCGGCGAACGCGATGTAGGGCAGCGCCGCGAGCACGATGACGGCCAGGGCCAGCAGGCCGGCGCTGGCCTTGGAAGCGCGTCCGGCGCGGGTGACCAGGGCGCCTGCGAAAGAAGGGGATGCAGTGGCGGCGGCCGGGGCCGGCGTCGTGCTTTGTTTGGTGGGTTGCGGGGTGTGTGCCATGGTCACACAGTCCTTTGCGGGATCAGGCCCTGCGGGCGGAAGGCGAGCACGGCCAGGAAGACCAGATGTCCGGCCAGGATGGTGAAGGACGGGTCCAGGTGCGCGGCGAAGGCCTGGGTCAGGCCGAGGACGACGCCGCCGGCCAGGGTTCCCCAGAGCGAGCCGAGGCCGCCGATGACCACTGCCTCGAACGCGAAGATCAGCTGGGTGGGTCCGATCGACGGATCGAAGGAGGACCGCGCGCCGGACATGATGCCGGCCAGCGCCACCGTGCCGAACGCGATGGCGGTGGCGATCGCATACAGGTGTTTGGAGTTGGCACCCACCAGCGAGGCGGTGTCGGCGTCGTCGGAGACCGCGCGCATCATCTTTCCCGTCCTGGTGCGGGAGAGGAAAAGTTGCACGCCCACGATCACCACGACGGCCAGGACCAGCGTGAGCAGGCCCAGATAGGAGATGGAGAGCTGGTTGTTGAGGTGGAAGGCGCCGGTGTTCAGGGCGCCCATGTCGATGGTGCGGGTGTCGGCGGAGAAGCCCTCCAGCAGCCCGTTCTGGATCACGATCGACAGGCCGAACGTCACCAGCAGGGCGGAGAGCGGGCCGGCCTTGAGGCTGCGGCTGAACAGGCTGCGGTGGATGCCGTAGCCGATCACGGCGAAGAGTGGCAGGGTGACCAGCACGACCAGCCAGAGCGGGAACATGGTGCCGCCGAGCAGCACCAGGACCAGATAGCCGGCGATCACGGCCAGGTCGCCGTGGGCCAGGTTCACCATGCGCATCACGCCGAACATGATGGACAGGCCGGCGGCGAACAGGGCGTAGAGGCCGCCGAGCATCAGCCCCTGCACCAGGGTATTGAGCAGATCCATGGGGTAGTCAGTGTCCTTCCGGGCCGCCGGCGTGGGCCAGGCCGAAGTAGGCCTGTTCCACCTGGGCGGGGGTGAGATCGTGCGGGTTGCCGGTGAGCACGGTGCGGCCTTCGAGCAGGCAATGCACCAGGTCGGCGGCGGCCAGGGCCTGGGAGACGTCTTGTTCGACCAGCAGTACGGCGGTGCCGCGTTCGACGATGCGCGGCAGCAGCGCGTACATCTGCTTGACCACGGCCGGGGCCAGGCCGAGGGAGAGCTCGTCGATCAACAGGACCTTAGGGTTGGCGACCAGGGCCCGGCCGATCGCGACGGCCTGTTGCTGGCCGCCGGAGAGCGAGGCGGCGTTCTGCCGGGCGCGTTCGCGCATCCAGGGGAACAGTTCCATCACCGCGTCCACGTTCCACGGCCCGGTGGCCGCGCGGTAGGCGCCGGTTTCCAGATTTTCCTGCACGCTCAGCGACTTGAACAGCCGGCGGCCCTCGGGCACCAGCGAAATGCCCTGGGCCACGCGGCGGTGCGCGGGAAGCCCGGTAATGTCCTTGCCGTCCAGCCTGATGGTGCCGGCGGTGGGCAGGTGCGAGCCGGCGATGGCGCGCATCAGGGTGGACTTGCCAGCCCCGTTCGCGCCGATCACCGCGACCGTGGCACCGGGTTCCACCGACAGGCTGAAGCCGCGCACGGCATGCAGTTGGCCGTGATGGACGTCCAGGTTCTCAACTTCCAGCAGCGTCACGCTGCCCCCTCTTCTGTTTCAGGGCCACCGAAGTACAGTTCCAGCACCTGCGGGTCGGCCAGCACGGTGGCGGGGTCGCCGTCGGCAATGAAACGGCCGCCGGCCAGGCAGAGCAGCCGGTCCACGGATTTCACCAGGGCGTGGACCACGTGTTCGATCCAGACCACGGCGACGCCGCGGGCCTTGACCCGGCCGATCAGTTCGACCAGTTCGAGCACTTCGGGCTCGGTCAGCCCGCCGGCGACTTCGTCCAGCAGCAGCAGCTTGGGGCCGGTGGCGAGGCCGCGGGCCACCTCCAGCCGCTTGCGCTGCAGCAGCGACAAGGAGCCGGCGCGCTGGTTCGCCGCGCCGGCCAGGCCGCATTCGGCCAGCACTTCGGCGGCCTGCTGCTGCGCGGTGCGCCCGTGCAGCCCGGCGCCCTGGGCGGCGGAGACGAGCACGTTCTCGAAGACGGACATCCCCTCGAAGGGCCGCGGCACCTGGTAGGTGCGGCCGATGCCCGCCCGGCAGCGCTGGTGCGCCGGGCGGGAGGTGACATCCTCGCCGTCGAAGGCGACCCGGCCGGCGTCGGGCTTCAGGTCGCCGGAAACCATCGCGAACAGCGATGACTTCCCGGCGCCGTTGGGCCCGACGATGCCGACGGCCTCGCCTTCGGCGACGGTGAGGTCAAGCGCTTCGGCCACCACTACCTGGCCGAAGCGCTTGTCCAGTCCGGACAGTTGGAGCAAAGGACTCACGCGTTGGTCGCCTCGAGATCGCCGCCGACCGGGACGTCCGGGTTGGGCGTGTTGTCCACAATGGTGATGTCCCAGTCGAACTTGGTGCCCTTGCGCCACTGGCCGCCCACCGGGTGCTGGACTGCAATGCCCGGCTCCGGTCCCTTGGTGAAGTCCAGCGGACCGGACATGCCCACGGTGTTCATGTTGCGCAGCTTGTCGGCCACGTCGTCGCGGTCCTTGGGGTCGCTGGCCTGCTTGAAACCTTCAACCGCCAGTTCGAACAGCGAGTAGACCGAGCCCAGGGCCTGGGTCCACTGGTTGCCGGTCTCTTCGGCGAAGCCGTCGGCCAGTTGCTGCGCGGTGGTGCCGTCCAGCGAGGACTGGTAGGGGTGGTACGGGCTCCACCAGATGTCCGTGGCGATGTTGTTGGACAGCTTGCCCAGCGCCTCGGCCTCGGACGGGAACAGCATCACCTTGGCCACGGTGGCCAGCTTCGGCCGGTAGTCCTGCTGCGCGGCCTGCTTCCAGAAGGTCTGGAAGTCCGGCGGGATCGGGGTGCAGGTGAACAGCTCGGCGTTTTCGCCCTTGAACTTGGCAATCTGAGAGCTGTAATCGCTGGCGCCGTTCTGGAAGGCACCGCCGTCGATCATCTTGAAGCCCTGCGCTTCGGCCAGCGGGGTGAGGCCCTTGCGGAAGGCATTGGCGTCCGTGTCGTCCGGCCACAGCGCCGCAACGTTCTGGTTCGCCACGTCCATGCGCTTCCACATCGGGGTGAAGCAGTCGGCGAATTCCTGCATGCCGAAGAAGAACAGGGTGGTGTACTTGAAGCCCTCGCCAGAGACGCCGCTACGGCCGTGGAACCAGGCCTCCCATGGCGCAATGGTGGTGATGTTCGGGACGCCGGACGCTTCACACTGGTCGGCCACCGGGTTGGTGGTGTCCGGGGTGCCGGAACCGACCACGATGTCCACCTGGTCCTGGGTGATCAGTTCCTTGGTCACCGCGGTGGCGCGGGTGGAGTTGGACTGGGTGTCCTTGACGATGATTTCGATCTGCCGGGTGGAGCCGCCGGCGGAGAACCCCTTCGCCAGTGCCTGCTGGACCTGCTTGACCACGTAGTTGTCCGCGCTGGCGAAGCTGGCCAGCGGCCCGGTCTGCGGGCTCACGAAACCGATCTTGAGTACATCGCTGGTGCTGCCGGCTGTACCCTTCAGGCCACCGCAGGCGGTGAGCGTGGAAGCGCCGCCGATCGCGGCAGCGCTCAGGCCGAGGACCTTGAGCAGCTGGCGGCGGTCCATGCCGCCGACGATCGTTTTGGACATACGTGTCTCCTTTGACGCACAAGAATGTGAACGGGGATGGGCGCCGGAACACGAACCCGGCGTAGCCGTCGAATGAACAAACCACATTGCTGAATGAACACTGACCACACCAAGATATGGTGCACATCACCGCAGGTCAAATGGTCTGGATCACATTCGCGTCACGATGCGGAGGCACCGTCGGACCGTTCGGTGTCCGGCGGGGCTGGTATGCCCGTTCCGCGGAGAGAATGCGCCACATCATCGTCCGCGGGTAAGCAATACTGGCGCTGCTTCAGTCGGATGGGCCGGGACCGTTGGGGTCTCCAAAGCGAGGAAGAGGGATGCTGGACCTTCTCTGGTGGATGTGGCGCCCGCTGAACAAGCGGGGGGGGGGGAGTTTCTCGCCACCCGGCTGGGGAATTGTGGCTTCCGCTAGCCAGCCGGGGATCGAGGCGCTCCGCTAGCCGGCTCAGCCGTTTTCGGGTGCCGGAACTTCTTTCAGCGCCGTGGTTCGCGGGAAGGTGTGCACGATCCACAGGGTGCAGTCGCCGCCCTCGGCCTGCCAGCGGTGCGACTGGTCGGCGAGGTAGGTGACGTAGGTGCCGGCGTGGACCAAGACCTGCTGCCCTAGGGGTCCCAACCGGATGGAACCGGTCCGGATGAACACATGCTCGCGCGTGCCCGGACCGTGGGAGACGGAGAGCTGTACCTTCCCGTGGTGGAACGTCTTGGCATGGATTTCCACAGTTCCGGCACCGACCAGTTGCCGCCGCAGCACATGGCCGACGGCGGCTTCATCGGTGATTTCCTCGCCTTCGCCGTCCAGCATGATCTCGACGGCGGGGGCCTGCGGCGGCGACAGCAGTTCGGTGACGTGGATGTCGAACGTCTGCGCGATTGCCTGCAGCGTCTCGATGTTTGCGTTCGTTTGGGCCCGTTCCACTTTGAACAGGGTCCCCTTGGCCACGCCTGACTTTTCGCCCAGCTGGGACAGCGACATCCCATGGACATCGCGCAACCGGCGGACGTTGGCAGCCAGATGCTCCAAAAGCTCACTCATGGAAACATTCTGCACTACGCATGAAAGCTGTACATTCGGAACGTGAGCCTGTGGAGGGGCGAGGCCAAGGACTGGTGGGATTGGCTGTTCATCGCCGGAGTGATCCTCAAGGGACTGGACGGAGCAATCGAAATCATCGGCGGCTTGCTGCTGCTGCTGGTGGCCGATCCAGCGCAGATCCACGGCCTTGTCCTGCGGCTGACCCAGCCCGAACTCGCTGAAGACCCGCAAGACTTCATCGCCACGCATCTGCTGCACGCATCGGGCAGCTTGACCGGCAGCGCCGTGGCGTATGCGGCCGTCTACCTGCTGGTGCACGGGGCGGTGAAGGTTGTGCTGGTGACGGCCGTGTTGATGAACAAGCTCTGGGCGTATCCGTGGATGATCGCGGTCCTGGTGGCGTTCATCGCGTACCAGCTGTACCAGTTCGCGGTCTCGCCCACGCCGGGCCTGGTTGCGCTGACCGTCTTCGACGCACTGGTCGTGGTGCTGACCTGGCACGAATACCGCCGGCAGCGGAAACGCCGCTTCGCCTGACCGGTGACGGCGGGCTACGCCGTGGTGCCGATTTCCCGTTCCATGTCCGCCGTGCTCAGCACCCGGCCGAAGAACGTGCCGACGGCGTCCAGTGTGGCGGCTTGGGCTGCCTCGGACCGGCCGCCGGTGGCGTCCGACAGGAATGCTACTTTGTAGTCATTCATGTAGGCGCTTCGGGCGGTGGACTCGCAGCAGACCTCGGTCAGGGTACCGGCGATGATCACCGTATCCACGGTGTTCAGCCCGCGGATGGTGGCCAGCACGCTCTTGAGCGGGGTGTTGTGGAACGCGTCGTAGCGGTGCTTGTCCAGTACGTAGTCGTCGGCTTCGGGCTTCAGCTCCTCAACGACTTCCACGCCGTCGGTTCCGCGGCGCATGCCGACGGTCTGCAGCCGCTGGTTGTAGGTGGTCTCCAGCGGTGACACATCGAACGAGTCGAGCAGCACGTGTCGGGTGTAGATCACCG
This sequence comes from Arthrobacter sp. NPDC055138, assembly GCF_053607305.1. NCBI lineage: Bacteria > Bacillati > Actinomycetota > Actinomycetes > Micrococcales > Micrococcaceae > Arthrobacter > Arthrobacter sp. NPDC055138. Next base: position 665,540 of record NZ_JBSGTH010000001.1, read on the forward strand.
GGATGCCGGCCTGCCGGCAGGCGGCGACGGCGGTCACCATCTCGGGCAGCCGCCTGCGTGCCATCGGCACCTCCATCGGCGCGCCTTCCAGCACAAAATCGTTCTGCATATCGATCATCAGCAGTGCGGACCTGGCCGCATCAATACTCCACATGGTGCCCCCCGATGAGGTTTTGGCCGGCGCGCGGCAGCTGACTGGACTTGAGACCTAGGTTACATGGCCCGCAGGATGCACCCGGCAGCGGGAGGCGGGGGAGCGACCGACGGCCCTACGCCTGCTCGTCCAGCTCCCGCTGTGCTGCGGCGGCAGCTTTCCGCGTCCGGTCGGCGGTCCTGGCCGCAGACACCAGATCTTCCTCGGCCGCTTCGATCTTCCGGTCGGTGGCGGCGACCTCACGCTTCAGCTCGTCGATGCGCTGTTTCAGTTCGGCAAGTTCGCCGGCGAGGGCATCGCGGCGGTTCTGCAGTTGGTCCAGCTTGTCCAGAACCTTTTGTTCCTTCGCCTCGGCGTCCTCTTTGCGCTGCTCGGCTTTCTCCACCTCGGCGCGGGCCAGCCGGCGCCGCCGCTCCGCCTCCTCGGCTTCCTGCTTGGCGGCCCGGCCTGCCCTGGCAGCCCGGCGTTCGGCGAGCTCGTCCCGCGCCGGAGTCTTCGCGCTGCGGCGCGGCGGGGCAGCGGGAGCGGGCGAGCCGACGGCTTCCGGCACGGCCACGATCCCGTCCAGGTCCACCGGGTCCAAACCGGTCGAGGAGAACGACTCGGTGAGCAGGCCGCTGGCCAGCGCAGCCCCCGCTGCAGGGTCGGACATCGCGGCCCGCAGCGTCTGCTCCACTTCGCTGGCCACGGCGGGGCTGACCGGATGACCCAGTTCGTCGGCCAACTGCCGGCCGCTCAACGCCATGGCGGACAGCAGCCCGCGGCGCTGATCGCCCAGCGTCCGCATCTGGCTGGGGTCCAGTTCCTGCTGCGCCTGGCTCATCGCCGCGCCCAGCTCGATGACCCCGTCGATCTCGTCGTGGCGGTGGCGTGCCATCATGTTGAGCAGCCACGCCGCCGCCGTCGGTTTCGGCAGGCTGCGCAGCCGGGCGGCCAAGGCCTTGTCTCCTTCCCGCGCGGCTTCCTTGGCCTTCGCGTTTCGGGCGGCGGTGAACTCGCCGGGCAGCAGCGCATACAACTCCCGCGCCGCGCTCTCCAGATCCATGCGCCTAGCCTAATCGGGCCTGTCCCCGCAGCCCCTCAGGCACGGCGCAGCCGCCTACCGGGACTTCCGGGTCTCCCGGTCGTTGGCCTTGCGCAGCGCCTCGACCAGCTCGGACTTGTCCATCTTCGACCGGCCGGGGACATCAAGCTTCTTCGCCAGGTCGTAGAGGTGCTCCTTGGAGGCGTTCGCATCCACCCCGCCCTTGGTCTCCCGCGAGGTGCCCTTGCCGCCCTTGGCCTGCTGGTCCGAGGGGCCGTACTCATCCTTCGGCTCCCAATGGTCGCCGACTTTTTCGTGCGAGTGCTTGAGCGCGCTGTAGGCCACGCGGTGCGCGCGTTCTTCGTCGCCGTACGTGTCGGCGGCCGAATCATGGGCCTCCGCGAACGTCTCCTGCGCCTTCTTGCCCGAACGCTGCAGCGTGCTCGGCAGCTCGCTCTGCTTCGGCTTTCCGCTCTTGGTCGTCTTCGGCATCCGGACCACGTCCCTTCACCAGAGATTGTTTCCGTTTCCACTTCCAACGTGGCACAGTTCCCCGGCCCTGCCAAGGGACAAAGCGCGCTTGTGGAGGGGAAGGAGGGCCGAGAGCCCGCACCCCACCACGGCACAATGGAAGGGTGACCCAGCCAGCCTCCCGCACCACCGAACCTCCGCGCAGCCGGTTCCGGCCGTTCGATCTGGAAACCATCGGCGCGGGATTGGTTTTCGCCCGGTCCCTGGACGATCTGGCCACGGCGCTGACGGCGGGTGCGGCGGCTTCCGCGCCCGGCGCCTCCGCAACGGAGCCCCTTCAGGGCGGCACCGCCGTCGTGCAGGCCCCGCCCGGTACGGGCAAGACCACGCTGGTGCCGCCGCTGGTGGCTAACCTGGCGGCCAACCTGGCAGCCGGAACAGCAGCCAACCGCCAGCCGCGGATCGTGGTCACCCAGCCGCGCCGGGTCGCGGCCCGGTCGGCGGCACGGCGGCTGGCCTTCCTGGACGGCAGCAAGCTGGGCGGCCGCGTCGGGTACACGGTCCGAGGCGAGCGCCAGGCCGGGGCGCAGACCCTGGTCGAGTTCGTTACGCCGGGGATTCTGCTCCGCCGGCTGCTCACCGACCCCGGCCTGGAGGGCACGGACGCGGTGGTCCTGGACGAGGTGCACGAGCGCGGGCTGGAAACCGACCTGCTGCTGGGCATGCTCGGCGAGGTGCGCCAGTTGCGCACGGACCTCACGTTGGTGGCGATGTCGGCGACCCTTGATGCCCCGCGGTTCGCCGCCCTGATCGGCGCGCACGACGGCGATGGGCCGGCTCCGGTGGTCGACTGCCCTTCCGCCCTGCACCCCTTGGAGATCCGGTGGGCGCCTGCGGCCGGACCGCGCCTGGATGAGCGGGGCGTGGCGCGTGGTTTCCTGGACCACATTGCCTCCACCGCGGCTGCCGCCCATGCCGAAGCTCTCGCCGGCGATCCCACCGTGGATGCCCTGGTCTTCGTTCCCGGGGCGTGGGAAGTACAGCAGGTAGCGGCGCTGATCCGGGACAAGGTCCGCAACGCCGGCGGCCGGACCGGTGCCAATGAGGCCAGCATCCGGAACACCGAGGTGCTGGAACTGCACGGCCAGGCCGATGCAACCACGCAGGACCGTGCCGTCTCCGGCCGGGAACCCGGCGGCGCGCCGCGCGTCATCGTTTCCACTTCGCTGGCCGAGTCCTCGCTCACGGTGCCCGGGGTGCGGCTGGTCATCGACTCCGGATTGTCGCGGGAGCCGCGCCGGGATGCCGCCCGGGGAATGTCCGGGTTGGTCACCATCTCCGCCTCGCGGGCCTCGGCCGAGCAGCGCGCCGGCCGCGCCGCCCGCCAGGGGCCGGGCATGGCGCTGCGCTGCTACGACCAAAAGACCTTCGGTGCCGCCCCGGCCCATCCCACGCCGGAGATCGCCGTCGCCGACCTCACCGCCGCCGCCCTGGTGCTGGCCTGCTGGGGCGCCCCGGGCGGCGAAGGACTGCAGCTTCCGGACCTGCCGCCGGCCGCGGCCATGGCGGATGCGCTGCGCACCCTGCACGATCTGGCCGCCATCGACGACGACGGCCGGGCCACCGGGCTGGGCCGGACGCTCTCCCGGGTACCGGCCGACCCGCGGCTGGGCCGGGCGCTGTTGGACGGCGCGGCGGTCGCCGGGCCCCAGGGCGCCGCTGACGTGGTGGCGCTGGTGGCCGGGGACCAACGCGCGCCCGGTGCCGACTTGGCCAAGCTGCTGGCGTCTCTCCGCGCGGCCGGCCGGGGAGACCCGGCAGCCCGGCGCTGGCGCGAGGAGGCACGGCGGCTGGCGGAGATCGCACGGCAGGAGGGCACCGCCGTCGTGCCTTCCCGCGGCGGTGTACCGGTGGCCACGGTGGTAACTGCGGGACATATTGTGGCGCTGGCCTTCCCCGAGCGGGTCGCCCGCCGCGTCGCCGGCGGTGCCGGCCAGACCTACCTACTGGCGTCCGGGACCCGTGCCGGGTTGCCTGCGGGCAGTTCGCTGGCCGGCCACGAATGGCTGGCCGTGGCCGAAGTGTCCCGGGCTCAGGGCCGCGACGCCGCCGGGACCGGCGCGCTTATCCGTGCCGCGGCCCCGCTCGAGGCAGACACGGCTGAAGCCGCCGCGGGAACGCTGCTGACCGATCGGGTGGAAGCGCGGTTCGAAGCGGGCAGGGTGGCCGCCCGCCGCGAGCGCAGGCTGGGGGCGATTGTGCTGTCCTCGACGCCGGTCAAAGCCTCGGCGGCCGAAGGCCGGGAAGCGGTGGCGCGCGCACTGGAGTCCGGCGGGCTGGGCATCATCGGCTGGTCGGAACCGGCCGAGGCACTGCGCCGCCGGCTGGCGCTGCTGCACCGCGAGCTGGGGGAGCCGTGGCCTGATGCCGCGGAACCGGCGCTGCTGGCCCGGCTCTCCGACTGGCTCTCGCCGGAACTGGAGGCGCTGGCCGGCGGCAAGCCGGCCGCGGCCGTCAACCTGTCCGAACCGCTGCGCCGGCTGCTGCCCTGGCCCGACGCCGCCCGCTTCGATGACTTGGCGCCCGAGCGTCTCCAGGTGCCCAGCGGTTCGCGGGTGCGGATCGACTACCCGGCACCGGATGACGCCGGCCGCCCGGTGGTGGCGGTGAAACTGCAGGAATGCTTCGGCTGGGCGGCAACGCCCCGACTGGTGGATGGGCGGGTGCCGGTGCTGTTTCACCTGCTCTCGCCCGCGGGCCGGCCGCTGGCCGTGACCGACGACCTGGCGTCGTTCTGGTCCGGACCGTATGCGCAGGTGCGCGCCGAAATGCGCGGCCGGTACCCGAAGCATCCGTGGCCGGAAGACCCGTGGGCGGCACCGGCCACCGCCCGGACCAAGAACCGGATGTAGTCCTTACACGGGGGTGAGAGCGGCGGGGTTACCGCGTGAGTTGGCGGGAGATCAGCAGCCGCTGGATCTGGTTGGTACCTTCGAAGATCTGCATCACCTTCGCCTCGCGCATGTACCGCTCCGCCGGGAAGTCCCGGGTGTAGCCGGCCCCGCCCAGCACCTGCACCGCATTGGTGGTCACGCTCATGGCATTGTCCGTCGCCACCAGTTTGGCGATGGAGGCCTCCCGGCCGTACGGCAGTCCGGCGTCCTTCAACCGGGCGGCGGACAGGTACACGGCCCGTGCGGTCTCCGTTTCCACGGCCATGTCGGCGAGCAGGAAGGCCAGCCCCTCGTGCTCGATCAGTCGCTTGCCGAACGCTTCCCGTTCGTTGGCGTAGGACGCCGCCAGGTCCAGCGCGGCCTGCGCCAGCCCGGTGGCCACCGCGGCAATGCCGAGCCGGCCGGAATCGAGCGCGGCGAAGGCAATGGCCAGGCCCTGGCCTTCCTCGCCGATCATCCGGTCGGCGGCAACGTGCACGTCGTCGAAATGCATGGTGGCCGTGGTGGAGCCGGTCAGGCCCATCTTGTGTTCCGGTGGCGCGGCAGTCAGTCCGGCGGCGTCGGCCGGCACCAGAAAGCACGAGACCCCGCGCCGCGGATCGTCGGAGGTCCTGGCCATGACCGTATAGAAGTCGGCCTGGCCAGCATGCGTGGTCCAGGCCTTCGCGCCACGGATCAGATAGCCGTCGCCGTGCGGCACGGCCCGGGTCCGCATCGCCGCCGGATCGGAGCCGGCGTGCGCCTCGGAGAGGCAATAGGCGCCCAAAGTTTCGCCCGAGAGCATGTCCGGCAGCCAGGTCTTGCGCTGCGCATCGCTGCCGAAGTGCACCAGCGGGAAGCAGGAGAGGGCGTGCACGCTGACGCCCACGGCCACGCTGCTCCAAGCCGCGCCGAGTTCCTCGAGGACCTGCAGATAGATCTCGGCTGGCTGGCTGCCTCCGCCGAACTCTTCCGGGTATGGGAGGCCGAGCAGCCCGGCTTCCCCCAGCGTCCGGAAGACCTCCCGCGGGAACCGTTCGGCTTCTTCGGCTGCGGCGGCGTGCGGTATCAGTTCGCGGGCGGCGAGGTCGCGCACCAGCTCGAGCAGGTCCTGCGCTTCCTCCGTTGGCAACAAGCGCTGCACAACCATCGTCACTCACTCCTCCGGCTGCCGGCCTGGGTAGTGGCCGGCTTCAGGATGCCCCACAGCGCCGGCAGGTTCGCCGCCGAGCCGCGGAGTATCCGTATGTTCATTGCGTGCGTCAACTACAACACGGGCCCCGGGCGGGTACAAGCACATGCACATCACGATCCCGGCCGCCGCGCCAAGTTCGCCGAGTGCCGTCCAACGGTCCGGGTTCGCTTGCCCAGTGACCGCGGCCTCCGGCGGGCGTAGTCTGGGACCCAGCGCTTCAGCATCGGAAGGTGATGTGACATGGCCCGGACCTGGAAGCGGTGGCTGCCAGCCGCCGTCGTGCCTGCCGTGATTGCCGGCGGCGTGCTCACCGGTTCGCTGCAGGCCAACGCCGCCGCCGATTTGCCGGACAAAACTCCGCAGCAGTTGCTGGAGATGGCGGCGGGCAGCGACGTCCGGGAGTTGGCCGGGACGGTGGTGCAGGATTCCGCGCTGGGGCTTCCCGAACTGCCGCAGGACAAGCCCGCGGGCGAGGGCGGCCAGGTGGCGGATGCGCTCGCACTGCTCACCGGCTCCCACTCCGCCCGCGTCTATCTGGACGGCCCGGACCGGGCGCGGCTGCAGGTTTTCGACCGCTTTGCCGAGCGTGACGTGATCCGCAACGGAAGCACGGCTTGGTTCTACGACTCGAAGAAGAACGAGGCTGTCCGCCTCACCCTGCCGACTGGCATGGGGGAAAAATCCGACGGCGGCGCTTCCCCGCGAGCCGAGGAGTACACGCCGGAGCGGCTCGCCGATCACCTGCTGCAAAACATCACGCCGGAATCCAAGGTGTCCGTCGGCGACGACACCTCGGTCGCCGGCCGCAGCGCGTACCAGTTGGTGGTGGAGCCCAACAGCACCGAAACGCTGGTCGGGTCCATGGTGGTGGCCATCGATGCCGAAACCGGCCTTCCGCTGAACGTCCAAGTGCAGGCGCGCGGACAGCAGGAGCCGGCGTTCCAGCTGGGTTACACCAAGCTGACCCTCGGGGCGCCGGACGCCAACCTGTTCGACTTCACCCCGCCGGCCGGCGCCACCGTGACCGAGCACGCGGTGCCGCAGCACAGCCCGGACGCCATGATGCCTCAGCACAAAGGCAACGACGGCGGTGCGGGCGCTCGGGATCAGGTCACCAAGCACGGCACCGGCTGGGAAACTGTGACGCAAGTTCCCGCGGCGGCTCTGCCGGACGGCTGGGCGGATTCTCCGCTGCTGGCCCAGGCCACGCAAGCAGTGGACGGCGGCCGCTTGATCTCCACGTCGCTGGTCAACGTCTACTTGACCGACGACGGCCGCGTCTTCGCCGGCTCCGTTCCGCTGGGGCAGTTGCAGGCAGCCGCGGAGGGCCGGTGAACGGCAGCGGCACTTCTGCCGCGCTGGCCATTGAAACTTCTGGACTGACCAAACGCTTCGGCCGGCAGACCGCCGTCGACTCCCTTGACCTGGCCGTGCCGCACGGCTCGGTCTTCGGCTTCCTGGGCCCGAACGGCTCCGGGAAGACCACCACCATCCGGGTGATGCTCGGGCTGGCCGGCGCCACCGGCGGGAGCATCCGGATCCTCGGTCAGGACATGCCCGGGTCGCTGCGGAGCGTGCTTCCGCGGGTAGGGGCACTGATCGAAGGCCCGGCGTTCTACCCTTTCCTCTCCGGCGCCGCGAACCTGCACCGGCTGGATACCGCCGACCGGTACGCCCCGGCAGCAACGCGCCGCCGCCGGATCGGCGAGGCGTTGGAGCGGGTCGGGCTGACGCATGCGGCCAACAAGAAGGTGCGTGCCTATTCGCTGGGCATGAAGCAGCGGCTGGGCATCGCCAACGCGCTGCTGATGCCTCGCCAACTTCTGGTACTGGACGAACCCACCAACGGGCTGGATCCGCAGGGTACCCGTGAGGCCCGCAGCCTGGTGCGCTCACTGGCCGGCGAAGGAACCACGGTGTTCGTCTCCAGCCACCTGCTCTCCGAGGTGGAACAGATCTGCAGCCACGCCGCCGTGATGCGCGCCGGCCAGCTGGTGGCGCAGGGGACCCTGAACGAACTGCGCCGCGTGGGCCTGACCCACCTGAGCATCCAGACCCCCGACACCGAGGCCGCCCGGGGCGTGCTGCGCCGGCTCGGACTGGAACCCGACGGGCCGGGAGCGGCACTCGACGGGCACGTCAGCACTCCGATGAACCGTCCCGAGCTGCTGCCCGAGGACATCGCCGCCGCGCTGGTGGCGGACGGGGTGCGGATCCGCGGGTTCGTGGTGGAGGCGGGCAGCTTGGAGGACCGGTACGTGGAACTGACGGGGGAGGGGTTCGACGTTGTCCAGTGACGCGCAGTCTGTTCCCGCGGCGGCCGCCAATGAGCAGGCCGGTCCCCGCATCGCCGAGGTGCACAGCGAATCAGGGGTAAGCCCCCGCCCATCAACGACTCCGCTTGCCAATGGCGAGCGATCCGCCGGCTGGGCGCTCTTCGGCTCCGAAGTCAGCGTGCTGTTCCGGCGGCTTAGGACCTGGGCCATGCTGCTGGCCCTGGCCGCCGTCCCGGTGCTCATTGCCGTGGTCGTCCGGCTCGCTGCCGACGAGGGCGGGCCCGGCGGCGGCCCGCCGTTCCTGAACCAGATCACGCAGAACGGCCTGTTCGTCGCGCTGACCGGCCTGGTGGTCTCCATCCCGTTGTTCCTGCCGCTGACCATCAGCGTGGTGGCCGGCGACACGATCGCGGGCGAGGCCGGCCACGGCACGCTGCGCTACCTGCTCACCGCCCCGGCCGGCCGGCTGCGGCTGCTGGCAGTCAAATACGGTGCGGCCGTCGTTTTCTGCATTGCGGCCGCGCTCGCCATCGTGGTGGCCGGCGCGGTCATCGGCAGCATCCTCTTCGGCACCGGGCCGGTGACGCTCCTGTCCGGCGACACCATCGGCGTCGGTGAATCCCTGATCCGACTGCTGCTGGTTGCCGCCTACGTCGCACTGTCGCTGGCCGGGCTAGCCGCCATCGGCCTCTTCATCTCCACCCTCACCGAGGTCCCCGTCGGGGCCATGGCGACGACGGCGGTGCTCGCCGTCGTCACCCAGATCGTCGGCGCCCTGCCGCAGCTCGACTGGCTGCACCCCTGGCTGTTCACCTACCACTGGCTTGACTTCGCCGACCTGCTCCGCCAGCCCATCTCCTGGGATGCCTTCGGCGGCAACGCCCTTCTCCAAGGCGGCTACATCGCCGGCTTCTGCGCCCTCGCCTATGGCCGCTTCAGCACCAAGGACGTGCTGTCCTAGTCATTCATCGGGCTTCAGGCGTGAGGGTCGCTTGCGCCCGTTGGCCCCGCTTGTAGGATGGCGGGAATTCACCTTTGACGGACGGCCCGAGACGGACTGACATGGCCACTTTTCTGGAACTTCACCACACGGGTACGCCGCTGCTGCTGCCGAACGCGTGGGATGTCGGCTCGGCCCTGGCCTTTGCGGAGGCCGGGTTCCCCGCCGTCGGCACCACCAGCTTCGGCATTGCGGCCAGCACGGGCCAGCCCGATGGCGGCGGGTCCAGCAAGACGGCAACGGCTGCCCTGGTGGCGCAGTTGGCTCGGTTGCCGGTCCACATCTCGGCGGATATCGAAGACGGCTACTCGGACGACCCGAACGAGGTTGCCGGCTATGTGGCGGAACTGGCGGCCCACGGCGTGGCCGGGATCAACATCGAGGACAGCAAAGCTGGGCATCTGGTGGAGCCGTCAGCCCTGGCCGCAAAGATCGCCGCCATCAAACAACGCACCCCGGACGTCTTCGTCAATGCGCGGGTGGACAACTTCTGGTTTGCCGAGCAAGCAACGGTGGACGCTGTACTGCTCCGGGCGCATGCCTACGCCGACGCTGGAGCCGGCGGAATCTTTGTCCCCGGATTTGCAGACCCTGAGGGCGTCCGGCGCATCACCGCCGGGATCGGGTTGCCGGTCAACGTGCTGGCACATCCCTCGCTGACCGTTGCCGAGCTGGGGGAGCTGGGCATCCGGCGGGTGAGTTCGGGCTCCCTGCCGTACCGCGCCGCCGTGGATGCGGCCGTCAACACTGCCACAACGCTGCGCGACGGCGGCCAGTTGCCGTCCGCCACCTCCTATTGGGAGATGCAGGCGCGCCTTGAGGCTTTTAGCCAGAGACCGCCGAAGTGAGTCCCCGCGCTAAGGCAAGGGGGCCGCGGCTGTCTGGTGGCAATGGGGCGAAGGTGCGTTGAGTCCACGCTGCAAGACTCCCCACACGGGCTGGCGGCTAATCGGCGGCGGCCACGCTGGAGGCCGCGCGGTCCTGCTCTCGGAACTGGCTGGGTGAGATGTTGAAGGCTGCTCTGAACGCTCTGCTGAAGTGAGCTGAATCGATGAAACCCCACCGCGAGGCGATCTGTGTGATCGTGCGCGAGACGAGGGCCGGATCCATCAGATCCAGACGGCATCGTTCGAGCCGTCGAGCTTTGATCCAGTTGGTGACGGTCATACCGGTGTCTTCAAACAGATAGTGGAGTCTGCGGGTGGACATGTAGTGTGCAGCAGCGATCGCCGCCGGGTTGAGCCGGCTGTCGCCCAGATGTCGCTCAATGAAGTCCTTGACCTCAGCTAGCGCATGCGCCCGCGGATCCGTAGGTTGTGTCCCGAGATCCAACTCGGTGTAAATAAGGGTGTTGATGAGATCCAAAGTGTTGTGGGCGAGCATGATGCCGCTGTGGCCGCTGATTCCATCCAGGCTCTCCGCCAGTTGGCCCAGGAACGGTCCGATCAGCTTTCCCATTCTGCTGCCGCTGGATAGCGGAGTGGCAGTCAGGGCAGCAACGCTTTCACTGGGGACACTCAGCATTTCCTGAGGGAAGACCATGACCAGACTGTCTGAGCCGTCGTCGAATGCGGCGGTGTATGGGCGGCTCGTGTCGTAGATGGTCATGTCTCCCGGCCGGAGGAGGGCTTCACGGCCATCTTGGATGATGATTCCGGACCCGCCCAGCAGCATGCTGAGCTTGAAATAGCGCGACTCCCCATGGCAGATGAAGTCCTGCAACCGATCGACTTGGTGCGCGTCCGCCTCGATCCTGGACAGCGATACCTCGTCGAAGTTGCGGCCATGCAGAACGGCATGGAAGTCGCGGGGCCGAGTGGTGCTGATCTGCAATCGGACGAAGCGGTTCGACATGCGCTGCTGCCACTCTTCGAACGTGTTCGCCTCGAAGGTGTTTGCTCCGCCTAGCGGCGAGACTTTGATTCCTGTTGATGCCACAACGACTCCTTGACTGGACCCGCCCCGTGGGCGTGATGCGGGTCATAGTTCCTTCCACCATAACTATTGAGGTAGTGAAAAGGTGAAGTCCCGCCATGGTTGCACGCTGAGTCAAGAGCGTTGCGCGCACCGTCCGAGGCCGGCGGTGTGCTTCGTGCAGGAACAACCACTTTGCGCAGTCAGGCAAGCCGCCGGGTGGACCGCGTCACCATACTGGACATCGACGCGGCAGCAGCAAGCTGACCAAGGTTCGGGACAGAGGGAGAAACATGATCAAGGACAATTTGTACGACGTCGGCCTGGAACTCCGCAGGAGTATGTTCGGCCCCGCAGGGGCTGAGAACCAGGTGGAGCACACCAACGACCTGAATGACAAGATCCAGGAAGTGGTCACGCGGTATTGCTTTGGCGATATCTGGCAGCGTGAGGGACTGGACAAGAAGACCCGCAGCCTCATCACGCTGGCGATGTTGGTGGCGCTCGGACGGTCCCACGAGGTACGTATCCACCTACAGGGCGGCCTCGCCAACGGACTGACCGAAGAAGAAATCCGCGAAGTCATGCTTCACTCGTTCCTTTACTGCGGCATTCCCGCGGCCATGGATGGATTCCGTGCCGCCGAGGACGTTCTGTCCCAAGCACGAGGGAAAGACGCCGCCAATGTCTAAGGCAACTGTTGGTTTCATCGGTCTTGGCAACATGGGTGCACCGATGGTGCGCAATCTCGCCAAAGCCGGATACGACGTCGTGCTCTACGATGCGAACCACGCCGTCCGTGACTCCGTGGCCGTCGAAACCGGAAGCATTGCCGCCGCAACTCCAGCCGACTTCGCCCGCGCAGAAGTCGTCGTCACCATGCTTCCCACGAGCAAAATCGTGGCGGCTGCGCTCTTCGACTGGGACGACGGAATTTCAGGCCATCTGCCGGCCGGAGCCGTCGTCGTCGACATGAGCTCGTCGGACCCCACCGAGACTGTCCTTCTGGGAGATCGGCTGGCGGAGGTCGGTGTCTCGCTCGTGGACGCTCCCGTCTCCGGCGGCGTGGTGAAGGCTGCAGAAGGAACGTTGGCCATAATGCTGGGAGGCGACGACGACGCAGCCATCCAGCGGGCGCTCCCGGTCATTGATGCCCTAAGCTCCACTATCTTCCGCACCGGGAAGCTTGGAAGCGGCCACGCCATGAAGGCGCTCAATAACTATGTGGCCGCCGCGGCCACCACAGCGGCCTGCGAGGCCCTAGTGGCCGGGGAGCGGTTCGGGCTCGACCAGCAGACCATGGTGGACATATTCAACGCCTCGACGGGCCAGAGTTGGGTCACCACCAATGTGCTGGGCCAGCAGGTGGTCAGCCGCAATTTCGGATCGGGATTCGCGCTGGGCCTCTACGCCAAAGATGTGGGCATCGCGAGGAGTCTCACCGCTGCCATGGACCATCCTGCCCCGGTCTGCCAGGCAGTTTCCCAGACCCTGAACGCCGCGCTCGAAGATTTGGGCAACGTCGATCACGCCGCGGCGATGACCTATTGGGAAAAACTTCGCGCCTGACTGGCGTGCTCGGATTTCAGGGTGCAGCCTCTGCGCCCTGAGGACACTTTGTGAGGAATAAGGAATGCAAACGGAATCCACTCTGCCGGTCGTCAAAGTAGAGGACAAACAGAAGAAACGCGTCGCCCTGGCCAGCGCCATCGGCACTAGCGTCGAATGGTACGACTACCATGTCTACTCGATCGCCTCGGCGCTGGTCATCGGCAAACTGTTCTTCCCTGATATCTCCCCATTGGCAGGAACAATGGCGGCGTTCGCCACCTTTGCCGTCGGTTTCGTCGCTCGGCCGCTGGGCGGGATCCTGGCCGGACATCTCGGCGACCGGATAGGCCGCAAGCGGGTCATGGTCATCACGCTGACGCTCATGGGCGTGGCCACCATGCTGATAGGAATGCTGCCAACCTACAACCAGATCGGCGTCATGGCCCCGATCCTTTTGGTTGCGCTGCGGTTGCTGCAAGGACTCAGCGCCGGCGGGGAATGGGGCAGCGCCGCCTTGATGGCGGTGGAACATGCGCCGGCTAACAAGCGTGGCGTGTTCGGAAACTACGTGCAGCTTGGCACCCCGGCCGGCATGTTCCTAGCGAACGTGATTATCCTTGGTGCCACTTTTATGCTGGCGGATGACCAATTTGAAGCCTGGGGCTGGCGCATTCCATTCCTCCTCAGCGCCCTGATGGTGGTCATCGGCTTCGTGATCCGCATGAAGGTGGATGAAAGCCCGGTTTTCCGCGAGCTGGAGAAGACCTCGGAGCTGGAAAAGGTCCCGTTCGCGGAATTGCTGCGGTCCAACAAGAAGCGCATAATGCTGGCGGTCCTCTCCTTCCTGGGCAACAACGCCGTCGGCTACATCTTCTTGGCGTTCATCACCTCCTACGGCACCTCGGCCTTGGGACTTGAGCGCAACTTTATGCTCGATGTCCTGCTGATCGGCTGTGTCACGTGGTTCGGGTCGATGATCCTGTTCGCTCGGCTCAGCGACCAGATCGGCCGACGGAAGGTCTTCTTCCTGGGCTACGCGCTCCTGATCACGTGGGCGTTCCCCTTCTTTGCCCTGTTCAACACAGCAAACGCCGCCCTGATCATCCTGGCCGTTATCATCCTGACCTTCGGCTTGGCCGCGACGTACGGCCCGCAGGCAGCACTCTTTGCCGAGCTCTTTCCGGCGCGGCTGCGGGCCAGCGGCGTCTCGCTTTCCTACGCCCTCGGTGCCTGCCTGGGTGGTGGCTTCGCCCCGCTGATTGCGACTGCACTCTTCGGGGCCACCGGGACCGTCTTTGCCGTTTCGGTCTTCATGGTCCTGTTCTGCATCATCAGCGTGCTAGCGCTGGTCGGCATGCGCCGTATTCCCAACTCGTTCTCCACCACCGGTGAACTTCTCTAAAGGAGCCATCATGCACAAACTTCTAGTTCTGTATCCCGAGCCCGCCGATCGCGATGCCTTCGAGCAGTACTACGTGAACAAGCACTTGCCGCTGGCAGCAAAGCTGCCCCGCCTGAGGCGATCGAGCTATTCGTTTGGGGTCTCCGGACAGGCGTCGCCGTACTTTGCAGTCTTCGAGGCCGACTTCGACTCGCGGGATGACATGATTGCCGCGATGTCGTCACCCGAAGGCCAGGCTGTGGAGGCGGATGTGCCCAACTACGCTTCAGCGGGTGCGGTCGTCGTGGACTATCCGGTTGAGCCACTCATCCGCTGACGTCACGGACGCAGAAACGGGGTGTGGCCGCGGGCCTCGCCCCGTTTCTGTTGTGTGTCGAGCCGAGGGCTGTTCAGGCCAGGCGGTGCCGGCCGGTTCCGCGGCTCCATGGAATCCAACTGCGGTTCCGGCGCGGCTGTTGCAGGTGGCCCGCTTGCTCCATCGGATCAGCTGCGTCGTCCGGCAATCGTCGGTCCTCGCCTGCCACAACATGCGCGGTTCCCGGCCCGGGTATCTGGGCCGCGGCCAAGTTCGGCATGCCGATGTCCCTGCCCATCCCGTGCAGGGGCTTTGGGCCCATCCGCTCCATCGTTTCGGATGACGTGTCGTCGTGCCGTTCCTGATTTTTCCGCATGATTGCCCCCATTGGCTGCTTGGCGAAATCCCCTGCGGCCTAGAGTAAACCGGTTTCCTTGGAAATGGTCGAAAAATCCCGAGAAATTTTGCCTGACGACCTGTGTGACCGATCGTTACATCGACGGGGCCTCTGCGCCCCTCTCCGTAGGCTCGTGGGTCAGAAGCCGGACACCCGCTTCATGCTGGACGGCGTCCGGCCGTGGCCGGACGCCGCCGTCGTCGTCGTGGGAGATGTCAAAGTAAGGAGTCAGCCGAGCTGCTCCTGGAGGATGTCCAGTGCCTCGCTCCAGCCGTCGAAGACATTGTTATCTCCGGCGAAGCCAGCAATGCCGCGGAGGTGGAAGGTCATCTCGGTGCGGCCGCCTTCAAGCTCGGCCAGTTGCACAGTGATGACTGGCGAATCTTCAACGCGGTCGCCGGGCGAAGCCCACGTGAAGACGAGCCGTTCCGGTTCCACCACTTCGAGATACTGCCCGGCCGTGGGATATTCGCTGCCGTCGGGAGCGATCATTCTGTACTCATAGGTTCCGCCGACGTTCGCGTCGATCCGGACGAACTCGCGCGGGCTGGCGACTTCGCGGGGGTGCCACCAGCGGGCGGCTTCGTCCGGGTCGGTCCACGCGCGCCAGATGCTCCCGCGTGATGCGTCGAAAATCCGGGTGATGGTGAACTGCTTGTCCTGGGTAGCGGTTTGCTCAGTCATCTTGGTCTTCTCCTTGAGTTCACGGAGCCGCTCGTCCAACAAATCAAAGCGCTCGTTCCAGAGACCTCGGTGGCGGTCAATCCAGGTCGAAACGTCGTCCAAAGGTTCGGTTCGGAGGGTGCAATTTCGCCACTGCGCGGCGGCGGTCCGTTCGATCAGGCCGGCCTTTTCCAGCACCCGCAGGTGTTGTGAAACAGCTGGCCGGCTGATTTGGAACGGTTCCGCGAGTTCGCCGGCAGTGGCCGAACCTTGCCGCAACCGGGACAGGATGGCCCTGCGGGTGGGATCCGCCAGCGCGGCAAAGACCAGGCTCAGCGGATCCTGACCCCCTGCCATGTAAGCAACTCCTTATGTAAGCGATGCCTTAAATATACTCACGTCTGCGGCGTCGTCAAGAGCTCAAGCTGCTCGACCGGAAGATCTAGAATCTGGACGAGCTGCCCGAGCCGCTGAAGCTCCCGCCGCTGCTGCCATAGCCAGTGGTGCTGCCGCTGCTTCGCGAAGAATCGACGCTGCTTTGTGCCGAGCTGTAGCCGGCGTTGAAGGAGTAGGCGGAGTAGAACATGTACGGCGGGTATACCGTGTCCAGGATCGTCGGGGAGGACCGGCGGTCTCCGCTGCGGAGTTCTTCGTCCATGTCCTCGCGCATCTTGTCCTTCTCCGACGACGTCTTTGCATACGCGTCGATGACCGTGTCCGCGTGTGCCTTGAGCAGCTCGGTGAATTCGCTCCGGCTGTCCTGGATCAGGCGCAGGGCCGTGTCCGGAGTGATCCCTCCGTCGGCGAGGCCGGCGGCCCAGTCCTCCAGATCCTCCCGGGTACGGTCGCGGAAGGAGCGCAGGGCGGCAGCCGTTGCCGCAGACCTTGCAGTTTCCGGCCCCTCCTCGATCAGCGAATCGATGCCGTCCAGATCCTCGCGCAGGGGCGCCAGCTGCCGGTCCCAGGCCCGCTCCCATCCGGAGGCCAGGTTTAGGAACGTGTTGGTGTCGGCGATGATGTCATCCAGTGCATCCAGCTCCGTCGCAATGCTCGCGTACTCGGCCGCCGTCTTGACGTTCTTGCCCGACTTCAACTCCTTCTCGCCCATGGCATGGACCCTGTCATTGAGTTTGCTGGCTTCGGTGTAGCCGGTCATGAAGCCACGGTATTTTTCCAACACCCGCGAGCCGTATTCAGACATCGGAGGAATGGTGTTCGCATTGACCTCCGTGGCGTCGAGATCCATGGACACGTTGGAGAAGCTGCGGTCTCCGCGTTCGATCTCGCGGCGTGCTCTGGCAAGGTTCTGCCGGCGAACACCAAAGCGGACTCCACAGAACCCGACGACGGCGATGCCCGCGGCCCACAGGCTGCCGATGAAGGCCCCGGAGCGGTACCACGGGCGGTTGATCAATTCCGCGCCGCGCTCGATGCCGGCGATCGTTCCGTCCGTCCACTGGGCATCGCGGAACAGTTCCTTGGTCGCTTCCTGGATGTCCTCGCGCTGTTCCAGCGGGATCTTGCGGTCCTCGCCCATATAGGTCCCGGCCCACCGGCCCACCGGGTCCAGCGCGAAGATGAAGAGTCCGTCCGCCCACTTCTGGCCATCGGCGCTGAGCCACTCCGGATGCTCCGCGCGGGCGAAGCGAAGCACTTCTTCGTTGAGGTTGGCGGAGTCGGAACCGTTGTAGGTGTAGATGGCCACCTTGGTCGGCTCGTAGAAGTCGATGGCCTCCACGGCGGGCAGCAGCGTGTTTTGGTCAAGTACGCCGGCGGTGTCCTCCACAACCACCTCGGTTGGAGTCACGGCGTGCGCGGCCGGGGCTGCGCCCAGCAGTCCGGCCAGCACCAACA
Source organism: Arthrobacter sp. NPDC055138 (assembly GCF_053607305.1). NCBI lineage: Bacteria > Bacillati > Actinomycetota > Actinomycetes > Micrococcales > Micrococcaceae > Arthrobacter > Arthrobacter sp. NPDC055138. The sequence continues at coordinate 682,669 of NZ_JBSGTH010000001.1, forward strand.
TCAGCGTGCCAAGCATCCTTCTCATCTGTCCCGTTCCTCCGGCTCTGCGGTAAATGGCTTCACCGGCACCCTACCCGGTGCGGGGAACTGGCAGGCGGACGGCGCTGCACATGACGGTGGGCCGGCTCCAAGAGCCGGCCCACCGCCGTCGTGATGGGGGTTGGCGAGGTCTAGAGGCTGACGCCGAAGACCAGCGGGAGCAGGGTGTAGAGCGCCACCACGATCAGCACCAAGGACACGAGATTCAGCCAGAGGCCGGCCCGCACCATCTGCTTGATGGACACCTCGCCGGAGCCGAAGGCCACCGCGTTCGACGGCGTGGCCACGGGCAGCATGTAGGCCGAGCAGACAGCGAGTGTCATGACGATGGTCATCAGGAGCGGATCGACGCCGACGCCCACGGCCACGGCCCCCATGATCGGGAAGAATGCCGCCGCGGTGGCCGTGTTGCTGGTGAGCTCGGTGAGGCCCAGGCCGACCACCGCGGCGACCAGCACGATGACCACCGGAGGCATGCCGTTGAGTCCGCCGACCTGGTTGCCGATCCATTCTGACAGGCCGGTTGAGGTGAACATGGCAGAGAGCGAGAGGCCGCCACCGAACAGCAGGAGCAGGCCCCACGGGATGTCGCGGGCCGAGGACCACTGCAGCAGCGGCGCCGATCCCTTGCCGGCCGAGCGCTTGTTGGCCGGGACCAGGAAACAGGCGATGGCAGCGCCCATGGCCACCTGCGTGTCCGAGATGGTGGCGAGGAAGGGCAGGGCCTGGGCGACTGCGGGAATTTGGGCGATGAAGGGCACTGCCACCCAGCAGAAAATGGCGGCCAGGAAGATCGCGCCGACGCGCCGCTCCGGGGTTGTCATGGCCCCGAGCTTCGCGATTTCGTCGCGGATGAGCTGTGCCCCGCCGGGAATCTGCTCCAGCCGGGTACGGAAGACGAGCTTGGTCAGCACAAACCAGGCGATGAACAGCATGACCGCAGCGAACGGCACACCGACCAGCATCCACTGGCCGAACTGCATCTCGTAGTTCTGTTCCGAACCGAGGTAAGCGGCCATCAGCGCCATGGGCGGCTGGCCAATCAGGGTGGCCATGGAGCCGATGGTGACGCCGTAGGCGATGCCGAGCATCATGGCCGCGGCGAACTTGGCGTCCACCGCGTCACGGTCGATGTTGCGGATCAACTGCAGGATGGAGACGCCGATCGGCACCATGATCACGGCCGTGGCGGTGTTGGAGACCCAGGCCGAGATCATGGCCGAGGCGACCATCAGGCCCAGGACGATCTGGGCGGGGCGGGTTCCGACGGCCCGGATGGTCAGGAGCGCGATGCGCCGGTGCAGGTTGCTCTTCTCCGTGGCCAGGCCGAGGATCACTCCGCCCATCACCAGGAAGACCACCGGGTTGGCGTAGGGCGCGGCAACATTGGCCATGCTGTCCATCCCGAACAGCGGGAAGAGGACCAGCGGCAGCAGTGAGGTCACCGGGATGGGGGCGGCTTCGGTCATCCACCAGATCGCCATCCAGAGCGCACAGCCCGCGACGGCGCGGCCTTCGAACGCCAGCGAATCCGGCAGGATGAAGAAAAGGGCCAGCCCGGCCAGCGGCCCGGTGAGCAGCGCTGCGAGCTTCCTGCCGGTCCGGGTCTCGGGGGCTGTGGTCTGTTCAGCGTCGCCGCCGGGGCGCGCTTCGGCCGCCTCGGGGCGGTTCTGGGTTTCCTGTGACATCAATCGTCCTTGGTTGTGCGACGGGGACCACATAACCGTAGTCAGGTGACTTGGCGAACAGAAGTACTTATTTGGGCCTCATTGATACGTCCGGAGTCATAGTTCCCGCCCCACCCCTGTATTGCCTCGGCCACGGAGGAAAATGAGCGGCGGCACTACGTGAGGCGGAGATTGATATGCAGCATGTATCAGTGGCGGGAAACTAAGTATTTTACCTGCCTAATTCCCGGGCCTAAAGTGGGTCAGAAGCCAGCGACGAGGCTGCGCTCGGAACGGACAGGAGGCCCGGCATGGAGACCCGCCAGCTGCGATACTTCGTGGCCGTGGCCGAGGAGCGCCATTTCGGTCGTGCCGCGCTTCGCCTGCACATGGCCCAGCCGCCGCTCTCGCACCAGATCAAACAGCTCGAGGAACAGTTGGGCACCCAGTTGCTGGTCCGCACCACCCGCAAGGTGGAGTTGACGCCGGCGGGGGAGTTGCTGCTGGTCCGGGCCCGCGGGCTGCTGGCCGAGCTCCACCAGCTGGGACAGGACGTGAAGCTGGTGGGCCAGGGAGCCAGCGGCGTGCTGCGGGTCGGCGTGGTTGGATCGGCCACCTATCGGTTGATGCCGCGCATCGTCGAGACGGCCGGCAGCCGGCTGCCGGGATTGAAGCTCCATGTGTTGGGTGAAATGCTCACTCCTGCCTTGGAAGGGGCGCTGGAGGAAAACCGCATTGATGTCGCCGTGCTGCGTCCGCCGGTGCGGTCCGCAGAGCTTGAGCTGAGGTTCTTGGAACAGGACGAGCTGGTCGTTGCGCTTCCGGAAGACCATCCCTTGGCGTCACATGGGTCGCTGGAGCTGGCAGACCTGGCCGGTGAGAAGTTCGTTTCCTATCCGCGCACCTCGGCCGTGTGCGGCATCTTCATGGACGCCTGCCGTCGGATCGGTTTCCGGCCCCGGATTGTGCAGGAAGCCAGTGAGACCTCCACCCTGCTGGCCTTCGTCGCCTCGGGCATGGGGTTGGCGCTGGTGCCGATGACGCGCCGGGTGTTTGCCCTGCAGGGCACGGTGCTGCGCCCGCTGCGCGACGCCCCGGCGGTGGATTTGGCGCTGGCATGGCGGCGCGGCAGCGATTCCCCGCTGATCAAAAATTTTGTAGACCTGTTCGAAGCATCCACTGTCCCGGAAGGAACCGCACGTGAAGATTGAGCGGATTGAGGCCATTCCCTATGCCATCCCTTACACGCACCCGCTGAAGTTCGCCAGCGGCGAGGTGACGACGGCGGACCACGTGCTCCTGCGCGTCCACACGGACACCGGGCTGGTGGGAGTAGCGGATGCGCCGCCGCGCCCGTATACCTACGGCGAGACCCAGGCCTCGATCGTGGCCATCGTTGAACAGGTCTTCGCCCCGCAGGTGACCGGCTTGGACGTGTTGGATCGCGGCAAGATCCATGCAGTGCTGAACCGCACCATCCACAACCAGGTGGCCAAGGGTGCGCTGGACATTGCCCTCTGGGACCTGATGGGCAAGGCCATGGAAACCCCGGTGCACAAGCTGCTAGGCGGTTACACGGACCACATGCGCGTCAGCCACATGCTGGGCTTCCGTCCCGCCCAGGAGTTGCTGGACGAGGCCCTGCGGTTCGGCGAGGAGTACGGGATCACCACGTTCAAGCTGAAAGTAGGACGCCGGCCGCTGGGCTTGGACATTGAGGCGTGCCATGTGCTCCGGGAAGGGCTGGGCGAGGACGTCGACATTTATCTGGATGCCAACCGCGGCTGGACCGCGAATGAAGCCCTCGAAGTCCTGCGCCGCACCGAAGGCCTCGGCCTGAGCCTGTTGGAGGAGCCCTGCGACGCGAAGGAAACGATGAGCCGGCGCCGGCTGGTGGAGAAATCTCCCATCCCGGTTGTGGGAGATGAATCCGTCCCCACCGCCGGGGACGTCTCCCGCGAGCTGCTTTCCGGGGGCTGTAATGCGATCTGCATCAAGACCGCCCGCAGCGGGTTCACCGAAGCGCAGCAGATCCTGGGCCTGTGCACCGGTCTGGGCGTGGACGTCACCATGGGAAACCAGATCGACACCCAGATCGGATCCTTGGCCACGGTCACTTTCGGTGCCGCCCACGAGGCCACCAGCCGGCGCGCCGGGGAGCTGTCCAACTTCCTGGACATGGCCGACGACCTGCTGGCCGAGCCCATCCGGATTAAAAACGGAACCATTTCCGTCCGCGACGTGCCCGGCGTCGGCGCTGCCATCGACGAGGGCAAACTCGCCAAGTACCGCTTGTCCTGACCCCTTCACCAAATACCCAGGAGAATTCACCGATGCTGTTCCTCGCCCGAATGGAAGTCCAGTTCCCCGCACACCTGTCCGCAGAGGAGGTCACCCGGCTTCAGGGACTGGAGAAAGAGTACTCGCAGGCCCTGCAGCGGGACGGCCGGTTTGCCGGCATTTGGCGCGTCGTGGGGGAGTACGCCAACTACTCGCTGTTCGACGTCGCCTCGAATGACGAGCTGCACCAAATTCTCAGCGGCTTCCCGATGTACCCCTACATGACAATCAAGGTCACGCCGCTGGCCAAGCATCCCAACTCCATCAAGTGACCGCCGGGGGATTCATATCGGACGGGTCTCAATAGCGGGCGAATAGGTATTTCCCTCGACGATGCCCCGGGCCTACATTGAGACCCATATCACCGCCGGCTTTCGCCGCCGACACCCCACCTCAACCACCGCCACCCCACGAAGGAGCGCCATGTCCACCGAATCCACCGCCAGTGCAGCAGCCTCTGGAAGCGCCGCTACCGACCGTTTCCGCCAGTCGGGCAAAACCGGCGCGGTCCACGCCAGCCAGGAGCGGGTGAACCTGCTGGCCAGCAAGCTGGTCAAGGCCGTCAATGACATCGTGCTCGAAGAGCGCGTGACCTATGACGAGTACAACGCCTTCAAGGCGTGGCTGATCAAGGTGGGCGAGGACGGCGAATGGCCGCTGTTCCTGGACGTCTGGGTCGAGCACTCCGTGGAAGACGTAGCCACCAGCCACCGCCACGGCAACAAGGGCTCCATCGAGGGGCCGTACTACATTCCCGACGCTCCGGAACAGAAGTCGCCGGCCAAGATCAGCATGCGCCCGGATGAAAAGGGCACCCCGCTGCTCTTCCAGGGCCAGGTCCGCTCCACGGACGGCTCGCCGCTGCCGAACGCCAAGATCGAGCTGTGGCACGCCGACGAAGAGGGCTATTACTCCCAGTTCGCTCCGGGCATTCCGGAGTGGAACCTCCGCGGGGCCTTCATTGCCGATGAGCAGGGCAACTTCCACATCGACACCATGCAGCCTGCGCCGTACCAGATCCCAACCGACGGCGCCTGCGGCCAGCTGATCGCCGCCGCCGGCTGGCATGCCTGGCGTCCGGCCCACCTGCACCTGAAGGTCTCCGCACCCGGCTACGAACTGCTGACCGCCCAGCTGTACTTCCCGGGCGACCCGCACAACGAGGACGACATCGCTACCGCGGTCAAGCCGGAACTGATGCTCGACATCAAGCCGGCCGAATCCGGCACCGGCGTGCAGACCACGTACGACTTCGTCCTGGACCCCGCGTCCTAGCCGTCCGTCCGTCGCCAGGAGGACCACTTGTTGCCGCACTCTGCCCTGCCCGCCATTGATGCGCGGGGGCTGATGGAAGCCTTTGCCGGCTGGGGCAGTGCGGCTACGGTCGTGACCGTGAACGGCGGAGACGGTGTGCCCTGCGCCGTCGGGGCCAGTGCTGCCGGCCCGGTCTCGCAGGATCCGCCGCTGATTCAAGTCACGCTGTGGCGCAGCCCCGCGGCGCGGCGCGTGCTGGGCAATTCCACGTTCGCGGTCAACGTGCTCTCGCAAGACCAGACGGACACCGCGCGCCGCCTTGCCCGGGGGGCGGCTTCCGGCCTCGCGTGGCGGAACGACGGCGGTGTCCCCGCCCTGAGCGGCAACGCCGCCACGATCGAGTGCGCACCGTGGAACGTGTACGACGGCGGCGACCACGTTCTCCTCGTGGGCGAAGTTTTGAAATACAACCTGGGCGCTGCCCGGCCGTTGGTGCTGGGGGAGGGCCTTCTGCCCGGCGCGGACGACGACGGTCAGCAGCCGGAGCCGGTGCTGTGGTCATGGGGCCGGACCGGGCCGTGATGCTCCTGCTGCTCCGGGTGTGATGGTGCCTTGGCGGGATTCGACAACGGTGGGCCGGCTCCAAGAGCCGGCCCACCGCCGTCGTTATGGGGAGTAGCGGGGTCTAGAGCTGCGTGCCGGTGGGGCCGGTGTCGCTCACTTCGCCACGCCAGGAGCCCGTTTGGGTGCCGCGGGTTTCAAGGAATTCCTTGAACTTCTTCATATCCGACTTCACCTGCTTGTCGTCCAGGTTCAGGGCCGCGCCGGCCTTCTCGGTGAAGGTTTCCGGGTCCCATTCGAAGCGGACGGACACCTGGGTGCTCTCGGCACCGAGCTGGCTGAACGTGACCACGCCGGCGTGCGACTTGCCGTCGATGCTGCGCCAGGCGATGCGCTGGTCCGGCTGCTGCTCAACGATCTCGGTGTCGAACTCGCGCTCCACGCCGCCGATCTTGGTCTTCCAGTGGTTGGTGGTGTCGGTCAGCTGGGTCACCGACTCCACTCCGGACATGAAGTTGGGAAAGGATTCAAACTGCGTCCACTGGTCGTACGCAGTACGGACCGGAACTGCTACATCAATGGTTTCTTCCACGGTCTGCATTCATTGCCTCCTTTGGAATCGGGCCGGCCCCGCCATTGCGGGTTCGTGACGGCCTCACGACCCACGCTACACAAAAGACAGCTTGCTGACTAATTCCGGCGGTGCGTAGGGTGGCTGACGGGGCATCATCAGAACCGATCGAAGGAGTGGAGCATGCGCGCTGTAGTGTTCGAGGAATTCAAGACGTTCCCCACGATCAAGGACGTGGAGCGGCCGAGACCGCGGGCCGGTGAGGTGCTGCTGAAGGTGGCCGGCGCCGGCGCCTGCCATTCCGATGTGGCGATTTACAACGACTTCGAAGCCGGCGGACCGGGTGCCGTGCCGCCGCCCTTCACGCTGGGGCACGAGAACTCCGGCTGGGTGGAGGAACTCGGCGAAGGCGTTGAAGGGTTCAACCTTGGCGACGCCTATCTGGTCTATGGGCCGATCGGCTGCGGGCACTGCAAGGCCTGTTCGCGCGGCCAGGACACCTACTGCGAGAACGCTGCCAAGATGCCGTACCTCGGCGTGGGTCTGGGGCGCGACGGCGGGATGGCCGAGTACGTGAGCGTGCCGGCGAGGAACCTGGTGCCCTTGGGCGACGCCGACCCGGTGGCGGCAGCGCCGCTGGCCGATGCGGCGCTGACCCCGTACCACGCCATCAAGCAGTCGCTGCCGCAGCTGGCCGGCGGCGGCAAATATGCGCTGGTGATCGGACTCGGCGGGCTGGGGCAGATCGCCGTCCAGATCCTGAAGGCGCTGACCGGTGCCACGGTGATTGCCACGGACATGAAGGAAGACGCGATGCGCAAGGCCGAAGAGGCCGGGGCGGTGACCGTGCCCGGCGGCGAGGGGCAGGCGGAAAGGATCCGTGAGATCACCGGCGGCCGCGGCGTGGATGCCGCCTTCGACTTTGTGGGCGTCGGCCCGACCGTCACGACGGCCGCCGCCTCGATGGCCAGGCTGTCCCGGCTGACCGTTGTTGGGATCGCCGGCGGCACCCTTGAATGGAGCTTCTTCACCAACCCGTACGAGTCGGTTGTGACCAACACCTACTGGGGAACCATCGAGGACCTGCACGAAGTGGTGGACATGTACAAGGCGGGCCAGATTGTGCCGGAAGTCCAGCGCTTCAGTATGGACGAGGCGCTGGAGGCCTACCGCAAGCTGCAGGCCGGCGAGATCTCCGGCCGGGCCGTGGTGGTGCCGCACGGCAGCTAGCCAAAGACCTGGCACGACGGCGGTGGGTCGGCTGCGGCGGCCGGCCTACCGCGGCGGTTAAGCGGCCTCGACTACGCTTGCCCCGTGACTGAGTCCCGGCGCGCGGCGCCCACTTCCCGCCGTCCGGCTAGTTCCCGACGGCGCGCGGCGCTGGTCCTGGCCGTGGCTTCTTCGGCGGTGTGGTTGCTGACCAGCGGGGTCTTTGCCCTGTTGGCGGCCAGCGGGCGACCGATTCCGATGAGTGTGGCCGGTCTGGTCTTTCCGGCCACCTTGCCGGCCTGGCTGGCATCATCGGTGGCGCCTTGGCCGTTGGCGGCGGTGCTGGTCTCCGCCCTCGCGGTCGGCGGCGCGGCCTTCGCCCTGGCGCCGCTCGCCACCGCCGCTGCTGCTGCCGACGGCGCTACCACGGCGGCCACAAGATTGCGCCGCGGCACATTCACGCTGGCGCTGTGGTTCATTGTGATTCTCGCTGCGGCAGCGACCGGCGGGCTGGTTGCCCTCGGCGGGATCACCGCGGACTGGCCGCCTGCCCGATTGCTGCAACTGGCAAGCCCGGTGGTGCCAGCGGTATCGACGGCAGCATATTGGGGTTTGGTCTGGGGATGGCTGCCGGCGGTCCTGGCGGCCCGCCCGCTGCTGCGTCAAGCCGCCTCCTCAGACCTGGTCGACTCCGCTACCCGGAGCGAACCGGGGTCTCCGAGTTGGCTCCGGCCGGTCCCGGCTGTGTTGTTCGCGCTGCTGTTGATCGCCGCCTTTCCGCTGGCGCAGAACGCGAATCAGGCTGCAGCGCCCGCGCCGCCGGCTGCCGAACCGCTGCCCGAGGCCGTGATCTACGGTTCGCCGCTGGTCTCGGCAGCCGTTGAATCCGGGGCACCGGAATCACCCACCCCCGAAGGCGAGCCGTGGTGCACGGGCGGGGACACCGCCGTCGTTCTGGGAGGGGGCGATGCCGCAACGGGACACCGCGCGCAGGAACTGCGGATCAGCAACACCGGCGAAGCGGCCTGCCTGCTGGCGCGCTACCCGGACGTTGCGTTCGACGACGAGGGCGGGTCCGCGATGAGTGTGCTGGTTTTCCGCGGCGGCACCTTCATGACGGACGACCCCGGGCTGGAGCCGGTCATGCTGCAGCCGGGAGCCTCCGCGGGCAATGCTGGGCTGGAATGCGATGGCACCGGCCGGCGACACCCCGGCCGGTGCCGTGCTGGTGGCGCCGTATGCGGGCACCGACCGGGAGAAACTGCCGGTGGCGCTGGATATTGTCAACGGCGGTGCCGTGGCCGTTACCGCCTGGCAGGCCGCCGACGGATAAACGGCCGAGGCACACCCGGTTCGCGGTTCAACGCCGACGCTGGCGAAACCGAGCTGACCCCCGGCGTAATCACTCGGGTGGAGGTGCCCCCGCACCCGGGTATTCAGCGCCTGGTCACGTACCTCGTCAGGAGCACGCCGTCGGGAAACTTCCGGGTCTCCACCAGATCCAGGTTCACCCAGTTGTCCAGGGCCGTGAAGAACGGCGTGCCGCCGCCCACCAGGACGGGGTGGGTGGCCAGCGCATACTCGTCGATCAGCCCGGCCCGCATGGCCGCCGCAGCGAGGGTGGCGCCGCCGACGTCCATGGGGCCGCCATCCTCGGTCTTGAGCCGGGTGATCTCGGTGACAGCATCGCCGCTGACCAGGCGGGTGTTCCAGTCGACTGCGCTGGTCGTCGAGGAGAACACCACCTTCGGCATGTCGCGCCAGCGGCGGGCGAACTCGATCTGCGCCGGTGTGGCGCCGGGCTGCTGGTCGGCGGTCGGCCAATCGGAGCTCATTGTCTCCCAGAGCTTGCGCCCGTACAGTGCAAGGCCTGTGGCCGCCACCCGGTCGGACCACCACTGGAACAGCTCGTCGCTCGGCACGCTCCAGCCGAGGTCGCCGCCGGGCGCCGTGATGTAGCCGTCCAGGCTCAGGTTCATGGCGAAAGTCAGTTTCCGCATGGTTTCAGCTTCCTGTGAGTCGGCATTCGGCGTACAGATGTTTCAGGCGGTCCTTCGCAGTTTGGATGGGCGGCAAGTGGGATGCGCACGACGTCAGTGTGAGCGTGCGTGCAACCCGTAGGCAAGAGTCACCGTGCCGTGATGTGTCTGCCCGTAGGAGGAGCGGCAGGGCGGTCATCCGACGATGGCCAGCACGATGGCCGCGACCCCGAACGGGATGTCAAGTACAAAGCAGAACTCGGCCAGTGACCGCGGGACCACCGTGTTGCGCCGCCAGTGCACATAGTCCCAAGCGGCGTGGCTGGCCAATGCGACACCGGCTAGAACGAGACCTAGACGTGGGGCGACCAGGACGGCGACGACGGCCACGCAGCCGAAGCCGAGCATCGCCAGCCCCTGGGCGGTGAGGGGACGGATTTGGGCCCGGCGCAGCACGCCGACCACGACCAGCACGGCCGCGAAGCCCGCCAAGCCCACCCACCAGGAGATGCCGGAAATCTCGCTGACGGTGACCACGATCGACGCGACGGGGATCGCGGCCCAGCCGATCCAAGGTCGCCCCAGCGCGGCGGCGGCCAGGTAGCAGCTAGCCGCCGCCGCCACCGTGATGGCCACCGCCCCGACGGCCACCCCGGTGACGATCTGAAACATGGCAGCGGCCAACCCCAACGCTACGGGCCAATACGCCAGTATCGGCCGCCCAACACGGGCACCGTCAGCGGCCTCGGTTGCTGATCGATTCGTCGACGTCATGACGCAACCCTCGGTTTCTCGGTAACGCGAAGATCCTCGCGGTAGTGACTATACGCTTGGCGCGAAGATTAATGCAAGGAAATTCGCGTTATGATTCGGGCATGGATCACGGACGAACCATGCAGCGACCAGGAGGGCGGTCGGCACGTGTGCGCTCTGCCGTCCACACGGCAGTGCTAGAGCTGTTGGAAGCGCGCTCGTGGGAGGAGCTGAGCGTCCCGCTGGTGGCCGAGGTGTCAGGGGTGCACCAAGCCACGATTTATCGAAGGTGGGGGACGATGTCAGCCCTACTGAATGACGTGGTCAACGAGTGGTCGGCCTCGACCGCGTCGCTTCCCCGCACCGGTTCTTTGCGCGACGACCTCCACATTTACGCCGCGGCGGTCGCGAAGTCGCTGAGGGATGGGAACGTTCCGCTGATCCTTCGGGCCGTGGTCTTGGAGATCCATCCGGGGGAACGGCGCAAGGCTTCGCCGGCCTTCGTCGAACGCGAGCGTCAGCTGCAGTTGATGCTCGACCAGTCGGAGGAGCGCGGCGAAGCGGTGCCAACGCTAACGGAACTTCTGGAGCTGGTCGTGGCGCCCTTGTACTTCTATGCCCTATTTACCGAACCGCTGACCGAGGCGGAGGCGGCACGTCTCGTCGACCGGCTACTCGATGTCGTCGCCCACCGTGGCCCCGACGCCACGGCGGCGAGCTCATAAGCGCCGCTGTACCTGTGACAGCCAGACCTCCAGGTCCGTGGGGCGGTGGAACACTACAACGGGCGGCATGGCCGGATCTGTCTGCATGGTCTTTATTTGCCGCCGCTTGCGCGGAAACGACTGAAAATGCCATCGAACGATTGAATCCTTTGTGAAGAGCTGGCTCAGTGATTCGGTATTTCCGTTGCAGACACTCTGGCCTGTCAGAGCCCTCAGGACTGACCGACGCACTACTCGCGCCAAGGACAGCCAGCGGGGGTAGTCCAGGGCAACAACCAACTCCGCACGGGACAGGACGATGTCCCGCCACGCTCCATAGGCGCTGTCGAGGATCCAAAGGTCCCCAGAAGCGATTTTTCCGGCAATCTCCCGTTGTTCCTCGACGCTGCGCTGCTTCCATCCGGGTAGCCATCCGATGTCATCGTCCGCCGAAAACTCAGGTAGGCCTGACCGCGCAGAGTATTCACGGGCAGCGGAGGACTTACCACTGCCCGTAACGCCGAAGAAGAGAATTCTGGAAGGGGCTGCCGCCGATCTCGTAGAGGACACAGCGACCAAGATGCCATACATGCACGGGGAGAGGACACTGTTCATTAGCGTCTCCGGCTTCTCTGAGCCCAAAGTGTCTGACGCGGCCTTCGGCCCAGACAGGGCCGCCCGGATACCAAACGTCGCGCGACGGAACCAGCTGAACGGAATCAGCGGGGCACCCGCGGTGTTGAGCCGGATGTGAAGCGTCTAGGATTTCTCTCGTTCGGCCATTGGAGCCCGGCTGTCGGCTCGCCCGTCCCCACCGCTGCTGAGGGCCTGCTGCAAAGTATCGACCTGGCCGTGGCCGCGGAGGAGGCCGGCGTGGACGGCGCGTACTTTCGCGTGCACCACTTCGCCCGCCAGCAGTCCTCGCCCTTTCCGCTGCTGGCCGCCATCGCCGCGCGAACCAGCCGGATTGAGATCGGCACCGGTGTGATCGACATGCGCTACGAAAACCCGCTGTACATGGCCGAGGAAGCCGCGGCAACGGACCTGATCAGCGGAGGCCGCCTGCAGCTGGGCATCAGCCGGGGGTCGCCCGAGCCGGCACTGAACGGCGCTGCCGCCTTCGGATACCGGCCGGCCGAGGGCGAGACCGACGCGGACATGGCCCGCCGCCACACCACGGTGTTCCGCCGCGCCATCACCGGCACTGGAATGGTTCCGGCGGACCCGAACCATATGCAGGGCGGTCATACCGGCATGCTCCCGGTGGAGCCGGTCTCACCGGGGCTGCCCGAGCGGATTTGGTGGGGCGCCGGGTCCAGGGCCACCGCGGTCTGGACCGCCGAGCAGGGGATGAACCTGATGAGCTCCACGCTGCTGATCGAAGACACCGGTGTGCCGTTCGACCAGCTCCAAGGCGAACAGATCCACCTGTTCCAGGAAGCCTGGCTGCAGGCCGGCCATGCCCATGCCCCGCGGGTGTCTGTGAGCCGCAGCGTGATGCCGATTGTGGACGACGAGGACCGCCGCTACTTCGGGCTGCGCGGCCAGACCGACCAGCATGACCAGGTCGGCGTGCTGGATGGCACCCGCGCACGGTTCGGTAAGAGCTACATTGGCGAACCGGACAAGATCGCCGCAGCGCTGGCCGCGGACCAGGCAGTGCAGGCCGCGGACACGGTGTTGCTGACCGTGCCGAACTATCTGGGGGTGGACTACAACGCCAAGCTGCTGGGCAATATCGTCCAGCACGTGGCGCCGGCCGCCGGCTGGCGCTGACCTTGATCCGTACAGTCAATGCCCAGATGCGCACGCTGGAGCAGGGTCGAGCTACAGCAGCACGTCGTTCAGGTCGTAGGTGACCGGCTCATCCAGCTGCCCGTAGGTGCACGATTCCGGATCGCGGTCCGGCCGCCAGCGGACAAACTGCGTGGTGTGCCGGAAGCGCTCGCCCTCCATGTGGTCGTACTTGACCTCCAGCACCCGCTCCGGCCGCAGCGGCACGAAGGACAGGTCCTTGCCTCCGCTCCACCGGCTGCCCTCGGACGTGAGCGGCGTGCGCTGGCCGGCCTCGTGCTGCTCCCGGTTCCAGGGATGGTCGTTTGAATCGGCGATCAGCGGCTGCAGCTCCTCGAACAGCTCCTCGCGCCGCTTCATGCTGAACGCCCCGGCCACGCCCACATGGACCAGCGTTCCGTCGTCGTTGTAGATGCCCAGCAAGAGCGACCCCACCCGGCCCGGGCCGCTCTTGTGCACCCGGTAGCCGGCCAGCACGCAATCGGCCGTGCGCTCGTGCTTGATCTTGAACATGGTCCGCTTGTCCGGCTGGTAGGTCCCGTCCAGCGGCTTGGCCACCACGCCGTCCAGCCCGGCGCCCTCGAATTCGTGGAACCACTTCTCGGCCAGCGCCGGATCATCCGTGGTCCGGGTCAAATGGATGGGACTGACGACGGCGGAGAGCGCCTTCTCCAGCGCGGCGCGCCTTTCCTCGAACGGGCGGGACGTCAGGTCCTCGTCGCCGAGGGCGAGCAGGTCGAACGCCACGAACCGGGCCGGTGTCTGCACCGAGAGCAGCTTGACCCGGCTGGCCGCCGGGTGGATGCGCTGCTGCAGCATCTCAAAGTCCAACCGGTCGCCGCCCTCGCCCACCAGGATGATCTCCCCGTCCACCACGCAGCGTTCCGGCAGCTGCTCTCGGAAGGCCTCCACCAGTTCGGGGAAATAGCGGGTCATCGGCTTCTCGTTCCGGCTGCCGATCTCCACGGCATCGCCGTCGCGGAAGATGATCGAGCGGAAGCCGTCCCACTTCGGCTCGTACTTCATTCCGCTGTCGGGGATCTTGGCCACACCCTTGGCCAGCATGGGCGGTACAGGCGGCATCAGCGGCAGGTCCATGCGCCCATTCTGCGTGCTGTCCGGCCCGGTGTCCACGGCCACCGACCCCAAACGACTATTGAGCAGGCGCCCTTCCCACGCGTGGAAAGGGCGCCTGCTCAATAGTGGATGCAGGAACGGGGTCAGTCGCCGATGTAGAAGAGGCGCTCAGCTCAGCGGCGGGTCCGCGGACGCGGCGCGCTGGGCAGATATTCCATCGAATCGAGCGAGGAGCTAACCAGCGTCCGGTAGCGGCCGCCGGGAGGCGCAGCGGGGTCATTTGGGGGAGCGTACGCGGCATGGAGGTCCTTGCTGATGGCCTGCGCCGCGGCTTGGAGCAGTCGCACGAATCCGGTGACGGGCGCGTCGTCGTTCGGTACCACCACGCTGACTGCCGCGACCACCACTTCGTTGACCCCGCGGATGGGAACAGCGATTCCGCGCGCCTCAGGATGGATGTAGCCCCTCCCGCAGGCATAGCCGTCGCGGCGGATCTGCTGCAGTAAACCGCGCAGGCCGTCCGGGGTCTGGACAGTCTGGTCCGTGTAGCGGAACAGATCACTGGCAAGGACCTCGTCTTGAAACGCGGCATCGGCATAGGCCAGCAACACCAAGCCGCTGCTGGAGGCATGCAACGGCAGTCGGCCGCCCACCAAGGTCACGTTCACCACGGCGTCCCTCATGGACAGGCGCTCCAGAAACAGCACTTCGTTCCCTTCCAGAATCCCGAGCTGGGTATGCTGGCGCACCCTTGCCTGCACTTCCTGCAAGTACGGTTTGGCAATCTCGCGCAGCCCCAGCGCGCCCGGTGTCCGGCAGGCAATTTCCCACAGCCGCACACCCAAGCGGTAGGTCTTGTCGGTCTGGCGTTCCAACAGGCCGAACTGTTCCATCTCAGCGACCAGCCGATGGGTTGTCGCCAAGGCCAGCCCGCTCCGGACCGACAACTGCGAAACGGTGAGGAACACGGCGTCAACATCGAACGCAGCAAGGATCTGCATGATCCGGCTCAGAGCAGAGCGTCCGGCCGACGACTTTGCCACTACTTTTTCCTTTCATCGGAAAGCACCCTGTTGGGTAATTGTGGCACAGCTCATAGTTCAGAAGGCCGGCAGAGGCGCCGGGAAGGACTGATGCGGGGCGACCAGACCCGGCGCGGGAAGGATGAAGATGCTTCGACGGAGAAACATCACCACAGCGGCAACCTTCGCAGTATTGACGACGGCGGCGCTCGCCTTGAGTGCGTGCGGCGGCGGGGCTACGGCAGGTTCGGCAGCCGGTGTTGGAGAGGACGGACCCGTCCAGGTGGGATACTTCCCACTGGTACACACCTCCACAGCAGTCAACGCAGATGAGGCCGGAATCTTTGCCGAGAACGGGCTTGACGCTGAGCTTGTGGCCACACAAGGGGGTGCCGCCGCCATACCGGCGCTGATCTCTGGGAGCGTCGACTTTACCTACAGCAATTACACGTCGGCGTTACTGGCTGTGGAGAAGGGCTTGCCCATCCGCTTGGTCTCCGGCAATGACGTAGGCAGCGCCGATCACGGCATTTTCGTCAGCGACAAGTCCGGTATTGAGATGGTCGCGGATTTGAAAGGCAAGACGTTCGCAGTGAACAACCTGCAGAACATCGGAACCGTGGCGATCAAGGCATTGATGGAAGATGCGGGTCTGGCTGCCGACGACGTGAAGTTGGTGGAGATGCCCTACCCGGACATGCAGGCAGCTCTCGAACGCGGCGCGGTGGACGCGATCTGGCAGGTGGAACCCTTCCAATCCAGCGCAATGGCGGCGGGACTGGTCAAGATCAGCGACTTGTTCAGCGGACCGGTGGCGGACATGCCGGTGGCCGGCTGGGTCACCACGGAGGCCTTCGCCAAAGAGAATCCGGAGGCAGTCGAGGCCTTCAAAAAGTCCATCGCCGCCTCGGCCGAAGAGCTGCAGGACAACCGGGAGCGCCTGGTCGAGCTGGTGCCGAGCTTCACCAAAGTGGCAGCCGACGTGGTCGCGGCCGCGGAAATGCCCCGATTCCAAGGCGAGCTGGATGTGGAGCAATTGCAAAAAACCGCCGATCTGATGCTCAAGTACAAGATCACCGGCAGCGAACTGGATGTTCAGTCGCTGGTCGCCGAGTAGGAGAATCCCATGAACGCAGAAACCCTCGTCGAGAACGCCCCGGTGCTGGACCTTGATCCGTTCAGCGACGACTTCCTCACCGATCCGTACGATGCGCATGAGCAGATGCGCGAAGCCGGCCCTGTCTTCTGGCTGGAGCGGTACGGGGTCTACGGCGTGGCACGCCACGATGAAGTCTCCCGGGTGCTGACGGATCATGAAACCTTCGTCTCCTCGCGCGGCGTAGGCATCTCCGACTTCGTGAAGGAGAAGCCCTGGCGGCCACCGAGCCTGTTGCTGGAGGCAGACCCGCCGCAGCACACGAAGGCGCGGCAGGTGGTCACCAAAATCCTGACGGTGAAGCTGCTGCGCTCGCTGAAGGACGGTTTCCAAGCGCACGCGGATGAACTCGTGGCCCGGGTCGCCGCACAAGGCGGCGTCATCGACGGCGTCCACGACCTCGCCGAACCCTATCCGCTCGCCGTGTTCCCGGATTTCATCGGCCTGTCCAAAGACGGCAGGGAAAACCTTCTGCCCTACGGCTCGATGGTCTTCAACACCTTCGGTCCGCGCAACGGCCACTTCGAACGCGCTCTCGAACGCGGGGCCGCGGCGCAAGGCTGGATCATGGAACAGTGCCGCCCCGGTTCCCCGGCCACAGACGGGCTGGGCGCCCAGATCCACGCCGCGGCAGCTGAGGCCGGGTACAACGAGGAGGACCAAGCCAAGCTGCTCCGCTCGTTCCTCTCCGCGGGTGTCGACACCACGGTGCACGGGATCGGCAACGCCTTGCAGTGTCTCGCAGAGAACCCGGAACAGTTCGCGGCCTTGAGGGATGATCCCTCGCTGGCCCGGGCAGCCTTCGAGGAAACCGTGCGCTACTCCTCACCCGTGCAGACCTTCTTCCGGACCACCAATAAGGACACCGATGTCTCCGGCGTCGCGCTGCCGGAAGGCTCCAAGGTCCTGATGTTCCTGGCGGCTGCCAACCGGGACCCGCGCCAGTGGGAAAACCCGTCCGCGTTCGATATCCGGCGAAAGGCCGCCGGACACGTGGGCTTCGGCTTCGGCATCCATGCCTGCCTGGGCCAGATGCTGGCCCGGCTGGAAGGCGAGTGTTTCCTGACCGCTCTGGCCCGGCACGTCTCCCGGATTGAGCTGGCCGGCGAGCCTCGACAGCAGCTGAACAACACTCTGCGCGGCCTGGACAGTCTCCCGCTGCGCCTGACCGCCGCCTGAGCCCGACCGGAGGAAATGAACCATGCCCAAAGTAACCTTCATCCAGCCCGACGGCATGCAAACCGTCCTGGACGCCGAGGCCGGAGCCAGTGTGATGCGCACGGCTGTTTCCAACGGGCTCGCCGGAATCGTCGCCGAGTGCGGAGGATCGGCGATGTGCGCCACGTGCCACGTGTACGTGGAAGATGGTGATCTCGACGGGCTCCCGGAGGTTAGCGAGGTGGAGGACGAGATGCTGGACTGCACAGCCTCGGAACGCTGCGGCAACAGCAGGCTCTCCTGCCAGCTGCCCGTGGTGTCCGACCTCGCTGTCCGGCTCCCGGAATCGCAGGTCTGACCATGGCGAAGGATGCCGGCACACTGATCATCGGCGCGTGCCAGACCGGGGTACAGCTGGCGGCCAGCCTGCGCCAGCTGGGCGATACTTCGCCTATCGCACTGGTGGGGGAGGAGTTGCAGGCCCCGTATCAGCGTCCGCCGCTGTCCAAAGAACTGCAGCACGGAACCGTTGACGTCGCTGCGCTGTCCTTCCGCACCGTGGACTGGTATCAGCGCCAGGACATCTCATTGATCACCGGCGAGCGGATAGTCCACCTCGAACGGAACAACGACGGCGGTGCCGCGACCTCCGCGGGCGGCCGCACCTTCTGCTTCTCCCGGCTCGCCTTGGCCACTGGGGCCGCGGCGCGGCGGCTGCCACTGGAGGGGGCGGAGCTGGACGGCGTGCACTATCTGCGCGATGCCTCTGACGCCCGACGGCTGGCCGCCGACCTGGCGACCGCCCGGGATGTGGTGGTGATCGGCGGTGGCTTCATAGGCTTGGAAGTAGCCGCCGGTGCCCGCGCCGCCGGAAAGCACGTCACGGTCCTTGAAGCTGCACCACGGCTCGTCGGTCGCGCAGTGGCGGAGGAGACCAGCGAGTACTTTCGTGCTGCGCATCAGCGCCGCGGCACCAACGTGGTGCTGGAGGCGCGGATCAGCCGGTTGGCCGGCCATGGCGGGCGGGTGGCGCGCGTCGAACTTGCCGATGGCACTCAGGTGAGCGCCGACGTCGTGCTTATTGGAGTTGGGGTGGTGCCGCGCACGGAACTGGCCGAGCAGCTGGGACTGGCCGTGGGGAACGGGATCGAGGTGGATGAGCACGGACTGTGCTCGGACGGCATGACCGTGGCGGCCGGTGACTGCGCCAGCCTGCCCAACCCGTATGTCCGCGGCAACGGCGGCCGGCTGCGGATGGAATCCGTTCCGCACGCCATGGAACACGCGAAAGCAGCTGCGGCTACGCTCCTGGGCCTCCGCGAGCCGTACCGGATGCTGCCGTGGTTCTGGTCGGACCAGGCGGACATCAAGCTTCAGATCGCAGGCCTCTCCGCCGGGTTCGACCAGACGGTGCTGCGCGGTGAACCTGAGGCTGACAAGTTCTCGCTGCTGTATTTCCGGGAGGGCAGGATCATTGCCGCCGATTGCGTCAACTCGGCAGCCGACTTCATGGCAGTTCGGAATGCCTTGGCCCACGGCCAGGACATTCCAGCCGCGGCGGCCGCAGATCCGGGTGCGCGGTTGAAGCAGCTGGTCGTGGAGCCTGCCATCGCTTGAGCGGTCCCATACCGGCCGGCCCGGTGTCCACGGCCACCCACCCCAAACGACTATTGAGCAGGCGCCCTTCCCCCGCGTGGAAAGGGCGCCTGCTCAATAGTCGATGCTGGAACGGGGTCAGTCGCCGATGTAGAAGAGGCGCTTGTTGACGAATTCGTCCATGCCCAGCGGGCCGAGCTCGCGGCCGAAGCCGGAGCGCTTCACTCCGCCGAAGGGCAGGTCCGCGGCCTCGCCGACGCCGTTGACGTTGGCCATGCCGACCTCCAGGCGCTGAGCGATCTTGCGGGCGCGCTCCTCGTCCGTGGAGTAGACAGCACCGCCGAGGCCGTAGTCGGTGTCGTTGGCCAGCTTCAGGGCTTCTTCGTCGCTGGAGACCTTGTAGACCACGGCCACCGGCCCGAAGAGCTCTTCGCGGTAGGCGCGCATCTCAGGGGTGACCCCGGTGAGTACGGCCGGAGCCAGGTAGGCGGCGGGCCCGTCGTGCAGGGTCCCGCCGGCATGCAGGGTGGCGCCCTTGTTGACCGCGTCCTTGAGCTGCTCGTGCAGGCCTTCGGCGGCGGCCCGGGAGGACAGCGGGGCGTAGGTGCCCTCGAGTTCCTCGGCCGGGTTGCCGGGCTTGAGGTCCTTGGCCAGGTTGGTCAGCTCGGCCACGAAGTCATCATAGATGTCCTCCATGACGATCATGCGCTTGTTGGAGTTGCAGGCCTGGCCGGTGTTCTCGATGCGGGTGGCCCACGCTGCGGCCGCCGTGGCCTTCACATCGTCGGTGTCCAGCACCACGTAGGGATCGGAGCCGCCCAGTTCCAGGACGGCCTTCTTCAGGTTTTTGCCGGCCAGTTCGCCGATGATCGCGCCGGCCCGCTCGGAGCCGGTCAGCGAAACGCCCTGGATGCGCGGGTCCGCGATGATGTCGGCGATCTGTTCGTGGCTGGCGAAGACATTGATGTACACGCCTTCGGGGACGCCGGCGTCGTCCATGATCTGCTGGATGGCCAGTGCCGAGCGCGGGCATGTTTCGGCGTGCTTGAGGACGATGGTGTTGCCCAGCACCAGGTTCGGCGCGGCGAAGCGAGCCACTTGGTAGTACGGGTAGTTCCACGGCATGATGCCCAGCAGCGGTCCGACCGGCAGTCGCTGGATCATGGCGCGGCCGCCGCCGATGGCCTTGATCTCCTGCTCCGCGGCCAGCGCGGGGCCCTCGGTTGCGAAGTAGCTGAAGATGTCCGTGCAGAACTCGGCCTCACCCTTGGACTCGGAGAGCGGCTTGCCCATCTCTTCGGTGATGATGGCCGCGAGCTCGTCGGCACGTTCGGTGAACAGTTCTGCCAGGCGGGCCACTACCTTGGCGCGGTCCGCAATCGGCACCTCGCGCCAGGAGGTGTAGGCGGCCTGGGACTTGGCGATGGCGTCCTGGATCTCGGCATCGGTGGCGGTGGGGAACTCCGCTACCACCTCACCGGTGGACGGGTTTTGGACCCGGTAGCCCGGCTGGGTGGACGAAGCGGCGGGGGAAGTGGTGGTCACAGCCCTGGTCTCCTTCAGATAATGACGAATCAAGGGACGGCTGCGTGGCCGTCTCCGACTCCCATCTTGTACCGTCCGGCCGGTTCTGTGAAGTGGGTTACGCTCACGGCATGAGCATGGCCGGATGGGGGCCTTCTAGCGTTCGCCGAGCAGCTTCTCCATGTCCCGCCGGTCCTTCTTGGTGGGCCGGCCGGTGCCACGGTCGCGCTGCGGGATGCCCAGAGCCGGGGCCACCGGACGCGGCGGCGTGTGGTCGGTGAAGCAATGCGAGGCTGCCTCGGCGCCCACCCGCTTGGCGATTAGCCGGCGCACCTCCAGAATCCGTTCGTAGCCGGGCTGCCGCACCCGCAGGGTGTCGCCCGGCACCACGGACTGCGACGCCTTGACCGGATTGCCGTTCAACCGCACGTGTCCGGCGCGGCAGGCTGCGGTGGCCGCGGAGCGGGTCTTGTAGGCGCGGATGGCCCACAGCCATGCATCAACGCGCACCGAACTCGGGGTAATGGCTGGAGTGTTCATGGCCTTCCGAGTCTAGCGCCGTCACGGATGCCGGCGCGGGCGGCAGGCGTCCCTCCGCTTGCGTCGGAAGTGGTTTTTCCTTTCATCGCGTGTTCACGGCCAGTTGGCCGGCAGGTTCGCAACCGCTGTGAGGCTCGATCGCAGGGGGAACCGCACGAACATCACCTACGAAGGGCGTCATTCCCATGGCATCTCGCTTGATCAGAACATTGACTTGCTCCGTCGCGGCCGTTGCCGTCGGCGCTACCCTCACCGCCATCCCGGCCAGCGCACAGAACAGCGCACTGAACAAGGCGCAGAACAACGTGCAAAACGAGGCCGGGCAGAACGAAGCCCCGCTGCTGATCGGCCACCGCGGGGCCGCCGGCACGGCGCCGGAGAACACGGTAGCCGCGTTCAAGGACGGCCGTGCCTCCGGTGCCGACTTCTTTGAAATCGACGTCCAGCTCAGCGCCGATGGCGTGCCATTCCTTTTCCACGACGACACTCCCGCCCGCACCACCAACGTGGAGGAGGTCTTCCCGGACCGTGCCGGCGACCCGATCACGTCCTTCACCTGGGACGAACTGCAGCAACTCGACGCCGGATCCTACTTCGGAGCCAAGTTTGCCGGCGAACGCATCCCGCATCTGGACGACGCGGCCAAGGTCGCCACGGTGAAGACCGGGGTGTATATCGAGATCAAGTCGCCGAAGAACTCGCCCGGCATCGAGAAGCTCGTCGCCGATGAGCTGCGCACCGACGCCACGTGGAAGAAGCTCGTGGCAGCGGACAAGATCCAGGTCCTCAGCTTCGACGAGGCCGCCAACCGCACGTTCGCCCAGATCGCCCCGGAGATTGAGCTGCAGCAGCTCTCCAGCACCGTGCCAGGTCCGGCTGTCCTGGAATCCTGGGCCGGCTTCGCCGATTCGGTCGGTACCAACTACCGCACCCTGACGGCGCAGAACGTGGCCGACACCAAGGCCGCCGGTCTGGTCATCGGCGTGTACACCGCCAACTCGCCCGAAGCGGTCCAGCATTCCATCGACCTGGGCGTGGACGCTGTCACCGGCGACTTTCCGATCCAGACCGCCCGCTACTTGGACGGGCGGAAGCCCTTCCCAGCCGGCACCGTGGAGATCGCCGGTGCGGTGAACGATCCGGCCGGCAACGATGTGCAGCCGGAGACCGGCGAGCGTGTGGTGCTGCGCAACGCCACCGGGCACAACCTGGATGTCAGCGGCTACATCATCCGCGACGCCGCCAACAACGTGCTGGAAATCGGCGACGGCTACGTCCTTGCCCCGGGCGCCGAACTGCGCGTCTACACCGGTCCCGGCACCAACAGCGCGGACGCCTACTACAACGGCGGCACTGCATCCGTGCTGAACAACGGCGGCGACTCGGTGGCCCTGTGGAGCCCGCAGGGGCAGTTGCAGGACGTCTTCGCCAACTAACCGAGAACATCCTTTTCATCAACGACGTCGGTGCTTGGGGCAGGCTTCCAACCTTCCCCAAGTGCCGATTTCGTTTGGGTGGACCACGGCGTCGGCTTCTGCTGCCCCTGCGATCGTCCCGCCACCGTCGTCGGCGAGAGTCCCGTCGATTCGTCGACTTTCGCAGGAAACATCAAACGTCTAATGTTTAGGGATGACATTGGACCGGACCAAGGCAGAGATTCCACCGAACGTGAAGGACGACGACCACGTCGTCCCGGCGGGGGAGTTTGCTGATGCCCTGGTGCCGGAACTGCATCTGCCGGAGCCGGCCCAAAAGCCGGCTCCGGCCCAGAATCCAACCGCGCAGCCGGTTTCTGCCGCCCGCCGCCGCTGGCTGACGGTGGCAGCGGTGGCCGCCGTCGTGCTCATCGGGCTGAACCTGCGGGCCGGTATTGCCAGCGCGGCGGCCCTGTTCCACGACCTGCAGCAGTTGTTGGGCTACGGGCCGCTGGTCGCTTCCCTGCTGCCCACCGTCCCGGTGCTGTGCTTCGCGTTGGCCGGGGCCGCGACCGCCTGGCTAAGCAGCCGGATGGGGCTGGAACGGGCCATTGCGCTGGCGCTGGCGCTGTTGGCGGCGGGCCTGGGGCTGCGCGGCGTCGAGTCCGTCGGTTTCCTGCTGGCAGGCACGGTGGTGTCCATGTCCGGGCTGGCGGTCTGCAACGTGGCGATGCCGACGTTCATCCGCAAGTACTTCGCGCACCGCCCGTCCACGATGACCGGCGCCTACACCATCTCCATGTCCGTCGGGGCAACCGTGGCCGCGGCCGTCAGCGTGCCGCTGGCCATGCAGTTGGAGTCGCCGCTGCTCGGCCTGGCCGTCTGGGCGCTGCTGGCTGTCGTCGGGCTGGCGGTCTTCCTGCCCATGACGTTTGTGGGCCGGCGCCCACTGGCTCCCGGGGCCCGCGCCCACCTGTCGCCGTGGCCGCTGCTGCGCACGCGGAAGGGCCTGTTGTTGACCGGGCTGTTCACCATCCAGGCGCTGCTGGTCTACACCGTGATGGGCTGGTTCCCATACATCCTGATCTCCCGCGGGATGACTCCGGCGGCGGCCGGGCAGACCTTGGCGCTGGTCCAGGTGGTCTCCATTCCCGCCGTCGTCCTGCTGCTGGCGATGGCGGCCCGGCCGGGCCTGCTGCGGCCGGCCTTCATGCTTACCTGCGCAGCCTCGCTGGCCGGCTATCTCGCCCTGCTGGTGCTGCCCGCGGATCTGGCCGTGGTCCCCGCCGTGCTGATCGGTCTGGGCTTCGGTGTCTTCCCGCTGCTCATGCTGGTGATCAGCCGCGCCGGTTCGGACGCCGCCGAGACCACAGCCCTCTCGACGCTGGCCCAATCGGTGGGCTATCTGTTCGCCGCGCTGGGCCCATTCGGACTGGGCCTGCTGCACGACGCGCTGGGCGACTGGACCGTTCCGCTGGTGCTGCTGGTGGCCGGAGCGGTGCTCCAATTGCTGCTGGCCCACGGCGTCAGCTCCCTGGTGCGGGAGGGCCGGAAATGACCGCGGCCCCGGGGCAGGGCCCCTTGCACCGGCCGCCGCTGGCGGAGGAAGTCACCGCGCGGCTGCGCGAGTCCGTCGTGAGCGGGCGCTGGCCGCTGGGTGGACGGATCCCGCCGGAGCCGGAATTGGTGGCCAGTCTGGGGGTCTCGCGCGGCACGCTGCGCGAGGCGGTCAAGGCCCTGGCCCACGCCGGCATGCTGGAGGTCCGCCGCGGCGACGGAACCTACGTGCGCGCCACCAGCGAGATCAGCGGCACCGCCCGCCGTTTCTACCGCGATTACGACGACGAGGACGTGCTGCAGGTGCGCTTTGCCCTGGACACCCAGGCCGCTCGGCTGGCCGCGCAGGCCGTGCAGGAAGCTCCTGCGGCAGGCGACGGCGCGGTGTCGGCGCTGCGCGAGATGCTGGCCCGGCGCCGGCAGGCCTGGGCGGAGCAGGATCTGGAGGGCTGGATCGCAGCCGATTGGGACTTCCACCAGGCGGTGGCTGCGGCCTCCGGGAACCCGCTGCTGCATGAGCTGTATTCCAGTTTCGGCGACGTGTTCCACGGGGCCAAGATGGCCCAGCGTTTGCGCGACGGCTTTGATGGGTGCCTGCGCGCCGGCCATGAGGACCTCGCGGACGCCATCGCGGCGGGCGATGCCGATGCTGCGGCGCAGACGGTGATCGCCAACCTGCAGTACTGCCTGGAGTGGATGCCGCAGCGCACAGCGTAGCCCCGCGGCGCGGCAGGCAGCCCGCCCGCCCCATGCACCGTGGCGCACGGACGGGAGCGCATGGGGCAAGCCACAACCGGCCACCGGTGGGGCTTGTGGCACGATCCCGCGCGGCCGGGGTACCTTGAATCACGAACCCCGGAACGCACGGGACGTGAGGAACGAGGAAAAGCCGGCAATGTCCACTTCGACGAAACCGTCCGGAAGCACGCGCAAGACGTGGCTGAAGATCACCGCGGCAGTGGCCGGCGCCGTCGTCGTGCTGTTGCTGTTGGTGTTGCTGGCCAAGTGGCTGCGGACCATGCCGGGCGTGCAGGACTTCCTCACCGCCTACCCGGGCACCTCCGAACTTCCTGAGTCGGCCCCGGTGGGGCTGCCGGCCTGGCTGGGCTGGCAGCACTTCCTCAATTTCTTCTTCCTGGTGCTGATCATCCGCACCGGGCTGCAGGTGCGCACCGGCACGCGCTCGCCGGCCTACTGGACGCGCAACAACCAGGGCCTGGTCAAGACCAAGAACAAGCCGACCAAGATCACGCTGAATCTCTGGTTCCACCTGACGCTGGATGCGTTGTGGGTGCTCAACGGGATCGTGTTCATGGTGCTGATCTTCGCCACCGGACACTGGATGAGGATTGTGCCCACCAGCTGGGACATTTTCCCGAACGCCCTCTCCGCGGCCCTGCAGTACGCCTCGCTGGACTGGCCGCTGGAAAACGGCTGGGTGAACTACAACGCGCTGCAGCTGTTGACCTACTTCGCCACCGTCTTTATCGCGGCGCCGCTGGCCATCATTTCCGGGCTGCGGACCTCGGCTGCCTGGCCCAAGAAGGCCGCGGTGAACAAGTACTACCCGATCGAGGCCGCCCGGGCCATCCACTTCCCGGTGATGATCTACTTTGTGGCGTTCATTGTGGTGCACGTGACGCTGGTGCTGGCCACCGGCGCCCTGCGCAACCTCAACCACATGTATGCGGCATCGGACGACGGCGGCTGGGCCGGCTTCTGGATCTTCGCCGCCTCGCTCGCGGTGACGGTTGCGGCGTGGTTCCTGGCCCGGCCGATCTTCCTGCGGCCGATCGCCTCGCTGACGGGCAAAGTCACCTCCCGCTGACCGGCAACGTCGCCTCCCGCTGACGGGCAAGGTCGCCTCCCGCTGACGGCGACACGCTGCAGCCGTTGCCGCGACGCCGGGCGCCGCGCTCGCGCACGGCTACACTGCCCACGTGATCACTGTTGCGGCCGTTGTCGCCTGCTGCGTCCTGGCCCTGCTGGCCGTCTTCCAGATCCTGCTTGCCGCAGGCCTGCCGTTGGGCCGGTTCGCGTGGGGAGGCAGCCACCGCGTCCTGCCGGCCAAGTTCCGGATTGGCAGCGCCGTCTCGGTGGTCCTGTATGCCTTCTTTGGGCTCATCATCCTCGACCGGGCGCAGCTTCTGGACGCGCTGCCGCACACCGTGTCCGTGGTGTTGATGTGGGTCCTGACTGCCTACCTGTTTGTGGGCGTCCTGATGAACGCCATCTCGCGCAGCAAGCCCGAGCGGTGGACCATGACGCCGGTGGCCCTGCTGCTGGGCGTGCTCAGCCTGGCGGTTGCCCTCGGCTGACGGGCTGTCTCCCAGCCGTTCCGGGGAGACAAAAATCGGGGCTTGCCCCAAGCGCACTGCTGCCTCACGATTGGTTCACTACGGCCAATCAGGAGGCAGCCATGAAGGTTCGTTTCCGCCGCGCGCTGATTGCCCTTGCGGTGATTGCCGCGGTCCCGGCGGCCCTCGCCGGCGGCGTGGTCTTCTGGCTGCGCTTCAGCCCTCGGCCGCTGGCGGTTTTGCTTCGGGTGCTGGCCGAGCGGGACGGCCGCCGCACCGCCCGCGCCATGGCCCGCCATGTTCCGGACGGCGTCAGCGAAATTCTGGACCAGCAGTACCTGAGCAACCATGGCCACACCTACTTGGACGTGTTCTTCCCGGACGAGGCAGCGCGCGAGTCGCTGCGCCTGCCAACAATCGTCTGGATCCACGGCGGGGCGTGGATCTCCGGCACCAAGAACGACGTCGCCAATTACCTTCGGATCCTGGCCTCCTACGGCTTCACCACCGTGGGTGTGGACTATTCGCTGGCGCACAAGCGACGCTATCCGGCACCCGTGCGCCAGAGTGCCGCGGCCCTGCGCTACCTGGAGCACAATGCGGAGCGGCTGCACATCGATACCGAGCGGCTGGTGCTCGCGGGGGACTCTGCCGGGGCACAGATCGCGGCGCAGTTGGCGCTGGTGGTCTCCGACCCGGAGTATGCCCACAAGCTGGGCATCGCCTCCCCGACGGCTCCGGACCGGCTGCGCGCGGTGCTGTTGCACTGCGGAGCATACGATCTGTCGCTGACCGGGGCGGACCAGGCTGGGAACCAGAACTATCTGCGCACTGTGCTCTGGTCCTACACCGGGGCCAAGGATTACCTAGAGCGGCCGTACATCGCGTTGGCCTCCGTTGCCCGGTACGTGGACGGCAACTTCCCGCCGGCGTTCGTCTCCGCGGGCAACACCGATCCGCTGCTGCCGCACTCGCTGGCGCTGGTCAAGGCGCTGAAGAAGAACGGCACCAAGGTCGAGGAGTTCTTCCCGGAGACGGCTGCCGGGCTGGGGCACCAATTCCAGTTCAACCTGGATTTGGAGGCGGCCTGGCGGGCGCTGGAACGCAGCGTTCATTTCCTCCGCCAGCACACCGGCTGACTCCCGGGTCGGCTGATTTTCTGCGCGGTCTGCTATGCGGCGGGGAACTCCTCGGTGTCCACGTCCGCCTGGGTAACTGCGTTGTAGCGCGGGCCGTGGACGGTGCCGTGGTTGATCAGCGCCTCCAGCCGGCGCAGCACGTCTGCGTCCAGGTTGACGTCCGCGGCGCCTAGGTCCTCGTCCAAGTGGGCGATGCTCCTGGTGCCCGGCAGCGCGACCACGTGCTCGCCGCGGGACAGCACCCAGGCGAGGGCCAGTTGGGCAGGTGAGCAGCCGGCGTCGTCCGCGATGGCGCGGAAGCCGTCGAGCAGCGCCAGGTTCTGCGGGTAGTTTTCGGCGGAGAAGCGCGGCATACCGTGGCGGATGTCCTGCTCCGGCAGCGCCGACGGGTCATCCAGCGTGCCGGTCAGGAATCCGCGGGCCAGCGGGCTGAAGGCGACGAAGGCCGTGCCGAGTTCCGCACAGGCTGCCAGCGTCCCCAGTTCCGGGTTGCGCGTCCAGAGGGAGTACTCGGTCTGCAGGGCCGCAATCGGGTGCACCGCATTCGCCCGGCGCAGGGTTGCGGCGGAGACCTCGGACAGGCCGATCGCCCCGATCTTGCCGGCGGCGACCAGCTCGGCCAGCGCGCCGACCGATTCCTCGACGGGGATGCTCTTGTCCCAGCGGTGCAAGTAGTAGAGGTCAATGTGGTCGGTGCGCAGCCGTTGCAGTGCCGCGTCGCAGGTTGCTTTG
Organism: Arthrobacter sp. NPDC055138; assembly: GCF_053607305.1. Classification (NCBI taxonomy): domain Bacteria; kingdom Bacillati; phylum Actinomycetota; class Actinomycetes; order Micrococcales; family Micrococcaceae; genus Arthrobacter; species Arthrobacter sp. NPDC055138. The sequence continues at coordinate 710,753 of NZ_JBSGTH010000001.1, forward strand.
AGCGTCTCCGGGCGCCCGTCGATGACCCGCCGGCCGGCCACGCTGGTCATGCCGCATTTACTGGCCAGGAAGAACTCGTCCCGCCGCGGGCCCAGCACCTCGCCGATCAGCTCCTCGTTGGTGGAGGCCCCGTACAGTGCGGCGGTGTCGAAGTGCCGCACGCCAGCGTCCAGGGCATGCAGCAGAAGTTTCGCCGCGTCCTCGCGGGCCGGCGGCACCCCGTACGCGTGGCTGAGGTTCATGCAGCCCAGCCCGATGCTGCCGACGTCGAGCGTTCCGATCGTTCGCGTAGTCATGCTTTTACGCTGGCGGCAGCCCGGCGAGGCACCGGCCTGCAGCCCTGCCGCCGGGGGAGGGACCAGCCTGCCGTCCTGCCGCATCGTATCGGCTCACTCCGGCCGGTCCCGGCTGGCCGGAGTTCCCACTTCCTCCGAGAGCGGGATCTCCTTGACGAAGCAGGCGAACACCAGCGCCGCGAGCACGATCGGCACGGCGTAAAGATAGATCGGCGGCAGCGCCTGGGCGAAGGCATGTGCGATGAATTCCTGGGCAGGGGCCGGCAGCGATTTGAGCACGGCGGGACCGAGCGAGCTGAAGCTTTGGCCGCCGCCGGAACCGATCGTCGTCACCAGGCCGGGCGGCGCCGTCGAGAATTGCTCGGTCAGTCGGCTGATGAAAATGGCGCCGAACAGCGAGATGCCGAAGGTGGCGCCGATCTGCCGGAAGTAGTTGGTGGCCGAGGTGGCCGTGCCCAGATCCCGGCGCCGGACGCTGTTCTGCACGATCAGCACCAGGTTTTGCATGATGGACCCCAGCCCCAGCCCCAGCACCAACATGCCGGCGGCGGTGAAGGAGTACGGGGTGGTGTCGGAGATCTGCGAGAGCATCACCAGCCCGGCCGCGATCAGGATGGTGCCGATGATCGGGAAGATCTTGTAGCGGCCGGTGCGGCTCACCAGCTGGCCTGTGGTGGTGGTGGCTCCCACCATCCCCGCCGTCATCGGGATCATCATCAGGCCCGACTCGGTGGCGCTGGCCCCGTTGACCATCTGCAGGAAGGTGGGCAAATAGGCGATCGTGGAGAACATCGCGATGCCCACGCACACGCCCATCAAGGTGGGCAGCGTGAAGTCCCGGTCGCGGAACAGCCGCAGCGGCAGCACCGGTTCCACCGCCCGGCGTTCGGCCAGCACGAACAACACCGAGGCAACCACGGTGACCGCGCCCAGCCCGATGATCACCGGACTGTCCCAGGGGTAGGTGGTCCCGCCCCAGCTGGCGAACAGGATGACCGCCGCACTGGCGACCGCCAGCAGGAAGGTGCCCAGATAGTCCAGCTTGGGCCTCGGCCCGCCCGGCTTATGCAGGTGCAGGGTGGTGGTGATGACAGTCAGCGCCGCGGCACCCAGCGGGAGGTTGATGTAGAAGACCCAGCGCCAGCTCCAGTGGTCGGTAATGAAGCCGCCCAGCAGGGGTCCGCTGACCGAGGCGAGGCCGAAGGCCGCCCCGATAAGGCCCATGTACTTGCCGCGCTCGCGCGGCGAGACCAGATCGCCGATGATCGCCTGCGCGCCGATCATCAACCCGCCGCCGCCCACCCCCTGGATGGCGCGGAAGGCGATCAGCTGCGGCATGCTCTGCGCCATGCCGGAGAGCATCGAGCCGCCCAGGAACACCGCGATCGCAAAGATGAAGATGCTCTTGCGTCCGAACAGGTCGCCGAGCTTGCCGTAGATCGGCAGCCCGATGGTGGCGGCCAGAATGTAGGCGGTGATCACCCAGGAGATGTGCTCCAGCCCGTTCAGGTCCCCGACGATGGTGGGCAGCGCCGTCGCCACGATGGTCTGGTCCAGCGCTGCCAGCAGCACGGTGAGCATCAGCCCCAGGAACACCACCGTAATCCGGGGCTGTGCAGCGGCAGCGCCGTCCGGGAGTTGGGCCCGGTCCTGGTCCGCGCGCGCGGACTCCCGGGCTGTTGAGGGACCGGACGGCTGGTGAGGGCCCCGGTCCGGGCTGGGAGGAACTGCCATGGTTAACTTCCTGGCGGCGCGGGTGGCGCAGGCGGCCTAATACTGGTTGCCTGGGGACGCTATCCGGCCCCGCGAGAGTTACCGTACTGCCGTCCGCGAGGCGGCACAACCCCCGATTTCGGCGAGCCGCTGTCGTACGCTGGAAGCCTGCCCAGCGAAGGGACATATCAATGGACGACGCCGGATCCCGCCTGATCTTCGGCAGCATGGGTTTGGGCGGTGGCTGGGGGAGCGGCCCGCTGGAGGCCGCCGACGTCGCCGCCGCCCACACGGCCGTGGAGGCGGCACTGGACATCGGCATCAGGATCTTCGACCACGCGGACATTTACGCCCACGGCAAGGCGGAGGCTGCGTTCGGCCGGGTGCTGGCCGAGCGACCGGAACTCCGGGAAACCATCCAGCTGCAGAGCAAATGCGGCATCCGACTGCCGGTTCCCGGACTGGTGGGCCAGTACGACTCATCCCGCGCGGCCATCGTGGCCGGTACCGAGGAAAGCCTGCGCCGCCTGCACACCGACCACCTGGACACGCTGCTGATCCACCGGCCGGATCCGCTGGCCCCGGCCGAGGAGATTGCCGAGGCGTTCAGCCGCCTCCGGCTGGCCGGGAAGGTCCGCCGCCTAGGCGTCTCGAACATGTCCGGCGAGCAGATGAGGTGGCTGCAGGCCGCGCTCGACGAGCCGCTCGCCGTCAACCAGTTGGAAATGAGCCTGTACCGGCGGGACTGGCTTGAATCCGGCGTGCTGGTCAACCACCCGGAAGGCGCCGCCGTCGGCTTCCCGCACGGCACCCTGGAGTACTGTGCTGCCCACGCGGTGGAGTTGCAGGCCTGGGGCTCGCTGGCGCGGGGCCGCTACAGCGGCCGGCCGGCGGAACGGGCCGCCGGCACAGTTGACGGCCCCGGCGGCGGTGGTGCGGCAGCGGATCGCGCGACGGCAGCCTTGGTCTCCGAGCTGGCCCGGGACAAGGGCTGCACGCAGGAAGCCGTGGTGCTGGGCTGGCTGCTGCGCCATCCTGCCCGGATCCGGCCGGTCGTCGGTACCAGCAACCCGGAGCGGATCAGGGCCTGCGGCCAGGCCGAGGAGATCGGCGCGGCAATGACCCGGCAGGAATGGTACGCGCTGTGGGTGGCGGCGCGGGGACGCCCGCTGCCCTAGACGAACGCGGGCTGTACCAGCCGGCGGAACGAGGAGTCGTGGAAGACCAGCGGTTCGTGCGCGCCGTCGTGCGTGCTCAGCGCGTGTACCTCCAGCAGCACCACCTGGTGGTCACCGGCCGGGAACTCCTGATGCACCGAGCAATCCAGCCACAGCGCTGCCTCGTTGAGGAAAAGCGCGTCCCGGTCGGTGCGGTGCAGGCTCAGCCCGGCGAAGCGGTCGCCGCTCTTGGAAGCAATCTGGCGGCAGACGCCGTCGTGCTCCGTGCTCAGCACCGACACGCCGATCCGGCCGGCCTGGCGGAGCAGCGGCCAGGTCCGCGAGGTGTTCTGGACGGCGAACATCACCAGCGGCGGCTCCAGTGAAACGCCCACGGTGAAGGAGGAAGCGACGATGCCTTGCGGCTGACCGTCGATGACGGCGCAGAGCGCTGCGATTCCGGAGGGAAAGCGCCCGAAGGCGGAGCGGAGGGTGTTCGGGGTCAAGTCGTTGTGCAGGGACATGGCCATCCTTGAAGCTCAGGCGCATCCGCTGCTGCCGGAGGATACGCGTACTTGCCTGCCGACAAACCCGGCGGGCCGAATCATCACCTGGAGCACCCCGCTACGGTAGAGGGTTGCCGGCCAACCAGCCAGGGCTGTGAAGTTGGCGCTCGTGATTCATTTCCAAGGTAAAGCGGGACGTGGCCTCGGTCAAACGCGGGTAACAGTTCGTTAAGAACTCTGTCCGGCGCCGCGCGTGCCACTCGGTGGCACGCGCTTCCCTTGCCTAGGTGCCTGCCGGCTGTTCCGCGCCGCGGTTCAACCGGAACGGGTGGGCGGGATAGACGCCCAGAATCCGGATTTCGGTGGTGAAGAATTCGAGTTCCTCGAAGGCATGGACCATTGGCTGGTCCTCCGGATGGCCTTCGACGTCCACCATGAACATGGTGGCCGCGAATTCGCCGCCCACCATGTAGCTCTCCAGCCGGGTCATGTTGATGCCGTTGGTCGCGAACCCGCCGAGGGCCTTGTACAGCGCCGAGGGAACGTTGCGCACCCGGAAAACAAAGCTGGTCACCGCGGGACCGGGCAGCTCCTCGCGGCGGGGGACGGGCCGCCGGTCGGCCAGCACCACAAACCGGGTGGTGTTCGTTGGATCGTCTTCCACTTTCTCGGCGAAGACTTGCAGGCCGTACAGCTCCGCGGCCATCGGCGGCGCGAGCGAGACCTTGGTGGGATCGTTCCACTCGGCAACTTCACGGGCCGACCCGGCGGTATCGCCGGCAATGACCGGCGTTAGCCCCAAACGGCGGATCAGCTTGCGGCACTGTCCCAGGGCATGGATGTGGCTGTGCACTTCACGGGCCTGTTCCACCGTGGCCCCGGGAATGCCGAGCAGGCTGAAGCGGATGGGCAGGAAGAATTCCTCCACGATCTGCAGCGTGGTCCGGGGCAGCAGGGCATGGATGTCCGCCACGCGGCCGGCGATCGAGTTGTCAATGGGGATCATGGCCAGTTCGGCCTCGCCGCTGGTGACGGCGGCGAAGGCGTCTTCAAAGCTGGCGCATGGCACCGCGTCCCAGCCGGGCCGGACCTCAAGGCACGCCATGTGCGAGTTCGAGCCGGGTTCACCTTGGTATGCGATTGCTGGAGCCATGGGCGAAATTATCCCACCGGGAGGGCCCGTGGCCTTATTCGACGGGCGCCGGCCGGCGTCACAAAGCCGGAGCGAAGCGCCGATAGAGTGGAGGGCGTGGAAGGATCCAATCCCCGTGCCGTTGCCCTCGGGCTCGCTGCTGCCGTCGTCGCTCTCTTCGCGGTCAGCCTGACGGTGATGCCGTCCATCATGGGGCTGGACATCATGCCCCCGCTAATCGTGGTGTCCGTGCTGCTGCTGATCGCCGCCGGCGTGCTGGCCGGAATGGCTATTGCTGCCAGGCGGTCGGGACGGCGCTAGCGCCGGGCTATTAGGCGGTCAGGCGACGACGCCGAAGCCTCCGGTCCACGGGAGCTTCTCGGCGGCGGCCAGGGAGATCTGCAGGAATCCCAGGGCCTCGAGTTCCCGGGCCCGGGACAGTGCGCCGGCATCGATGGCGTTCAGCCCGGCGGCGGTGACCACCTCGGCCAGCTGGGACTTGGCCGCGGCATCATCCCCGGCCATAAGCACGGTGGTGGGCAGGCCGCCGACGGTGCCGGAGGACAGCGTGGCGGCGAAGGTGGTGTTGAAGGCCTTGACCACGCGCGAATCCGGCAGCGAGGCGCTGAGTTCGGCTGCGGCCGAACTGTCGGACGGCACGGTGAGCGAGTCGAAGGTTTCAAAGTTCAGCGGGTTGGTGATGTCGACGACCACCTTTCCCGCCAACTGGTCGCCGCGGCTGCGGACGATGTCGGACAGGGCGGGGTAGGGCACCGCGAGGATAACAATGTCGCCGGTTACGGGCCGGGCGTCGTCATGGTCGAACGACTCGACGACGTTTCCGCCCTTGCTGACCACGCTGGAGATGGCCTGGCCCATGTTGCCGGTACCGATGATGCTGACGTTTGCCACGGGAACGCTCCTCAGATCTGCCGGATTGCCTGAACGTACGAGCGAAACGCTAGCAGCCTGAAACCGGGAGTCAATGCCGCGACGGCCCGTGCTGGTGGGCCCAGCCGGAGAGGCGGATCCTAGTCGAGGTCGGATTCCTGCGTGATGCCGTAGGGCACGTCGTCGCTCAGTTCCACAGTGAATTGCCCGGGCCCGGTGCGGGTGACCAGAATGCCGCAATCGCCGTCGATGGCCGCGATTGATTGCAGTTCTTCCACCGCAGCATTGAGGAGGTCGTGGGCCTCGGAGGCCGTCTGTGCCGTCAAAGACTTGGTAGCCAAAGTCGTGGCCATGGTTCTGCCTTTCGTGACCGGAGGCCGCCGCAGAGGAGAAAGCGCGGGATGGGTAGCTTCCGGCCGGAACGTGGTGCCATGCGGAACGGTGCATGGAAGTTTACATTCTGCCATTCCAATGGACATCAGATGAATTATCAAGCGGCGTGGCGTGGAACACCTCTCGGGATTCAGAGGTTCTGGCGCGGATTTGGCGGGGTTCGGCGGCCGGGGAGTGTGGCCAAGAATACGTCGTGGAGGCCGACGTTACGCGGGTGGGCTGCCGATAGTGGGAAGCATGAACTACCGCTACATCCCCTCAGCTGCCGGCCTGACCGTTTGGGGCATTGCCCTCTTCGTTGCAGGAGGTGCGATGAGCGGCTGGATGTCCGCCTCGGCGGTCCGCGAGTCCTTCCTGGACGCCACCAGCGTGTTCTACAGCTCTAACGCGGAGGTCTACACCGGCTTCGCGGTGCTGTTCGCGGTGGTTTCGATCGCCGGCTTCGTGCTGCTGACGGTAGGCATTTCGCGCGCCGTGAAGCGTGCCGACCAGCGGTACGACGGCTGGTTCCGGACGCTGCAGCCAGGGATCGCGGCGGCTCCATACCCTGCGCCGCTGCCGGCGGCTCCGGTCCAGGGCCACGAGCGCGCTCAGGCACCCGGACAGGGAACCCCAAGCACGGGAATCCCGCCGATGCCGATGCGAGGGCCCGCGCAGCCCGGCCGCTAGCGGCAGTCGTCGTGGATTATCCGGCCTAGAACGGGTTCAGCAGCCGGTGGACGAACTGCCGGGTGCGCTCCTCCCGCGGCTCGCGCAGCACCTGGTCGGGGTGGCCTCGCTCCACCACCACGCCGCCGTCCATGAACACCACCTCGCTGGCTACTTCCCGGGCGAACGCCAGCTCGTGCGTCACCAGCGCCATGGTCCAGCCTTCGTCGGCCAGTTCCTTGATCACGTGCAGCACATCGCCCACCAGTTCGGGGTCCAGCGCCGAGGTCGGCTCATCGAAGAGCAGCAGCGAGGGTTTGAGCGCCAGCGCCCGGACTATGCCGACCCGCTGCTGCTGTCCGCCGGAGAGCTGGTGCGGGTACTGGTCTTCCTTGCCGGTCAGCCCCACGCGTTCCAACAGCGACATGGCCTCGCGTACGGCGTCGGCCCGGGGCCGCTTCTGGACCTGGACCGGGCCCTCGATGATGTTCTGCAGCACGGTCATGTGCGGAAACAGATTGTAGTGCTGGAACACCATGGCACTGCGGTCCCGCAGCTCGGAAATCTGCTTGCGGCCCACGGGCGAGCCGAAGTCCACGGCGGGCCCGCCCGCAAAGGCGACCCGTCCGCCGTCGGGAATTTCCAAGCCGTTCAGGCACCGCAGCACGGTGGTCTTGCCGGAGCCTGAGGGGCCGATCAGCGCCAGCACGCCTCCGGTCTTCACCGACAGGTCGATTGAGGTCAGCACCTGGTTGCCGCCGAAGGACTTGCGCAGTCCCTCCACGGAGAGCACGGGACCGCCGTCGGCGCCGGAAGGCGCCGCGGGCGGGACTTCAGTGGGCGACATAGCGGTCCAGCCTCTTCTCCAGTCGGGTCTGTCCGGCGGACAGGACCAGGCAGAACACCCAGTAGACCGCCGCGGCCTCCATGTACAGCAGCAGGAATTCCTGGCTGAAGGCGGCGATTTCCTGGGCCACCCGGAACGCTTCGGTGACCAGGATCAGCGAGGCGAGGGACGTGTCCTTGACCAGAGAAATGAAGGTGTTGGACAGCGGCGGCACGGAGACCCTGGCCGCCTGCGGCAGGACGATGCGCCGGAGCGTGGTGGTGCGGGCCATGCCGATGGTGTGGCCGGCTTCCCACTGGCCCTTCGGCACGGACAGGATCGCGGCCCTGATCACCTCTGCCGCGTAGCCGCCCACGTTCATCGAGAACGCGATGATCGCGCTGGGCCACGGTTCGAGCACCACGCCGATGGTCGGCAGTCCGTAGAAGATCACGAACAGCTGCACCAGCAGCGGAGTGCCGCGGATGACCGAGATGTAGGCCCGGGCGGCCCCCGCCAAGATCCGGTTGCCGCTGATCCGCATCAACGCGAGCAGAAGCGCCAGGACCAACCCGATGGCGAAACTGGCCAGCGACAGCGGGATGGTGCCGGTCAGTCCGCCCTGGACGATAGGCCAGAACGAACTGCGCAGCAGCTCCCAGTCGATGTTCATACGGCTACGTTAGCGTCTTGCCCCTGCCCGTTTACTTGGTGACGTCTGCGCCGAAGTACTTCTCGGAGATTTTGGCCAGCGTGCCGTCATCGCGCAGCTCGCCGAGCGCCTTGTCGAAGGCTCCCACCAGGTCCTCGCTGCCCTTCCGGAAGGTGAAGGCGCTCTGCGACTCTTCATCGGTTTCCGCGGCCACCTTGATGTCCTTGTTGTCATGGCTGGCCTGGTAATCCAGGTAGGTGAGCTTGTCGTTGATGGTGGCGTCCACCCGGCCCTGCTCCAGCAGCGAAACGGCCTGCGCCCAGCCCTCGACCGACTGGACCTTGGCGCCGGCCTGCTCGGCGAGCTTGTACCAGTTGCTGGTAAGCGACTGCGCGCTGGTCTTGCCCTCCAGGTCGGCCAGCGAGGCGATGTCGCTGTTGTCGCTCTTCACGACGACGACGCCGGTGCTCACCGTGTAGGGGTCGGAGAAGTCGTACTTGGCCTGGCGCTCTTCGTTGATGGAGACCTGGTTGGCGATCACGTCGAACCGGCCGGCATCCAAGCCGGCGAAGATGGCGTCCCACTGGGTCTCTTCGAACTTCACGTCTACGCCGAGCTTGTCCGCCACGGCTTTGACGATCTCGACGTCGTAACCGGTCAGGTCGCCCTGACCGCCCTCGTGGAAGCTGAACGGGCGGTAGGTGCCCTCGGTCCCCACGGTGATCACGCCGGCGTCCTGGATCTGCTGAAGCGAGCTGGCGGCGGCGGAGGTCGACGGCTGCGACTCCGACGGCGAGGAAGTGCTGCAGCCGGCCAGCACCAGGGCGGCAGCTGCGGCGGCACCGAGTACGGACAAACGACGACGAATCATGGTGGAAATTCCTTGTGTCTAGGACGGTAAGCCTGCCGGTGGGGTGGCCGGCGGACGCTGAACGCTAGCACGTACAACAACCGCGACCTCAAGATATGTTCCGAACTGTGTCGATACTGTGAGCAGCCGCACGCCGTCCGGGACGCCGCGGCACGCGGCCGCACCGTCGTCCGGCGGTAGGAACCGCCGTCGTCCTTCGGTCAGTCCGCCGCCACCCGGACCCGCAGCGCGCCCGGATCCACGCGCATCGAGAGCCGGGAACCCAGGCCAATATGGTCCCCGTCCAGCTGCATCTCCTGCGGCCGGCCGGCGGTGATCTCCACTTCCTTGCCCTGGTAGTAGTCCACCGACGGGTCCACGCTTCGGCCGCGCTTGGCCAGCCCGGCCAGCACACCGAGCCAACCGAGCCGGCCGCGCGGGGAAATGGTCATGATGTCCAACAGCCCGTCATCGATTTGCGCGCCCGGGAACATCTCAAACCCGCCCTGGATCTTGCCGCAGTTGCCGCCCATCACGCTGCGCATCCGCAGGGTGATGGGTTTGCCGCCGTCGATTGACAGCGTGGCCCGGACCGGTTTGCCCGGGAGGTTGCGCAGCCCGGCTTCCACGTAGGCGAGCCAGCCGATTCGGTCCTTGAGTCCGTCGTCCGTGCCGCCAATGACGGCGGCATCGAAGCCGAGTCCGGCCATGACCAGGAACACCGCGCCGCTGCCCGAGCCGTCCACCTTGGCCAGCACGGCGTCGATGGGCCGGTCGCGGCCGGCCAGGGCGATGCGCACCGCGGTCTCCGGGTCGTCCACCGGCAGGTCCAGGTTGCGTGCCAGCAGGTTGCCGGTGCCCAGCGGGATCACGCCCAGCGGCATGTCCGTTCCGGCCAGCTTGCCGGCCACGCGCCGCACGGTGCCGTCGCCGCCGGCCGCAATGACCAGGTCGACGCCGGCGTCCATCGCCTGCTGCGTCTGTCCGGCACCGGGATCCTCCAGCGTGGTCTCCAGCCACAGCGGCGGCTGCCAGCCGGTTTCGGCGCATGCCTCTTCGACCAGCGCCACTAGATCAAAGCTGAACTTCTTCGATGGATTCCAGACCACCGCGGCACGGCGGGAGCCTGGGGGAGCGAATTCGGTCATGATGTCCTTTACCTGGGTCCTGTCCGGCCGGCCGTGGCCGTTCAACCCGACGAAACCATTCAAGCAGCATTCACCAACTGGCGTTCGGCTCGACATCGCCGCGGGGCGATTATAAGTTCGAACAGGACAATCCCGGATCCAGGAGAAGTATGCTTCGGCGCGCACTTGCACTCATCATGGCCCTGCTGCTGACGGTGGCGGTGGCTGCTTGTGCCCCCGAGCGGGAATCGCCGGATCCAACCGCCCAGGCCCTGGCCAAGGGGCTGGCCGCCAAAGACGTCTCGACGGTGGCCTTCGCCGATGCCACCGGGGCCCAGGTGCAGGAGCAGCTAGCCGCGCTGACCAAGGGGATGGGCGGGTGGCAGCCCGACGTCACCGTGGACAGTGTCGAAGAAGTAGAGTCCAACCTGTTCCGGGCCACCCTTTCCTATGACTGGCCGGCGGCGGACCCGGAGAAGGACACGGAGAAGGACGCGGAGACGGACTCGGAGCAGGGCTGGAGCTACACCACCACCGCGGACCTGCACTATGCGGACGACCGCTGGCAGGTGCGGTGGACCCCGCAGGTCCTTGAACCGTCGCTGGCGGAGGGCGAGCGGTTGGTGCTGGCCACGGAAGAGCCGCAGCGCGGCCAGATCCTCGACGCCGACGGCGAGGCTATCGTCAAGAACCGCCCGGTCAAGATTGTCGGGATCGACAAGACCGGGCTGGACGAATCGGCCGCCGAGGACTCCGCCCGGGAGCTGGCAGAGCTCGTGGAGATTGACGCGGCCGGCTATGCGAAGAAGGTTGCCGAATACGGGCCGGAGGCCTTCGTGGACGCGATTACCCTTCGCGAGGGCGCCTTCAAGGAGCTGGACCAGGGGAAGCTGGAGGACATCGACGGCTTCCTAGCCGTGGACGACCAGATCCCGCTGGCGCCCAGCCGCACCTTCGCCGGGCCGGTGCTGGGCTCCGTCCGGGAGGCCACGGCAGAGGATATCGAGAAGTCCGAAGGCAAGGTGGTGGCCGGCGAGACCGTCGGCTCTTCCGGTCTGCAGGCCTCCTTCAACCAGGAACTAGCCGGTACCCCGGGAACTACCGTTTCCGCCGTAGGCGAGCCGGCCGAGGAAGGTGCGGACGCGCCGACCCGCCAACTGTTCCACCAAGACCCGGCCGACGGCAAGGACGTGAAGACCACGCTGGTGCCGGACCTGCAGTCCGCGGCCGAGGACATCCTGGCCGACACCAAATCGCCGAGTTCGATTGTCGCGCTGCGGCCGTCCACGGGGGCAGTCCTGGCGGCCGCCAACGGCCCTGACAGCGAGGGCTACAACACCGCGTTCCTGGGCCAGTACGCACCCGGTTCCACCTTCAAGATTGCCACGGCGCTGGGCCTGCTGCGCAACGGCATGACCCCGGATTCCACCGTCACCTGCGATCCGGAGCTGGTGGTGGACGGCCGGACGTTCGAGAACGCGGACAGCTATCCGGCGGCCTTCACCGGCGAGATCACTTTGACCGAGGCCATCGCCCACTCCTGCAATACGGCGTTCATTTCCGAACACCAGGAGCTCTCGCAGGACCAGCTCGCGGATGCCGCCGGTGCCCTCGGCGTAGGCATGACGGCCAGCCCGGGGATCGAGGCCTTCCTCGGCACAGTGCCGCGCGAAGACTCCGAGGGCACCGCGCACGCCGCCTCGATGATCGGCCAGTCCCGCGTGCAAACGTCGCCGCTCTCGCTCGCCACCCTGATGGCGGCCGTGGTGAAAGGCGGATCCGTAGTGCCCACGTTGGTGGATGGACACGATCCCGAGGCCAAGCTCCCGGATGTTCCGAAGCTGACCGAAAAGGAGGCCGAGCAGCTGCGCACCATGATGCGCTCGGCCGTGGTCGACGGCTATCTGGCCAACCTGGCGGACCTGCCCGGCAAGCCCGCGATCGGCAAGACCGGAACCGCAGAGTACGGCTCGGAAAATCCGCCGCAGACCCACTCCTGGGTGATCGCCGGCCATGGCGACCTTGCCATTGCGGTGTTCGTGGAGGATGGCAAGCTCGGCGCCGAGACCGCCGGGCCGCTGGCCGAGGCCTTCCTGGAAGCCGCTGCCGCCGAGTGATGACATAACGACGGCGGTGCTCCCCTCAGGCGCGTTGGGCACCTGGGGGTTGCACCGCCGTCGTCAGCGGCAGACAGGGTCCGTGCCGGACCGCTGCCTGCGGTTCCGCCTACCAGCGGTGGGCCACATCGATCACCAGCCGGGACATGTTTCCCGGGCCATCCAGGGTGAAGACCCTGAACGGCAGCCGGGCGCGCACGCCCAATCCGATGGTGGTGTAGCCTTCGAAACTTCCGCCCCAAGCGAGCTGCCGGAAGGTGGTGTAGCCACGAACGTTGGCCAGTTCCTTCGGGTTGGCGGGACGGTAGGTGGCGCGGCCGCCGGAATTGTAGGCAGGTGCCTTGACCACCACGGCCAGGTCGGCGCCGCCGCGCAGCGGGATCACGCGGCCTGAGCCTTGGGCCCGCACCGTTCCGTAGCGAACGGAGTAGCCGGCCACATCGCCACGGATGTTGACGACCATGCGGTCGTAGCAGGTGTGCCGCCCCGTGCGGACATTCGTGATCGGTGCGGTGGTGCTCCCGGGCGCGGATTTTGCCCCAGATCCCCAGGAAATCCCGCAGTAGGGTGCAGCGGCAGCGGGGCCCGGTGCCACCAATCCCAGGCCGAGGACCAGCAGGATCACGGACAGCCAGGTGGGGAGCTTCCTCACGGCACACCGCCTCTCATCGGGTGACAGATGCACTCAGGATAGAAGCGTTTTCAGGCAGCGGACCGGGCGGTTTCGAGATGACGCTGAAACCGTTACGGCGCACTGTTCCCGCGGGCCTTTCCTTGATCTTCCGGTGACCGGTCCGTGTCCCGTCCGACGTGAAACCGGACTGTTACGCGGATACGTAATATAAATCACAAAGCTGTAATTTGGGCAGGACGAGTGGCATACTTTCAGCGTTAGCCGGTTCCGGACCCCCCATCATTACCGGGCTGGCGAATCCCCCAGAGCCAGCCCCGCGTGAACACCCCGCGGGGCTGGCCGATTTAAACGTCACACCGTCCGCCTGTCGCGGGGAAGCCCGCGCGGGATCCTGAGCCGGAGACTGAGTCAGCCCGCCCTGACGTCCATGACCACGGCCGATGTGATCCGGCGCAGGTCCTCGAAGCCGATCGAGAACATCGCCCGATGATCGCCGGCGCCGGCCCACAGCACGGGATGGCCGGCCAAGGACCGATCCAGCACCGTGCGGATCGGCGCAGGGTGTCCCACCGGTGCCACCCCGCCGATGGCCTGGCCTGTGTGCGTGAGGACGAAGTCCGCATCGGCCCGCCGGATGCGGTCCATTCCGAGCTCGGCCGCCACCAGCTTCGTGTCCACCCGCGCCGCTCCGCTGGCCAGGATCAGCAGCGGGCTGCCGCCGGAATTGAAGACCAGACTGTTGGCGATGGCCGCCACGTCGCAGTCCAGCACCCTGGCCGCGTCGGCCGCGGTGGGCACCTCGTCGTCGAGCACCGTGACGGTATCCGCAACACCCCGTTCCAGCAAGGCAGTGCGGACGGCGGCTACAGGGTTATTCATGCCCCGATGGTACCCAAGCGGCCTGAGCCTCAGCCCACATCGAAGCCGCTGAGCCCGCCCCTCGCGGCCGCGTAGGTTTTCTCAACGCGCCTGACCCGGCCCGGCGTGTTGCCGGACTCAAGCTCTGCCACCAGCTGTTCGACTGCATCCTGCGGGCCCTCGGCCACCACGCCGACGGTTCCGTCGGGCTGGTTCACCGCCGATCCGACCAGTCCCAGCTGCTCGGCCTGGTCGCGCGTCCAGTAGCGGAAGCCCACGCCCTGGACCCGGCCGCTCACGGTCGCGCTGAGCCGGACGTTCCCGCCGGTCCCGTGCTGTTCGTCCATGCGTCCCTCCTCACGGATGTGCGTCCAGCGTACGACGGCGGTGCATCGCTTTAGCCGGCGCCTCACCCCTGCCGGTACCTCGCCTCTGCCCCGTGCCTCGCCTCAGACGGTCCCGGAGCCATAGGGGCGGGTGATTGCCTCCAGAAAATGCCCGGACGGATCGGTGAAGTAGACGCCGCGGCCGCCGTCGTTGTGGTTGATCTGCCCGGGCCTGCTCCTCGCTGGGTCGGCCCAGTAGTCGATTCCGGCCGTTTGGATGCGTGCGAAAATTCCGTCGAACTCGGCTTCGCTGACCAGGAAGGCATAGTGCTGGGGTTGGACGCTGCCGTCCGCGTCGGCATAGTCCAGCGCCACGCCGCCCTCCAGCATGACGGTCATGAAGTATCCGAACATTGGCCGCGGCGGACCGAGCCCAAAGATGTCCGCAAAGAATTCGGCCGACGCGTTCTTGTCCGCGGCATACACAATGGTGTGGTTAAACGAAACGGCCATGAGGCTCTCCGATTGCGGTGGCCGGAATGCTCCCGTCCGGCGGCTCCGGCTCTATTCAACTCCGCACCCGGCTGATGGACAAGCTCCGCCTGAAGCCGTCATGGCGCTTTAACGCAGTAACGGACGAACCGGCACATCAGTGGGTGCCGGCGTCGTCCGCCTGTGGGGGTGGTGCCGCTCTTTACGCCTGCTGGCTGGGTAAACGCCAGACCGTGCAATCCTGGGTGCTGATGGCGCGCCGTGAGCCGTCGGCGTCGTCGCGGATCCAGACCAAGCCGACTCCCGGCGCGGTGCGGTCGACACGGCCCCGGTACTGGACGGCGTTGTCCATCCGGGCCTCGACCGAATCGCCGCGGCGCAGATGCCCGAGGTTGCGGATCCGGGTGGGAGTGGAATTGACCAATGGGGACTGACCTGTGGTGGATAGTGTCATGCATGACCTCCTGTGTAGCGGGCGGGAAATGGGGTGCCTCAGTAGGACGGCACAGCTGTGAGGCTGGCCTGCCGAGGCAACATTCGGGGACTGCGGGTTAGGCAAAAAAGGCCGGTTCATACCGGCTGTAGAAGGGCGCTAACAATGAGGGCGGGGGAGCAATGCGGCAGGGCGCGGGAAAGAACTTCTCCGCTGATCTCCTGCTCCAAGCATGCTGATCCCTTGATAGTCCATTCGCAGTTTCACCTAATGGAACGGGCCGCCAGCGGGGTTTATTCCGGAGCGGGCAAAATTATTCGGATGTGGTTTCGCGCGGACTTTCTCGGTACGGGCGGAAAGCGCCACGTGAACCGGAGGCCAGGGTGACCTGGTGCCCGGATCAGCCCGGGTCAGGGGGTATCCCGGGGCGGCAGTTGCTGCAACGACCAGGTGTTGCCGTCCGGATCGCTGAAGTACACGAAGTGTCCCCACGGCTGTTCGTCCACGTCACTGGCTCCGACGCCGCGGCCGATGAGTTCCTCCCGGGCGGCCGCTGCGTCGGCCACCACCATTTGCAGGCCTTGCTGTGAGCCGGGCGCCATCTGGGTGATGCCATCGCCGATGACAATGGAACAGGCGGATCCGGGCGGGGTGAGCTGCACGAACCGCAACTCCGGATTTACCTGGTAGTCGTGGTCTGCATTGAAGCCCACCTGCTCCACGTAGAACTTCTTGGCGCGGTCCACGTCGGTGACCGGCACGGCAACGAGCTCGAGTTTCATATCCATGTCGGACACGCTAGCGTCGGCGCGGAGGTGGGGATAGGGGCAATCCTCCGCTCGCGGTCAGGTCCTGTCCCTAGCCAGGCGGAGCTGGTACCCCTCGGACTTTTCGAACAGGCCGCGCGGGTGTGAGCCGTTGTTGGCGAGCCAGACGATGTCCGCATCCAGGGTCACAGCATCAATCCGCCCGGTCCGCAGCATCATCCCGTTCTTGTGGACTTCCACCAGGGTGCCGGGAACCAAGTCCCAGTTTTCAAGCGGGGTATCAGGCATGTGGTGCTCCTCAAGTCGGGTCGACGCCGATGCATCAACTTCAACAATGCTGGCGGAGCGTGGCGGCCACAAGGGGACCGGCCCGTTGTTTACGACGAATTCACACATTCCGCCGTGCTGGAGTCGGGGCTTTAACTCCTGAAGTGGCTTCGCTCCGACAAGAGCCCGGGCGGGCTGTACAAACACACTGAACTGCGTTCACCGGCTTTCCAATCGGCTTCGGTGGGGGAGAGCGGCCGGAAGCTATGACCGGGCGCTAGCTTCTCAATGTGCTGTTCGAGAAAATCTGCACAGGCTCCGGTAGCTTCGTCGCCAAGTACCAGTTCGCCCGGATAGGGCTGGTCTCCATGGGTGACGACGCCGAAGACCTCACCCTCGTGCGGCTCATCGCAGGGCACGGGGAAGATGACAGTCTGGGTGGGGCCGGAGGAATATTCCCGGTCGAAGAACACGCAGTCGCCGGGCAGGGCAGCGCTCAAAGTCGACGGCTTGGTTCCTGCCTTCCACTGTTCAGCGAGGAAGTTGCCGGTGTGCGCGGTATTCGCCGCCGACTCCTCTTCGCTGAGGGCAACCTCGGGCTCAACGGCGGAACCGGACGGCAGGGGAGTGGCGAAGCGGCCGGACGCCGCGGCAGCATCAGGTGCAGCATCGGACGTTTCGTCGCCGGCGGCTGGCACCGCCGTCGGGCTTTCCATCCCAGCAGGGGCCGCACGGGCTTCGGATGCCGCGGGCCCGGAACACCCGACGAGCAGCAACCCGCCCATCACCACGAAAGCGGCAGATAGCTGGATCCGCATGGTCCCCCGATGTCAGCCCTGAGGCCGCATCCGAAGGCAGCCGAAACGTCAGCAGCCTAGCAGGGCAGTGCCGTTTGGTCGTGGATGTTGAGGAGCTGCCGGCGCGATCACCCCGCGGTGGCCGCTGCGGCGTCGGCCGTCTTCTTCCGGTAAATGGCCAGGAAGGAGGAAATCCGGCGCACCGCTTCTTCGATGTCCTCCACCGAAGGCAGGATCACGAAGCGGAAGTGGTCCGGCGTGGGCCAATGGAAGGCGGAGCCGTGCGAGACCAGGATCTTCTGCTCCTCAAGCAGGTCCAGCACAAACTTTTCGTCGTCCTCGAAGGGATAGACGGCGGGGTCGAGCTTGGGGAACAGATACATCGCGCCGGCTGCAGGGACGCAACTCACGCCGGGGATCTGGTTGAGCAGCCGGCAGGCCAGATCGCGCTGTTCGCGCAGCCGACCTCCGGGCTTCACCAGGTCGCCGATGGACTGGTAGCCGCCCAACGAGGTCTGGATGGCGTGCTGCGCCGGCACGTTCGAGCACAGCCGCAGCGAGGCCAGCAGTTCGAGTGATTCCCGGTACGCGGCGGTCTCGGCGCGGGGGCCGCTGATGGCCACCCACCCGGCCCGGTAGCCGGGCATCCGGTAGGCCTTGGACAGCCCGCTGAAGGTGAGCACCGGCAGGTCCGGGGCCACGGACGCGGTATGGATGTGGACGGCATCCTCGTAGGTGATCTTTTCGTAGATCTCGTCGGAGAACAGCACCAGGTCGTGCTTGCGGGCCAGTGCCGCGAACTGCTCCAGCACCTCCCGCGGGTAGACGGCACCGGTGGGATTGTTCGGGTTGATCAGCACGATGGCGCGGGTCCGGCCGGTGATCTTGGCTTCGACATCCGCCATGTCCGGCCACCAGTGGTTGTCTTCGTTGCACAGGTAGTGGACGGCCTTGCCGCCGGAGAGCGTCACGGATGCGGTCCACAGCGGGTAGTCGGGTGCGGGGATCAGCACTTCGTCCCCGTTCTCCAGGAACGCCTGCAGCGTCATGGAGATGAGCTCGGAGACCCCGTTGCCGATGAAGATGTCCTCCACGCCGATCTGCATCAGGCCCTTGGTCTGGTAATACTGCGAGATTGCCGTGCGGGCGGAAAAGATGCCCTTGGAATCGCTGTAGCCCTGGGCTCCGCGCAGGTGGTGGATCATGTCGACCACAATCGACTCCGGCGCCTCCAGCCCGAACGGCGCGGGGTCCCCGAGGTTCATCCGCAGGATGCGCTGGCCCTCGGCTTCCATCTTCTTGGCGGCGTGCAAAATCGGGCCGCGGAGCTCGTATCGAACGTTCTGGAGTTTGCTGGAGTGCTGCATCGGGCGCATGCCCTATGTTTTCATACCCGGCACAGACCGTTCATGTGGTGTTCCGCACGAATGATGTTCACACGCCGGTTTCGACAGGCCGGTTCAACACGGCCCGGCGTGGACGCTCCGGCGGCAGAGGTCTGGTGCCCGACGACGTAACGGCCTAGCGTGATGAACCTCAACGCGGAGCACCTACGGAGGAACGCCATGAGCCTGAAGCACATCAACCCGGCAGGCATGTTCCGCAGCCCGGCCTACTCCCAGGGCGTGCTGATCGACGGGCCCGGACGGCTGCTGGTGGTGGGCGGCCAGAACGGGGTCAATGCCGACGGCGAAATGGTCAGCGATGACCTCGCCGGCCAGACCAAGCAGGCAATGCGCAACGTGCTGGCAGTCCTCAAGGAGGCCGGCGCAACGCAGCAGGACGTCGCCAAGCTGAATATCTATCTGGCCGCCGGACAGGACCCGAACGAAGGGTTCGCCGCCGCCGCCGAGGTCTGGGGGCAGGTGCCGACGGCGATCACCGTCCTCCAGGTGGGCTCCGCCCGGCCGGGCGTGCTGGTGGAGATCGACGCCCTCGCACAGGTTCCGGCACCGGCCTGACGCATGAGTCGCGGTCTTGGGCCGCCCCGGGAATAGCCATTGCGGCGGCAGGGTTGGGGCTCATCGTGAGTAAGCTCTTTGAACCCGCTACCCTGACCACCCCCGACGGCACCGGACTGATGCTGCGCAACCGCACGGTCCTGGCACCGATGTGCCAGTACTCGGTGAGCGCACGCGATGGAGTGCCCAACGACTGGCATCTGGTGCACCTCGGAGCCCGGGCCGCCGGCGGCTTCGGGCTCGTGGTCGCCGAGGCAACCGCCGTGGTCCCTGAAGGCCGGATCTCCGACCGCGATGCCGGACTATGGAACGACGCGCAGCGCGACGCCTGGAAGCCCGTGGTGGATTTCGCCCACAAGCAGGGGGCGGCGATCGGCATCCAGTTGGCCCACGCCGGCGCCAAGGCCTCGACCTACCCGTGGTTGCCCGAGCAGCCCGAGGGCTCCATCCCGCTGGCCGACGGCGGCTGGAAGACGGTGGGCCCCTCGACGACCGACATCTTCGGGTTGGAGCGGCCGCATGCCATGGACCTCCCTGAGATCCAGGCATCCGTCCAGGCCTGGGCGGACGCTGCCCGCCGAGCGGACGAGGCCGGGTTCGACGTTGTGCAGATCCACGCCGCCCACGGCTACCTCATCCACCAGTTCCTCTCCCCGCTGACCAACCACCGTGAAGACGCCTACGGGGGCAGCTATGAAAACCGCACCCGGTACGCGCGCGAGGTCATTAAGGCTGTGCGGGCTGTCTGGCCGGACCACAAGCCGCTGGCGATCCGTCTCTCCGGCGACGACTGGGTCGAGGGCGGGTGGCGGCTGGCCGACACGGTCCGCTTTGTCCGCGAGGCGAGGGAACTCGGCGTGACCGCGTTCGACCTCTCCAGCGCCGGCATCGGCGCGTATCACGGACCCTCCGGCCCGGGCTTCCAAGTGCCGCTCGCTGCCGCAGTGCGCGAGGCGCTGGAGGGCACGGATTCGTTTGTCACCGCCGTCGGGCTGCTGACCGACCCGGCGCAGGCGGAACACGTGGTGGTCACCGGGCAGGCCGACGGCGTGAGCGTTGGCCGCGCTGCGCTGAAGGACGCGCACTGGCCGGCGAACGCTGCGAAGGTCCTCGGAGTGGCCCGCGACGGAAACCCCCGTGCGGACCAGTACTGGCGCGCCGCCTGGTAGTTGCAAGGCGCCACGGCGGCGGGGTGCGGCACCCTCGGTAGGTGCGCCCCCGCCGTCGTCGGTTATTTGTTGGGGCGGACGCGGTGCTTGCTGACGATGGAGACCCGGTTGAACGCGTTCATTGCGACCGTGATCCAGCTGACCGCGGAAAACTCCTCGTCCGTGAGCTGCTCACGGGCGGCAGCATACTCCCGCTCCTGGCTATGGTGGGCCGGCAGCTCGGTCAACGCCTCGGCCAAGGCCAGAGCCGCGCGTTCCTTGTCCGTGAATACTTCGGTATCGCGCCATGACGGGAGGACGGACAGCCGCTGCGCCGTTTCGCCTTCGCCTAGCGCAAGCCGGGTATGCATGTTCAGGCAGTAGGCGCAGCCGTTAATTTGCGAGATGCGCAGGTTGAGCAGCTCGACCAGCTTCCGGTCCATGCCGGCCGCGTCGGCGGCCTCGCCGACCTTGAGCGCCAAGCCGTTGAGGGCGCGGTATGCCGCGGGGGTCTGCTTGTCGATGTAGATGTTGGCGCGACGTTCGTCGGTGCTCACTCAAGCCTCCTGATACTGGGGTGAATTCCCATTCTGGCACCCTGCCCGCCGGGGCCCGGGAAGAGTAGCGTGTGCCCCATGGAATTTGAGAAGCCGTTTGCGGAGCCCACCGGTCGCCGGATCCGGGTCCGGCTGGGCGGAGCATTGGTGGCGGACAGCAGCCGGGCCAGGCTGCTGGTCCAGTACGGGCGGGGCGAACTGCCCACCTACTACTTGCCGCGGGAGGATGTGGCAGCGGGAGTGCTCGACAATCCGCGCGCCGGGTCGGCCGGGCAGCAGGTCTGGGACGTGGCCCTGGGCAGAAAGCGGGCGGAAGCCGGTGCCTGGGAGCACGCCAATCCCACCGGAGACCTGGCCGAACTGGCCGGGCATGTGACATTCTCCTGGCGGCAGCTCGAATGGTACGAGGAAGACGAACGGGTGCTGGTGCATGCGCGCGATCCCTATAAGCGGGTGGATACGCTGCGCAGTTCGCGCCGGGTCCAGATCTACCTGGAGGGCCAGAAGGTGGCCGACAGTATCCGGCCGCTGCTGCTCTTCGAAACGCATCTGCCCGTCCGCTACTACCTGCCGGCCGAAGACGTACGGACGGACCTGCTGGAGGCCAGCGACACCGTCACCAGCTGCCCGTACAAGGGTATGGCGCGGTACTGGTCCGTCCGGCTAGGCCAAAACCTGGTCCGCGACGTGATGTGGAGCTATCCGGATCCGATCCCGGAAAATCCCAAGATCCGCGACCTATTCTGCTTCTTTAACGAGCGCGTGGACCTGGTGGTCGACGGCCTCCCGCAGGACCGGCCGGACACTCCCTGGTCCTGACTCGGGTCCCGGCCCCCAGGTCTCACTCGCCCCGGGGCCATGGCCGCCCTTGAAGCCGGCCTACCGTCGGGCTGCTTCTGCGGCTTATACCTTCTTCTCCGCGGAGAAGAAAAGGCTTTTCAGCTTTTTCCCCACCCCGACCTGTTGCATAATCAGCATGCTTATGATCTCTTGGGGGGAAGTGGTTCTGGTCCCGCACTTCCCTGAGTGAGAGTGGTCTGCCGATGCATTGCGACGAGGATGCCTTGCAGGTATTGTTCCGCAGAGCGAGAAGCGCCAAGGGTTCCTTGCGCGCGGCGTTGGAAGAGGAGCTGCTGCTGGGGCAGTTGGGCATCGCCGAAGGGATTGCCCGCAACTATCTGGGTCCGGGCCGGGAGATCGATGATCTGCAGCAAGTTGCCCGGCTGGGTCTGCTCAAGGCCGTCCGCGGCTTCGATCCGGACCACGGCGCCGACTTTTCCGCCTATGCCGTCCCCACCGTGCACGGCGAACTGAAGCGGTATCTGCGGGACAGCTCGTGGATGGTCCGGCCGCCGCGCCATCTTCAGGACCTGCGCACCGCCGCCATCAAGCTGACGCCGGAACTTGCGCAGCGATTGGGCCGCGAACCTCGGCTCCAGGAATTGGCCGGTGCGCTCGCGGAAAGCCCGGACACGGTGGCCGAAGCGCTGAATTGCCACGGCAGCCTGCGGCCGGAATCGCTGGACGGGACCCCTGAAGGGCGGAAC
This sequence comes from Arthrobacter sp. NPDC055138, assembly GCF_053607305.1. NCBI lineage: Bacteria > Bacillati > Actinomycetota > Actinomycetes > Micrococcales > Micrococcaceae > Arthrobacter > Arthrobacter sp. NPDC055138. The sequence goes on from NZ_JBSGTH010000001.1 coordinate 732,848, forward strand.
ATTGCCGAGTCGCTGGCCGTGACGGACGGCGGGACCGAACGGACCGAGGAACTGCTGATGTTGCGGGGCGCCATCCAAGAGCTCGAACCGCGGGAAAGGGAACTGCTCTTTTACCGTTACTTCCAGGAAGAATCTCAGCGCCGCATCGGCGAACGCATTGGCATGACGCAGATGCAGGTGTCCCGGGCGCTGGCCCGGATCCTGGTCAAGCTTCAGCGCAGGGTGCTGGGGCAGCAGCCAGCGCCGGCCCGGCAGCCGATGCGGACGGCGTAGCCATCGGGAGCTGCGCCACCGCCGCCAGGACATCCTCGGCGCTGACAGCCAGCAGTGCCGGGTCGGGATCTGCGGCGAACGTGTCGCCCAGCCGCAGGCTTTCGTCGGTCAGAACGGTGTGCGGTCCCGGCGGCGGCCCCCACACGCCGACCGGTGCGGGACCGAAGATGACGACTGACGGCCTGGCGTAGGCGGAGGCCAGATGGGCCGCGCCGGTGTCGGCGGAAATGACGACGGCGGACTCGGCGATGCTGGCCGCAAATTCCGCCAGCGACAGGGTGCCGGCGACGACGGATTCCGGCCCGAGTCCCGCGAGATCGGCGACGGCCTGTGCGCGCGGCCGTTCGGCCGCGCTCCCGGTGAACAGGATCCGGTGCCCTTGGGATGCCAGTTCGCGGGCGACGGCAGCGAACCGCTCGGCCGGCCAGAGCCGGCTCCCGTAGGCGGCACCGACGTGCAGGACGGCAGCCCCCGGGCAGGGGCTCGGCACCTCCGGCTTGTTGAGCCGGTAATCCAGCGGATCGGCGTCAATCCCGTGCCACTGCAGCAGGCGGGCCCAGCGCTCGCGTTCGTGCACCCCCTCCAGCCACTCGGGGCCGTTCCAACCCGGCGCCTGGTGGCCGATGCGGACCGCGGGCTGCAGGACTTCCAGCCGACCGCGGCTCTCCGGGCCGTTACCGTGCAGATTCACGGCGATCTCCACCCGGCCGGGCGCCAAGGCAACCGGAACATCCAGGCCGTGCGTGGGCAGCAGGTCGTCCACGGATCCGGTCAGTTCGAGGACGGGCCGCAGCCAGGCCTGGGCGGCGTAGAGAATCCGGTGCTCCGGGTACGCCGCGCGCAGTGCCCGCAGCGCAGGAACCGCCACCAGCAGATCGCCCAACTTCAGCGCCCGGAGCACCAACAGCTCCGGCCGTCCGTCGCGTTCCAGTTCTTGGGGTTCGGCCACCGTGCACTTCCTTCCAAGCCTGTTGTGGCCCATCCTGCCAGATGCCCGCGGCGTCCGCTTCCAGCCCCATTCCTGCCGGCGGGAGGGAAAGCGGATGGCAAAACCAGTAGCGGCAAAGTGTTTAGGTCGCGGCTTTGCTGGGAACAGTGCTGGTATGAGTGCAGCCGCAGTCTCCCCGCCGCGGGCCATCCTGTTCGACCGGGACGGCACGCTGGTCACGGATGTGCCGTACAACCCGGATCCGGCGAAGGTCCAGCCGGTAGCCGGTGCCCGCGCGGCGCTCGAAGCAGTCCGGGCTGCCGGGCTGCCCTGCGGGGTGCTGACCAATCAATCCGGCATCGGACGCGGATTGATGACCCGGGAGCAGGTGGACGCGGTCAACGCTCGGGTCGATGAGCTGTTGGGCCCCTTTGACGTCTGGGAGGTCTGCCCGCACCACCCCGACGACGGCTGCCGCTGCCGCAAACCGCAGCCCGGGATGATCCTGGCGGCCTGCCGCCGGCTGGGGCTGGATCCGTCCGACGTGGCCTACATCGGGGACATCGGGGCGGACGTCGAGGCTGCCGCCGCGGCCGGCGCGAGCGGCGTGCTGGTGCCGACGCCGGTGACCCGGCGCGAAGAGGTCGAGGCCGCCGGACTGGTGGCAGGGGATCTGGCCGAAGCCATTTCCCTCCTGCTGGAGGCGGGCCCGTGAGCCGCGTGCTGGTGGCGCGGCTGGACAGCGCCGGAGACGTGTTGCTGGCCGGCCCGGCGGTGCGGGCAGTGGCGGCCGGCAACGGTGGCGGGCCCAACGATGTCATGATGCTGTGCGGCCCGCAGGGCAAGGCTGCCGCGGAATTGCTGCCCGGCGTCGCCGAGGTTTTCAGCTGGGCCAGTCCGTGGATCGTGGACCCTGCGCCGCCGGCAACCCAGGACCACGTTGCCGCGCTGGCCGACTGGGTGCGGAAAACCCGGATCTCCGAGGCCATCATTCTGACCTCCTTCCACCAGTCGCCGCTGCCGCTGGCTCTGCTGCTGCGGCTGGCCGGCGTCGGGCAAATCACCGGGGCTTCGGTGGACTACGCCGGCTCGCTGCTGGACCGGCGGCTCCGGCCGGGCGAGGACTTTCCGGAGGACCAGCCGGAGGCCGAGCGTGCGCTGGGCATCGCCGCAGCCGCCGGCTACCGGCTACCGGCCGGCGACGACGGCCGGCTGCAGCTGCGCGACATCCCGGATACCTCGTGCCTGACCGGAGACGGGCCGTATATCGCGGTCCATCCCGGCGCGGCGGTTCCGGCCCGTGCCTGGCCACCCCTGCACCACGCCGCCGCGGTCGAGCTGCTGATCGGAGCCGGATACCGGGTGGTGGTCACCGGCGGCCCGCAGGAACAGGAACTGACGGCCACCGTGGCCGTCCCCGGTGCCCTGGACTTGGGCGGGCGGACCGACCTGCGGAGTCTGGCCGGGGTGCTCTCCGGAGCCTCCGCCGTCGTCACCGGGAACACCGGACCGGCGCATCTGGCCGCCGCCGTGGGCACCCCGGTGGTGTCCCTGTTCGCGCCGGTGGTGCCGGCCATCCGCTGGGCGCCCTACAAAGTCCCGCTGGAGCTGCTCGGTGAGCAACATGCGCCGTGCCGGCTCAGCCGCGCCCGCCTTTGCCCGGTCCCCGGGCATCCCTGCCTCTCCAATGTGGCCCCCGAAGAAGTGCTCGAGGCCGTGCAGCGGCTGACCCGCGGCGTGACGTATCTGTCCGCCCGGAGGAAGACGAGGAACGCGTGAAGATTTTGCTCTGGCATGTCCACGGCGGCTGGACCGATGCTTTTGTGCGCGGCCGCCACGAGTACCTGCTTCCTGCCACGGCCGAGGGGGGTGCGTGGGGTTTGGGCCGCGCCGGCCGCGACTGGCCGCCGTCGGTGCGGGATGTGGAGCCGGGCCGGCTGCGCGACGAGGAACCCGACCTGGTGGTGCTGCAGCGGCCCGAGGAGATCGAGGAATGCGGGCGGCTGCTCGGCCGCCGGCCGGGACGGGACCTTCCCGCGGTGTTCCTGGAACACAACACACCCAAGGGCGATGTGCCCAACTCGCTGCACCCGCTGGCCGACCAGCAGGACATGACGATTGTGCATGTCACCCACTTCAATCAGTTGTTCTGGGACTGCGGTACGGCCCGGACCACCGTGATCGAACACGGCATCGTGGACCCTGGCAGGCTCTACACCGGAGAGCTGGAACGGCAGGGCGTGGTGGTTAACGAACCGGTACGCCGCTGGCGCGTCACCGGGACGGACCTGCTGGCGGCCTTTGCGCAGGCGGGACCGCTGGACGTGTTCGGCATGGGAACCGACCAGCTGGCCGCTGCCGCCGAGCTGGGCCCCGACCAGTTGCGCGTCCGCGGCGACCTGCCGAGCCACCAGCTGCACGCCGAGCTGGCCCGCTGCCGCCTCTACCTGCACCCGCTGCGCTGGACGTCGCTGGGCCTGGCGCTGCTGGAAGCCATGCACTTGGGCATGCCGGTAGTGGCGCTGGCCAGCACTGAGGCGGCCCGCGCGGTTCCGCCGGAAGCAGGGGCCATCTCCACGGACGTGGACCAACTGCGCCGCCACGCGGCCCGCCTGCTCAAGGACCCGGAGGAGGCCGCGGCCCGCGGAGCGATCGCACGCGAGGCGGCGCTGCAGAACTACGGGCTGCAGGCTTTCCTGGACAACTGGGACAGCCTGCTGGCCGAGACCACAACCAATAACGGACGGGCCATCGCCGCCAACGAGAGGAGAGAGCCATGAGAATATCGATGGTTTCCGAACATGCCAGCCCGCTGGCCGCGCTGGGCGGAGTGGACGCCGGCGGCCAGAACGTGCACGTTGCGGCCCTCTCCGCAGCCTTGGCCCGGCGCGGGCACAGCGTGAGCGTCTACACCCGCCGCGATGACCCGCTGCTGCCCGCCCGCGTCACCATGCGGCCCGGGGTGGAAGTGGTGCACGTCACCGCCGGCCCGCCGGAACCGGTGGCCAAGGACGAACTGCTGCCGTTCATGGGCCAGCTGGCCGACGGCATCAGCACCGACTGGGCGGAAAACCCGCCTGACGTGGTGCATGCGCACTTCTGGATGTCCGGCGTCGCTGCCCTCGACGCCGCCCGCCGCCCGGGCAGCTGCTCGGTGCCGGTGCTGCAGACCTTCCATGCGCTCGGCACCGTGAAGCGGCGGCACCAGGGCGCCCAGGACACCAGCCCCGCACAGCGCGCCTGGCTGGAACCGTCGGTGGGCCGCGACGTGGACCGGATCATCGCAACCTGCTCGGACGAGGTGTTCGAGTTGGCGGCCATGGGCATCCCGCGCGGCAACGTGTCCATCGCCCCCTGCGGCGTGGATTTAGGACTGTTCACCGCCGACGGCGAGGCCGAACCGCGCGGCCGGACCCACCGGATTGTCACGCTCGGCCGGCTGGTTCCGCGCAAGGGCGTCGATCTGGCGGTACGGGCCGTGCAGTTGCTCAAGGACCAGGGCATCGACGACGTCGAACTGCTGGTGGTCGGCGGGGCTGCCGGAGCGGCGGGGCTGGCGGCAGATCCGGAAGCCCAGCGGCTGCGCGGACTGGCCCGGGAGCTCGGCGTGGAAGACCAACTGGTGCTGCGAGGGCAGCTCTCGCAGGAGCACATTCCGCCGGTGCTGCGCAGTGCCGACGTGGTCATCTGCGCGCCGTGGTACGAACCGTTCGGGATTGTGCCGCTGGAAGCGATGGCCTGCGGTGTTCCGGTGGTCGCGGCCTCGGTCGGCGGCCTGATTGACACCGTCGTGGACCGGAAGACCGGTCTGCACGTGCCGCCGCGCGACCCGCAGGCGGTGGCTGATGCCGTGGCCGAACTGCTGGCGAATCCGCAGCTGCGCCGGGAGCTTGGCCAGGCCGGGCACCAACGCGTCGCCACCCGCTACTCCTGGGACCGGGTGGCGGCCGACACCGAAAAGGCCTACCACTTGGCGATCAGTCAGGGGGCCGGTGCAGTCACCGCCGGAGCCAGGCAACTGGAAGGAGAGGCACTGTGAAACGCGCAGTTTCGGGCGGCAGCCCAACAACCGCCAGCACCGGCGCGCTGACCGCTGCCGCGCCCCTCGCGGCCACCCCCTCGGCCCGGACCGAAGCCTATCTGCGGCCGACGGGACCCGCGCTCGTCCCGGTGCCGTCCGCTCCCGGCCGGCACACCGGAACCGAGGCGGTGGACGCCGTGCTGGCACACCTGCGGGAAGTGGAGCCCGCGGTTGAGTCGTTGCGAGCCCAGGCCGGCCAGCTGGCGGGTTGGGGGACCGAGCTGGCGCGGCGGCTGCTGGACGGCAGGCGGCTGCTGGCGGCCGGCAACGGCGGCTCCGCGGCGGAAGCCCAGCACCTGACCGCGGAACTGGTGGGCCGGTTCGACGGCGAACGGCAGGCCTTCTCCGCCATCTCACTGCATGCGGACACCTCGGCTGTCACAGCGATTTCCAACGACTACGGCTACGACCATCTCTTCGCCCGGCAGGTGCTGGGCCACGGGCGGGCGGGCGATGTGCTGCTCCTGCTGACTACCAGCGGCAAGAGCGAGAACCTGCTGCGTGCGGCCGAGGCAGCCCGCGGCATCGGCGTCACCAGCTGGGCGCTGACCGGCAGCGCACCGAATCCGTTGACTAGGCTCTGCGACGACTACGTGGCCGTGGACGCGCTGCCCGCCAATGTGCAGGAGGGCCATCTGATGGCGCTTCACGCCCTCTGCCGGGCCTTCGACGCCGAGGTGGCGCGGCACGGGAACACCGCCGCGGGAGCGGAACCCGGGCCTCACGGTGGGGCGGCCCGGTCATGAGGATTGTGGTGGTGGGCGACGCCCTGCTTGATGCCGATGTGGAAGGCGCGGCTACCCGGCTGAGCCCGGACGGACCGGTGCCGGTCGTGGATGCTGCCGAAACCACCTACCGTGCCGGGGGAGCAGGGCTGGTGGCCCGCATGCTGGCCCGCGATGGCCGGGACGTCCTCTTGGTGACGGCAATGTCCGACGACGAGGCCTCCACGCGGCTGCGCGAGGCCTTGGACGGCATCCGCGTGGTCGCCGGCCCTTCCGGTGCGCCGACGCCGGTGAAGACCCGCGTCCGCGCCGGCGGCCAGTCGGTGGTCCGGGTGGACGAAGGCTGTGCCCCGGCCCCGTTGCCGGTCCCGACACCGGACATGCTTGAGGCGCTCGGGACCGCCGATGCCATCATCGTGGCAGACTACGGGCGCGGTCTGGCGGCCGCACCCGCGCTGCGCGCTGCGCTCGCGCCGCTGGTACACCGGATCCCGGTGGTCTGGGATCCGCACCCGGCCGGCCCGGATCCGGTCGAGGGCGTGGCCGCCGCGACGCCGAACCTGCCGGAGGCGCTGCGGATGGCCGGACTGACAACGGGGCTCGCGAAGGGCGGAGCCGGTGAAGCAGCGCTCGCCGCCGCCGAGCTGCGCTCCCGCTGGAACAGCCGCGCCGTCGTCGTCACACTCGGCGAGGAAGGGGCGATGGTCCAGCAGGAGGGGGAACTGCCTCAGGCAATTCCCACCCCCGCGACGGGCGCGGCCGATACCTGCGGGGCGGGCGACCGGTTCGCCGCCTCTCTGGCGGTGGCGTTGGCCTCCGGGCGCTCGCTGACCGCCTCGGTGCAGGACGCGGTAGGGCAGGCGGCTGCCTTCCTCGCGGCCGGCGGCGTGGCATCCCTGCGCCAGGACACGGCGCCGGTTCCGCTGCGCGGCCCCGGCATGGACGCCGTGCGCATTGCCGCCCAGACGCGCGACGCCGGCGGAACGGTGGTGGCCACCGGGGGCTGCTTCGATCTGCTGCATGCCGGCCACGCCAGGACCCTGGCTGCTGCACGCAAGCTGGGCGACTGCCTGATCGTCTGCCTCAACTCGGACGATTCGGTCCGCCGTCTGAAGGGTGAGGAGCGTCCGATCATGAACCAGGAGGACCGGGCCGAGCTGCTGCTGGCCCTGGAGTGCGTGGATGCCGTGCTGGTGTTCGATGAATCCACGCCGGAGTCGGCGCTGGAACGGTTGCGTCCGGACATCTGGGTCAAAGGCGGCGACTATACCGCCGACCAGTTGCCCGAAGCCCGACTGCTGCAGTCGTGGGGCGGGCAGATCGTCACCGTGCCCTACTACCCGGCCCGTTCCACCACCGGCTTGGCCGCCGCGCTGGCGAAGGTTGGCTAACCCTGGTGAGAACCCTCATCCCTGAATCCGAGGAGGAAAACATGAGTAGTGCAGCAACCAACCCCGGCCGTGTGCTGGTCACCGGCGGCGGATCCGGGCTCGGAGCCGCCGTCGTGAATGCGGTGCTGGCCGCCGGCGGCACCCCGGTGGTGCTGGACCGCGATGTCAGCCGAATCAGCCAGGCCAAGAGCGTGGAGGTCGACGTCGCCGACCGCACCGCCGTCGAGGCCGCCGTGCAGCAGGCGGCGGACACGCTCGGCGGGCTGGACGCCGTGGTGACGGCCGCCGGCATTGACCGCTGCGGCCGCCTGGAGGGCGTTCCGGCCGAGGAGTGGGAGAAGGTCATTGGGGTCAATCTGATGGGCACGGTCTCGGTGGTGCGGGCGGCCCTGCCGTACCTGATGTCCGCGCACGGACGGGTGGTTACGGTGGCCTCGTCGCTGGGGATCAAGGCCGTCTCCGACGCCACCGCCTACTGCGCCTCCAAGTTCGGCGTGGTGGGTTTTAGCCGCGCGCTGGCGGCTGAGACCCGCGGGCAGATCGGCGTGACCACCATGATCCCGGCCGGCATGAAGACCAGGTTCTTCGACGACCGCACCGAGCAGTACAAGCCGCAGGACGACTCCCGGCTCAACGACCCGGAACGCGTGGCCGACGCCATCATCTTCGCGCTCTCACAGCCGAAGGGCTGCGAAGTGCGTGAGATGGTCATTTGCCACGAAGAAGAAGACTCGTGGCCCTAAGCTGGCGCAGATCCGCGTAGACGTCCTCTGCGCGGATCTCCTGCGTCAGGGAGAACTCGTGCGGGCAACGCTCCGCCGTCCAACCCACCTGGGTCAAGTCCGCCGAGCAGGCCGGACAGCGCGTCAGCCACGACATATGGACCCGGTGCATGGTCCGGCCCAGCGGCCCGGCCATGATCAGGTTGCCCACCCAGTAAATGCCCACCGTCGGGGTCCCGACGGCCTGGGCCAGATGCCGGGGCCCGCTGTCATTGCCCAGCATCACGTCGCTGGCCCGCAGCACCGCGGACAGCTCCTCCAAACCTAGGCGGCCTGCCACGGATTTAATGCTGCCCCCGTTACCGGATCCGGCTCTCTCGCGGCCGCGATCCACCACTTCGTCGGCCAGCTCGGCGTCGGACGGGTCGCCCACCACCAGGACCTGGCACCCCTCGTCGGCCGCCCAGGCTGCCACCTGGCCAAAGTACGACGCCGGCCACCGCCGCCGTTGATCAGTGGCACCCGGGTGGATGGTCACCAGCGACGGCCGGCCGTCGTCGAGCAGCCCGGCCAGCAACGCTTCCTCATCGGCCAGCGGCTCCAGCTCCGGTTGGAGCGCGGCCGGGGCCGCGCCGGCCAGTCCCACCACCTCCAGCGCACGCAACACCTCGTGCTGGTAGTAGAGGTACGGGATGGACCGCTCAAGCGCCGCCGCATCTTCGGTCCGGGTACCCACCGTGTGCCGTGCGCCCAGTTCCAGCAGGAACGGGTTCGAAAACCGCCCGCCGCCGTGCAGTTGCACCGCCAGGTCGAACTGCTCGCCGCGCATCCGCTGCTGGAACAGCGCCACGGCCTGCGGGTCCTCCGGTCCGGGCCGGACGCCGTGCGCGAACGGCAGCGGCTCCACCCGGTGCACCGGGCCGGGCCGACCGCGGAACAAAGCTGCGTGGGCCTCTGTGCCCAGCAGGGTCACGGTCGCCTCCGGATAGGCAGCGGCCAATGATTCCAGCGCAGGAACCGAAAACAGTACGTCGCCCAGGCCGCCGCCGCGGAGCACCGCAATCTTGCGTACGTCCTCGAAGGGCTGCAGCACCGGTCCGATGCCGAGGCCGTGCCTGGCCTCGGCACTCAGCCGCTGGTCGCCGAAAGCGGCCCCGCCTGTAGGGGAATCTGTCATCTCCACCTCCTGGATCCACGCCCTCCGCAGCCGGTGTAGTCCGTCTCCGGGGATTCAGCTCTGCGGCGGTCCGTGGCTTCCTGTCTCCCTGAAGCCGGGGTCAGCCCGGCCCGATAAGTCCCGCACCGGAGGTCCCACCCCGCGAAGGTCCTGCCCGGTTAGTCCAGCCGCAGAGGTCCCGCGTGTACGTCCCCGCCCGCGGGAGCCCTCGTGCACTTCACCCTAAAGCGCATCACGGCCGCTGGCCAGAGCCCGCAACCACGCCGGAGACGTCCCGAAGGCGCCCGGGAGCCGCCCCGCAACCGCCCCGGGAAGCACCCACCGGCCTCGCCGGAAACCTGTTTTGCCTCGGAGGAAACTCAGGCCAGGCCGGAGGAATCCTGCTTCGGTTGGGCCGTCTGAAAGCGCCCGGCGAGGGGTAGGAGACCAGTACCACGCGATGTGGCAGGCGTTGCTGTCGGTGGGAATTGCCCGCGGTGGGCAGCGCCCACTTTGCGTGAACGTGAACGTGAACGTGGACCCAGACCAGAGACCAGCGGGGGCTTTGGCCCCGCCGTGGACGGGAGGAGCGATATGACCACCGATTCCGATATTGCCCAGGACCTTGCCTCGCTGGAGGTGTACGACCCCAGGAACGGCAGCTTGGTGGGAGCGCTGGAGGAGGCAACTCCCGAGGAAGTGGGCGCCGCCGTCGCCGCCGCCAAGGAGGCCCGACCGCATTGGGCCGCCACCGATGCTGCCGCCCGCGGAGAACTGCTGGAAGCCGCTGCCTCGGCCCTGCAAGAGCATGCCGGTGAGTTGGCAGAGATGAACGCCCGCGAAACCGGCCGGCCCGAACACGAAGCCCGGGAAGGCGTCATGGCCGGGGCGGGAACGTTGCGGCAGTACGCGCAGCTGGGCCCGGTGCACCGCGGACGCAGCCTGCGCGGCGGTCAGCTGGCCGTTGACTACACCGTCAACGAACCACGCGGCGTGGCGGTGGTGCTGACGCCTTGGAACGATCCGGTGGCGGTGGCGGCCGGACTGCTCGGCGCGGCGCTGGCGACCGGCAACACCGTGCTTCACAAACCCAGCGAACGCTGCCCGCACTTGGGCGAGTTGCTGGGAAGGATCCTCTCCGACGTGCTGCCATCCCGGGTCATGAACACCCTGACCGGCGGACCGGCAGTGGGTGCCGCGCTCGCCAGCCATCAGGACGTGGACGTCATTGCGCACGTGGGCTCCAGCCTCACCGGCGCCCGGATTGCCCAGGCGGCGGCGCTCACCGGGGCACATGTCATCCGGGAGAACGGCGGCAACGATCCCCTGATCGTGGACAACGGCGTCGATCCCGCGTGGGCGGCCGAACAGGCTGCCATCGGCGCGTTCACCAACAGCGGGCAGATCTGCACCTCGGTGGAACGCATCTATGTGCACCGGGCCGTCGCCGGGCCGTTCGGTGAAGCGCTCGCAGCCGAGGCCCGCAGGCGCAACAAGGGCGGAGGGATTGCCCCGCTGGTTGACCGAAGGCTGAGGGACAACGTCCACGCGCAGGTATCCGAGGCGCTTTCCCTCGGTGCGGCAGCGGCGGAGGGCGGCGCGGTGCCCGAAGGCCCCGGGGCGCACTACCCGGCCACGGTCTTGATGGACTGTCACGGCCATATGGCCGTGATGCAGGAGGAGACCTTCGGCCCGGTGGCTCCGGTCCAGCTGGTGGACAGCTTCGACGACGGGCTGCGGCTCGCGTCGGAAGGGCGCTACGGACTGGCGGCCACTGTCCTGACGGCGGACATGGACCATGCCCACCGCGCCGTGGCCGCGCTCCAAGTCGGCACGGTCAAGATCAACGCGGTATTCGGCGGCGCGCCCGGCGGTTCAGCCCAGCCGCGACGGGACAGCGGCGCAGGCTTCGGCTACGGTCCCGAACTGCTGGACGAATTCAGCACGGTCAAGGTGGTCCATATGGGCCTGCCCGGCGGAGCGCGGCTATGAGCACCCCGTTGTCGGATGTCTCCGGGCTCGCCAACTGGCTGCCGTCCCGGCTGGCCGAGGCCGCACCGCTGGTCACCGTGGTGGGAGACGTGATGCTGGATGGCTGGTTCAGCGGACGGATTGAACGGTTCTGCCGGGAAGCGCCGGCACCGGTGGTGGATATGACTAAACGGGAGTACGCCCCGGGCGGCGCCGCCAACACGGCCCTGAACCTTGCCGCGCTCGGTGCGCGGGTGCGTATGATCGGCTTGATTGGACCGGACGACGCCGGGCGGCGGCTCCGCGCCCTCCTTCAGAATGCCGCGGTAGACACCTCGGGGCTGGTGGAACACGGAGACGTCCTGACCACCACCAAGTACCGCATCATCGGTGGCGATCAGATCATGCTGCGCCTGGACGAGACCATGGACCGGGTGCCCGAAGCCGCCCAGGAACGGCTGGCCGCGGCTGTGCCCACTGCCTTGGCCGGCAGCGACGCAGTGGTGGTCTGCGACTACGGCACCGGTGGCTTGGGCGATGCGGTGCGCAGCGTGTTGGCACGGCACCGCGGCGGCCGGCTGCTGGTGGTCGACGCCCACGACCCGCGGTTTTGGTCCGGGATTGCGCCGGACCTCGTCACCCCGAACGCCGCCGAGGCGGCAGCCGTGCTGGGTGTGACACTAGACCCGGACACGGACCGCGCTTCCGCAGTGGCCAGCCAGGCAGGCAAGCTGCTTGAGGCAACCGGGGCGGGCGCCGCCGTCGTCACGCTGGACAAGGACGGCTCCCTCCTGATGATGCACGACGGCGGGACCCACCGCACGTGGGCAACCCCGGTCACCGAGAAGCAGGCATCGGGTGCCGGCGACACGTACGTGGCGTGCCTGACTCTGGCCCGGGCCGCGGGCCTTCCGCTGAGCACTAGCTTGGACTTGGCCCAAGCGGCTGCCGACGTGGTGGTGCACCGGCGCGGCACCTCTGTCTGCAGCACCACGGACTTGGCCGCGCACCTAGGCACCTTTTCCGACGCAGCGCTGGGCGCGGAGGAGCTCGGACAGGCGGTGGCAGCCGAGCGGGCGTCCGGCCGGCGGATTGTGCTGACGAACGGATGCTTCGACGTGCTGCACCGCGGACATACGCGCTACCTGACCCAGGCCAAGCAGTTGGGCGATGTGCTGGTGGTGGCGCTGAACAGCGATGCGTCCGCACGGCGCCTGAAGGGGCCCGACCGGCCGATCAACTCCGCCGCGGACCGGGCCGGCATCATTGCTGCGCTCAGCTGCGTGGACTATGTGACCGTGTTCGACACGGACACACCCATCCCACTGATCGAAGCGATCCGGCCGGACATTTATGCCAAGGGCGGCGACTATTCGCCGGAGATGCTCGAGGAGACCGCGGTGGTTGAGGCTTGCGGCGGCGAAGTCTGCATCCTGGATTACGTCGCCGACCATTCCACGTCCGCCGTGGTCCGCCGCATCCGTGGCTCGGCACCGGCAGGCAGCGCAAACCCGGCGCCTACGGACGGTACAACCCCGGCACCCAAGGTCGGTACCCACCCGGCGCCCATCACTCGTTCCACCCCGGCCCCCACCACGAGTTCCACCCCGGCCCCCACCACGAGTTCCGCCCCGGCGCCCACGGCCGGCACAAACCCGACGCCAGCGACCGGGGCCGATCCGGCATGAGCCGCAGGAGCGCGGGCAGCTGGGCCGTGCCACCTCCGGAACCAGGTCCGGAGCTGGATGTGTTGGTGCCCAGCTACGGCCGCGAAGCGGAACTGGCGGTGACGCTCTCCGGCCTGGCGTCCCAGGACGGCCCGGCGTTCTCCGTGGTGATCAGCGATCAGTCCGACGGAGCGCCCGCCTGGGAACACCCCGCAGTCGCCGCGATGGCGCGGGTGCTGGAAGCCCAAGGCCGGCCGGTCCGGCTGGAACGCCATCTGCCCCGGCGCGGCTTGGCCGAGCAGCGCGACTTCTTGCTGGGTCTTGCCACCGCCGATCTCGTGCTGTTCCTGGACAACGACGTGTGGCTGGAGCCGGGCATGCTGGCACGAATGACTGCGGCCATCCGGCAGGAAGGCTGCGGGTTTATCGGTGCGGCCGTGCAAGGAATGTCGTACCTGGACGATGTCCGACCGGGGGAGCAGGAACCCTTCGAACTGTGGGATGGCCCGGTTTCCCCGGAGCGCATCCGGCGCTCCGACGAACGGTTCGCCCGGTGGCAACTGCACAACGCGGCCAACCTGACCCACATCGCCGCTGAGTTGGGGATTGCCGACGGCGGCTGGCGGCTATACAAGATTGCTTGGGCCGGCGGCTGCGTGCTGTACCGGAGGGACGCCTTGCTGGACTGCGGCGGCTTCGAGTTCTGGCGGGAACTGCCGCCCGATCACGCGGGCGAGGATGTGGTGGCGCAATTGAAAGTCATGGAGCGCTATGGCGGCGCCGGCATCCTGCCCTCCGGCGCCGTGCACCTGGAATCTCCCACCACTGTCACCGACCGGTCCACCGAAGCCTCGGACGTGGTCCTGCGCGAATAGCCGCCGCTGCCCGCCTGAAGATGTTCGCCGACTCCGGCTGAACTGTGCGGGGGAATTCTTCTCAGAACGGTGGCGGGTCCTGCTGTTGGTGCGGTGACGAGGGGTCCTTCTGCGGGTTGACCGTCGGCGGTTGGTTCTGTTGTTCGGTCCCTGCACGGTTTTTGCGGGCGGGGTGCCAGGACGGCAGCCAGTCGTTGTCGGCTTGCCCACCGGCGCCTGCTCCGTGGAGCGGGCGTGTGGTGAGTGGTTGGATTCGTGGCCGGTGGTCTTTGGGGAGCGCGTTGGCGAGGGCTGGCGGGTAGGCCGGTTGGCCGGGCGGGTCGTTGTCTTCGCCGGGTTGGTCGGTGTAGGTCCGGCCGGCCGGGGTGGTCACTTCAAAAACCCCGGGCGCGGGCTGGGCCATGTTCCAGCCGGCCCGGGTTTTCAGCCCGTGGTGGGTCTCGCACGGCGGGCCCAGGTTCCCGGCGTCGGTTTCGCCCCTGGCGCCGTCGGCGCGGAAGGCCTGGGTGTGGTCGATCTGGCAGGCCTTGCCGTGTTTGCGGCAGCCGGCAAACGGACACACCTCGTCCCGCTTCCGCACCGCCCGGGCCAGGTCCGCCGGCGGCCGGTACCGGGTGCGGCCGTAGGAGAGCCGGGCCCCGGTTTCCGGGTGGGTCAGGATCCGGTAGAACGACTTCGCATCGGCACACAGCTGCCGGGCCGTGTCCGCCGGGATCGGCCCGAACCCGTCCAGCGTGGCCGGTTCCTCGCTCAACCCCAGCAGCGAGAGCACCGGGACGGTGACCGCCGGTTCGGCGTGGATCCCGGCCGCCGGCCCGGTCTCCATCCCCGCGTGCACGAGCAGGTCCGTGAACACGTCGGCCCGCAACTGCCCCCTGGACCGGCTCTCGCCGGTCTGGCCGCGCAGGTGGTGGGCGGTGCGGGTGAGCCGGTCATCGATCGCGGCGGCCTGCTCGGCCGGCAGGTACGCGTTCAGCCACGCCATCCCGTCCGGCGCCGGTTCCACGCCCACGTTCCGCCGTTCCTCCGCCCTGCGGCGGCGCCTGGTGATGGTCTCCGGGTGCGTGCGCTCGCGCAGCCGCCGGGCCATGTCCCGCAGCGACCGCAGCGACCTGCCCTTCACCCGGCCCAACAGGGCCTGTTCGAACCCGGCCGCCGCGTCCTCGGGCAGGGACCGGCCCTGGCTGACAATAACGGCGGCCTGTTCCCGGTCCAGGTCCCCGGCGGCCATCGCCGCCAGCGTGGCGGGGAACAACCGGTGCAGGTCAGCGGCCTGGTCCATCCGCGCCCGGGCCTGGTGATCGGGCAGGCCGAACAGGCAGCCCAGTTCCTCGGCCGCGGACGTCGCGGCCAGCAACTGCCGCTGCCGCAACGTGGTGCACCCCGGCCCCGGCGGCGGCAACTGCTTCAGCGCCCTGCGGCCCAGCTGCGCCTCCAACGCCACCTCCCGGGCATCCAGCCAACACCTGACCCGGTGCACCGCGGCCAGATGCTCCACCGCCTCCTGATACCCCAGCCCGCCGGTCTCCGACCCGGTCAGCGTGGCCAACAACACCGCCGGCTCCGCCCCCGCCACCAGTGTTTCAAGGCGTTCGGCGTAATAGTCGGCGTTCGCTTCCGACTCAAACAACCCCCCCGGCAGCCAACACCCCTCGGGCAGATTCGGCAGCTCCGCGAACTCCGCCGGCACCGCACCCAGCCCCGGCGGCCGATCGGTCCCGTCGTCGAGTTCCCAGACCGCGAAGTCCTCCCGGTACGCCCGGTTCCCCTGGTCAAGCTCCTCATCCGCGGCCGGCGGGATCACCAGCCCCGCGTACGGGTCCGGGCCCGGCTCGAACACCGGCTCCGCCCACCGCACCGGCACCGGCACCGGTTCCTTCCGGGCCGGCTTCATCCGCGCCAGAATCGCCGCGATCGCCACCTCACGCTCCTCCTGCGTAGGCAACCGCCGGCCCTCCCCGGCAACCTGCCCCCGCTCCGCGTTCTCCTCCATGACCCAACCCAACCAGCTGCCTACGACAATTTGGGCCGTGCCACTTTGAAGTCAGAGTTCCCAGTGGAAAGCGTTGGCGGGAGATCCGGAGGGCGGGATTCGAAAGCAGGGTAGAGGGAACCTGGGAGCGGGGGGGGGGCAGTGCTCCTGGCGAGAACCGAAAGCAGGGCTAAGAGGACCTGATGGAGCGGGAAAGGTCCCAGGCGGCAGCCGAGACATGGTGGGGGCCGAGACATGGTGGGGCCGGCGCCGCCGCGACTTGAGCTACGGAGCCGGCACTCGGGACGGTCTAAGGGCTACTCGTGATCCTGCCAGCCGTCGCCCTCCGTGTAACTGGCGATTAGGGTGCCAGCTCCCGGCTGCATTGAGTCGTCGGGGTCGTCGAAGAGCCGCGCCTGGTCCGCCTTGCTGTGGGACAGGATGGACTCCGCAGCTTCTTTGGCTTCCGCCAGGGAAGCGCCGAACACCTCGGTTCGGACGGGCAGGTTATCGGTGCTGATGAGGTCGGCGTCGGTTTCGCTCAGTGGATCCGTATAGCCGCGCTGCTCTTCGCTGACCGGAAACTCGAAGTTCCCTTCGTCCGGATCAGCCGGAACGACATACTCCACGTAATAGGACATGGTCGTACTCCCTTCAGCGTTGGCCGGCGTCGAATTCGTCGGGCGCGGCCGACAGTTCGTCGAAAGCTATCACCCGGGCCCGGCGTCGTCCTAGACGGTGGCCGTGGCCCGCGGCGCGGGGGACCAGATGCTTGAGTTCCTGGGTGGCTAGGCCTGACGTGCCCGGGACAGGGGAGCGGTGGTCACGGCTGCGGTGCGGCAGTGATTTCGACGTCGATGCTGCCGCCCTCTGTGACGACGAAGGCTGCGCTGGTACCGGTGAAGTCGGGTCCAACCCCTCCGGGGTCGGCGCAGTAGGCCGCAAGGTTGATTTCGCCGGCTGGCAGTTCCAGCACCGTGGTGCCGCCTTCGTTGGCATTGACGGCCAGCGCTACACCGCTGCCGGACATGGAGCCCCCGGCCGCATACAGGCTGACAGTGGGGGTGCTGATGAGCTTACAGACATAGGCGCCGTGTTCGGCCTGGCCGAGAGCGCCGCCGGCGCCAGCAACGATCCGGGCCCTGGCCTCGCCGGTGGGCCGGCTTTGTGCGTAGCTCGCTACCGGGGGACTGGTACGGGCCGGGGCGACGCCGGGGGAGTTGCCTGCGGAAGCCGCATGCGTCATCAAGGTGCTGCGGGACGAAGCCGCGTCCGTCGCCGCGGTACTCCCGGATGATCCCTGTTCGGCCGCGGGCGGGACCGTCGCGCCCTCCGCGCTTGCGGAGCAGTCGGCCAAGGCAGCGAGCAGGACGGCAGAGGTCAGCAGCGGTAGGACCCGTTCCATAAACAGATCCTGTCCGGACCACCTTGGATTTCCCTTGCATCATTAGGCGAGCACCGCCGTCGTCGTTAGACTGACAACTGCGTAAGGGAGTATCCCCCATGCGCTGCAGCCGTCAACACGTAGGGCACCGACGCCCGGCCGGCTGCAGCGACCGGCCACGCCGGAGGAGAGACTTGCGGGCTAACCGCTACCTGCTTACGAAAGGGAAACATGAGCGTTTCTCCCCTGATCTGGGGCATCACGATCGTCGTTATTGTCGCGCTGCTCGCGTTCGATTACTTCTTCCATATCCGCAAAGCGCATGTGCCGTCGCTGAAGGAAGCTGCCATCTGGTCCGCCCTGTATGTGGGCATCGCCGTCGTCTTCGGCATTCTGGTGCTGATCTTCGGCGGCGTGGACATGGGCTCCGAGTACTTCGCGGGCTACATCACCGAGAAGGCGCTCTCGGTAGACAATCTGTTTGTCTTCCTCATCATCATCGCCAGCTTCGCCGTTCCCCGCGAGGACCAGCAGAAGGTGCTGCTGTTCGGCATTGTCTTCTCGCTGATTGCGCGCACCGGGTTCATTTTCCTCGGCGCTGCGCTGATCAACTCCTTCGCGTGGGTGTTCTACCTCTTCGGCCTGATTCTGATCGTGACGGCGGGCAACCTGCTCAAGCCCAGCCACGGCGGCGATGAGGCGGACAACTTCATCATCCGGCTGGCCAAACGCTTCTTCCACACCACCGACTATTACGACGGCGACAAGCTGTTCACCATCCAGAACGGCAAACGTGCCCTGACCCCGATGCTGCTGGTCATGGTGGCCATTGGCGGCACGGACATCCTGTTCGCGCTGGACTCCATTCCCGCGATCTTCGGCCTGACCCAAAACGTCTACATTGTCTTTACCGCCACGGCGTTCTCGCTGATGGGCCTGCGCCAGCTTTACTTCCTGATCGATGGCCTGCTGGACCGGTTGATCTACCTGTCCTACGGTCTGGCAGCGATCCTGGCCTTCATTGGCGTGAAGCTGATCCTGCACGCGCTGCATGAGAACAACCTGCCCTTCATCAACGATGGCAACCCGGTGCCTGTCATCGAGATCTCGACCGGCTTCTCGCTCACCGTGATCATCGGCATCCTGGTCATCACCATCGTCGGCTCGCTGCTGAGCAAGGCCGGCAAGGCGCAGAATGCCATCAACAACGCACGCCGCCACGCGCTCAACTACCTCGACCTCTCCTACACGGCGGATACGGCGGAGCGGGAACGGATCTACGGGCTGCTGGTGAACGAGGAACGCCAGATCGAGCAAATGGAGCCGAAGTACCGCAACAAGGCCAAGGACGTGGACAAGATCCGCGAGCAGGTGGCTGAAGCGCACCGCCAGCACGCGGAGTTCCAAAGGGGCTAAGTAGGCCCACCTCCGGAGGGGCCTAGTCTGGCCCCTCCGGACCGGCCTACGGTGGAACCATGGCTGATGAACGCAGGCCCGGCGGGCAGCCCGGCAACCCGCTGATGATGGGCCTGATTTTCGGGATCCTGCTTGGCGTGGTGATCTCCTCGGTGACCGGCCAGTGGTGGTGGATTGCCATTGGCGTTGCCTTGGGCGCCGCGGTCAGCGGGGCTCGTGCGGCGGCCGCCAGAAGGGGCCGCGGGCAGGGCCCGGACGGTGAAAATCCGCATCCCGGCGGCCGTTAACCGACGTCGGAAACGGGGTTCGTGGACTGATTGGCCGGGCCAATCCGGATAAGTTCTGCAGCCCCTTCAAGGGCAAAACTTCCGGTGCTACCGTGAGGGCTACTGATCAAGAAAACCCCGCATTTCCTATTCGCCCGGGAAGGTGATCATGATGGCCGAGCAGGTCAATACGACCCACGCAGCGAACAAGAGGTACGCCGAGCTGTACAAGAAGCCGGGGCCGTGGATTACGGTCTATGTTGACGCCAGCGCCGGGACCGCGGAAACGCTCCGTGCGGGGGACGTGCTGCCGGACAGACTGCGTGAATCGCTCGAAAAGCAAGGCGCCGCGAAAGCGGACATCCGGGCCGTGATCGACGCCGTTTCCCCCGCCACTGGCGTGCCGTCGCCGGTCAGCCGCTACGTGCTGGTCCGCGAGGGCGAGGCAGAGGTCAACGAGGTGCTTCCGGGGGCCATGTCCGGGCCCGAAGTCGTCGAGGCCGGTCCGATTCCGGACCTGGTGCCGCTGTTGAAGGCGCGCGGTGAGGACTTTCCGTATGTTGTGGCAGAGGTTGGCCGGGACGGCGGCGAGGTCCACCTGCAGTACGCGCGCCGAAACGGTGTGGCGGAAACGACGACGGTGGAAGGCGACCGGGAGAACCTCACCAAGATCCCCGGCGGCGGGTGGTCGCAAGGCCGCTATCAGCACCGCACCGAGGAAATTTGGCGCAAGAACGCCGATGAGATCGCGGCCGAAATTGATCGCGTGGTGCAGGCCAGCAAGGCGCGGCTGCTGATCATAGCCGGCGATATCCGGGCCCGTGAGCTGGTGGTCGAGCAGCTCTCCGAAGCCAGCCGGGCCATTGAATCCACCTTTGAATCGCACACCCGCACCGGCGGTGCCGACAAGGAGGCACTCCGGGCCGAAATCGCCGCCCGGGTGGCCCATGTCTGGACCGAGCAGCGCAAAGCCATCTTGAACCGGCTGGCGAACCAGACGGGACAGGCCCATCCGGAGTGGACCGTGGGCTTGGGCGAGTGCATCCGCGCGCTGCAGCAGGCGCAGGTCGGCACGCTGATTATGAACGACAACGCGCTCGCCGACCACCACGTGAATGTGCTGAACGTGGAACCCTGGATCGCTACCGCCGGCGAGCAACCGGTCAACGGCGAGCTGCTGGCCAAGATTCCGGCACCGGCGGCGCTGGTACGGGCCGCGGCGCTGACCGACGCCCGGATGGCCATGGTCCCAGAGGGTGCGCTGCCGGGCGGCAAGAGCATTGCGGCGTTGCTTCGCTGGCCCACCGGCCCGGATGTGCCGCGAGGCTAGCCCGGGCCGCGGGAAGGCGGCGGGCGCTGGTGCCGAAGCATCGGCGCCCGGTGTTCGCTGCGTAAGCGTTCAGAGCCGGGCGTAAGCCCAGCCGGTCCATTGACGCTGGGCCAGATGGGCGATGGCCGCGGGCACCGCCTCGACGCCGAGGGCAAGGTCTCCATCTTCCAGGCCTGCTGACCGCATGCTGTTGCCGCAGGCGAGGATGCGCACGTCCAGTTTCCGGGCGTTGTCGATGGCTTCGGAGGCCGGTGTGCCGGTGGCGAGCATGACGACGCCGGGTCCCTGCACGAGCACTTCGATCTCGGTCTCCGGGCCAAGCGCGGCACGGGCGTTGGCGGCACTGCGCAGGATGCCGGGGAGGGCGTCCTGCTCGTGTGGGCCGGCGGAGTGGATGAGCAGGCCGCGGCCCGCTCCGCCCTGTGGCGTTCTGGCTGGGCTAGAGGTCATGGTGCTCCACGGAAAGCTCGAAGTGGCTGGTTAGGCGAGCGAGAGGAAGAGTTTTTCCAGCTCTTTCTTGTCCATGCTGGCGTCCTTCTGGACGAGGCACTGCTCCAGGCCGGTGGCGATGATGGCGAACCCGGCGCGGTCAAGTGCCTTGGAGACGGCCGCCAGTTGGGTGACGACGTCTTTGCAGTCCCGCCCTTCTTCCAGCATCCGGGTCACGGCGGCCAGCTGGCCCTGGGCCCGCTTCATGCGGTTGATCACCGGCGTGAGTTCTGACGGATTCAGTTCCAAGATGTTTCTCCAAATGTGGGCGGCGGATCTGCCATAAGTGTATACCCCCTAGGGTGTTTGACGTACCCCCGGGGGTATCTGTAATACTCGGTGGGGTATCCACTAGTTCCCATCGAAAGGCCAGTCATGACTTCCCCTTCTTCGGCCCATGCCGTTACCGCACTCGCTCCGGAGACCCTGCGCTCCTGGATGTCGGAGCACCAGGACCTGATCGTGATCGACGTCCGCTCAGCCGCTGAGTTCGAGTCCCTGCACATCCGTGGGTCCTACAATGTGCCGTTGCCGCTGCTGTCCGAACACACCGACGAACTCGCCGCCCGCCTGGGCAGCCGGGTGGTGCTGGTCTGCCAGTCCGGAGCGCGCGCCGAGCAGGCCCGCCAGCGCCTGGGCGCCTCCGGAGCGAACACCGCCTACGTCCTGACCAGCGGAGTGCCCGGTTACGCGTCCGCCGGCGGCGACGTCGTCAAGGGCAAAGCGCGCTGGGACCTGGAACGGCAGGTCCGCCTCGCTGCCGGCTCCTTGGTGATGCTGGGCCTGGCCGGAGGCAAGTTCGTTTCCCCCAAGGTCCGGATGCTGGCCGGAGCGATTGGCACCGGCCTGACGTTCTCCGCGGCGACCAACACTTGTGCCATGGGTAAGGCACTCTCGGTCATGCCCTGGAACAAGGCCGCCAAGGAGCCCACCCGGGAGAGTGCCATCCTGCAGCTCCCCGTTCCCGCAACTGCAGAAGCTCCGGCGGCATGACCTTGTCCCTGCTGCTGGGACTGCTCGTCGGGGTTGTCCTGGGTTTGGTGGGCGGCGGTGGGGCGATCATCGCCGTCCCGGCCTTGGTGTATGGGGTGGGCATGAGTCCGGCCCAGGCGATTCCCACGTCGCTGCTGGTGGTGGGAGTGTCCTCGCTGGCGGCCCTGCTGCCCCGGATCCGGGAAGGCCTGAACTGGCCGATCATCGCCCTGGTGGGTGCGGCCGGCATCCCAGCCGCCTGGGGCGGCGCCGCCGTCGGCCGAGTCCTTGACCCGAACGTCCTGATGCTGGCATTCTCAGCAATTATGGTGCTCGCAGGCATCCGGATGCTCGCTGGGACCCGCGAAACCGACGGGTCCTGCGGCACGGGGCCGGGCCGGGCCCTCCGGGCGTGTGCCCCCAAGGCCTTGGCAGTGGGACTGCTGGTCGGGTTCCTCACCGGACTCCTTGGCGTGGGCGGCGGCTTCCTCATCATCCCGGCGCTAACCATCTTCCTGGGGCTGCGCATGAAGCAGGCCGTCGGAACCTCCCTGGCCATCATCGTCATCAACTCAGCCGCGGGGTTCAGCGCCCACGCCGCAGGCTTCAGCATCGACTGGCCCACCACCCTTGCGTTCGCAGTTCCCGCCGTCGTGGGATCCGTCGTCGCGGCCCGGCTGGCCCGCCGGCTGAAGGACAAGCACGTCCGCATCTCGTTTGCAGTACTCATCTTCGCCGTCGCGGGGTGGGTCACCGCCGGCACCGTCACCGCCTGACTCCGGGCCCCAATCCAGAACCGAAACCTCGCAACCGAACCTCCCAGACCCTTTCACTTGAAGGAGAGCACCAGATGCTTATCGAGCGCATTTACGACGACGACCTCGCCCAAGCCAGCTACCTGATCGGCTGCCAGGCCAAAGGTGAGGCGATCGTGGTGGACGGCCGCCGCGACATCGCCGTCTACCAGGACCTCGCCGCGAAGAACGGCATGAAGATCGTGGCCGTCACGGA
This sequence comes from Arthrobacter sp. NPDC055138, assembly GCF_053607305.1. Classification (NCBI taxonomy): domain Bacteria; kingdom Bacillati; phylum Actinomycetota; class Actinomycetes; order Micrococcales; family Micrococcaceae; genus Arthrobacter; species Arthrobacter sp. NPDC055138. The sequence continues at coordinate 755,477 of NZ_JBSGTH010000001.1, forward strand.
GACCCACATCCACGCCGACTACCTCTCCGGTACGCGCGAACTGGCCGCCGCCACCGGCGCGAAGATTCATGTCTCGGGCGAGGGCGGGCCGGACTGGCAATACCAATTCGCCGGCGAACGGCTGTTCGACGGCGACACCATCACCTTGGGCAACATCAGCATCAAGGCGGTCCACACCCCCGGGCACACCCCGGAGCACTTGGCCTTCCTGGTCACTGACGGCGCCTTCAGCGACCAGCCCGGTTACCTGCTCTCCGGAGACTTCGTCTTCTCCGGCGACCTGGGCCGCCCCGACTTGCTGGACGAGGCCGCCGGCGGCGTTGACACCCGTTTCGAGGGTGCCAAGCAGCTCTTCGCCAGCCTGCGGGACAAGTTCCTCACCCTGCCCGACTACGTCCAGGTCCACCCCGCGCACGGCGCCGGAAGTGCCTGTGGCAAGGCCCTGGGTGCCATCCCGTCCTCCACCGTCGGCTACGAACGTCTTTACGCCTGGTGGGGGCGCTACCTTGCCGCGAACGATGAGCAGGGCTTCATCGATGAGCTCCTCGACGGACAGCCCGATGCGCACGCCTACTTTGGGCGGATGAAACGCGAGAACCGCGAAGGCCCGGCAGTGATGGGCGAACGCGCCCCGCTGGAGGAACTGGACACTGCGGACGTCGCCAAGGGGCTGGCCGAAGACAAGCTGACCTTCATCGACACCCGCTCCCACGGCGACGTCCACTCCGGCACGGTGCTCCGGTCACTGAATGTCCCGGCGGGCAAGTCCGTGGCGAACTACGGCGCCTGGGTGGTTAACCCGGAGACGGACAAGTCCCCGCTGGTCCTCTTGGCCCCGGACCGGGATGCGGCGAAGGAGATGTGGGACCATCTGGTCCGCGTGGGCATCGACAACGTCGCCGGTTACGTCACCGGCATCGACGGGCTGCCCACCGCTGTCCCGAAGCTGATCCAGCCCGGGGAACTCGACGGGTTCGACGCCGCCATGGTCCTGGACGTCCGCAACAAAACGGAGTACGCCGACGGACACATTCCCGGCTCGCACCAGCTCAGCGGCGGCCGAGTCATGTGGCACTTGGATGAACTGCCCGCCCACGGCACCATCGTGACCTACTGCCAGTCCGGCGTGCGGAACTCCGTGGCGGCCAGTGCCCTGCGCCGAGCCGGATACGACGTCGCGGAACTCGACGGCAGCTACGCAGCCTGGACCGCCTGGCAGAGAAGCGTCGCCGCAGCCTGACCGGTACTAGAGCGCGCTGGCCCTGAAGCCGCCCAGGGCCAGCGCCACGGGCACCGCGGCCGCGGCCGCACCGGCATGCGGGCGGCAGGCCGACGGGTAGGGCAGCGGCGGGCGGACCTCCAATGCGGCCTGGCCGCTGAAGAGTTCCGGCAGCCGGTAGTCGAAACCCTCCGCGGCATCCAGCAGGCCCGCTGCCAATTGCGCGGCCTCCGCCTGGAAGCCGGTGCGCAGCAGTCCCATCACTATCCATGCCGTGTCCTGGCTCCAGACCGCCCCCGCGCGGCGGCGGGTGGGCCAGTACCCCGGGTTCGCCGTGGACAGCGTGCGGATGCCGTAGCCGGTAAACAGCGTCCGGTCCATCAGCCGGCCGGCCACCGTCCGGGTTTCCTCGGCGTCCAGCAGCCCGGTGCCCAGCAGATGCCCCATGCCGGATCCGACGCCGGCCACCTGCCGGTCCCGGTCGTCGAGGGCCATCGCCGGGTACGGTCCGGCGTCGTCCGCACACCAGAACCGGTTGCGGAAATTAGTAGCCAGCCGCGACGCGTAGTCCCGCCACTCGTCGCCAGCGTCGGCCTCGCCAAAGTAGTCCAGCAGCACCGATGCCGCGCGTGCCGCCTCGTAGCCGTAGGCCTGCAGATCGGCCGGGGCAACGATTCCGGTTGCCGCGCTGCCGTCCAGATGGCGGTAGGCGCCGCGGGTGTCCCCGACACCTTGGTGCCCGGGGCCTTGGAGGGGCGGGACCGGCATCCGGATGAAGCCGTCGCCGCCGGGGTCCGAGTGTCGCCGCAGCCAATCCAGTGCCGCGTCCAGCTGGGGCAGCAGGTCGCGGACGGCGTCCTCTGGCATGCCGGAATGCCAAGCATCGTGCAACAGGACGATCCAGAGCAGCGTGGCATCCGGCGAACCGTAGATGACCGGCGGCAGCTCCCGGACCACCGCGTCAACGGCCATCGACAGCCGGCGCTGCCGCACTTCCTGGACCATGAGGCCGGGCTGTTCGCCGGTCTCTTCGCTCTCCACGGTGCCCTGCCACCGGGCCACCGAACGCAGCGTCCCCTCCGCGACGGCGGAATCGATCGGCAGCAGCAGCCGGGCGGCCACCAGCGACTCCCTGCCGTACAGCGTCAGGAACCACGGGGCGCCGGCTGCCAAAAAGACGTCGGCCGGGGCATCCCGGCCGGCCATACGCAGGCTGTTGAGGTCCGTGAGGGAGCGGCTCATCAGCCGCTGCAGCCGCGAGTCTCCCGTCACCGACGGCGTGCGCAGCACCGGTGCCGATGCGGCAGTGAGGGGAGCGCCGGCGTCGTCGTAATCAATACTCCAGGAGAGGACGACGACGGTGCCCGGCTTGAGCAGCGCCGTCCACGCCAGCCGGACCAGGCTGCCGTCGAAGTCGGCCTCGGCGCCCTCCGCCGTCAGCACAGCGCGCGTACCGGCGCGCCAGCTCCACCGGGCCTCGCCGGGGGCCACCGAACCGGCCTCGCCGGCCGCCCCGGCACGCACCTGCTCCAGCGGGATGGCATCCGCCACCAGATCAATCCGGACCTGAAGTTCCAGCTCATCCTGCAGCGCGGAGGTAAAGGTCAACGCCTCGCCCAGCCGGCCGCCCTGCACCGTCCGGGAACGGTTCAGGGTGACCAGCGGGTCAGTCCCCTCCGCTGCGGTCCGGAGGAAGGAGATGAAATCGGCCCGGCCCGCGGACCGCGATTGGGTGGACATCCATTCCGGCTCCTGGCCGTTGACCGTCAGCAGGCAGCGGGCCAGCACCCGGTCGTCCCCCAAGTACACGCCCTGCGCACCATGGCCCCGGATCTGCCCGTGCGGTTCGCTCCACGCCTGGAGCGGAGCCGCAAAGACTCCGGTGAGGTCATGGACATACGGCTGGCGATAGACCATGAGCTCATCTTGGCAGTATCGGCCGCTGCGGAACAGTCTTTGGTCCGCCGGCGGTTGGCCGATGCGCCTCAGCCCTCGGCGCCCCCGGCTTCCAATTCCTGGCCGCCAGGCGACCAGGACAGATGGATCTGCACGCCGCTCTCCGTCTCCTCGATGACCAGGCGCAAATTCTCGCCGTACAGTTCGTCGGGCGATGCGGCATCACTTTCGCTCTGCTCCACCAAATCGGACAGCGCAACGGCCATGGCCCGGCCCCAGTCGTGGGGATTCTTGCTGTTGGCGGTGGCCGCGGCCGTATAGGTGGCGTTCACGTTGATCCGAGCACCAAACATGGCGTTCAACCGGCACCTCCTGCTGCACGTTTAGAACCTGCCGCACGACGCTGTGCCGCAGGTCTCATCAGAGTAACCAGCGGCCTGACCCCGATCCACCTTTTCACGTACATTACTCGTATGTGACGCCAGTCATAACCACTTACCGGCAGGAGGTCTTCATGATGGGCAGCGCGGCCGATCGGGCGCAAGTGGACAAGGCGGTCCAAGCGGTGCGGGACGAGATCCTGTCCGGCGGACTGGCACCCGGCACCACAGTGACTGTGTCCGGGCTGGCTAGTCGATTTGGCACCGAAGACGCGCTGATGCACCAGGCGGTCTCGGCCCTCGCAGACGAGGGCCTGATCGAGGCTGAGGGACATGAACACCGCATTGCCAACCTCGGCCGGCAGCAGGCCGTGCAGCTCTTGGACGTGATGGGCGTGGTGCTGGTGGCACTGTTCGAACGGGCCGCCCCGCGGTTGTCGGCCGGCGAGATCGACAGAATGGCAACGTTGGTGGGCGAGCTGCGGACAGCCCTGGCGCACGAAGACATGCTGGCGTCGCACCGCGCTAATGACGGCCTGGTGGGCATCATCCTTCAGGCCGGCGACCATCAGGAACTGCGGGACGTGAACACCCATGTGCTCGGCCGTTCGCTGGCCCGGCTGCACCTCTTCCAACATGCCGTGGCCTATCCCATCTGGACCGATGGCTGGGACGAGACGGTGCAGTACTTGCAGCGCGGCCAGCCCGAAGCCGCGGTGGAGAGGCTGCGCCGGACCTTCTGGATCCTCGCCGAGGAGCTGGCGCCGGAGAGTTCATAGCCGGTCTGCGGGTCTGCCGGGAGGCGGCGCCGTGAAGGGATAGGGTGAAACCCGGCCGAATCCACTCGGCCGTCCCGCCCCGCCGTTCGACCCCCTGGACCACGCTTGACCTCGCCCGCACCACAGACTGCCGATACCCGACCGCATTCCGAGGACCGCTCCCGCTCCAGCCAAGGCCCGGCGCCCCGGAAGACCTCCCCGTTTAGTGGCCGCTTGACCGTCCTCGCCGGCATCCTGCTGCTCGCGCTGAGCCTGCGGCTGGCCGTCTCCGGCGTCTCGCCGGTGCTGGCGGGCATTGCCGCAGAGCTGCCATTCGGCACCGCCTCCACCGGCGTTCTGGGCATGTTGCCCACCGCGGCCTTTGCCGCCGCGGGGTTCGCCGTGCCGGTTCTGGTGCGGCGGATCGGCTTGGAAGTCCTGCTGCTAGTGGCCATCGTCATGGCCGCGGTGGGCCAGCTGGGCCGGGCGATGGCCTCCGATGTGCCGTCCTTCCTGGTCCTGTCCGGCCTGACCATGGCCGGCTACGGCGTCGGCAACATCCTTCTGCCCCCGTTGGTGAAGCGCTATTTCCCCGACCGAATCGGCCTCATCACCGCGCTCTACGTGACGCTGCTGGCGGTCAGTACCGCGTTCAGCCCGCTGCTGGCCGTGCCGCTCGAGGAGGCAGCCGGTTGGCGTTTCTCGATCGGGGTCTGGGCGGCCGTGAGCGTGGCGGCCCTGGTGCCGTGGCTGGTCACCGCATGGACAGAACATTCCCGGCGCAAGATTTCACGCCTGGTGCTGCAGCCCTACCGGCCCGGGGGCCTGGAGCCGGATCAGGACGACGGGGCGCAGGCGCGTCATGCCTTGGCCGTGGCAGGGGTGGGCGGAGCCGGTGCGTCTTCCGTGGCGGGCCTGGACGGTCCCGCGCCAGGTCCGCCGGCCACAGTGCAAGCCACCACCGCAACCACCAGAACGACGGCGGTGCGCGTCTGGCGTTCGCCGCTCGCCTGGGGCCTGGCTTTGGTGTTCGCCGGGACCTCGTCGAACACGTTCTCGATGTTCACGTGGCTGCCGCCGCTGCTGGTGGACAGCGGAATGTTGCCGCCCATGGCGGGCACCATGCTGGCCTATTACGCCATTCTGGCCCTGCCGACCAGCCTGCTGGTGCCGCTGATCGCGGCGCGGCTGCGCAATCCGCTGGGACTGGGCCTGCTCTTCATCGGCTTCTATGCGGCCGGCTACGCCGGCCTGCTGTTGTCGCCGTCGTTCGGCACCTGGCTCTGGATTACCCTGGCCGGCCTGGGCCAAGGCACCTTCGCGCTGGCCCTGCTGCTGGTCAACCTGCGGACCCGGACCACGGCCGGCGCCGGTGCACTGTCCGGGTTCGCGCAAGGGATCGGCTACACGGTCGCCTGCGCCGGTCCGCTGGCCTTCGGACTGCTGCGCGACGTCAGCGGCGACTGGGCGGCTTCCTTCGGCCTGCTGGGCGCCGCCCTTCTTCTGCTGGCGGTGGGCCTGGTCATCGTGGGCCGGCCGCGCTATCTGGAAGACGCGGCCCGGGACTGATGCGGCTGCCCGTTCCCCGGGCGGCCCGGCGCCGGTAGGCTGGCGCACAGTCCGCCACGAGGAGGCACCATGAAGTTCAATGACCTGCTGGCCGATGCCTACGGGCGGATCCAGGAACGGGTCCACCACGTGCTGGAAGGTATGGACGCCGACCAGTTGGCTGCCCGGCCGGGCGGCGACAGCAACTCGATCGCCTGGCTCGTCTGGCATTTGACCCGCATCCAGGACGATCACATTGCCGACGTCGCAGGCACCCGGCAGTACTGGCTCGCGGGCTGGTGGGAGCGCTTCGACCTGCCGCTGGCCGAGAAGGACCACGGCTACGGCCATACGTCCGAGCAGGTGGCGGCCGTCCGGGTGGAATCGGCCGACCTGCTGCGCGACTATTACGACGACGTGCATGCGGGCACGCTGAGCTATCTGGCCGGGCTGACCGAGGACGATCTGGACCGGATTGTTGATACCCGGTGGGACCCGCACGTGAAGCTGGGCGTCCGGCTGGTGAGCGTCCTGGACGACTGCCTGGAGCACATCGGCCAGGCCGCGTACATCAAGGGCATGCTCGCCCGCGGGGAAGTCTAGCGGGCTGGGCCGGCTGACCGTGCCGGCTCCGGCACGGTCATCACCTTGTTGCCCGCCAACGGCTGGACTACCATACAAGGAGTTAGAAACAACTGCATACAGCCTTCGACATGCGGCGGGAGAGTCCTGCTGAGCACTAGGTCAGCAGGCGCCGTAGGAGCAATACCTCCCCAGGAATCTCTCAGGCCCCTGTACCGCCGCGGAGAGGCAACTCTGGAAAGCAGCCGGACCGTCAAAGGACCGGCTCACCGACGGTGCAAGCAGGAACCGGCCCCGGGCCGTCCGCCTGCGGAATCTCTCAGGTCCAGTCACAGAGCGGGGAGGAACCCTTCACTACCGGTATGGCCACCCCATGCCGGGGATCAACTGGAGTTCCTCAATGACGGCTAAAGCCAACCTCGACACCCGGCCCGGCAGCACTTCCTTCGCAGACCGCCACATCGGTCCGCGCCGGAACGACGCGGAAGCCATGCTCAAGCAGTTGGGCTACGGAAGCATCGACGATCTGGTGGACGCTGCGGTGCCCGCAAACATCCGCCAGCAGGAACCGCTGGCCCTACCCGCCGCCCGCAGCGAGGCCCAGGTCCTGGGCGACCTGCGCGCGCTGGCCGCCAAGAACGTGACGGCCGTGCAGATGATCGGCCAAGGCTACTACGACACCATCACTCCGGCCGTGATCCGCCGCAACGTGGTGGAGGCCCCGGCCTGGTACACCGCCTACACCCCGTACCAGCCGGAAATCTCGCAGGGCCGGCTGGAGGCGCTGCTGAACTTCCAGACCATGGTGCAGGACCTCACCGCGCTGCCGATCGCCAACGCCTCGCTGCTGGACGAAGCCACCGCCGTGGCCGAAGCCGTGCTGCTGATGCGCCGCTCCAACAAATCCAAGGCCGCCGGCAAGACCGTGCTGGACGCGGACCTGCTGCCGCAGACCATCGCCGTCGTCAAGGGCCGGGCCAAGGCGCTGGACTTCGAGGTGGAGGTGGCCGACCTCGCCGCCGGGCTGCCCGACGGGGACATTTCCGGCATCGTGCTGCAGCAGCCGGGAGCCTCCGGCCGCGTCTTCGACCACGCCCCGGTGATCGCACAGGCCAAGGAACGCGGCGCCATGGTTACCGTGGCCGCAGACCTGCTGGCGCTGACCCTGATCACGCCGCCGGGGGAGCAGGGTGCGGACATCGCCGTCGGCAATACCCAGCGCTTCGGCGTCCCGCTGTTCTTCGGCGGCCCGCATGCCGCTTACATGGCCGTGCGCAAGGGACTTGAGCGCTCGCTGCCCGGACGCCTGGTTGGTGTCTCCAAGGACGACGCCGGCCGCCCCGCCTACCGCCTGGCGCTGCAGACCCGCGAGCAGCACATCCGCCGCGAGAAGGCCACCTCCAACATCTGCACCGCGCAGGCGTTGCTGGCCGTCGTGGCCAGCATGTACGCGGTCTACCACGGCCCCGAGGGGCTGAAGGCGATTGCGCAGCACACCAACGAGGCCGCCCGCACCCTCGCCGGCGCGCTCACCGGCGCCGGCTTCAGCCTGGTTGCCGACCAGTTCTTCGACACCCTCACGGTGAAGGCTCCGGGCAAGGCCGCGGAGATCGCCGCCGCCGCCGAGGCCAAGGGCGTGAACCTGCGCCGCATCGACGCCGACCACGTGGGCATTTCCACCGATGAAACGACGACGGCGGAGCACCTCGCCCTGGTCGCGGAGGCCTTCGGCGTAGAGGACGCGGCCGGCAAGACCGCCGAGGCCGCCGCTGGCTTCGAGCTGCCGGAAGACCTGCTGCGCAGCTCCTCCTACCTGGACCACCCGGTGTTCCACAGCTACCGCTCCGAAACCCGGATGCTGCGCTACCTGCGCCGGCTGTCCGACCGCGACCTGGCGCTGGACCGGACCATGATCCCGCTGGGCTCCTGCACCATGAAGCTGAACGCCACGGCGGAAATGGAGGCGATGACCTGGCCGGAATTCGCCTCCATCCATCCGTTCGCTCCCGCCAGCCAGACCGCCGGCTGGCGCGAACTGATCGCCGACCTGGAAGACCGGCTCGCCGCGATCACCGGCTACGCGGGCGTCTCGATCCAGCCCAACGCCGGCTCGCAGGGCGAATACGCCGGCCTGCTCGCCATCCGCCGCTACCACCTGGCCAACGGCGACGACCAGCGCGATGTCTGCCTGATCCCCGCCTCCGCACACGGCACCAACGCGGCCTCGGCCGTGCTGGCCGGGATGAAGGTAGTGGTGGTCGCCACCGCACTGGACGGCACCATCGACCACGCCGACCTGCGCGCCAAGATCGACCAGCATGCAGACGCGCTCTCCGCCATCATGATCACCTACCCGTCCACGCACGGGGTGTATGACGCCGATGTGCGCGACGTCTGCGACGCGGTGCACGCGGCCGGCGGCCAGGTCTACATTGACGGCGCCAACCTCAACGCGTTGGTTGGACTGGCCCAGCCGGGCAAGTTCGGCGGCGATGTCTCGCACCTGAACCTGCACAAGACCTTCTGCATCCCGCACGGCGGCGGTGGCCCCGGCGTCGGCCCGGTGGCCGTGGCCGAGCACCTGGTGCCGTTCCTGCCCGGCAACGCCGCGTTGGCGGAGCATGAGGGCAAGGGCGTTCCGGTCTCCGCCACCGAGTACGGCTCGGCCGGCGTGCTGCCGATCTCTTGGGCTTATGTAGCCATGATGGGCGCCGAGGGGCTGACCGAGGCAACCAAGAGTGCGCTGCTGGCCGCCAACTACGTGGCCAAGCGGCTGAACGAGCACTTCCCGGTGCTCTACACCGGCAATGACGGCCTGGTGGCGCACGAATGCATCCTGGACCTGCGCGAACTGACCGCCAAGTCCGGCGTGACCGCCGAAGATGTGGCCAAGCGCCTGATCGACTACGGTTTCCACGCGCCCACGCTGTCCTTCCCGGTGGCCGGCACGCTGATGGTGGAACCCACCGAGTCCGAGGACCTGGAAGAGATCGAGCGGTTCATCGACGCGATGATCTCGATCCGGGGCGAAATCGACCAGGTGCTCAACGGTGACTTCCCGCTGGAGAACAGCCCGCTGCGGCTGGCCCCGCACACCACCGCGGCCGTGATCAGCTCCGACTGGGACCGTCCCTACACCCGCGAACAGGCCGCCTTCCCGGTCCACGGCCTGCAAGTGGACAAGTACTTCGCTCCGGTGGGACGGATCGACGGCGCCGCCGGCGACCGCCACCTGATCTGCTCCTGCCCGCCGCCCGAAGCTTTCGAGAACTAGGAAAGGTCTGCACCCCTTGACTACCGAGACCACCACGCCCCGACACACCGCGCTCTACGAGGAACACGAGCGGCTGGGTGCTTCCTTCACCGACTTCGGCGGCTGGATGATGCCGCTGAAGTACAGCAGCGAACTGGCCGAGCACCATGCCGTGCGCAACAGCGCCGGGCTGTTCGACCTCTCGCACATGGGCGAAGTCTGGATTACCGGCCCGGAAGCCGGAAAATTCCTGGACTACGCCCTGGTCGGCAAGCTCTCCGCCGTCGCCGAGGGCCGGGCCAAGTATTCGCTGATCTGCAACGCCGACGGCGGGATCATCGACGACCTGATCATCTACCGGCGTCCCGCGAACCAGGATGGGGACCGCTACCTGGTGGTGCCCAACGCCGGCAACGCCCCGACGGTCGCCGCGGAGCTGGCGGCGCGGGCGAAGGGCTTCGACGTCACCGTGGAAGACGCCACCGCCAACACCTCGCTGGTGGCCGTCCAAGGCCCCAAGTCGGTGGAGATCCTGCTCCAGCTCGTGTCGGCGGCTCAGCACGCCACCGTGCGGGAGATGAAGTACTACTCTGCTGACGAGGTGGACTTCACCGTGGCCGGAGCGCCGCTGAAGCTGCTGCTGGCCCGCACCGGCTACACCGGTGAGGACGGCTTCGAGATCTACGTCCCGAACGCCAACGCCGGCTCGCTCTGGAACGCCCTGCTGGAAGCCGGGCAGAGCGCGGACCTGCTGCCGGCCGGACTGGCCTGCCGCGATTCGCTCCGGCTGGAAGCCGGCATGCCGCTGTACGGCAACGAACTCAGCCTGCAGGCCAGCCCCTTCGACGCCGGGCTGGGCGGTGTGGTCTCGCTCAAGAAGGACAGCGACTTCGTAGGCCGCGCGGCGCTTGAGGCGCAGAAGGAAAAGGGCTCGGCCCGCAAACTGGTGGGCCTCAAGGGCGCCGGCCGGCGCGCCGGCCGCTCCCATTACCCGGTGCTGAAGGACGGCCGGACCATCGGCGAAGTCACCTCCGGCCAGCCCAGCCCCACGCTCGGCTACCCGATCGCGCTGGCCTACGTGGACGCCGAGTTCGCCGAGCCCGGAACCCGGGTGGACGTGGACCTGCGCGGCAAGCCGGAGCCGTTCGACGTCGTCGAACTGCCCTTCTACCGGCGGGAACAGTAGCCGCTCCCGCCACCAAGGCACCTGCCGTCCCCGCCTCCGCGGGGACGGCACCGCCGTACCTCCCACTCGCGTTAGGACAGGGAAGACATGGCTGTAGGCGTTTTTGACCTTTTCTCCGTGGGCATCGGCCCCTCCAGTTCGCACACGGTGGGCCCCATGCGGGCCGCGGCCGTGTTCGTGCGCGAGGTGGTCGACGCCGGCCTGCTGGAGAAGGCGGGCGGGCTCCGCGTGGACCTGTACGGTTCGCTGGCCGCCACCGGCCGCGGCCACGGCACCTTCACCGCCGTGCTGCTGGGACTGGAGGGCTTCGAACCGGAGGCCATCCTGCCGCAGCAAGTGGAGGAGCGGCTGGCGGACATCGCCGCGACCGGCCGGCTGCAGTTGGGCGGGGAAGTGCCCGGCGCCACCGCGCGGCCACTCGAGTACGGCGTGCAGGACATGGTGCTGCACCCGCTGACGGTGCTGCCCCGGCACACCAACGGCATGCGCTTCCAGATGCTGGCAGCAGCGGACGACGGCGATGCCCAGGTTCTGCACGAAGCCACCTTTTTCTCCGTGGGAGGAGGGTTTATTGTCCGCGACGGCGAGGAGGAAGCGGCCCAGGAAGAACTGGAGTCCTCCAAAAAGCAGCTGCCCTATCCGTTCCGCACCGCGGCCGAACTGCTGGAACATTGCCGCAGCACCGGCCTGAACATCAGCGACATCATGATGCTCAACGAGCAGGATGCCCGCCCGCGCGAGGAGATCGAGGCCGGGCTGGTGCATATCTTCGATGTGATGGAGGAATGCAAGGATTCGGCGATCCGCCGCGAAGGGGACCTGCCCGGCGGGCTGAACGTGCGCCGTCGTGCCCCCGGATGGCATGAGCGGCTGCGCAAGGAAGACCCCCACCGGGACCACAAGTACTGGCAGGAATGGGTCAACCTCGTGGCGCTGGCCGTGAACGAGGAAAACGCCTCCGGCGGCCGGGTGGTTACCGCACCCACCAACGGCGCCGCCGGGATCATCCCGGCCGTGCTGTTCTACGCCACCCACTACGCCCCGGGGATGGAGCACGCCACCCGCGAGGACAAGGAACAGGTGGTGGTGAAGTTCCTGCTCACCGCGGGCGCCGTCGGCGTCCTCTACAAGGAACAAGCCTCCATCTCCGGCGCCGAAGTCGGCTGCCAGGGCGAGGTCGGGTCGGCGTCGTCGATGGCGGCGGCGGGCCTGGCCGAGGTGCTCGGCGGAACCCCCATGCAAGTGGAGAACGCGGCCGAGATCGCCATGGAGCACAACCTGGGCCTGACCTGCGATCCGATCGGCGGGCTGGTGCAGATCCCGTGCATCGAGCGGAATGCGATCGGGGCGGCCAAAGCCGTGAACGCGGCCAAAATGGCGCTGATGGGCGACGGCACGCACCGGGTGTCATTGGACCAGGTGATCGTGACCATGCGCGAGACCGGACGGGACATGAGCGACAAGTACAAGGAGACCGCCACCGGTGGCCTCGCCGTCAACGTGGTGGAGTGCTAGGACGCCAAATCATCCAGATGTCCGTTCGGGCTGTCCCGGCCTGACCGGCCCCCACTTGGCGGGCCGGACGGACGCCGCGGCGGCATCGGCGGCCGGCGGGGAACCTGTGGCTTCTGCGCGGCACCGGGAACCCTGCTGGGCAAACGTTTGACCGGCTGCTGCTCCCCGGCGTCAGCCTGCCGCGCGGTGTGTGGACGCAGTTGTTCCCCGGCTCCGCGCCATTGCCGCGCACCCGAACGGAGCTGACTTACGCCGGCCTTGGTGGCGGTGCCGAGCCCGCTGGCCGCCGGACCCAGCCTGCTGCCCAGCTCTTTGGCCCGGCCGGCCGCGGCCGCCCACGGAAGTGCGGCGACGGCCGAGCCGGCGGAGCGGGCCGCCATGGACAGCCGTTCCCCGGTGGCCCGGCGATCTTCCGCGGCAGGCCGATGGAGCAGCATGAAGATGGCCGCGAGCAGGCCAATCGGGATGGAGACCAACACGGCCACGGCGCCTGCGTACATTGCCAGGAAAAGTTTGGTGGGGGAGTCGAACATGCCCGCGACGAACGCGGCGGCGCCCAGCAGCAGCCAAAGCCAGAAAATGGCTACGCAGATCAGCGTGGTGCGTGCCCGGCGGTAGGTACGGAGCGACCGCCCGCGCACCGTGTGCTTTGCCGCCTCCACCGCTTCCTGCTCCCCCGAAACAGCCCCACTGACGGAGGCACTTGAGCACATTGTAGGTCGCTGCCGGCGCCGGAACCGGCAGGGCACGCCGGTGGGTTGGCCCGCGGGAATGCCGCCTTGCCGGCGGCTGCGCCCGGACCGAGGGTTTAGCTGCGCCCGGTCCGGTGTTAGTGTGGCCGCAGGCCGGGCCGGAAGGCTTCCGGCGAAGGATGCACCAGGACCACTGAATCACTGTCCACAACAGGGAGGGAGCCTGGACTATGTCCACTTCAGCGACGCCTCACATTCTCATCTTGGGCGGCGGTTACGTCGGCCTGTACACGGCGTGGGGGATCCGCAAGCGGTTGGGGCCGGAGGCGGCCCGGATTACCGTAGTTGAGCCGAACTCGTACATGACGTACCAGCCGCTGCTGCCCGAAGTCGGCGGCGGCGAAATCGAACCGCGGATCGTCACCGTCAACCTGCGCAGTGCGCTCAAGAACGTGGACATTGTCCGCGGCAAGCTCGTCTCGCTGGACGTCCAGGCCAAAACGGCCGAGCTGAGTGAAATCGGCGGCGGTGAACGCTCGCTGGACTACGACCAAGTGGTGTTCGCCGTCGGCGCGGTGACCAGGACGTTCCCCACTCCGGGGCTGGACGAACACGGCGTCGGCTTCAAGACCGTGGAAGAGGCCATTTACTGCCGGGACAAGGTGCTGGACAACGTGGCCCTGGCGGCCGGCACCAGCGACCCGGAAGAGCGGGCCAAGGCACTCACCTTCGTGGTGGTCGGCGGCGGCTATACCGGTGTCGAAGCGCTGACGGAACTGAGCGATCTGTCCAAGCTCGCCGTGGACGCACATCCGGAGTTGGACCGCTCCCAGTTGCGCTGGGTGCTGATCGAAGCGCTGGACCGGGTGGCTCCCGAAGTGGGGCCGGATCTGTCCAAGTGGACGCTGGGCCACTTGCGCGAGCGCGGCGTGGACGTGCGGCTGAAGACCACCATGCCGTCCTGCGAAGACTCGGTCGCCGAACTCAGCACCGGAGAACGCATTCCGGCCGGGCTGATCATCTGGACGGCCGGCATGAAGCCCAACCCGGTGCTGGACGACACCAATGTCCCGCGCGGGCCGAAGGGGCACGTGAACGCGAACGCCCGGTTGCAGGTCATCGATGACGCCGGCCAGGTGGTCCACGGGGCATGGGCCGCCGGCGACTGCGCCCAGGTGCCCGATCTGGCCGCCGAACAGCAACCCGCCTACTGCCCGCCGAACGCCCAGCACGCCGTGCGCCAAGCAAAGGTGCTGGCCCAGAACGTGGTCAACGCGGTGCAGGGCCAAGGGCCGGCGGAGTACCGGCACAAGACCTTGGGAACGGTTGCGACCTACGGCGTGGGCCGGGGCGCGGCCAAGATCCTGGGCCGCGATATCAAGGGCAAGCCGGCCTGGTACGCGGCGATGGGCTACCACGGCTTGGCGCTGCCCACCTGGATCCACAAGTGGCGCCTGCTGGCCGGCTGGAGTTCGCTGATCCTGGGCGACCGTGACATCACCTCGATGGGCGCCACCCGGCATCCGCGGCGGGCCTTCGTGGATGCGCATGCGGATACGCAGAAGGGCAAGAAATAGGACCGCTGCTAGCCACCTGAGTCCGGCGCACCGGCGCGGGAAAAGGTGAGCTAACTCTCCATTGTTACGGTGCAGGCCCGGACTGCCGCGACACCTGCCGCGGGGAAGAGCCGGCACTGGGAGTACCCTGCTGGACGGAGCCCGATCCGCCAGCAAGGAGTGCAGCATGTCCAAACAGCCCAGCGGCGCGCTGCTTTTTGTCCTCACGTGCGCCATGGGCGTGGGCCCGCTGCTCAACTACGGCCTAAGCACCGTCAGCCCGCTGGTCATCGAGGACCTGGACATCAGCGAGGGCCAGTTCGGCCTGCTGGCCACCGCCATCTTCGCCAGCGCCGCGGTATGCAGCATGTGGCTGGGGAAACTCAGCGACCGGATCTCCAACCGTGCCCAGCTGGTGCTGATCTTTGCCGGCACGGCCATGGCCCTGGTGCTCGCATCGTTGGCCCACAGTTACCTGGTTTTGGTGATCGCAGCGCTGCTGGCCGGTCCCGCCCAGGCCATCTCCAACCCGACCACCAACCGCATCATCATCGCGCAGGTTCCTGCGCACAAGCGGCCCGGCTGGATCGGCGTGAAGCAGTCCGGCGTCCAAGGCAGCCAGCTGTTCGCCGGCCTGTTCTTCCCCATCGTCGCCCTGTGGGCCGGCTGGCAGGGCGCCACCGCGCTGGCCGCCGTGGTCGCCGTCGGGCTGCTGCTCTACGGCCTGCGCAAACTCCCGGAAAACCCCCTGACGACGGCGGCGCACGCCCCGTCCGCAGCCACTGGGCCGCCGCGAGTCACGCCGCCTGGTGCCGGCTCCGCCTCGGCCCGGTCCGCGGCAACGCCGGAGGGTTCCGGTGCACAGGGCCGGTTCCCGCTCTCGGTCTGGCTGTTCGCCGGCTACTCCCTGCTCGCCGGCCTGGGCATGCAGGCCACCAACGTCTACCTGCCGCTGTTCACCGTCCGGGAACTGGGCTTCAGCCTGGTCATGGGCGGCGTGGCAGCGGGTGTGTCGGGCGTCGTCGGTGTGACCTCCCGCGTGCTGTGGGGGCGGCGGATGGCCAAGGGCGTGCGGGCCTCCACCCTGCTCATCCTGCTGGGGATCGGCGCGCTCGCCGGGGCGGCTGCCTTCCTCGCGGCGGGCACGCTGGACGTACCGGCACTGCTCTGGCTGGGTGTGATCCTGCACGGCGCCACCGTGCTGGGTGCCAACGTGGTGGTGATGGCCGGCGTGATGCGCGTGGTTCCGGCCCAACGGGTCGGGGCGGCTTCCGGCATCGTGTCGATGGGAATGTATGCCGGTTTTGCGGCCGGGCCGCTGCTGATGGGACTGCTGCTGGAGGCCACCGGCAACTTCCACATCGGCTGGCTGGTGGTGGGCGCCGGCTACCTGCTGTGCTCGGTGCTGGGGTTCGCCCTGCGCGCCTACGGCAACCGCACCGGCGTCGTTCGCTGAACAATGCCTGGGTCCTCGATAGCCTAGGCTGGATGGTTTGTGGCGGTCCGCTGACCGCGGAAAGGGGCATGGTGAAACGACGCGCGCTAGGACGGTCCGGCTTGCAGGTCTCCGAACTCAGCTTCGGGGCCGGCGGCTACTGGGGAATGAAGGCCTTCCCCGAACGGCAGGCGGCGCAGCTGGTCGATCAGGCCCTCGAAGGCGGCATCACCGTCTTCGACACCGGCCCGAACTACAGCCGCGGCAACGCCGAAGAGCGGCTGGGCCGCATCCTCAAGGGCCGGACGGAGAACCTGGTCATCTCCACGAAAGCGGGATCCCACTGGATCAACAACCGCAATGTGAAGGACTACTCGCCCCAGGCGATTGAAAACAGCGTGCACGCCAGCCTGCGGCGGCTGCAGATCGACCACCTGCCGCTGCTGCATTTCCACGGATTCCCGCACCCGGCCGACCCCGCCATCGAAACGGTGCTGAAGCTCAAGGAGCGGGGGACGGTCGGCGCGCTCGGTGTCTCCACCGGCCGGGGCGGAGCCAAGAAAGCGCTGAAGCTGGGCATCTTCGACGCGCTGATGGTGGAGTACAACATCGTGGACCGTTCGCTGGAGGGTCTGATTTCCGAGGCGCAGGAAGCCGGGGTGGGCGTCAAGCTCAAGTCTCCGCTGGCACAGACCCTGTACTCGCGGGACATCTTCAAGATCGGCGGGCCCAGTGACGTCTGGTACCTGCTCCGGGCGCTCAAGAACCACCGGCACAAGTTTGTCCAGGGACGCAAATACCGGTTCATCAACGACGTCGACGGCCTCGCCGCCAGCGAGATTGCGCTGGCCTTCGCGCTGAACCATCCGGGAGTCTCCAGCGCCGTGATCGGCACGGTGAAGCCGGGCCATCTGCGCTCCAACCTGCGGGTTCCCGATCTCCAGCTGCCGGCGGAATTGCTGGAACGCATTGAACGGGTAGGCGCCCGCGGATGACGCCGCACGGGGACTGACCACGCGCGGCCGCGTCGGGCTGTTTACGGCAGGTAGGCGGAGGCCGTCCAGAGATGGAAGACCGCATAGGCGCGGACCGGGGCCCACGCTTGCCCGATCTCGCGGGCTTGTTTGGCGGTCTTCACCCCAAGTGCCCGTTGCAGCACCAGGTCGCCCTCCGGATACGCGTCGCGGTCGTGCAGCGCGCGAATGGCCAGATACTCGACCGTCCACGGGCCGATGCCGGGCAACGCCAACAAGCGGCGGCGGGTATCGGCGTGGTCGGCGTCAGGGGTGATGCGCAACCCGTCGGCACAGGCTTCGGCCAGGGCCAGAACGGTGCGCGCGCGGGCGTTGGTCAGGCCGACGGCCTCGCGGATGGCGTCTGGTCCGGCTGCCGCCAGCGTCTCCGCGGTGGGGAAGAAGGCCAGGTCCCCAAGCGGGGAGCCGAAGGCGGACACCAGCCGGCCGGTGAAGGTGCGGGCCGCCGCCAGCGACACCTGCTGGCCCACCACGGCGGAGACGGCACCCTCAAAACCGTCCGGATAGCCGAGGATGCGGAGCCCGGGGCGGGCGGCAACCAGCGGGCCGACCACGGCGTCGGCGCCCAACATCGCCGCCACACGCTCCGGTTCCAGCTCCAGATCGAGCCAGCCGCGCACCGCCGTCGTTATCTCCGCCAAGATAGCGGGAGAGTTGCTGCCGACCTTGAGGCTGACGGAGTCAGGCGACAGGGTGGCGGTGACCGGCACCGGGCCGGCGCCGGTGTTGAAGAGGCGGCTGCAGGTGCCGGCCGCTGGATCGACCCGCTCGAGGCCGGGTACCGCATGGGCGGCCAGGGCGGCCAGCGCGGCAGAAACGTCGAACGGGGGAGCCAGCGGCAGGTTGACCTGCATGGATCAGCGGGCCTTGACCGCCAGGACCGGGCAATCGACGGTCAGCAGGATTTCCTGGGCGGTGCTGCCTAAGATGAGTTTGCCCACCGGTGAGCGCCTGCGCAGGCCGATGACCAGCAGCGAGACCGAGAGTTCGTCGACCAGGTCCACAATCTCCTCCACAGCGTCCTTGCCGCGGACGAACTGCTTGAATTCGCTGTCCAGACCGGAGTTGTGCAGTTCCTTCTGGACCCATGACGCGTCGTGGGCGTCCGAGAACGACTCGTCCTTGTGCGTGCCGCCGGGGCTGGCGTTGACGACCACCAGCTTCTCGTTGTTCTGGGTGGCCATCTGGATGCCCTTGCTCAGGGCCGCTCGGCCCTCGGGACGCGGTGCGTAGGCAACAAGAATCGTCAACGTGGTCTCCTTACCGGATAACTCCTGCAGTGTCTGGCTTGCGGCCGGGCGGACACGTCCGGGTCCCGCGAAGCCAGCGGGTGGAACTTATTGTGGCACGCATCTCAGCGTGCGGGCGGATGCATGAAGTGATTGTGAAAGCGCAAGCCTCAGGCCCAGACGCCGGAGGTGCCGCGGCGGTGGCTGTCCACCAGATGGGTGTCGATCATGCCGATGGCCTCCATTAGGGCAAACATGGTGGTGGGCCCGACGAACGCGAAGCCGCGTTTGCGCAGCGCCTTGGACAGCGCGACGGATTCCGATGACGTGGTCGGCACGTCCCCGATGTGGTTCGGCGACGGTGTGCTCTCCGGCTGGAAGGACCAGACGAAGTCGCTCAAACCGCCTTCCGCCCGCAACTCGATGGTGGCGTTGGCGTTGGTGATGGCGGCACGGATCTTGGCGCGGTTGCGCACAATGCCGGCGTCCTGCATCAACCGTTCGACGTCCTCCTCGGTGAACGCGGCGACGGTGTCCACCTGGAAGTCGTGGAAGGCGCTCCGGAAGGCCGGCCGCTTGCGCAGGATGGTGGCCCAGGACAGTCCGGCCTGGAATCCCTCCAGCGTGATGCGCTCATAGACGCCCTGCTCGCCGCGGACCGGCATGCCCCATTCGGTGTCGTAGTACTGGCGCAGCAGCGGATTCGTGGCGGCCCAGGCCGGCCGGGCCAGTCCGTCCTCGCAGAGCACGACGCCGGTAGCGGTTTTCTCCATGGGCCGATTCTCTCCTAGTGCGCCGGGTGGTGGTAGTTCAGCCGAGACCGGTCACCCGCATGGTCACGTTGAGCCGACCTCCGGTCAGCCCGCAGCCGGGGTCGGCGGTGGCCGGGTAGATCTTGGGGACGCCGTGGTAGGCGAACCGGGATGGTCCGCCGAAGACGAACAGGTCCCCGGAACGCAGCCGGAGGTCCGTGTAGGGCTTGGTGCGGGTTTCGGTGTTGCCGAAGCGGAACAGGCAGTCGTCGCCGATGCTGAGCGACACCACGGGGAAGTCCGCCCGCTCGTCCTTGTCCTGGTGCATGCCCATCTTGGCGGTGTCGTCGTAGAAATTGATCAGCGCAGTATCCGGCGCGTAATCCCGGTCCGCGGCCGGGTCCTGGTAGGCGTCCACAAGAGCCCGCCGGCCCCACTCCGCCAGCCAGCCGGGGAAGTCCAGTACGCGCTCGCCGTTCACGTCGTCGGCCGTCCGGGTGTACTTGTATGGCGCCCAGTGCCAGCCCAGGCACAGCGTCCGCACGCTCATCTCGTGTCCGCCCGGCAGCTTGGCCGCCCGGTAGGGGACCGGCCCGCGGCCGAATTCACGGCAGGCTTCGACCAGTTCCCGCTGCTGCTCCACCCTCAGCCAGCCCGGCACATGCACCGCCCCCGGCGCGATCTCGCGGGGACCGGCCGGAGCGTCGGCGAACAGGGTGCTCATGCCGCGGACTCCAGCCCCAGCAAGTAGGCCTTGGCCTCCGGCCCGCCCAGGTAACCGCCGAACGCGCCGTCCGAGCGGAGCACGCGGTGGCAGGGCACGACGACGGGCAGCGGGTTGGTGGCACAGGCGCTGCCCACGGCGCGGACTGCCTTGGGATTCCCGACGGCGGCGGCCACCTGCGCGTAGCTCTCGGTCCGGCCATACGGGATTTCCGGCAGGTGGTTGAGCACCTCCGCGCGGAATCCTTTGGACAACCGCCGGTCCAGCGGCAGGTCGAAGAAGCGCCGCCGGCCCGCGAAGTATTCGTCCAACTGCCGGACGGCCGCTGCCAGA
The DNA here is from genome assembly GCF_053607305.1 of Arthrobacter sp. NPDC055138. Taxonomy (NCBI): domain Bacteria; kingdom Bacillati; phylum Actinomycetota; class Actinomycetes; order Micrococcales; family Micrococcaceae; genus Arthrobacter; species Arthrobacter sp. NPDC055138. The sequence continues at coordinate 775,569 of NZ_JBSGTH010000001.1, forward strand.
CGGACCGGGGAGCGCAGGATGCGCGGGCTGATCGTGCCCGCCAGGCCGGCGAGCACGTCGTCGTGGTGCTCGCTGGCGAAGGCCACACGGACCAGGCCCTCTTCCGTGGTGACCAGCAGCAGCTCTCCGACCGGAGTGTCGGTGGTGGTGTAGGCAAGGTGGACGACGCCGGCGGCCGCCGCCTCGTGTTCCAGCCGGCTATGCAGTCGCTCCAGTTGTGCCGGGTCGAGGCGGGTCAGCACGTCCAGTTCTTCGCCGGCCACAGTGTCCTGGACCGCGGATCCTTCGGCAGTCATCGGAATGCTCCTTCGCTTGCATCGGATGCGGCCACGTCCGCGGCGCGCTGGTGGCCGCGCCGGTAGAACGCCCGCAGTTTGGCCATGCCGTCGGCAGCCGCGCGTCGGACCGCGTCCGTGCTGGAACCGGTGAGTTCGGCGGCCTCGGCGTACGGCAGCCCGGCCAGGTAGTGCAGCGCCACGGCTTCGCGCTGCCGGAGGGGCAGGGCGGCGACGGCCTGGCGCAGTTCGTCGTCGTCATTCCCGGGCAGGCCCAGCGAGGACGGCGATTCGGGCAGGCGCTCGGTGGGCGTCGGGATTCGGGCCCGCCGCCGGACAACGTCGATGGCCTTGCGGTGGGCGATGGTCACCAGCCACGCCTCGTGGTTCGCATCCTGAGGCAACTCAGGGTAGGCCTTGAGCGCGGACAGAAAGGCTTCCGACCACGCGTCTTCGGCATCCGGGCCGGGGCCCAGCACCGCCCGGCAGACGCGCAGCACGGTAGGGCCATGGTCGGTGACCAGCTGCTCGAAGGGTTTCATCTGCACACCCGGTAGACGGCTGCCGGCCCGGCTTCGTGAGGTGGGCATCAGAAGAGCTTGCCGGCTTTCACCTCGGCCGGCTCTTCCAGTTCCAGCAGGAACCGTTTGCGTTCCAGCCCGCCGGCGTAGCCCACCAAGGAGCCGTCCGCGCCGACCACCCGGTGGCACGGCACCACAATGGAGATCGGGTTCTGGCCGTTGGCGTGGCCCACTGCCTGCGCCAGATGCACATCGCCCAGCGCGGCCGCCAGCTGCCCATAGGAGCGGGTCTGGCCGTACGGGATCTCCCGCAGCAAGGCCCACACCTTTAGCTTGAAGGGGTCGCCCTTCGGCGCCAGCGGGAGGTCGAATTCCCGGCGCTGGCCGGCGAAATACTCCGCCAGCTGTTCCGTGACTGCTTCGAAGCCGACGGCGGTCCGCTCGCCGAACGTCGCGGCGTCCGGCATCCGTTTGTGGCTGGGGAAGTAGAGCGCGGTCAGCGAACCGTCCTCGGCGACGGCCGTCAGCTCCCCGAGCGGGGTATCGATGAGGGTGTGCACGCGGGTCATGGCGCTCCTTCGTCCGCTTCCATTCTCTCCTGTGCAGACGTTCCCGCGCCTCGAAACGTGAGGCTTCGGTTGGCTTTTATTGCGTGCTGGCAAACTACGGCTGGCTCTCGGCCTGCCGCCGTGCGGCGGCGTCGCGAAGTTCGGAGTTTTTCAGGCGCAGGAAACTGATCAGCAGGACCAGAAAGCCACACCACCAGCACGGCCATCCCGATCAGGAAGACGACGTACAACACCCCGAGTGTCGAAAACAATGCCATGCCACGTCCCTCTTGCTCCGGCCCCGACCAGTGCGGGGCAATCCGGGCCAGCCTACCGCCGTCCGGCTTAGGCCTCGACTTGCTTCAGAGAGCTAATAGTTAGACCATCTAACTATGCAGGATGAACAACTCGAGCTGTCCCGCCAACTGAGGCCGCTGCTGACCCGGATCTACCAGATGGTCCGCCGGCGCAGCCCGGGCTGGGACGTGACCGCCGCGCAGTCCTCGGTGCTGACCACGCTGATGGACAAAGGAAAACTGCGGATGGGTGAACTGGCCGCGCTTGAAGGAGTAAAAATGCCGACGGCCACGAGCGTGGTTGCCGGACTGGTCCGGATCGGTTTGGTGGAGCGGCTGGCCGACCCGAATGACCGGCGCCGCGTCCTGGTGGACCTGACCTCCGACGGGCGCTCGCAGATCGCCGCGCTCGCCGCCGAGCGGGACCTGGAATTTGCCCGCCTGCTGGCAGACCTGCAGCCCGAAGACCGGAACCTGCTGGCCGCCGCCGCGCCGGCCATGTCCCGACTGCTGGCTGTGGAAGCGGCAAACGGGCTGCCGGCCGAACAATCACCGGCCGAACACTGAGGAGAACAACCATGACCAACGTTGCGGCACCGCAACAACACGCCAAACTCACCGATGCGCTGAGGGGCCAGCCAAAATCCGTCTGGGTGACAGCCTTCGCCGCGGTCATCGCCTTCATGGGCATCGGCCTGGTGGACCCGATCCTCAATGTGATCACTGAGTCGCTGGGTGCCGAGCCGTCACAAACCACCCTGCTCTTCGGGTCCTATCTGGGCGTGCAGGTGGTGGCCATGCTGCTGACCGGCATGATGTCCTACCGGTTCGGGGCCAAGCGGACGCTGGTGGCCGGGCTGGTGCTGATCGTCATCGCGGCCGGGTTGTGCGCGGCGGCCGGTGACATCGAGACGCTGGTCTGGCTCCGCGCGCTCTGGGGCCTGGGCAACGCCTTCTTCATCGCCACCGCGCTCTCCGTGATTGTCGGAGCGGCCGCGGGCGGGCAGCAGGGTGCCATCCTGCTCTACGAGGCCGCTCTGGGGGTGGGGCTGGCGATCGGCCCGTTGCTCGGGGCCGTGCTGGGCAACATCAGCTGGCGCGGACCGTTCGCGGGAACTGCCATCCTGATGGCCGTCGGCGCCATCCTCTGCGTGAGCATGCTGGAGAAGGACAAGGACAAGTCCCACCGGCAGCCGGTGCGGCTGGTGGACCCGCTGCTGGCGCTGCGCAACCGCAGTCTGCTGCTGACCTCGATCGGGTCGGCGTTCTACACTGCGGCCTTCTTCGCGATCATCGCCTGGGCTCCCTTCGTGCTGGACGAGGGCGCGCTGTTCATCGGCTTCGTGTTCTTCGGCTGGGGTCTGTGCGTGGCCGTGTCCGGCGTTGTCCTGGCGCCGAAGGTCGCCGGCTGGCTGGGGGAGCGCGGTGGTGCGATCGCCGCCGTCGTGCTCTACGCGGTGATCCTGCTGGCCATGTCCACCGGCATCAAGTCGGTGGTGGTGACCGGGGTGGTGGTCTCCGGCATTGTTTCCGGGGTGCTGAATACGCTGTTCACGGGCAGCGCGATGAGCGCCGGTTCCGGACCGCGGGCGGTGAACAGCGCCGGCTACAACTTCATGCGCTGGCTCGGCGGCGCCGCGTCGGCCATCCTGGTGGGGCACGTGGCCGTATGGTTCGGTAACGTTTCCGCCCCGTTCTGGGCGGCGGCCGCCTGCAGCCTGATGGCCGCCGGCATGCTGCTGCTGCGCAAGCGTGAGGCGCCGGCCGACCCGCACACAGTGCCCGCCGATGCCGCGGCAATCGGGGCGGACTAGGGATTACGAGTCGAAGCCCATCCCCACCGCATCCATGGCTTTCAGCCAGGGGCCGCGGCGTCCTTGGTTGCGGTCGGCGCGGACCATGGCCGCGGTGGTGAGCTTGACCCCCAGCCAGGCGAGCGGCTCGGGCGGGAACGGCAGCGGCTTCTTCCGCACCAGCTGCAGCCGGGTGCGCTCGGTCGGTTGGCCGGAGAGCAGGTCCAGCATCACGTTGGCGCCGAAGCGCGAGGCGCCCACCCCCAGCCCGGTGAAGCCGGCGCAGTAGGCCACCCGGCCGCCGTACGCGGTCTCGAAGAAGGAGAAAAAGCGGCTGCAGGTGTCAATGGCGCCGCCCCACGCGTGGCTGAAGCGGACGTCGGCCAGCTGCGGGAAGGTTGCGTAGAAATGGGCGGCCAGGCGACGGAACGTTTCCGGGCGCTGCTCGTGGCTGTGCCGCAGCGACCGGCCGTAATGGTAGACGGCGTCGTACCCGCCGAACAGCATCCGGTCCCGCCCGTCGGCGTCGGTGGTCAGCCGGTAGTAGTGGAACCGGTTGTCATTGTCCGAGAGGCCGAACCGTTCGGCCCAGCCGAGGGCTTCGCGCTGCACGCCGGTGAGCGGCTCGGTCATCAGGGCGTAGTCGTACACCGGGACGGTGTGCAGCCGGGTGCGCGCCAGCAGCGACGGGAAGGCATTGGTTGCCAGCGCCACCCGCCCGGCTGCCACCGAGCCGAAGTCAGTGCGCAGCGCCATTAACCCCGCCCGCCCTGCCACGGAACGTACCGGGGTGTGTTCATAGATTTCGACGCCGGCGCTCAGGCACGCGTCGCGCAGTCCCCACGCCAGCCTGGCCGGGTGCACCAGCGCCGTCCCCTGCCGGTCCCGTAATCCCGCGCGGTAGGCCGGCGAGGCGACCTCCCGCTGCACGGCGGACCGGTCCAGGAACTCCAGCGCCGGGTCTTCGGCGGCTTCCTCCCGGAGCCATGCCACGTGGTGCTCTTCGGTGGCCACCGAGAGTGTTCCGGTCCGCTCGAAACCGGCATCGATTCCGTACCGGACCAGGGTTTGTTCGATCTCGTCCAGGTTCTGCAGGCCCAGCTTGCCCAGCAGTTCGGTCTCCTCCGGCAGATGTCTCTGACCGTTAGCGCTGCCATGCGTCAGGCTGGCCTCGCAGAATCCGCCGTTGCGGCCGGAGGCGGCCCAGCCGATCCGGTTGCCCTCCAGCAGCACCACCGAGCGGTCCGGGTCGCGTTCCTTGGCCAGCAGTGCGGTCCACAGGCCGGTGTAACCGCCGCCGACCACCGCCAGGTCCGCCGTCACCGGGCCACGCAGCGGCGGCAGCGACTCCGGGCGGGACGGATCGTCCAACCAGTAAGGCGTGGCGGATGCCCCGGCCAGCGCCGCGTCGATCCGGGCGGCGGGGATCTCTTCTTCTGCCCGGTCGTAGAACGTTTTCATGCCCGTACCGCCTGTCGCTCGAACACCGGTTCGCCGGCCACGAACGTCATGTCCGTGCCGACGCTATGCAGTTCCGCCGCCGGCAAGCTGAACGGATCGGCGCTCAGCACCACCAGATCGGCCGGCGCACCGGGAACGATCCGGCCGCCGTCGTCATGGCGGTTCAGCCAGGCCGAGCCGGAGGTGTAGGCCGCCAGCGCCGCCGCCAGGGAAAGCGCCTCGCCCGGCAGCAGCGGCCCGTCCGAGCCGTCGTCGGGGTGGCTGCGGTTGACCGCCACGTGGATGGCCTGCCACGGATCCGGAGAGGAAACGGGCCAGTCCGAACCCATCGCCAGCCGGGCGCCGGACTCCGCGAGGGACTGGAACGGGTACTGCCAGCCGGCGCGCTCCTCGCCGATCAACGGCACGGTCAGCTCGCGCATTTGGGCGTCGTTGCAGGCCCAGAGCGCCTGCAGGTTGGCGGTGACGTCCAGTTCGGCGAAACGGGGCACGTCGGCGGGGTGGATGATCTGCAGATGGGCCATGTGGTGCCGCCCGGTGCCGCGGCCGTTGACCCGGCGGGCATGTTCGACGGCGTCCAGCCCGTCGCGCACGGCACGGTCGCCGATCACGTGGAGATGCAGGTCGAACCCGGCCGCGTCCAGTGCCGCCACCACCGCCACCAACACGTCCTTGGGCAGGTAGCTCAGCCCGCGGTCGTCGGGCGCACCGCCGTCGTTCGCTGCCAGACCTTCACAGGCGCACGGCTGAAGGTACGGCTCCAGCATGGCCGCCGTCCGGTTCTCCGGCACTCCGTCCACCATGATTTTGGCGCTGGTGGTGCGGAAATCGGCAGCCGCATTCTGCTCCCGCCGCGCGACGAACTCGGCCACCAGATCCGGAACCGACTCCACCGTGGTGGACCGCGGCACCCAGAGAGCTCCCGCGGCACGGCCGGTCAGCCGGTCCTGTTCCAGCAGCGTCCGGTAGGCGGCGCTGGCCTCCGGATAGCCGGCATAGTCGCCCAGGATCGCCTCCTGCCAGCCGGTGACGCCCACCGAGTGGAGGTAGCGCTGGGCTTCCAACAGCCCGGCCTGCATCTCCTCGACGGTGGCGCGCGGAATGGCCCGGTTCACCAGGTCCATGGCGCCCTCATGCAGCGTCCCGCTCGGGAAGCCTGCGGCGTCGCGCTCCAGCACTCCGTCCTCGGGATCGGGGGTCGCGGCGTCGAGTCCGGCCAGTTCCAGTGCCCTGGTGTTGACCCAGGCGCTGTGGTGGTCGGCGTTGACCAGATAGACGGGCCGGTCCGGAACCACCGCGTCCAGCACCTCGCGGGTGGGATAGCCGCCCGGAAAATCGGCCTTGTGCCAGCCTCCGCCGGTGATCCAAGCGTTGCCGGGCGTCGAAGAGTCGGGCCCCGCGGATCCGGCTGCGGCGGATGCGACCTGCGCCAGCACGGCCTCGGCTCCGGCACAGTGTGAGAGGTCGCAGCCCAGCCGTTCCAGCCCCGCCATGACCGCGTGCACGTGCGCGTCGGTGAAGCCCGGTGCCAGCAACCGGCCCCGCAGGTCAACGGGCGTGGCATCCGGCCCCGCGGCAGCCCGGACGTCTGCATCGGATCCGACGGCGGTGACCACACCGTCCGAGACGGCAACCGCGGTGGCCGCCGGATGCAGGCGCAGGCCATCGAAGATCCTGCCGGAGTGGAAAATCCAACCTGCCGCCATGGCCGCTCCTGGGTCACCGGCCTGTGCCGGAAATGAACGAGTTTCACTTATGACACAGGGGGCGGGGAGCTTTGTCAACGGTTCCCGGTCCGGCTCCCGCTTCCGGGTCCTGCTGCCGGTGGCGGAAATCCCGACCCGGCAAGGCGGCGGCGCGCCGCCGTCGAAATACGCAACAAAGTAGTTGCTTATTCCAACTGAGCATAGGCTACCCTTACTTTTGTTTGTTCCTTTGATTCGAGGAGGCCCCACGTGGGCGTTTCACGCATGCGCGGTCTGGTAGCTGCCGCCGCCGTCGTCCTGTTGTCCCTGACCGCCTGCTCCACCGGCCCCGCCGGCGGAGATTCCGAAGGCGGCCAGTCAGCCGCAGCGACGGACCAGTTCCCGGTCACCGTTGAACATGCGTTCGGCGAGACGGTGATCGAAGAGCAGCCCGAGCGCGTGGCCACCGTGTCCTGGGTGAATTCCGATGTGGCCCTGGCCTTGGGCGTGGTTCCGGTCGGCATGCCGAAGGAAGACTGGGGCGGCAATGAGAACGGCTCCACTCCCTGGCGGGACGCCAAGCTGGAGGAGCTCGGCGCGGCGATCGGCACCGAGAACGCGCCCACGCAGTACTCCGAGGTGGACGGAATCGCCTTCGACGAGGTGGCCGAACTGGCTCCTGACGTCATCCTGGCGGCGTACTCCGGCCTGACCCAGGAGGACTATGACACGCTGAGCAAGATCGCCCCGGTCATCGCCTACCCGGAGACCCCATACGGCACCGACTGGCAGGACTCCACCCGGATGATCGGCCAGGCGCTGGGCCTGAGCCAGCAGGCCGAGGACCTGGTCGCGGAGACCGAGCAGACCATTGTGGCCAAGGCGTCCGAGTACCCGCAGCTGGCGGGCAAGAGCTTCATCTACGGCAACCTTGAGCCGGCCAAGGGCGACGGCGTCAATGTCTACACCGCCAACGACAACCGGCCGAAGTTCCTGACCAGCATCGGCATGGTGCAGGCGGACGTGGTCACCGACGCCACCAAGGACTCCGGCGAATTCTTCATCCCGTGGTCCGCAGAGAAGGCCAACGAGCTGGCTTCCGACGTGTTCGTGACCTGGGTCCCGGATGATAAGACCGCGCAACAGATCACCACCGACCCGCTGCTGGGCCAGATCCCCGCCATCAAGAACGATGCGCTGGTGGCGGACTCGGACAACACCCTGACGCTGTCCATCTCCGCGGCCTCGCCGCTGAGCCTGCCGTGGGCGCTGGACACCTTCCTGCCGATGCTCGGCAAGGCGGCTGACGCGGCGGACGCAGCCAAGTAACAGCCCCGCTTTCCCTTCCAGTACGACGGCGGAGGGGCACCCGCCGTGCGGAACTCCGGTTCCTGCGCGGACAGGGTGCCCCTTTCTGTGTCCCGTCGCATACAGTTGCCTGAGACTACCTACCGTGGAAGGGAGTGGCGGTGCGGGAAACCCGCGGGACCAGCCGGGCGCTGTCGGCCGGGGTGCTGATTGCCGGCATTCTGGTGGTGGCCGCCAACCTGCGCCCGGTGCTGACCAGCGTGGGCCCGCTGCTGGACCAGATCGGCGCGGAGACGGGACTGGGCGTTGCCGCCCTGGGCGTGCTGGCCGCGGTGCCGCTGCTGGCCTTCGGCGCGGTGTCCCCGCTGGCCCACGGCCTGAGCGAGAAGTTCGGCGTCGAACGCACGGTCTTCGGTGCCCTGCTGCTGCTGGTGGCGGGCACGTTGCTGCGTCCCATCCCGGGCTCGCTCGCGAATCTATGGATCGGCACCATGCTGATCGGTGCCGCCATCGCTGTCTGCAACGTGATGCTCCCGGCACTGCTCAAACGCGACTTTCCGGAGCGGATGGCCTCGCTCACCGGAGGTTATTCCGCCGTGCTCGGCGGCTGTGCCTCGCTGGGCGCCGGACTTGCCGTGCCGCTCTCGCTGGTTCCGGTCGGCGGCGAACCGGCCGGCTGGCGCTTCGCGCTGACGGCCTTCGTGGTGCTGGCGGTGCCTGCCGTGCTGCTCTGGCTGCCCCGCCTACGCCGGGGCAGCCGGCTTGCCGGCCAGGCCCGTGAAGCGGCCGCCGCGCCGGCCCTGGTCAGGGGCTCGGTCTGGAAGTCCGGGATCGCCTGGCAGGTGACGCTGTACATGGGCTTGCAGTCAATGATTTTCTACATTCTCATCACCTGGCTGCCCACGCTGGAACGCTTCCACGGCCGCAGCGGGCTGGCGTCCGGCTGGGACCTGATGATGTTCCAGTTGATCGGCGTGGTGTCCAGCCTGATGACGCCCGTGGCGCTCCGCGGGCCGACGCAGCGCCTGGCCGCCTCGGGCCCGCCGCTGCTGGTGCTGGCCGGGGTGCTGGGCATCCTGCTGATGCCCCAGATCATGCTGTTCTGGGTGCTGGTGGCCGGTTTCGGCTGCGGCAGCTCCCTGGTTACCGCGCTCTCGCTCTTCGGCCTGCGCACCCGCACGCACCGCGAAGCGAGCGCCCTCTCCGGGATGGCCCAGTCGATCGGTTATCTGCTGGCCGCGGCGGGTCCGCCGATCTTCGGCGGACTCTTCGCCGCGTCCGGAGCCTGGGCGGCTTCCCTGACCTTGCTCTGCGTCATCGCGGTCCTGCAGGCGGCGACCGGCTTGCTGGTGGGGCGGGACCGCTTCGCCTTCGCCGGCTAGCCCGCGCCGACAATCAGCATGGTGGCCGCGAACACCAGGCCGGAGGCGATTAGTGTGACCATGGTGTAGCCGAGGATGTCCCGCATCTTCAGTCCGGCGATGGCCAGCAGCGGCAGGGCCCAGAACGGCTGGATCATGTTGGTCCACTGATCGCCGTAGGATACGGCCATGATGGCGACGGCGGGGTCCACGTCCAGCCGGGCCGCGGCGTCGAGCATGATGGGGCCCTGGACGGCGAACTGGCCGCCGCCGGACGGGACGAAGAAGTTCACCAGCCCGGCGGAGAGCAGCGCCAACACCCCGAAGGTCTGCGGCGTGCTGATGTCCACGAAAAGGTCGGAGAGCACCGTGATCAGCCCGGTGGCGGTCATGATCCCCATGATCCCGGCGTAGAGCGGGAACTGCAGCAGGATGTCGCCCACGTTGGATGCCGCATTCTTGATCAGGGCGATCAGCTCGAACGGGTTGCGTACCAGCAGGAAAATCAGTGCCAGGAAGGACCAGTTGACGATGTCCAGCGTCAGCGTGCCGCCGGTGCCGAAGTGGATGGCCAGATAGGACACCAGTGCCAGCCCGACGAGCAGCGTCAGGATGCGGCTGGCATCGAGCCGGTCCGCCGGGGTGACCACCTCGTCGTCGTAGTCCGCCTCACCGTCGCGGGCATCGATTTCCAGTTCCACGATTTTGTCATCGCCGCGCGGAGCCACCAGGGACAGCGCCGCACCCACCACAATCACGGTGGCGATGGCGGCCAGGATGTTCCAGAGCGAGAAGGTGGTTTCGCTGACCGGAATGGTGCGGCCGATCTGCTCGGCCAGGAAGGAACCTTCCGTCGCGGCGGTCAGCGGGCCGGAACCCGAGTAGCCCATGTGCCAGACCACGAAGCCGGAGAAGGCGGCGGCCACCAACATGGGGAAATGCAGCCGGATGCCCTTGGCCCTCAACTGTGCGGCGACTTCCTTGGCCAGCAGGGCGCCGACCACCAGGCCCAGGCCCCACGTGAGCAGCGACGCCGCGGCCGCCACCACGAAGACGAAGACGTAGGCCTGGACCGGGCCGCGCGGCACACCGCCGAGGAAGGAAAGCAAGCGGCGGACCGGCCGGGTGTTCGCCAGCGTGTGGCCCAGCAGCAGGATCAGCGCCATTTGCGTCATGAAGGACAGCAGGCCGGACAGCCCGTCGCCCCAACCCTGCACTACCTCCACCGGGCTGGAGCCGGTCAGGACCAGAGCCATGATCGCCACGACGACCGTCAGGACTATCGCGAAGACCATCGCACTGGGGATGAACCGTTCAACGAGGGAGTTGACCGGCCGCATGGCGGCGGAGACCGGATTGGATCGCGTCTTCTGGCTGGTGGGGGACATTCCACCTCCTGCTCGGATCCGCAGCCACCTCGCCGCGGATCATCAACGTTTCACCACAGCGTAGGTAACCGCCGCCACGAAACCTAGGTGCCAGGTGCCGGAGGAGACCTTACATGCCCAAGCGGTACGTCTCCAGCTGCCGGAACCGGCGCTGCAGCGACTCGCGCCGGTGGACGTCCTCGCCGGCGGTGAGTTCGATGTGGCTCCGGCCGAAGCGCCAGAGCAGCAGGTCGTCCAACAGCCGGTCCGGGCCCGGGGAGTAGCGGTGCTCCAGTGCGGCGCGGACATCGGTGATGGTTTCCGGATTCAACAACGCGGCCAGTTCGGTGGTGGTCTTCAGACCGTGCGCGGCCAGCAGTTCCGCCGCCCAGCCCCAGTCGTCGTCGGACTTGCGGTCCACATGCGGCAGCAGGGTCTGCCACACCTCGCGGACCCGGCGGGGCGTCAGCGGCGCCGCACCTTCGCCCTCTTCGTCCCAGTAGCCGGTGACCGTCTCATACCGCTCGTGCAGTTCGGCAAAGGCCGACTCGACCGCCTCCAACATGGCTGCCGTCGCGGTGAACTGACGGTCGAAGTAGGGGCTCCAGGCGCGCGGATCCGAGGACTTGAAGCGGATATCGTGCTCGAGTTCGGACCACGCGTGCGACAGGATCGTGCGGATCTGGACCTCGAAGAGGTAGCTGCCGGTGGCGCGGGCCGGTTCGCCCAAGGCTTGCTGGTAGGCCTTGACCGTGTTGTTCTGCAGCGTGCGCAGGATCAGGTGGCGGCTGGCGTAGCCATAGGTGCCGGACTCGATCGAGCCGATGTCTTTCTCGCGGTCGGCACGGCAGTCGAAGTCGCTGCGCTGCCGTTTGATCAGCGCCGCGGCCTCCCGGATTTCGTGCGGCAGGCTCACGATCACCCGGACGCCGACCAGATCGTGGATCTCCCGCAGCGGATCGGGGAACTCCAGTGCCGGGGCATCACCCGGTTCGGCCGGCTGCAGCATCCGCGACGCCTTGTCACGGAACGAGTCGACGCTTTTGGTCCGCGCGGTGACGAACAGCGGCGTCAGCTCGGCGGAGCGGAAGATGTCCCGGATGCCCGACTGCAACTGGGACGTGACGGTCGCCAGCGCCGGGCGGACCCGCTCGTACTGCGCGGTGTTGGCCTCCACCTGCGCCCGCAGCCGCTCGTCCAACCGGTCCCAATGAATGCCCATGCGCGCGTGGTTCTCCTGCGGTAGGTGTGTGTGGCTGAAGAACAACCTACCAAGGCCCGCCCCCGAGGGCCGGTACCGGGCAGTTCCCCGGTCCGGCCCGCCGAGCCTCAGCCCGCGGCGTGCGCGTCCGCCAGCGTCAGCGCCTCGTCCAGGATGGCCAGGCCGGTCCGGGCGTCCTGGACGCTGATGTTCAGCGGCGGCACCACGTGGATCCGGTTGAAGTTGGCGAACGGCAGCAGCCCACGGGACTTGCACGCCGCGATCAGCTCGTTCATCTCCGGGCTGGAGGCGCCATACGGTGCCAGCGGCTCGCGGGTGGCACGGTTCCGCACCAGCTCCACCGCCCAGAAGGCGCCGACGCCGCGCACTTCGCCGACCGAGTGATGTTTCGCCGCCAGCTCCGCGAGCCCGGGGCCGAACACCTCGGTACCCAGCGAAGCGGCATGCTCCACCATCTGCTCCTCGCGCATCGCGTTGATCGTAGCCACCGCCGCGGCGCAGGCCAGCGGATGTCCGGAGTAGGTCAGGCCGCCCGGATAGACCCGCTCGGCGAAGGTCGAGTAAATCGCCTCGGAGATCGCCACGCCGCCCAGCGGCACGTAGCCGGAGTTCACGCCCTTGGCGAAGGTCAGCAGGTCCGGCACCACGTCCGCATGGTCAATCGCGAACCACTTGCCGGAGCGGCCGAAGCCGGCCATCACCTCGTCGGCGATGAACACGATCCCGTACTTGGTCGCCAGTTCGCGGACACCCTGCAGGTAGCCGGCCGGCGGCACCATGATGCCCGCGGTGCCCGGGATGGACTCCAGCACGATCGCAGCGAAGCGGTCGGCTCCCTCCAGCTGGATGGTGGTTTCCAGATGCTCCAGCGCTCGCTGGCATTCCTGTGCTTCGTCCTCGGCATGGAACTGGCTGCGGTACAGGAACGGGGCATGGAAGTGGACCGTGCCGGCATTCCCGTAGTCGTTGGCCACCCGCCGCGGGTCGCCGGTAATGTTCACGGCCAGCGCGGTGCCGCCGTGGTAGGAGCGGTAGGCGGAGAGCACCTTGTAGCGGCCGGTATGCAGCCGGGCCATCCGCACCGCATGCTCCACGGCCTCCGCGCCGCCATTGGTGAAGAAGATCCGGTTCAGGTCGCCGGGGGTCAGCTCGGCGATCAGCCGGGCGGCCTCCGAGCGGGCGGCGTTCACGTGCTGCGGCGCCACGGTGCACAGCAGCCCGGCCTGTTCCTGGATCGCTGCCACCACCTTGGGATGTTGGTGGCCGATGTTCGTGTTGACCAGCTGGGAAGAGAAGTCCAGCAGCTTGTTGCCCTCGCCGTCCCAGACCCAGGAGCCCTCCGCCCGGGAAATAACCATGGGCGTGATCAGTTCCTGCGCGGACCAGGAATGGAACACGTGCTGGCGGTCCAACTGGTACGCGCGGCGGCCGGCTTCCAGTTCCTCGGCGCTCAACGCGGTGCCGGTGGTGGTGGTCATCTGACTCTCCTTAAACTACGACGGCGGACGGTTGGCTCGGCGGCAGCTGCGGCCGGCGCGTGCCGGCCCCGCCGAATCAGGCATTCTGCGGGAAACCCAAGTTGATGCCGCCGTGGCTCGGGTCCAGCCAGCGGGTGGTCACCACCTTGCCGCGGGTGAAGAAGTGCACGCCCTCGGAACCGTGTGCGTGGCTGTCGCCGAACAGCGAGTTCTTCCAGCCGCCGAACGAGTAGTACGCCATCGGCACCGGGATCGGCACGTTGATGCCCACCATACCCACCTGCACCTCGTTCTCGAAGCGGCGGGCGGCCCCGCCGTCGTTGGTGAAAATCGCCGTGCCGTTGCCGTACGGGTTGTTGTTGATCAGCGCCAGCCCCTCGTCGTAGCCAGGCACCCGCACCACGGACAGGACCGGCCCGAAGATCTCGTCGCTGTAGATGGACATCTCCGGCGTCACCCGGTCGAACAGCGTCGGGGCCAGGAAGAAGCCATCGCCCTCGGCATCCGGTTCCACGGTGCGACCGTCCAGCACCAGTTCGGCGCCCGCGTCCTCGCCCGCCGAGATATAGCCGGCCACCTGGTCCCGGTGCGCTGCCGTGACCAGCGGCCCCATGTCCGTGCCGCGCATGCCGTCGCCCACGCGCAGCTTCGCCGTGCGTTCGGCGATCTTGGCCACCAGTTCGTCGGCGACCGATTCCACCGCTACCACCGCGGAAATCGCCATGCAGCGCTCGCCCGCGGAGCCGTAGCCGGCGTTGACCGCGGCGTCAGCGGCCAGGTCCAGATCCGCATCCGGCAGCACGAGCATGTGGTTCTTCGCCCCGCCCAGCGCCTGCACCCGCTTGCCGGAGGCGGTACCGCGCTCGTAGACGTAGCGGGCGATCGGCGTCGAACCAACGAAGGAAACGGACTTGATTTCCGGATGCTCCAGCAGCGCGTCCACGGACTCCTTGTCGCCGTGCACCACATTGAACACGCCGTCCGGCAGCCCCGCCTCCTTCCACAGCTCGGCCAGCCAGTTGGCCGCCGTCGGATCCTTCTCGCTGGGCTTGAGCACCACCGTGTTGCCGGCAGCGATGGCCACCGGGAAGAACCACATGGGCACCATCGCCGGGAAGTTGAACGGGGAGATGATCGCAGCCGGCCCCACCGGCTGCCGCAGCGAATGGACATCCACCTTGGTGGAAGCATTCTCCGTGTAGCCGCCCTTGAGCATGTGCGGGATGCCGCAGGCGAACTCCACCACCTCCAGCCCGCGGGACACCTCGCCCAGCGCGTCGTCCAGCACCTTGCCGTGCTCGGCCGTGATGATCGCGGCGAGTTCGCCCTTGCGGGCGTTCAGCAGTTCGCGGAAGGTGAAGAGGATCTGCACCCGGCGCGCCAGCGACGTGTCCCGCCACGCCGGAAACGCTGCCGCCGCTGCCTGCACCGCTTGATTGACGACGGCGGTGCCCGCCAGGGCCACGCGGGAGGAGACTTTGCCGGTGGCCGGGTTGGTCACCTCGCCCAGCCGGCTGTCCGGGTCAGGGGTAACGTAGCTGCCGTCGATCCAGTGCTGGATGGTCTGCATGGTGCTCCTCGGGTAGCGGGATTTTATTCATCGTCCAGCACCACGCCCGGACCGCACCACTGACACCCTGTCGGAAGTAAGCCGGTGCGGTTTACATTGTGTAGCCCCACCGATTAGTAACGCCGAGGCGCCCTGGATCGGCTGGGAATAACCGATCCAGGGCGCCCATGGCAGAGTCAGCGCTTGAGGAAGATGCTCACGTCCTCGTTTCCGATGAGGTCGGGGACGGTCCAACCATCGAGGTCGTATTCGGCCATGCAGGTCTCCGCCATGCCCTTCATCGACGCGGTGGTGCCGTTGGCCTCGGCGAGCATGAGCGTCTCCAGCTTGACTGCTTCGTGATTGCCCGCATAGTTGCGCTCGTAGAGTTCGTGCCGGCCGCCGAACTCGGTGCCGATCGCGTCCCACAAGAGTTTCATGAGCTTGACGCGGTCAACGGCCTGGACGCCTTCGGAGCCGCGGATGTACTTGTCAAGGTACGGGCGGATCTCGGGGGTCTTGAAGTCGAGTGCGCTGGAATTAAGGTAGATGAGACCGGAGGCGACATCCTGCTCAATGATTTCTTTGATCCTCGGGTAGCCCACCGACATGAACATGCGGTAGGCCATGGCGTAGTCGACCTTGGGCAGGACCGTGCCGTTGGGTCCCGCGTCCGGGTTGAGCGCCATCCCGTCGGCGAGAGCGTAGAACATGTTGCGCCAGCCGATCACCTCGCCGGCCCGCGTCTGCACGCCCCGAAAGTCTTTGGTGCCCGTAATCTCGAGCGCCTTGAGGAGCAGGCCTGCGATGAAGTCGAGCTTAACGGCTAGGCGGATGACACCCTGGAACGAGAAGCGGTTGAGGAAGCCGGTCGCCGGGGTGAAATTGTTCATCTTCTCGACGTCGCCGTAGGAGAAGACATTTTCCCACGGAACGAGCACGTTGTCGAAGACGAATACGGCGTCATTCTCGTCGAGTCGCGAGGAGAGCGGATAATCGAACGGAGTGCCCATAACAGCGGCCTGATGCGAGTAAGAGGCGCGGGAGATGAGCTTGACGCCCGGCGCGTCCATCGGGACCGTGCAGATGAGTGCGAACTCCTTGCGTTTGATCGGCAGGCCGTAGTGGGCGATGAAGTTGTACTGCGTGATGGCTGAGCCGGTGGCAACCACCTTTGCGCCGGAGACGATGAGTCCGGCGTCCGTCTCCTTCTGCACCTTCATGAACACGTCGCCGGCCTGCTCCGGGGGAAGGTGGCGATCCACCGGCGGGTTCACGATCGCGTGGTTCCAGTAGAGAACCTTCTCCTGGGACTCCTTGTACCACCGGCTGGCATTCGCTTGGTACGGCTCGTAGTACTCGGGGTTGCCGCCGAGCGTGCCGAGGAATGAACCCTTGTAGTCCGGCGAGCGGCCGAGCCACCCGTAGGACATCCGCGCCCAAGTCTCGATCGCGGTGCGCGAGGCCTTGAGATCCTCGACGCCGCGGGCGGCCTTAAAGAAGGGGTGGGTCTGACCGCCCGAACCTGTGTCGGTCGGCACCAGCAGTTTGTCCGCCGTCTCCTCGCGGTGGAAGGCGTCGTAGAGGCGGGCGACCATGCGCACCGAGTTGCGGAAGGCCGGGTGGGTTGTGACGTCCTTGACGCGCTCGCCGTATATCCACACTTCGCGGCCATCGCGGAGCGACTCGATGTATTCGTCGCCGGTTTGCGGCTTGAGCGGGTTCGCCGGCGTGGTGCGGGCACTCATGTCGGATTCTGTGGCGGTGGGCTGGTCGAGGATGTCAGTCATGGTGTATTTCCTTTCGGCGGCCTCGGCCGCGGGGCCGTGGCGTGGATGGGTCGATTGCGGCTTGCTCAGGTTGATGCGAGTGAGGGAAAGGATGTGAAGTGGGCCCCGTGGCCGTCGCCGCAGTAGTCCCACGGCGCGCCTCCGACGAGGCCGCCCAGGTGGTGGAACTTTCCGCCGAAGAAGAGCAGCGGTGGTACCGGCGTAACGTCAAGTGCCGCGACCTCGCCGATGACGATGAGATGATCGCCGCCGTCGTAGACGTTCCACGGCCGGCATTCGAGGGTCGCCGTGTTGCCCGCAAGTACCGGGACGCCGGTGACGCTCTTGCCCCAGGCAGGCCCACCCTTCATGGGGCGACCGGCGAAATGGAGACAGGTGTCCTGTTGCGCGAGGCTCAGGACATTGATCGCGAACGGTTGCCCCACCACGCAGTCGGCGAGCTTTGATTCGCGCATGAGGGTGACTTGCGCGAGCGGCGGGTCCAAGGAGACCGAAGTGAACGCGCTGACGGTGGCGCCATGGGTCTCGCCGTCGTCATTCTGGGTGGTGACAACCGTGACCCCGGTGCCGAAGCGCCCGAAGGCGTGCCGCAGCTCCTTTGGGTCGATGGGGGAGGTGATCATGTCGGGTTCTCCTCGTGTGGTCCAGTCTCTCTGCCAACGTCACACGAGTGTTCCACGTCACATTTGCTGCAGGGGGCAATCCTGCGGCATCTGTCCGCGGGCTGCAAAAAGGTGTCCGGGGAGTACAAAAACCGACCGAAAGCCGTCACCGCAACTGCCGCAAATACTTGGCACCATAAACGGAGAGGTCAATGCGGCAGGGCCAGTCCGTCGGCGCGTGCGTCACGACGGGCGTTGAGCGGCGTCATGCCGAAATGACCTTTGAAGACGCGCGTGAAGTAGGCCTGCGAGGTGAATCCGCAGCGGGCCGCGATGGCCGCGATCGGCGTCTTCGCCTCCACGGGGTGGGCGAGGAGCGCTGCGGCGTGCTCAAGCCGCCGAGCCAGAACGTAGGCGCCGGGAGGCTTCCCGGCCTCCACGAAAACGCGCGTGAGGTGCCGCTCGCTGATACCCACCGCCTGGGCGATCTGGGCGGGGCACAGATTCGGATCGCCAAGGTGGTCTTGGATAAAGCATCTGGCTGCGGCGAAGTAGCCCTCGGGCATGCCTGCTCCCGACCCGGCAGCTAGAAGGCGCAGCAGTTCGATGGCCGAGCCCTCGACCGTCACCGGATCCAGGGCGGTCGATGGCGCCGGGCCAGCATCGTTGCCCATTGCCGCCGCGAGGGTGTTCCGGACAAGCCTCGCGAGCGCGAGCATGTGCCGGTTCGCGGGACCTGTTTCCCGGAAGTCGAAGACGACTGGCTTGGTAGGAGGTTTGCCGCCCGAGAGGGCAAGGTATTCGTCACGCGGTATGGTCAGGACCATTTCCTCGACCCCGCCGTGGAATCCGCGCTTGAAAGGCTGGTCGGCGTCGTAGATGACTGCCTGGCCCGGGCGCAGAGTCTCGAAGCCTCCGGGGTAGTAGAAGAACGCCTCGCCCTTGAGCGCAAAGAAAACGCCGACCACATCCATGGGGTGCTTCCGGATATACCTCTGGTTGCGCTCAATGACCTGGGCACTCCCGCGGACTTGGGCGAGCCGAAGCGATGGGAAATGCAGGTTTATCTCTGCAGCCGCGAGCGGGGACTCGTCCATGGTCCGGATGTCGAGGTCAATGAGCGCCTTGGAATTGTGGATCGACCAGAGCTCCATCCGGCTGGGCTGTGGGATCCCCTTGGTCGAGAACTGGAGCGAGCGGGGGGTGGAAGACGGAGACATCGTTGGTCCTTCCAGCTTCGAGCGGCGCTGCCCGGGAACGGTGGGACAGTGTCGGGGGAGTTGCCCCGACGGCCAGGATGCAGGGTGGTACTCAGTGAGACAGGACTCGGCCAGCCGGGAAAGACTTGCCTTCCGCTCAGCAGAAGCGTTCTGACAGAAGCTTGGCAACTCCCGCATTTCCGGCGATGTGGCTGACATCCTGCTCCGAAAAACCGAATACGACTTACACTGTGTCAATGCAATTGACCGTCGGGGACGTCCTTGAGCTGGAGGTGGTGCGCGCAGGCGGACCGGAAGTGCTAGCCGGAGCGGATGGGCTCGCCGCCCCGGTTCGCTGGGTGCATGTGGCCGAGCTGAAAAGCCTGTCAGGCCTGCTGGAAGGCGGTGAGCTGGTCCTTACCACCGGAATGGCATTCGAGGACTCCGCTGCTGAAGCCGGGCGCTACCTCGCCGAGCTGGCAGCGGCGGGGGCGGCCGGCGTCATCGTCGAAATTACCTCCGATCGGCCCCAAACTGCTGCCGCATTGCGCCAAGCCGCCCGCAATGCCCTGCTGCCGGTGATCCTGCTGGCCCAGCGAATCCGATTTGTTGAGGTTACCGAAGTGGTGCACCGCCTGCTGGTGACCAGCCAGCTGGCGCAGCTGGAACGGTCGCGGCAGGTGCACGAGGTCTTCACCAACCTCAGCCTGGAGAATGCGCCACCGGAGCAGATTGTGCACCGCGCTGCTGAGCTGCTCGGTGCACCGGTGGTGCTGGAAGACGTGGCGCACATGGTGCTGGCGTTCGCGACGTCCGGTGTGCCCGCACCGGAACTGCTGGCAGATTGGACGGATCGCTCTCGGCTGGTGCACTACCGCGAGGAAACGACGCATGCCGGTACGGAAGGCTGGCTGCAGACTCCGGTGGGCCTGCGTGGTCAACGCTGGGGCCGTCTGGTGGTGCCCGCGGACGCTCGGGTCCCCGCCGTCGGCCACTCGGGACCGGATCTCCACACCGATGCCGGAGCTGCCATGGTGCTGGAACGGGCCGGCCAGGCGCTGACCATCAACCGGATGGCCGAACGGGACCAGCGCGAACTCGGCCATCAAGCGCGCGCCGGATTGCTGCATGAACTCCGCCGGCCCGGAGCCCTTGAAGAGAGCGACGCCGTGACTCGGGCGGCGGCACTGGGGCTGCTACCCGCTCCCGACTACCTGCCAGTGGTTTTCCGGCTCGTTAAGCAGCCAGGCGAGGAACCGATAGAGCTGCAGCGGCGTGAGCGGGCGCTGCTGGAACTGCTGCAGCGGGTACTGGCGGGCGCGCGGGTCTCCGGGCTGCCTGCCAGCCTGCAGTCCGGAACCATCGGATTGCTGGTCGGCCTGCCCGCCCGGCAGCTTGAGGACCCGGTGCTGGAGCGGCTGTGCGGGCAACTGGCCGAGCATGCTGTGATCGACTGGACGGTTGGCGTTGGCCGCGGCCGGCCGGACCTGCTGGCTGCCGCAGCAGGGCTCGACGAAGCCGCGCACGTGGCCGAATCCGCGGCGGGGCTTGGCTCCGGCGCAGGGCTCGGCGGCGGCCGGCGGTTCTACCGATCGGCCGATGTCCGGCTGCGCGGACTGCTCTCCATGCTGCGCGACGATCCGCGCGCGGCCGCCTTCGCGGACGCCGAACTCGCCCCCATTGCCCGGGACACCGAAGCCCTCGACCTGCTCCTGCACTACCTGGAATCCGGAGGCAACAAGGCTCAGCTGGCCCGCAACGGCTACCTCAGCCGCCCCACGCTGTACGCCAAGCTGGCGCGGCTGCAGGAGAAGCTGGGCGTCCCGCTCGACGACGCCGAGTCGCGGACCTCGCTCCACGTTGCGCTGCTGCTGCACAAGCTGCGCAGCTAGCGAACGCCGGCCCATCCCACCGAAGCCCACCCGCGGATATGGTGGAAGCATGAGCCACACCAGCGATACGGCACAATTCAGCACCAAAGGCGCCTACGTCCACAGCGGCGAGGATTTCGCCCGGGACACCAGCTACATCGAGGACCGGATTGTGGCCGACCCCGACGCCGTCCGTGCCTCGGACGGACCGACCGGCGGCACCATCGGCAACCCGCACGGCGGGCTCGGCGACGGCGCCAAGGCCTGGCCGGTGGAGGCTGGCCGCTACCGTCTGGTTGCCGCCCGCGCCTGCCCCTGGGCCAACCGCGCCATCATCGTGCGCCGGCTGCTCGGGCTCGAAGACGCCATCTCGCTGGGCCTGCCCGGCCCCACCCACGACGCCCGCTCCTGGACCTTCGACCTGGACGCCGACGGCCGCGACCCGGTGCTGGGCACCGAGCGCCTGCAGGAGAACTACTTCAAACGCTTCCCGGACTACCCCCGCGGCATCACCGTGCCGGCCATGGTCGAGGAGGCGAGCGGCGCCGTCGTCACCAATGACTACCCGCAGATGACACTGGACTTCTCCACTGAGTGGAAGGATTTCCACCGCGACGGCGCCCCGGACCTGCTCCCGGCCGACAAGCTCGACGAGATGCAGCCGGTGATCAAGCGGATCTACACCGAGGTCAACAACGGCGTCTACCGCTGCGGTTTCGCCGGCTCTCAGGAAGCCTACAACGCCGCCTACGACCGGCTCTGGGCCGCCATGGATTGGCTCGAGGAGCGCCTGGCCAACCAGCGCTACCTGATGGGCGACACCATCACCGAAGCCGACGTCCGCCTCTTCACCACGCTGGCCCGTTTCGACGCTGTTTACCACGGCCACTTCAAGTGCAACCGGAACAAGCTGAGCGAGATGCCCGCGCTGTGGGGCTACGCGCGCGACTTGTTCCAGACTCCGGGCTTCGGCGACACCACCGACTTCGTGCAGATTAAGCAGCACTATTACATCGTGCACGAGGACATCAACCCCACCCGGATCGTCCCGCAAGGCCCGGATCTTTCCGGCTGGCTGACCGAGCACGGCCGCGAAGCCCTCGGCGGCAGCCCGTTCGGAAACGGGACCGCGCCGGGCCCTGTGCGGGAGTCCGAACGTGTCATCCCCGGCCACAATCCGCTCTACCCCGCCTGAGCGCCATGTCCGGCCCGGTGAATGGCGACGGCGGTGCCAGCCCGGTGAGTGACGACGGCGGTGCCAGCCCGCGGATTGCCGTCAGCTTCGCGCGGGACGCGCCGACCCATCCGGCGTGGTTCTCCAAGGATCTGGCGGATTTGGCCCAACGGGCCGCCGCCGGCCTGAGCGCCGCCGGAGCGGAACCCATCGTCCTGAATTCGGCCTCCGGCCACGTCTTCAGTGCCCTGGATTACGACGGCGTGGTCATCCTCGGGGGCGGCGACGTGGACCCGGCCCGCTACGGGGGCGACACTGACGAACCGACCGTCCACTGCGTGGATACCGGAGTTGATGAGACCGAAATTGACCTGGTCAACGGCGCCATCGAGAACGGTCGGCCCGTGCTCGGCATTTGCCGCGGGCTCCAGCTCATCAACGTCGCCTTCGCCGGCTCGCTGATCGAAGACCTAGGCCCGGATTCCCTCCACAAGATCCACCAGCCGCAGCCGCCCATGGCCAGCCACCCGATCCAGATCGCACCCGATAGCCTGCTGGGCACAGCACTCGGCGCCGACTCCATTACAGTCCGGTCCGGACACCATCAAGCGGTCCGCCGGCTCGGCGACCGGCTGCGGGTGGTGGCTACCGCCGCCGACGGCGTGGTCGAGGCTGTGGAACTAGCCCGCCCCGATGAAGGCTGGCTGCTCGCCGTGCAATGGCACCCCGAAGAGCCCGGCTCGCCCGACGGCCAACTCCAGTCGTTGCTCAAACCCTTCGTCGAAGCCTGCAGACAGACTCCCGTGGGCTGGGCTGGGTAGGGGCAATCCGTCCGGGCAGCGAATCAAGTCCAGGCAACCGAATCTGATCCAAACAAGCGAATCGGGCCTCGCTTAGCGTCTGACATCAGGCGGTTTGGTCTTGAGTCGTAGCCGTCAGCCGCCGTTCCTCACGAGTGCCACGTTCCCCATCAGTGCCATGTTGCTGACCGTTTGCGAGCAGGTCTGTCACCTGCTGGTGCATCAGCACACGTTTGGCCAGTCAGGCCAGATCAGGACCAGCCGTTTGGCGGGTGCGTGGCCTCCCCATGGCGGCCCAATTTCCCTGGCAGCCGAAAATGTCCGACCGGGCTAATAGGCTGATTTCAGTTGCAGTTCAGCACCAATCGCTGGCCACCGGGTTGGGTTTTCCCGGTGGCGTCTGCGGGCTTTGGTCCGCGACCGTTCGTAGTCGATGTCGCGCCTCCTGGGGCGCGCTGAAGATTGAGACGCACCTTGGTTGATCCGGCAGTACCTGAACCATCGGCGGCGGTCCCGCCTGTTGGCGGTGGAGTGCCCTCTGCCGGCGCGCAGTACGACGGCGCCACAGCCGCAGACGGCGGAGCATCCGCTACAGGTCTTGCCGCGCACGGGCTGCCGTCGGTCACCGGGTTCGCGGTGTCGTTGCCTACGGTTGATCTGGAGGCGCCGGCGGCGGAGTTGGTGGACCAGCTCAGCGCGAGGGAGAACGCCAAGGACGCGATCGCCGCGGAGCAGGCCAGACTCATGGTCGCGCTGGATCAGCGGATCCGGGCCGAGCGGGCCGCCAAAGGCGTGCCCGCCGCCCGGCAGGGTGAAGGGATTGCCAAGCAGGTCGGGTTGGCGCGCCGGGAGTCCCCGAACCAGGGCGCGTTGCTGCTGGGCCGGGCCAAAGTCCTGGTCCATCAGATGCCACACACGCTCCAAGCCCTCGAAACGGGGAAACTGAACGAGCGGCGGGCGGCGATCCTGATCAGCGAAACCGACTGCGTGAGCCCGGAGCACCGGGCGGCCGTGGATAAGGAGCTGGCCGGCAACCCGGACCGGCTGCACGGGCTCGGGAACCGGCGGCTGGAGGCCGAAGCCAAACGCGCCGCCTACCGGCTGGACCCGCACGCGGTGGTGAAGCGGGCCGCGAAGGCCGAAGCGGACCGGTATGTCTCCTCTCGGCCCGAACCCGATGTGATGGTCTCCGTCCGAACCCTGCTGCCGGTGGTGCAGGGGGTCGCGGTGATGGCCGCACTCAAGCAGGAAGCGGACCGGCAGGCCAACGCCGGGGACCCCCGGACCCGGGGGCAGGTGATGGCCGATACCGTGTTTGAACGCGTCACCGGCCGCACAACCGCCGACCCGGCCACCCTCGAAGTCCAGCTAGTGATGACCGACCGGGCAATGCTGCAGGGCGAGAACGAACCGGCCCGGCTGACCGGGTACGGCATCGTCCCGGCCCAGTACGCCCGCGACCTGATCCGCCTGCCCCAAGACCCGCCACCCGGATCCCAACCGGGGACCGGAGACAGCCCGCCCGGCAGCGGTTTCCGGCGGAAGGCTCCGCCGGCCGGGACCGAGCCGGGCTGGAAGACCGCCCGCGAACAGGGCCGGCAGGTACGGCTGCGGAACCTGAAAGTCGGCGGCGTGGAGGACGTCTGGATTAGGCGGCTGTACACCGCGCCGGGAGACGGGCAGCTGCTGGGCATGGACTCGAAGGCCCGGAAATTCCCGGACGGCATCCGGCGGATGGTCATGGCCAGGGACGCGTCCTGCGCCGGTCCCTGGTGCGACGCGCCGATCCGGCACATCGACCACATCGTCGCCTGGTCCGAGGGCGGTCCCACAACCCTGGCCAACGGCCAGGGCCTGTGCGAACGCTGCAACCAGTCGAAAGAAGCCGACGGCTGGTCAGCCAAACCCATCGGCGAACCCCGCCACGCCGTGGAGACCACCACCTCGACCGGCCACACCTACGCTTCCACCGCACCACCACTACCCGGCACCACAGTAAGCAGGCCCACTGCAGCGGCGGCGGCTGCACCCCGGCCCGGAACCCATGCCATCGGGGCGACGGCAGCGGCGGTGGATGTGCCGAGTGGAAAGCGAACTGCTGCAGGGCCGCGGTTCTTGGTGGAGGCTGCCCTTCGGCAACCAGGCGCTGCCGACAGCGGCCGTCCTGGCAGCGGTACGGAGAGTGGCTGGGCGGTTGTCCGCATCCCGCGGGAAAAGCTGATTCGGCCTGCAGCCTGACGGGAAGGCGCGGCGTGGGAACCAGAACGGATGGTTCCCACGCCTCCGCGGAGCCGTTCCCACATCGCTTGCGGGGCTATGCGAGGTGTCTGTCGGCATAAACCTTCATGGCGTCCCGTACGAAGCCGGCACCTTGCTCGCCACCGTAGTTGGCGCCGAACCGCTGGTCTGCCACGTACATTTCGCCCAAGCCGGTGAAATAGCCGAAGGACACTTCCTGGCCGCCGTTGGCGCCGGCGAGCCAGTCGAACTGACGCTGTGCCAAGACCTGAGCTTCATCGCTATCGGCAGCCAATCCGGCCTGGCCGGCGGCGATCCAATCTGCCATCAACTCCTTTGAACGTTCCTTCCAGGGCGTCCGCTCGGCGTCGGACATGCCGCGCCACCACTGGTCGCCTTTGGCGTAAGCGTCCTTTCCCCAGCGCTCTTCGACTTCCTCCTTGAATTGGGTGTGGTCGAATCCGTCGAACATTTCATTGGCCATGAGCCGTTCGCCCCTTTCCGTCTTGTCGATAGTGGTCTTGACGGAGGCGATCTGCTTTTCAAGCCGGTCGCGCTCCTGCAGGAGAAGTTCCAAATGCCCACGCAGGGCGGCCGTGGTGTCCCGTGTGCCTTCCAGCACCTTGTTAATCTCAGGCAGCCCCAGTCCAAGCTGGCGCAGCAGCAGGATCCGCTGTAGCCGAACCAAGGCCGCGCCGTCGTAATAGCGGTAGCCATTGTGACCGGTGTGGCTCGGCTCGAGCAGTCCGATGTCCTGGTAGTGCCGCAAGGTCCTGCTGGTAGTCCCGGCGGCCTTGGCAACTTCGTGAATCGAGTACGTTGTGACCTCCGGTTCCATGCCCATGGCAACCACTATGCAGCTTGACGCTACGTCAAGGTCAAGGCACGTGGTGGAGGATTCAAGGGCACACCATGCGGTGAGCAGAAGCAGGCGCAGACAGGATCAGCCGGGCGGGATAGCATCGGCACGTGCACGCAGACCGGCCCGCTGATTCTCCCCGCGGCAGCCGCGGGAGAGCACATGTGCCGGGCGGAAGGAAATCCAGCCAACCCGAGGGCATCCAATTGCCGGTTCCGCTGGCACTGCTGTTGGCGCTGGTCGCGGGCGTGGGGCTGGCCGTTCAAAGCCGGCTGAACAGCCAGTTGGGAATCGAGCTGCGGGACAGTGTGGGAGCAGCCTTGGTCAGCTTCGGCACGGGTCTCGCGGCGGTGGTTCTTTTTGCGCTCGTGCGGCCGAAGCTGCGGGCAAAATTGCGTGCCGTCCCCGGACTGCTGCGACGGCGCGTATACCCGCGCTGGTACCTGCTGGCCGGCGTCGTCGGAGCCCTCTATGTGTTCGCACAGGCGGCAACGGTCGGGCCGATCGGCTTGTCCCTGTTCACCATAGCGATCGTGACCGGGCAGATGGCGTCCGGCCTGCTGATGGACCGGCTGGGCATCGGAGCAGGTCGAAAGATTGCGGTCAGCGGGGCCAGGATCATTGGTGCGGTGCTTGCCTTCCTGGCAGCGATCCTTGCCGCCAGCGCCCATTTCGGGTCCTCGAAGGCGGTAGGCCCGCTGGTGTTGTTCATGCTGATCCCGCTGCTGTCAGGGCTGTTGCAGAGCGTGCAGCAGGGCGTCCTGGGCCAGATCGGTACGGCGCATGGCAGCCCGGTGATCTCCACGCTGCTGAACTTCGGAGTGGGCACGGTGGCCCTGCTGGCAGTCTGGGTAGTGCAGGCGGCGATCATCGGGCAGGCCGATCTGCTCACCGGGCAGTGGTGGCTGTATCTGGGCGGTCCGCTCGGCACCATGATCCTGGCAGCGGCCACCATCTGCGTGGCGAGCACCGGCGTGCTGCTGATGACGCTGACCGTGATTGGCGGACAGCTGGTGGGAGCGCTGGCCGTGGATATTTTCTGGCCGTCGGCGGGCAGCGAGGTTGGCCCGGAAACACTGCTGGGCATCGGGCTGACCGGCGCCGGACTGCTGATTGCTGCGCGAGCGGGCCAACCGCGGCGGGTCGGCCGGCCGCGCCGGGCCGGCTGAGCGGGGAACCTCCTCGCCGTCTCCTCAGCGGAAGGCGGGGAGGCCGGTGATTTTCTGGCCGAGGATGAGGGTGTGGACTTCGTCGGTGCCTTCGTAGGTGCGGACGGATTCGAGGTTGTTGGCGTGGCGCAGCGGTGAGTAGTCCAGGGTGATGCCGTTGCCGCCGAGGATGGTGCGGCATTCGCGGGCGATCTCGATGGCTTCGCGGCAGTTGTTGAGCTTGCCCACCGAGATCTGGTGCGGCTGGAGCTGGCCGGCGTCTTTGAGCCGGCCCAGGTGCAGGGCCAGCAGGAAGCCCTTGTTGATTTCCAGTGCCATGTTGACCAGCTTTTCCTGGGTGAGCTGGTAGCCGGCCAGCGGTTTGTCGAACTGCAGGCGTTCCTTGGAGTAGTCGACGGCGGTTTGCCAGGCGTCGCGGGCGGCTCCCATCGCGCCCCAGATGATGCCGTAGCGGGCTTCGTTCAGGCACTCGAACGGCCCGCGCAGCCCCTTCGCCTCCGGCAGGAGCGCGTCGGCGGGCAGTCGGACGTCGGTCAGTTCGATGTCGCACTGGATGGAGGCGCGCATGGAGAGCTTGGGTTCGATCGGGGTGGCGGTGAAGCCGGGCGTGTTGGTGGGGACGATGAAGCCGCGCACACCCTCTTCGGTCTGGGCCCAGATAATCGCGAGTTGGGCGATGGAGGCGAGGCCGATCCAGCGTTTGGAGCCGTTGAGGATCCAGTCGGCGTCGGGTCCGGAGCCGTCGCGGCGGGCGTAGGTTTTCATGGTGGCGGGGTCGGAACCGGCGGTGGGTTCGGTCAGGCCGAAGCAGCCGATCGCTTCGCCGGCGGCCATCTGCGGCAACCACTCTTGTTTTTGTGTTTCGGAGCCGTGTTTGTGGATGGCACTCATGGCCAATGAGCCCTGCACGGAGACGAAGGTCCGCAGGCCGGAGTCGCCGGCTTCGAGTTCGGCGGCGGCGAGGCCGTAGTCGACGGCGGAGCGGCCGGCGCAGCCGTAGCCGTCCAGGTGCATGCCGAGCAGGCCGAGTTTGGCCATCTCGGGCACGATCTCCAGCGGGAATACGGCGTTCTCGTACCAGTCGGCGATGTTCGGCCTGATCGCGCTGTCCACAAAGGAACGCACGTCGTTGCGCAGTGTGAGCTCGGCATCACTCAGCAGCGAGTCTAGATTGATCAGATCGGCTTCGGCGGACAAGTAGAGCCCCTTCGCTCGGAACAAGGTTTCCGGCTCGATGGCAGCCGGTTGCTCCCACGATAACCTCTGGCAGGAACCCGGCGCGGTTGCGGCGCTACCATGGGCCAATGGACGACGGCGGTGCCTCCTTCGGCCAGATGCGCCCGGTTGACGGAACGGATCCGGAAGGCCGGGCGGCGCTGGCCATCCTGCAGATGCTGCAGGACGTGGAACCGTGGCTGGGGCGGGGCGAAGCCGCCGTGGAGCCGGGGTCCCCGCTGGCACAGCTGGACGAACAATTCACCGCGGCCCAGAGCGTGAGCAGCCTGCTCCGCCAGTCCTTGGCAGCCGCCACCGACAATGTGCTGGCCCTTCGCCGGCTGTTGTTCGAGGAACATGGCGGGCACGGGCCGGCGGAATACCGGTTGCAGACGCACGCGCCGTACTCGTTGGTGCGGACGGTCATCGAATGCACTTCCACCGTGTTGTGGGCGCTGCTGCCGTCCGAGGGCCCCGAGCGGGCCCGGGGCAGTCTGGTGCTCATTGCCCGGGATGTGTTCAACGCGGCGTCGTTCTGGGATGCCTATCTGGCGGACTTCCGGCCGGAACGGCATGCCCGGGCGATGGAATACTTCAGCGGGCTGCGCCGCACGGTCAACGAGGTGGCGGAGTCGCTGGAGTTGCCGCCGATTTTTGCCAGGAAGGCCGACAATTCCTGGGGCTATGCCACCAAAAACCGTACCCAAACCTCCATCCTGAAGGACCTGCGGACCGAGGACCTGCCCCCGTCGTTAATGTATGTCTGGCAGTTCTGCAGCGGTCACTCGCACGGACTGGAATGGGCGGCGGTCGGGGGAGCCCGCTATCCGGATCCGTTCAGCGAATCCGGCACCTCGCCATTCCGCGCGGGGAGCATGGAGCAACTGCGGCAGATGTGCGACGTGTCGCTGGGCCTGGTGCCGCGGGCCTGGGATGTCTTCGACACCCAGCGCCGCGTCTGGCCGGTGCTGTAGGGCAGGTGCGAATCAGCGGTAGGCGCGGTGCAGGTTCTCCTTGCTGGAGACCCCGGTTGGGCGCTCCGAGATCCACGGTCCGGTGCCCTCGGAAGGATCCAGGACGCCGGCTTCGAACCAGATGTAGTCGCCGGCCAGCACGCGAGAGGCAAGTTTGCCGTCGCTGGCGTCCGAATTGCGCCACAGTTCGCCGAAGAGCTGGTGGATCCGCTCCCTGGACTGGAGGCAAAAGGCATCAGCCAGCTGGTACGCTGCCTTGCCTTGTGCCTGGTCCTGGCCGCGCAGCATCTCGGCATGGCTGCAGCTGGCGGCCATGGCGAAGAGCTCGGCGCCGATATCCACGATCCGGCCCAGGAACGCCTGCCGCTTCTCCAGCCCCGCCTGCCATCGGCCCATGCCGAGGAAGGTCTGCCGGGCCAGCCGGCGGGAAGAGCGCTCGATGTAGCGCAGGTGCTTTGCCAGCAGGCCGAAGTCTTTATAAGCCGTGGGGTTCATGCCTTGGCCGGCGAGCAGTTGAGGCAGCCATTTGGCGTAGAAACCGCTGGCGCCCATGGCCGCTTTTGCCTTGGCCTGGAGATCGGCGTCGGCCGAGGCCAAGTCTCCGGCGGCGGACAAGTGCGCATCCACTGCCTCGCGGGCAATCAGCAGATGCATGATTTCGGTGGAGCCTTCGAAAATCCGGTTGATCCGCAGGTCGCGCAGCAGTTGCTCGGCCGGCACGGCGCGTTCACCGCGGGCAGCCAGCGAATCGGCGGTCTCAAAACCGCGGCCGCCGCGGATCTGGACCAATTCGTCGGCAATTTTGTAAGCGAATTCGCTGGACCAGAGCTTGGCCAGCGCTGCCTCAATCCGGACGTCCTTCATGCCGGCGTCGGCAAGTCCGGCAGACAGTTCGAAGACGGCGTTGAGAGCGAAAGAGCCGGCTGCGATGAAGGCGATCTTCTTGCTGACTGCCTCATGCTTGCCGACGGGCTTGCCCCATTGCACGCGGGCGTTGGACCATTCCCGGGCGATCTTCAGCGACCATTTGCCGCCGGCCGCGCACAGTGCGGGGATGGAGAGGCGGCCGGTATTCAGCGTGGTCAAAGCGATTTTCAGGCCCTGGCCTTCGCGGCCCAGCCGGTTGGCCGCGGGGACACGGACGTTGTCGAACCGGGTCACGCCGTTTTCGATGCCCTTGAGGCCCATGAAAGCGTTGCGGTTTTCCACCGTGATGCCGGGGGAGTCGGCTTCCACCACGAACGCCGAGATGCCGCCGTGCTGGCCGTCATGCTCCGGGACCTTGGCCATCACCACCACCAGTTCCGCAATCACGCCGTTGGTGGTCCAGAGTTTGCTGCCGTTGAGCAGGTAAGCCTCGCCGTCCTCGGTGGGAGTGGCGGTGGTTCCGAGCCGCGCCGGGTCGGAGCCGACGTCGGGTTCGGTCAGCAGGAAGGCGGTCACGGCGCCGGCCGCGCAGCGGGGCAGGTACTCGCGCTTTTGCTCCTCGTTGCCGAACACCTTGACCGGCTCGGGAACGCCGATGGACTGGTGGGCCGAGAGCAGCGCCCCGAGCGAAGGATGGACGGATCCGAGCAGCATCAGGGCGCGGCCGTAATAGAGCAGTGACAGCCCCAGGCCGCCATATTCGACCGGGATCTTCATGCCGAAGGTCCCCAGTTTGGCCAAGCCGGCGATGTATTCGTCCGGGATTTTCGCGTCGCGTTCTATCCGGCCGCCGTCCATGCTGCGGGCGTACTCCTCCAGCGTCGCCAGGAACGACTCGCCGGCCTCACGCTCGGACGGGGTCGGCAGCGGATACGGGTGGATCAGGTCGAGATCGAACCGGCCCATGTAGAGGCCCTTGGCGAAGCTCGGCCGGGTCCATTCCGTTTCGCGCGACGCTTCGGCGAGTTCGCGGGCGTCCCGTTCGCTGGTCTCCGCCGGGCCGGCCGTGCCTGCCTCTGCCGGCAACGGTCCGGCGGCGGCGTCCTGGGCGGCGCTGGCTTTTTTCTGATCGGTCTCGGCGCTCATGGCAGTCCCCTTCGACGCGGGCCTGCCGGGCTTCAGGCCCTGTGCTGTCCCCTCATGTTACTTCCCGGTAGCTCTTTTGCCGAGGGTCTTTTTCGGCCTGCGGGAATATCCCGGATTACCTGAAGCTTCAACTAATGGAACACTGCACGCGACCCCGGGAGCACTCATGGACTTCGGCATCTTCACCTTCGGCGAACTGACACACGGCCCGGACAGTGAGGCGTTGTCGCCCCGGCAGCGGCTGGAGGAGCTGGTCCAGCTGGCGAAGATCGCCGATCAGGCGGGCATCTCCTTCCTCGGTCTCGGTGAGCACCACCGCAAGGATTTCGCCATCTCGGCCCCCGAAGTGGTGCTGGCCGCCATCGCCCGCGAGACCACCTCGCTGCGCCTGGCCACCGCCGTCACGGTGCTGTCCACCCAGGACCCGGTGCGGCTGTTCGAACAGTTCGCCACGCTGGACCTGCTCTCCGGTGGCCGGGCGGAAATCATCGCCGGCCGCGGGGCCTTCACCGAGTCGTATCCGCTGTTCGGCTACGACACTGCCGATTACGACGGCCTGTTTGAAGAGAAGCTGCAGCTGCTGCTGGCCGCCCGCGAGCAGGAGAACCTGAGCTGGAACGGAACGCACCACCACAGCATCCGCGGCATGGACGTGGTGCCGCGGCCGCTGCAGGAGAAACTGCCGGTCTGGGTCGGCGTGGGCGGCACGCCCTCCTCCTTCGAACGCGCCGGCCGGCTGGGCCTGCCGCTGTACTTGGCGCTGCTCTCCGGGCCCCAGCACTTCACCCGGCACATTGAGTACTACCGCGAATCCGCCGCCGCGCACGGGCACGACCCGGCCACGCTGCCGGTGGGCACGGGCGGCCACTTCTTCGTGGCACCCACCTCCCAACAGGCGCGCGACACGTTCTACCCGTACTACCGCTCCTACTTCGAGCAGAACATGCCGCGGCCCGCCGGGCATTTCCCGCGCGAGACCTTCGAGGCGTGGGCCGGCCCGGGCGGCGGACTCTTGGCCGGCAGCCCGCAGGAAGTGATCGACAAGATCATGGAGCAGTACCAGTTGTTCGGCCACGACCGCTACATGGCGCAGGTGGGCCTGGGCGGACTCCCGTTCGCGGACACCGCCCGTTCCATCGAACTGCTCGCCACCGAAGTCATGCCGGTGGTCCAGCGCGAAACCCATCCGGCCAAACGCCCCTAGCCGTTCTCTGCGGCCTCAACATGCCGCAGGATCGCCTCGGCGCAGGTGCCCGGCCGCTCCCAATGCACCATGTGCCCGGCATCCGGCACTGAGGTGTGCCGCCAAGTCGGGTGCATGGCCAGGAAATCCGCGACGGCGGCGGCCGGCCGGGTGGGATCCCGCGTGCCGGTTACCACCAGAGTGGGGGCCGAGACCAGCTGCGCCACCTCTGGTGCCGCGCCGGTCACTCCGGCCTGCAGGCTGCGGCGGACGACGGCGGGGTCCCGCCTCAAGGCGGCCAGGAACGTTACGCGGTCGTCGCCTTGCGGCTCGGTGCCGCCCCGAAACCACGCGCCCAGCAGTTCCTCGCCGGCTGCCAGGCCGGCTGCCGGATCGGACAATCCGCCGAACAGCCGGGTCAGCTTGTCGACGGTTGCTGCCGACGGTGCCACCGGAACCATCCCCACCAAGGTGAGCGACGCCGTCGTGCGCGGGAAGCGTGCCGCGATAGTGGCAGCAATGCTGCCGCCCAGCGAATGCCCCACCCAGTGTGCGGGCCCACCGCCGAATTGACTGGCCATTTGTTCGGCCAGGGCGGTGGCGGCGTTCTCCACCGTCCAGTCGAAGTCCGCGCGAGGGTCGCTGCCGTAGCCGGGCAGGTCAGCGGCCACCACCGTGCGGCCGCCGGCGGAGAGCCGGTCCGCCAGCGGTTTCCAGTACGCGGCGGAGCAGGCCCAGCCGTGGAGCAGGACGATGGGGTGTGGCATGACTTGATTATGCACGGGCCGGAGCCGCGGCCGAGGTGGAACAGGCAGGCGCCGCCGAGACGGCTTACGGGCCGGCAAATAGGGCACCAAAGCGTTTCTTAATCTGCGGAAGCATAGGCTAGCCTTACCTGAGTTGCTTTGTTTCGGCTCAAAGGGGGGTGCGCGTGCCAGCTGATCTGGCGGCAGCAGCGGCTTCCCAGCAGCAGCGACCCGGTGGCTCCACCGGCCTCGCGCCAGGCGCCCGTGCACCCAGCACCCGCACCCCCGCCAGCAGGATCGGAAGCGGGCGGCAGGCTTCGTCTCCCGGTGCCGGACGGCGGAATACCCGCAGGATGCTGGTCGGCATTCCGGCCGCTTTGGTGGTGCTGGCCGTGGTCTGCTTTGCCTCGCTGGCCCTGGGCGCCCGTCCGATTAGCCTGGAGACCTTCGTCCAGGCCTTCACCGGCTTCGACCCCTCCAATGGCGACCACGCCGTGGTGCATTCACGCATCCCGCGCACCGTCACGGGCCTGCTGGTGGGCGCTGCCCTGGGTGTGGCCGGTGCCGCCATGCAGGGCGTGGCGCGCAACCCGCTGGCGGATCCGGGCATCCTGGGCGTGAATGCCGGTGCCGCGCTCGCGGTGGTCGCCGGCATCTTCCTGTTCGGCGTCACCCAACTGTCCGGCTACATCTGGTTCGCCTTCGCCGGCGCCGCGCTCGCCGCCGTGCTGGTCTACGGCGTCGCCAGCATGGGCAGGGAAGGGGCCACGCCGGTCAAGCTGGCGCTGGCCGGTGCGGCGCTGTCGGCCGGGCTGAGCTCGCTGATGTTTTCCGTGCTGGTCACCAACCAGGACACCCTTGAAGGTTTTCGGTACTGGCAGGTGGGATCCGTCTCCGGCCGCGGCTGGGACCTGATCGGCCAGGTTGCCCCGTTCATTGCTTTGGGCTTGGTGCTGACGCTGTTCACCGGGCGGATCCTGAACAATCTCTCGCTGGGCGACGACGTGGCCCGCGGCCTCGGCCAAAAGGTGGCACTGTCACGCGCAGTCACTGCGCTCGGCGTGGTGATCCTCTGCGGCGCGGCCACCGCCATTGCCGGCCCAATCGCCTTTGTCGGCCTGGTCATCCCGCACATGGTGCGCGCACTGACCGGCCCCGACTACCGATGGATTCTGCCCTACTCCATGCTGCTGGCCCCCGTGCTGCTGGTGGCGGCCGACGTGGTGGGCCGGTTCGTGGCGCCGCCGGGCGAGATCGAGGCCGGCATCACCACCGCGGTCATCGGCGCACCCGTGTTCATCTGGCTGGTGCGGCGGCGGAAGGCGGCCGGCCTGTGAGCAAACTGGAGCTTTCGCGCGTAGATCACCCCGGGCAGGGTTTATCGTCGAGGGCACCATCCATGGACGGTGCCCTCGACGAAATACCCCGCCCTCGCGAGGACGGCGGTCGGCGGACGGTGCCAAACAGGGCGGGCCGCTCCCGCCGGCGCCGGGCGGTCCTCGGCACCCTGGCGGGCGCCGTCGTCGTACTGTTCTTTGTCAACGTGCTGCTGGGCAGCTACACCGTGACCGTTCCGGACTTCTTCCGGCTGCTGGCCGGCGAGCAGATTCCCGGCGCCAGCTTCATTGTGATGGAGCACAAGCTGCCGCGGGCCGTGATCGGGCTGCTGGTGGGGCTGGCGTTCGGTTTGTCCGGCAGCATTTTCCAGACCATGCTGCGCAATCCGCTGGCCAGCCCGGACATCATCGGCATCAGCTACGGTGCCAGCGCCTCCGCGGTGACCGCGATTGTGGTCTTCGGCGCGGCCGGCCTTGCCGTCTCGGCCGCCGCGATGGCCGGTGCGCTGGTGGTGGCGGTCGGGATCTACGCGATTTCCTACCGGTCCGCCACCGTCTCCGGCGCTGCCGGTTCGCGGCTGATCCTGGTGGGCATTGGCTTCGCGGCGGTGCTGCAGGCCGTGGTCAGCTACCTGTTAACCCGCACGGATATCCGCACCGCGCAGGGCGCACTGGTCTGGTTGAACGGCTCGCTGAACTCCAGCAACTGGGACCGCGCCGTGGTGCTGGTGGCCGGACTGGCTGTGTTGGTGGTAGCGGTGGTGCTGCTGGCGCGCAGCCTGCGCGGCCTGGAAATGGGCGACGACACCGCGGCGGCGCTGGGCGTCCGCGTGGTCCCGGCCCGGCTGGGCCTGCTGGTGGTGGCGGTGCTGCTGGCCGCCGTCGCCACCGCCGCGGCGGGGCCGGTGGCATTTATCGCGTTCCTGTCCGGTCCGATCGCCCGCCGGTTGCTGGGCGGTGCGGCATCGCTGCCGGCGGCGGCGCTGGTGGGCGCCGTGATCGTGCTGGCCGCCGATTTTGCCGCGGCCAACCTCATTCCGATGTATCTGACCAGCGGCACGACGCTGCCGGTGGGAGTGGTGACCGGTGCGCTCGGCGCGCCGTTCCTGCTCTGGCTGCTGGTCAGCACCAACCGCCGAGGCCAAGGAGGCTAAGTGCGTACGCTCGAATCCCGGAATCTCACGCTGGCGTACGACCAGCGCACGGTGGTGCAGGACCTGACCATCCGGCTGCCCGAGGGCAAGGTGACGATCATTGTCGGGGCCAACGCCTGCGGCAAGTCCACGCTACTGCGCGGGCTGGCTCGGCTGCTGAAGCCGGCCGGCGGATCGGTGCTGCTGGACGGCAAGGACATCCACCGGCAGTCCACCCGCGAGGTGGCCAAGGTGCTGGGCCTACTGCCGCAGAGCCCGGCCGCGCCGGAGGGAATCACGGTGGCGGAACTGGTGGGCCGGGGCCGGTATCCGCACCAGGGCTGGTTCCGGCAGTGGACACGGGAGGACGACGACGCCGTGAACGCGGCTTTGGCGGCGACCGACACCTTGGAACTGGGTGAGCGGAACGTGGACGAACTCTCCGGCGGGCAGCGGCAGCGGGTCTGGATTGCGATGGCGCTGGCGCAGCAGACCGACGTGCTGCTGCTGGACGAGCCGACCACCTTCCTGGACGTGTCGCACCAGGTGGAAGTGCTGGACCTGATCACCGACCTGAACCGGCGCCGCGGCACCTCGGTGGCCATTGTGCTGCACGACCTGAACCTGGCCGCCCGCTACGCCGACCACCTGGTGGCGATGAAGTCCGGCCAGGTGGTGGCCGAGGGCGCGCCTGCCCAGGTGGTCACCGCGGAGTTGGTGCACGCGGTGTTCGGGCTGGAGTCACGGGTGATCCCGGATCCGGTCTCCGGCACGCCGATGGTGGTCCCAGTGGGACGGCACCACTGCGAGGTCCCGGCCGCCCCCGCTGTCAAGGAGTCCGCGGCATGAGCGCACGGACACGCCTGGGCGCAACCGCCCGCACCCGCACGGACAAATGACTATTCAGCAGCCGCCCTTCCCAGAGCTGAAACGGGCGACTGCTGAATAGTCGATGAAATAGAAACGGAGAACGGAGCACGATGACTGCTGTAGCAACTGAAACGTCCGCGGTGGTGCCGGTGCTGGCCTTCGGCGTTGCCGTCAGCCGGGTGGAGGAGCTCTCGCCGAGCTATCGGCGGATCACGTTCTCCGGCGAATCGCTGCGGCGCTTCGGCGTGGACGGGCCGACGCTGGACCTGCGCATCAAGGTGATGATCCCGTCGCTCGGCGCGGATGGCCGACGGCTCCCGTTGCCTCCGTTTGGGGTCTCGACAAGCTCGATCAACGGGGTGGGCTCGATCAACGGGGTGGGCTCGATCAACGGGGTGGGCTCGACCAACGGCGTGCCGGGCGGTGGGACCAACACGGACACGGCGGTGGAACTGGGCGGCGGCTGGTACCAGCAATGGCTGGCAATGGACCCGGCCGAACGCGGTTCAATGCGCACCTACACGGTCCGGGAGTTCCGTCCGGCGGCCGGCAACCTCGGTGCCGAACTGGACGTTGACTTTGTGCTGCATTTCGACGCCGAGGGCAACGGCGGGCCGGCATCGTGCTGGGCGGCGGCCGCCGTCCCGGGCGACGAAGTCACCATCATTGGCCCGAACGTCGAGGCCGCCAAGTGCGCGACGGCGAAAGCCTACGGCGGCATCGAGTGGCGTCCCGGACTGGCCTCCCACGTGCTGCTGGCCGGCGACGAAACCGCGTTGCCGGCCATCGCGGCCATCCTGGAGAGCCTCCCGGAAGACATGACCGGCAACGCCGTGCTCGAGGTGCCCGACCCTGCAGACTTCCAGGACATCCGTTCGGCCGCAGACGTGCAGATTGCCTGGCTGGCGCGAGGCGACCGCCCGCACGGCGAGCTGCTGGACGAGGCGGTACGCACCGCCGTCGTTGTTCCCGGGGCAGGGCTGGCCCCGGTGGCGGGGGAGGACCCCGAGGAGGTGGATGTGGACCAGTCGATCCTGTGGGAGACCACCACCGGTTCCACCCGGCCGTTCTACGCCTGGATAGCCGGTGAGGCGGCGGTGATCCGTGAGCTCCGGCGCTACCTGGTCCGGGACGTGGGCGTGGACCGCAAGCAGGTGGCCTTCATGGGGTACTGGCGGGCCGGTAAAGCCGAACTGTAGCGGTTGCCATTAGCCTGTCCCTAGCGGGCCGCTGCTCCGGCGGCCGGGACAAGGAGTTGGTGTGGCGATTGTCAACGGCGAAGTGTCTTTTTGGTATGCCAACGGCGGGCTGCCCGAGCCCGGCCCGGCACTGACGGAGAGCACGACGGCGGACGTCGCCGTGGTCGGCGCGGGTTACACCGGGCTGTGGACGGCCTACTACCTGAAGCAGGCGCGGCCGGATCTTGACGTGGTGGTGTTGGAGAGCCGCTTCGCGGGCTTCGGGGCGTCGGGTCGCAACGGCGGCTGGCTGACAAACAGCATGACCGGAGGGCGCGACGGCTACGCCGCCAGCCATGGCCGCGAGCTGACCGGCCGGTTCCAGACACTGCTGAACCAGACCGTGGACGAGGTCATCCGGGTGGCCGCCGCCGAAGGCATCGACGCGGACATCTACAAGGGCGGCGAACTGATCGTGGCCCGGAATGCGGCGCAGCTTCAGCGGCTGCAGGAGTGGGCGGCGGCCGAGTCGGTCTGGCCGGAGGCCGGCGCCCGGCTGCTGGACGGGACGGAGACCAACCGGCGGATCCGGGTCGAGCGGGCAGTCGGTTCGCTGTTCCAGCCGCACTGCGCGCGGATCCAGCCGGCCAAGCTGGTCCGCGGGCTGGCCGACGCCGTCCGGCGGAGGGGGGTGCGGCTGTACGAAGGAACCACCGTCACCGAGATCCTGCCCGGCCAAGCCCGCACAGCCCGCGGGACCGTCCACGCGCGGTACATCCTGCGCGCCACCGAAGGGTTCACCGCGGGGCTGAAATCGGCGCACCGGGACTGGCTGCCGATGAACTCGTCGCTGATTGTCACCGAACCGCTGCCGGAGGACGTCTGGGCGGAGATCGGCTGGGACCAGGCAGAAGCCCTGGGCGATATGGCCCACGCCTACATGTACGCCCAGCGCACCGCGGGCGGACGGATTGCGCTCGGCGGCCGGGGCGTGCCCTATCGGTACGGCTCCGCCCTGGACACGGACGGCGCCACGCAGCCGAAAACCGTCGCGCAGCTGGCCGCTATCCTGCATTCGATGTTCCCGGCCACCCGTTCCGCCCGCCTTGAGCATGCCTGGTCCGGCGTGCTGGGCGTCCCGCGTGATTGGAAGGCCACGGTCGGCCTGGACCCGCAGACCGGGCTGGGCTGGGCCGGCGGCTACGTGGGCACCGGCGTCGCCGCCACCAACCTGGCCGCCCGCACCCTGCGCGACCTCATCGTCGATCCGGACAGCGAACTGACGCGGATGCCGTGGGTCAACCGGAAGGTGCGCCGCTGGGAGGTGGAACCGCTGCGCTGGATCGCCGTCCAGGCCATGTATGCCGCCTACCACGCGGCCGACCGCGCCGAGGACGGCCGGCTGGAATCCACCTCGCTGATTGCCCGGGTGGCGGATAAAGTTTCCGGGCGCGGCTGACCCCGCCGCTGCCATACTGAGTTTATGGACGTTGACGGACAGGTGGAACCGGACGGGTTCTGGGCCATGGTGGCCGAAGGTGAACAGCGCATCCGGGAGACCTTCCCCGAGCTGCCCTGTTTCGCCCTCGCCCAGTGGAACGGCCCCGTCATGGTGGGGGAATGGATTGAAGATAACGGCCCGCACGGGCTGCTGCACGGCGATCCGGGACTGGGCCTGCCCCATGCCCAGGTCCTGACCACCGTGCACGGCGTGAACCAGAGCATCCGAACGATGCGGCTGGGGGCGGGACCGATGGTGCCGGACAAGGACTCGTTCCGGCAGAAACTCAACGAGCTGGAGCTCCAGGAACCGAGGATGGTGGGCATCGCCGTCGACGGCGACGAGGTGGAGTTTGCGCTCTGGCAGGAAGGCGGCAAATGGTGGGCCGGCGCCGAGCGTGACGGCTACGGCATCATGATCGAGGCGGCCGGGCTCGACCCGGACCAGGTGGCGCTGCAGAGAGTGGACAACATCGAACCGTATTTGGACGCGCGGCGCGTATGGCTGCGCCAGGTCCGCGGCGAAGTTTAACAACGACGGCGGGTGGCCGGCTGTGAGCCGGCCGCCCGCCGCCTTCTCATTCCAAGGTCCCGGTGATCGGCCAAGGCCCGGTGATCGACCAAGGCCGTTCGCGGCCGCGTGGAGAACCGGCCGCGTGGAGATCCGGCCGCTGGAGATCCCGCCCCTTGGGGGCCAAGGGGCGCTGGTCAGAGGTGGTTCATCCCCTCCACCAGCACGGAGCGCAGGATCTGTTCAATCTGGTCGAACTCGCGCTGGCCCACGGTCAGCGGCGGTGCCAGCTGGACCACGGGGTCGCCGCGGTCGTCGGCGCGGCAGTACAGGCCGGCGTCGAACAGCGCGTTGGACAGGTAGCCGCGCAGCAGGTGCTCAGATTCTTCGTCGTTGAACGTTTCCTTGGTGGCCTTGTCCTTGACCAGTTCGATGCCGTAGAAGTAGCCCTCGCCCCGGACATCGCCGACGATCGGCAGGTCCAGCAGCTTCTCCAAGGTCTTGCGGAAGGCCGGGGCGTTCTCCTTGACGTGGTTGTTGAGGCCCTCGCGCTCGAAGATGTCCAGGTTGGCCATCGCGACGGCGGCGGAAACCGGGTGCCCGCCGAAAGTGTAGCCGTGGTAGAACGTGGTGTCGCCGTGCTTGAACGGTTCGAACAGCCGATCGGAAGCGATCATCGCGCCGATCGGGGAGTAACCGCTGGTCATCCCCTTGGCGCAGGTGATCATGTCCGGCACGTAGTCGAAATCGGTGGAGGCGAACATGGAACCGATCCGGCCGAACGCGCAGATGACCTCGTCGGACACCAGCAGGACGTCGTACTCATCGCAGATTTCGCGCACCCGCTCGAAGTAGCCGGGCGGCGGCGGGAAGCAGCCGCCCGAGTTCTGCACGGGTTCCAGGAACACTGCGGCCACGGTGTCCGGACCCTCGAACTCAATGGCTTCGCCGATCCGGTCGGCAGCCCAGCGGCCGAACGCCTTCGGGTCTTCCAATCCGGCCGGTGCGCGGTACTGATTGGTGTTGGGAACGCGGAAGGCGCCGGGGACCAGCGGTTCGAACGGCGCCTTCATATCCGGGATACCGGTGATGGAGAGCGCGCCCTGCGGAGTGCCGTGGTAGGCGACGGCACGGGAGATCACCTTGGTCTTGTTGGGTTTGCCCTGCAGCTTGAAGTACTGCTTGGCCAGCTTCCACGCCGATTCCACCGCTTCGCCGCCGCCGGTGGTGAAGAAGACACGGTTCAGGTCGCCCGGGGCATGGTGGGCAAGGCGCTCCGCCAGTTCGATGGCGGCCGGGTGGGCGTAGGACCATAGCGGCATGAAGGCC
The DNA here is from genome assembly GCF_053607305.1 of Arthrobacter sp. NPDC055138. Lineage (NCBI taxonomy): Bacteria > Bacillati > Actinomycetota > Actinomycetes > Micrococcales > Micrococcaceae > Arthrobacter > Arthrobacter sp. NPDC055138. The sequence goes on from NZ_JBSGTH010000001.1 coordinate 816,124, forward strand.
AGTTCCTTGGCCTGGCGGGCGGCGGCCTGGGCCAGTTCTTCGCGGCCGTGGCCCACCTGCACCACGAAGAGCCCGGCGAGGCCGTCAATGTACTCGCGGCCCTGGTCATCGTAGATGAGGTGGCCTTCGCCGCGGGTGATCACCGGGACGTTGCCGCCGGCGGCCAGCGGCGAATGCCGGGCCATGTGCATCCACAAATGGTCCCGGGCAGCCTGCTGGCGGTCCGTTCCCATCGGTGTGGTGTACGTCCGGCGCATCGGGGCGTCGGTGGTGGTCCCGGCCGGTGTGCCTTGGCCCGGAATGCTGGTGCTTGGCGATGCGGATGTTTGTGTCATCGGGTTCCCCAGTTGTATTCCTGCTTGCGCAGCGAGAGGTACATGAATGTTTCAGTGCTCAGGACGCCGGGAATGCCGCGGATCTGGTTGACCAGCCGCAGCAAATCCTGGTCGTTTTCGCAAATGACTTCGGCCAGAATGTCGAAGGACCCGGCGGTGACCAGGCAGTAGTCCACCTGGTCCAGTGCGGCGATCTTGTCCGACACCTCCAGCAGGTCGGCGGCGGTCTTGATGCCCAGCATGGCCTGCCGGGCGAAGCCCAACTGCAGCGGGTTGGTCACCGCAACGATCTGCACGATGCCGGCATCGGTCAGCTTCTGCACGCGCTGCCGCACCGCCGCTTCGGAGAGGCCAATGGCCTTTCCGATGGCAGCGTAAGAGCGGCGGCCGTCCTCCTGCAATTGCTCGATGATAGCCTTGGAGACCTCGTCAACCGCAGCGCTGTGGGAGTTGCCGTTGTGGCCGTGCCCGGCACCGGGGAGCAAGGTCAAGCGTATCCACCTCCTGTGAAACGGATCTCCGCCATCGGCGGGATTGCTTGCTATTGAATCCGTTGTCTGCGGCTTGCGCAAGTAGTGGATTCGAAAAAATATGCAGCTGCAGCTATCGAAATACGAACTTCTTGCGGCTACTATCTGATGTGAAGCGGATCACAGGCCTTTTCTGCTGCAGGCAGTCCGGTCCAGCGGTGCATACTTCGCGGGTGCATCGGGCAGGGTCGGAGCAATCGCAAACCAAGGCGCGTGATCCGCTTCGGATTCCGTCGTGTAACCAAAAATTTACAACTGAAACTATTGTCGGGCCCTCCGGTGTCTGGGAGTATCAACGCACCGAGGTCCACTCCGACGACTGGGGAGCATCAGATGCCGAGACGACTACCTGAAGACCCACGCCTGCGCAGCCTCATTGCCGCGCAGATGTCCCGCCGCAACGTACTCATGGGCGCCGGAGGACTCACCTTGGCCGGGCTGCTGGCCGCGTGCGGCACCGGCGGCACCGGCAGCTCGTCGAATACCAGCGCTGCGGGTGGACTGACGCCGGCGGAAGACCTCTCGGACCAGGAAAAGACAGTCAACTGGGCCAACTGGACCCTGTACCTGGACTACGACGATTCCAACCAGACGTACCCGTCCCTCGAGGCCTTCAGTCAGAAGAGCGGCATCAAGGCCTCGTACTCCGAGGACATCGACGGCAATGACACCTACTTCGGCAAGGTCCAGGGCCAGCTGGCTGCCGGACAGGACATCGGACAGGACATCGTCACGCTGACCGACTGGATGGCCGCGCGCCTGATCCGGCTGGGTTATACGCAGGAACTGGACCACGCAAACATCCCCAACATGGCCAATCTGCTGAAGCCCCTCCAGGATGTGGACTTCGATCCAGGCCGGAAAAATTCGCTGACCTGGCAGTCCGGCTACGCAGGCATCGCCTGGAACAAGGAAGCCGTTCCGGGCGGGCTGAAGACCGTTGCCGACTTGTGGAAACCGGAGCTCAAGGGCCGCGTGGAGGTGCTGGACGAAATGCGGGACACGATGGGCCTGCTGATGATGGAGAACGGCGTGGACATCTCCGGCTCCTGGGGCGCGAACGAGTACGACGCCGCGCTGGAGGTGCTGCAGAAGCAGATTTCCAGCGGCCAGATCCGGCAGGTCAAGGGCAACTCCTACAAGGAAGACCTGATTTCCGGCGACGCCCTCGCAGTGATCTGCTGGTCCGGCGACATCACCCAGTTGAACTTCGAGGAAGGCGACAAGTGGGAGTTCGCCATTCCGGAAGGCGGCGGCACCCTGTGGTCGGACAATCTGATGGTGCCAATCGGATCGCCGCATAAGAAGAATGCCGAAGCCTTGATGGACTACTACTACGATCCGGTGAACGCAGCGACCGTCGCCGCCTATGTCAACTTCATCTGCCCGGTGGAGGGTGCCAAGGAGGCCATGGAGAAGATCGATCCGGAACTCGTGGACAATCCGCTGATCTTCCCGTCCGAGGAGGACCTGGCCCGGGTCAGCGTGTTCCGCAGCCTGGAAGCCGATGAGGAAACCGACTTCAGCGACCGGTTCCAGCAGACGATTGGCAACTGATGACTCAAGCACCCCTGCAGACTGAGAACGCCAACGCCGTCGGCGAGGAGAGCGGAGCGGACCTGGTACTGGGAGCCATCACCAAGCGGTTCGGCGATTTCGTGGCGGTGGAGGATCTTGACCTGACCATCCCGGCAGGGAAGTTCTTTGCCTTGCTGGGGCCCTCCGGTTGCGGGAAGACCACCACGCTTCGGATGGTGGCGGGTCTGGAACAGCCCACCTCCGGGACCATCAGCATTGGCGGCAAGGACATCAGCAGGTCCGGCGCCCATCAGCGGCCGGTCAACACGGTTTTCCAGAACTATGCACTGTTCCCGCACATGAGCGTGCTGGACAACGTGTCCTTCGGGCTCCGGCGGCGCAAGGTCCGCGATGCCCGGGCACAAGCGGAGGCGGCGCTGGAGTTGGTCGAGCTGTCGCACCTGGCCGCACGCCGGCCGGCCCAGCTCTCCGGCGGACAGCAGCAGCGGGTGGCCTTGGCGCGCGCGATCGTCAACCACCCCGCTGTGCTGTTGCTGGATGAGCCGCTGGGTGCCCTGGACATGAAGCTGCGCCGGCAGATGCAGGTGGAACTGAAGAAGATCCAAACCGAGGTCGGCCTGACCTTTGTGCACGTCACCCACGACCAAGAGGAAGCCATGACCATGGCGGACACCGTGGCCGTCATGAATGCCGGCAAGGTGGAGCAGATGGGTGCCCCGCGCGAACTGTACGAACTGCCGCGCACCGTCTTCGTGGCGAACTTCCTAGGCAAGTCCAATCTGGTCGCCGGCGAGATTGTGGAGGACCGCGGCGACGCCGTCGTCGTCAATGCCAACGGGAACAAACTGGCCGTGCTCAAGGAGCGCTCCACCGTACACCAGGGAAAGGCCCTGATCGGCATCCGGCCGGAAAAGCTGAGGATGATGTGGCCGCAGGACGCACCTGCCGATGCGGCCAACGTCCTGCACGGCACGGTGCTGGACACCTCGTTCACGGGGGTCAGTACCGATTACCTGGTGGAGGTGCCGGGAATCGGCACCGTGGGCGTCTTCAGCCAGAACCACGGCCAGCAGTTGGCCCAGCCGGGCGACGGCGTGGTGCTCAGTTGGGACACCGAGCATGCCTTCGGCCTGGACGGCGCCGATGACGCGCAGTACGGGGCGCCCGAGGTTGACGACTGATGAGCGTCCAGGCCACGGAGGAGGCGGCACCGGCGCCTGACAAACGGCGCGGCGGCGAGCGCGGCAGCGGTGAGCTCAAGGCGGAGCGCCGCCGGGGGCGGATGGGGTACTGGCTGATCCTGCCGGGGTTCTTGTTCCTGCTGCTGTTCTTTGTGCTGCCCGTGTTTTCGCTGCTCGCCACGTCGCTCTATGCGAAGCCGCCGGGAGCGGACATCGGCCAGTTTGTGCCGGCGCTGGAATTCAACAACTACGTGCGGATGCTGGGCAGCTACTGGCCGGAGCTGCTGCGTTCCTTCGGCTTCGCCCTGATCGCGACGGCTGCGGCGCTGGCGATTGGTTATCCGATGGCCTACCTGATTGCTGTCAGGCTGCGCAATCATGCGTTGCTGCGCGGCATCCTGCTGGTGCTGATCATCGCCCCGTTCTTCACCAGCTTCATCTTGCGCACGCAGGCCTGGAAGCAGATCCTTGCCGACGAGGGGCCGGTGGTTTCCGTGCTCCGCACGTTCGCCTTGCTGCCCGACGACGGACGGCTCACCGCCACCGCCTTTGCCGTGGTCTGCGGCCTGACCTACAACTTCCTGCCGTTCATGGCCCTGCCCATCTACGCGAACCTGGAACGGCTGGACATCCGCCTGATCGAGGCCGGCAATGATCTGTATGCCAGCGGCTTCACCACTTTCCGGACGGTGACGCTGCCGCTGTCGATGCCCGGCGTGATCGCCGGAACGCTGTTGACGTTCATTCCCGCTACCGGCGACTACATCAACGCCGCGCTGTTGGGCAACAACCGGGACACCACCATGATCGGCCAGGTCGTGGACTCCAGGTTCTTCCGGGTGGTCGACTATCCCGGCGCCTCGGCGCTGTCCTTCGTGCTGATGCTGGCGATCCTCGCCCTGGTCTTCATCTACGTCCGCCGCTTCGGCACCAAAGAACTGCTGTAGGGGGAAGACACGGTGAAAAACTCTCTCGGCCGCTGGGTGGTCCCGGTGATCGGCGGACTCGCGTTCGTCTTCCTGCTGGTCCCGATCGCCTATGTCTTCGTGTTTTCCTTCAACGACGCCGGACGCACCAACCTCACGTGGCGCGGCTTTACCTGGGACAACTGGCGCAACCCGTGCGGCGCCCCGGAAGTCTGCTCGGCGCTGGCCAACAGCCTGCAGATCGGCGCCACCGCGACGCTGATCGCCGTCGTCCTTGGAACGGCCATCGCCGTTGGGCTGGTCCGCTACCGGTTCAAGTTCAATGCCACCGCCAACATGCTGATCTTCCTGCCGCTGGCAACCCCGGAGGTTGTCCTCGGCGCTTCGCTGCTGGCGCAGTTCCTGAATGTGGGCGCGGAGCTGGGCAAGGGAACCATCATCATTGCGCACACCGTTTTCTGCATCTCCTTTGTGGTGGTCACGGTCAAGGCCCGGGTGGCCAGCCTTGACCCGAAGCTGGAGGAGGCAGCGGCGGACCTGTACGCCTCGCCGATGCAGGCGTTCTGGCGGGTGACCTTCCCGCTGCTGCTGCCAGGAATCGTGGCGGCCGGCCTGCTGAGCTTCGCGATCAGTTTCGACGATTTCATCGTCACCAACTTCAACTCCGGCAACGTGGACACCTTCCCGAAGTTCATCTACGTGGCCGCCACCCGCGGCATTCCGGCTCAAGCCAATGTGATCGGCTCGGCGATGTTCATCGTCGCGCTGCTGATCGTCATCGGCGGTCAGATCCTGGCACACCGCCGCCGCAAGATGCTGGCCGCCCGCTGACGCCCCGCCGCCCCGTAGCTAGGAGTACTTCATGATCGACCGGAACCGGCTGGACGAGCTGTTCGACCGCGAGCTGCAGGACTTCGAAGCCAAGCACCCGCAGTCCAAGGCGCTGTACGACGGCGCCGCCCACCTCTTCGGCAAGGTCCCGATGACGTGGATGAACAAGAAGGCGGGCGGCTTCCCCATCTACCTGGAGCGCGCCCGCGGCTGCCGGGTGTGGGACGTGGATGGGCTGGAGTACGTCGATTTCGCGCTGGGGGACACCGGCGCGATGGCCGGCCATTCCCCGCAGCCCACCGTCGACGCCATCATCCGGCGAGTTGCCGACGACGGCGGACTGGCCACCATGCTGCCCACGGCCGATGCAGAATGGGTGGGGGCCGAGCTGGCGCGGCGGTTCGGCGTGGAACGTTGGAGCTTCTCGCTCACAGCCACGGATGCCAACCGCTGGGCCATCCGGCTCGTCCGCGCGCTGACCGGCCGGGACAAGATCCTGTTCAATCCGTACTGCTACCACGGGTCGGTGGACGAGTCGCTGATCGTGGCCGGTTCCGACGGCGAGGGGATGAGCCGGCCGGGCAATGTCGGGGCGCCCGTGGATGTCACGGAGACCAGCAGGGTGGCGGAGTTCAACGATCTCGCCGCGCTGGAACGGCAGCTGGCCTGCGGCGACGTGGCGGCGGTGCTGATGGAGCCGGCACTGACCAACATCGGCATCGTGCTGCCCGAACCGGGCTACCTGCAGGGTGTGCGGGAGCTGACCCGCCGGCACGGGACGCTGCTGATCATCGACGAGACGCACACCTTCTCCGCCGGTCCCGGCGGGGCAACGGCGGCGTGGGAACTTGAACCGGACATCGTGGTGATCGGGAAATCGATTGGCGGCGGCATTCCGTGCGGCGCTTACGGGCTCAGTGCCGAACTGGCCGAGCGGGCCCTGGGCCGGACCGACTTGGACCTGGTGGACATGGGCGGCGTCGGCGGCACGCTGGCCGGAAACCCGCTGTCCGTGGCGGCCATGCGGGCCACGCTGGAACACGTCTTGACGGACCAGGCCTTTGAATCGATGATCGGCCGGGCCACGGAGTTCGCCGCCGGCGTGCAGCGAGTAATCGACGCCTATTCGCTGCCCTGGTCGGTGTCTCAACTGGGCGCGCGTGCAGAGTACCGGTTTGCCAGCCCGGCACCGCGGAACGGCACCGATTCGGCGGCCAGCCACGACGCTGCGCTGGAAGACTTCCTGCACCTGTATCTGGCCAACCGCGGCATCCTGCTCACCCCGTTCCACAACATGGCCCTGATGTGCCCGCAGACCACCAGCGCCGACGTTGAACGGCACCACGGGATCTTCGAAGAAGCCATCCGGGAGCTGACCGGCAACTGACGCGCCGGGCCGGCCGGCGGCTTGGGACAATGGCTGCATGACGTTCGCTAAATCCGCCATCCTGTTTATCCTGGCCGCCGTTGCCGAGATCGGCGGCGCGTGGCTGGTGTGGCAGGCCGTGCGCGAGGACCGTGCCTGGTGGTTTGCGGGCCTGGGCGTGATGGCACTGGGCCTGTACGGTTTCATTGCCGCGCTGCAGCCGGATGCCAACTTCGGCCGGGTGCTGGCCGCGTACGGCGGCGTGTTCATCGCGGGATCGCTGGCCTGGGCCATGCTGCTGGACGGCTTCCAGCCGGACCGCTGGGATTACATCGGCGCCGGAATCGCGCTCGCCGGCGTCGCAGTGATCATGTACGCCCCGCGCAGCGGCAGCTGACGGGCCGCGGCCGGGGCAGTTCTTTGTTAATCTGTTCCGGTGACATTCACGAAGCGTTTTGTGTCCCTGGGGGATTCGTTCACCGAAGGGGTGGGGGACTACGACCCCACTTTGCCCAACGGCGTGCGCGGCTGGGCGGACCGGGTGGCCGAGCAGCTCATGCTGGCCGACTCCGGCTGGGGCTACGCCAACCTTGCCATCCGGGGCAAGAAGATTGCCCAGGTGCTGGACGAACAGGTCGACGCCGCCGTCGCGCTCAAGCCGACCATGGTCACCCTCTACGCCGGAGGCAATGACATCCTGCGGCCGCGGGTGGACATCGACGCCCTGATGGCCGGCTACGAGGCCGGCGTGGCCAAGTTGGCTGCCACCGGCGCCGACGTCGTGCTGTTCACCGGCTTTGACAGCGTCGCCTCGGCGGTCTTCGGCAAGACCAGGGGGCGCACGGCGATCTACAACGAATGGGTGCGGGAGATTGCCGACCTGCACGGAGCGAAAATCGTTGACTACTGGCGGATGCGCGAATTCCGCGACTGGCGCTACTGGGACGCCGACCGGCTGCACATGTCCACCGCGGGCCACACCTTGATGGCCAAGAAGGTGCTGGAACTGCTGCAGGCGGAGGACGTGATCGATCTGCCGATGCTGCCGGACCTGGCGGTGCTCTCCCGCCGCGCTGCCATGGTGGCCAACGTCCGCTGGGCGCGCGATTACCTGGGCCCGTGGATCGGGCGGCGGCTGCGGGGCACCTCCTCCGGCGATTCGCTCACGCCAAAGTACGCCCAGTTGACCGGGCTGCACGCCACCGCCTGAACAAAGGGCGGACAGGGCAAAATGCGCGGCCCGCTGCTGAGGGTTGGCTGTCCTGTCTGGAAGCTTGGCGCCAGGAGTGCTTGGCTTGGACCATGGACGCAGATGCCCGGATCCAGCCAGCGGACCAACCCGAGTTCCACGACGATGAACCGCACGACGTCGTCGGTCTCGCCGCCCGCCTGAATTGGCTGCGCGCCGGTGTTCTCGGCGCAAACGACGGAATTGTTTCCGTTGCCGCGCTCATGGTGGGCGTCGCGGGCGCCACCAGTGACTTCGGGGCCCTGCTGACGGCAGGCCTTGCCGCGGTGATCGGCGGCGCCATCTCCATGGCCTTGGGCGAGTATGTCTCCGTTTCCAGTTCCAGTGACAGCCAGAAAGCGCTGATTGCCAAGGAAAAACGGGAACTGCAGGAACAGCCGGAGGAAGAGCTTGCCGAACTGGCCGCGCTCTACCAAGACCGCGGGTTGACGCCGGGGACGGCAATGCAGGTGGCCAAGGAGCTGACCGCCCACGATGCGCTGGCAGCCCATCTGCACGCGGAGCTGAACATGCAGGATGACGACCTGGTCAGCCCGTGGCATGCAGCCTTCGCCTCCGCAATAGCCTTCCTCCTCGGTGCTGCCTTGCCCATGCTGGCCATGCTGCTGCCGCCGGCCGAGCTGCGGATCCCGATCACCTTCGCCGCTGTTCTGGTGGCCTTGGCCGCCACCGGGGCGACCGGCGCCTGGCTGGGCGGCGCCAAGGTCTTCCGGGCGGCTTGCCGAGTGGTGATCGGCGGCGCACTTGCACTCGTGGCCACGCTGCTGATCGGCACCTGGCTGGGCGGCACCGGGGTGGTTTAAGGCCCGATTCGGGCACCCGGTGGCGCATTTCACAAAATTCGTGTGCTGCCGTCTTCAGCAGCCAGTGTGAAACGGAGCCGGGCGCCTGCCGAGATTCGCGCGGAATCTTGCGGGAAAACGGCGATTGCCGGGATCACCTTTTCGAGGTCCGCCCATGGGAGTCGAAGGGGGCTCAATCGCTGCCTTCGGGGCGCGTTTTTCGAGGTCCCGGCTGGGACCTAGGAGGTCGCAGCCGGTAACGTCTTGGGCCTGCCCCGGGCCGGAATGCGCGGGGCGTAAGACGCGTCACAAGCAAATGACCTCTATGAGAGAAGCCCAAATGCTGAAGGACAATCCGCCCGCCGCGCGAGAAAAAGCGCCAGATTTCCCTGCCGGGAAAAACCCGGCCAAATCCGCCGCACGACTGCCCCGACTACGCCGCCGGCGACTGCGCGTGGACGATGTCACCGTTGTCCAGCGGCCGATGCTGCGCCGAGCCGTCGGCGGCACGGTGGTCGGCAACGGCATGGAATGGTTCGACTTCGGCATCTACGGCTACTTGGCCGTCACCATGGGCCAGCTGTTCTTCGCCGGTGGCCAGGAGGGCGACGGACTGCTGGGCAGCCTGGCCGTCTTTGCGGCCAGTTTCGTAGTCCGGCCGCTCGGCGGGTTGTATTTCGGCCGCCTGGGCGACCGCATCGGCCGGCAGAAGACGTTGGCGCTGACCATGATCGCGATGGCTGCCTCCACCTTCGCCATCGGCCTGCTGCCGACGTACCTGGCCGTGGGCGGATGGGCCACCGTGCTGCTCGTGCTGTGCCGCCTGGTGCAGGGCTTCTCCACCGGCGGCGAATACGCCGGCGCCACCACGTTCGTGAGCGAATACGCCCCGGACAAGCGCCGCGGCTTCCTGGCCAGCCTGCTGGACACCGGCAGCTATCTGGGCTTCGCCCTCGGTGCCGGAGTGGTGTCCGGGTTGCAGATCCTGCTGGGAAGCGACGCCATGCTGGAGTGGGGTTGGCGGCTGCCGTTCCTGCTGGCCGGGCCGCTGGGACTGGTGGGGCTGTACTTCCGGCTGAAGATCGAAGAGTCGCCGGCATTCCAGGCTGCCCAGGATGCGCAGGAAGACAAGACCAAGGCAGCCGTCGCGGAGGGGCCCAAGAGCTACCGCCAGATCATCACCGGATCCTGGCGCCCGATCCTGCTGGCCATGCTGGTGGTGGCCGCCGCCAACACGGTGGGCTACACCTTGACCTCCTACATGCCCACGTACCTGCAGGACACCATGGGCTACGACGCGTTCCAGGGGACGCTGCTCACGATCCCTGTCCTGGTGCTGCTCTCGGCCGCCATTCCGTTCGCCGGGAAGCTCTCGGACAAGGTCGGCCGCCGCCCGGTGCTGATGACCGGTTCCGCCATTACCTTGGTGCTCGGCGTTCCCGCTTTCATGTTGATTGGCATTGGGGAAATCTGGGCCACCCTGCTGGGCCTGGCGATCCTGGGCTGCGCCACCGCCTTCTACGTTTCCATCCTCGCGTCGGCGCTGCCGGCCATGTTCCCCACCGCCAGCCGCTATGGCTCGATGGGCATTGCCTACAACTTTGCGGTGGCGATCTTCGGTGGCACCACCCCGCTGATCACCCAGGCGCTGATCGACGCCACCGGGAACACGCTGATGCCGGCGTACTACCTGGTGGCCATGTCCTTGCTGGGCCTGGTGGCCATCTGGCGGATGCCGGAAAGCTCCTGCCGTCCGATGCCGGGCTCGATGCCGTCGGTGGATAGCCAGGCCGAGGCGCGCGAGCTGGTCGCGGGGCAGGACGGAAACCCGCTGCTCGGTCCGGAGCACATGCCGCTGGAGCGGATTCCGGAACCGGGCATGGGGCCGGACGGACGCGGGGCCAAGGAGCCCGCCCGGGTCTGACCCAGGAACCCGGACGCCCTCGTGTAATGAGGAGAGCCGGCAGGCGCATCCTGCCGGCTCTCCTTCTGCCTAACAGTTGAAGGATCAAGTTTTGTGGCAGAATGGAGGCATGACTTCTGCACGCTGGCTCGATCCCGAAGAACGCCAGGCCTGGCTGGCTTTGCTGGCGGTGTCCACCCTGCTGCCCGGCACGCTCGACGCCCCGCTGTACCGCGAAGGCAAGCTGACGCTGTTTGATTACCATGTCCTGGCCATGCTGTCCGAGGCGCCGGACCGCTCGCTGCCGATGAGTGAGTTGGCCTCTCGGACCTATTCCTCGCTCTCCAGGCTGTCGCACGTGGTGAAGAAACTCCAGGGCCGCGGCTGGGTCGAGCGGGCCCAGTGCGCGGATGACGCCCGGGTCACCATGGCGTTGCTCACGGAGGCGGGGATGGAAGCGATCCAGTCCCTGGCGCCGGGGCATGTCGAAGCCGTCCGCCAGGCGGTTTTCGATGGCTTGGACCGCAGGGACGTGCAGGACCTGGAGCGGATCGGCAAGAAGATTGTGCAGCAGTTGGAGCCCGGCAGTTGGGTGCTGCGCGAGCCCCGACTGAACGCCTGAGGGGCGCATTCGCCGCCGAGGGGGCCGCCGCCGTCGTTGGTTTGATCCAAACGGCTGCTGCCCCTAAGATGGGAAGGCGTTAAGTCACGCAGTATCGGCACCCCCTTGCCAAGGTAGGGCGGTGCGGGCATTGCGTGGCGTCCGTGTTTACCTAGAAATAAGGATCGCGGATAGGCCGTTCTTCCCCCGGGAAGAAGTGGTTTGTTTGCACCTGACTTCACCGTCTTCCCCGCGGCGAGGCACTTCGGCTGGATCTCACCCCGCCAGGTTCACCTCCGGAAAGTCGCAGTAATAACGGTGTCACAACTGGTGGCGGGCGCTCTTACACGCAGATTCGCAGGCCGCTTTACTTCGTCTCTGCGTCAGGTCCGTCATATTTACTACAACTGGAGGAGAGATCATGGCAGCACACTGCCAGGTGACCGGAGCCGAGCCCGGCTTTGGCCACAGCATTTCGCACTCGCACCGCCGCAACAAGCGCCGGTTCGACCCGAATATTCAGAAGAAGCGCTACTGGGTTCCGTCCCTGCGCCGCAATGTCACGCTGCAGGTTTCGGCCCGCGGCATCAAGACCATTGACGTCCGCGGCATTGACGCAGTCGTCACCGAGCTCCTCGCGAAGGGTGTGAAGCTCTAGTGGCAAAGGACAAGGACGTACGTCCCATCATCAAGCTGAAGTCCACCGCTGGCACCGGCTTCACCTACGTGACCCGGAAGAACCGTCGTAACGACCCGGACCGCATTGTCCTGAAGAAGTACGACCCGGTCATCCGCAAGCACGTCGAATTCCGAGAGGAGCGCTAAACATGGCCAAGAAGTCCAAGATTGCTCGCAATGAGCAGCGCAAGGTCGTTGTCGAGCGTTACGCCGCGAAGCGTGCCGAGCTGAAGAAGACCCTGGTCGACGCCAACGCGACCGACGAGGCCCGCGAAGAGGCCCGCCTGGGCCTGCAGAAGCTGCCCCGCAACGCTTCTCCGGTCCGCGTCCGCAACCGCGACCAGATCGACGGCCGCCCCCGCGGCACGCTCCAGAAGTTCGGCATCTCCCGCGTGCGCTTCCGTACCATGGCGCACAACGGCGAACTGCCGGGCATCAAGAAGTCCAGCTGGTAAAAACCTGTTGGCTTCAGCATGAAGCTGCTTGAAGGGCGGCGGTCCCAGTCCGGGGCCGCCGCCCTTTTTCATGCCCTGAGCCCGTTTTCGGAGCACCCTCGCGGCTCCCGGGAACATCCTCAGAGGAGCTCACATCACGACGGCGACGCCCGCGGCTGCGGGGGGAACGGCGCCATGCGAGCGGCGCGCCGAGCACGCACATCATATGCTCTGGGCGGAAAAAGCGGGTCTCCGGAGGCAAAATCGGCTCAAATTCCGGGTATTTCGCTAAAAATTCCGCCAGAATCCGCGGATTTTGCCGGATCTGGGTGGCCAAGCTGGTAAGTTTTCGCACAGTAGCTTTCCGCAGCCGCGGAGGCTCTGACCAAACCAAAGCAGTCCAGGAGGACAAAAATTGGCTATCAACCGCAGTGAACTTGTTGCAGCTGTTGCAGAGAAGGCTGGCACCAGCCAGACCGCAGTGAACGGTGTCCTGGACGCTGTCTTCGACATCTTCGCAACCTCCGTCTCCAAGGGCGAGAAGATCACCATCCCGGGCTGGCTCGCAGTCGAGCGCACCGACCGTGCTGCCCGCACCGGCCGCAACCCGCAGACCGGCGAATCCATCCAGATCCCGGCAGGCCACAGCGTCAAGCTGACCGCTGGTTCCAAGCTGAAGGCTGCTGTCTCCAAGAAGTAGTCCACACCCTTACTTCCGCAGGACCGTCACCGGCAACCGGTGGCGGTCCTGCTGTTTAACCCGTTGGCTTCTACGGGCGGTAAAATAGGGGCCGGGTGTGCGCCGCATTGCGCCGCATCCGATGACTGATCAGGACGGAGGACTGAGGGGCATGGTTCAGCGGAAAGGCCGGCTGCTGCGCGGTTGGCTGGGCGCTGCCGTTGCCACTTCCCTCGCCTCGCTCTCGCACTTGGTTGGCGGCGGGCACGTCCCCGCGCCGACCGTGTGGCTTCTGGCGTATGCCCTTGCCGGGCTGGTCTGCGTCGGTTTGGCCGGCAAGTCGCTGTCCTGGGCACGCCTGCTGGCCGCGGTGGGAATCAGCCAAGCGATCTACCACCTGCTCTTCCAGTTGGGCCACGCTGCACCGGCGGATACCCCGGGGACGGTCGGCCATGCGGGCCATCACCTCGCGCTGCTGCCGGCCGGATCGCTGGTCCCCGATGTGTCCCCTCACGCGGCAACCGCGGCAACTCCTGCCATGGTGGCGGCCCATCTGGCTGCGGCCGCCGCCACCGTGCTGCTGTTGCGCCGAGGCGAGCATGCTGCGGCTGCGCTGGCCGGAACGGTGGCCCTGGCCGAGCCGCGCAGGCTGGGCAGCTGGCGCCCGATGCCTCGGGCACGGCTGGCCGCCCCGGTGGAACTGCTGATCCAGCCACTCGCAGCCCTCGGCATCCCGCTTCTGTCCATGCGGCACCGGGGCCCGCCGTTGCGTCACGCTTTCTGACCCGCGCACTGCGCATCCCTTGACGAAAGAACGTGATGAACCACCCTCTGAACATTCCTGCCCCTGTGCGTATCAGTACAGACGGGTCTTCGGTCTCCCGGCGTCGCCAGGAGGAAGGCCTCCGTGCCGCCCGGCAAGCGATGGCCCGTCGGCTGCTCGCGGCTGCCCTGATGGCCATGCTGCTCTGGTTGGCGCTGGCGCTGGCGTTGGCACGCCCCGCCGCCGCCCACGACGAACTAATCAGTTCGACGCCTGAGAACGGTGCCGTCCTGGACACCCCGCCGACGGAGGTCTCGCTCAAGTTCAGCGCCAACGTGATGGACATCGGCGCCACTACCCAGGTGCTGGACGGCGAGGGGACCGATTGGGCTGCCGGTGCGCCGGTGCTGAGCGGCAGCCAGGTCAGTATTCCGCTGCGGGACGGCATGCCGGACGGCGACTACCAGCTGGGCTGGCGCGTGGTTTCCAGCGACGGCCACCCGATCGAGGGCACGCTGAAGTTCACCGTAGCGGCAGCGAGCCCCGCAGCGTCCTCTGCCGCCGGCAGCACCTCCGAGGCCGCCGGACAAGAGGAGGGCCCCAGCAACCTCGGACTCTTCGTCGCGCTGGGCGCCGGCGCGCTGGCCATCGCCGCGGGGCTGGCTGCGTTTGTGATCAGCAAGCGTGGCGGAGGCACGGACGCTCGTGGCTGAGCGATTGGCTCCACCGGTTAAGCAACGTCCCGCGGCGATTACCGCCGACGGGATCGGCAGGGGATGGGTCCTGGCCGGAGCCGTTGTCCTGGTCCTGGCGCTGGTTGCCGCCCTGCTCTATTCCGGGGCTGCCGCCGCCCGGCAGCTGTCCGATCCCGGCGCCCTGACCCGCTGGGCACTGCCAGTGGCCAAGGCGGCCAACAACACGGCACTGTCCGTGGTCATCGCTTCGCTGCTGTTCGCCGTCGGGATCCTGCCCAAGCAGCTGCGGCCCAACCGCAGGCCGGGCAAAGGCGAGGAGGGACCCGAGCACCCGGCGTTCACGGCGGCGCTGAGGCTGGCCGCCATCGCGGCGGTCGTCTGGACGCTGGCCGCGATGGCCGTGCTGGTCTTCAGCTTCTCCGACATCGCCGGCCTGCCGGTCAGCGGGGATGCCAGCTACACCGCCGGATTCGTGGGATTTATGACGGATATCGGCACCGGCCAGGCGTGGCTGACCATCACCATCGTGGCCGCCATCGTCGCCACGCTCATCTTGGGCATCCGCTCGCTGCCGGGGCTGGGCATGACGCTGGCGCTGGCCACTGTCGGCGGACTGCTGCCGATGGCCCTGATCGGGCACTCCGCCGGCGGCGACGACCACTACGGAGCCGTCAACTCCATCGGCCTGCACCTGCTGGGCGCCTGCCTCTGGGTGGGCGGCATCATTGTGCTCGCGGTCATCTCCGGGACGCTGGGCACCAAGGACATCACCGGCCAGGTGCTGCGCCGCTATTCCTCGCTCGCGCTGATCAGCTTCTTCCTGGTCTTCTTCTCCGGCATCATCAACGCGTCGATCCGGATCACCTCGCTGGACCAGCTCTCCAGCCCCTATGGCGTGCTGGTGGTGATCAAGGCCCTGGCCACGCTGCTGCTGGGTGCGATCGGCTTCATGCACCGGCAGTGGATCATTCCGGAGCTGGGCACCAAGTCCGGCAAGCGGGTCCTGTGGCAGCTCATCACGGTGGAGCTGCTGGTCATGGCGGCCGTGTTCGGGATCGCCACGGCGCTGGCGCGCACGGCGCCGCCCACGCCGGAAGAGTTGCCGGTGGACGCGTCCCCGGCACGCATCCTGACCGGTTACGACCTGCCGCCGGAACTTGTCAGCGGCAGTTGGTTGACCGTCTGGCGCTGGGACTGGTTGTGGGTCACCTTCGCCCTGGTGGCCGGCATTGCGTACCTGGTGGCCGCCGTCAGGCTGCACCGCCGCGGCGACCGCTGGCCGGTGGCGAGGACCGTCAGCTGGATTGTGGGCTTGCTGGCGCTCACCTATGTCACCTCCGGCGCCCCGGCCGTGTACGGGATGGTGCTCTTCAGCGCGCACATGCTCGACCACATGGCGCTGACCATGGTGGTGCCGCTGTTCCTGGTCCTGGGCTCGCCGATCACGCTGGCGCTGAAGGCGCTGCCGCCCCGCGGGGACGGGAGCAAGGGCCTGCGCGAATGGATCCTCTGGCTGGTGCATTCGAAATACTCGCAGGTCATCACGCACCCGCTCTTTGCCGCGGCGAACTTTGCCGGCTCGATCATCATCTTCTACTACTCGCCGCTGTTCCGGTTTGCCTTGGACGAACACACCGGCCACGAGCTGATGAACCTGCACTTCCTCTTGACCGGCTATATCTTCATCCTGACGATGATCGGCCAGGACCCGCTGCCGCGGCGGGCCCCGTATCCCATGCGGTTGTTGATCCTCTTCGCCACCATGGCGTTCCACGCCTTCTTCGGCGTGGCCCTGACCAGCTCGACGGCCCTGATCCAGGCCTCCTGGTTCGGCAGCATGGGCCGCGAGTGGGGGCTCTCGGCCATGGACGATCAGCAAGTCGGCGGAGCCATCATGTGGGGTGTCGGCGAAATACCCACACTCTGCGTCGCCGTCGGGGTGGCGATCATGTGGTCGCGCTCAGACGCCCGGGAAACAAAGCGTAAAGATCGTTCAGCCGAAAGGAATAACGACGCCGAACTGGCGGCTTATAACGATATGTTTGCCAAGATGGCCCGGCAGGACGAACGCATGGTCCCGCCCGGGGCCGTCAGGCCGGCCGCAGGCCACCGCGCGTCCGGGGACCACCAAGACGCACCGAAAACCACCAACGGGCAGGAGCCCGCTCCGGACCCGGATAACGCCGGCCGGAGCCAAGGAGAATCCAGATGACTGAGGCAGCCGAGACCATCCGCACTAACTACCGGGTCCGTGGTTCCGACCTCGTGGGCCGCAACTGGCTCAACACCGGCGGCAAGCAGCTGGGATTGGAAGACCTGCGCGGCAAGATAGTGTTGCTCGATTTCTGGACGTTCTGCTGCATCAACTGCCTGCACGTGCTGGACGAACTGCGGCCGCTGGAAGCGAAGTACAAGGACGTGCTCGTCACGGTCGGCGTGCATTCGCCCAAGTTTGAGCACGAAGCGGACCCGGTGGCGTTGGCCGCGGCCGTTGAGCGCTACGAGATCCAGCATCCGGTGCTGGACGACCCGGAGCTGGATACGTGGCAGGCCTACGCCGCCCGGGCGTGGCCGACGCTGGTGGTCGTCGACCCCGAGGGCTACATTGTGGCGCACCTCTCCGGTGAGGGGCACGCCGGCGGCCTGGAGTCATTGGTGAAGGAACTGGTAGCCGAGCATGAAGCCAAGGGCACGCTGCACCGCGGCGACGGCCCCTACGTTCCCGCGGAGTCCACCGCCGGGGACCTGCGCTTCCCGGGCAAGGTCATCCCGCTGCCGGACGGCGTCGGGTCCGAGGGCGGCTCCTTCCTGGTCACCGACACCGGACACCACCGGCTGGTGGAGCTGGCTGCCGACCTGTCCACGGTGCTCGCCACCTACGGCTCGGGCGAGAAGGGCTGGCAGGACAGAGCCGCCGGCGAGGCCAAGTTCAATGAACCCCAGGGTCTGGCCCTGCTGCCCGAAGAGGTCCGCAGCCAGGCCGGCTACGACGTGGTGATTGCAGACTCGGTGAACCACCGGCTGCGCGGGCTGTCGCTGGCCACCGGAGAGGTCACCACCGTGGCAGGCAACGGCGTGCAGCGCCTGCTCGATGCCAACACCCAGCGCACTGCTCCGGGAATGGAGCAAGCGGGTCCCGGATCTGTCGCGGACGAAGCCCCCTCCGGCGCGGCGCTGGAAGAGGAGCTTGCCGAAGCGATCGCGTCCAACTGGGCACAGTTCGCCGCCGATCCGCTGGCTGTCTCGCTCAGCTCGCCGTGGGATGTCTACTGGTCCACACAGCTGGACGCCGTGGTGATCGCCATGGCCGGCGTGCACCAGATCTTCACCCTGGACCCGGTCTCCGGCAAGGTGGCCATCCTGGCCGGAACCGGGCTGGAGGGCCTGCAGGACGGCGACGCCACCGTGGCCTGGTTCGCCCAGTCCTCCGGGCTCGCCGGTGACGCGGCCGGCAACATCTGGGTTGCGGATTCGGAAACGTCGGCGCTGCGCAAGATCTCCTTCGTGGACGTCAACGGCGAAAACCGGGTACAGGTGTCCACCGCCATCGGCGCCGGTCTCTTCGACTTCGGCTTCCGCGACGGCGCGGCCGCCGAGGCGCGGCTGCAGCATCCTCTGGGCGTGGCGGTCCTGCCCGACGGTTCGGTGGCGGTGGCGGACACCTACAACGGCGCCGTGCGCCGCTACGATCCGGCCACGGAGACCGTCTCCACGCTGGCGCGGGGCCTGGCCGAGCCGTCCGACGTGCTGCTGGACACCACGGCCGTGGCGGACGGCGGCGAGCCGCTGCTGCTGGTGGTCGAAGCGAACAAGCACCAGCTCATCCGGCTGCCCATCCCCAAGGAAGCGCTGACCGTGGACGAGGGCGCCTCGCAGACGCAGCGGCCCAAGACCGAAGTGTCGGCCGGCCCGCTGGCGCTGACCGTCCGCTTCGCCGCACCCAAGGGCCAGAAGCTGGACGACCGCTGGGGCGATCCCACCCAGTTGAAGATCTCCTCCTCGCCGGAGAACTTGCTGGTCTCCGGCGGCGGTACTTCGGTGGGCCTGCTTCGGGAGCTGGTGCTGTCCGACGAGGTCACCGAGGGCGTCCTGCACATCACCGCCCGCGCGGCGGCGTGCGACGGCGAACCCGGCGGCGAGATTCCGGACCACGCCGCCTGCCACCTGTACCAGCAGGACTGGGGCATCCCGGTAGTCATCGGCTCGGGAACCGGTGACCTGACGCTGGACCTGCGCGGGCTGGACTAAACGGGCACGCAGCACAAAGATGCCGAAGGCGGACAGGGAGTCCTGTCCGCCTCCGGCATGTGGGCATTTATGGGGCGGGTTGTTTTAGTACTCCACCACGGGGGTCAGGGTGACGTGTCCGTCGTTGACGGACAACCGGCCGGTGAAGTCGAAATCCTGCTTCAGCTCGCGTTCCACGGAGGCGCCGGTGAACAGGTCAATTTCCACCACGTTCAGCTTCGCCACCCCGCGCAGCGGACTGAGTACCCAGCTGCCCTTGAACGGCTCCACCTTGACCTCGGGATACTCCTCGATCGACCAGTCGATGGTGTCGTCCTGGACCCGGTCCATCGATGCGCTGAACGGGCAACCGGAGGGCTGCAGCACGCGCTGCTCCGCACAGGAGTCCAGGAAGGCGTTGACCTGGCCGCTCAGGTCGTCGACCAGCTTGGGCGTGGCCTCCGTTGCCAGCGAGAGCCGGGCATCCTGGGCGTTCTGCGGGCCGGTCAGCACGGATTCGACCACCGGTGCGGCGAAGTAGTCGCTGGCGTAGTGGGCTTCGAAGCTGCCGGGGTAGAACACGGCGAACGAACTCTTGCCTTCCGGCAGGGCCACCCTGGTGCCGTTCAGCGAGGCCTCGTTGCCGTTGACCACGTCCACGCTGATGGTGGGCAGTGTGCTGGGCACGAAGGACCACTGGTTGAAGAAGAGCCACGTGGTGCCCGTCTTTTCCAGGGTGAAGGTGGTGGTGTGGGCAACGCCGTCGACCGTGTAGCTGACCGGCTGGTCCACTCTGTTGTCGCCCGCCGGAACCGGATCCTGGATTTCCAGGTTTTCGAGCGTGTCCACCGAGGCCTTGAGCGCGGCGCCGTCGAGCATGGCGGCATTGGCGTCGGGCACGGTGGCGTGGAGCAGACCAAGCGCGGTCCCGCCGTTGCCGTCTTCCAGAGCGTTGAAGTAGGCCTTCACCTGGTGCTGCGGACTGAACACGAACGCATTGACCAGCACAATAGTCAGCGCGGCAGCGGCCACGGCAAGCATCAAGCACAGCAGCCACGTGGCTACGGTCCTCAGTACTTTTGAATTTCCCACCAACCCTACGTTACCCGCTGGCGGGACGGTTGCCGGGATCGGCATGATTCAGGTTACTGCGCCGGCGGCGGCTGTTGGCCCCCTTCAGCGCCGAAGACGGCGGCGCGCCCCCTATCAACGTCGGCGGCGCCGCCTGGTCCCGAACAGGCCGCGCATCAGTTCGCGCCCCAGCACCGAGGCGGTTTGCAGCGCGAAATCCTTCAGGTCGTCGTTGTTGGCGCTGCCCTGCGGCGAAGATTTAGTCCGGGACGAAGGCACGCTGGCCGGGCCGGACTGCCTCGGTGGTGCGCTGTCCGGCACCGGGGCAGGCGTGGGTTCCCGGCTGTCCGGTGACGTCGAGGTGGGTCCGGCCGGACGCGTAGACGGCCGGCCGAGGATGGTTTCCTCAATCCGGCGGGCCTCGGCGTCGATGTCTGCCGGGGTCTGGGGGGTGGTTGGCTGCGGCGGCGGTCCGTCCGCCATCGTGCCGGCCGGCACCGGGGCGCCGCTGAGTTTCTCGAACGCCGAGCGGCTGTCCACCACCGGCCCGTAGACCGGCAGCAGCGACGACCCGTCCACGATGGCTTGCACGGTGGCAGCCGGGGAGGGGCCCATGGTGGAGCCGGGGGAGCAGAGCCGGGTCCAGGCCACCGGCGTCGGGGCGCCCTTCTCATTCATCACGGTCACTACCGCTTCGCCGATCCCCGCGCCGGTCAGCACTTCCTCCAGGTCGTAGTCGCTGACCGGGAAGGTGGAGACGGTGGACTTAAGCGCCTTGGCGTCCTCGGGAGTGAAGGCGCGGAGCGCGTGCTGCACGCGGTTGGCCAGCTGGCCCAGCACGTCCGCCGGAACATCGCGTGGTGTTTGGGTGACAAAGAAGATGCCGACGCCCTTGGAGCGGATGAGCCGCACCGTGGTGGCGATCGACTGCAGGAACGCTTTGGAGGCGTCGCGGAACAGCAGATGCGCCTCGTCCAGGAAGAACACCAGCTTGGGTTGTTCCGCGTCCCCGACCTCCGGCAATTCAGCAAAGAGGTCGGCGATCAGCCACATCATGAAGGTGGAGAACAGCAGCGGGCGCTGTTGCAGCGAGGACAGCTCCAGGCAGGAGATGATGCCGCGGCCGTCACCGGCGGTACGCAGCAGCTCGGCGGTGTCGAACTCCGTCTCACCGAAGAACGTGTCCATGCCCTGGGCCTCCAGGGACACCAGCTCACGCAGGATGACTCCGGCGGTGGCTTTGGACAGTCCGCCCAGGTTCTCCAGGGCCTCTTTGCCGTCGTCGGAGACCAGGAACTGGATCACGGCACGCAGGTCGGCCAGGTTGTAAAGCTCCAGGTCGTTCTTGTCCGCGTAGTAGAAGACCAGCTGCAGGCTCGATTCCTGCGTCTCGTTCAGTTCCATCACCCGGGACAGCAGCAGCGGGCCGAAGTCGGAAATCCGCGCGCGGACCGGGACACCGGTGCCGTCACCGCCCAGCGAAAAGTACTCCACCGGGTAGGCGGACGACTTCCAGTCCTGCCCGACGCTTGCCGTCCGCTCGGCGAGTTTGGTGCTGCCGGCCGACGGGGTGGAGAGTCCGGTCAGGTCGCCCTTGATGTCCGCCAGAAACACCGGGACGCCGTGCGCGGAGAGCTGCTCGGCAATGACCTGGAGCGTGATCGTCTTGCCGGTGCCGGTGGCACCGGAGATCAAGCCGTGCCGGTTCATCATGGACAGCGGCAGCCGTACGGCCGCCTCCGGATGCACCTGGCCGTCCACCAGCGCCGCGCCCAGATGGATGGCTGCCCCGTCAAAGCTGTAACCCTGCCGGATAGCTTCCACATGTTCTGCCGGAGTCCGCACCATGGCAGCAGCGTAGACCACGCGGGTTGTTAGCCATAGACCCGGCCGCGCCGGTCTCTGCCATAATCAGCGCATGGAACTGGCACCGGAGGACCTCAGGCATCTGCGCCGCTGCGTGGAACTGGCTCGTGAAGCCCTGGATGACGGCGACGAACCGTTCGGCTCGGTACTGGTAGATGCGCACGGCGGCGTGGTGTTCGAGGACCGCAACCGGGTCAAGGACGGGGACCAGACCCGGCACCCGGAGTTCGAGATCGCCCGCTGGGCGGCGGGCAACATTCCACCCGAGGAACGGCGGAGGGCGACCGTTTACACCTCGGGGGAGCACTGCCCGATGTGTTCGGCCGCGCATGCTTGGGTGGGGCTGGGGCGGATCGTCTACGCTGCGTCGTCGGAACAGCTGGGCCGGTGGCTGGCGGAATGGGGCATAGGCCCGGCGCCGGTGGCCGCGTTGCCGATCCAGACAGTGGCGCCGGGGATCGAGGTGGGCGGGCCGTCCGCCGAGTTGGCGGACGAAGTCCGCGGGTTGCACCAGCGGTTCCACCGGTGCTGAACGGACTGCCGGCTGGGGTCCCTGCCGGCTGGGACCGGGGAAGCTACTTAACCGCGTAGGGCGGCCGCATCAGCCCTTCGTTCACGGACTCGGCGGGGTCGGAGCCCAGCTCAACGATCTTGTTGTCCGCGTCCACATGCACCACGGAAGGAACGAAGGACCGCGCCTCTTCGTCGGTCATGTCGGCATAGGTGATCAGGATGACCAGATCGCCTTGATGCATCAGGTGCGCGGCGGCGCCGTTGATGCCGACGACGCCCGAACCGCGTTCACCTGCGATGGTGTAGGTCTCCAGCCGGGACCCGTTGGTGACATCCACAATGGACACCAGTTCGCCGGGCAGGATGTCGGCGGCGTCCAGCAGGTCGAGGTCCACGGTCACGGACCCGACGTAATGCAGATCGGCGTGCGTCACCGTCGCACGGTGGATCTTGGACTTGAACATTTTGCGCATCATCGGGTTCAAGTTTAGTCTCCCTCCGGCCGCCGATGAAACGCATCTGGTTCTGGTTTGCCGGTGGCCCCGAGACTAGGGTAAAGCCACCAGAAAGCAGCGATGTGATCCGTCGAAGCAGGAGGCATCATGAGTTCGGAGATCGGCAGAGATCGGTACGACGACGGTGGTCCCCGGCCGGGAGCCGACGCTCCGGCAGGTTCGGGGGAACCTCAAGAACCCGGACCAGCGCCGATGGAGGCGTCGGCACCGCCCACCCAGGCCATGCCCGCAGCGACACCACCGGCACCTGCGCCCACGCAGGCGACGTCTGTTGCGAGCCCGGACCAGCAACAGACCGCAGTCTTCGACCGCCGGTTCACCGCAGACAGCATGGACCCGGATGCCGGCAGCCCGAACGGGGCAATAGCAGCCGAACGGAACTATAGCGACACCAGCGCGTACCGACCCGAGGCCGCCCTCGACGCGGAGTCGCTGTACCTGCGGGAACACAATGCCTACGGCGGGGTGAGACTGGGGTCGGCGTTTTTTGGCTGGTTGACGGCAGCGGGACTGGTTGTGCTGATCACCTCGGTGGTGGTGGGCGTTGCCGCGGCCTTCGGGATGGCCACTGCGGCCGAAGTGCGCGGCTGGATGGACAACATCACCCAAAGCAGCGGTGCGGCAGCCATCACCGCAGGGATAACCCTGGCGGTCATCGTCTTGCTGGCGTATTTCGGCGGCGGCTACGTGGCAGGACGGATGGCACGGTTCGACGGCGTCAGGCAGGGCCTGGCGGTATGGCTGTGGGGCATCGTGATGTCTGTTCTTGCGGGACTGATCGGTCTGGCCGCCGGCGGTTTGGGCGTGCTGACCGGGCCGGCGCCCGTGCCGGTCGTTGAGCGCCCCGTCCAAGAGCTAACTTTCCCGGGCCTGATCGCGCTGGCAATAGTGCTGCTGGCCAGCCTGGCCGGGGCACTGCTGGGTGGCGCCACCGGCATGCGCTACCACCGCGCCGTGGACCGATCCGGCTTCGTACCCGACGAGGACATCGAGTAGCACCACCCAGCGGCCCCGGCAGAGGAAAAGAAATGCACCCCGGCCGATGGGCCGGGGTGCGCGGTGCGAGTGGAGCGGGCGACGGGAATCGAACCCGCGTATCGAGCTTGGGAAGCTAGCGCTCTACCATTGAGCTACGCCCGCACAGGATCCGGCGATGAAGCCGGACCCGGTCAAACAACGAAACCGAGTTTACCCCAGGTCAGCGGCCAGCCGGAATTCAGACCGGCTGCCCGGCCGTGGAGGCCTCACGCTCGCGGGCTTCGCTGATTTCTTCGGCCCGGGCGGTGTTGGCCTCTTGGGTCAGCGCGGCCCCGGCTTCGGCGTCACGCGTCAGGTTGTCGCCGGTCTCGGGGTCGAACAGGTGCATCTTGCGGGTGTCCAGCCACAATTCAGCCGAGCGCCCGCCACGGATCCGGCTGGCCGCGTCCAGGGTGACCACGATCTGCGGCCGCAACTCGTCGGCGTCCATCTCCGCAGCCAGCGAATTGAGCAGCTCGCGGACCTCCGGATCCGGGTCAAAGTTGATGTAGCCGTACTGTTCGTTGCCGAGCCACTCGGTGTGGGTCAGCTCGGCCATAAACGAGGACCCCAGGTCCTTTTTATGCTCCTCCACCAGCGAAGCATCCTCGAAGAACTCCGGCCGCAGGCCCACCAGCACTACCTTTTTGCCCGCGGCGGCGCGTGCCTTGTCCTCGGTGACCGGGATGTCGCCAATCGGCGTCTTCAGGACGTCGCCCTCCAAGGTGGCTGGCAGGAAGTTCATCGAGGGGGATCCGATGAAGCCCGCCACGAACAGGTTGACCGGCTGTTCGTAGAGTTCGCGCGGGGAAGCGATCTGCTGCAGCACACCCTTCTTCAGCACCGCCACCCGATCGCCCAGCGTCATCGCCTCGGTCTGGTCGTGCGTGACGTAGACGCTGGTGACGCCGAGCCGGCGCTGCATCTGCGAGATTTCCGAACGCATCTGGCCGCGCAGCTTGGCGTCCAGGTTGGACAGCGGCTCGTCGAACAAGAACGCATCGGCCTGCCGGACGATCGCGCGTCCCATAGCCACGCGCTGCCGCTGGCCGCCGGAGAGGTTGCCCGGTTTGCGCTCCAGATGATCGGTCAGCTCCAGGGTCTTGGCGGCGTCTGTGACCAGCTTCCGGATGTCGTCCTCGGTGTGCTTGCCCTTGGCCAGCCTCAGCGGGAACGCGATGTTCTCGAATACGGTCAGGTGCGGGTAGAGGGCATAGTTCTGGAACACCATGGCCAGGTTCCGGTCCCGGGGCGCCTTCTCATTGACTCGCTTGCCGTCGATCAGCAGGTCGCCGGAGGTGATGTCCTCGAGCCCCACGATCATGCGCAGCAGCGTCGACTTTCCGCAGCCGGAGGGACCCACCAGGATGATGAATTCGCCGTCCTCGAT
Organism: Arthrobacter sp. NPDC055138; assembly: GCF_053607305.1. Taxonomy (NCBI): domain Bacteria; kingdom Bacillati; phylum Actinomycetota; class Actinomycetes; order Micrococcales; family Micrococcaceae; genus Arthrobacter; species Arthrobacter sp. NPDC055138. Next base: position 841,215 of record NZ_JBSGTH010000001.1, read on the forward strand.
GTCGATGCTGACGTCGTTGACTGCGGGGAAGCCGTCGCCATACTGCTTGACGAGGTTCTGCAACGTGATCGATGCCATGGGATGTCCTTTCCTGCCGCGGGCCTAGCCCTTGACGGCGCCTTGGGTCAGGCCGGAGACGATTTGGCGCTGGAACAACAGGACCAGCAACACAATGGGAATGGTGACGATGATGGCCGCCGCGGAGATCGCGCCGACCGGGGACTCGAACTGGGAAGCGCCGGTGAAAAAGGCCAGCGCCGCGGGGACCGGGCGTGCGGCCTCGGTCGAGGTCAGCGAGATGCCGTAGACGAAGTCGTTCCAGGCGATGAAGAAGGCGATGATCGCAGTGGTGAAGACGCCGGGTGCGGCCAGCGGCACGATCGCCTTGCGGAACGCTTGCCAGGTGGTGGCCCCGTCCACCTGCGCTGCCTGCTCCAGTTCCCACGGGATCTGGCGGAAGAACGCCGCCAGGGTCCAGATGGAGATGGGCAGGGTCAGTGAGAGATAAGGGATGATCAGGCCCGGCCACGTGTCGTACAGCCCGATGTTCCGCCACAGGTTGAACAACGGGGTGACGATCGAGATCACCGGGAAGATGGATACCGCCAGGGCGGTGGTGAGAATGACCTTCTTGCCCGGGAAATCCAGCCGGGCAATGGCGTAGGCGCAGAGCGTGGCCAGGACAACGGCGATGAACGTGGCGATCAGCGCGATGCCGATGGAGTTTCGCAGCGAGCTGAGGAACAGGTCCTGCGCCGAGCCGACCAGAATCTGTTCATAGTTGGACCCCGTCCACGAGTCGGGCAGGAACTTGCCCGAGGTCAGCTCGCTGGGCAGCTTGAACGAGGTGGCCAGGATGGACGCCACCGGAAACAGTGCGTAGATGAGCACCAGGACGGAGATGACGATCCACGTCACCCGCTCCTTGGTTCGTGATGCTTTCATCACTTGCCTCCTCTCTGGCTGGCCAGATCCACTTTGAACAGCTTGATGGCGATAAAACAGATCAGCAGCACGCACACGAACAGCAGCACCGACACCGCGGATCCGAGGCCGATTTCCAACCGCCCGATGGATGTCCGGTAGGCCAGCAGCGAGAGCACTTCGGTGTTAAACGCGCCGTTGGTCATGATGAAGACGTTGTCGAATATTCGGAATGCGTCGAGCGCCCGGAACAGCACGGCCACCATGATCGCGGCCTTCATGTTCGGCAGGATCACCCGGCGCATCCGCTGCCACCATGTGGCGCCGTCCACTTCCGCGGCTTCGGTCAGCTCGTCCGGCACCTGCGCCAGCCCGGCCAGCAGCAGCAACGAAATGAACGGCGTGGTCTTCCAGATTTCGCTGGCCATGATCACGAACAGCGAAGTCCACGTTCCGGCGAACCAGTTCAGGTCCGGATCGATGCCGGGCACCCAGTTGAACCAGGTGTTCACGAAGCCGGAGTTGATATCGAACATATAGAACCAGGCAAACGCGGAGACCACGGTGATGATGCCGTAGGGGACCAGAATGGCGGTGCGCAGCCAGCCGCGGACCGATTTGAGCGCCTTGTGCATCACCAGCGCCAAAGCGAAGCCCAGGATGAGTTCCACGACGACGGTCACCACCGTGATCAGCAGCGTCACCCCGAGGTCCCGCCACCAGACCACGTCCGTGAGGATCACGCCGTAGTTGGCCAGCCCGATGAACGCGCGTTCATCGGGGGCGGTGAGCCGGTAACTGAACAGCGAGTCATACAACGCCTGCAGGATCGGGTAGGCCGTGACGGCCAGCATGACGACGAAGGCCGGGCCCGCCAGCCACCAGCCCAGCCGACGCTCGGCCTTGGCGCGCTCGCTGAACTGTTGGACGGCTCGGCGCCGGCCGGTGCCCCCGGCTTGGCCGCTCGGGAGCGTGGGCGTTTCGGTCGTGGTGCTCACAGCAGGTTCTCCCCCCGTAGGACGGAAACGATGAAGTCCGACGTCTCCTGCGGCGTGATCGCGGGATCAACCTGATCCGGCGGGGCGAAATTCTGCTGCAGGCTGGTGGAAACTTCGTTGTAGAACACCGTCTGCGGACGCGGCGCCGACAGTTCCAAGGATTCGCGGATGGTGTCCGCCATCGGGAAGGCATCCTTGATCCGCGGATCGTTGTAAGCCTCGGTGTTCGAGGGCGGGTTGCCGTTGGAGATGAAGTACTCGGCCTGGTTCTCCGGGCTGACGATGCACTCTATGGCGGCATAGGCCAGATCTGGGTGCTTGCTGGCCGCCCCCACGCCCAGGTTGATGCCGCCGAGCGGCGGCGCAGATTGCTCGCCTTCGTTCATCCGCGGGTACAGGGTCCAGCCGATGTCATCGATCAGGGACGCATCCAGGGTGCCGTCCTCCACCGAGGCGTTGGTGGCCGGCCAGACGAACGGCCAATTCACCATGAACGAGCCCTTGTCGCCCTGGAACAGGATCATCGAATTGTTCTCGTCCTGGGTGGGCAGCCCCGGTCCGCCCAGTCCGTCCTTGCCGATGGTGGAGATGACTTGGGCGGCTTCCGTGCCGGCCTTGCTGGACAGGCCCAGCTCGATTTGGTCGGCCGTGGCCTCGGGGTTCTCCAGGATGTGGCCGCCTGCGGACTCAACCAGGGCGTTCAGCCAGACGGTCATGGACTCGCCGCGCTGGCCCTGTACGCCCAGGAACTTGTCTTCCTTGGCGGCAGCGTCGATCAGTTGTTGCCAGGTGATCGGCTTCGTCATGTCCAGGCCGGCTGCCTCGGCCACCGACTTCCGGTACCAGAGCAATTGAGTGTTGGCCCAGAACGGAACGGCCACGAGTTTGTCTTTCCACGTGGCCCCGGTGAGGGCGCCCTCCACGACGTTCTGCGTGGTCCGCTGCGCCACGGTGTCCGGGACCGGAGCGAGGAAGCCCGGCTCCGCCAGTTCGGGGATGAAGGGTGGGTCCAGGCTCATAATGTCCAGCGACGAGTCGCTTGCTGCCAGCCGCCTGGCCAGCTGCTCCCGCTGCGATGCGGCGTCGTTGGGCAGCAGCGAGGTCTCGATCCGGTACTCGCCGCCGGCAGCTTCGGTGCATTTTTCGGCGATCGCCGCCTGGCCGCCCGCGTCGGGGTTGATGTACCAGGTCAGGGTGGGCGGTCCCTCCTCGGCGCTGCAACCGGCCAGCAGCGTGGCTCCCAGCGCGAGCACCACTGCCGCTCCGGTTCGAGTTGTACCGCGCCGGTAGCGCGGCCGGTATCCGTCTCTGGGCATCGGCACTGGCCTCCACGTTCTGGTAGACGCTCCGGCTGCCCGGCTTCTGTCGCTCATATGTGCCACGCAGCCTCGTAGAAATAGAGCGTATTCTCCCGCAGGCAAATGCGCCATGGCCCGCGCGGCCGAGGAACCGGCTGGCCGAAGGAATACCGTGGGCCAGATGGAACGTTGTGCCGCATACCGTCCGGCAACTGCGGGCGTAGCGTGAGGGAAGGCGAGCATGGCGAATTCAACTGACGACGCCCGGCGGCGGGAAAGCTGGCTGCGCTTCCGGGACCACCGGAACCAGGCGTTGGCCGTCGAACATGGCTGGCTCACGCTGACCTCGCTGCAGTGGCTGCCCGCCGAGCCGGCCCCGCTGGACCAGATCACTGGCCTGTGGAGCGCCAACGGTCCGGCATCCGCGGGCGGACACGCCACCCTGACGGCAAGCGCCGACGACGGCTTGTACTTCATGGAATCCGGCGAGCCGGCGGTCGGAACGTATACGGCCACGCTGGGCAACGAGGAATCGCTGCTCTGGGTACGCCGCGGCAGCATCGCCGTCGAACTCGCCGCCCGTGGCGACCGCTATGCCATCCGGACGCGGGACAATGCCTCGCCGGTGCATGCTGACTTCGAGGCCGTGCCGGTCTTCGACTACAACCCGGATCTGGTGGTGGCCGGCAGATTCGATGAATACGACCAACCGCGGACCCTGCCGATCGCCACGTCCAATCCAGACGTTCCCGGTGCCATCACCGCGGTGGGCACGGTCAGCTTCGAACTGGAGGGCACCCGGCACACGCTGGTGGCCGAGCCGGAGAGACTGGGTGCGTTGTCGCTGAACTTCCATGACGCCACCAACGGGGCAACCACCGCGGGCTGGCGTTCCGTCGCCACCCGCCGGCCCGGCCCCGACGGAACCGTGCTGATCGATTTCAATCGCGCCACGAATTTTCCCAGCGCTTTCACCGACTTCGGTACCTGCCCGATGCCGGTTGACGGCAACGTCATCGCGGCCCCGGTGGAAGCCGGTGAACGCCGGGCGCGCTGACTTTCCAGTGCTGACTTCTATCGCTGACTTTCTACCGCCGACGGCCGAATGGTGGCGCCGTACGCCAACCTGCGGGAGGATCGTCGGATGGGACCGACGGCGGACGACTTCCGCACCATTACCGACGACCTGACCGGCCGCTTCGCTGAACTGCCGGACGATGCCTGGGGCAAGCCTGCGCTTGAGCTGGCTTGGGACTGCCGCGAGACAGCCGCACATCTGATGGACGACTTCGCCTTCTATGCGATGCAATTGTCCGGCCGTCGACCGCCGCAGGATGACTACGTGGCGTTGGTGGATCCGCCCGCGTGGCAAGCGGGCGGGCCGGAGATCTTGTTCTGGCCCGATCCCGCCACGGGGACCGCCGGAATCGTCAGCTGCTTCGACGCCGCGGCCGGGCTGCTCTATGCCGTCACGGCCACCGCGCCGGCAGGCCACCGGGGCTACCATCCGGCAGGAACCTCGGATGCGTCCGGTTTCGCCGCGATGGGGGTGGCCGAGGCCGTCCTGCACGGCTTCGATATCCTCGCTGCACAGGGGATCGGCTACCGTCCGGATGAAGTGGTGATCGCTCGGGTCTTGGACCGGATCTTCCCGGCTGCCGAGCGGACCGGCGATCCCTGGCAGGACCTGTTGGGGGCCAGCGGCCGGACCCCGGAAACCCGCGGCCAGAAGTGGCGTTGGGACTCGTCGGTACGCGGCTGAGGGGGAGTGCACCGGGCGGGAGCACGGCCCGGGCCGTAGGCTGGTAGCAGTCCTGCAAAGAGGCAGGGGTACCGACGGAAGCCGCTATGACCGTAGATAAGAACACCCGCCGGCTCGAAGACAATATCGAGACCGACTTTTCGGACAAGATGAGCTATGGCTCCTACCTGTCCTTGGACCAGCTGCTCGCCGCTCAGCACCCGGTCAGCCGTCCGGAACACCACGACGAACTGCTGTTCATCATCCAGCACCAGACCTCCGAGCTGTGGCTGAAACTGGTGCTGCACGAGTTGCGCGCGGTACGGCAAAAACTGCGCGACGACGACCTGCGCTTTGCGATGAAGGGCATCGCCCGGATCAAACACATCCAGCGCTCGCTGACCGAGCAATGGTCGGTGCTGGCAACACTCACCCCGTCCGAATACGCCGAATTCCGCGGTGCGCTGGGGTCGTCGTCCGGCTTTCAGTCCTATCAGTACCGCGCGGTGGAGTTCCTGCTGGGCAACAAGAACAAGGGCATGCTGGACGTCTTTGCGAATGATCCGGCCGCGCAGGCCTTGCTCGCCGAGCTGCTGGAGCAGAGCAGCGTGTACGACGAGTTTCTGGCCTATCTGCACCGGCACGGCTATCCCATCCCGGCGGAATTGCTGGACCGGGACGTGACAGAGGCCCACGTTTTCAACCCGGAACTGGTGGAGACCTTCACCTCGGTCTATGAGAATGCCGGGCTGAATTGGGACGTCTACGAGGCCTGCGAGGAACTGGTGGATCTGGAAGACAACTTCCAGCTCTGGCGCTTCCGGCACCTGAAAACGGTGGAGCGGACCATCGGCATGAACCGCGGCACCGGCGGATCCTCCGGCGTCGGCTTCCTCCGCCGGGCGCTGGAACTCACGTTCTTCCCCGAGCTGTATGCGGTGCGCACGGAGATCGGCAAGGCCGGACCGGTCGAATAGGGGCGTGGACGAGGGCTGCCGGCGGAGGCCGTTCGTTCCCCCGCCGGCAGCGGCCTGATTGCTTGGGCGGCCGCCTTCGGATCCCGCGCGGCCCAACTGATTCCATGGTCGCACCCCTTCGCGGATCGGGACAGGGCCTGAGCCCCGATGCTCCCGTCCGAGGGCGGCGTCATGCGGCAGGGGAGGGGCCCGTTCCCGTGTATTTTTAGAGTGTGCTGATCTCCGACCGTGATATTCGTGCCGAAGTGGACTCCGAACGCATCATTCTTGATCCGTTCCAGCCGGACATGATCCAACCCTCGAGCGTGGACGTGCGGCTTGACCGGTTCTTCCGGCTGTTCGACAACCACAAGTACGCACACATCGACCCGCAATTGGAGCAGCCCGAGCTGACCCGGCTGGTGGAGGTGGACCCGGAGGAGCCGCTGATCCTGCATCCGGGCGAATTTGTCCTCGGCTCCACCTATGAGACGGTGACGCTGCCCGACGACATCGCCGCCCGGCTGGAGGGCAAGTCCTCGCTGGGCCGGCTGGGCCTGCTGACCCACTCCACGGCAGGGTTCATCGATCCCGGCTTCTCCGGACACGTGACGCTTGAGCTCTCCAACATGGCAACACTGCCGATCAAACTCTGGCCGGGCTCCAAAATCGGGCAGCTGTGCTTCTTCCGGCTGTCCTCGCCGGCCGAGCACCCGTACGGCTCCGGCGAGTACGGCAACCGCTACCAGGGCCAGCGAGGCCCCACAGCATCGCGCAGCTACCAGAATTTCCACCGCACGGTCATCGAACGCTGATCCGTCCGCTGCCCGGACTCAGGCCGCGGGAGTGGTGGCCCGCTGGATTTTCGCCGGTGGTTTGACCGGAAGCAGCAGCAACAGGCCGGCCAGCAGTACCACCAAGATGCCCAGGATGCCGTAGCGCTGTTCGCCGAACACGGTGATAAACAGTGCGAACAGCGATGGTGCCAGGAAGCTGACGGCCCGGCCGGTGGTGGCGTAGAGGCCGAAAAATTCGCCTTCCTCGCCGCGCGGCGCGAGCCGGGCCAGATAGGCGCGGGAGGACGACTGGGCCGGTCCGACGAACAGGCACAGCAGCAGGCCGAACACCCAGAAGGTGGTATCGCCGGTCCAGACGTTGCCGAAGAAGACATGGTCGCCGGCGCCCAGGATGAAGATGGCGGCAGCGGCGACGATCAGTCCGGACAGGGCCCAGACGATGACATTCTTCGGGCCCACCCGGTCGTCCAGCACCCCGCCGAACACCGCACCCAGCGCAGCGACCACGTTGCCGGCGATGGCGAAGACGATCACCTGGCTGAGCGAGAAGCCGAAGGTTCCGGCGGCAATCACCCCGCCGAAGGTGAACACCGCGGCGAGCCCATCACGGAAAATGGCGCTGGCGATCAGGAAGAAAATCGTGTGCGGGCTGGAGCGGGAGATCGCCTTGATGCGGCGGAAGAGCAGCCCGTAGGAAGCGAAAAAACCCAGCGACGCGGCCGCCGGCTGCCGGGGGATCTCCGGAACGGCAAACAGCACCGGCAGCGCGAAGGCCATGAACCAGACGGCGCAGAACACCGCCACCAGCCGAATGTTCAGCCCGTTGTCCGCCGTGGCTCCGAACCATCCGGTTTCCGGCAGGACAAACCCGACGAGCACCAGGGCCAGCGCCACGACGCCGCCAACATAACCCATGGCCCAGCCGAATCCGCTCACTTTGCCGATGGTCGACGGGGTGGAAATTTGCGTCAGCATGGCGTAGTAGTTCACATTCGCGAACTCGAAAAAGATGTTCGCCAGCGCGATCAGCGCCACGCCCAGGAAGAGGAACCCCGGCGACGGAAAGACGAAGAAGCAGAGGCCGGTGAGTACAGCCACCGCCACACTGTTGACGCCAAGCCAGAGTCTGCGGCGGCCGCCGGTATCCGAACGCTGGCCGGTCACCGGTGCCAGCAGCGCGATGGCCAGGCCGGCGATGGCCAATCCGTAGCCGAGGATTTCCGAAGCGAACGCCTCGCCGCCGAAGGCGTCACTGGTCAGGTAGACAGTGAAGACAAACGTTGTCATCACGGCATTGAAGGCCGCCGACCCCCAGTCCCAGGACGCCCAGGCCAGGACATGCTTCTTGTTCAGCCGTTCCGCTGCCGCACCGCCCGCGTCTTGGGTTACCGGCATGCCGGCCGAGTCAGTCATACCGCGATGCTATCCGTTTCGCCCGGTGCGAACTTTGAGCAGCGCCGCATGCCCCGTGAATCTTTGCCAAAACGTGGATCCGAAGGCCCGGCCGGGCAAGTCCGGCGCCCGGATGCAGTGCCCCGCGGGCGCAGGAGCATTTATGCCATGGGTAGAATGAAGCATGCCCTTGTCCGCCTAATCCTTGGCAATTCTGAAGGAAGTTCCGGAGTATCCACGTGCTGATTGTGCTCACCATGCTTTTTGCGGTGGCCTTTGTAGCGCCTTTGATTTTCCGGAAGCTCGGTCGGTCAACCTTCTACATCCTGGCTGCGGTACCCGCCGCCGGATTCATCTGGCTGATCGCCACGTTCGGCAACTACACCGGCGCAAACCAGAAAGCCCTGGACGGCGCCCCCAACGCGCCGCCGTCGGAAGTCTACGCCTGGGTGCCGGGCCTGCGGCTGGAACTGGCCTTCCGGATGGACACGCTGGCCGCGGTGCTCTGCATCCTCATCCTCGGCGTCGGCGCCCTTGTGCTGTTCTATTGCGCCCGCTATTTCAAGGCCGACGATCCCGACATCGGTCCGTTCGGCGCACAGTTGCTGGCCTTCAGCGGCGCGATGTTCGGTTTGGTCACCGCCGATGACCTGATCCTGATGTACATCTTCTGGGAACTGACCAGTGTTCTCTCCTACCTGCTGATCGGGTATGCCAGGCACCGGTTGTCGGCGCGTAGGTCGGCGCTGCAGGCCCTGATGGTCACCACGCTGGGTGGCCTGGCGATGTTGGTCGGCATCCTGATGATCGGCCAGACCGCCGGCACCTACCGGATCTCGGAGATCCTCGCAGAGGCCAGCTCGCTCATGGCCTACGGACAGATCATCGATATAGCCATCCTGCTGATGCTGGTTGGGGCGATCAGCAAGTCGGCGTTGGTGCCGTTCCACTTCTGGCTCCCGGCCGCCATGGCCGCGCCCACACCGGTCAGCGCCTACCTGCACGCAGCGGCCATGGTGAAGGCCGGCATCTACCTGGTGGCCAGGCTGTCTCCCGGATTCTCCAGCACCGAGTACTGGCACGCCGTGGTGCTGGGACTGGGACTGCTGACCATGCTGGTGGGCGGCTGGCAGGCCCTTCGACAGCACGACCTGAAGCTGATCCTGGCCTACGGCACGGTCAGCCAGCTGGGTTTCCTGACCCTCGTGGTCGGACTGGGGTCCCAGGAGGCCGCACTGGCCGGCTTGGGCTTGCTGTTGGCCCACGGCTTCTTCAAGGCCACGTTGTTCCTGGTGGTGGGCATCATTGACCACCAGTCCGGAACGCGTGACATCCGCGAGCTGTCCCACTTGTACCGCAAGGCCCCGAAGCTCTTTGTGGTGGCCCTCATCGGTGCCGCCTCCATGGCCGGCCTTCCCCCGTTGCTGGGCTTTGTCGCCAAGGAATCGGTCTACGAAGCCTTCATCCACCGCGAGGAGGCCTCCGGCTGGGTGGGCGGCCTGCTGCTGGCCGGCATTGTGGTGGGATCCATCCTGACGTTCGCCTACAGCGCCCGCTTTATCTGGGGCGGGTTCGCCGCCAAACCGGGCCTGGCGGCCATCGAGTTCAAGCCGGTTCCGTGGACCTTCCTGGCGGCGCCGGCCATCCTGGCCGTGGCCACCCTCTTGTTCGGGCTGTGGCCGGTGCCGGTGGAAAACGCCGTGGAGCCGTATGCCGGGCTTTTCCCGCTGGATACGGTCGCCACGCATCTGGCGCTCTGGCACGGTCTGACACCGGCTCTCGGCCTCACGGCGATCACGCTGGCCGCCGGCGTCGCCTTGTTCCTGCTGCGCACCCCGGTTGCGGCCTTCCAAGCGAAGATCCACTTCATTCCGGAGGCCGACCGGATCTACCGCGGCATCATCGGCGTGCTGGACGAGGTGGCCATCTGGGTCACCGGGCGCACCCAGCGCGGTTCGTTGGTCTTCTACCTGTGCGTGATCCTGATCGTGGCCATCGTGACGCCGCTGACCGCCGTCGTGCTGATGGATGCCCCGCTGCCGGACAGCCTGGTCTGGTTCGATACCCCGGCGCAGGCCATCGCGGGGCTGATCGTGGCGGCGGGAGCGCTCGGCGCCATCCGCGCCAACAAGCGATTCATGGCGGTGCTGATGGTCTCGGTCACCGGCTATGGGCTGGCTTTTATCTTCGCCATCCAGGGCGCCCCGGATCTGGCCCTGACCCAGATGCTGGTGGAAACGATCTCGCTGGTGGCGATCGTGCTGGCGCTGCGTTCGCTGCCGGCGCGGCTGTGGCTGCGCACCCCCGGCCGGTTCAAACTGCTGCGCGCCGTCATTGGGGCCGCCTTTGGCCTGACCATGATCGTGATCGCGATGACGGCGATGGCGGCCCGCACGGCAGATCCGGTATCACTGGCCCTGCCGAAGCTGGCCTACGAGGGCGGCGGCGGCCGGAACATCGTCAACGTTGTCCTGGTGGACATCCGTGCGTGGGACACCTTCGGGGAAATCTCCGTGCTGGCGCTGGCGGCTACCGGTGTGGCCAGCCTGATCTTCATCCGCGGCCGCGGAGACCAGCGCCCGCCGTCCGTCGACGCCGTCGCCAGCGGTTCGGTGGGCCGGGGCTACGAAATGGTGGCGCACTCGGACCGCGAGGCAGCGGCCCTGGCCACCGCCCGCAAGTTCGCCGTTGTGCCGCGTGACGCCTGGCTCGTGGCCGGCCGGACGTTGGCGCCGGAACGCCGGTCCATTATCTTCGAGGTGATCACCCGGCTGCTCTTCCACTCCGTGATGATCTTCTCCGTCTACCTGCTGCTGGCGGGCCATAACCTGCCCGGCGGCGGGTTCGCCGGCGGGCTGCTGGCCGGCATCGCGCTGACCATCCGCTATCTGGCCGGCGGGCGGGTCGAGCTGGCTGAAGCCACTCCCGTCAGCGCCGGTCTGCTGCTGGGCGTGGGGCTTGCTGCCGCGGCCCTGACGGCCGTCGTCCCGCTCTTCCTGGGCGGCCAGGTCTTCCAAAGCGCGATCATCGAGTTCAGCCTGCCGGTCTTCGGCGACCACAAGTTCGTCACCTCGACCATCTTCGACATCGGCGTCTACCTGGTCGTGGTCGGCCTGGTGCTGGACGTGCTGCGCAGCTTCGGCTCGGAAATCGACGAACGAACCGAAGAACGTACCTCCCGCGGCCGAAAAGGCCCGGAGCTCCATGCGCCGGCAACGATCGAGGAGGAGGTGTCCAAATGACGGTCAACCTGACATTGCTGCTGGTGATGGGGGTGCTGTTCGCCGTGGGCGTCTACCTGATCCTGGAACGCAGCCTGACCCGCGTGATGCTCGGCCTGATGCTGATCACCAACGGCGCCAACCTGCTGCTGCTGAGCACCGGCGGACCCGCTGGCCTGGCGCCGATCTTCGGCGTTGACGTCCCCGCCGAGACCTACAACGATCCGCTGCCGCAGGCCCTGATCCTCACGTCCATCGTGATTTCCTTTGCGGTCACGGCGTTCATGCTGGCCATCATTTACCGTTCCTGGGTGCTGGGACGGCAGGACGAGGTCCAGGACGATATCGAAGACCGCCGCGTGGCCAATCAGCCAACCTTCGATGCGGAAGACGACGCCGAGATCCCTGCGGAAACCACCGAGTTCGTTCCGCCGGACGAGGCGGAGGAAACACCCGCAACCAACAGGGCCCGGACGGAGGGGGAGAAGTGAACGCCGCACAGATAGCCCCGCTGGCAGTAGTCCTGCCGCTGCTGGGCGCTGCCTTGGCGTTCGTGTTGATCCGCCATCCAAATGCCCAACGCCGGACCGGTGCCATCACGCTGACCGTGACGCTGGCGCTGGAGGTTGTCATGCTGGCCTCGGCCTGGGCGAACGGTGCCCAGGCGGTGAATATCGGCGGCTGGATTCCGCCCTTTGGAATCACCATGGTGGTCGACGAGCTGTCCGCGCTGATGCTGGTGGTCTCCTCGGCCGTCAGCCTGGCGGTGCTGCTCTATGCCTCCGGCCAGGGCATGGCGGACAGCGACGAAGAGGGCCCGGTTTCGATCTTCCACCCGACCTACCTGATCCTGGTGGCCGGCGTTTCCAATGCCTTTCTGACCGGTGATCTGTTCAACCTCTATGTGGGCTTCGAAATGCTGCTCACTGCCAGCTACGTGCTGATGACGCTGGGTGGCACCAGCCCGCGCATCCGCGCGGGGGTGACCTACGTCGTCGTCAGCGTCATCTCCTCGATGCTGTTCCTTGTCTCCATCGCGATGATCTACGCGGCGACCGGAACCATCAACATGGCCGACCTGGCGATCAAGCTCGGCGAGTTGGAACCGTCAACGCAGATGACGCTGCACCTGATGCTGCTGGTGGCCTTCGGCATCAAGGCGGCGGTCTTCCCGCTGTCCTTCTGGCTGCCCGACTCCTACCCGACGGCGCCGGCGCCGGTCACCGCGGTGTTCGCCGGCCTGCTGACCAAGGTCGGAGTCTACGCCCTGATCCGCACCGAGACGCTGCTGTTCCCGGGCGACCGCCTGAACACGTTCCTGATGGTGGTGGCCGTGCTGACCATGCTGGTGGGCATCCTGGGCGCGGTGGCCCAGATCGACATCAAGCGTATGCTCTCGTTTACGCTGGTCAGCCACATCGGCTACATGGTGTTCGGCCTGGCGATGTCCTCGGTGGTGGGGCTGGGCGCAGCGGTCTACTACGTGGCGCACCACATCACGGTGCAGACCAGCCTGTTCCTGGTGGCGGGCCTGATTGAGCGCCGCGGCGGCACTACCAACATGGACCGGTTGGGCGGCCTGGCCAAGCTGTCGCCGATGCTGGCCATCCTGTTCTTTGTACCGGCCATGAACCTGGCCGGCATCCCGCCGTTCTCCGGCTTCCTGGGCAAGATCGGCCTGGTGCAGGGAGGCGTGGACCTGGGCACCCCGGTGGCCTGGGTGCTGGTGGCGGGCAGCATGATCACGTCGCTGCTGACGCTGCTTGCCCTGGCCCGGGTCTGGAACCGCGTGTTCTGGCGGCGCCCGGAAGACGCCGAGCACCCGGATCCGGTGCTGGTGGCGACCAAGCCCGACGGGTCGGCGGTGCGGACCACACGCCACGTGGAGGAGCGTCCGCACGGGCGGTTCACCGGGCGGGGCATCGTTCAACTGCTGCCCATGCCAATGGTTTGGCCGACGATCGGGCTGGTGGTGATGGGCGTTGCCCTCACGGTCTTCGCCGGGCCGCTCTTCGAACTGAGCGACCAGGCGGCGCGGGAGATGCTGCAGCGCACACCGTACATCGAGGCGGTCCTGGGCGAAGGCGCGATGCAGGGGGTCGCCCCGTGAGGAAACCGCGCATCTCCATCTGGGTCGAGCTGCCCCTGCTGGCGTGGCTGGTCTTCCTCTGGGGAGCCCTGTGGCAGGATTTCAGCCCCGGCAACCTGATCTTCGGTTTGCTGATCGCGCTGGCCATCGTGAACCTGTTCTATCTGCCCCCGGTCGAACTCAGCGGGCGCTTCAACCCGATGGCGGCGGTGGTCTTCGCCGCGACCTTCGTCTGGAAAGTGGCGGTAGCGAGCTTCCAGGTACTCTGGCTGGCCCTGACCGCCGGCCCGAAGCTGCGCAACGCGGTGGTGGCGGTGCACCTGCGAAGCCACTCGGATCTGCTGGTAACGGCCACCGGGCATGCCATCTCGCTGATCCCGGGCAGCTTCGTGGTGGACGTGGACCGGTCCACGTCCACGCTCTACCTGCACGTAATCAACGTCGCCACCAAGGAAGCCGCCGAGGATTTCCAGGCCGAGGTGCGGAATATCGAGGCGGGCTTGATCAGGATGATGGGGACCAAGGAAGAACTCGAACTGGTCAAAGCTGAAGGTGCCGGCAGAGGAGGAGCAGCGTAAACGTGGAAGTCATGTCTGTTGCCCAAATCATCGTCAGCGCAATACTGGCTCTGGCCGCGGTGTTGGCGCTGGTCCGCCTGGCCCGCGGGCCGTCCTTGTTGGACCGGTTGCTGGCCATCGACGTGCTGCTGGCGGTTGTCTGTGCCGGCCTGATCGTGGACATGGCCGCCAGCGGCCACATGAACAATCTGACGCTGGTGGTGGTGATCTGCCTGGTCGGGTTCATCGGCTCGGTTGCGGTGGCCCGGTTCGTCACAGACGGGCGGGCACGTGAACACTGACCTGATCCTCGACGTCGTCACCGCCGTTTGCCTGATCACCGGCGCGCTGATGTCCCTGGCGGCGGGCATCGGCCTGCTGCGGTTCCCGGACCTGCTCTCCCGCATGCACGCCGCCACGAAGCCGCAGGTGTTCGGCCTGCTGCTGCTGTTGACCGGGCTGGGGCTGCAGTTGGGCAGCTGGGCGGCGGTGCCGTTGCTGCTCATCGCATGGCTGTTCCAACTGCTCACCGTTCCGGTCTCGGCGCACATGGTGGGCCGTGCCGGATACCGCACCAAGCACCTGCGCCGGGAAATCCTCAGCGTGGACGACCTCGACGCGGTGGTGGAAGCGGCAGCGGAAGAAGAGCCCGAAGCGGAGATCGACGCCGGTGACGTCCTCGCCGGTGACGCCAGCGCCGCAGAGAGCGACGACCCGGAGATAGACCCCATAACGGCCGGCCCCACCGCGGCCGACGCCGCTGCAACCGCGGCCGGTCCGGCCCGGAACGACCAGGACGCTACCGGGACGCGCAAGGACTAGACGCGACAGCGGGGGCGGGGCCGCAGCCCCGCCCCCGCCGGCGTGCCCGCCACCCGTGCCGGCTTAGACGATTTCCGGGGTCTTTTCGTAGTGCAGGACCGCTTTGGCGGTGGCCCGCTTGAGCAGTACCTGGATCACCCGGCCCACCGTGCCGGAGACCACCGCGAAAACCACGGCAGCCTGCAGGCTGTTCTCCAGGTCATCGTCGGACTGCGGTGCGTCGCGGCCGGTGACCTTCTTCCACACGAAGCCCAGCACACGGGTGGCTGCCAGGCCCGCGCCAATACTCACCAAGGTGCCCAAGAGCCTCAATACAACCGTCATGTCTGCTCCTTCCCGGGGCGCCGCGTCCCCGTGCCATCAGCTCTTTCCGCTCCCAGCCTACTGCCCGGCACCCGTCCGTCCCGCCGCCGTCGTGCATTTTCCAACGGATGCCGGCCGAATGGGCCGCCAAGCCGGGCGAGTGTAGACTGGTGCGTGCTGCTAGACAGCACCAATAACGACAGGGGAGCGTCCGACCGACCGGCACACGCCGGGCACCGGGAGGGACGCTGAGAGTGCGGAAAGACCGCAGACCCTCGAACCTGCTCCGGTTAGTACCGGCGAAGGGAGTCGAGTTCTCGGGGCGTGCCACACGGCCGCCCTCCCCTCCTGCATCCAGGAGGATTCTCGTGAGTACCGTTTCGAATGCACCGACCACCCCCACGCCCGCACGCAAGCAGCGCTACGGCTGGCGGGTGGTGGACATCGTCGTCGCCTCGGTGGTGGCAGTGGCCGTCGGTGTCATCTTTTGGGCCTGGTCGGCGGCTTGGCCGCTGGTCGAGGGCCTCACCGTTGCCTTCCCGCCCTCGGCCGGCCTTTACACCGGCGGCTGGCTGATGGCCGGTGTGCTGGGCGGGCTGATCATCCGCAAGCCCGGCGCCGCGATCTACTGCGAGATGCTGGCGGCGATTGTCTCCGGCCTGCTGGGCACCAGCTTCGGCATGAGCGTGCTGGTGTCCGGCCTGATCCAGGGCCTGGGCGCCGAAGTCATCTTCCTGCTCTTCCTGTACCGGAAGTTCAACGTGGTCGTGGCGATGCTGGCCGGGCTCGGCGCCGGCCTGGCGCTCTCGATCAGCGAGAACATCCTGTACAACATGCTCTGGGCCCCCGAATGGCAGCTGGCCTACGTGGTCTTCGCCTCCGTCTCCGGCGTGGTGATTGCCGGGCTGCTGCCTTGGCTGGCGGTCAAGGGCCTGGCGAGGACGGGCGTCTTGTCCTCCTTCGCGGCGGGCCGCACGGCAGACGTCTGAGCCGTTCCATGGGACTGCAGAGTACGACGCCGGTGGCCGGCCCGGTGCCGGTCCTCGCCGAGGACTGGGGCTGGCGCCATGCCGGCCGTAAGGATCCGGCGGTGAGCGGGGCCAGCTTCAGCATCGCACCCGGCGAACGGGTCTTGTTGCTGGGGGCTTCCGGCGCCGGGAAGTCCACGCTGCTGCATGCCATGGCCGGCGTGCTGGGCGACGACGGGGAAGGCGAGGAAGCCGGGCTGCTTACCGTGGCCGGGCAGCGTCCCTCGGATGCCCGCGGCCGGGCCGGGCTGGTGCTGCAGGATCCGGAAAGCCAGCTGGTGCTGGCCCGCGTGGGCGACGAGGTGGCCTTCGGGGCGGAGAACCTGTCCGTGCCGCGCACAGAGATCTGGGACCGGGTCCGCGAATCCCTGGCCGATGTTGGCCTGGACGTGCCGCTGGACCATCCCACCGCGGCCTTGTCAGGTGGCCAGAAACAGCGGCTGGCGCTGGCATCGGTGCTGGCCATGCGGCCGGGACTGCTGCTGCTGGACGAGCCGACCGCGAACCTGGACCCGGAGGGCGTGCAGGAAGTGCGCGACGCCGTGGCCCGGGTGCTGGACCGCACCGGAGCCACGTTGGTGGTGGTCGAGCACCGGGTGGCCGTCTGGGCGGACGTGGTGGACCGGGTGATCGTGCTGGCGGCCGGCGGCGGCGTGCTGGCAGACGGACCGCCGGACAAGGTGCTGGCCGAACGCGCCACCCGTGCCCGGCTGGTGGAGGCCGGCGTCTGGGTCCCCGGACACACTCCTGGGCTCAAGCTGCCCGCCGCTCCGGCCCCCGGCGGACCGTTGCTGCAGGCGGTGGGGTTGGACGTGGCCCGGAGCCGGAAGGCCGGACCGGTGCTGCGCAGCGTGGATTTGGACCTGCTCAGCGGGCAGGCCCTGAGCATCACCGGCCCGAACGGCGCCGGCAAGTCCACGCTGGCACTCACGCTGGGCGGCCTGCTGGCACCTGCCCGGGGGGAGCTGACCGCCACCCCGGCGCTGCAGCGTGGCGCGGCGCAGTCCCCGGTGAAATGGAAGTCCGCCCAACTGGTGGCCCGGATCGGCAGCGTGTTCCAGGAACCGGAACATCAGTTCCTGACCAGCACGGTGCTCGATGAGCTGGAGTTCGGTCCGCGGCGGGTGGCGAAGCTGCCCGAGGCGCAGGTCCGGCAGCGGGTGGACACCATCGCCGAACGGCTCCGGCTGACCCGGTTGCTGCAGGCCAACCCCTTTACCCTGTCCGGCGGCGAGAAGCGCCGGCTCTCGGTGGCCACCATGCTGGCCACCGGCCCGGACATCCTGATGCTGGACGAGCCGACTTTCGGGCAGGACGCCAACACCTGGGCGGAACTGGTCACCCTGCTGGCCGAGCTGGTGGCCGACGGCAAGAGCGTGGTGTCGGTCACGCACGATGCCGATTTCACCGCAGCGCTCGGCGGTGGTGCCGTGCGCGTGGCCGGCGGCGGAGTCCAGCCGGTGCGGACGCTGAGGAGGGCAGCATGAGCGTGGATCTGATGACTCCGCGGCTGGCCGCTTCGCCATTCAGCCGCGCCAACCCGGTGTCCAAGCTGGTGGCCGCCGCCGTGATCACCGTGGTGGTCATGCTCAGCGTGGACTGGGTCAGCGCCTCGGTGGTGCTCGCGGCCGAGCTGCTGCTGATGCCCGTGCTGGGGGTGAACCCGTGGCTGCTCTTCAAGCGCGGCTGGCCGTTGCTGGCGGCGGCGGCCACCGGCGCCTGGGCCACGGCGCTGTTGGCGGAGAAGACCGGGGCCGTGCTGTTCCAGCTCGGTCCGGTGGCGTTTACCGAGGATTCGGTGGCCGGCGGCATCGCCATCGGCCTGCGGTCGCTCGCCGTCGCGCTGCCGGGCATTTTCCTGCTGCTGACCACCGACCCCACCGACCTGGCCGACGCGCTGGCGCAGAAACTGAAGCTTCCGCACCGCTTTGTCCTGGGGGCGCTGGCCGCCATGCGGTTGGTCGGGCTGCTGGTGGAGGAGTGGCGCACGCTGGGCCTGGCCCGCCGCGCCCGCGGCGTCGGTGCCGAGAACCGGCCCATCGCCAAGGCCGGCGCGTTCGTGGGCCAGGCGTTCGGGCTGATCGTGCAGGCCATCCGGCGGGCCACCCGTCTGGCGGTTGCCATGGAGGCGCGCGGTTTTGGAGCGGGCCGGCGGACTTGGGCGCGTGAGTCCACCTACAGCACGGTGGATGTCTGGGTGCTGCTGGGGGGCGTGCTGATCGCCGCTGCGGCGGCCGCGGCCGCCGTAGCCGCCGAAACCTGGAACTTCATCTTCGTGTGACCTGCCGGCGGTCCTTGAAGAGTGCCGCCCTGGCTCTTGCGGCGGGGGGCCGGGCGCTGTTGGAATGACTCCATGAGCGAATCAGTCAAGGGACCCAAGTCGTACTTTCCCTCCATCGAGGAAAAGTACGGGCACCCGATTGAGCACTGGATGACCGCCTTGCAGGCAGTCCGGGGCCGGAAGCATTCCGAGCAGGTCAACTGGCTGAAGACCGAGCACGGTTTCGGCCACGGCCACGCCAACGCGCTTGTCCACGTCTATCGCGCAGAGCAGGAACAGGCAGAGCCGCAACAGTAGGCGGCTGCAGGAAAGCTACTCCCGGCTGCCTTCGGCCAGCAGCGCGGTCAGTTCCTCGGTGAGCTCAGACGACACCGGGATTTCCTTGCCGTCGATGCTCTTCACCGGCGCCAGCAGCCGGATACTGGAAACCAGCCAGACGGCATCGGCCTCATAGAGGTCGTCCGGTTCCAGCGGACCGTAGCCCAGCTGCCATCCGGCCGCGGCGGCCGCCTTGAACAGCACTGCCTGGGACGTGCCCGGCAGGATGCCGCTCTCCAGCAGCGGCGTGACCAGAGTGCGCACGCCATCGCGCACCCGGGCCATCAGCACGGTGGAGGTCGGTCCTTCGAGGACGCGGCCGTCGCTGGACGTGAAGATGACGTCGTCGGCGTCGTTCTTGCGGGCGTAGCGCAGGGCCGCCATGTTCACCGCGTAGGAGAGCGTTTTGGCGCCCATCAGCAACCATGGGGCGCGTTCGGCCAGCGAGCTGTCATAGCCGCGGTCCAGCAGCAGCACCGAGATTCCGTCGGTGCGCTGGCGCTGTCCGGCCGACGGCGGCAGCGAGGCCTGGACCCAGGCGGTGGGAGCGGTGGCGCCTTCCACGCCACGGGTCACCAACAGCTTGATCACCAGCTCCTCGACGGGCGGGTGCTCCGCGATCGCCGTCTTGATCGCACGCTCCCACGCGTCGGCCGGTGGCAGCTGCAAATCCATGGTTTGGGCGGACGTCGCCAGCCGGTCCAGATGCGCCTGCACCTTGCGCGGTATTCCGTTCACGGCCAGCAGGGACTCGAAAATGCCGTCCCCGCGGGTGGCCCCTTGATCGGTGGCCATGAGCTGAGGCTGTGATGCATCGGCGATGCGCCCCGCCTCGTAGGCAGGGTCGAGGAACACCAGAACTGTCATACGCCTAGCTTAGTTTGTCGCTGGCCGCCGGGTAGGCTGGGGAGGATTGCGCCGGCACACGGCGGGAGGGGAGGAGCAGCCGCGTGCTGTGGTCGTTTGCGGGGCTGGGCACATTCCCCGACTGGGTCGTCGCCATTCTCGGCGTGATAGACATGGCGATCCGCATCATCGCCTTGGGCGTGATTCCCGGCAACCGCCGGCCCAACACCGCCATGGCCTGGCTGCTCGCCATCTTCTTTATCCCGCTGATCGGCCTGGCGCTGTTCTTCATGTTCGGCAGCTTCCGGCTCTCGGAGCGGCGGATCGCCAAGCAGGCGGAGATCAACCGCCGTGTCTGGGCCGCCACCCATGATCTGGAGGAGCCCCGCAGCGAACGGGAGGCACCGGCTTGGGTGCATTCGGCGGCAGAACTGAACCGCCGGCTCGGAGCCTTCCCCATGGTGGACAGCAACCACGTGGAGCTGTACCCGGACTACGACGCCTCGATTGCCGCCATGACCGAGGCCGTGCGCGAGGCCCGCGAGTACGTGAACATCGAGTTCTACATCATGAGCAGGGACGACACCACGGGCGAACTCTTCGCCGCGCTGGAAGAAGCCGCCGCGCGGGGCGTCCGCGTGCGCTTGTTGTTCGATCACATCGGAGCCCTCCGCGTGACCGGCTACCGCAAGTTCCGCCGCTGGCTGGACACCACCCAGATCGACTGGCGCCGTTCGCTGCCGGTGCTGCCGGTCCGCGGCCAATGGCGCAGGATCGATCTGCGCAACCACCGCAAGATCCTGGTGGTGGACGGGCGCGTGGCCTTCACCGGATCGCAGAACCTGATCGAACCCGGCTACCGGCGCACCTCCAGCGAAAAGATCGGCCGCAAGTGGGTGGAACTGATGGCCCGCTATGAAGGCCCCATCGTCACCGCGCTGAACGTTGTCTTCGCCACCGACTGGTTGAGTGAAACCGACGACATCCTCGAAACCCAGCTGTTCACTCCGGTGCCGTTCCGTGAGCCCGGGCCAATGACCTGCCAGGCCTTGCCGAGCGGCCCCGGCTTCGTCACCGAAAACAACCTGCGCCTGTTCAACACGCTGATCTATGCGGCGGTCGAGCGGCTGTCCATCTGCAGCCCGTACTTCGTGCCCGATGACTCGCTGCTCTATGCCATTACGACGGCGGCGCAGCGCGGGGTGAAGGTGGAGCTCTTCGTGTCCGAGGTCGGCGACCAGGCGCTGGTCCACCACGCCCAACAG
Organism: Arthrobacter sp. NPDC055138; assembly: GCF_053607305.1. Taxonomy (NCBI): domain Bacteria; kingdom Bacillati; phylum Actinomycetota; class Actinomycetes; order Micrococcales; family Micrococcaceae; genus Arthrobacter; species Arthrobacter sp. NPDC055138. Next base: position 862,051 of record NZ_JBSGTH010000001.1, read on the forward strand.
TCCTACTACCAGGCGCTGCTGGAGGCCGGCGTGCGGATCTACCGCTACCCGAGGCCGCTGGTGCTGCATGCCAAGCACTTCACGGTGGACAACGAAGTTGCCGTCATCGGCTCCAGCAACATGGACATGCGGTCCTTCTCGCTGAACCTGGAGGTCTCCGTGATGATGCTCGGCGACAACATCGTGGAGGAGCTGTCCGACATCCAGGACAGCTATCGGGCGATCTCCAAGGAGCTCACCCTTGAGGAATGGCGGCAGCGGCCGCGCTGGCAGCGCTACGTGGATAACGTGGCCCGGCTGACCGCCACCTTGCAGTAGCCGGGAGTATTAGTCCGGGAACACAGCTCCCAGTGCCGAGAGCACTCCGTAGGCTTTGGCCCGCACTTCGTCCCACTCGTCGTCCGGCACGGAGTCAGCTGTGATCGCCCCGCCGACGCCCAGGCTGAGCCGGTTGCCGTCCATCACCAGCGTCCGAATCACCACGGACAGGTCCGCGGCCCCGTCCAGCGAAAAGTAACCCACTGCGCCGGAGTAGACGCCGCGCGGTCCGGTCTCCAGCCGGTCCAGGATGTCCATGGTGCTGATCTTCGGTGCCCCGGTCATCGAGCCGGCGGGAAAAGCCGCCGCCACGGCTTCGGCCCGGACCGCCCCGGGCAGCAGCTGGGCGTCGATGGTGGAAACCATCTGGTGCACGGTGGCGTAGGACTCGATGGCACACAGCCGGCTGACCTGCAGCGAACCCGGCACGGCGAAGTGGCTCAGGTCGTTGCGCAGCAGATCCACGATCATGATGTTCTCGGCCCGGTCTTTGGCGCTGCCGGCCAGTTCCCGGACGACTGCCGCATCGGCGTCCGGATCCGCCAGGCGCCGCCGGGTGCCCTTGATCGGTTCGGCCCGCAGGGCGCCGTCGGCCGCCATGCTGAGGAACCGCTCGGGCGACGTGCTCGCCACGGTGAGCGTGCCGAACCGCAAGAGGCTGGCAAACGGTGCGGGATTGCGGCGGCGGAGGGCCAAGTAGGTCTCGAGCGGATCCAGCGGCTCCGCCGCGGTGGCGTGTAGCTGGGTGGTCAGGCAGGCCTCGTAGGTGTTGCCCTCGCTGATTTCCGCCTGCGCTTCGCGGATCTTGGCCAGATAGGCCTCGCGCGAGTCACGCGACTGGAAGACCAGGGCGGCGGGCCGCCGTGCCGGTTCCGGCGGCGGGCCGGAGACAGACGGCAGGGTGCTGAGGGCTGCTGCGGTGCTGGCGATCCACTCGGCGGCCTCCTCCGGGTGGGACGGTCCGGCCAGGGCCAGCAGCCACGTGCACCGCCGGACATGATCCAGCAGGACGGCGCGGCCGGCGAACAGCAGCGCTGCATCCGGTGCGTTTCCGTGGGCGCCGCGCGGCAGGCTGTCCGGCACCAGGGCCCCGGTGCCCTTGCCGCCGGTCTCACGCTTGAGCTCGTAGCCCAGATAACCCAGCCAACCCAAGGCGAAGCCGCCGGGCACGTCCCCGGCGGCGGTGATCGGGCGGTGTGCCCAGGCGCTGTCCAGCCAGCGGAAGAACCCGCCGCCGATCCGTGCGGTGGTGTTGTGCCGGTTCACCAGCGTGATGCCGTTGTGGTGCTCGGCCCACTGGCCGAAACTGCCGCCGTCGTCGGCCATGATGCTGATCCGGTTCCGGTCGGCGGCTTCGTGGACATTGGAACTGTCCAGCCAGACGCTGCGGACCGCGCCGGCGTACAGGCGGCGGTAGGCCGCCTCGGCATCCGGGTAGGCGTCCACGCGTTCGGCCACCAGCCGGATGCCCTCGCGGGCCGCACGCTCCGGGGCCAGCGCATGTTCGAGCGCCGGCAGCGACGCCAGTGCCAGCAGGACCTGTTCGGGGGCGGCGGATCCGGCGGGGCCGGATTCGACAACGATGTCCGCGGCGGCAGCCACGTCGTCCTCAGCCAGCCAGGCCTCCTCCTGCGCCGCCCACATGTCCCAGAACGGCTCATACGTGGAACCGTCCCGGGACAGTGCCCGGCTCCGCCGGTCAGCGGACGGTGCCTGCAGCCACACCACGGCATTGAGCAGGCCGCGGGCGGCGGCGTGCGCCGCCCCGACGCCCTCGAGGATGACCACGTCCGCGGATTCCGTGGTGCGGGCGGCGCCGTCGTCGTCCTTGGTCCAATCCCAGGCGGTCCAACGCGCGGCCTGGCCGGCCGCCAAGGGACGCAGCACGGTCTCCAAGTAGCGCCGCTGTCCGCCGGCCAGGCCGTGCCAGCCCGGATAAATGTCCTCCAGATGGAACAGCACGACCGTGCGGTGGACCCGCAGCAGCGCTGCCAGCTCCACCGCCAAGGTGGTCTTGCCGGAGCCGGAGCGACCGTCGACGGCGATCAGGACGGGCTTAGCGGGCATCGAGTTCCTGGCGCACGAACTCGATGATCCCCTTCAGTGCGGCGTCGATCATCTGCCAGCTGGCGTCGAAATCGGAGGCCTCGCCGAACCACGGATCGTAGATCCCCTGATCCGCCGGAGCCAGATGGTTGACGGCAGGGTCGAAAGAGCGCCACAGCCGGACCTTGCCGCGGGCGGCCTCGTTCGGCGCACCGTTGCGCAGCTGGTCGTAGTGGTCCACGTCCAGGGCCAAGATCAGGTCCCGCTCGTCGTACCAGGCTGCCTCGAACTTGCGGGCCCGGTGGTCCAGCGCGCTGAGGCCGGACTGCTGCAGGCGCTGGCCGGCCCGCTGGTCGATCGGCCGTCCCAGCTCCCAGCCGGTGGTGCCGGCGGAGTCCACGCTGGCCTGGCCGCCCAGTCCTGCTTCCTGGAGCGCGCGGGCCAGCATCCGCTCGGCCATGGGCGAGCGGCAGATGTTTCCGGTGCAGACAGCGATGATGCGGTACATGACTCGAGTCTATGAGACGGCGGCTAGAGGAAAGCCAGCATCAGGCCGACCGCAATGAAAAGTACACCGAAGGACCGGTTCATCATGGTCAGCCCGCGCACCGTCCGGGTGAACCGCTGGAAGGACCTGGCCGCCGCGGCGAAGAAAAACCACATGACCAGGATGTCCACGGCCAGTACCGTGGCGATCAGGACCAGATACTGCGTCAGCTGTGGCTGGTCCAGCCGGATGAAGCCCGGCATGAAGGCCAGGAAGAAGACGATGGCCTTCGGGTTGAGCAGGTTGACCCACATGCCGCGCCGGAACATGGAGAAGGCCGGCTCGTCGCGTCGCGCGGCTTCGATCTCCGCGTCGCCCGTCGGCTTGGCAAGGAACTGGCGCAGACCCAGATAGATCAAGTAGGCGGCGCCGGCGTATTTAATCGCGGCGAACAGGACGGGGGAGTTGGAGACCAGCAGGCCCAGGCCCAGCGCCACAATCGCCACGTGGATCACTAGGGCGGCCTGCTGGCCCAGGATGCCCCAGATGGACCGGCGGAAGCCGGCATTGAGCGAGTTGCTCATGGTGTTGATGGCACCGGCGCCAGGGGTGAAACTAATCACTACCGTGGCGCCGAGCAGCGCCAGCCATAACGAGAATTGCACCAGATGATCCTACGGGGCAGGCCGGCACAACCCGCTCAGGGGCTCGACGAGGTTACGCGCCAGCTTCCGGCCCACCCGTTTCCGGCCTGCCCGTCTCCAGCACGGCCATCGCCGCGTTGTGGCCGCCGAGGCCGCTGACGCCGCCGCCGCGGCGGGCGCCGGCTCCACATAGCAGGATCCGTTCATGGGCCGTGGCCACGCCCCAGCGCCGCGCCGGGGTGTCCAGCGGCTCGTCGTCTTCGGCGAACGGCCAGTCGAGCGGGCCGTGGAAAATGCTCCCGCCGGTCAGGTTCAGCGCATGCTCAAGATCGAGCGTGGTCTTGGTTTCGATGCACGGCTCTCCGCGGCCATCGCGCAGGATGCAGTCTTCGATCGGCTCGGCGAGCACCGAGTTGAGCGAGTCCAACACGGCCTGCTGCAGCCGGGCACGGGTCGCGTCGTTGTTCTCCTCGGTGAGCAGCCGGTGCGGGGTCTGCAGCGTGAACACGGTGAGAGTCTGGGCGCCGGACGCCTGCAGCCCAGGCGACAGGATGGACGGGTCGGTGAGGGAATGGCAGTAGATTTCGGCGGGCAGCGGATCCGGGATCCGTCCGGCGGCGCCTTCCGCAAAGGCCCGCTCCAGCTGTGAGTACAACTCGTTGATATGGAAGGTTCCGCCGAAGGCCGCGTTCGGCGCCACTGCGCCCTCCCGCAGCTTCGGCAACCGGGACAACAACAGGTTCACTTTGGCCTGCGCTCCCTCCGGCGGGGGACCGGGCCGCGTGGCCGGTTCCGCGCCGGCGGCGGCCAGCAGTCCGTTGAGGACCGCGGGCGAGACATTGGCGAGGACCCGCTTCGCGGAGACGACGACGTCGGTCCCGCCGGCGTCGTACCGCACCTCTCCTCCCGGCGTTACGGAGCTGGCCTCCGCCGAGGTGCGCAGTTCGGCACCGGCCCTGCGGGCGGCCGTTTCCAGTGCGTCGGTGACGGCGCCCATGCCGCCTTCGGGTACGTCCCAGTCGCCGGTGCCGCCGCCGATCACGTGGTAGAGGAAGCATTTGTTCTGCTGCAGGTCGCTGTCGTTGGCGCTGGCAAACGTGCTGATCAGCGCGTCGGTGAGGACCACGCCGCGGACCAGGTCCGAGGAAAAACTGCGTTCCAGGACGTCGCCGATCGGCGTTTCGATGAAGTCGTTCCAGGACTCGTCATCGCCCAGCCGGCGGCGCAGGTCGGAGCGGCGGGGCAGCGGGTCGGTGACCGTTGGCCACACTGCCTGGGCCAGCCTGCCGGTGCGCCGGTAGAACTCGGTGAACGGGCCGAAGTCTGCCGCGGCGCCCACGGCGCCGAAGGACGAGCGGGTCGCCTCCGGGTCGTGGTTGTCCACCAGCAGCCCGGTGGACGTGCCCGGCAGCGGGGTGTAGGACGAGTAGCGGCGGCGCAGCAGCCGCAGGTCCAGTTCCAGGTCCTCGATGATGCGCCGCGGCAGCAGGCTGACGAGATAGGAGTAGCGCGAGATGCGGGCCCCGGTGCCGGGAAAGACTTCCGCCGAGACGGCGGCCCCGCCGAGCCGGTCTTCACGCTCAAGCACCAGCACGCTCTGCCCGGCGCGGGCCAGATAGGCGGCGGCGACCAAGCCGTTGTGGCCGCCGCCGATGACCACTACGTCATACTGTCCGCGCATGTCTGCCGGTTCCCTCTTCCGGGTCAGGGCTTGCGGGCCAGGATCTCGCCGTTGGGAATCAGGAACCAGGCGTCCGGGGCGTCCGCCCAGGCCCGCCAGCCCTGCGCGATCCGCTCCAGCCCGGCCTGGTCCAGCAGCCCGCGTGCCAGGGACTGTTCCGCGTAGGCCGAGTGCAGGACGCGCTCGGACCATACATCGCCCTGCCAGCGGCGCTGCTCTTCGGTGGCGTACAGCCAATTGGACGACGACGGCGTGATCTCGCGGAAGCCCGCGGCCTGCGCCCAGGAAATCAGGTGCCGGCCGGCGTCCGGCTCTGCGCGGTTGCCCCGGGCAATCTGCTGGTAGGTGTCCATCCAGTCGGTGAGCTCCGGCAGTTCGGGGTACCAGCTCATGCCGTGGAAATCGGCGTCCCGAACCGCCACGATGCCGCCGGGCTTGACCACCCGCCGCATCTCATACAGTGCGGCCACGGGATCCGTCAGGTGCTGCAGGACCTGGTGGGCGTGCACTACGTCGAACGTGTCGTCGTCGAACTCAAGGTCGTAGATGTTGCCGCTGACGAACGTGGCGTTCTCGATGCCGCGCAGCGCCGCGAGTTCGGCCGCCTGGGTCAGTACATCGTCGGACCGGTCCAGGCCGATAACCTGCCCGGGCGCCACCCGTTCTGCCAAATCAACGGTAATGCTGCCGGGGCCGCAGCCCACGTCCAGCAACATCATGCCGGGCTTGAGTTCGGGCAGAAGATAGGCTGCGCAGTCCTCTGCGGTGCGGATCGCATGGGCGTTGACCACGCTCTTGTGGTGGCCGTGGGAGTAGACCTCGTCCTTCATAGTGGGAGACTACTCTGCGCCCCTGCGGGCACGTAGCCGCCGTGCCGGAATGTTGCGCTATTGGTCGACGCCGGGGGGCCCGGTCGGCTCCCGGCCGCCGGCTGGGCCCGTGTTGTCGGCGGCTGGGGGACCGTCGCCGTCCGCGGTCCCGTCGCGGCCGGCGACCTCCACGCAGGCGGCCGATGTTGCAGTGATGATGTCGGCCAGGAAGCCCGCAAGCCGCTGGCGGTCCTCCGCCGGGTAGCCTTCCAGCACCTGGCCGATGTTTCGGGCCAGCGGGGCAAACATCGCGCCGCCGGTGGCGCGGGCCTTGTCCGTCAGCTCCAGATGCACCTTGCGGCGGTCAGTATCGCTGCGCGTCCGATTGACGTGCCCGGAGCGGTCCAGCCGGTCGACCAAGGCGGTGGTAGCGGGAGAACTGAGGTGGAGTTCGGTCCGCAGCAGGCCGGGAGTAACGGTCCGGCCGGCCGCGGCGGCCCGGACCATGGCCGCGAGGGCGTTGAGGTCGGTGCGGTGCAGGGCATCCCGTTCGCTGACCGCCTCAACGTAGCGCTCGCTTTCAACGACGAACTGCTGCAACAGCAGCATCAGCCGGTCCGCGCGTTGTTCCACGGGCACCCTCCCTTCGATCAATTCCATCAACAGGATAGTTCACTCAGGGTTTATCTCTAAGGTGGAACTACTCTATAGTGGAGTTTGTTTTCCGCCGCCTAGATTCCGAAGGATCGATCGCCATGGCCCGCTGGCTCAGAATGCTCCTCCCCGCCTTGGTGGTGGTCGCCTGGTTGGCTGCCGCCGGCCTCGGTGGGCCGACCTTCGGCAAGCTCTCCGACGTCTCCACCAACGACCAGGCCGGGTTCCTGCCGGCCAGCGCCGAGTCCACCAGCGCAGGCGAATGGCAGGAGCGCTTCCGCGACTCTGATGCGGTGCCGGCCATCGCCGTCGTCGAATTCGACGAGCCGATCCAGCCGCAGCAGCTGGCGGACTATGCCCCGCTGGCCGGGCAGTTGGCGGAGGCGGCCGGGCTGGAGCGCGGCGGTGCGAATCAGGTGGTGGGGCCGATCCCGTCCGAGGACTTCCAGGCGGTGCAGTTCATTGTCCCGGTGCAGGAGGACCTGGATGCCGGCGAAGTGGTCACCGACCTGCGCGCGGTGCTGGCGGCCGAGCTTCCGGAATCCGCCACCGGCTATGTGACCGGCCCGGCCGGATTTATCGCCGATCTGGTGGAGGCCTTCGGCGGCATCGACGGATTGCTGCTGGGCGTGGCGCTGGGTGCCGTGTTCGTGATCCTGTTGCTGGTCTACCGTGCCCTCCTGCTGCCGTTCCTGGTGCTGCTGACCTCCGTGTTCGCGCTCTGTGCGGCCATCCTGGTGGTGTACTGGTTTGCCCTGCAGGGTTGGATCCAGCTCAGCGGCCAGAGCCAAGGCATCCTGTCCATCCTGGTGATCGGCGCCGCCACCGACTACGCGTTGCTGCTGACGGCCCGATACCGCGAAGCGCTGGGGGAACAGGAGTCGAAGTGGGCAGCGATGAAGACCGCCTACCGGGGCGCGGTCGAACCGATTGCCGCTTCCGGAGCCACCGTGATCCTGGCGCTGCTGTGCCTGCTGTTCTCCGACCTGAACTCCAACCGAAGCCTGGGGCCGATCGCCGCCATCGGCATTGTGTTCGCGGTGCTGGCGGCGCTGACGTTCCTCCCTGCGGTCCTGCTGTTGACCGGCCGCAGCGCCTTTTGGCCCATCGTGCCCCGCCCGGGGCACCACGCCCACGTGGCCCGGTCCGAAAACGTGGTGGCCGGCACCGAGGGCATGCGCGGGTTGTGGCTCCGGGTGGCCAACCTGGTGGCCCGCAGGCCCCGGGCCACCTGGATGGTTTCGGTGCTGCTGTTGGTCGCCGGGGCGATGGGTGTGCTGCAACTGCAGGCCCACGGTGTCCCGCAGTCGGAGCTGGTCCTGGTGAAGACGGATTCAGCGGACGGGCAGGACGCCCTGGTCCGGCATTTCGACGCCGGCGCCGGCAGCCCGGCAGTCGTCGTCGCCGACAGCGGCAAGCGGGACCAGGTGCTGGAGGTGGTCCGCGGCGAGGACGGGGTCGCCTCCGCCGAGTTCTTCACCCGTGACGACCAGGTGGTGGAGCTTGACGGCCGGGTGATGATCAATGCGACGCTGGAGGATGTGCCGGACTCCGACGCGGCCGAGGCCACTGTTGCCGACCTGCGCACCGCGCTGGACGTGGCCGATCCGCAGGCCTTGGTCGGCGGCGTCACGGCGGTCGCGCTGGACACGAACGTCACGGCTCAGGCCGACCTGCTGAAGATCACCCCGATGGTGCTCGGCGTCATCCTGCTCATCCTGATCTTGCTGCTGCGCTCCATCTTGGCGCCGGTGCTGCTGATCCTGTCCGTGGCGCTGTCCTACCTGACTGCGCTGGGCGTCTCCGCGCTGGTCTTCAACCATGTCTTCGGGTTCCCAGGCGCGGATGCCACGGTGCCGCTGTACGGCTTCGTCTTCCTGGTGGCGCTGGGGATCGACTACAACATCTTCCTGATGACCCGCGTGCGGGAAGAATCGCTCCGGCTGGGCACCCGGCCAGGCATCCTGCGCGGCCTCGGCTCCACGGGTGGCGTGATTACCTCGGCCGGCGTGGTGCTGGCTGCTACCTTTGCCGCCCTCGGCGTCATCCCGATTCTGTTCCTGGGCCAGCTCGCGTTCATCGTGGCCTTCGGCGTCCTGCTGGACACGGTGCTGGTTCGCTCGCTGCTGATCCCGGCGCTGTCGTACGACATTGGGCCGAACATTTGGTGGCCGTCCAAGCTCGCCCGGAAAGAGTCGCGGGAGCGCGAACTGGTGGGAGCGGGCAGCGGACACACCGCGGACTGAGACCGGCGCGGCGGCGGGCCGCTGATCCACGGCGGGGGCGAGGGGAACCACCAGCGCCCCCGCCGTCGTCGTCCCACGTCGAATCCGCAAAGTTGAGCGAGATGCGCTCAACTTGGTTGACAAAGCCATGGGTGCGAGTAAACTTGAGTGCAGAAGGCTCAACAGCCGCCGTTCCCCGGCGGCAGCCGTCGGTTCAGCCCCGACGGCCGGGCCGCCACAGTGAACAAGGCCGCCGCAGCGGCCGCAAAGGAAGGACACGCGTATGTCTCGTGCAGTAGGTATCGACCTCGGAACCACCAACTCCGTTGTTTCTGTTCTGGAAGGTGGCGAACCCACCGTCATTGCCAACGCCGAGGGTGGCCGCACCACTCCGTCCGTTGTCGCTTTTTCCAAGTCCGGCGAGGTGCTGGTTGGCGAGATCGCCAAGCGCCAGGCCGTGAACAACATTGAGCGCACCATCTCCTCGGTCAAGCGCCACATGGGCACCGACTGGAAGGTGGAGATCGACGGCAAGAACTACACCGCTCAGGAAATCTCCGCCCGTGTGCTGCAGAAGCTCAAGCACGACGCCGAGTCCTACCTGGGTGAGAAGGTCACCGACGCGGTGATCACCGTGCCGGCGTACTTCAACGACGCCGAGCGCCAGTCCACCAAGGAAGCCGGCGAAATTGCCGGCCTGAACGTCCTGCGCATTGTCAACGAGCCGACCGCCGCCGCGCTGGCCTACGGTCTGGACAAGGGCAAGGAAGACGAACTCATCCTGGTCTTCGACCTCGGCGGCGGCACCTTCGATGTGTCCCTGCTGGAAGTCGGCAAGGACGAGGACGACTTCTCCACCATCCAGGTCCGCGCCACCTCGGGCGACAACCGCCTCGGCGGCGACGACTGGGACCAGCGCGTAGTGGACTTCCTGCTGCAGCAGGCCAAGGCCAAGGGTGCAGACCTGTCCAAGGACAAGATCGCCTTGCAGCGCCTGAAGGAGGCAGCCGAGCAGGCCAAGAAGGAACTCTCCTCGGCCTCCTCCACCAACATCTCGCTGCAGTACCTCTCGGTCACCCCGGAGGGCCCGGTGCACCTGGACGAGCACCTCAGCCGTGCGAAGTTCCAGGACCTGACCAAGGACCTGCTGGACCGGACCAAGAAGCCTTTCCACGACGTGATCAAGGAAGCCGGCATCAAGGTTTCCGACATCGACCACATCGTCCTGGTGGGCGGCTCCACCCGCATGCCGGCCGTGGTTGACCTGGTCAAGGAAATGGCCGGCGGCAAGGAGCCGAACAAGGGCGTGAACCCGGACGAGGTCGTGGCCGTGGGTGCAGCCCTCCAGGCCGGCGTCCTGAAGGGCGAGCGCAAGGACGTGCTGCTGATCGACGTCACCCCGCTGTCGCTGGGCATCGAGACCAAGGGCGGCATCATGACGCACCTGATCGAGCGCAACACGGCGATCCCGACCAAGCGGTCCGAGACCTTCACGACGGCGGACGACAACCAGCCGTCCGTGGCCATCCAGGTCTTCCAGGGCGAGCGCGAGTTCACCCGCGACAACAAGCCGCTGGGCACCTTCGAGCTGACCGGCATCGCCCCGGCTCCGCGCGGAGTGCCTCAGGTCGAGGTCACCTTCGACATCGACGCCAACGGCATTGTGCACGTCTCCGCCAAGGACAAGGGCACCGGGGCCGAGCAGTCGATGACCATCACCGGCGGCACCGCGCTGTCCAAGGACGACATCGACCGCATGGTCCGCGAAGCTGAAGAGCACGCCGCCGAAGACAAGAAGCGCCGCGAGGCCGCCGACGTCCGCAACTCGGCCGAGCAGTTGGCCTACTCCGTTGACAAGCTGCTCGCCGACAACGACGACAAGCTGCCGGAAGAGGTCAAGACCGAGGTCAAGGCCGACGTCGACGCCCTGAAGTCCGCCCTGGAAAAGCAGGACAACGACGACGAGGTCAAGGCCGCGTTCGAGAAGCTGCAGACATCCCAGACCAAGCTGGGCGAGGCCATCTACTCGCAGGCCCAGTCGGGCGCAGCCGGTGCCGACGGGGCTCCCGCCGGTGAGGGTGCCTCCGAGGCCGGCGCCGACGAGGACATCGTGGACGCCGAAGTGGTCGACGAAGAAGACGAGAAGAAGTAACCATGGCGGAAAACGGTAACGAAGAAGAACGCCAGTCTGAGCCGGTGAACTTCCGGGACAACCGCAAGGTCGATCCGGAGACCGGAAAGGTCCGCGGACCGGCTGCCGATGCCGGCAACGGCAATCCGGACCCGGCTGCCGGAGAGACTCCCGCAGCCGGTCAGGGTGCGGACGCGGATGCGCTGGCCCAGGCGGAGGAGATCCTCAACGGGGCCGAGGTCCCGGCGGGGGAATCCGTCGCCCAGGGCACCACGTCGCAGGAAGCCGAGGAGCTCAAGAACGACCTGCTCCGGCTGCAAGCCGAGTACGTGAACTACCGCAAGCGGGTGGAACGCGACCGTGCGGTGGCCGGCGAAATGGCTGTCATCGGGGTGCTGAACTCGCTGCTTCCGGTCCTGGATGACATCGATGCGGCACGCCAGCACGGCGACCTCGCCGACGGCCCGTTCGCGGCCATTGCCACCAAGCTGGACGGCGTGCTCAAGACCTACGGCCTGACCCGTATCGAGGAGACCGGTGTGGAGTTCGACCCGAACATCCACGAGGCCTTGATGCAGCAGCCCGACGCAGAGGTGGAAGTGGACTCGGTCAGCCAGATCCTGCGCCTGGGCTACAAGTCGGGCGACCGCGTGCTGCGCGCCGCCCAGGTAGTAGTGGCTGTACCGGCTGAATGACGCCCGCCAGGGTGCCATGACGCTACAGAACAGATGACGGGTTGGTTTCCGGTCCGCCGGAGGCCAACCCGTCATCGTCCGGGCCGGAAGGCCCATAGACTTTTGTGAAACTGAAAGGAGGCGCCTGCATGGCTAGCCAGGACTGGGTCGAGAAAGACTTCTACAAGATCCTCGGTGTCTCCAAAGATGCGTCCGACGCCGACATCAAGAAGGCGTACCGCAAACTCGCCCGGACGCACCATCCGGACACCAACTCGGGCGACGCCGCGTCGGAGAAGAAGTTCAAGGACGTCTCCGAGGCATACTCCGTGCTGTCCGACCCGGAGGAACGCGAACAATACGACGCGATCCGGGCGATGGGCAGCGGCGCCCGCTTCAGCGCCGGAGGCCCGGGCGGAGCCGGCGGGCCGGGCGCCGGCGGCTTCGAGGACATTTTCGGCAACCTGTTCGGCCAAGGCGCCCGCACCCGCACCAGCTCCCCGGGCAACGTTCCGCCGGAGTTCGCAGACCTGTTCGGCGGTTTCGGCGGCTACCAGCAGCAGGCGCCGCGCAAGGGTGCGGACCGCACCGCGAGCACCAGCATTTCCTTTGCCGGTTCCATCAACGGCACCACCATCGGATTGCGCGAGCCCAGCGGCGAAGCCATCGACGTGCGGATCCCCGCCGGCATTAAGGATGGGCAGAAGGTCCGCGTCCGCGGCAAGGGCCAGCCGGGTCCGGCCGGTGCAGGCGACCTGATGGTGACCGTCAACGTCAAGCCACACGCCTTTTTCCAGCGCGACGGCGACAACATCCGGATCCACGTCCCGGTGACCTTCCCGGAGGCCGCGCTGGGGGCTCAGATCGAAGTGCCCACGCTGGCCGGTGAATTCGTCAAGGTCAAGGTCCCGGCCGGAACGCCGTCCGGTCGGACGCTGCGCGTGAAGGGGCGCGGAGTGAAGACCGCAAAGAACACCGGCGACTTGCTGGTCACCATCGACGTGGTGGTTCCGCAGAATCTTGGCAAGGAGGCCGAAGACGCGGTCAACGCCTTCGCGGCGGCGACCGCCGGTTCCGATCCGCGCGGCAACCTTGCCGCGAAGGCACGGTTGTAGCGGGTCGGAGTTCTAGCAGACCGGAAGGGCCGGGCGGCTAACGCGCAGAGCGCAGGAGGGAGAGCACCGTGGGTATAGATATGAATGCGCCGATTTTCGTGATTTCGGTGGCCGCCGAACTGGCCGACATGCACCCGCAGACCCTGCGCCAGTACGACCGCCTCGGCCTTGTCTCCCCATCGCGCCAGCGGGGCAGGCAGCGCCGCTACTCACAGCAGGATGTGAACACGCTGCGCGAAGTTCAGCGGCTGTCCCAGGAAGGCGTCTCGCTGGAAGGGATCAAGCGGATCCTCCAGCTTCAGAACGAGGTCGCAGCCCTGCGGGCCCAGGTCCAGGACCTGTCCGAGGAGCTGATGGCCAGGCAGCGCCGCACCGACTCCAGCCGCGTGTTCGCCGCGGGGCTGGCCGGCGACGTGGTCAGTCTGGTCCGCGGCCAGCGGCCTCGTCCGCGCAGCCAGGCGATGGTGGTTTGGCGCCCGCAGCGCTGATCCGCTCGCGGGCGGCCGCCCGTCGCGCCAGTTCCATGGCTCCGGCAATCCGGGCGGCCAGCGCCCCGCCCACCCCCGGGACGGCCAGCAGATCCTCGACCGAGGCCTGCCGCAGCCCGGCTGGACCTCCCAGTTTCTTCAGGACCACGTGCGCCAGTTCGATGCTGCTGGCCGTCCGCGATCCGGAGCCGACCACCAGCGCCATGACTTCGGCGTCGCGCAGTCGGCGCATTCCGAATCGGGCAAGGCGCTCGCGCGGCCGGTCTTCTTCGGGCATCTCGGCAATGCTGGTATGGCTGTTCATGGCTTCACGGTAAGACCGCGGCCGCCCTGCCAACCGGCCCGCGCCTGGTGAATGTGCACATCCGTTTCCCGATCCGCGCCTGTGGAGGCAGACTGCCCCGGCTGGGCCTGCCCCGGCACGGAGCGGGGAGCGCAGGCGGACGGGCCGAGGGAAGGGAACCCACAGCTACCCTGCCCCAAACCGGGCAGCTGCGGGCGGATGGTGGCGCGGATTACTTGATCATGTCTCCGTTGGGGGCAACCACGTACCAGACCTCGTTGACGTCCTGTCCGGTGGTGTCGCCGGGGGCGTTGTCCTGGGCCCAGTAGTAGATGGGCATGCCGTTGAGGGTGACTTGGTGCTTCCCGTCGGGAGTGTCGATAAGCCCCACTTTGGCGGTAACCCCGTCGAGTTTCGGCGCTGTCTCGGCCAGCACCGGCGGCCACGCTGCCAAGCAATCGCCAGTGCAAGCGCTCTTGCCCGAGTCGGGAACGTCTTTGGTGAAGTAGTAGACGGTCATGCCGGCCCCGTCCACGACGATTTTGCCGAGGTTGGTGTCCGAGGTGGCCAGCGTGTCGGTAGTGCCGGCCATTTCGCCGCCGGACTGCCCGCCCTCCGACATCTGGGGTGCCGACGATTCTGTGGCCATTCCGGATTCGCTCGCCGGCGGCGCTTGTGTCGTGGCGGGCGCCTGCGTGCCGGAGCCGCCGCCGCAACCGGCCAGGACCAGCATGCCAGCGACCAGCAGGGCGGCCCGGGCTGTCTGTGTGATTTTCATGTGGGTTCCTTTGCCGTCTCCCGGGTGCTGCCCGGGGTGCGGTGCCGCGGGGCGCGACCCGCTATTGGAAAAGACGGCGCAGGCGCCCACAATGGTTCAACGCCGCGCAAATGAGATTTTTGGCGCGGGAGATTGTGGGCGCGGCTGAACCGGAAGGCCGCCGCCGTCGTCGTACTGGGTAGAAGGGCCCGGACGGCACCGGCGACGCCGGTGACCGACAGGGCGGGTTCCCGGCAGGGGAGGAGGCGGCCGTGTCACTCGATGACGAGGCTGTGGCCCGCCTCTACCGCGAGCATGCTCCGGCACTGCGGCGGTTCGTGCGCGCCGCCACCTCCAACGCGGACCAAGTGGAGGACGTTGTCCAGGAAACGATCCTGCGGGTGTGGAAGCGCGGCCCGGAAACGGAGAACATGCGCGGCTACCTCTACCAGACTGCCCGGCGCGTCATCATCGACGGATACCGGCGCCGCAGCCGGCGGCCGGAGGAGACCGGTTGGGGCGAGGACGAGCCCGCCGTTGAAGAAGACCAGTTTGATCGGCTCTTGCTGCGCGTAGTCATGGAGGAAGCCCTGGCACGAATAAGTACGGACCACCGCAACATCATTTTGGCCCTGCACTACCAGCGGCTCACCGCTGCCGAGGCCGCTCAGTCGCTGGGCATTCCGCTGGGCACCGTGAAGTCGCGGGCGTTTTACGCGGCGAAGGCCCTGCGGTCGGTACTGGATGAGATGGGGGTGGGTCAGCCGTGAACACCAGCGAGGAACAGCACCAACTGCTCGGTCTCTATATCCTGGGCGGGCTGGACCGTCATGAGCGGGCGGCGTTCGAAGAGCATCTGGCGGACTGCCTGGAGTGCCGGCGTGACGCCGCCGAACTGGACTCGCTGCCGGATCTGCTGGATGCGCTGCCGCGCGACGCGGCGCTGGAACTGGAGTCCCCGCCGCCGCACGAACTCGAGGAACGCACCCGCGAACTCGTCGATGAACTGGCCCTGCGGCGCCGGAAGGAACGACGCCGGTGGACCGGGCTGGTGGCTGCAGTGGCGGGGGTGTGCCTGGTGGCCGGGGCATCGGTCGGGCCGCTGCTGGCCCAGCAGCAGCAGGCGCCGTCGGATACTTACACCATGACTGCCGACGGCGGCCTGCAGGTTGAGCTGGCCCTGGTGCCCAAGACCTGGGGAACGGAGATGGACGTGGCCGGGGAGAAGCTGCCCCAGGACGGCATCCTGACCCTGTGGGTAACCGGCAAATCCGGGTACACCTACCAAGTGGCTTCCTGGCAGGCCACACCGGCCGGCCGGGCCACCCTCACCGCATCCTGCGCCATGGACACCGAAGAGATCGCCATGGTGGAACTGCGCAACGACGCGGATGCCACGCTGGCGGCAGTGACCACCAACTGAGTCCGTTCTTTGCCGGAACGGACTCAGTTCCTGCGGTAGGCCAGGTCGAAGATCATCCGTCCCGCGTCGTGCGCCTTCTGCTCGAAGCTGGTCATGGTCCGGCCGTCGAAGCGGGGTGCCCAGCCGCCCAGCTCGTCCATTCCTTCACCGGTGCTGGCGTTGCCGGTGCTGACCGGGACCTTGCCCTCGCGGACCGGCGCGCCGCCGACGACCCCTTCGACACCGCTCTCCCAGACCTGGGTCAACGGGCTGTCGGCGCCGGTGCGCTCGCCGGCGTGCAGATTGCTGAAGTCCGGCGAGGCATCCACGACCCGGCGCATCTGCATGGCGTAGTCGGACCAGTCAGTGGCCAGCCGCCAGACCCCGCCGGGCTGCAGCACGCGCGCCGCGAGCTCCACGAAGCTTTCCTGCACCAGCCGGCGCTTGTGGTGGCGGGTCTTGTGCCACGGGTCGGGGAAAAAGACCCAGAGTTCAGACAGCGAAGACTCCGGCAGCATGGTGGCCAGGGCATCCGGTGCGTTGACCTGGGCGACGCGGACGTTGGCCAGGTCCCGCTGGCCGATCCGCAGCAGGGTCTGCGCCAGTCCGGGACGGTAGACCTCCAGGGCCAGGAAGTCCCGTTCCGGAGACTGCTCGGCGGCGTGGCAAACGGCCTCGCCCAGGCCGGAACCGATCTCCACCACCAGCGGGGCGGTGCGCCCGAAGGCAGCCGCCGCATCGAAGACGTAGTCCGGGTCCACGGTGGTGTCGCCGCCGTCCCGGGGGAGGTCGACGGCGAACCTCGGGGCGTAGTCGTCCCAGGCCTGCTGGCGGCGGCCCTGCAGCCGCGAGCCGCGGCGCACAAAGCTGACCGGCTGGGCCAGGTGGACGGGCGGCGCGAGGCGCGCACCGTCGTCGTACGCGGAAGAATCAGGGGTGGGGGAGTTGCTGGTCATCCCTACCAGCGTATCGCCAGTGCGGGTGCGGCCCGGCCGTGCTGTTAGACTGGGGGTACTCGAAAACGCAATTGACGCGTTTTCCTGCGTCGATGAACGCTTTCATTTGCACCGCCGCTTTTCCGTCTGATGACGTGACCGGGCTGATCCGGGGCGGTTGGCACTGTCTGATTTTTCTTCGGCGACCCTGGGCTGACCTGCCGCGGGGACACTGACCGGAAGATATTCGCACTTTATTATGACTACTTTTGCTGCCCTTGGCGTGCCCAAGCCCCTCGCTTCGAAGCTCGCCGCCGATGGCATTGAAGCCCCCTTCCCGATCCAGACCGAGACGCTGCCCGATACGCTGGCCGGTCGCGACGTGCTGGGCCGCGGCCGCACCGGTTCCGGCAAGACCCTGGCCTTCGCGCTGCCGCTGGTGGCCCGGTTGGCCGAGCGCGAAGCCGCCCATTTCCGCAAGCCGGGACGCCCGCTGGGCCTGGTGCTGGCGCCGACCCGCGAGCTGGCCACGCAGCTGAACAACACCATCGAGCCGCTGGCCACCGAGCTGGGCCTGAACACCACCGTGATCTACGGCGGTGTTTCGCAGCAGCGCCAGGAAAAGGCGCTGCGCGCCGGCGTCGACATTGTGATTGCCTGCCCCGGCCGGCTTGAAGATTTGATGAAGCAGAAGATCATCACGCTGGAGTCGGTGGAAATCACCGTCCTGGACGAGGCCGACCATATGGCCGACCTGGGCTTCCTGCCGGTAGTGAAGAAGCTGCTGGACACCACGCCCACCGGCGGCCAGCGTATGCTGTTCTCCGCCACGCTGGACAACGGCGTGGACAAGCTGGTGCAGCGATACCTGTCCAGCCCGCTGACCCACTCCGTGGACGACCCGCAGGCCGCGGTCACCACGATGGAACACCACGTGCTGGTGACCCGCGACGCTTCGGAAAAAAAGCAGGTGCTCAACAAGCTCGCCGCCGGCACCGGCCGCCGCGTGCTGTTCACCCGCACCAAGCACCACGCCCGCAAGCTGGCCAAGGCCCTCACGGCTGCCGGCATTCCGGCAGTGGACCTGCACGGCAACCTGTCGCAGAACGCCCGTGACCGCAACCTGGCCGAGTTCTCCAGCGGCGACGTGCGCGTTCTGGTGGCCACCGATGTGGCGGCCCGAGGCGTGCACGTGGACGAGGTGGAACTGGTGATCCACGTGGACCCGCCCACCGAGCACAAGGCGTACCTGCACCGCTCCGGCCGTACCGCCCGCGCCGGTTCCGACGGCACCGTGGTGACCTTGGCGCTGCCGGAACAGCGTCTCGAAGTCGGCAAGCTGATGAAGGCCGCCGGAGTGGACGTGGCCTTTGAAAGCGTCACCGCCTCCTCGGAGCTGTTGGCGAACCTGGTGGGCGAGGTCGCGGCACCGGTGGATCCGCAGCTGCGGGCCCAGCAGCAGGCATCGAAGCAGCCCCAGCGCGGCGGCGGTACCTCTACCGGCGCCAACGCCCAGCGCAAGCGGGCGCTGCGAACCGGCAGCGGCCGCAGCGGCGGAGGCTCCCGCAGTGGTGGCGGAGCCCGCAGCGGCGAAGCCCGCCAGCAGGCCGGTGCCGCCCGTGGCGGTCGGTCCGAGGGCGGCCAGCGCCAGTCCTCACGCGGCGAGAATCGCGGCGGCCGCTCGCAGGACGTTGCCGCCCCCAGCCATGGCAGCCACCGCAGCGCCGCCGGCAACTCGGCTTCCGGCGGACGCCAGGGCCAGGCCGCAGCCGCAGGAGGCAGCCGCGCCGGCTCGGGCGCACGCTCCGGCGCTGGCCGCACCGGCGGCGCCCAGCGCTCCGCCGGCGGTTCGCAGCGTGCTGCCGGCGGCACCCGTGCGGTGTACCGCTCCGAAACACCGGCCGCCGAGCGTCCGGCGCGGCGTGGACCGCGCCGCGCAACGGCTCCGGCGTCGCAGGAGAAGCGCCGCACCAGCTAGCCAAGCCGGGGCCCGGCTCCGGACCCATCTGCACTGACGAAGGCCGCAGGGCCGACCTTCCAGCTGGACGGGCCGCTCCGCGGCCTTCGTCGTGCTCCGGCGCGGGCCGGGGGCACGGGCTTGGCCGCCGGAACCAAGGTTCAGGGGCAGCTCAGGGGCGTCCCGCATGGCGGCCGGCTGCGCCAGCGGTCAGAATGGTGGGATGAAGGCCCTTCTGAACATTATCTGGCTGCTCTTCGGCGGCATCTGGCTGGCCTTGGGATACTTCCTCGCCGGCATCGTCTGCTGCCTGCTGATCGTGACCATCCCGTTCGGCATCGCGTCGTTCCGGATTGCGGGCTACGCGTTGTGGCCGTTCGGGCGCATGGTGGTGGACCGAGGCGGACGCACCTACTTCCTGTCCACGCTGGGAAACATCATCTGGATCCTGGTTGCCGGCATCTGGATAGCGATCGGGCACGTGTTGACCGCCATTGCGCAGGCCATCACCATCATCGGCATACCGCTGGCGATTGCGAACCTGAAAATGATTCCGGTGTCCCTTACGCCGCTGGGCAAGGAGATTGTCTCCACCGACCGGACATTCCGCGGTTTCATTGCCGGCTATCAGCCGGGCACCGCCAACTGGCGCTGAGCGCCGCGGCCGGCCCGCGCTCAAGTAACCCCCGGCCTGCCCGGCGGCGCCCTACTCGATTCGGAGCCGGTGGCTGTCGCTGAGCCCCGGGCCGCGGCGGGCCGATGCCGGCACCACAAACCGCCGTCCGGTCACCACGGAGGGGACGATGCGGACGAAATTGTTCTTCTCGCCGGACTGCCACGGGAACAGCGGCAGCAGGGCCGATTCCAGCACGTCGTCGATGCTGGTCATCCGCTGGGCGCTGCCCCGCGCCACCACGCTCCAGGCGACGCTGGTGTCCGGGTTGAAACCGTCCACTTCCATCACCACCTCGTTCGCCAGGGCGGCGTCGAGCTTGGTTCCCGGGGCGGATCGGAACACAATGCTTCCGTGGTCCACTACGTAATTGACAGGGAAGATCTCCGGGTGGGACTCGACAATGACTCCGAGCCGGCCGAAGTCGGCGCTGCGGAACAATTTCCAGCAATCGTCCGCCGGCAACTGGGTGGTTGATGACGGCATTTCGTTCGCGGTGGTCATGGCATCAGTGTATTGGTCCCCGGCTGCCCGGGACAGGGCCCGGGGCGCCACCGTCGGTAGGCGCCCAGCAGCGGGAACGTGCAGGGAATTTCAGCGCCAATGTGGTGCATTGCTCCCCATTATGTGTTGGAATTACCACACGAGCCGCACGCGGCTGAAGGGGACGGCCAGACGCAATCGATCAGTCACTGGGGGAGCAGCGCCTGTGCCCATGAGGAGGAGGCACTGCCATGTCCGAACTGACTTCGGATCTGTCCGGCGAGTGGCGGTTTGATCCGGCGCATACACGCATCGGTTTTTCCACCCGCCACGCTATGGTGACCAAAGTCCGGGGAGCGTTCAACGACATAGAGGGCGTCATCCACGCAGACGTGGACAACCCTGCCAATTCCTCGGTCAGGCTCACCATCAAGGTTGCCAGCATCGATACCCGCAGCCCGCAGCGCGACGAGCACCTGCGGACCAACGACTTCTTCGACGCGCCCAACTACCCGGAGATCACGTTCGTCAGCACCCGGATCGACCAGGTGGAGGCCGGAAACTTCATTGTGAACGGCGACCTCACCATCCGCGGCGTCACCAAGCAGGTGGCCGTGCCGATCGACTTCATCGGCGTGGAACGGGACCCGGGCGGCCAGCTGCGTGCAGGGTTCGAGGGTTCCCGGCGCATCGACCGGCAGGAGTTCGGGGTCAAGTGGAACACGGCCCTGGACTCGGGCGGCATGCTGGTTTCGGACCGCGTGATGTTGGAATTCGAGGTCTCAGCCGTCAAGGTAGAGCCCGCCGCCGGGCAGTAAGCCAAGGAATCCTGCTCAGTCCCCGGCAGGGTATACCGAGACCAGCGCCGCGAAGCCGCGCCCGCTGACCTCCGCGGGAACCGCCGAGCCGGCCACGGTGTCGTAGGTGTTCAGCGGTTGGGCCGCGCCGTCCGCCGTCACCTGCGCCTGGCCCTGCAGCAGCACCAGGAACTGCCCGTCGGCAACGGCCAGCGGCTGCTTTTTGGAGAGTTCCACGATCAACAGTCCCGCGCCCCAGATGCCGCGGCGGGCCATCACATTCAGCGCACGGCACGGTCCGGTGGGCAGGCTGCATTCGGCGCTGCTGCCGCCGTCGAACCGGAAGGGCCGGAAGCGCTCCATCTGGTGCTGTGTTCCGTCCACGGTCAGGAAGGCAACGTCGCCGTCCACCACGGTGAAGATCCGGTCCATGCCGGGAAACTCGGAGAAGCTGCCGTCAGCGCCTATGTCCGCCAGGCTCAGCCGCCAGGCTGCCAGCCCGTCAGCGCCAACTGCGCCGGCCGCCACCTCCCGGGTCACCCCGCCGCCGTTCCGCCACCGCTGTTCCTTCAGCGACGCTGCAGGGATGATTTCCATGGGACTCCTTGTCCGGATGCTAAAGCTGCCGGTCCCAGTTCAGCACATATGCATCCTGGTATCCGTCGGGGCCGCTGATGGTCGACGCTGCGTTGCGTTTGAAGCCCAGCGACGTGACGATGCGGATGGAGGCGGTGTTGTCCGGATGGACCAGTGCCAGGACGGGCGGCAGTTCCAGGAATTCATTGATATGAACGACGACGGCGGCCACCGCCTCGCGTCCGTAACCTCGGTGCCACATGGCGGGGTCAAAGCGGAAATAGAGGTTAAGCACCGGCCGGCCGGACAACGACACGTGCTTAACCCCGGCGAAACCGATCGGCTCTTCGCGGCCGGGCAGGCGGACGGCGAAGTAGCCCACTCCGTGGGTCTCCCACTGGGCTTCCCAGTGCTGGAAGAGGCCGTCGGCTTCCTCATTCCATTGCAGGGCGTCCGAAGGGTTGAAGCGCGTGGTGCGCCGGTCGGAGAGGATGCGGAACATGGTGTCGATGTCTCCGGGGGCCGGCTGGTTCAGCAGCAACCGGGCCGTTTCCAGCATCGTTTCCATTGACCGCCCACCTCGGTTCAGAATATTTGAGCACGTCCCGCCTACAGCCTAGGCGTCCGGGGCACTTCCGGGCAGCCCGGGGGAGGGACAGGATGGTAGGTGTCAACGGGTGCCTCAGCCTGTGGATAACTTTACTTTCAAAGTTGAGTTGAATAGACTCAAGTTAGCCAATTTGACCAGCACTGCTGCGGCTGGCCGGATCCATCACGGAGGGAAAGGGAGATGAGCGTTGGACGCTAAATTCACCACCAAAAGCCAAGAAGCGCTGTCGGCTGCCGCCATGAATGCGTCGACAGCGGGCAATCCGCAGATCGAGCCGGCGCACCTGCTCAAGGCCTTGATGGACCAGCGCGACGGAGTGGCCGTCGCCGTGCTGAAGTCCGCCGGGGCGGATCCGGATTCGGTGAGCGTGCAGGCGAGCACCGCGATCAAGGCGCTGCCGTCGTCGTCGGGGTCTTCCGTGGCCCAGGCCCAGTACTCCCGGGGGTTGCTCCAGGCAGTCCAGACGGCGCAGCAGGAGGCGGAGAAGCTGGGGGACTCCTATGTCTCCACCGAACACCTGCTGCTGGGGCTCTCGACCGACAGCGCCGCCGTCGGGAAGATCCTGCGCGACGCCGGAGCTTCCCATGAGGCGCTGCTCGCCGCCCTGCCGGGCGTGCGCGGGGACCGCAAGGTCAACAGTGCGGATCCCGAGAATACGTTCCAGGCGCTGGAGAAATTCGGCACCGACCTGACCGCCATCGCGCGTTCCGGCAAGCTGGATCCGGTGATCGGCCGGGACGCGGAAATCCGCCGCGTGGTCCAGGTGCTCTCGCGCCGGACCAAGAACAACCCGGTGCTGATTGGCGAGCCCGGCGTGGGCAAGACCGCCGTGGTGGAGGGGCTGGCGCAGCGGATGGTGGCCGGCGACGTGCCCGAATCGCTGCGCGGCAAGACGCTGATGTCGCTGGACCTTGCCGCCATGGTGGCCGGCGCCAAGTACCGCGGCGAGTTCGAGGAGCGGCTGAAGGCCGTGCTGGAGGAAATCAAGAACTCCGACGGGCAGATCGTCACTTTCATCGACGAGATCCACACCGTGGTCGGTGCGGGGGCGTCCGAGGGATCGATGGACGCCGGCAACATGCTCAAGCCGATGCTTGCCCGCGGTGAGCTGAGGCTGATCGGCGCCACCACGCTGGACGAATACCGCGAGAACATCGAGAAGGATCCGGCGCTGGAGCGCCGCTTCCAGCAGGTCTATGTGGGCGAGCCGAGCGTGGAGGACACCATCGGCATCCTGCGCGGGCTCAAGGAACGCTACGAGGCGCACCACAAGGTCTCGATCGGCGACTCGGCGCTGGTGGCCGCCGCGACGCTATCCAACCGCTACATCTCAGGCCGGCAATTGCCGGACAAGGCCATCGACTTGGTGGACGAGGCCGCCTCGCGGCTGCGGATGGAGATCGATTCGGCGCCGGAGGAAATCGACCAACTGCGCCGCGCGGTCGACCGCCTCACCATGGAAGAGCTGGCGCTGGCCAATGAAACGGATGCGGCCTCGCGGGAGCGGCTGGAAGCACTGCGCGCCGACATGGCGGACAAGAAGGAGCAGCTGGCCGGGCTCAACTCCCGCTGGGAAGCGGAGAAGGCCGGGCTGAACCGGGTGGGCGACCTGAAGGCCAAGCTGGACGAGCTGCGCTCGCAGGCGGACAAGTCCCAGCGCGAGGGCGACCTGGCCGAGGCCTCCCGGATCCTGTACGGCGAGATCCCGACGCTGGAGAAGGAGCTGGCCAACGCGCAGGCCGCCGAAGAGCAGGGCGGCGCCGGCCGCGACCTGATGGTTTCCGAGGAAGTCACCGCGGACGACATCGCCGAGGTCATCTCCGTTTGGACCGGCATCCCGGCCGGGCGCATGCTGCAGGGCGAAAGCCAGAAGCTGCTGCACATGGAGGAGTTCATCGGCTCCCGGCTGATCGGCCAGAGCCGGGCCGTGGCTTCCGTGTCCGACGCCGTCCGGCGCGCCCGGGCCGGGATCAGCGACCCCGACCGGCCCACCGGCTCGTTCCTCTTCCTGGGCCCCACCGGCGTGGGCAAGACGGAGCTGGCCAAGGCGCTGGCCGACTTCCTGTTCGACGACGAACGCGCGATGGTCCGGATCGACATGAGCGAGTATTCGGAGAAGCACTCCGTCTCCCGCCTGGTCGGCGCCCCGCCCGGGTACGTGGGCTACGAAGAGGGCGGCCAGCTCACCGAGGCAGTCCGTCGGCGCCCGTACTCCGTGGTGCTGCTGGACGAGGTGGAGAAGGCCCATCCCGAGGCCTTCGACATCCTGCTGCAGGTGCTCGACGACGGACGCCTCACCGACGGGCAGGGCCGCACCGTGGACTTCCGCAACGTGATCCTGGTGCTGACCTCCAACCTGGGCTCGCAGTTCCTGGTGGACCAGTCGCTGGACCAGGAGAAGAAGCGCGAGGCCGTCCTGGGTGTGGTGCATGCGAGCTTCAAGCCCGAGTTCCTCAACCGGCTGGACGACGTGATCATCTTCGACCCGCTGAGCATCGACGAGCTGTCCCGGATTGTGGACCTGCAGGTGGCTTCGCTGGGGGCCCGGCTGGCGGACCGCCGGCTGGCCCTGGAGGTCACGGACGCGGCCCGGGAATGGCTGGCGCTGACCGGCTTCGATCCGGCCTTCGGCGCCCGGCCGCTGCGCCGGCTGGTGCAGCGCGAGATCGGCGACAAGCTGGCCCGCGGACTGCTGGCCGGCGAGATCAGCGACGGAGACACCGTGCTGGTGGACGCGCCGGAGATCGGCGCGGAGGGCGGGGCCGGCGGCCTCACCGTGCAGGCAAAGGTGGGAGCGACCCGGAACGGCTAAGGCGGGGCCGCTCCCGAAACAGGAAAGTCCGGCGACGCCGCAGCAGCGGTGGTCGCCGGACTTTTCGGTGTCGGCTGCGTTACTGACTGATCAGGGTACCGGTGATCTGTTCGCCTTCTTCGGCGATCTTGAAGCAATCGATCCTGCGGTCCCCCTGGGCCCAGGTTTCCTTGGATGGCATCCCGTAGGAGTCCTTGAGCTCGGGCGCCTCTGCCGCGGTGTCATTGAGGACGACGGCGGTGCAGACCGCCTGAGCCTTGAGGTTCAGTTCGTCGGCACCGGGGAACTCTTCGTCCTCGCCATAGGAGAACGTTCCGACCAGTTGGGCCGTGTGCGGGGTGTCGCAGGTGACCACGGTGGCGTCGCGCATCACGGCTTCGAACTTAGTGAAGCACTGGCCCTGCTTGAAGTCGAACGGCGAGACGTCCTCGGCGATCACTCCGTCGGCGTCCGCCGTCTCCGCCTCGCTCTGCGACGACGAGGGACTGGCCGCCCCGCCGGCCGGCGAGCTGCCGGTCAGGCTGGAAACGATGACGGCGATGATCACGATGGCTACAACGACCACCGCGCCGATGATGACCAGCGGCTTCCAGTCGATGTTCCGCCCCGAGCCGGCGGCGGAGTCCTCGGTGGCGGCGTCGTCGCCCGCACTGTCCGGGGGCGTGGCTCCGGCGGGAGTTGAATACCATTTCTTTTCCGGTGCGGAACCGTCGGCGCTGGCCGGCGCGGAATCCCAATCCGACGGCGGGAGCGCGGATGACGCCTCAGTGCCTTCCAACTGGCTTTCCACCTGGTCCTGATCGCCGGCCGCCGCTCCGGCCGGCGCGGTGCCGCTGACCTTGATGTCCTCGTCTTCGCGAGCGCCACCGACCAACCGGCCGGCTGCCTCGGCTTCCTCCTCCACCGCCTGTGCTTCGGCGGCAGCGATCGCCAGGTCCGTCTCGGCCGCGGTTTCCTCGCTGATCCGCGCCTCGTGCAGGGTCGGTTCGGCCAGTTCGACGTCGTCGGCACTGACATGGAGATTGGGTTCAGGCACGTCGAGGTTCGCCGCGTCGAGGCTCTCCGGGCCTTCCTGCGGAGGCCTCCCGCGGTCGTCAGGCCGCTTGTCCTGTTCGCTCATGGGGAAACTTGCCTTCCGTGCGTTGTGTCCTCCGGGAGAAAGGAGAACTGGTCCACGACGACTTTAGCCAACAATCCCGTTGTGCGGCACGATTTTGTCGATTCCGGACGCGGGGGAGTCGCTTCGCGACGGCGGCCGCCCTGCCACGAGCAGCGTGGAAAACCATGTACCCTAGAGGTACGACAGAATTGATCAATTATTCCGGAGCCTCGTGCGCCTTAGCGTGCGACCACCTCCGGATCGACGTACAAAGGGGGTCACGCCATGGGGCGCGGCCGTCAGAAGGCAAAAGCAACAAGGCAGGCCCGGGACATGAAGTATTTCAGCCCGGCCACTGACCTCACTGCTCTCCAGCGCGAACTCGGCGCTGCGAAACGCCACACCTCCGACGCATTCTCCGATATTCCGCCTGAGCCGGATTATTCGGGTTATGAGGATAAGTACGCGGATCAGTACGACGACGACGAGGACGAAGGCAGCCGCAACGTCGGTTAGCCGACCTCGGTCGCTACGTCCCGGTTGGGATTCTTTACTCCCCGCTTCACAACTTCTGGACCATGATGGGGTCAGTTGTTGGCTGCGGCGACCCGCCGGCAGGCTCCACCGTGATCCCCACGTGGGTGGCACCCGAGATGCCGTCGAGCAGATGCATGCTTGTCTGTCCGGGTGCTCCCGCGGACATCAGGCCTGCCGGAGCTGCGCCATCGTCGGAGATCAGCCATAGTTCGTAGGTCCGGTCCTCGTCCAGCTCCGGCAATCCCTGCGCTATCACTGCAGCCTTGTCGGCTTGGGCAGACACGGCGATGGTGACCACGGCGCCGTCGGGCAATTGGCCCGGGATCACCTTCGAATCCGGTGCCGTCAGCACAGACATCACCTCCGCCTGCTGGCGCGCCTGAGCCTGCAGTTGCTGCGCGGTCCGGTCCTGGTCCTGGGCGAGCCCCAACGCCCAGCCGCCGAGGGCAGCGGTGGCGACCACCAGGATGCCGGCGGCGGCGCTGAGCCAGCGAACCGCCCTCCTGTTGCCCGCACTGCTCTGCTTCCCGGCAGTGCCCTGGCGTTCCTCGGCGGAGATGCGGCGGGACGCGGAATTGGCCCGGGACGGGCCCAGATCCACCACCACCGCGTCCGCCGGCAGCTGCCGCGTATTGCGGATGGCGGCCATGACCGAGTCCTTGAGCTCCGGTGGCGGCGCAACGGCCGGGGTTCCATAAGCCAGCAGGGCCGCGGTCTCACTGAGTCCGCGGACTTCCTCCCGGCTGTCCTCGTTGGCCAGCGCATGCCGCTCCATGTCGGTGCGTTCGTCGGGATTCAAGGCGTTGAGGGCGTACGCGCCGGTCAACAGATGCAGCTGCTCGTCCATCACGCCACTCCCAACTTGTCCCGTAGCCGGATCATGCCATCGCGGATCCGTGTTTTAACCGTTCCCACCGGAACGTGAAGCAATGTAGCGACCTCCCGGTGGGTGTGGCCGCCATAGTAGGCCAGCGTGATGGCCTCGCGCTGGCTGTCCGTCAACGAGTGGAGCGCCGTGGTAACGCGCTCGGCTTCCAGCCGCAGTTCCACCGTATCGGCCACGTCGTCGTAGCTTGCCTGGTATTCCTTGGCTCCCTGGCGGAGGTCGCGGTTGACGCTGGCTTGGCTGGCGCGCACCCGGTCCACTGCCCGTCGGTGGGCTATCACCAGGATCCAAGACAAGGCCTTGCCTCGGTCGGCATCGTAGCGCCCGGCATTCTGCCAAATTTCCACGAAAATCTCCTGCGTGACTTCCTCGCTCTGGGCCGGATCGCGGACCACCCTGCGGACGAGTCCGAAGATTGTCGGTGCCACCGCGTCGTAGAGCTCTTCGAAAGCCGACTCATCGCCCAGCGCCACACGGCGGATGAGTTCCTCCTGCGTTGCCGGGGCGGCCGGGCCCACGGACCGCAGCCATGGCAATCGCATGGAATCAAGGTTCTCATGTCCGTCGGACACCGCACACCTCCTGGCTCCTGCTGACGTTTCGGCGAAGGGGGGAAAATCGTGGGGAAGCATTTTCCGGCAGGCACGACGGCGGCCGGTGAGCCGCCGTCGTCGTCCTGCTGTTATCGGGAGGTGGCTCCCGAAGGAGGCCGGTTACTTGGCCGGCGGCATCAGCACCGAGTCGGTCATGTAGACCGTGGCGTTGGCGGTTTGGACTCCACCGCAGACCACCATCGCGTCATTGACCATCAGCTTGTCGCCGCTGCCGGTGACCTCCACCGAATCGCCCTGGACGGTGGTGTGTTCGCCCATGACCTCGTCCGGAGTCATTGTGCCTTCCACCACGTGGTACGTCAGGATGTTGGTGAGCGCATCCGCATCGGTCTTGAGCTTCTCCAGCGTGTCCGCGGGGATCTCCTCAAAGGCCGCATCAACCGGTGCGAAGACTGTGAATTTTCCGCTGTTCAGCGTGTCCACCAAGTCGACATCCGGGTTCAGCTTCCCGGAAACTGCGGCAGTGAGCTGGGTGAGGATCGGGTTGTTGGATGCGGCAACGGCCACCGGGTCGGCCGCCATACCCTGGACCGATCCGGCGCCGTCCGGCACGGAGGCAGCATAGTCGGCACAGCCGGCACCAACCAGGTTGGCCATCGGGTCACCCATGGCGTCGCCGGTATCCTCCGGCGCCATCGACTCGGTAGCCATGGAATCGGTGCCGCTGGTTTCTTCGTTTGCGGCGCCGGGGGCCGGCGACTCATTGGAACCACCGCAGGCGGCCAGTCCCATGGTTGCCACCGCTACAAGTCCCAGTGCTGCAAACGTCCTGTTAGTACTCTTCAACATCGCATTCTCCTTACGGGGTTGGCGGCTGCTGCCGCCCTGTTCCCGGCGGTGGAACCCTCCGGGCTGTCATCAGGTATTCGGAGGCCCGGGTCCGGCGGATTGGATCACTGACGAAAAAACTTCCGGCAGCAGGTCAGGGCTCAACCGTGACGGAGATCGAATGCCATCCGGAGGCGCCGTTGGGGATGGGATCGGCCCGTTCATCGGTCTGCCGCCCGTCTTCCGCGTCGTAGGCGCGCACGCGCAGATAGTGCGGTCCCGGCTCTGCCTGCCAACTAAAGGACCACTGCCGCCACGTGTCCACGCTCGCTTCGGCGGCCAGAACCGCCTGCTGCCAGGGGCCGTCATCCACCTGGACCTCCACTTTTTCAATGCCGCGGCGCTGGGCCCAGGCGGAGCCCCCCACCGAGACTTTGCCGGCGGGCACGCGGGCAAACGGGCGCGGCGACTCGATCCGCGATGCAGTCTTGATCGGCGCCCGCTCCGACCAGCCCCGCTCGGTCCAGTAGGCGGTTTGGTCCTGGAACCTCGTCACCTCCAGGTCCACTACCCACTTGGTGGCGGACACGAAGCCGTACAGGCCGGGAACCACCATCCGCACGGGGAAACCGTGCTCGAGCGGAAGCGGCTCTTCGTTCATCCCGACGGCCAACAGGGCGTCTCGTCCGTCCCGTAATACCTCCAGCGGGGTGGAGGCGCTGAAGCCGTCGGCGCTCGTGGAGAGCACCATGTCCGCGCCGGGGAGCGGGTTGGCCCGTGCCAGGATCCGGGCCAGCGGATAGCCCAGCCACTTCGCGGTGCCTGCCAGTTCGCCGCCCACGGCATTGGAGACGCAGGTCAACGTCACGTATGACTCCACGAGGTCGGACGCGAGCAGTTCGTCGAAGCTGAGGCTGTATTCGTTGTCCACCATCCCGTGGACACGCAGTTGCCAGGTCCCAGGATCCACCTGTGGCACGGCAAGCGCGGTATCGATCCGGTAGAAGTCCGGATTCGGAGTGACAAAGGGAACCACGCCCTCCACCGGGGCCTGTACCCCGGCCGGCAGCGCCGCCGCGGCGACCGCCGGTACCGGCAGACGCAGCGCACGGCGGACCTCCCGCAGGCTGCCGCGCACGCCTGCCAGGGCCGCCCCGCCGGCTGCCATGACGGCGGCGCCGGCGGTGAGCACAGCGGCCATGGCGAAGAACGAGCGGCGCGAAGGGGCCGTCGCCGCAACCGTGGAGTGCTCCGGCTTGCCCCGGGATGGCGGAATCAAGTGCACCAGCAGTCGCAGGCAGGCCAGCCCGGCGAGGGTACCGGCCGCGGTCGGAACCAGATCCAGTACACCGGTTCCCGCCCGGGTGATGACGGCTGCGGCAGTCACCATTCCCAGCAGTACGACGGCGCCGGCCCCCAGCCGCCAGCGCCGATAGGCCAGCAGCCCGGCCAGCCCGGCCAGCAGCGCCATGACCACGCCCATGGCAACGAACAAGACCATTTTGTCCGCCGTGCCGAAGGTGTCGACGGCGAAGGTCTTGAGCCAGGCCGGGGTGAAATCAATGAAGGCGGCGCCCAAGGCCACCAACGGAGCGGCCGTCGGGGTGAACCAGACCCCCAGCAACTGGGCGACACCCAACAGGACGCCGG
This sequence comes from Arthrobacter sp. NPDC055138, assembly GCF_053607305.1. Lineage (NCBI taxonomy): Bacteria > Bacillati > Actinomycetota > Actinomycetes > Micrococcales > Micrococcaceae > Arthrobacter > Arthrobacter sp. NPDC055138. The sequence continues at coordinate 892,162 of NZ_JBSGTH010000001.1, forward strand.
CGGAGACCAGGCCCGCGAGCACGGCAGCGGCGGGAGCGGACGGGAATCTATGTTCTGTCTTCACGCACAGTATTCGGAGCCGTCCGCCGGATGTATTGGTTGACGGTCACGCCCCGCCGCCGGCCAACTCCCATACTTCGATGACCCGTCGGTACTTTGCACCCCCGTCCGGCCGCATGTCAACCAGCGCCGCCTGCTCCACTCGGACAACTTCGCCTGGCTGCAGCCGTCCTTCTGACTGGTGGCTGATGTGCGGGCGGAAGTTCTGCCGGGCGTGGTGCGGGCTGAGCAGGTGGACGTCGGTACCGAGGGCGTCGAGCAGACGGTCGTGCAGCAGTTGCAGTTGCGGATGCGGTTCCACCAGCGAGACCGGCACGGAATGGTTTCTGCCGAAGAAGTCGTCCGCTCCGGTGTGTACGTCAAACTCCGGCAGGCCGGCGAATTCGCCGCCGATCCGCTCGGCTAAACCGTCGGGTGGTTCCTTGCTGTCGAAGCGCGCCAGCGTGATGTGCAGCGGCCAGTCGCTCCGCGGGAACATATGTCCGGCCCGCACCGGCCTGACGAACACCACGACAACGTAGGCACCCATACGCCCAGTGTCCCACCGGGTGTGGAGGGCGGACCCGTCCGGCAAGCAAAACCGCCCCTGCACCGGAATGCGGTGCAGGGGCGGTCCAGCGTCGGAACGTCAGCGTCCGGGACGGGTCAGGCGTAGGAATTGACCAGGTGGACGGCGCCGCCGTCGACGCCCTTGGCGCCCTGGACAAAGTCGACGCCGCCCAGAGATGCGTCGATGGGAGCAACCTGTCCCATCACCCAAGCGGGCATGCCGCGCTCGTTGAGTCGCTGCAGGGCGGCATCCGCCCCGGCGGCGTCCACGATGGCGACCATGCCGACGCCGAGGTTGAGCGTGCGCTCCAGATCGGCCTGCGGCACGTTGCCCAGTTCGGCGATGAGCTTGAAGATGGCCGGCAGCTCCCAGGTGGAGCGGTCCACGGTGGCCATCATTCCCTTGGGCAGCACGCGTGCGAGGTTGGCGGCCAGGCCGCCGCCGGTGACGTGGCTGAAGCCGTGGACTCCGGCCGCTTCGAAACGGGCCAGGTCCAGGCAGTCTGCAGCGTAGACGCGGGTGGGCTCCAGCAGTTCCTCGCCCAGTGTCCGGCCGAATTCGGTCACCTGCCGGTCCAGCGCCCAGCCGGCGTGGTTGATCACTCGCCGGACCAGGGAATACCCGTTGGAGTGGATGCCCGAGGACGCCATGCCGATCACGACGTCGCCGTCCTTGACCCGGTCCGGGCCGAGCAGTGCGTCGGCCTCCACCAGTCCGGTGGCGGCACCGGCAACGTCGTATTCGTGCTCGCCCAGCAAGCCGGGATGTTCGGCCGTTTCGCCGCCCACCAGCGCGGTGCCGGCCACCTCGCAGGCGGCCGCGATGCCGCGCACGATGTCCGCGATGCGCTCGGGGACCACCTTGCCGCAGGCGATGTAGTCGGTCATGAACAGCGGTTCCGCGCCCACCACCACAATGTCGTCGACCACCATGCCGACCAGGTCGAAGCCGATGGTGTCGTGGATGTCCATGGCCTGGGCGATGGCCACCTTGGTGCCCACGCCGTCGGTGGAGGTGGCGAGCAGCGGCTTGCGGTACTTCAGCAGCGCCGAGACATCGTACAGTCCGGCGAAACCGCCGACCCCGCCGATCACGTTGGAGTTGTGAGTGGCCTTGATGGCACCCTTCATCAGCTCGACCGCCCGGTCGCCGGCTTCGACGTCGACGCCGGCGCTGGCATAGGTGATCTGGCCCTGTTCGGGGGAGGTCATACTCGCTCTTTCTTGTCTTCTGCGGTCAGGAGGTTCTCCAGGTCCGAGTCCGGGCCTGGGTCGCAGGAGCCGTGCTCCGGTTCGTCGCCGCGCTCAAGCAGATTCTTGCCCAAACGGTCCGCGGACGGCAGCTCGATCGGATATTCGCCGGTGAAGCAGGCGGTGCACAGCCGCTCGCGCGGCTGCTCGGTGGCTTCGATCATGCCCTCTTCGGAGATGTAGCCGAGGCTGTCGGCTCCGAGCGATGCCCGGACGTCTTCGACGCCGATTCCGTTGGCGATCAGTTCGGCCCGGCTGGCGAAGTCAATGCCGTAGAAGCACGGCCACTTGATGGGCGGCGAGGAGATCCGCACGTGCACCTCGGCCGCGCCGGCCTCGCGCAGCATCCGGACCAGGGCCCGCTGGGTGTTGCCACGGACGATCGAATCGTCGATCACCACCAGCCGCTTGCCCTGCACGACGGACTTGAGCGGGTTCAGCTTCAGCCGGATGCCCAGCTGCCGGATGGTCTGGCTGGGCTGGATGAAGGTCCGGCCCACGTAGGCATTCTTGACCAGCCCCTGGCCGTAGGGAATGCCGGAGGCTTCGGCGTAGCCGATGGCCGCCGGTGTTCCGGACTCCGGCGTGGGGATCACCAGATCGGCTTCGACAGGATGTTCCTTCGCCAGCTTGCGGCCCATCTCCACCCGGGCGGCGTGGATGCTGCGGCCGTTGATGGATGTGTCCGGGCGGGCCAAGTAGACGTACTCGAAGACGCAGCCGGCAGCCTTTTTCTCGGCGAAACGCTGGGAGCGCAGCCCGTTTTCGTCGATCGCGATAAATTCGCCCGGCTCAACTTCCCGAACGTAGGAAGCGCCGACGATGTCCAGTGCCGCGGTCTCCGAGGCCACCACCCAGCCGCGCTCCAGCCGGCCGAGTACCAGCGGGCGGACTCCGGCTGGGTCGCGGGCAGCGTACAGGGTGCCTTCATCCATGAAGGTAAAGCAGAACGCCCCGCGCAACTTGGGCAGCAGTTCCATCGTGCGCTCTTCGAGCGTCTGGCCTTCCTGGCCGGCCATCAGCGCGGTGACCAGTGCGGTGTCGGTGGTGTTGCCCTGGGCCATTTCGCCGCGGTCGGGCTTGCCGAATTTCTCCAGCACCTTCTCGTACAGCTCCGCGGAGTTGGTCAGGTTGCCGTTGTGCGCCAGCGCCACCGTGCCGGTGGCCGTAGCGCCCAGGGTGGGCTGTGCATTCGCCCAGGTGGAGCCGCCGGTGGTGGAATAGCGGCAATGGCCGACGGCGATGTGCCCGGTCAGCGTGTTAAGCGTGGTTTCGTCGAAGACCTGGGACACCAGGCCCATGTCCTTATAGACGTTGATGCGTTTGCCGTCGCTGGTTGCAATGCCGGCGGACTCCTGTCCGCGGTGCTGCAAAGCGTACAGGCCGTAGTAGGTCATTTTTGCTACTTCTTCACCGGGGGCCCAGACGCCAAATACGCCACAGGCGTCCTGGGGTCCCTTTTCGCCGGGGAGAAGATCATGGGAGAGTTTTCCGTCACCGCGTGCCACCCGCTTATTCTCTCATGTGCCCGGCGGGCAGCATCACCGAGGTGATGGGAATTACGGCCGCTGGCCGGCAGGTTACGCCCGGCGTTCGCCTTCGGCTTCGCCGTCTGGTTCGACGCCGGCAGCGGTGCCGCCGTCCCGCTGTGCGGGCTCGCCGGGCACTTCATGGCGGTCCGCGGGGGCGGCGGGCTGGCCGAGACCCGGAGCGGCCGAGTGGCCGTCGTCCGACACGGGGCCTGCGGAGGCGTCCTGCCCCGGCTCGGCAACGGCCGTCGCCGGCTTGGCGCGCTTGACGCTGACCCGGTCGATGACCAGGAACAGCAGCGATCCGATCAGCACGCCGGCCAGCGCGAACAGCACGGCCAGGAAGGCGAAAATGGTGCCGCGGGTGAAGTCGGGGTTCTCCGGGCCAGTGTAGGCGGAGATGGCGGCGGCAATGACGCCCAGCAGCGCCCAGATGAGGACGAAGGGCACGAATTTCGGTGCCCGGCGGACGGTGACGTCCCGGCTTTCCGGCTCAGCCTGCCGGTGGTCGCGGGCCGGTTCTTGCTCAGAGGTCATACGTTCCAGCCTACCGGGCGAAGAGCGGCAGCCTATCCGCCAGCCCGGCCCGCAGGCCGGAGGCGGCGACCTTGCCCTCGGCGACGGCGCTGTCCCACCCCAGCGCACCCGTCACCAGGGCCAGCCATGTGACGGGGTCCGTTTCCACCACGTTGGGGGGGGTGCCGCGGGTATGCCGCGGACCTTCGATGCACTGGGCGACGCCGAACGGCGGCACCCGTACTTCCACGCTGTTGCCGGGAGCGCGCTCGGAAAGTTCCTCCAGCGCGTACCGCACCGCCGTAGCGGTGGTCTTCCGGTCGGTTGCGCCCGCCCGCCACGCAGCCAAGGCGGCGTTGCCCTCTTCCGCCGCGATCCGGCGTCGTACTCCCATTGCTGGTGCCCCGGCTCAGTCCAGCAGGGCGACCATGGGCGGTGCCAGCCGGAGCCGGCCAACAGGCTGGCCGCCGCCGAGCACCGGCTTGACCACGTCCTCCAGCACCGGGCCGACCTTGTCCACGTCGATGGCGTCGCAGGCGGCCAGCAAGGTCAGCGCGATCAGCGAGCCGGCACGGGAGCTGCCGTCAAGGATCTTCACCGCTACCGAGACCCCCGACTCCGTGCCCATCACGATCACGCCTTCGGCGCCGGACTTGGCGATGATCTCCAGTTCCTGCATCACCACGGTGTTCTCCTGGCCGTACCCGTGGACCGCCCACGGGTAGTCCAGCATGGCGGTGGCGATGGTGGCCGCGCGGGCATCGGCGTTCTTGTCCGCCGGGGCCTTGGCCAGCTTGCCGATGCCCCGGGCGAGGCCGGTCAGGGACAGCGCAGGCGCGGGGGCGCCGCAGCCGTCGACGGCGATGTGTTCGATCTTCTCTTCGGCGTATTCCTCAAGGACTTCCATCACGCGGCGCTGGAGCGGGTGGTTCGGCTCCAGGTAGTTGCGGGTGTTCCAGCCGTTCTCCACGCAGGCCCACAGGAAGGCGGCGTGCTTGCCGGAGCAGTTGAAGGCCAGCCGCTGCTGGCCCCGGTCGGTGCGGACCAGCCAGCCGCGCGCCTGTTCGTCCTGCGGCCAGGCCGGCGGGCAGCGCAGATCGGCGTCGGTCAGGCCGGCGGCCTTGAGCATGCCCTCCACCACGTCCATGTGCTCCAGTGATCCCACGTGGCTGGCACAGGCCAGGGCCACCTGGTCCCCGCGCAGCGGAACGCCGGACTGCATCGCAGCCAGGGCCTGGAAGGGCTTGAGCGTGGAGCGCGGGAAGATCGGGGCGGTGATGTCGCCGAGTTCGGTCACCACGGTGCCGTCCGCGGCCATCACGACGGCGGAGCCCAGATGGCGGGATTCGATGAAACCGTTGCGTTCAACGACGGCCAGTTCCACGGCATCCGCGGCTTTGAATGTCTCGGGCATGGACTTAGTTTAGGTCCGGCGCAACAACTTCGAGGCTCCGCCCCGCGCCAAGTAGGGTAGTTCTTTGTGAAGGTACTTGTGATCGGCCCCGGTGGCCGCGAGCACGCAATAATCCGTTCCCTATTGGCCGATCCGTTTGTGACCGAGGTCCATGCGGCCCCGGGCAACGCCGGCATCGCGCAGATCGTGCCCACCCACAAGGTGGACGCCAGCGATCCGGCCGCCGTCACCGCGCTGGCGCAACGGCTGGAATCCGACCTGGTGGTGGTGGGCCCGGAGGCGCCGCTGGCCGCAGGCGTGGCGGACCCGTTGCGTGCGGCCGGGATCCCGGTGTTCGGCCCCAGCAAGGAAGCCGCCCGGTTGGAGGGTTCCAAGGCCTTTGCCAAGCAGGTGATGGCCGCGGCGAATGTGCCCACCGCCATGGCGCATGTTGCCACCAATGCAGAGGAAGCAGCCGAGGCACTGGATGCGTTCGGCGCTCCGTACGTGGTCAAGGACGACGGACTGGCTGCCGGCAAGGGTGTGGTGGTGACCGGGGACCGCGATGCTGCGCTCGCCCATGCCCAGGCCTGCTTCGACGCCGGCGGCTCCGTGGTGATCGAGGAATTCCTGGACGGCCCGGAAGTCTCCCTGTTTGTGATTTCCGACGGTGAACGCGCCATCCCGCTGGTCCCCGCGCAGGACTTCAAACGGATTTTCGACGGCGACGAAGGCCCGAACACCGGCGGCATGGGTGCCTACACGCCCCTGCCTTGGCTGCCGGCCGGATTCGTCGACGAAGTGATGGACCGGGTTGCCCTGCCTACGATCCGCGAGATGGCCAACCGCGGTACCCCGTTCGTCGGCGTGCTGTTCTGTGGCCTGGCCGTGACCCGGCGCGGAGTACGCGTCATCGAGTTCAACGCCCGTTTCGGCGATCCGGAAACCCAGGCCGTGCTGGCCCGGCTGCGGACCCCGCTGGGCGGACTGCTGCTGGCCGCGGCCAAGGGTGAGCTGGACGACGCCGAACAGTTGGTGTGGTCCAAGCGGTCCGCGGTGGCCGTGGTGCTGGCCTCGGAGAATTACCCGGACACGCCCCGCACCGGCGACCGGATTCGCGGCCTGAAGAAGGCCAACGCCCTGGACGACGTGCATGTGATCCACGCCGGAACGGCGCTGGACGAGAACGGCAAGGTGACCAGCGCCGGCGGGCGGGTACTCGCCGTCGTCGCCCTGGGCGAAGACCTGGTGGAAGCCCGCGAACGGGCCTACGAAGGCATCGGTACTATCGGCCTTGAGGGCTCGCAGTTCCGCAGCGACATTGCTTTATTGGCAGCCCAGGGCGAAGTGACCGTGCCCGAGCCGGCCAAGCACGCGCTGCCCCAGGCCGAAGCACAGAGAGACTAAGGAACACCATGGCATTCGCCCCCGACGTGTTGGAACTGCCCGGCTGGAAGCATGTCTACTCCGGCAAGGTCCGCGACCTGTATGTGCCGGCCGCGGCCCAGCCGGTGCAGACCTCCAGCGAGGACATCGCCGCCGAAGGCCTGCTGGACCAGCGCAACGACACAGTCCTGGTGGTGGCGAGCGACCGGATCAGCGCCTTCGACCATGTGCTTTCCAGCGAGATCCCGGACAAGGGCCGCATCCTCACGCAGTTGAGCCTCTGGTGGTTCGAACAACTCGCCGCGGGAGACAGCCCGATAGCCAACCATGTGGTGTCCACGGATGTGCCCGAAGCCGTCGCCGGCCGGGCGATGGTCTGCAAGAAGCTGGACATGTTCCCGGTGGAATGCATCGCCCGCGGTTATCTGACCGGATCCGGGCTGGAGGAGTACCAACAGTCCCAGACGGTCTGCGAGCTTCCGCTGCCCGCGGGCCTGGTGGACGGCTCGCGGCTGGAGCCGGCCATCTTCACCCCGTCGGCCAAGGCCGAGGTCGGCGAGCACGACGAGAACATCACCTACGACGCCGTGGTCCAGACTGTGGGGGCGGAGACTGCCGGCCGGCTGCGCGAGCTGACCCTGGCGATCTATACCCGCGCCGAGGAGATTGCCCGCGGACGCGGCATCATCCTGGCTGACACCAAGGTGGAGTTCGGCATTGATCCGACGACGGGGGACATCACCTTGGGCGACGAGGTGCTGACCCCTGACTCCTCGCGGTTCTGGGATGCGGACACGTACGAACCGGGCAAGGCGCAGCCATCCTTCGACAAGCAGTTCGTGCGGGACTGGCTGACCTCGCCGGCCTCGGGATGGGACCGGAAGTCGGACACCCCGCCGCCGGCGCTGCCGGAGGAGATCGTGCAGAAAACCAGGGCCCGCTACGTGGAAGCCTACGAGCGGCTCACCGGCCGGACGTTCGCCTGACCGGCAGGACCTCTCGGCCGGTTTCGGGCGGGCGGCCCGCTCGGCCGGTTTCCGGCGGGCGGCCCGCTGCCCGCTCGGCCTCCGTGAGGCGGGCCGCGGCTTCGGCGACCGCCGTTGGATAAGCGGTGGCACCGCCGTCGTTATCCGGACCCAGGGAACGCAGCGCATCGGCGCGTTTCATGGCGCGGAGCATGGCCGCTGTCTCCGGCCGCAAGACGTCGGACATATCCGGGTAGTCGATGGCCAGGGCCGGATCCAATTCGTACGCCAGCCAGCGGGTGCGGGCCGCATCGTGGCGGGCGGCCGCTTCATGCCAGTCGCGCGTGTCCTGATAGCGGACGGCCGCGGAGGCCCGGCGGGCAATCCGCCAGACGGCGGGTGCGGCGCAGCCGGCGGCGAGCAGCAGCCAGAGCGGCACGGCTGCCGGGAAAAGCGCAGCGGCGGCGAGCACCACGGTCAGCGCGCAGCAGAGCCCGGAAAAGCAGTACCAGAACGCCGTATCGGCATCAGGGGAGCGGCGCAGGCCGCGTTCCACCGCGAAAGAGGTCAGGAAAACCACAGCCGCCAGCACCACGGTGGCTACTGCCAGCTGCGCGAACTGTGCGAGGAACATCTGCACCCCTGCGGGACGGAGTTACCTCTATTGCAGTACGGACGCGGGCTTCAGTCAATGGTCATCAGCCGGTGCGTGCCGGATCAGCTCTTGACCCGGCCGACGACGTCGTCCAACTGCCGGTGAACCACTGCCTGCGGCAACATGCTGATCACCGAGCGTTGGAGTTTTTGCTTCCAGGGCTTCTGCTCCCGGGCCATGCTTGCCATTTTGCGGGAGCCCTTCACCACCTTGGCCGCGTGGGGTGCCCGCGCCTGTTCGTAGCTGCGCAGGGCCGTGGTGATGTTCCAATCGGCGGCCAGCGCATCGGCCAGCGCGACTGCGTCTTCGAGGGCCTGGCCCGCACCCTGGCCGAGGAACGGCAGCATGGGGTGCGCGGCATCGCCGACCAGCGTGGCATGGCTGCCGGACCAAGCCAGGACCGGCTTCCGGTCGAAGAGCTCGTGGGCCATGATGTCCTGGCTCTTGGTGGCGAGGATGACCCCGCGGATGGCCGGGTGCCAACGCTCGAAGCGCTGCAGTGCCAGGGTGCGCCAGAGGACGTCGCCGTCCTGCGCCAACGCCGCATTCGGCATGGTGGCATACCAGTAGACCAGGCCGCCGGGCAGCGGGACCATGCCGAAGACCTCTCCGTTGCCCCACGACTCGCCCCACGGAAGCCAGTCCGGATCCAGGTCGCCGATGGGGCAGACGGCGCGCATCGCGGTGATGCCGGAGGGACGCGGGGCGCCGTCGCCCACCAGATCGTGCCGGACCAGCGAGCGCAGGCCGTCGGCGCCGATCACCAGGTCGGCGTGCATGCTGCCACCGTTGTTCAGCATGACGGTCCCGCCGTGCGGATCGCGGCGGAACTTCACTGCCTGCAGGCCCAGATGGACAGTATTGACGTATAAGGAGTCGTTCAGCAGCGTGGTGAGGTCCGAGCGGTGGATCGCCCGCAGGGGATGGCCGTAGCGGTGGCGCATGTCATCGCTGCTGAAGCTGGCGAGCACATTGCCGAACTGGTCGTGGGAGCTGCCGCCGACCGGCAGCGACGCGTCCTGGAAGGCGCCGAGCAAACCGAGGCGCTCCAAGGCCCGCGTCCCGTTGGCCCAGATGGTTATTCCGGTACCTATCGGCTGCAGCGTTCCGGAGCGTTCGACCACATGGACTTTCCAGCCGGTTCGCTGCAAGGCCCGCGCAGTGGCGAGTCCGGCGATTCCGGCCCCCACGATGAGCGCCGAGCGCTGCTGAGAAGCCATGGGTCCATACTTCCCGCTTTAGGGGCGGGTTCACAACTTCCCGGCGGTACAAATCGGGCCGGGAGGCGGAAAAGCAAGAACTCCCGCCGCTCCGAAGAGCAGCGGGAGTTCTTATCTGGTCGGGGTGACAGGATTTGAACCTGCGACCTCGTCGTCCCGAACGACGCGCGCTACCAAGCTGCGCCACACCCCGATACCGGTGCCCCGCCGTCGTTATGATGACCGCGAAAGCAACTGTTCAAGGATAGCGGAGACAGGTCCGAAACGAGAAATCGGCGTCAGGCTGCCCGTCCGGATCAGATCAGCGAATCCTTCCACGCGGCGTGCAGCTGCGCGAAGCGCCCGCTGCCGGCGATCAGCTCCGCGGGGGACCCGTCCTCCACCACCTGGCCGTCATGGATCACCAGCACGCGGTCGGCGATCTCCACCGTGGACAGCCGGTGCGCGATGATCAGCGCGGTGCGGTTGCCGAGCAACGTCTGCAAGCCTTCCTGGACCTGGCGCTCGCTCGGGACGTCCAGCGAGGCGGTGGCTTCATCCAGGATCAGCACGGCAGGGTCCGCCAGGAAAGCGCGGGCGAAGGAGACCAGCTGCCGCTGGCCGGCGGAGACGCGGCCGCCGCGCTTGTTCACGTCGGTGTCGTAGCCCTCCGGCAGGGACAGGATGAACTCGTGGGCGCCGACGGCGCGGGCGGCAGCTTCGATCTGCTCGCGGCTGGCCTGCGGGTTGCCCAGGGCAATGTTCTCCGCGACGCTGCCGCTGAACAGGAACGCCTCCTGCGTGACCATGACGACGGCGCGGCGCAGGTCCTCGTTGGACAGTTGCCGCAGCTCTACGCCATCCAGTGTGAGCGAGCCAGAGGTCAGGTCGTAGAAGCGGGCGATCAGTTTGGCGACCGTGGACTTGCCGGCTCCGGTCTGCCCAACGACGGCGATGGTCTGGCCGGCGGGGATGTCCAGGTTCAGCTTCGGCAGCACCACCCGGCCGTCGCCGTAACCGAAGGTTGCGTTGCGGAACCGGATGGCGCCGCGGGCATTCTTGAGCGGGATCGGCGTCGCCGGCGGAACCACTGTGGGTTCCTCCTCCAGCAACCCGGAGACCTTTTCCAGCGCCGACGAGGCGGCTTGGAACGAGCTGTAGAACATGGCGATCTGTTCGGTGGGGCGGAAGACCTGTTTGGTGGCCAGCAGCACCGCCACCAGCGTGCCAATGGCCAGGTCACCGTCCAGCACGCGGAAGCCGCCGATGAGCAGCACCGCGGCCACGGTCAGGTTGCCGATCCCGTTCAATGCCGGCTGGAGCACGCCGAAGTACTTGATGTTACGCAGCGTGGCACGGCGGTAGTCGTCGGCCAGCTCGTCGAACCGGGCGGCGTTGTCCCGCTCGCGGCGGAAGGCCTTGACCGCCCGGATGCCGGTCATGGTCTCCACGAAGTGCACGATCAGCCGGGCCGAGACCACCCGGGACGCGCGGTTGGCCAGCTCCGACCCCTTTTGGTACCACCGGGTGACGAAGGCGATGGGAATGGCGGCGACCAGGATGATCACGCCGCTCTTCCAATCCAGGCCGACGATGCTGATGGCGGTGAAAACCATGAACATCACCCCGGAGGTCAGCTGGGTGACGCCGTTGTCCAGCAGTTCCCGCAGCGCTTCCAGATCAGAGGTCTGCCGGGAGATGATCCGGCCGGACGTGTAGGTTTCGTGGAACTCCAGACTGAGCCGCTGGGTGTGCCGGAAAACCCGCACGCGCAGGGCCAGCAGCATGGCCTGGCTGAGCCGGGCGGTGACATAGGTGTAGGCAGCCAGCAGTGTGCCGCCGGCGATCGCGATGGCCGCGTAAGCGGCGGCCACCAGCACCAGCGGGCCAGCGTCGCCGCCGGTCAAGGCCGGCAGGGCATTGTTGATGCCGAAGGCCACCAACACCGGGCCGGCCGCGCGGGCGGCATTGCTGACCAGCACCAGCACCACGGACAGCGCGAACAGCCGCCGGTGCGGGGCGACCAGCTCGCCCAGCAGGTGCAGCGACCGCCGGCGGACGGCTTTGCGGTCGGCCTTGTCCAGGTTGATGTTGTCTTCGCCCGCGACCCCGGTCATGGAACTCATCGGGATTCCTTCGCGTCCAGGACGTCTTCGACGGAGGGCTCGGCCGCCAGCGAGGCGATCACGTAGCGGTAGTGTTCGTTGGTCCGCAGCAGCTCGGAGTGGGTGCCGACGGCGGCGATGCGCCCGGCCTGCAGTAAAGCCACCCGGTCCGCCAGTGCCACGGTCGAGGGCCGGTGGGCCACAATCAGGGTCGTCGTACCCTGCAGCTCCTGGCGCAGCCGGTGCGTCACCGCTTCTTCGGTCCGCACGTCCAAGGCCGAGAGCGGGTCATCCAGCACCAGTACGGCCGGGCGGGCCGCAATGGCCCGGGCGAGCGCGATCCGCTGCCGCTGCCCGCCGGAAAGGCTCAGTCCTTCCTCACCGATCTTCGTGTCCACCCCGTGCGGCAGATCGTAGGCGAACTGGGCCTGTGCCACCTCAAGCGCACGGGCCAGCAGCTCGTCCGGATTTTCGCCGCCTGGCCGGGCGCCCAGCAGCACATTCTCCCGAACGGAGGTGGAGAACAGCGTGGAGTCTTCGAAGGCCACCGATACGTGGCCGCGCAGCTCGGTGAGTGGTAAGCGGCGGATGTCCGTACCGTCCAGAAGCACGGTGCCGGCGGAAACGTCATAGAGGCGGGGGACAAGTTGCAGCAGCGTGCTCTTGCCCGAGCCGGTCACGCCCACCAGCGCCATAGTTTCGCCGGCGCGCACGTGCAGGTCCACGCCGTCGAGGACCGGTGCCGTGCCCGGCCCGGCATCCGGATAGCGAAAGACCACGCCGGCCAGGCGCAGGTCCCCGCGGACGGAGCCCGCCGGCTGCGGTTCTTCCGGATCCGTGATGGTGTTTTCGGTGTCCAACACATCGAAGTGCCGGTCCAGAGCCGTCTTGGCCGTCAGCGTCATGCCCATCAGAGACCCGATCGCTTCCACCGGCCCGGCCACCACCGCGGCGGTGGCGAAGAAGGCGACCAGCTCGCCCACGGTCATGTGCCCGCCGGCAACTTGGATGATGCCGATGACCAGGGCGGCGCCCAGCACCAGGTCCGGCAGCGAAACGACGGTGGCCAGGAACTTGGACAGCGTGCGGGCCTTGGCCAGCTCGGTCTGGCGCAGTTCTTCCGCCTGCCCGTGGAAGTTGTCCAGTGCGTACGGGCCCCGGCCGAAGGCCTTGAGCACGCGGATGCCGTGCACCGATTCCTCCACCGTGGTGGCCAGGTCCCCGGCCTGGTCCTGGCTGAGCCGGGAGGAGGCGCCGAACGCCGTGCGGAAGCGGAACCCCTGCCAGACCAGCGGCACGGCAGCGACCAGGAAGACCAGTCCCAGCAGTTGGTTCAGCGCGAACATGAGCACTAGGCCCACGACCACCGTCACGAAGGAGACCACCAGCATCAGCGATCCGAACGCCAGCCAGCGGCGGATCAGGCCCAGGTCGGCCATCGTCCGGGAAAGCAGCTGGCCCGACCCCCACCGGTCGTGGAAGGCGGCCGGCAAGTGCTGCACATGCTTGTAGAAGCGGGTGCGCATGCCCATCTCCACATCCGTGGCCGGCGCGATCGCGAATACGCGCCGCAGGTACACCAGGCCCGCTTCGGCCAGGCCAAGCACGGCAATGACGACGGCGGGACCCCAGACTTCGGAGGGGGCGCCTCCGGTGTGGATGGTGTCGACGAGCCCGCGGAGCACCTGCGGAATGGCCAAGGCCACGAGGCTGGCACCGAGGGCGCTGAAGAATCCCATGATCAGCCTGGGCAGGATGGGCCGTACATAGTCCTTGAGCCTGGCAATGGTCCGCCAGAGGGAAAGCTCGGTCATTTCATCGATTCATCGCGTGGGTTCGTCACTGGTGCCTTGTGCACCGCAGCAACTATCCTAACGAGCCGAGTGAGGTGCCGGTCACCCTCGGGGCCCTGGGCTTCGCCTGCTGCCGTTGGCAGCGCTTGACCTCACGCCCATGGGTTGTCTCAGGCCCAGGACGAAGTAGCATCCTACGACCACCTACTCGAAGCGCTCGACCTGCTGCGGGACCCCCTGGGTTGCGCGAGGAAATAAGCGAAGCGCCGAGCGCAAGGCACCCGCTGCGCGGCCGTCCGCAGGACGGTTGAGCCGGGGAGCGGGCACTCATGATCCAACGGACAGCAGCAAAAAAAGCAAGAAATGCGTCCATTCAACACCCTGCAGGCAGCTAAGGGGAGAGGGATCTCGAGCCTGAGGGGAGGCGCGGGCACGGCTGTTTCATCCCTTCCGGGTGACGGCACCAGGCGGGGGGATAGTTCTAGCGTTGAAGGTACCCGGAAGGACCACGCCCAGGCGAAGCGAAGTGAGCGATGTCCGCCCTGAAAAAGCACGCTGCTGCCACGGCCGAGTCGCGAGCCCTCCTCGTCGGCAGCGCGGGATTCCTGATCCTCGGCGGGGTCGCAGTCCTGCTCATCGGCCGGGAACCCGTGCCCCTGTCAGGGCGGGGCTCCGTGGGCGACATCGCTGCGCTGGGGACAGCATTCCTCGGCTTTGCCGCTGTGGTGGCCGGTTCCCTGCAACGTCCGGAGCCTGACCTCCCGCCGGCTCCCGCGGAGGGACGGACGCGCAGGATCATTGACATCGCCGCGCTCGCGCTGGCCCATGCCAGCATCTTCCTGCTCAGCTGGCTGGCACTGTTCTCCCTTTTCCAGCGGGCGTTCGTGGGGGCCGTCCTGTACCCGCTGGCCGGTGCAATCATTGTCGGAACCACTGGAGCCATCAGTGTGTACATCGCCTACCTCTCGGCAATCACCATGAACGCATACCGGCTCGCCGGGCTCCTTGCCGTCTTCCTCGTCACCGGTGTACTCACGAGCATGCTCACCGCAGAAGACCCCCAGTGGTGGCAGGAACACCTCAGCGCCCTCGGCGCGAGCTCCGATGTCTCCGGGGCGGCGTTCAACGTCACGCTGATCGTCGCAGGCGTCGTGGTCACCACTCTCGCCGGATACGCGACGAAGACCCTCAAGACGACGGCGGACACCGCGCCCGCCCGCCGCCGGGTGCGCCTGCTGGAAGGAGGCATCGTCCTGATCGGCGTGCTCCTCGCCTGCGTGGGACTGCTGCCCGTCGATGAGCTCTTCGTCCTTCACACCATCGCCGCCTCGGGCATGATGGTCGTGTTTGGGACCCTCGTCGTCCGCATCCGGTCCCTCGTCCCCGCGATCCCAGCGGCTTTCACCTCGCTGGGATGGCTTTTCCTGGCGGTTATCGGCTTCGCCGTATTGATGTACTTCCCCTTTGCCTACTACAACCTCACCGCGGTGGAGCTTATTGCGTCCTCTCTGGTCTTCGCATGGCTGATCGTCCTGATCCGCAATCTGGCCGCCGTCGACGCAGACCAGTGGGGGGCGACATCCGGGTTCTGACGGTCGGCCACTCAAGAAAATAGCCGGCCGCCGCCCGACCCGCGGCCCCTCGTCAGCTTTCTGGAACTGCTTTGGTGAGCGGCCGGTGGCGCGCCTCTGCGCACGAGGGTAATGCCGGCGCCGACTACTCCTACACATTGCGGAGTATCGCTAGGGGTCGAAGACACGTGCGAATAAAATCGTGGTATGGCGCTTGCAGTGATGGACCCGACCGAGGAGACGGACACGTCTCTGGCCGAGGTGCGCGCCGTGCTGCAAGACATTGCTGACCGCTTTGTGGCGGAAGCGCCGATGCTGTCCAACCGGGATCTGGCCAACAGAGTAGCGGCGGTCGAGGACGTTTCGAAGACCTTGGAATACCTGCAGGCGGCGGGTGCGCATGCCGTGGAGTGCGCTGACCTCGCCGCCGACGGGGAATCCACCGCACACGCGGCAGCCTTCGCCGATGATTGCGCCCCGGGGAGCGCGGGGGAGTGGGCCAATCCGGCTGCAGCCATCACCGCGGGCGGAGGAGAGCCCTCCGGGAGCCCTGCTGGCGCCGGCGGCTCTGACGTCCCTGGGCCGGAGAAGCCGCAGCGTCGCCGCAAGACCGAATTCCGGAATAATGCCGAGTACCTGCGCTCGCGGCTGGGGATCGGCATCGTCGAAGCACGCCGGCGGCTGCGAGTAGGCAAGGCCGTGAGCGCCCGGGTCACGCTGGGCGGCGAGGCCGGTGCACCAGATCTGCCCGTACTGGCAGAAGCCATGGCCCGTGGGGACGTCAGCGGCCAAGCCGCGGCCGTCATTGCCGATTCCCTCGGCCGGGCCAGTCACGCCGCTGATCGCGGCACGTTGGAGGCAATGGAAGCCTCGCTGGTCACCCAGGCCATTGAAAGCGACGCTGACACGCTGGGGATGGTCGCCAAAACTTGGGAAACGGCCGTGGACCAGGACGGCGCCGAACCGTCCGAAGAGGAGCTGCGGGCACGGCAGGGCATGTTCTACCGCGGACGACGGCGGGGCTTGCACCAGTTCGTCATCAACACCACTGACGACCAGTACGAACTCCTGGCCACGGTGATGAACAGCGCCGCGAACCCCCGCATCCGCCCGGAAGCCATCGAAGCGGCAGCAATCAACCCGGGTCAGGCAGCTATCGATGAAACCGGCGCCACTAGAACAGACAACGGGGACGCAGGCTCAGCCGCACACACAGCCACAGAATGTGAAGAACCAGCTGCCGCCGCTGCACCAGAAGATGAGCTATCGGGCGCCTCCAAGGTTGAAGGCACTCGCGGTACCGCATCCGGAGGCGCCGGCACCCTCGCAGAAGGAGCCGGCGATGAGGGCCACGATTCCGAAGGCAGGGGGCCCGAGGGCGAGGTCCCAGAAGGCGCTGACTCCGAAGGGATGGCTCCCGAGGAGGCGGATCCCGTGGTCCTAACGGGTCTTGATCAGTTCACCCGGGCGCAGAAGCTTCTGGCCGGCCTGATCGGTGCCTGCCGTATTGCCCTGAACGTTGACAAGCTTCCCGACGCCGGCGGGCTGCGCACGCAGATGATCGTTACCAGCGGTTATGAACAACTCGCCGGGCTGGTCGCGGGCGGCGGCAGCGCCGTCTACAACGGGTCGCTCTCGGCTAAAACGGTGCGCCGGATGGCCTGTGACGCCGAAATCATTCCCGCGGTCCTCGGTTCCAAGGGTGAGGTTTTGGATCTGGGCAGAGCCCAACGCTTTTTCAGCCGGGCGATCCGCAAGGCGCTGATAGCGCGGGACAAAGGCTGTGCCTTCCCCGGCTGCAGCATGCCGGCTCTGTGGACCGAGGCACACCACATTGTGCCCTGGTGGGCCGGCGGCCGGACCGACGTCAACAACGGAGTCTGCCTCTGCGGCCTGCACCACGACCTGATCGAGCAAGGCAACTGGGTAATCAACGTCCTCGAAGGCATCCCCTGGTTCACTCCACCGAACTACATCGATCCGCGCCGCAAACCACTGCGAAACGCCTACTGGCAAACCCAGATTCCGGCCGCTCCGCCACGGGCCACGAACGGGACGGCCACGGGAGCAAGCCGCACGGTGAGGTGAATCCGGGCGGCGCCAATCTGAAAGGCTGTGCGTTCTTGTACCGGTCAGGCCGTGCATTCTCGAACCGGCAGCTATTGCTCTATTCTGCTGCAGGCTGCACCTTTAGCCGAGCCTGAGCCCTCCGGCGGGGGCTTCACTGGCGGTGGCGGATGGAGAAGGTGTCAGCGTCAGCAGCACTGCTTCCGGGCGGCATGCGAACCGGATCGGAGCCAGCCGGGACGTTCCCAAACCTGCGGAGACGTTCAACGGGACGCTGCGCCCTTGATGATCCCAGTAGGTCAGGCCGCGGGCGCGCCAGGTCGGCAGATCGCAGTTGCTGATCAAGGCCCCGTAACCGGGCAGGCAGACTTGGCCTCCGTGGGTATGTCCAGCCAAGATCAAATCGGCGTTCCCGGCGGTGAACTGGTCCAGCACACGCTGGTACGGTGCGTGGGTCACGGCGATGCGCAGATGGGCTGCACTGTCTGCGGAGCTGGACCCGTTGGGAAAGCCCACGTACCGGTCCCGCTGTAAGTGCGGATCGTCCACGCCGGTGAAGTCCAAGCGGACTCGGCCCACCACCAACGACTGGTTCCGGTTGGTCAAATCGATCCAACCGGCGGTGCCGAAAGCGGCGTGCATTTCGCGCCACGGCAGCTCCCGGGAACCGTAGTCCTCGGGCTGTTTCGACGGCCCGGTGAGGTAGGAGAGCGGGTTTTTCATCACCGGGGCGTAGTAGTCGTTGGAACCGGGAACGAATACCCCCGGCACGTCCATCAGCGGAGCCAACGAGTCCAGCAGGGGCTTCACGGCTTGGCGGTGGCTGAGGTTGTCGCCGGTGTTGACCACCAGGTCAGGTTCCAGGGCAACCAGTCGCCGCAGCCACTTCTGTTTGAGCGACTGCCCGGGAGACATATGGATGTCAGCCAGGTGCAGGATCTTCAACGGCCGCTGCCCGGCCGGCAGGATGGGCAGGGTTTCTTCACGGAGCCCGAAGAGGTTGCGCTCAATGACTGAGCCGTAAACGAGCGCGGCCCCGCCCGCGGCAGCAGCCCCAAGGGCCAGCTTGCCTGCGGTGCGGAGCCGTGCTCGCAGCGCGTTAGCGTCCACGGTCAGTCGTCGTTCCCGTTACGGTTTCCATTCCCGCCACCGTTGTCGGAGCCGCCGCCGTTGCCGTTGTCCGAGCCGCCGGAGTCGTTGTCGGAGTCACCGCCGCCGTCGTTATCGCCGGAATCCGAGTCCCGCTTGTTGTCGGTCTCGACCTTCTTGGGCTGCGGCGGATAGAGCATGCTGCTGGGTGCGGAGCCGAAGCCACCGGTCTTGTACAAGCCCGCGACCTTCTCCATGTAGTCGGTCCACTGGCCGCCGGCGATGGTCGCGCCGTCAACATAGCTGCGGGTCACGCCGTTAATCGGGATGTTGTTGATCGACTTATAAGCGTGCGGGTTGCCCACCCAGGAAGCGGTGGAGATGCCCTTGGTGTAGCCCACGGTCCAGGTGTACTCGGACTTGTCCGTGGTGCCGGTCTTGGCTGCGGAGGGAACACCGATCGGGTGGATGCCTCCGAGCCGCAGGTTGACCAGGTTTTCCAGCGGGACGCTGATGGCAGCGGCGACGTCTTTGGAGATCGCCCGGTCACAGGACTTCTTCGGGACCTTGTACTTGTTGCCCGCGGCGTCCTTGACGGAGGCCAGCGCGATCGGCTTGCAGTACACACCTTCATTGGCGAAGGCCGCGAACGAGGCGGCCATCGTCATCGGCGAAACGTTGGTGGTGCCGATGATGAAGGACGGGTGCTCGATGCTGATCGGCTCTTTGTCCGTCGCCGTGCGTACCCCGAGGCGGGTCGCCGCGTCCTGAATGTCGCACAGGTCCAACTGCGCGGCCATCGCGGCGGTGGCGGAGTTGATCGACCAGGTCAGGCCCTGGCTGGCGGTCATGCTGCGCTCGTAGCCGGGCAGGGCGTTCTGGAAGTCCCACTCGCTGAACCACGCGTCCGGCGGCAGGCAGCTGGCCTGCCAGTTGTACTGGGCCGGGTACATGGTGCGGCGCGCATCGACCGATGCATTGAGCGCCTTGCCCGCTTCCAGCCAGGCGACGGTGGTGTAGGGCTTCATCGTGGAGCCGGGCTGCCAGCCGTTGCCGCCGCCCATGTCAGCGTCAACGTTGTAATTCAGCTCCGTGTTTGCCGCCCCGTCTTCGGGGCTGTATTTGGTGTTCTGCGCCATCATCAGGATCTTGCCGGTGCCCGGCTCGACCGACACCATGGAAGAACCAACACCGGACTTATCGCCCTTCGGGACTTCCTGCTCGATCTGCTTCTGGGCTTCCTTCTGGAGGCGGGAGTCGAGCGTGGTCTTGATGGTCAGGCCGCCGCGGGCCAGCAGCTTGGCGCGTTCGGTGGAGTCCTTCCCGAAGGCGTCCGACTGCATGATCGCGTGCTGGACGTAGCTGCAGAAGTAATCGGCGAAGTTGGCCGCCACACAGCCGGAACGGACGGGCTTGAGATTGAGGTCCAAGTCGGTGGCAACGGCTTCGTCGTATTCCGCCTTCGTGATCTTGCCGGCGCTGAGCATGGCCGCCAGCACGGTGTTGCGCCGCTCCAGCGTGGCCTCCGGGTTGTTCACCGGGTTGAAGTAGTTCGGCGACTGCACCATGCCGGCCAGCATGGCCGACTGCGGAATGGTCAGCTTCGCGGCGGAGACGCCGAAGAAGGTTTTGGCAGCGGCTTCGATCCCGTACACCTGGCCGCTGAACAGCACAATGTTCAGGTAGCCCTGCAGGATCTCTTCCTTGCTGAATTCCTTTTCGACGGCGATGGCCAGCTTGGCCTCGCGGAGCTTGTCGCCAATGTCCTTGGTGCCGCTGATGGTCAGCTCGTCGGCGCCCTTGCCCTCGGACGCGCCGGCGTCGATGAGCACGTTGTTCACGTACTGCATGGTCAGGGTGGACGCTCCCTGCAGATCGCCGCCCGCCAAGTTGGTCACAGCTGCGCGCATGATGCCCTGCGGGTCCACGCCGTTGTGCTCGAAGAAGCGCACGTCCTCGATCGAGGTGATGGCGTTCTGCATATGCGGGGAAACCTTGTCCAGACTGACCGGGACGCGGTTTTCGGCGTAGAACGTAGCGATCAGTTTGCCGTCGGAGGACAGGATCCGCGACGGCTGGGACAGCGGCTGCGTCTGCAGTTCGTCCGGCAACTGGTCGAAGTACTCGATCGAGGAGGTTGCTCCGACACCGGCTACGGCAGCGGCCGGGACCAGCAGTCCCGCGGCGAGCACGCCACAGAGCGCACTGATACCCAGGAAGCCAACGATCTTGCCGAGGGTGGTCGCAGTGTCGAAGAAAGGGGATTTGCGAGCGGCCATGGGGTCCACTTTACAAGCAAGCGCTAGGCTTTCATTCATGACCAAATGGGAATACGCGACAATTCCGCTCATTATCCACGCGACCAAGCAGATTCTTGACCAGTGGGGCGACGACGGCTGGGAGCTCGTCCAGGTGTTCCCGGGCCCGAACGGGACCAACCCGGTGGCCTATTTGAAGAGGGAGAAGCAGTAGCCATGAGCGGAACGACCGAAGCCCGGATGTCCGCCGTCGAAGAGCGGCTCGCCGGCCTGGGCCTTTCCGTACCGGAGGTCGCAGCCCCGGTGGCCGCCTACGTGCCGGCGGTAGTCACCGGAAACTACGTCTACACCTCCGGGCAGCTGCCGTTTATCAAGGGAGAACTGCCGGCTGCGGGCAAGGTGGGCGATGGCGCCGGCCTAGTCAGCGCCGAGGAGGCCAAGAAACTGGCTGCGACCGCCGCGGTGAATGCGCTGGCAGCGGTCAAGAGCGTCATCGGAGACTTGGACCGGATCACGCGGATCGTGAAGGTTGTGGGTTTCGTCGCGTCCGATCCCGCTTTCACCGGCCAGCCCGGCGTGATCAACGGGGCATCCGAGCTGCTTGGACAAGTCCTCGGCGACGCCGGCGCCCACGCGCGCTCCGCCGTCGGCGTGGCAGTGCTGCCGTTGGATTCGCCGGTTGAGGTAGAACTGATTGCCGAATTCAGCTAGTCCGCTTCGCGAGGAGCAGCGGCTGTTCCCAGTGGCTCCGGACCAGCTGGGGGCGGCCCACAGTTGGTTCGAGCACGGGGAACGCTCACCGCGGAAGCCGCGCTTGGCGTCCTCCGTGGTCCTGGTCCGGGATGGGGCAGCCGGCACGGAAACCTACCTCGGTTACCGCTCCGGATCCTCTCCGTTGGGCACTGTGGCGTTTCCCGGCGGAAGCGTGGAAGATGCCGACGGTGAGCCGGTTACCTGGTTCGGGCCGTCGCCGGCCAAGTGGGCCGAGTCGATGGGGCTCGACGACCATCGGGTTGCCCAGGGCCATGTGGTGGCCGCCATCCGCGAGCTGTTCGAGGAAACCGGCGTGCTGCTGGCCGGCCCGGACGAGTCCAGCCTGCCGGAATCGACCTCCGGCGCCGACTGGATGCGTACCCGCGAGGCCGTGGCCGGACAGGAAAAGACATTCGCCGAGGCACTTTCCCGGCGTGGGCTGGGCGTGCGCACTGATTTGCTCAAGCCGCTGTCCAACTGGCTGAGCCCGGATTTCGCCCACCGCCGCTTCGATACGCGCTATTTCGCTGCCGCCCAGCCCGCCAACCAACGGCCGTCGCTGCTGGAAAGCAAGGGTGTGTGGGCCGCCTGGCTGTCGGCGCAGGAGCTGATGGCGGGGCGGGACACCACGGCGTTGGGCGATCTGGTGGACCAGCCGGACACCCGGGGACTGACCTTCAGCGAGGCGACCTCGCCGGCGGTAGAGATCATCGTCGAGAAGATCGCGTCGGCCCGCGGCTGCATTGCCTACCTCTCGCACAAGCGTCCGCAGCGGGTCTACCACCCGGAGCTGGTGCTGGTGGATGGCGTGCCCATGCTGCAGGTTGTGGCCAGCGCTGCTGCCGAGGGCGGGGCCGTTCAGCGGGGTCGCTGAGCGAACTGTCCAACACCACGCAGGAAGTACGACGGCGGGGGCCCACCTCATGGTGAGCCCCCGCCGTCGTACTTTTTTTATTGGAAAATCAGCGGGAACGCTGGCGCAGACGCTGGATGTCCAGGATGACCACGGCGCGTGCTTCCAGGCGCAGCCAGCCGCGCTGGACGAACTCGGCCAGGGCCTTGTTCACGGTTTCGCGGGAGGCTCCCACCAGCTGGGCCAGCTCTTCCTGGGTCAGCTCGTGCGCCACCAGGATGCCGTCCGTGGCCGGGCGGCCGAAGCGGTCGGCCAGGTCCAGCAGAGCCTTGGCCACACGGCCCGGAACGTCGGAGAAGACAAGATCGGCCAACGAGTCATTGGTGCGGCGGAGGCGGCGGGCCAAGGCCTGCAGCAGCTGCGCCGAGACTTCCGGACGGGTCTCCAGCAAGCCGCGCAGGTTCTCGTTCTTCAGGCCGGCCAGACGGGTTTCGGAGACAGCCGTTGCCGAAGTGCTGCGCGGGCTCGGGTCGAACAGGGCCATTTCGCCAAAGAGTTCGCCCGGGCCCAGGATGGCCACCAGGTTTTCGCGGCCGTCGTTGGCAGTGCGGCCCAGCTTGATCTTGCCGGAGACGATGAAATAGAGCTGGTCGCCTTGGTCACCTTCGCGGAACACCGAAGCGCCGCGGGACAGGTCGACCTCGGTCAACTCGTCGGTCAGCGCTGCAAACACGTCGTCGTCAAGGGTGGCAAAAAGAGGTGCGCGGCGAAGGATCTCTACGTCCATGAATTCTCCAATTTAGTACTGTTCGGCGTCTGTCAGGCTGCTCTCCCGTGGGGGCACTGGCTTCCATTTTGCCGTATGTAAAGCGTTTGTGACATCTTCCACAAGGCTTTTCGCTCCCAGAGGACGGGAAAACCGGCGGCATCGTGGGCCGCGCAGGATCTACCGGAGTGCTCAACGGCCAGACCGGCTGAATAATTCCCACAGGTGAACGGCTTAGACTAGTGCACATCCGACCGCTACGGAGAATGTGTGATTTTCGGCCTGACCATTCTGGACATCGTCCTGCTTCTGATCCTCCTGTCCTACCTGATTTCAGGCCTGCGCAAGGGGTTCGTGGTCACGCTCGGCGGCATCATCGGCATCGTCGCCGGCGCCGTGGCTGCCTTCTTCGCGATCCCGCTGGTCAGCCAGTGGGTGCCTGACAGCGGATGGCGGCTGGCTGCAACCATCGCCGTGGCGGTGTTGTTGGTGGTCTTGGGACATGCCCTCGGATCCGGAATCGGCGCCGGCATCCGACGGCGGATGGACTTCCCGCCGCTGCGGCCGGTGGACCGTTTGCTGGGCGGTGCCATGAACCTGGGCGTGACCGCGCTGGTGATGTCCATGCTGGCGTTCAGCCTGGGCACCATGGGCGTGCCCTTCATTTCCCAGCAGATCGCTGGGTCCAAGGTGATCGCGACCATCGAGCACCTCACCCCGAATCCTGTGAAAGCCTGGGCTGCCCAGGTGCGTTCCGCCGTGGTGGCCGACGGCATCCCGCTGGTGCTCGATCCGCAGGCACCGCGGGAACCGGCGCAGGTCCCCGACACCAGTACGGACACCGCGGCGCTGAACCAGGCATCGGCCTCGGTGCTCCGGATCGCCGGAACCGCCTTCCAATGCGGACAGAACCAGACGGGTTCGGGCTTTGCGGTGGCGCCGAACCGGGTGATGACCAACGCGCACGTAGTGGCCGGCGTCAATGAACCAGTAGTGGAGATCCCGGACGGACGGGTGCTGCCCGGCCGAGTGGTGTTCTTCGACGCGGTGCGCGACCTGGCGGTGCTGGCCGTGGACGACTTGAACGTTCGGCCGCTGCCATTGGGCGGCGAACTGTCCGAAGGCGACTTCGCTGCCTTCCAGGGCTATCCTGCCGGTGGCCCTTTCCAGAGCAACCCCGCCACCGTCCAAGGCCGGTCCCAGGTGCTGGTCCAGAACATCTACGGTGCGGACCCGTCCTCGCTTCAGGTGTACACGCTGGCCGCGGACGTGAAGCAAGGCAACTCGGGCGGCCCGCTGCTGGACGCCGACGGCAATGTTGCCGGTGTGGTGTTCGCGAAGTCCACCCAGAACGTGCCGGTGGGTTATGCGCTGACGCTGGAAGAGGTCCAGCCGGTTGTGGACGCGGCACCTGGCTACCAGGAGACCATCTCCGCCGGCCAGTGCGTGACCCGCTAGGGCCTATCCGCTAGAGGACCTCGGCGAGGTATTCGACCGCCAGCCGGTAACCGGCAATTCCGGCGCCCGCTATCACGGCGTCGGCCACGCCGGAAATGTAGGAGTGGTGGCGGAACTGTTCGCGCTTGTGGATGTTGGTGATGTGAACTTCCACCACCGGCAGTGCCACACCGGAGAGCGCGTCGCGGAGGGCCACGGAGGTATGGCTGTACCCGCCCGGGTTGATGATGATCGCATCGGCTGTGTCCCGGGCAGCGTGGACCGCATCGATCAGCGCACCTTCGTGATTGGACTGCACGCACTCGGTGCTCCAGCCATGCGCCGTTGCGGCCTCGGTGGCGAGTTTCTCCACGTCCGCCAGTGTTGCGGTGCCGTACACCTGTGGCTCGCGCGTGCCGAGCAGGTTCAGGTTCGGTCCGTTCAGGACCAGAAGGCGGCGGGATCCGGGAGTGTCTGCAGTCATGCCCTTACTATGCCTCAATCCCGCCGCAGGCGAGGTCTCCTGTTACGCGTGGCCGGGCCGAGCGCAGGCACGCCGGGGGCTTCCCGCCGGGACAGTCAGCGGGCAGCCCCCGGCGCGTTGCCGGGGGCTGGCGTCAGCCTTTCAGCGACGCGGCGATCTGCTGCATGACGGTGTTGTCGGCCAGGGTGGTGGCGTCGCCGACTTCGCGTCCTTCGGCCACGTCCTTGAGCAGCCTGCGCATGATCTTGCCGGAGCGGGTCTTGGGCAGTTCCGGCACCACCAGGATGGTGCGCGGCTTCGCGATCGGACCGATCTCCTTGCCCACGTGGTTGCGCAGCGTGGCGACGACGTCCGGGTCTTCCGCCGCATCGCCGCGCAGGATGACGAAGGCCACGACGGCTTCGCCGGTGGTTTCGTCCTTCGCTCCGACGACGGCGGCTTCGGCAACCGCAGGGTGGGAAACGAGGGCTGATTCGATCTCGGTGGTGGAGAGCCGGTGGCCGGAGACATTCATGACGTCGTCCACCCGGCCGAGCAGCCAGATGTCGCCGTCGTCGTCCTTCTTGGCGCCGTCGCCGGCGAAGTACATGTTCTCGAACCGGGACCAGTAGGTTTCCTTGAATCGTTCCGGGTCGCCCCAGATGCCGCGCAACATGGCCGGCCACGGCTCACGGATCACCAGGTAACCGCCGTGGCCGTCCGGGACGGAGGCGCCGAGTTCGTCCACCACGTCCACGGCGATGCCGGGCACGGCGACCTGGGCGGAGCCGGGCTTGGTGGCGGTGACGCCGGGCAGCGGGGCGATCATGTGTGCGCCGGTCTCGGTCTGCCACCAGGTGTCCACGATGGGGGCCTTGTCGCCGCCGATGACGCGCCGGTACCACATCCAGGCTTCGGGGTTGATGGGCTCGCCCACGGATCCGAGCACGCGGATGGAGGACAGGTCGTACTTGGCGGGGATGTGGTCGCCCCACTTCATCATGGTGCGGATTGCGGTCGGCGCGGTGTAGAGGATGGAGACCTTGTACTTCTCCACGATCTCCCACCAGCGGCCCTGGTGCGGGGAATCGGGGGTGCCCTCGTACATGACCTGGGTGCCGCCGTTGATCAGCGGGGCATAGGTGACGTAGGAGTGGCCGGTGACCCAGCCGATGTCCGCAGTGCACCAGAAGACGTCGGTTTCCGGTTTCAGGTCGAAGACAACCTTGTGCGTGTAGGCAGCCTGGGTGAGGTAGCCACCGGTGGTGTGCAGGATGCCCTTGGGCTTGCCGGTGGTGCCGGAGGTGTAGAGGATGAACAGCGGGTGCTCTGCGTCGTGCGGCACGGGGGTGTGTTCCGCGGATGCGGTCTGCACGGTGTCTTCCCACCACTGGTCGCGGCCTTCGTGCCAGTCCACCGGTTCGCCGTTGCGCTTGACCACCACCACGTTCGAGACGGTGTGGCCGGGGGCGGAGAGTGCCTCGTCCACGGCCGGCTTCAGCGCGGAGGGTTTGCCGCGGCGCCAGGTGCCGTCTGCGGTCACCACCAGCTTCGCCTCGGCGTCGTCGATCCGGGAACGCAGCGCATCGGCGGAGAAGCCGCCGAAGACCACTGAATGCACGGCGCCGATCCTGGCGCAGGCGAGCATGGTGATCACCGCTTCGGGGATCATCGGCAGGTAGACGGCGACACGGTCGCCCTTGGACACGCCGAGGGACTCGAACGCGTTCGCGGCCTTCTTCACTTCCTCGGTCAACTGCGCGTAGGTGTAGGTTCGGGTGTCGCCGGGTTCACCCTCGAAATGGATGGCTACCCGGTCACCCAGTCCGTTCTCCACGTGCCGGTCCAATGCGTTGTAGGCCGCGTTCAACTCGCCGCCGACAAACCACTTGGCGAAGGGCGCCTCGGACCAGTCCAAGGCCTGAGTGAAGTCGGTGTCCCAAGACAGTACGTCGCGGGCCTGCTTGGCCCAGAAAGCCGGCCGGTCAGCCTCGGCCTCCGCATAGACACCCGGCTTGGCCACCGCTGCCTCGGCGAATTCAGCGCTGGGCGCAAACTTACGGTTCTCTTGGAGCAGATTCTCCAAAGCATCGCCGGCGGCGGTGGAAGTATGCGTTCCGTTGGCTTCAGACATATGAAGGCCCCTTCGTTTTGCTGTGGTCGTTGGCGTGCACCGGCTTTGGTCTGCCGGGCGCATCTGCTGCTTTTCAGCCTAATCCTTTGTGCGCCTTCCGCAGTGTCGACCGTCACAATGCTCGATGCAAAAGGTCTCAAATCTGCGCCGAGCGGCACCAGCAAGTGCGTTCGACGGCGGTGATCCGGCTAGTGAAGGGTGGGTTCCTTGACTACGCTGAGACCAGCGCCAGAACGTTGCACGGTGGGCTGGGCCCGCTCTGCAACCGCAACGACCCGGAGGATCGACGATGTCACAGAGCTCCCAGACCCACGGCACTGCAGGAACTGCGGTGGCCGGGCCCTTCACCGCGCGAGACCTGGTGGTGGGCATCGGCGTCATCCTGCTGTTTCTCTCCTCAGTGCTGCCGCTGGAAGTGCTCCGCGGCATCGGTGTGAACCTGTGGAACTCGGCGGGACTGTTCCAGCTGGCGCTTGGCATCCTGCTGCCTGCCGTGGTGCTGGTGCTCTTTGTGGTGCGCCGTTTGGCGCCGCAGACGCCGCTGCGGATCGGATCCTTGTCCGTTGACCAGTTTGCCTCCGTGGTGGCATCTCTGGCGTTGGCCTTCTACTTCCTGACCATTGTCACGGTCTACAGCGTCAGCGGAATCATTGGGTTCATCGGCGCGCTGGTGCTCTTCGCCGGGACCGTCTGTGCACGATGGATCCCGCAATTGGCCGCAGATTTTGTGGGGCGCCCCGAGACGCCGGCCCACCCCGTGGCGCGCGATGCCGTTCCGGCCGCACCCAGGCCGAAGGCGCCGCAGCCTGCCGCGCAGCGCCCGGGCGTCGCGGCAGCCGAGTACGGGTCGGACTCTGCCGGCCAGCATCAAACTGTTTCGGCCGGCGCAACCGGTGTCTATGGCTCCGCAGCCCAGGCAGCAGCGGGCTGGGACCAAAGCGGCGCGCAACAGCCGTCCACCGGCCAGTTTGCCGCGCCGTCCGGCAACGGAGCCGCCGGTGTGGCCGGTGCTGCCGCAGCTGCCCACGCAACACAAGCGTCGACATCAGATATAGACGCCTCGACGCACACCACGGGGCGGGAAACCGCTGCCAGCCCGGCCTCCGTGCAGCAGGCCACAGAACTTGAAACCGACGATTCCGTTGCGCCGGGCGCCGCAGACGGGGAGGCCGTAGGCATCCCGGTAACCGAGGACTCGAGCGGTTCGTCGACCACACGGGCCGGTGCCCTCGCGGCGGGCGGCGTTGCCCGCGATGTGGGGTACTCCGCCAAAACGGTGGTGGGCAGCCCTACCCCGTCCTCCGACGGCCAGCGGATCCCGGAGCCGACCGGAGCGGGCGGCGCCGAGGCCCAGGCGCGGGACAACGACGGGGCCCAGTCCCGCGGCGGCGACCCGCAGGCGGAAACGGCCGTCCCGCTCGGCGGAGCGGTTGGCGGGGCCGCTGCCGAGCCGGCCGGTGCCGGCGGGGCTGCTGCCGGGCCGGCCGGTGCCGGCGGGGCTACCGCCGCCGAGCCGGCCGCGGCCCGGACCGGCGCGACTCGTGCCGACGCCGTCCCGGAAGCGGCGACCGCGGCCATGCCGTCCGTCGCATCGAACTCCGCCGGCCGCACCGCGGCTGAGGCTGCCTCCGCGTCGTCTCCGATCAGCGCCACGCGTGAACCCTACGAGGAAGCCGAGGAAGAGTACGAAGCCTTCTGGTTTGCCGTCGGACGCACCCGACCGGTCCTGGACGAGAACACCGGGCAGGTCATGTTCACTGTCGAGCCGGGGTCATGGATCCTGGCGCTGCAGGACCGCGGGGACGAGTTCCTGGTCCAGCACACGGACGGCAGGGTGGGGGTCCTCAGGGACCTGACGAACATTGAGCGCGCCTGACAAGGCGCCGGCAACCCGCCGGCGCAAGACTGAAGAATCGCTGTTGGCACGCAAGCGCCGGGCCCGGCGGATCAACAAGGAACTCGCCGAACACTACCCCTATGCGGTGGCCGAGCTCGATTTCAGCACTCCCTTCGAGCTGCTGGTGGCCACCATCTTGTCCGCGCAGACCACCGATGTCCGGGTCAACATGACCACACCGGTGCTCTTCGCTCGCTATCCTGACGCCCGCGCGCTCGCCGAGGCAGACGAGACGGAACTGCAGGAACTGATCAAGCCCACCGGGTTCTTCCGTGCCAAGAGCCAGAGCTTGCTCAAGATGGCCGGCCAGATCGTCGATGAGTTTGACGGCGAGGTCCCGGGCAAGCTGGATGACCTGGTCAAGCTCGCCGGCGTAGGACGCAAGACCGCCAACGTGGTGCTGGGCAATGCCTTTGGCATCCCGGGCATCACCGTGGACACGCACTTCCTCAGGTTGTCGCGCCGTTTCGGCTGGACCGATTCTACCGATGCCGTCAAGGTGGAATTCGATGTGGCGGAGCTGTTCGACCCCAAGGACTGGACCATGCTTTCGCACCACGTGGTCTTTCACGGCCGCCGCGTGTGCCACGCCCGCAAACCGGCCTGCGGCGCCTGCCCGGTGGCGCAATGGTGTCCGGCCTATGGCGAAGGGGAAGTTGATCCGGAGAAGGCACGCAAACTGCTGAAGTACGAGCTGGCCCCAGGACGTGAAGAACTCCTGGCCCGGATGATGGCCGGTGAGACCCGCCGGGACCTCCGCGCCGCAGGCTATCCGCTGGGAGCCTGACCGTGAGCGCCAAAAAGGATCTGCAGCGGCTGATGGAGCTGCCGATGGAACAGCGGCTCTCCGTCCGTGAACGCGAGCGGTGGTACGACGTCGCCTTGGACGCGGAAGCGGTCAGACCGGCAGCGGTGCTCCTGCTCTTCGGTGCCCTTGACGATGCGCCGGGCCACTTTCACGAGTCCGCCGTCCCGGATGACCTTGACGTGCTCTTCGTGGAGCGGGCCGCCAATCTTTCTTCGCATCCCGGCCAGGTGGCCTTTCCCGGTGGTTCCATTGATCCCGAGGACGACGGCCCCGTCGCCGCTGCGGTGCGGGAAGCGGTGGAGGAAACCGGGCTGGACGCCGCCGGGGTCGAGGTTCTGGGAGTCCTGCCGGACATCCCGCTGTCGGTCAGCAACTTTCTGGTCACTCCGGTCCTTGCCTGGTGGGCTTCTCCCTCGCCGGTGGCAGTGGTGGATTTCGCCGAGTCCGCACAGGTCTTCCGGGTTCCGGTCGCGGACCTGCTGGATCCTGCCAACCGGCGCATGTCGGTGCTCCGGCGCCGCGGCCAGATCTTCCGCAGTCCGGCATTCCTGGTCCACGGAGTGGTGGTTTGGGGCTTTACCGCGATCCTGCTGAGCCATCTTTTTGATGATCTGGGCTGGACTTTGGCATGGGACACCTCCCAAGAGATCCCGGCCCCGGTCGCTCCGCTCCCGGAAGACGACTGACGATATCCCGGACACCTAGCGTGGGCGGTTCCGGGCGGGGCGGGGGAGTCGTCGCGGGTGGCGCGACTGGCCGCGGAGTAGGGCCGGCGGACGACCGGAAGGGATCCGCTGGTCCGGCAGTGGCCTCTGTACGAGGCAGCGGCGTGCGTCTGGGCTGCGGCACAGGTGAGGGTAGGGTCCCCGGGCGAGGTGCCCGGGCTGGCGCGGGTCCGGGGTGTGGTGCCGGAGTTGACGCGGGTTCCGGACGCGGTGAGGTTGGCGCGGGTCCGGGCCGCGGCGCTGGCGAGTGATTGTCCCGTGCCGGCGGCACGGCACGGCCGCCGCCCAGGACTTGATTCAACCAGGAATCCTTCGACGACAGCGTCCACGCGCTGTCTGCCCGCTGTGCCCAGTTATAGGCCGTGAAAACGGAGAAAACGAACGGCACCAACCTGCCCGGCCTGAGGACGGAAGTCACAGGGTTCACAGCGGGCAGCGGGGAGAAGAGCCGCGGCGCCAGGTGCGCCGTGAGCCGACGTTGGGCGGTCTGGCCAGCAAGCTGCAGGACCAGGCTTTCCGGTCCGGCGGCCAACACGCCGAGGACGGAGTCTCCGTGGCGGCGCGCCAGCGCCCGGGCCGCCGCCATGTTCGGGGAGGCCAAGGCCAGCTTTGCGCGGGTGGAGGCCATGACAACCCCGCGGGCTGCGATAGCGGTGGAGGAAGCCGCGATCCCGCGCAGACGGTGTGACGCGGCGGCGATCCGTGCCATCGCCGCGGCACTGGTTCCCGCGGCCCTCGCGCACGCAGCCCCCAGCGCGCCGACCACCGAACGGAAAATGGAGGCCGCTGCAGCTAGCCGCGCAGCACCGGCGGCACCGGAAATAAAGACCGAGAGGCCCGCGCTGACCGGCGCCAGCGCCAGACTCACGCCCAGCGTCAGGGCGACGTCGCGGGTGAACGCGGTGGCCTCCTCAACCAGTTGGCGATGCGCCAGTTCCACCGCCCCGGCATAGTCATTGCATCCCTCGGCGAGGGCGTCACAACCGTCCGCCACCATGGACGCGCAGCTCATGAGTTCGCCGTGTGCCTCGAGGAGCAGCAGCACATCCGTCCCGCGAAGGCCCGACAGCGCGCGCGTCGCCGCTCCTTCTGCGGCGGCCGCATGTGTCCTGGTCTCCCGGCCGATCTCCTGCCAGACGCCGGCAATGCCTCGCACCGCGGCGGCGTCGCCGGACGGCCACTGCACCCCGGCGGCGTCGGCGATCAGCTGGCCTAGTTCCGGAAGCAGCGGAAACGTGCCACCAACGGCTGACGCCGGCAGGGGAAGACAGCGCTGGCCGTGCGGGGGAGCCGGTTGTTCGAAGGCTGCCGGGGATCCCGTGGCTGCTTGTTCCGCGAACCGGTAGAGCGCCGCGGCGCACTGCGTGGAGCAGCGGAGCCGGCCGTAGGCGCCGGCAAGTCCTTCAACCCCGCGCAGCAGGAGCGCTGCGTCCCGGTCGTAGGCCTGTCCCCACAATGAAGCATCGGCCTCCCATCCCGACATTCCGGCGCCCGCGCCCAACCGCCCGTTTGCCGATTCCCGCACGTCCTCGTAGCCCGTGGCCGCCGTTCCCGCTGCCGCTGCGGACTGCTCCAAGGCGGCTGTATCAATGGCGAGCACTCCCATCGGCATCCCTCCTCCAGCGCCGCCGACCGGCAGCCGCGCCGCCGAGGGGCACAACGCTACGGTGTGAGGAGGAGACCGGCCATGGCAAAGGTCCGCGTTGTGGATAACCTTCCACCCCGAGCGGTCCGGAGGATTTACTTGGCGTCGGCGTAGGAATCCACGACGGCAACGCTGACCGGGAACTCCACGGGGATCCGGCCGAAGACCAGGCGGGTGGCCGCCGCGGCCGATTCTTCGACCAGCCGGCGGGCGATGTCCGCCCGGTCTTCGTAGACATGCAGCATGACTTCGTCGTGCAGGAAGAAGACCATGTCCCCCACAAAGGTGCCCTCGGCAGCGCAGGCGCGCAACCGGCGTCGTAATTCAGCCAGCCAGCACAGTGCCCACTCCGCAGCGGTGGACTGCACCACGAAGTTGCGGGTGAAGCGGCCGCGGCTGCGGGCCAATCCATCGGCCCGTCGTTGCTCTTCCGCTGTGGTGGTTCGTTGCGAGGCCAGCCACCGGTCGGACGGCGGAGGGCAGCTGCGGCCAAGGTAACTGCTGACCACCTGGCCAGCTTCGCCGGCCCGGGCCGCACGTTCGACCACCGCGATGGCCTGCGGATAAGTGCGTGTGAGCTGGGGCATCAGCCGGCCGGATTCACCGGTGGTCGCCCCGTACATGGCACCCAGCATAGCGATCTTGGCCTTGGCCCGCTCACCGGCGAAGCCCGCGTCGGCAATGCCCTGGTAGAGGTCTTTACCCCGCCCCGCCGCGGCCAACGCGGAGTCTCGTGCCAGTGCGGCCAACACCCGGGGTTCCAATTGAGCTGCGTCGGCGACCAGGAGCTTGCGGCCGGGATCGGGACGGACGGCATCCCTGATCTGGCCGGGTATCTGCAGGGCACCGCCGCCGCGCGACGCCCAACGCCCGGTGACCACGCCGCCCACGACGTACTCGGTCCTGAATCGGCCGTCCCGGACCCAGGCATCGAGCCACGCCCAGCCGTTCGTCGTGAACAGCCGGGAGAGCTTGCGGTACTGCAGCAGCGGTTCGATTGCGGGATGGGAATGCTCCTTCAGTTCCCAGGAACTGGTGGTCTTGACCTCGATGCCGGCCCGGTGCAGGGCACGGATGAGCTGCTGCGGGGAGTCCGGGCTGAAGCTGGGATTGGCCAACTCCCTGGCCGAGTTTGGCGGCGAGATCCTCCAGCTTTTCCGGCCGCTGGCCTTCCCTCGGCCGCTCACCCAAGTGGGTAGACAGGATGCCGAGGTGGATGTCCTCGTTCCACGGCACGCCGGAGTGCTCCATTTCGGTAGCGATCAAAGCGCCGGCTGATTCGGCCGCCAGCAGCAGCTGCAGCCGAGCGCGCTGCGGCGAGGCAGCGACAGCGGCCAGCTGGTCCTGCAATTCGGCCACTATGTCTTCCAACGCCGTCCCGGTGGCTCGTGGCTCGTCGAAGAGAGTGAACTGATCCGGGGACTGCTGCAGCGGCGGCAGGTGGCGGGGGAGTTCATCATCCTGGTGCGCCACCGGCTCCTCCCGGAGCGCGCGGATGTATTCGGTATCCGGGGCGTAGACGGACAGCGCCAGGATGCTGCGGACCAACGTTAGATCGTGGCTCCGGTCCACGCCCGACCCGGCGGCGAGCAGCGGCAGATAAGCGTCGCGGGTGGATTCGAACACCCAGCGAGGTGCCTCTGCATCCAAGCCGCGGACCGTCTCTGCCAGTTTTCCGGCGGGCACGACGGCGGGTGGCCCGGCGGGTGTGCCCTGCGCGTCGGTGCGCTGCAGATAGGCTTCGGGTTCCGTCCCTGCGGGCACGGGAATGTTCCGAGCTGCGGAGGCCAGGACGATGTACACGCCTCAATTCTCCCCTGACCTGTCCTCCACATAGGCACGGCAGGCCGCCGCCGTACACATCGGCCGGCGCTCCGGTCCGGCACCTGCCGGCTCACGGAAGGATCGGAGCATGCCAAGACACCACACGGTCAACGAACGGATGCCCTGGAGACCGGCGGAAGCGACCGACGTCGTGCTCCTGGGCGGGACAGACCGGTTGCGTGATGAAATCGCCCGCATTGCTGCGGCGGCGGGGCTGGCACTTCGCGCCGAGCCCTCGAGGGACGCGCCGGTGACCGCTGCCGGAGCCACCCCGGTGCTGCTGGGAACCGGCTATGCCCGGGTACCGCGGACCACTGCGGAAGTCATCGTGGTCGGCTTCATCGATGAGGCGCCCGCACTCTGGGACCTGGCGGCCTCAACCGGTGCGGGCCGGGTCGCAGTGCTGCCCGACGGCGCGGCGTGGCTGGCCGAATACTTGAGCCGGACCTGGCGGCGGGAAACCGCAGGGAAGCTGGTTGCCGTGCACGGGGCCAGCGGCGGAGTGGGGACGTCGGCGCTGGCCGGATGGTTGGCCGCCACGGCGGCACAGTCCGGAACGGCCACGGTGCTGGTGGACGGGGACCCGCTGGGCGGCGGACTCTCCTCGGCGCTGGGTGCCGCCGATGTTCCTGGACTGGTCTGGCCGGATTTGGCGGAGGTGCAGGGGACGGTGAACCCGGTGCAACTGGCGGCGTCGCTGCCCGCGATCGCCGGCTTCTCGCTGCTGTCCTGGCCGGGGACCGGGGAAGCAAACCTGCCGGAGATACCGGCGGTCGAAACTGCCGCGGCGGTCATGGCAGCCGCCTCGGGCGCTTTTGCTTTGGTGGTGATCGACGCCGGACGGCTGCGGACCGGGCGTGAGGTTGGGCCGCCGGCAGACGACATCGTTGTGCTGACCAGAGCAGACTGCCGCTCCCGCCGGGCCGCCGCGTCTGCGGTCAGGGCCGCAGCAGGCACCGGCGCCACTGTCCATGTGGTGGTCAGGGGGCCGTTGCCGGCGGGGACCGACGAACAACTCATTGCCGATGGGCTGGGTGCGCCGCTGGCCGGGTATCTGCCGCATCTTCGGGCTGTGCCGGCGGGCCAGCGCGACGGACGGCTGCCGGAGTTCGCCTCCAACCGGCGGATCCGGTCGTTGTGCGCCAGCTTGCTGGAGCGGCTGGAAATCGGACACACATCGGGGCGGCGGCCTTGAACGGCGTTGGTCGGGGGCGCCGGGCAGCACCGGTCGGGACCCCCGGGATCAGCCTGGAACCCTTCCGCAGCGCAGTGTTGTCGGACCCGTCGCCGGTGACGGGGGTACGACTGGCGGCGGCGGTCCAGTCGAGCGGACGGCTGTTGGGAACTGCCGGCACGCTGCAGGCGGTCGATTCCCTGACCGCGGAGTTGCGCGGGCTCGGGCCCCTGCAGCAGCTGGCCGATGCCCAGGTGACGGACATTCTGGTGAACGGCCCGCACGACGTCTGGACCGACGGCGACGGAGGCCTGCGTCGGGCCGAAGTCGCTTTCGGCAGCGATGCGGACGTGCGGGCACTGGCCGTACGTTTGGTTGCGGCCGGCGGTCGCAGGCTCGACGACGGAAATCCGTGCGCGGATGTACACCTCGCGGGCTACCGGGTCCATGCCGTGCTGCCGCCGGTTTCCACCGGCGGCACACTGCTGTCGATCCGTCTCCACCGGCCGCGCCGCTTCACGCTTTCGGAACTGCTCGTGTCCGCCCCGCAGTGGCAGCCTTACCTTGAAGCCATCGTGATCCAGCGCCTGAATTTCCTGATCTGTGGAGCAACCGGATCCGGCAAGACCACGATGCTGGCGGCCATGCTGGGCAGCGTTTCCCCGCAGGAACGGATGGTCTTGGTCGAGGACGCTGCCGAACTGAATCCGGGGCACCCGCATGTGGTGGGCCTGCAGAGCCGGACCAGCAATGTCGAGGGCACCGGGTCGGTCGGCATGGCGGAGCTGGTCCGGCAGGCCCTGCGCATGCGCCCGGACCGGCTGGTGGTCGGAGAGTGCCGAGGCGCGGAAGTCCGGGAATTTCTGGCGGCGATGAACACCGGCCACGCCGGTGCCGGGGGCACGATCCACGCGAATTCGGCGGCAGCCGTGCCGGCCCGGCTGGCTGCCATGGGGGCGCTCGCAGGGATGAACGCCGACGCGATTGCGCTGCAGGCCGCCAGCGCACTGGACCTGGTGATCTCGATGCAGCGGACGGAGGCAGGACGTTGCGTGCAGGAGGTCTGCCTGCTGCAGACCACTGATGCCGGACGTTTGCACACCATCATGGCTTTGACTGCAGCCGGAGCCGGAGCCGGAGCCGGAGCCGGCGTGAGGCATGGCCATGGCTGGGACGAGCTCCGCGGACGGTTGTTCCCATGACCGGGCTTTTCATTTTCCTGCTGACGGCGACCGCCTGCCTGCTGTTGGTGCCGTGGAGGCAGACCGGCCCACCGGACAAGGGCGAAGGCCCCGGGGGCACCCGGGGGCGGGCATTCAGCAACGGCAGGAGGCAACAGATCGCAGCGGCGCAAGTGGACCAGCTGCCGCTGTTCGTGCGGCAGCTGGCTGCGCTGCTGCGTTCGGGACGTGCTCCGGCCCAGCTGTGGCCGGACATGCTCGCGGTCTACGCCGTACCGGGACCCCTTACTGGGGATCCGCCGGGCAGCCGAAAACCGGACCTGACGGGACCAGCGCCCGGTGCGCCGGCGGAAGGGGAGGCGCTGTTGCTGCCCAGTCTTCAGGCGGCGGCCCAAGCCGCGGAACTGGGACTGGGTATCGGGCCGGTCCTGCGCCGGCCGCAGCCGGCCCGCGGCGGGCGGGTGGACGCTGCCGCCGCCGCAGCAGCGGAACGCATGTGGCGGGATCTGGCCTCCTGCTGGGAGGTGTCCGAAAGGACCGGGGCGCCGCTGGCGCTGCTGTTGGAGAACTATGCACGGCACCTGCAGGACCGGCTAGATGGCAGGGCAGGGCGCCGGACCGCGCTAGCGGGACCGAAGGCGACGGCCACCCTGCTCGGCTGGCTGCCGCTGCTGGGGCTCGGCCTCGGAACCGCCATGGGAGCCGACCCCGTCGGCACGCTGCTGCTGTCGGCGTCGGGGTGGCCGGTCCTCGTCAGCGGGGCAATGCTGATGATTGGTGCACGCCTCTGGTCGCGCGACCTTGTCCGCCGGGCCGCAGGACCGGATGCCCTGTGATCCCGGTCCTGACGGGCGCACTGCTCTTCGGCGCCGCCTTGTTGCTGTGGCCGGCACTGTCCGGAGCGGGTCCAACTGCCAGACGGCACACGAAAACAGGCCGTGGGGGTGAGGGTGAGAACGAAGCACCCGAAGATCCGGCGCTGCAGCTGGACCTGCTGGGAGCCATGCTGGCCGCGGGTTTGTCCCTGCCGCATGCCGTGGCTGCCCTTGCTGCCATCGCTCGCGGACCGCAGCAAACAGCTTTGCAACGGGTCGCCTCGGCGCTGTTGCTGGGCGTGGACTGGCAGGAGGCCTGGGCGCTCGGGGGACGGGGAAGCGGGCTGGACCTGCTCCGCGACTCACTACGCTTCGGTGCGGCCACGGGCGCTCCGTCTGCAGCGGTGCTCTTTGCCCAAGCTGACCAGCTGCGCCGGCGCCGTCGGCAGGAAGAACAGCAGCGCGCGGCTGCGCTTGGCACAAAACTCGTCCTCCCGCTGGGCCTGTGTGCCCTGCCCTCTTTCATCGCGCTGGGAGTTGTGCCGGTGCTGGTCGCCCTCGTGCCCCGAGTCTAAGCATTCCTCCACAGTGCAGCCGAGGCCGCATGTTGTGCACCAGCAGCAGATCGGCCCTGCCGGGTTCAAGGCCATGTCCGAGAAGCTCGAATAACCGCAATCCGGCGGTCACATCCAGGAGGAAAACATGTCATTGTCACTGGCTAATTGGCGGGACCGGACCACCCCGAACCGCCTGCCGCTGAGCCCGGCGCCGACTGAAGGACCCGAAGCAGACCATGATGAACCCGAGAATCTGGCGGAGGTGATTGCGTTTCCCGGCGGGGGACAGGGCGCCCGGGACCGGAGGAGTTGGCGCCAGCTGAGCGGATCCGAAGCAGGTATGGCTACCGCCGAGTACGCCATCGCAACGCTGGCTGCCGTAGCATTCGCCGGTCTCTTGGTCCTGATCCTGCGTAGCGGCGAAGTCCGCGGCATGCTCACGGGCCTGGTGGAACTGGCGCTCACGGCGGTCTGACAGATGCCGAGCCGCTGCGGACCAGTCTTTCGCTCCAGGTACGGTGCGACCGCCAACGGCCGGTGCGCCGGTGAACGCGGCAGCGTCACGGCTGAATTCGCCGTCGCCTTGCCGGCGGTCATCGTTGTACTGGCCTTCCTGCTAGCGGGGGCGGCAGCCGGGGCAGCCCAGCTGAATCTGGAGAAGGCGGCGCAGGCGGCGGTCCGCCAACTGGGTCGCGGCGAGACGGAGGCGGCAGCCGCCCGCACCGTCCTCTCGATTGCAGGCGAGGGTGCTGCGGTGGCGGCGGACAGCAGCGGCGGTTGGGTGACCGTCCGGGTCACCGCGTCGGTGCCCGGCCCCTGGCCGGAGCTCGGCGGCTGGACGCTGGCCGCCGAAGCCACCGGTCCGGCCGAGCTGGGCGGCGGCGCTGCGGATCCGGCGGGAGCAGGCAGCGGTGACGGCTAGCGAGCGTCCAGCTGCCCGGGCGGTGTTACGCCGTCCGGCCGCCGGCCCACCCTGCCTGCATCAGGAGGACCGCGGGGCCGGAACGGTTCTCGCAGTCGGACTAGTGCTGCTGCTGTGCCTGATGCTCGCCGTGGTTGCCTCGGTGCTGCAAGCGGGAATTGCATCGGCGCGGGCCGGCAAGGCGGCGGACCTGGCTGCCTTGGCCGGCGCCGATGCAGCCCGCGGGCTGTTGGCTGGCGACCCCTGCACTCTTGCCGCGGAAGTAGCAGGCAAGCAGGATGCCGAGCTGTCCGCGTGCAGCCGTTCGGGACCCGGCGGTGTTGTGATCGACGTGCGTTCCCGGACCGCGCTGCCCGACGTCTTCGGATGGATCAACGGGGAGTGGACGCATGCCGAAGGCCGGGCACGGGCGGGACCGCCGCCGGAGACATAGACGATCGGCGGCAGTCCGGCAGCAGTTGCAGTCCTGTACGCAGCAGCGTCGCTGTCCTGCTATACCGCCGTTGCCTGGTGCCGTTGTGCCGGGGCAGGGCCGGCGTGGGAGAGCAGCGCCTCGATCAGCGTGACCGCACCGGACTTGTCCAGCGGATTGTTCTTGTTGCCGCATTTCGGCGACTGCACGCAGGACGGGCAGCCGGTTTCGCATTCGCAGGAACGGATGGCGTCCCTGGTGGCGGCCAGCCACGTCCGCGCCGCCTCGAAGCCGCGTTCGGCAAATCCCGCGCCGCCGGGATGACCGTCGTAGACGAAGATCGTCGGCTTGCCGGTGTCGGCGTGCAGGGCGGTCGAGACTCCGCCGATGTCCCACCGGTCGCTGGAGGCCACCAGCGGCAGCAGCCCGATGCCCGCATGTTCGGCGGCGTGCAGGGCGCCGGGAACGCGGGCCGCAACCAAACCGGCGGAGGCCAACTGCTGCTCGCCGATGGTGAACCACACGGCCTTGGTAAACAACTCCCGGGCGCCGAGTTCCAGCGGTTCCTCGCCCAGAATCTCGTTGGAGATGAACGCTTTGCGCTGGAAGGAGATGACCTTCGTGGTGACCTTGACCTCGCCGAAGCATGCCTGGACCTCGCCCCAGTCCTCGGTCCGTTCGGCCCCGAGCACTTCAATCTGCGTGATGTCGCGGGCCTGCGTGTAATAGTCCGGATTGGCCCGGGTCACCATCGCGCAGTGGTCCTGCTCGTTGAGTTCATCCACCACGTAGGTAGTGCCCTGGTGGACGTACACCGCGCCGCTGTGGGCCTGATAGTGCGACTGCGGCGAGTCCATGGTCCCCAGCAGTGTGCCGGACTCCGACTCGACGATGCTGATCGGTCCGCCGCCGTCGGCTCGCAGATTAACCATGGCGGCGGCGCTTTCCGGATGGGTCCAATACCAGCCGGCGGGCCGGCGGCGGAGGTAGCCCTCGGCCGTCAGCCGGTCGAGCAAGCCCGGGGCAGCCGGACCGAACAACCCGATGTCTGCAGGGGTCAACGGAAGCTCCTGGGCGGCCGCGCACAGGTGGGGGCCCAAGACGTAGGGATTCGAGGGGTCGAACACGGTGGCTTCCACCGAGACGTCGAAGACCGCTTCGGGGTGGTGCACCAGATAGGTATCCAGCGGATCGTCGCTGGCCACGAACGCGGCGAGCGCATCCTGGCCGGATCTGCCGGCCCGGCCGATCTGCTGGAACAGCGACGCGCGGGTTCCGGGCCAGCCCGCGACCAAGACGGCATCCAGCCCGGAAATATCGATGCCAAGTTCCAGCGCCGAAGTGCTGGAGACGCCCAGCAACTGCCCGGAGCGAAGCTTGGCTTCCAGCTCGCGCCGCTCCTCCGGCAGGTAGCCGGAGCGGTACGCCGCGACCCGGCCCGGCAACGAGGGATGGACGTCGTCCAGCAGCCGCTTGGTGATCGAGGAAATCGTCTCGGCGCCGCGGCGCGACTTGATGAAAGCGATGGTGCGCACCTGTGCGGAGACCAGATTGGCCATCAAATCGGATGTCTCGGCGACCACGGTGCGCCGTTCTTTGGCCCCGTTCTCGCCTTTGAGCTCCGTGAGCTGGGGCTCCCAGAACGCCACCGTAGTGGATCCGTGCGGCGAACAGTCTTCGGTCACTGCCTCGGCGTCGGCGCCGATCAGCCGTCCGAATGAGGTCCCGGGGTCCGCGGAGGTGGCCGAGGCTCCGATGAACACCGGGTCGGCCCCATAGCTGGCGCAGATCCGGCGCAACCGGCGCATCAGGTTGGCCACATTCGAGCCGAAGACGCCGCGGTAGCTGTGCGCTTCGTCGATGATCACGTAGCGCAGCCGGCGGAAGAACCGCGCCCACCAAGCATGATTGGGAAGGATGCCGAAATGCAGCATGTCCGGATTCGCCAGGACGAAGTTCGCATGGTCCCGGATCCAGCGGCGGGCACCCGGGTCGGTGTCGCCGTCGTAGGTTTCCGCCCTGACGGTGGGCAGCTTCAGCGATTTGATTGCGGCCAGCTGGTCGGCTGCCAGCGCCTTGGTGGGGGCCAGATACAAGGCGACGGCTCCGCTGGGCTCCAGGCTCACGGCGTCCGCCAGCCCCGTGCGGTGGATAGCGTCCAGTGCCGGTAGCTGGTAGGCCAGCGATTTTCCGGAGGCGGTGCCGGTGGCAATGATGGTGTGCCGCCCGTCGTGGGCGCTCTCCGCCGCCCGAACCTGGTGGCGCCACGGCTGGTGCACGCCGAGCATGGCGTAGGCGGCGCGGACATCGTCGTGGACCCAGTCCGGCCAAGGCTCGATTACTGCCTCCCTCGCCGGGAGCTTGCGGACGTGCACCAGCTGCTCGGGCTCCGCACCGGAACCGAGCAGCGGAATCAAGGAGTCGTGCATCGCCACCCGAATATTGTGTCATCACCCGGGGATGCAACGCGGCAGGCCGACCCGGACCGCCGGGATGGCCGAGGCCAAGGCCAATAAGATCAAGACCCAGACCAGGCGCAGCGGTGCGTCGGTGCGGACGCCCGCGGGGTCAACCGGAAGTGGTCAGCCCTCCGCCGCGGGCTTGAGGATCATCACATCGCAGACGGTGTCCCAGCCCAGGTGGTTGTAGAGCATCTGTCCGTCGTGCGAGGCGATCAGCAGGCCGGTATCCACCACGTGCTCGAAGGTGGAGGCGATCAGCGCGCGCATTACATGTGTGGCCAGACCGCGACGGCGGTAGTTGAGGTCGGTTTCGATGTGGTCGAAGACAGCGAAATTGTCGACGACGGCGACCACCCCGTGTGCGGCCTCGTTGCCTTCATGCACCACGCGGACCCGGTGGACGTTGCCCGTTTTTTCCAGTTCGGTTTTGAAATCGGCGTCGCGGTACCACGGATCCTCGGCGTCCTGCCCGGACATGTCCGTGACCATCAGCGACTGGGCATTGTGGTGCACGCGGAGACCATGCTGGGGGGCCAGCCGGTGGATCCGCTGCGCGTCGCGGGTCAGTACCGTGAAGATACGTCCAGGGGACTTGGTGGTGTCGCCGGCCACCGCAGCGAATTCCTCGTCGCCCGGCTCAAACGCAAAGTACTCCCAGTCTCCGGTCTTGTCGGCCAGCAGCACTGCGGGATGGCCGGCAACCTCTTCGGAGGAGTAACCCCGGCAGGCAGACCAGCCGGCAACCCAGACGGAAAGGACGTCGTCCGGAACGTCAGTCGTGTAATCGTTGCCCATAGCAGGACTGTACCTAACAGCGGCCGCGGGCGGCACCTGAAAGCGATGACAACCCGGTCACAATCCCAAATTCCACGCCTATGGCTAATTTTGGATTCCACACCACCGCGTAATCTTGATGGGTGGCTTTGAACCGAATTGTGCTTTATTACGCTTTCACCCCGCTGCCGGACCCGGATGCCATCCGGCTGTGGCAGCGCGCGCTGGGCGAGAAACTTGGTCTGCGCGGCCGGATCCTGATCTCCAAGGACGGCATCAACGGCACCGTCGGCGGCGAGCTGAACGCGGTGAAACAATACGTGAAAACCACCCGCGAGCACCCGGCGTTCCGCAATCTCGACGTGAAATGGTCCGAAGGCGGGGCGGAGGACTTCCCGCGCCTGAGTATCAAGGTGCGCGACGAGATCGTCTCGTTCGGCGCCCCGGGCGAGCTCAAAGTGAACCAGGACGGCGTGGTCGGCGGCGGCACGCACCTGCGCCCGGAGGAACTGCATCAGTTGATCGATGCCAAGAAGGCCTCCGGCGACGACGTGGTCTTCTTCGACGGCCGCAACGCGTTCGAGGCGCAGATCGGCAAGTTCAAAGACGCCATCGTTCCGGACGTGTCCACCACCCACGATTTCATCAAGGAACTGGACTCGGGCAAGTACGACGACCTCAAGGACAAGCCGGTGGTCACCTACTGCACCGGCGGGATCCGCTGCGAAGTCCTCTCCTCCCTGATGGTCAACCGGGGTTTCCAAGAGGTCTACCAACTCGACGGCGGGATTGTCCGCTACGGCGAGACCTTCGGCGACGCCGGGCTGTGGGAGGGCTCGCTCTACGTCTTTGACCAGCGCATGCACCTCGAGTTCACGCCGGATGCCAAAACCATCGGAGAATGTGTCCGCTGCCAGACGCCCACCAGCAAGTTCGAGAACTGCTCCAATGCCGAATGCCGCCAGTTGACGCTCTACTGCTCCGCGTGTGCAGCGGACCCGCAGACCCTGCGCTGCCCGGACGGCTGCCCGGCATAGCCGCGGCGGATTACGCGGCCGCGGTCTCCGGCCACAGCCCGCCGGTGGCATCCTGCGGCTCGGTTTCCTCGACTTCGGTCTTGAACACGCTCATGCCGCGCGCCTGGTAATTGGCAACGGCCGCCGGCCCATCCAAGGAACAGGTGTGGACCCAGACCCGCCGCACCGGCGGGAACCCGTCCCAACGCCGGTCCAGTTGCCATGCCTGCCGGATGCCTTCGGCCAGCAGTGCTCCGCCCAGACCGCGGCCGATCGCCTCTGGGAACAGCCCGAAGTACATAATTTCGACGTCGGTGCCCGCCTCGGCCGGGCGGCCCAGCAGTTCCACGTAGCCGGCCGGCGCGCCGCCGGTGTAGAGCACCCAGGTTTCCGAGCCGGGTGTGCCGACCACTTGTTCCCACTCGCTGCGGGTGAGCGCCAGCCGGTCGCCCCAGTTCCAGTTGCTGCCTACGCTGCGGTACAGGAACTTGCTGAACTCCGGGCTGATCCGCCGCACGTGCACAACGGCGGCGTCGTCCGGCAGCGGGCGCGACCCGGGAACCAGCTGGGCGGGATCAGTTTGTTCAAGGTGGGTGGTAGTGACGAGCATGCAGTCATTTAACCACCGGGTCGCGGTGCCGGGCTCACAGCACGGCCGCCGGCTCCGGCCGCCGGAGCGCGGCCAGGGCCTGGGCGCCCGGCAAATCGGAGGCACTGGCGGGGCGGGAAATGTAGTAGCCCTGCGCGGTGTCGCAGCCAAGCTCCCGCAGCACCTCCAGTTGCTCCGGCCGTTCAACGCCCTCGGCGGTCACCTTCAGCCCCCAGGCGTGGGCAATGTCGATCAGCCCGCCCACGAAGGCGGCTTCGCGCTCGGAAGTGTCGATGTTGTCGATGAAGGACTTATCGATCTTGACGGTGTTCAGCGGCAGGTCCCGCAGCATCCCCACGGAGGAGTACCCGGTGCCGAAGTCGTCCAGATCGACGCCGATGCCGGCCTCACGGAGCTGGGCCAGCTGTTTGATCGCGCGGGGGAAGTCCGCAATTGCGGAACTCTCGGTGATCTCCACTCGGATCAATTCCGCCGGAACACGGTGCGCGGCCATGGCGGCCAGCAGTTCGCCGACCACCTTGTTCGCGGCCAGCTGGATCGGTGAGACATTGATGGAGACCATCCGTGGGCTGCCTTCCTCCAGCCAAGCTGCGGCCTGGCCGCAGGCCTCATTGAAAACCCACTGGCCGATCTGCTGGATGAGGTTCACGCTTTCGGCCACGGGGATGAACTCCGAGGGCGGCACCGGCCCCAGGACCTCGTCGTGCCAGCGCAGCAGTGCTTCCACTGCCCGGCTGCCGTCGGTGGCAAGGTCCAGCAGTGGCTGGTAGTGCAGCCGGAAGCCGCCCGCCGCCACCGCCAGCTGGAGGCGGCGCCGCAGCTGGGCCTGCCTGGCAACGGGTGCGGTTTCGCCGCGGGCGCTGAGCCAGACCACGCGGCCCTTGCCGGCCCGTTTGGCCGCCAGCATGGCGCCGTCCGCCTGCCGCAGCAGCACGTCCAACTGGCTCAGTTGCTCTTCCTCGACCACGTCGGATGCCATAGCCAGGCCGATGGACGCCGAGATGTGGAGCTCGTGGTCGTCGAAGGG
Organism: Arthrobacter sp. NPDC055138; assembly: GCF_053607305.1. Lineage (NCBI taxonomy): Bacteria > Bacillati > Actinomycetota > Actinomycetes > Micrococcales > Micrococcaceae > Arthrobacter > Arthrobacter sp. NPDC055138. Next base: position 936,803 of record NZ_JBSGTH010000001.1, read on the forward strand.
GAAAGGTTTCACCGCTTCGGCCAGGATGCGGTCCGCGATGCTGCGGGCTTGGTCGGGGCCGACGTCGACCAGCAGCACCGCGAACTCGTCGCCGCCCAGCCGGGACACGATGTCGCGGCCGCGCACGGTGCGCTGCAGCCGGCTCGTGAACCCGGTCAGAATGCTATCGCCGGCCCGATGGCCAAAGGTGTCGTTCACGTGCTTGAACCGGTCCAGGTCGATACACAGGATCGCCACGCGGTCGGGATCGCAGTCGCCGACCAGTTCCGCGCCGCGCTCGTCGAGCAGCCGCCGGTTGGGCAGCCCGGTCAGCGGGTCGTGCATGGCGTCGTGCTGGAACAGCGCCGAAACCTCTTCGAAGATGCGCGAGACTGCCACCACTCCCGGACCGTCGGGGCCGACCACCAGAAAGTCCTCGTACCTGGCGCCGGGCGGCCGGGCCAGGATCCGCCGCGCGGCCTGTGTCATGGACAGCTCCGGGGCCACCTCAAACGAGCGGTCCGGCCGCAGTTGGCCCACCCGCGTGCGGCTGTGCAGTGCGCGCCCATAGCCCAGCCGCCCACTGAGCTCCGACTCCAGCCGCTCCCGCAGGAGCAGCCAGTGCGACCCGTCGGCCTCCACCGCAACGGCCGGCAGCGAGCGGTCGGCTTGGAACCAGCCGTTGATCTCCATGATCAGGGCGTCGGCGGGGACCACCGGGACCTTGCTGCCCAAATCGCCGACCCGTTGCGGCCGGTCCGCGGGTGGCAGCGCCGCCGCGTTGGTACGTGAATCCATGCCCCAGTCAGTACCACACGCGTGCGGCGTCCAGATGAACGGCCGGGAAACCGGCCGGCTCACTAGACTTGGCGGGTGGACTTTGCAGACTTTTCCAATGTGCCCGCCGCCCCGGCCAGCAACGACCCGCGGCTGCTGGCCAACCTGGCCGCCGACCTGGCCGAACTGGACTACAGCGTGGATGGGGTGGCGGCGCTGCTGGGCGAGGAGGCCTGGGCGGCCTTTGACCGCGACCAACTGGTCCCGGCGGTGCTGGCTACCGCCCGCTTGCTGGAGGATCCGGCACACCGGCGCCTAGCCGCCGTCGTGCGTTGCTGGCTCTTGGGCCGCACGGTGGAGCCGGAGCGGCTGGCACCGGCGTTCCCACGGACGGGTCTGGACGGACTCGCCGCGCTGGGGTTGGTGGAGCACGACGGCGGCGCGTTGCGTGCCGCCGTCGACCTCCGACCGTACGCCTTTGGCGGCACCGAGCTGTGGGTGGCCAGCGACCTGGGCGCGCACCAGCGGCCCGGCGTCCTCCGGCGCGACCATGTGCTGGGCATCGGCCAGGCCTCGCTGACCTTGGCCCAGCTGACCATCCGGACAGAAGTGGGGCGGGCGCTGGACCTGGGCACCGGCTGCGGGATCCAGCTGTTCCACCTGCTGGGCCATTGCCGGCACGTCACGGCCACCGACATCTCGGAGCGGGCGCTCGCCTTCACCCGGTTCAACCTGGTGCTGAACGCCGGTGCGCTGGGGCTGGACCCGGACCACCTGGCGGCGCGGGTCAGCCTGCGACTGGGCAGTCTGTTGGAGCCGGTGGCAGGGGAGCGGTTTGACCTGGTGGTGTCCAACCCGCCGTTCGTGATCACGCCGAGGCAGCCTTCTGAACGCGCCGAGGAGCAATTCACCTATCGCGACGGCGGGCTGCCCGGCGACGACATCGTGGGTTCCCTCTTCCGCACGCTCCCGTCTGTGCTGGCGGACGGCGGGGCTGCGCAGCTGTTGGGCAACTGGGAAATCCCCGACGGCGCGGTCAGCTGGCATGCCAGGCTCGAGCAGTGGCTGGCACCGGATACCGACGCCTGGGTGATCCAGCGCGAACAACTCAGCCCGGCGCAGTATGCGGAAACGTGGCTGCGTGACGCTTCGGAGAACCGCGACCCGGCCGCCTTCGCCTCGGCCTACGCCGCCTACCTGGACGACTTCGAGTCCCGCGCGGTGGAGGCCATCGGCTTCGGCATGGTCTGGCTGCGTCGTTCCGCGGCAAACCCCGGGGCGACGGCCAACGGTAGGTTGCGCCGGTTCGAGGAGATCACCTATCCAATCGAGCAACCCATCGGGCCGTATCTGGCAGCAGCCCTCGAGCGCTCGGACTGGCTGGCCGCCCACGCCGCGGACTTCGGCCGCCAGCATCTCCAGGTGGCCGAGGACGTGACGGAGGAGCGGCACCAGCGGCCCGGAGCAGAACATCCCGGCGTCATCTTGCTGCGCCAGGGCGCGGGACTGCGCCGGACCAACCTGATGAGCACCGAACTGGCGGGCTTCGTTTCCGCCAGCGACGGGGAACTCGGCGTGGACCAGCTCATCGGCGCCCTGGCAGCGCTGCTGGACCGCCCGGAAGCCGACTTCGCCCGGCAGCTTTCCGAGGAGGTACGGAACCTGGTCGCCGACGGCTTCCTGGTACCTACCGGCCAGTAGGTCTGATGGTTTCCTGATTGCAGCCTGTGGGAATCGGGATCACCGCCGCCATGGGCCGTGAGCGGCATTACACTTACTGATCATGACTAAGGGTTCAACCACGACGACCGGCCGGGCTGCTGCTGTTGCAGCGGAGCCCCAGCGGGAGCCTGCCGCCGGGGACCGGGTCAATATCTCCGATGCCCGGGCCATCCGGGCGCTGGCCCACAATGTGCGGTTGAAAGTCATCGAGGAACTCTTCGATACGCAGCAACCGGCCACCGCCACCGAATTGGCCCAGCGGCACGGGCTGACCCCCAGTGCGATGAGCTACCACCTGCGCGCCCTGGAGAAGTGGGGCTTCGTCAAACGGTGCGCCAACCAGGGCGACGGGCGGGAGCGGCACTGGCAGGCGGCCGCCGGACGGTTGGACGTGACCAGCGTGGCGGACAGCCGCGCCGCCACCTTGGGTGTGGTGGACGTGGAACTGAACGATCTTCGCGAACGTCTGTCCAAATATGTCAAACGGGACAAGCAGGCGCCGGATCCGGACACCTGGCGGCAGGAAGGACACCTGGCTGCGCTGAGCACGGGGCGGTTCTATTTGACCGAGGAACAGCGCAAGGACCTCGGCCGCCGGATCGGCGAGATCCTGCTGGAATTCAGCCCGACCACCAACCCGGAGAACAGGGGTGAAGGGGCGGAGAAACTCTACTATGTCTTCTCCTTCCTGCCCGGCGACATCGACAACGACTAGGGCTCCGGCGGGGCCACTGCCGGCCTCCCGCGCAGCCCGGAGCCAGCCGCTTCTCCAGATCGCGTGTTCTGGTTCGCGGTACTGTTGCGGCTAACCTAGTGCTGACGGTCCTCCGCCCCGCCGGGTTGGGGGACGTACTTACAAGCGCATCAAAATACCTTTCTTTCTTTACGTAGGAGCACAGTGCCAGCCAAGGCCCGCGAAAAAACCGGCAAGAAACTCGTCATCGTCGAGTCTCCAGCCAAGGGCAAGACCATCGCCGGGTACCTCGGCGAGGGCTACGAGGTCACGGCCTCCATGGGTCATATCCGTGACCTGCCCCAGCCCTCCGACCTGCCTGCTGAGCTGAAAAAGACGTCGGTCGGCAAGTTTGCGGTGGACATCGAGCACGATTTCGAGCCCTACTACGTGGTGTCGCCGGACAAGAAGAAGAAGGTGTCCGAGCTCAAGTCGATGCTCAAGGACGCCGACGAACTTTATCTGGCAACTGACGGTGATCGCGAAGGCGAAGCCATCGCGTGGCACTTGCTCCAGGTGCTCCAGCCCAAGGTGCCGGTGCACCGCATGACCTTCAGCGAGATCACCCGCGAAGCCCTGCAGCGTGCCCTGACCGAGGTCCGCGAGGTTGACACCGACCTGGTGGACGCGCAGGAAACGCGCCGGATCGTGGACCGGTTGTTCGGCTACGAGCTCTCGCCGGTGCTCTGGCGTAAGGTCAAGGCCGGCCTGTCCGCGGGACGCGTGCAGTCGGTGGCCACGCGGCTGGTGGTGGAGCGTGAACGTGAGCGGATGGCTTTCCGCGCGGCCTCCTACTGGGACCTGCTGGCCACGGTGCAGCCCGAGGATACCTCCAAGGGGACGGCATTCAAGGCCAAGCTGGTGAGCGTCGACGGTGGCCGGGTTGCCGTCGGCAAGGACTTCGACGATCTGGGCCGGCTGAAGGCCCGCTCGGCCGTCCACCTGGACGAGGCCGCCGCCACCGGCTTGGCGGACTCGCTGCGCAGCGCCGAGTTCTCCGTCCGCGCCGTGGAGAACAAGCCCTACACCCGCCGCCCGGCCGCCCCGTTCACCACCTCCACCCTGCAGCAGGAGGCGGCCCGTAAGCTCCGGTTCTCCGCCCGCTCCACCATGTCGGTGGCGCAGAAGCTGTATGAAAACGGCTACATCACCTATATGCGTACCGACTCGCCGGCGCTGAGTGACCAGGCCGTCAACGCCGCCCGCCGGCAGGCCTCGGAGCTGTACGGACCCGAGTACGTCCCGGATTCCCGCCGGGTCTACAAGGGCAAGGACAAGAACGCGCAGGAAGCCCACGAAGCCATCCGGCCCGCCGGCGATTCGTTCCGCACGCCCGGCCAAGTCCGCAGCCAGTTGTCCAACGACGAGTACCGGCTCTACGAGCTGGTCTGGAAGCGCACCGTGGCTTCGCAGATGACCGATGCCAAGGGCTCAACCTCCACGGTGCGCCTGGGTGCCATTGCCGGTGACGGCCGGGACGCCGAATTCACGGCATCCGGTACCGTGATCACCTTCCCCGGGTTCCTGGCCGCCTATGAGGAGGGCAAAGACGCCGGACGGGATGAGGACGACGACGCCAGCGGCGGCCGGCTGCCGAACCTCGCCCAGGGCGACGCCTTGGAAGCCCAGGCGGTCGACGCTGTCGGACACGAGACCTCCGCACCGCCGCGCTACACCGAAGCATCGCTGATCAAGACGTTGGAAGACCGCGGTATCGGGCGCCCGTCCACCTACGCCGCCACCATCTCCACCATCATGGACCGCGGCTATGTCCGTACCCGCGGCTCCGCGCTGGTGCCGAGCTGGATCGCGTTCTCCGTGGTCCGGCTGCTGGAGGAACATTTCAGCGACTACGTGGACTATGACTTCACGGCCGAGCTGGAAGAGGACCTGGACCGGATTGCCCGCGGCGAGGCCAGCCGGACCGAATGGCTCTCCGGCTTCTATTACGGCGACCGCAAGGAAACCGGCCTGAACACCGTGGTCAACGACCTGGGCGAGATCGATCCCCGCCAGATCAACTCCATCGATATTGCCGAGGGCATCACCCTCCGGGTGGGCAAATTCGGGCCCTACCTGGAGCGCAACGGCAACGCGGAAGGGGACGAGCCGCAGCGTGCCAACGTTCCCGACGATCTGGCCCCGGACGAACTAACGGCGGAGAAGGCCGTGGAGCTGATGGAAACGCAGGGCCCGGGCGAGCGCGAGCTCGGCACGGATCCGGAGACGGGCCGGACCATTGTGGCCAAGGAAGGCCGGTACGGCGCCTACGTCACCGAAGTCATCCAGGAGCCGACGGCCGAGGAACTGGCCGCACAGCCGGTGGAGTACTACAAGAACGGCAAGCCCAAGCCGCCGAAGAAACCGGTCAAGGTCAAGCCGCGCACCGGGTCCCTGTTCAAGTCGATGAGCGTGGACACGGTGACCCTCGAGGACGCGCTGAAGCTGCTGAGCCTGCCGCGCGTGCTCGGCACCGATGCGGAGGGCGCCGAAATCACCGTGCAGAACGGCCGCTTCGGCCCGTACCTGAAGAAGGGGACGGACTCGCGGTCGATCGGTTCGGAAGAGGAAATCTTCACCATCACGCTGGAGCAGGCGCTGGAGATCTACTCGCAGCCGAAGACCCGCGGCGGCCGCACCGCGGCCGCACCGCTGGCCGAGTTCGGTGTGGATCCGGTGTCGGAGAAGAACATCGTGGTCAAGGACGGCCGGTTCGGCCCGTACATTACCGACGGCGTCACGAACATTACGGTGCCGCGTTCCACCAGCCTGGAGGAACTGACGCGCGAACAGGCGGTTGAACTGCTGGCGGAAAAGCGGGCCAAGGGACCGGCGAAGGGGCCCGCCAAGAAACCTGCCCGGCGCAAGGCAGCCGCCAAGAAGTAGCCGACCGCGGGCTTCGGGAGCACGGACAGCTGCTGCCGAAGCCCGGGTCAGGTTGCAGTGCCGGGGCAACGGCGCTGCATAATATGAGAATGCGTCTGGGCGTCCTCGACATCGGTTCCAACACTGTGCACTTGCTGTTGGTGGATGCCCACCCCGGCGCCCGTCCGGTGCCGTTCGCGTCGCACAAGCGGCCCTTGTCGCTGGTGGCTTATCTGGACGCCGACGGCAATATCACCGAGGAAGGCCAGCAGGAACTCATCGGTTTCGTGCAGGAGGCCTGGCGGTTCGCCGGGCTGCACCGTGCCGAAGACATGCTGGCCTTTTGCACCTCCGCCATCCGCGAGGCCGGCAACGGCCGGGCCGTGCTGGACCGGGTCAAGGCCGAAGCCAACGTCACGCTGCAGGAGCTGACCGGCCCGGAAGAGGCCGGCATGACCCTGGTAGCGGTCCGTCGCTGGTACGGCTGGGGATCGGGCACCGTGCTGGACCTGGACATTGGCGGCGGCTCCTTTGAAATGGCAATGGGGCATGACGAACAGCCCGATCTGGCCGTATCGGTGCCGCTGGGAGCAGGAAGGCTGACCAGACAGTGGCTGCCCGAGGACCCGCCCAGCGTGAAGAGCCTCAAGGAACTGCACGGCTACATCCGCGAGACCATGGCACCCGCGGTGGCCGAGTTCGCCGCCTTGGGCCGCCCGGACATGGTGGTGGGAACGTCGAAGACCTTCCGCTCGCTGGCCAGGATCGCCGGAGCAGCTCCCTCTGCGGCCGGCCCGTACGTGCGGCGTGAACTGCACCGAACCGACTTGTCCCTGTGGGCCAGGAGGCTGGCCGCCATGCCGGTCAGCGACCGCGTGAATCTGCCCGGGGTCTCGGCCGTGCGGGCGCCACAGTTGTTAGCGGGCGCGATGGTCGCCGAAGCGGCGATGGAAATGTTCCGGATCGAGACCTTGCAGATCTGCCCGTGGGCGCTGCGCGAAGGCCTGATCCTCAAACGGTTCGACCACCTGCTCTACGACAGCGATGCGCCGGTCAGCCCGGTTGGCACCATGCTGGTGCAGAAGGCTGTGGAGCCGGCCCCCGCCGTCGAGTCGGTGGGAAGCCAATAGGCCCTGGCCGCGGGCGGACCACGGGGTGAACGGAGTTCGGGGCTTAAATGGCGGCGCCGGCGAACGTTGCGGTCGGTTGGGGGAGTCAACCGCTGTTCGCCGGCGCCCGGACCGGACCAGCAGATCCGGTCCATCATCACTCGCACCTTGATGAGGTCTTATAGACATTAGGGGGCGAAGTTGAGATAACCCCCTTAAGAACCTGAAAAGCACCTGTGAGTTGTTTCGGCTGACCGGCGGAAGGGGAACGGCCGCGGCGCGGGCCGGCCGATCCCGCGTGATTCAATGGCAGACATGACTGCTGAAGCCACTGGGACCCCATCCACCCGCCGCACCGTCTTCCTGGGCTGTGGCTCCATGAGTGAAGCCATCCTCGTGGGCCTGCTGTCCGCCGGGACACCCGCTGAGAACGTGACGGCAACCGTACGCCGCAGCGAGCGCGCCGAAGAGCTGCGCGGCCGCTATCCGGGCCTGACGGTGCTGGCCGAACATGACGACGCCGGCGCCAACGCCACCGCTGTGCAAGGCGCTGACGTTGCGGTGCTGGGGGTCAAGCCGGTGGGGATAGCCGAGATGTGCCGCAGCATCGGGCCCGCTTTGGCTCCGACGACGGTGGTGGTCTCCGTGGCGGCGGCAGTCACCATTGCCACTATGGAGGCGGCGCTGCCCGAAGGCCAGCCGCTGGTGCGCAGCATGCCCAATACGCCGCTCAAGGTCGGCCGCGGGGCCGTCGGCATCTCGGCCGGCAGCCAGGTGACCGATCCCCAGCTGGACGCCGCCCGTGAGGTGTTCGCCGGAGCCGGCACCGTCGTCGTTGTTCCGGAGGACCAGCTGGACGCGGTGTCCGCGGTCAGCGGTTCCGGTCCCGCCTATGCGTTCTACCTGGCCGAGGCCATGGCTGCCGCCGGGGTGGAGCTGGGCTTGGACCCGGAGCTGTCCATGACGCTGGCGCGGGAAACGGTTGCGGGCGCAGGCATCATGCTGACAGAGCGGGACGCCGACCCTGCGGTCCTGCGCCGCAATGTCACCAGCCCCAACGGCACCACGGAGCGGGCGATCGCCGCCTTCGACGAGGCCGGGCTGTCCAAGATCATCGCGCGCGGGGCAGCGGCCGCCGCGGAACGGGCGGCCGAACTGTCCCGCGAGCTTGCCTGAGCCGGCGAGCTCGGCCTGTCCTGCTCGGGCAGCGGGCCCGCACAGCCGTTTGCACTGCGACGGGAGCGGGTCAGGGGCGGGCGGCGAAGCGCTCCAGCAGGTCCACATGGCCGGAGACAATCAGCATGTCCCGGCTGGACACCTTGGTTTCCGGACGCGCATAGGTGAAGTCCTCGCCCGGAGATTTCACGCCCACCACGGTGACGCCGTACTTGGAGCGCACCTGTGACTCACCCAGCGTGAAGCCCTGCGTTTCCTTCGGAGGGTACATCTTCACGATGGCGAAACCGTCGTCGAACTCGATGAAGTCCAGCATCCGGCCGCCCACCAGGTGGGCGGCGCGGCGGCCGGCGTCGGCCTCCGGATAGATCACATGGTTGGCGCCGATGCGGGAGAGGATCTTGCCGTGCGAGGGCGTGATGGCCTTGACCCAGAGATGTTCGATGCCCAGGTCCACCAGGTTCACGGTGATCAGCACCGAGGATTCGATCGACGTGCCCACGCCGACAACGGCAGCGCTGAACTCCTGGGCGCCCAGCTGGCGCAGCGCGTCGATGTTCGTGGCGTCCGCCTCCACCACGTGGGTCAGCTGGCCCGACCACTTTTGCACCAGCGCCGGATCGCGTTCGATCGCCAACACCTCGCGGCCCTGCCTGACCAGCTGCTCGGCGGTGGAGGCGCCGAACCGGCCCAGTCCGACCACCAGCACGGGCGCGTTGTGGGCGGGGCGTTTGCTCGAAGCGGACTTGTCAGCCAATGATGGGCCTCTCTTCTGGGTAGTGGAACAACTGGCGCCGTTCACGCAGCGCCAGCGCGGCGGCCAGTGTGATGGTGCCGACGCGGCCGGCGAACATCAGCGCGCAGAGCACGTATTTGCCCTCAGGCGGCAGCTCGGCGCTCAGGCCGGTGCTCAGGCCGCAGGTGGCGAACGCGGAGATGACTTCAAACAGCACCCGGTCCAGGCTTGCGCCGGTGAGGGCCAGCAGGATGCCGGACGCGACGGCCACAAACGTGGCGCCCATGACGATCACCGAGATGGCCACCCGCATGGCGCCTTCCGGAATGGTCCGGCCGTGGATCTTCACGTCCCGGTCGCCGCGGGCCTCGGCGACGATGGCCAGGAACACAATGGCAATGGTGGTGACCTTGATGCCGCCCGCAGTTGACGCGGAACCGCCGCCGGCGAACATCAGGGCGTCGGTGAACAGCATGGTGGTGGGTTCCAGGTTGTTCATGTCCACCAGGTTGAAGCCGAGCGATCGGGTCATGACGGAGGCGAACGCGGCGTGGAGGGTTTTGTCCCACACGCTCATGCCGCCGATCGTCGCCGGATTGCTCCACTCCATGGCTCCCCACACCAAGGCGCCGACTACCAGTAGGATCAGCGACACCTCGACGGTGATCTTCGTGTGCAGGTTCCATTTGTTGAAGCGCCAGCCGCGCTCCAGCAGCACCATGACCACGGGGAAACCGAGGCTGCCCAGAAACCCTCCAACCATCAGTGGGATGAGGATCCACTCGTCGGTTTCGTAGGGGACCAACCCGTCGGTGTGCGGGGTGAAACCGGCATTGTTGAAGGACGAAATGGAGTAGAAGATGCCGTGCCAGGCGGCCTGGGGAAAGGATTCGCCAAGCATCAGGAAGCGGGGAAACAGTATGAGCGCAAGGATCACCTCGATGATGACCGAGGTGGTGATCACGATGCGCAGCAGCGTGCCGACCTCGCCGAGGCGCCCGGCGTTGCTCATGGCGGACTGTGCGATCAGCTTGCCGCGTACGCCCAGTCGCTTGCTCACCATGAGGGCCAGCAGCGAGGCCAGCGTCAACGTGCCCAAACCGCCGATGAAAATGGCCAGCAGGATCACGGCCTGGCCCAGGAAGGTCCAATGTATGGCGGTGGAAACCACGGTCAGTCCCGTGACGCAGACGGCCGAGACGGCGGTGAAGAAGGCGTCGTACAGCGGGGTGATTTGCCCGTCCCGGGAAGCCGCGGGCAAGGACAGCAGTCCGGTGAAGACCAGGATTACCGCCACGTAGACGATCAGGGCCAGCCGCGCCGGTGAGCTGTTGGCGACGCTGTCCACAAAGTCGCGGAGCGTACGCAGGAGCCAGAATCGTCCGTGCTCCCGCTCGGCCAGCCACGACGGCTGCTGTCTGGTCATTCCGATCGCTTCTGTCCGGCTCCGAAATCGCTGATGTGTTCCTTGCAGTAGTAAATCATCATTTATCCGTGCAGGGGCGGGACGAATGCGTGCGGGGCAGCGGATTCGCGTAGCCTGTCTGTGATGTCAGCTACCCCAGTTCCCGCGGTTCCCACTCTGGCGGTGTGGAGCGATTCCCTCCTGGCGTACAATTTCGGCGCGCACCATCCCATGTCCCCGATCCGGCTGGAACTGACCGCGCGGCTGGCGGACGAATACGCCATCTTCCACCGGCCGAACGTCACCCTCGCCGCAGCCGAGACGGCAGGGGACGCCCAGCTGGAAACTGTCCACGATCCGGCCTATGTAGCCGCGGTGAAGGCTGTCAGCGACAACCCGGCGGCGGTGGATGAAGCACGGGGGCTCGGCACCGAAGACGACCCGGTGTTCCCAGGCATGCATGCGGCCAGCGCCCGGATAGCGGGAGCCTCGCTGCAGTCCGCGGCCGCCATTCTGGACGAGTCGGCGCTGCATGCGGTGAACTTTGCCGGCGGCATGCACCACGCAGCGCGCGGCAAGGCGAGCGGATTTTGCATTTACAACGACTGCGCGCTGGCCATCCAGCATCTGCTGGACCGCGGTGTGCAGCGGGTTGCCTACGTAGACGTTGACGCCCACCACGGCGACGGCGTGCAGTCCATCTTCTACAACGACCCGCGGGTGTTGACCATCTCGCTGCACGAGACCGGCACCCACCTGTTTCCGGGAACCGGTTTTGCCAACGAAAGCGGTGGCCCGGACGCGCTGGGCAGCTCGGTGAATGTGGCCCTGCCGCCCCGCACCGGCGACGCCGCCTTCCTGCGCGCCTTCCATGCGGTGGTCCCGCAGCTGGTCAGGGCCTTCGCGCCGGAAGTGATCGTCAGCCAGCATGGCTGCGACAACCACGCCCGCGACATGCTGAGCAGCCTGAAGCTGAGCGTTGACGCGCAGCGGCAGATGATGCTGGACGTGGCCGATCTCGCCCGCGAGGTCGCCGGCGACCGGTGGATCGCCACCGGGGGCGGCGGCTACGACGTCTTCAACGTGGTGCCGCGGTCCTGGACCCACATGCTCGCCATTGTTGCCGGCCGTCCCATCCCGTTGCACAGCGAGGTGCCGCAGTCCTGGCACGAATATGTGGAGGTCCGGTACGGCCAGCAGGCTCCGCTGTACATGGGCGATGACGCCGACCTGTGGTGGCGTTCGTGGGAAGTCGGCTACGACCCGAACGACAGCGTGGACCGCACGGTGATGGCGACTCGCAAGGAAATTTTTCCCTACCACGGCCTCGATCCGTGGTTCGACTGAACGGTCCCCGCACGGCCCCTGGCGCCGTCCTGTTCGGCTTGGTGTAACGATTTCGCCCTTCGGCGCGTGGCGGACCGCCGCCGGGGGTGCCTGCAGGGCATATATGCGATTAGGGTAATGGAATGGCCATCGATGACGTCTTTGCAGTAATTGCCGAAGGTACGCGCCGGGACATACTCGGCTCGCTGCGAGGCGGAGACAAAGCGGTCGGCGAGCTGGTCGACGAACTCGAAGTCAGCCAGCCGACGGTCTCCAAGCATTTGAAGGTGCTGCGCGAGGCCGGCCTGGTGTCCATGCGCGCCCAGGGGCAGAAGCGCTACTACTCGCTGCAAACCCGACCGCTGCAGGATGTGGCCGAATGGATCGTCGCTTTCGGAGTGGATGTGATGCCCGCGGCCGAACCGGTGGCACCGGCGGTGGCGGCCGCCGTCGTTGCTCCGCAGGAGCCGGGCCATGCCGTCTCGGGGCGGAGCCTGGAGGTTCCGGTTCCGGCCAACCTCAGCCGGTCGCTGGGCCAGGCCGCCAACAAGGCAACAACCAAGGCAGCGGACCTTTTTGCGCATCTGCCCAAACTGCCGCGCCGACGCCGCAGCTGAAGTCCGCCCCGGCAACGGCCGGCATCGGTCCCAGGGTGGTGATGACCCGCACATTCCGAGCCCCGCAGGCTGCCCCGGACGGGCGTGACTGCCCGCACAATCCGCGCCACGGAACGCCGGCCAGCCTCGGAATCCTCCGCTTCAGAAGGTACAGACTGCCGGCAACACCGCAGGTCGGCGCGTTACGAGGCGCTTCGACGATATGTCAGATGTGTTTCTTGGTTCCCGCCTCCGTGTGGTTTTCTTTGTGAGGGCCTGAAGCAAGTTGAGTGCCCCAATACGTCAGCTAGGGAAGGGACGCACCCATGGATGCCCATCTGCTTGAAGTCCGCGACGAAGTCTTCCGCCGCAATCCAGGCGAAACGGAATTCCACCAGGCCGTCAACGAAGTCTTTGACACTCTGGAGCCGCTCTCCGCCCGGCACCCCGAATACACCGACGCCGCCATTTTGCAGCGCATCTGCGAGCCCGAGCGCCAGATCATCTTCCGGGTCCCGTGGATGGACGACGCCGGCAACGTTCAGATCAACCGCGGCTTCCGCGTCGAGTTCAACTCCGCTCTGGGCCCGTACAAGGGCGGCCTGCGTTTCCACCCGTCGGTCTACCTGGGCATCGTCAAATTCCTGGGCTTCGAGCAGATCTTCAAGAACGCGTTGACCGGTATGCCCATCGGCGGCGGCAAGGGCGGCTCCGACTTTGACCCGCGCGGCCGTTCCGACAACGAAGTGATGCGCTTCTGCCAGTCCTTCATGACCGAGCTGTACCGCCACATCGGCGAATACACCGACGTTCCAGCCGGCGACATGGGCGTGGGAACCCGCGAGATCGGCTACCTGTTCGGCCAGTACAAGCGCATCACCAATCGCTACGAGTCCGGCGTGCTCACCGGCAAGGGCACCGGCTGGGGCGGATCCCTGGTCCGGCCCGAGGCCACCGGCTACGGCGCCGTGCTGTTCACCCAGGAGATGCTCAAGACCCGGGGCCAGAGCTTCGACGGCCAGCGTGTGGTGATTTCCGGTTCCGGCAACGTGGCCATCAACGCCATCGAAAAGGCCCAGGCACTGGGTGCCAAGGTGGTCACCGCCTCCGATTCCGGCGGCTACGTGGTGGACGAGGCCGGCATCGACGTCGAACTGCTGCGCCAGATCAAGGAAGTTGAGCGCGGCCGCATCTCCGACTACGCCGACCGCCGTGGCGCCTCCGTTCATTATGTGCCCGAGGGCAACGTCTGGGACGTCGACTGCACCGTTGCCCTGCCCAGCGCGACGCAGAACGAACTGGACGACAAGTCCGCCCGCCGCTTGGTGGAATCCGGCCTGATCGCCGTGGCCGAAGGCGCCAACATGCCCTGCACCAGCGAGGCTGCCTCCATCTTCCAAGAGGCGAACGTGCTGTTCGGCCCGGGCAAGGCGGCCAACGCCGGCGGCGTGGCCACCTCCGCCTTGGAAATGCAGCAGAACGCCAGCCGCGACGCATGGAGTTTCGAGTACACGGAGCAGCGGCTGACCGACATTATGGTGGGTATCCACGACCGCTGTGCGGAGACCGCCGACAAGTACGGCATGCCCGGCAACTATGTGGCCGGCGCCAACATCTCCGGCTTCAAGAAGGTTGCCGACGCCATGCTGGCCCAGGGGCTCATCTAAGCCCGCTGACCCAGCAACGTCCTGATCACGACGACGGTGCCCGCCAGTCAGGCGGGCACCGTCGTCTTGGTTTCGGGCCAGAACTGTAAGCTCGGTCCATGGTTCAGACACTGATCGGGCTGGATATTGGCGGCAGCAAGACGCACGGTATCCGGCTGGACGACGGCCGGGTAGCCGCCGAAGCGACAGCCGGCAGTGCCAACGTGCAGAACACCAGTCCCGCCCAGGCCTCAACCGCCCTGTCCGAAGTGTTCACCCGGCTCGGCGCAGCACGCGTCGCTGCGGTCTACGCCGGAGCCGGTGGAATCGACACGGACGGCGACGCCGAGGCGCTGCGGGCGCTGGTCGCCCCGCTGGCTCCCGGGGCGGACGTCCACGTTGTCCACGACACCCGACTGGTGCTGGCCGCCGGACACCGGAGAGTGGGGATCGGTGTGGTCGCCGGCACCGGATCGTCCGTGTGGGGCATCAACGCCGCCGGCGAGGAAGCCCGCGCCGGCGGCTGGGGGCACCTGCTGGGGGACGAAGGCAGCGGCTACTGGCTGGGACGCGAAGCCGTCCGGCATGCCCTCTCCCGGCTGGACGCCGGCCTGCCGCCGGACAGGCTGTCTGCGCTGCTGCTGGCAGGCTGCGGACTGCAGAAACCGGTGGACCTGATAGCGCTGTTCCACTCGCCGCACACGGACCGGCGGTTCTGGGCGGGCAAATCCCGGGTGGTGGTGGACGCCGCCGAGGACGGCGAGCCGCCGGCAAGAGCAATCGTTGACCGGGCCGCGGCCGATCTTGCCGGCCAGATCCGCCTGGTCGCGGATCGGCTCGGCCTAACCGGTCCGGTGGTCCTGGGCGGCGGCCTCGGCGTCAACGTCCGGAGCTTCCAGCGGTCGGTAGCCGCGGCGCTGGAGCCGCACGGCATCACTGACATCCAACCGCTGGACCGGGAGCCGGTCTTCGGCATTGACGTCCTGGCGGGGCTGGCCTAGGCACAACTTCCCGACCCGTTGCCGCGACGTTGCAGGGTGTTCCCGGGTGCCGCGGCCAGCGCCCCGCGGTGGCCGAGCCGCCGTCGTCATAATCGGTCATGTCGCGGCGGCCGGTTTTTAGGCTCCGACAGGTTCGGCGTACAGTGCCGGTATGACGACTCGTTGGTATGCGTATTTTGCGTTGGCTCTGGAGGGGCCTGACGTAACCGCTTAGCGCGTACGCATATCAACCTTCAGAGCCAACGGGGCAGAGATGATTCTCTGCCCTTCGCCATTTCTCCGGCGGGTTCTGAATCTCCAGGTCCCGCCACCAACAGACGGGATCCCCACCATGAACGCACCTGCCAGCCACCTCTTGGAAGCGGCCGCCCAGTCCAACGCGACGGAGCTGGGCGCGGGCGACGCGTCCGGCGGACACATCACGCCGCGCGGCACCAACAACCTGCGGGTGAGCAGCTTCAGTCCGTTGCCGACGCCGGTGGAGCTCATGGCTGAGCAGCCGCTGACCGCCGAGGCCGCCGCAGTCGTGGCCCGGGGCCGAGAGGAAATCCGTGCGGTCATGGACGGCGTGGACAACAGGCTGCTGGTGATCGTTGGTCCCTGCTCCATCCACGACACGGGAGCCGGCCTGGACTACGCGCGCCGGCTGGCGCAGGTGGCGAGGGAACACCGCGAAGAGCTGCTGATTGTGATGCGCACCTACTTCGAGAAGCCGCGCACCACGGTGGGCTGGAAGGGGCTGGTCAACGACCCCCGGCTGGACGGCTCCCACGACATCGCCGCCGGGCTGCGACTGGCCCGGACCTTCCTGCTGGAGGTGGCGGAGCTGGGCCTGCCGGTGGCCACGGAGTTCCTGGAACCGATCAGCCCGCAGTACCTGGCGGACCTGGTCAGCTGGGGCGCGATCGGTGCACGGACCACGGAGAGCCAGATCCACCGCCAGCTGGTGTCCGGTCTGTCCATGCCGGTGGGTTTCAAGAACGGAACCGACGGCGGCCTGCAGGTGGCACTCGACGCCTGCCAGGCGGCGTCGGCCGCGCAGGCGTTCCTGGGCATCGACGGCGACGGGCGTGCGGCGCTGGTGGCCACCAACGGCAACCCGGACACCCACCTGATCCTGCGCGGCGGCAAGAGCGGCCCGAACTACGGCGCCGACCATGTTGCCGCGGCGTCCGAAGCGCTGGCGAATGCAGGAGTGAATCCGCGGCTGATCGTGGACGCCAGCCACGCCAACAGCGGCAAGAGCCACCACCGCCAGGCCGAGGTTGCACTGGAGATCGCGGCGCAGCTGGAAGCCGGCGGCAGCGCCATCGCCGGCATCATGTTGGAGAGCTTCCTGGTGGGCGGAGCGCAGAAAATGGACGTGGTTGAAAACGCGGTCGGGGCCGGGCTGGTCTACGGTCAAAGCGTGACCGATGCCTGCATGGAGTGGGACGTGACGGCCGAAGTGCTGGCGCAACTGGCGGCGGCCGCAGGACATCGCGGCGCAACCGATGCCCCGCGGACAAAGACCGTGCAGCAATAAAACCCTTAAGCTACAGTGGCCGCTTTCACTTTCGCCACAACAGCCTCTAAAGTATCTAGGAAGAAGGTTTGGGGCAGGGCAAGGCGGCACGCCGTCGTCGTTGCTTACAGTAAAGGAACAGTGCGAAATGGCTGACGAGAACAACTTCTCGAATGTGCGCTTCTTGACGGTGTCGGAAGTGGCCGCAGTCATGCGCGTGTCCAAGATGACCGTTTACCGTTTGGTGCATTCGGGCGAGATGCCCGCTGTGCGCTTCGGACGTTCCTACCGGGTACCCGAGTCTGCCGTGGAGGAGTACCTGCGCGGCGCGGTGATCGACCGGGAAACCGGCACCGCCTGACCCCCGGCACCGTCTCCGCGGCGTCCGGCGGTCAAAGACGGGTGCGCGGAAGCTGTACCCTGTTAAGGAACGTTTTACGTCATCGTCGAAAAACCGTAAGTTGGTGTGTGCCCCGCCGGGCGCCGGCAGCACGGAAACTATCAGTGAATGAGGGACTCGTGGGTTCAGTTATCAAGAAGCGCCGCAAGCGTATGGCCAAGAAGAAGCACCGTAAACTGCTTCGCAAGACCCGCCACCAGCGCCGCAACAAGAAGTAGGACCCGCTAGCCGGTTCCCTTTACTTCCACGGTCCGTCAGGAAACTGGCGGGCCGTGTGCATTTAACGCCATTCCTGGCTGGGGGAGGGCCGGTGCTTAAGCTGCCGGCCGGCGGAATTTGCTCACGCCGCGCCAGAGCCCATAGACCGCGCCCGCGCCGGTGGCGGCCTTGAGCCCGAGCGTGGCCGCACGGCGTCCGCTGCGGAAGTCGTAGACCGGCCAGTGGTTCTCGCGGGCGTGCCGGCGCAGCCTGGCATCCGGATTGATGGCCACTGGATTGCCCACCAGAGTCAGCAGCGGGACATCGTTGTACGAGTCGCTGTAGGCCCAGCAGCGCGCCAGGTCGAGGCCTTGCCGTGCAGCCAACTCTTCCACCGCAACGGCCTTGGCCGGACCGTGCAGGATGTCCCCGATCAGCCGTCCGGTGTAGGCCCCGTTCTCGATTTCGCCGACCGTGCCCAAAGCGCCCGTCAGGCCCAGCCGGTCCGCGATCACGGCGGCCACCTCCACCGGGGTGGCCGTGACCAGCCAGACCTTCCGGCCCACACGCAGGTGCTGGTCCGCCAGCGCCCGGGTGCCGGGCCAGATCTTGGAGGCGATCACTTCGTCGTAGACCTCGTCGCCCACCTGCTTGAAGTCGTCGCTCAACAGGCCGGTGGCCAGTGCCAAGGCCGTCTCCCGGATGGACTGGATGTCCTTCAGGCTTTCCCCGCGCATCAGGAACCGTGCCTGCTTGAAACCGAAGCTGGCGGCGTCGCGCATCCGGAAGGCGCCCCGCTGGTACATCTTTCGGGCCACGTGGAACAAGCTGGCACCGCGCATCAGCGTGTTGTCGACGTCGAAGAATGCAGCCTCCGTCTCCGGGTCGGCGGAGACCGAGGCTCGCTGTGCATGGCCGGCGGCGGACTTGGACATACTTCGAGTCTAACGAGGCGCCGGGGATTCCCTGTTCACCGCCGCCGAGGGCTACCGTGGGAGGCATGAACGGATCCGAGGACCGCAGCCACGAATTGGTGCTGCTGACCAAACCCGGCTGCCATCTGTGCCAGGCCGCGCGGGAGACGGTAGAGCGCGTTGCGGGGGACCTCGGTGTGCCCTGGGAGGAAAAGAACATCCTCGAAGACCCGGAGCTGGAGCGCCGGTTTGCCGAAGAGATCCCGGTGGTCATGATCGACGGCGTGCAGCGGGATTTCTGGCACATCGATGCGGAGCGTTTACGCCGCCTGCTCACGCAATAGCGCTACCCCCCCCGGCGTCATCAGAGTTGGAGACCGGCGCGGCGGAGCTTAATCTAGGGGAACACCAGCCATCGGTCGGACAACCACCGGGGCAGTCATGATCCGGAACGGCTGGAGACAGCCTGAGCCGGAGCCCCCAGCAGGCATCGGAGCGAGAACAGTGACCCACCTCCCGGAGACAGAGGCGGCCAAGCCTTCCGGCCAGGAGATCCCGCCGGCAGCGCTCGCACGCCTGACCATCTACCTCCGGGCGCTGAATTCGCTGATGGCAGCCGGCACGGAACGCATCTCTTCCGAGCAGTTGGCCGAATCCGCCGGGGTCAGCCCGCCCACCTTGCGCAAGGACCTGTCCCACCTGGGGTCTTTCGGCACCCGCGGCGTGGGCTACGACGTCCGCCTGGTCAGCCAGGAGATTTCGGCTGCCTTGGGCCTGATGCATGAGTGGAAGGTGGCCATCGTCGGCGTCGGCAACCTGGGCAGGGCGCTGGCCGGCTACTCCGGTTTCAGTACCAAGGGATTCGGCGTCGTGGCGCTTTTTGACGCGGACCCGCTCGTGGTCGGGTCGGAGGTGGCAGGGCTGCGGGTCAGCCCCATCGCCGAGTTGGAAGCCGTGCTGCGGCAGACCGGAGCCAATATGGCGGTGATGGCCGTGCCGGCCGGCGTGGCCCAGGGACTCTGCGACCGGCTGGTCGCGGCCGGAGTGATGAGCATCCTCAGCTTCGCGCCGGTGGTGCTCCAGGTCCCGCCGTCCGTGCAGCTGCGCAAGGTGGACATGGCCACCGAACTGCAGATCCTGGCCTACCACGCACAACGGGCGCAGGAGACGGAGAACAACTCCGAGTCCAGCGCCCGTTCCTAGCCGGCGTGGTGCCGGCTGCGTAGCCGCTTAGCGGCCGTAAATGCCGTACTTGTGGGCCTTGGTGGCCTGGAAGAACTGGTTCGATGCCGGCAGGAACAGCAGCACGATCGCCGCGATGCCCAGCAGCACGGACAAGGTGCCGAACCAGATGTTGAACAGGCCAAACAGCGACAGCGCGGCAAACACGGTGCCTGTGATCCGGGCCCAGTTCTTGCCTGCCTTCACGCCGAAGGCCACCAGCAGGTACAGCCCGACGGCGATCACCGCGGTGATGACGATGATCACTCCCGCCGTGCCGCTCATCATCTGTGAGAGCTCTGCGTCGGAGAACTGACCGCCCTGCTCACCGAGGGCCTCACGGACCGACGGGTCCTGGAGTACCGCGGCCATGGTGCCATCGAGGTTGGTGAGCTCAGTCAGCATTTCGAGGGCGGTCAGCGCCGCCGCCGCGATGATCAGCCAGAAGGCGATGACCACTTCGCGCGGCCGGGTGGGCTTGGCTCCGGTCTGCGGCTGGCCGCTTGGGTAACCGTACTGACCGGGCACGGCGTTCTGGTAGCCGTACGGCTGCTGCCCATACTGCTGGCCATACGGGGGGCCCTGCTGACCCTGGCCGTAGGGCTGCTGGCCGTACTGCGGTGCGTTTTGGCCGTACTGCGGCTGGCCCTGCCCGTACTGCGGGGCGTTCTGCCCGTACTGCGGCTCACCGGAGCCGGGCTGCTGCGGAGCATTCTGCCCGTACTGCGGCAGGTTCTGTCCGTACTGAGGCTGTTGCTGGCCGTTGGGCCGGCCTTCCCCGTCACCGGGTGTGTTCGGTTCGTTCTGGGGGGTGCTCATGGCCGGGTCCTTTTCATCTCATCCACTCGGGCCGGATCTGCCGGCCGCGGAGGCTCTTGGCAGCTGTTACTGCCACACTACAATGCAGGTCAGCGCCGTGTCGGTCGCCCGGAAGGATGATTTTCGGCCCGCCGGCAACCGAACCGGCCGGTCCGGCGGCCGATGGGGCTTTTGGGCAAACACGCCCAGTTTGAGACACTTGTACCCATGCCCGAAGCCACTGTCCATCTGCTCCGCCACGGCGAGGTCCACAACCCCGACCGTGTGCTTTATGGCAGGCTGCCGAGCTTCCGACTGTCTGAGCTGGGGCAGGAAATGGCCCGGCGTGCCGCCGACTACTTTTCCGAGCGCGGGAAGGACGGCGCAACGATCAGTTATCTGGTCGCTTCGCCGTTGACCCGGGCCCAGGAGACCGCCGGACCGACTGCGGAGGCGCTGGGCCTCGAGATTGTCACCGACGAGCGGATTATCGAAGCCGAGAACCACTTCGAGGGCCTCAGCGACATCCGCTCGCACCTGCGCGAGCCGCGCTACTGGCGGCGCCTCTACAATCCGTTCCGGCCGTCCTGGGGGGAGCCGTACACGGCGCAGGTCGCCCGGATGCGTGAAGCCATCGTTGACGCCCAGCGTCAGGCGGTCGAACGTGGCGGCCCGGGGGCCGAGGCGATTCTGGTCAGCCACCAGCTGCCCATCTGGGTCACCAGGTTGGCCAGCGAGGGCAAACCGCTCTGGCACGACCCCCGCCGCCGGCAGTGCACGCTGGCGTCGGTGACCTCCCTTGAGTTCGACGGCGGGCGCCTGAGCGCGGTGCGTTATGCCGAGCCCTGCGCCGACTTGCTGCCCGGTGCGGCGAACTTGCCGGGAGCATAATAGAATTACTACGCGTTGTAGAAGTGGGATGCCCGCAACCCCACGAAGAAGAGTGTGACTGTGACTGCCGATAATCCCCGTTCGTTCAACCGCCGTACCGTGTTCAAAGTCGGTGCGGGGCTGTTTGGTGCCCTGTCGCTGGCGGCCTGTTCCGTCGAGGATCCGCTGGCCCAGCAGGCCAACGCCGGAGACAACAAGAACTACATCGCCGGAGACGGCTCGGTGACCGAGTATGCGCCCGGGTCCCGCGGCGAACCGGTGCAGCTGACCGGCAAGCTCCTCGACGGCACGTCCGTCGATGCCGCCGACTGGGCCGGTACGGTCACGGTGCTGAATTTCTGGTACGCCTCCTGTGCGCCCTGCCGGCTGGAAGCCCCGGACCTGCAGGCCCTCAGCGAGGAGTTCGCTGACAGCGCCCAGTTCTACGGCGTCAACATTCGGGACGAGCGGCCCACCGCCGAGGCCTTCGAGCGCAACTTCGGCATCACCTACCCCAGCTTCATGGACAAGGACGGTGGCATCCTGCTGGCCATGACGTCCTACGTGCCGCCGCAGGCTGTCCCCACCACGCTGGTACTGGACAAGGAAGGCCGAGTGGCCGCCCGGATTCTGGGCGTGGCGGACAAGGGCACACTCAAGGCCTTGATCAAAGACGCAGTGGCCGCGTAGCCGTGGGATGGGCGACGGCCTCGCTGCCGATGACCTTGGGGGGCGCCTTCGGCGACACGGTGCTGAACGGCTCCGTGCTGCTGGCCATCCCCGTGGCAATGCTGGCCGGGCTGGTCTCCTTCCTGTCCCCGTGTGTGCTGCCGCTGGTGCCCGGCTACATGGGCTATGTCACCGGCCTGACCGGCGTGGACCTGGAACGCCAGCGCCGCGGCCGGATGTTCGCCGGCATCGGCCTGTTCGTGCTCGGTTTTTCCATCGTCTTCGTGTTCATCGGGGCGGTCTTCGGCCAGCTGGGCGCCTGGCTGAAGGGCAGCGACGCGGACTGGATCACCCAGCTGCTCGGCGTCGTCGTCGTGGTCATGGGCATCATTTTCATGGGCGGGCTGTCCTTCTTCCAGCGGGACCGCAAAATCCACTCCCGCCCGCCCGCGGGGCTGTGGGGTGCCCCGGTGCTCGGTATGACGTTCGGGCTGGGCTGGGCGCCGTGCATCGGCCCCACCTTCTCCGCGGTCCAGGCGCTGGCGTACTCCGGCGGTGCGGACGCGGCCAAAGGCGCCTTCCTGGCTTTCGTGTACTGCTTGGGCCTGGGCATCCCGTTCCTGCTGATCGCGCTCGGTGTCCGGCGGGGGATGGGCGCCATGGCGTTCTTCCGCAAGCACCGGCTGTTCCTGCAGCGGTCGGGCGGAGCCATGTTGGTAGTTTTGGGCCTGCTGATGGCCACCGGGCTTTGGGGGGACTGGGTGACGCAATTGCAGGATTGGTTTGCAAATGAAGTGAGGCTCCCGATCTGATGAGTCAGACCCCCGACGGCGCACAGCGCCATGACGACGCCGGTGCACCCGCACCGGGCGGACCGGGCACCGGTGGCGGCAAGGGCCGTGCCGGCACCGACCGCAAGCACAACCGCAAGCGGGACGACGTCGCCGTTCCCGCACTGGGCTTCCTGGGCATGCTGCGCTGGGCGTGGACCCAGCTGACCAGCATGCGGACCGCGCTGTTCCTGCTGCTGCTGTTGGCGGTGGCCGCGGTCCCCGGCTCGCTGTTCCCGCAGCGCCCGGCCAACCCGGCGGTGGTGACCCAGTACCTCACGGACAATCCGGAGGTCGGGCCGTGGCTGGACCGCTTCCAGCTCTTCGACGTGTATTCCTCGGTGTGGTTCTCCGCCATCTACCTGCTGCTGTTCCTGTCGCTGATTGGCTGCGTTATCCCGCGCGCCATCCAGCACTACAAGGCCATGCGGTCGCAGCCGCCGCGGACGCCGCGCCGGCTGTCCCGGCTGCCCGAGTACGGTTCCATGGCGGTCCCGGCCGAAGCCGGCGTCTCCGCACGCTCCGCTGTCGAAGAGGCCGCCCGGCTGTTGAAGCGCCGGGGCTACCGGGTCAACGTGCGCGACGCGGACACCGACCGGCCCTCGGTCGGCGCCGAACGCGGCTTCGCCAAGGAAATCGGAAACCTGATCTTCCACACCTCGCTGATCGGCGTGCTGGTCTCCGTGGCGGTCGGCGGCCAGTTCGGCTACACCGGCCAGCGGGTCCTGGTCGAGGGCGAAACATTCGTGAATTCGCTGATCGGCTACGACAGTTTCAACCCGGGGACCGGCTTCACCGAGGACCGGCTGGACCCGTTCTCCCTGACCCTGGACAAGTTCGAGGTGGTGTTCGACCGCGAATCGACCACCCACTACGGGCAGCCGCTGGACTTCACCGCCACCATGTCCGTGCGGGATGAGCCGGGGGCGCCCGCCGAGCAGCAGGTCCTGAAGGTCAACCACCCGCTGACCATCGGCGGCAGCAACGTCTACCTGATGGGCAACGGCTACGCGCCCGTGGTGACCATCCGGGACGGCGACGGCAACATTGCCCACCAAGGCCCCGTCGTCGCCATTCCCAACGACGGCGCCTACACCTCCACAATGGTGATCAAGGTGCCGGACGCCAAGCCGGAGCAGTTGGGCTTCGTGGGCTTCTTCCTGCCGACGGCGATGGAAGGCGAGGACGGCGTGGCTTACGGCAGCGACCCGGACCCGATGAATCCGCGGCTGTACTTGAACTCCTACTACGGCGATTTGGGCCTGGACAACGGCGATCCGAAGAACGTCTTTGTCCTGGACACCAGCAACCTCAACGTGCTCAACGACCGCAACCAGGACAGCGGCGGCATCGAGCTCGCCGCGTACGAGACGAAGGAACTGCCCAACGGAATGGGCAGCATCACCTTCGATGGGTTGGTGCGTTATGCCGCGCTGGACATCCACCACGATCCGGGCAAGCTCGGGGCGCTCGTCTTCTCCTCGCTGGCGATGGCCGGCTTGGGCGCCTCGTTGTTCATTGGTCGACGCCGCGTGTGGGTGCGCGCCGGCATGCACGACGACGGACGCACGATGGTGGAGTGGGGCTTGCTGGCCCGCGGCGAAGACCACCGGCTGGCCCCGGAAGCAGCGACCATCAGTAAACTTCTCCGCGACCAATGGCTGACGGATGCCGGCCCACAGGCGCACAATAGCAAGAGCGCCGCCGGCGTTGACAACTCCTAAGGACACCTCTTCCCATGCCCACGATTGACCAAACACTGGCCCAGTACAGCGAGCTGTTTATCTTGCTCGGCGCGATGGCGTTCACCGTCGCCTTCATCGCCTTCTGCTGGGATTTGGCGAAATCCAGCAAGACCATCAAGGCGGTCGAAGACCGGCTGGCCGCCGAGCACGCCCCTGCGGACGCGGCGGTGCTGGTCGGCGCGGCCGGAGCCACCTCCGGCTCCGCAGCCGTCAGCAACGCCGGGGGCAACGGAAACCAGGCGCACGCGGTCGAAATGGCCTCGGACTCGATGAACTACGGCAAGGAACGCCGCGCGGCCGCGCGCATCGGCGTGGCCCTCACCGTGCTGGCAACAGTCATCCTGGCCGCTGGTGTGGTGACCCGGGGGATGGCCGCACACCGTGTGCCGTGGGGCAACATGTACGAATTCTGCACCACCGGTGCGCTGATGGTAGCGGTGGTCTACCTGATTGCCCTGACCCGAAAGGACCTGCGGTTCCTCGGCTCGTTCGTCATTGGGCTCGTGGTGATCATGCTGATCGCTGCCACCATTGGATTCCCGACGCCGGTGGCCCACCTGATTCCCGCCCTGCAGAGCTACTGGATAATCATCCACGTCTCGGTGGCGGTGCTGGCGTCCGCACTGTTCACGCTGACCTTCGCCATGTCCGTGCTGCAGCTGATCCAGGGAAACCGCGAAGCCCGCGGCCGGGCCGGCAAGGCGGACAAGCTGGGCTTCATGCGGTTGGTCCCCTCCGCACTGTCGCTGGAGAACGCCGCTTACCGGATCAATGCGGTCTCGTTTGTCTTGTGGACCTTCACCCTGGTGCTCGGCGCCATCTGGGCCGAGGAGGCCTGGGGCCGCTACTGGGGCTGGGACACCAAGGAAGTCTGGACCTTCGTGATCTGGGTGGTCTACGCCGGCTACCTGCACGCCCGCGCCACCCGTGGCTGGACCGGCACCCGCGCCGCCTGGCTGTCGATCGTGGGCTACCTTTGCGTGGTCTTCAACTTCACGATCGTCAACGTCTTCTTCGCCGGCCTGCACAGCTACGCCGGAGTCTAGGACTCAAAGGGCGGGGGCTCGCCGACAGGCATCGTTCCCCGCCTCCGTCACGAGAGAAGGCCCGCAGCTCTGGCATCACTCAGGGCTGCGGGCCTTCTTCGAAAGAGGGTCTCGGCTGGCTTGAATTAGTGCGGGCCGTTGTCCGGGTCGTCTTCGCTCAACTGCCGGCCGTCATGGGTGGCGGGTTTGTCTTTGTTCCCGTGCTGCGGGTCTTCGGTCTTCTTCAGCTCTTGCTCACGCCGGTGCAATTCCTCTTCGCGCTGTTTGGCGCGGCGCTTTGCATCGAGCGTGCGCAGGAAGGCGATGTCATCGTCGGGAGCCGCCGGGCGGGGTGCCTGCTGGGGTTGCCGGCCGGCGGCGCGGGGGCGGCCCCACATGAACCACATGAGGGCCCCGATCAGCGGGACAAAGATGATGGTGACGATCCATCCCGGTTTGGAGATACTGCGCACCTCGTGGGACCCGGACCGGATGCACTCGATCAGGGCATAGATCACCACCGATAGAGCCAGTACCGCGAGCAGGATATAGAGACGGACCATGACTTAATTGTAGGTGAGCGCTGCCCTGGGGACTGCGGAAACCTTGGACTGTCCGGGTGATCTCGCGGGCAGCGTAAACTTGAGGCGTGGCTTTTTGGAAATTCAGTGCCCTGCGGCTCGGCATCATGGCCGCCATCTTTGTTATTTGCCTGTTCCTGAGGCTGGGCATCGTCTACTCTGCCTTAGCGGCCGCGGTCATGGGCTGGTGCATTACCTACCTGTTCTTCCGCAAGATGAGGGACGAAGCCGGCAGGGCGCTAGCCAGCCGTTTCAACAAGGGAGTGGCGGCGCCGCGGACCTCCACGGAGATCTCCGATGCGTTGGCCGAGGACTCCGCCGTCGAGCAGCACGGCGAACTTCGGGTGGATTCGGACCGCAAGCCCAAGCCTGCCCAGCAGCAGCCGGCACCGCAGCAACCTAACGAACCGCGGTCCGAGGACCAGCAGCGCTGACCCGTTCCGGCAACCGGCCCGGTTGCCGCGGCAGCTGCCTACATGATCTCGCTGAGCACCAGGCCCAGGCCGAAGGCCACGGCGAACCCCAGGTTGATCAGCCCGGTCTGCTTCAGCACCGGAATCAGGCTCTCGCGCTTTTTGCCCTTGAGCATCAGCCAGCTCGGGGTGAGGCACGCCGGCACCAGCAGCAGGACCAAGAGGATCCACGGGTAGTCGTAGACCAGCAGCAGCGGCAGCAGGATGGCCACCGCCAGCATCATGACGTAGCTGATGCGCGCAACCTCGTCGCCCAGACGGACCGCCAGCGTCATTTTCCCCACCTCACGGTCAGTGGGGATATCTCGCACGTTGTTGGCCATCAGCAAGGCGGTGGCGATCAAGCCGGTACCGACCGCGCCGATGAAGGACTGCCAGCTGACCTGCAGGGCCTGGGTGTAGGTGGTTCCCATGGTGGCGACGATGCCGAAGAACAGGAACACGTAGACCTCGCCCAGCCCGCGGTAGCCGTACGGGTTGTTGCCGCCGGTATATCCCCAGGCCGCGATCACGCAGCCGACGCCCACCAACAGCAGCGGCCAGGTCTGGGACAGGATGATCAGTGCAAGCCCGGCGACCATGGCCAGCCCGAAGCTGCCGAACGCCGCGGCCTTGACCGCTTGCGGCGTGGCCAGCCCGGAGCCGGTCAGCCGCAGCGGGCCGACGCGCACGTCGTCGGTGCCGCGGACGCCGTCCGAATAGTCGTTCGCGTAGTTCACCCCCACCTGGAACAGGATCGCGACCAGCGCGGCCAGCACGGCAAGCAGCGGCCGGAAGGAACCCAGTTGGTAGGCGGCCGCGCTGCCGATGATCACCGGCGCGATCGACATCGGAAGCGTGCGGGGCCGTGCCCCTTCGAGCCATTGCCCGGCTGTAGCCACTGTGGAAGATCCTTACCTGTGGGGGACTGGTACATCATGGGCTGCGGGCATCCGCAGCAAGGTTCTATTCTCGCCCATGGGGGCCGGTGGGCCGTGCAGTTGGCGGAGCAGGAGTGCCGGATGTCACGGTTGCGGCGGTTCCGCGCCGGGCTGCCCGTTGCCGTGCGGCGCGGACTCCGCCGCCGACCGGCGCAGGACGTCCGCCACGGCCAGACGGTCCGGTTTGCCATTGGACAGCAGCGGCAGGGCATCCAAGTGCACAATGTGGCGCGGGACGGCCGGACTTCCCAAGGCAGCGCGGACGCGCGCGCGGATCTGATCCACGGTGGCGGAACCAACGACGGCGGCGCACACCTTGGTGCCCCACTCCGGATCCGCGATTCCGGCCACCAGGGCCGCCCGCACCTCCGGGAGCCCTTCGATGGCCTCGGCGACGGCAGCCGCTGATACCTTGACGCCGCCGGTGATCAGCACGTCGTCAGCGCGCCCGGTCACGGTGAGCGCACCGTCGTCGTCGACCTCGCCCAGGTCTTCGGTGCGGAACCACCGGGTGCCGCCTGACTCGCTGAAGTGCGCCGCGGTCAGCTCCGGATTCTCCAGGTAGCCGCCGGCCACCACGTCGCCGCCGATCAGCACCCGGCCCTCTTGGAGCTGCAGCGTAACGCCCTGAAGCGGCACGCCGTCGTACACGCAGCCGCCGCAGGTCTCACTCATGCCGTAGGTGCGCACGATCTTCAGTGAATGTTTGGCCGCCTCCGTCCGCAGCGCCGCCGGCATCCGGGCCCCGCCCAGCAGGATCGCGTCGAAGCGGCGCAGCGCCTTCACCGTTTCCGGCGCCGAGGAAGTGAGCAACCGGTGCAGTTGGGTCGGTACCAGCGAGGTGATGCGGAACCGGTCGGTCAGTGCGGCGGCGGCGTCGGTGAACGCCTGCGCGGTAAAGCCATTGGACAGGTCCATGGCCCACGGCCGGGTGCCGGCGTAGAGCGAGCG
Source organism: Arthrobacter sp. NPDC055138 (assembly GCF_053607305.1). NCBI lineage: Bacteria > Bacillati > Actinomycetota > Actinomycetes > Micrococcales > Micrococcaceae > Arthrobacter > Arthrobacter sp. NPDC055138. The sequence goes on from NZ_JBSGTH010000001.1 coordinate 964,973, forward strand.
GACCAGCACCTGCAGGCCGGCGACGTAGTTCGGTGCCAGCGTCAGCAGCCACTGACCCTCGCCGCCCAGCCGCAGCGCAGTGCCCATCGACGACGCAGCCAGCGCGTCGATCCCCAGCATGGTGGCCTTGGGTGTGCCAGTGGAACCCGAGGTCCGGACAATCGCGGCGGTTTCCGGAGCCAGCCCGGGCGAAGCCACCGGCAGCGGCGTCCCGTCGGCTGCGATTTCGACGGCGGGGCCCTCGCCGCCCAGCGCCGCCGTCAGCGCGGACAGGGCCGGCTCGATGTCCATTCCGGCAGCCTTAGAAGTAGTAGGGGAACGAAGACCAGTCCGGGTCGCGTTTGGCCAGGAACGCTTCCTTGCCTTCGACGGCTTCGTCCGTCATATACGCCAGCCGAGTGGCTTCACCGGCGAAGACCTGCTGGCCGGCCAACCCGTCGTCGGCCAGGTTGAAGGCGAACTTGAGCATCCGGATGGCCTGCGGCGATTGCCGCGCGATGTCCGCGGCGTACTCCAGCGCCACCTCTTCGAGACGCTCGTGGTCGACCGCCTCGTTCACCGCGCCCATGCGGACCATGTCCTCGGCGGAGTATTCGCGGGCCAGGAAGAAAATCTCCCGCGCCGCCTTCTGGCCGATCTGCCGGGCCAGCAGGGCCGAGCCGTAGCCCGCGTCGAAACTGCCCACGGTGGCATCGGTCTGCTTGAACTTGCCGTGCTGCCTGGAGGCGATGGTCAGGTCGGAGACCACGTGCAGCGAGTGCCCGCCGCCGGCTGCCCAGCCGTTGACGACGGCGATGACCACCTTGGGCATGGTGCGCATCAGCCGCTGGACTTCCAGAATGTGCAGCCGGCCGGCGCGGGCCGGGTCGATGGTCTCCTTCGTCTCGCCATCGGCATACCGGTAGCCGTCGCGGCCGCGGATGCGCTGGTCGCCGCCGGAGCAGAAGGAGTGGCCGCCGTCCTTGGCGGAGGGGCCGTTGCCGGTCAGCAGTACCGTGGCGACGTCCGGCGTCATCCGAGCATGATCCATCGCCCGGTAGAGCTCGTCCACTGTGCCGGGGCGGAAGGCGTTGCGCACCTCTGGACGGTTGAACGCGATGCGCACGGCGGGCAGATCGCGGACCACGGCGCCGTCGGCGTCGCGCTCCACCTGGCGGTGGTAGGTCATGTCCTGGAAGTCGAAGCCTTCCACTACCCGCCAGCGCTGCGGGTCGAAGAGGTCGGAAACCTTCTCCGGCAGGTCAGGCTGCGCCTGGCCGGTGCTGCTGGCGGAGGTGGTGCGGGCTGGGGTGGGGGTCTCGGAAGTCACCCCTCGAGTTTATCGTTGCGGTTGCGGAGACCTTTTGTCGAGTCTTCTGCCGGACTTTCTGCCCGGGTCTTCTGCCCGGGATCCGGCCGGGACCCCGGCTGCGACTCCGGCCGGGACGCCGGCTCCGGTCCACTCCGGCCATGCCGGCCCCGCGCCACCTCAAAGGCTGCTCGCCGCGGCATCCCGCGCGGCGTGACCGGATTGCCCGCGGAGGCCGCCGGCGCGAGCAGGCTGCACCAAAATTTTTCGGCCGTGGGGGTTGCAGGTGAATGCTAAGCATGCTTTGCTTACAACGTAAGCAACCTTCCCGAAGAGGTCACCAGAACCACGGTGAACCCTTCACGGCCTCCCATCAGATTGGGGCCGCAGCCCGCTGAGGATTGGGAACCACGGCCGGCAGCCTCGCTGGCCCGACCGCCTCGCGGTGCGGCAGAACCATCAAAGCCATCATCATGCCCGGTGCCGTGCCTCCGGAGCGTACTCGCCGCGGTCAAACCGTGGCAGGTGGAAACAAATAAGGAGATGAAATGATCGCCAAGGATAAAGTCGACCGTCTGGTCGGCAGCAACGCCAATGTGATCGATTCCGAAGGTAGCAAGATCGGATCGCTCGGGGAACTCTACCTCGACGACCGGACGAATGAGCCGAGTTGGGCCACGGTCAAGACCGGCCTGTTCGGCCTGTCCGAGAGCTTCGTCCCGCTGGACAACGCCACCACCGAGGGCGGCGACCTCCGCGTGCCCTATACCAAGGACCAAATCAAGGACGCCCCGCGGGTGGATCCCGAGGGACATCTGGACGTGGCCGAAGAGGACCGTCTCTACAGCCACTACGGCCTGTCCGCAGGCAACGCTGGACATACAGGCAACGCAGGCAACGCAGCCTACGGCGGAAACGCCGGCCAGGCCCGCACCGGAACCGCCGGGACCACTGGCACAGCCGGGACAACCGGCCTGAGGGACAGGGACACCTCCCGCGAAACCGCCGGCACACACGGAGTTGACGAAACCGCCGGCCGGCGCGGAACGGACTATGACACCTCCCGCGCAGGGGCCGACGACGCTATGACCCGTTCGGAAGAGCGGGTGCGGGTGGGTACCGAGTCCCAGGAAGTCGGGAAGGCCAGGCTGCGCAAGTACGTGGTCACCGAGAACGTCACCCGCACGGTCCCCGTTCAGCATGAAGAGGTGCGCCTCGAGCGTGAACCGATTACTGACGCCAACCGTGGCGAGGCGCTCGCCGGCCCAGAGATCAGCGAGGCTGAGCACGAAGTGACTCTGCACGCGGAAAAGCCGGTGGTGGACAAGGAAACCGTCCCGGTTGAACGGGTCCGGCTCGATAAAGATACGGTCACCGACCAGGAGACCGTTTCCACGGACGTGCGCAAGGAAGAAGTTGAGGCCGATGATGATGTCAGGGGCCGCAATCGCCACTGATCGCTAGGTGTTGGTCTCTGCGGAAGGCCCCGGGGAATTTATCCCGGGGCCTCCCGCAGGCCCGCGGTCCTGGGAAAGGCAGAACCCTAGGCAATGCAGAACTCGTTGCCTTCCGGGTCGGCCATGGTGTGCCAGCCCTGCGGACCCTGTGTTTCCGAGTACAGGAAGGTGGCACCCCGGGCTTCCAAGCGTGCCCGGACCTCGTCCTTGTCTTCCCCAGCCAGGCGGACGTCCCAATGGACCCGGTTCTTGACCGACTTGGACTCCGGGACAGGCTGGAACAGGATCCGCTGCCGGGCTTTGCTCTCCACCTGATCAGGCGGGCAGATCGCCGCCCCGTCCTTCCATACTCGAACGTTGTTGTGGACGATCGTGTCGGCGTCGGTGGCGTAGCCTTGCTCGATCATGCTGGTGATGAAGTCCTGATTGGTGGGTTCCACCGCCCAGCCCAGCGTTTCGGCCCACCAATCGGCTTGGGCATGCGCGTCCTTGCAGTCAACCGCCATCTGGATGTTGTACGTCATGGCGTAGAGCGTAGGGGCTCCGGCCCGCCTGCGGTAGAGGGACGCGGACGGTATCTGTCCCCGATAGCGGAAGGATCTCCCCGGCGGAGTGGTTAACTCGAAAGCACCATGACTGACCACGCCACGTTTTCACGGCCAGAGCCAACCGCTTCCCTGAGCGCGCAGGAGTTCCTGCGGTGGTACTGGCTGAAAACGGAGTTGCAGCAGTTCGCCCGCGCTCTCGGCATCAGCGCCACCGGGGATAAAGAGAGCATCACTGCGCGTATAGCCGCCGTCCTTGGCGGTGAGCCGGCGCCTCCGCAGAGAGCTTGGTCCCGGATTCCGGTTCGATGAACCGATGCGGGAATTCTTCACCGCCGCGGACGTCACAACCACGTTGGCTGACGCGTTGGCTCGCTGGCATTCGTCACGGGACGACGCACCGCGGGAGATCTCCGGCCAGTTCGAGTTCAACCGGTTTACTCGCCGCTGGCACCGCGATCACGCTGGCGGCAATCGCCGGGACTTGCTGTCCGCCTGGCAGGTTTACCGTTCTCTACGCCGCAACGAGCGGGATCAGGGTTGACGGGCTGACTGGGCAGGCGACTGCCCTCGAGCGGGCGTTAGGTCCTCGAAGACCCACAGGCTCTCCATTAGGCTGTTGGCAGACCAACGACTCCTGCCGAAAGAGCCACTGTGGGCCACCACCTTGAACTAGTCCAGCACGTCAACGCGCCGGCCGAAGCCGTCTGGCGCGTCCTCACCGACATCCCAGGTTCCGCCCGGACCCTGAGCTCCATATCCCGCATAGAGATCATGACGCCCGGCGACTACGCCGAGGGCTACCGGTGGCGTGAGACCCGGAAGATGATGGGCAAGGAAGCCACCGAGGAGATGTGGGTGGCGGAGGTGGATGCGCCGACCTCCACCACGGTCAAGGCGAAGTCGAACGGCGCCGACTACACCACCCGGTTCACGCTCGCGCCCGCAGACGGCGGCACCCGGCTCACCATGTTCTTCGGCGCCGAGATGGAGAGCCCCGGGGCTCTTGCGAAAGTGATGCTGGCGGTTTTCGGGAAGCTCGCAATGGGCATCACGCGCAAGCAGATGGCCAGGGACCTGGAGGAGATCGCGGCCAAGGCCGAGGGCCGGGACCAAGCCGCCGCGTGATGCCGGATCGGGAGGAGACCATGACCGCAGGCATTGACCCTCAGGTCAGCGTGGACCACGGCGGACCCGGGCAGCCGGTACTGCTGATCCGCCAACAATTCGGCCACGACGCCGGCCGGCTGTGGCGCGCGCTCACTGACGACGACGAGCTCTCGGCCTGGTTCCCCTGCGGTGTCAGGCTGGACCTCAGCGTCGGCGGAACCATCCAGTTCCTGTTCCCCGGCGAAGACCCGGACGCCGGCCAGGTGCTGGAGGTGACACCGGGGCGGACCCTGGCGTTTAGCTGGGACCAGGAGGTCCTGCGGTGGACGGTGGAGCCGGCGGAACCGGGCCACAGCACGCTGTCCCTGGCGAATTCGCTGCAGGATCCTGCGTGGGCGGCGAGGGTGGCAGCCGGCTGGCACCAGTGCCTTGAGCAGTTGGGATCGTTGCTGGACGGTAAGCCCGCCGGTCTGGCGCCCGGCCGGTCCACCGAAGAACTGGTGGAAGAGTATGGTCGGCTGGGGTAGCCCGGGGTCTGCCGGCGAGCTGCTGCAACTCCGCCCCTGGCCGTCACACCAGTTGACCGGCCCAGAGCGGCGTGGGATTCTTTATAGAACGGTCGGTCGGTAATTTCCCTGCTGTCAGGCAGCCGGAGCGACCGCTCACTGTCATCGTTGATCGATCAAGCGAGGGATTATTTCTATGGCTGAGGCATTCCTGATTGGCGGGGCACGGACCCCGGTTGGCCGCTACGGAGGCGCACTGTCCGCAGTCCGTCCCGACGATCTGGCGGCGCTGGTCGTCAAGGAAGCCGTCACCCGGGCCGGCATCGATCCGGATGCGGTCGAAGAAGTCATCCTCGGCAACGCCAACGGCGCGGGCGAGGAAAACCGCAACGTGGCCCGCATGGCCTGGCTGCTGGCCGGCTACGCCGACCACGTCCCCGGCATCACGGTCAACCGCCTGTGCGCCTCCGGCCTCAGCGCCATCATCCAGGCCTCGCACATGATCAAGGCCGGCGCGGCGGACATCGTCATCGCCGGCGGCGTGGAATCGATGAGCCGGGCCCCGTGGGTCCAGGAGAAGCCGGCCAAGGCGTTCGCCAAGCCGGGCGAAATCTTCGATACCTCCATCGGCTGGCGCTTCGTCAACCAGCGTTTCGCCAAGGGCGACCTCAGCCGCGGCGGCAAGATGACCTACTCCATGCCGCAGACCGCGGAGGAAGTGGCCGAGGTGTACGGCATTTCCCGCGAGGACGCGGACGCGTTCGCCGTCCAGTCGCACGAGCGTGCCATCGCAGCCATCGAGGCGGGCCGGCTCAAGGAGGAAATCGTCCCGGTGACGGTCAAGGGCAGGAAGGGCGACACCGTCGTCGACACCGATGAGGGCCCGCGCCCCGGAACCACGCTCGAGGTCCTGGCCGGACTCCGGCCCATCATCAAGCCGGACGGCGTGGTCACCGCGGGTAACTCCAGTTCGCTCAATGACGGTGCCTCGGCGATCGTGATTGCGTCCGAGGCCGCCGTCAACAAGTTAGGCCTCACGCCCCGTGCCCGCATTGTGGACGGCGCATCGGCCGGCGTCGCGCCGGAAATCATGGGCATCGGCCCGGTGCCCGCCACGCGCAAGGTGCTGGACCGCGCGGGCTGGAGCATCGATGACCTGGGCGCGGTGGAGCTCAACGAAGCGTTCGCCACCCAGTCGCTCGCGGTGCTGCGTGACCTGAAGCTGGACCAGGGCATTGTGAACAACGACGGCGGTGCCATCGCTTTGGGGCACCCGCTCGGTTCCAGCGGCTCCCGTCTGGTGGTGACCCTGCTGGGCCGGATGGAGCGCGAGGGCGCACAGCGCGGCCTGGCCACCATGTGCGTGGGCGTCGGCCAGGGCACGTCGATGATCGTCGAGCGGGTCTGATGCTCTTCGCCGACTACTCCTTCAGTACGCTGCGCGTGGATGAGCGGGATGACCGCGTCCACGTGACATTGAACAGGCCGGAAGTCCGCAACGCCATCGACCAGGCCATGGTGGACGAACTGCACTCCGTGTGCGCCGTGCTGGAGCGCGAGCCGCGGATCCTGATTCTGTCCGGCACCGAGGTCAACGGCAAGGGGATCTTCGCCTCCGGCGCGGATATCTCCCAGCTGCGTGAACGGCGCCGCGACGACGCGCTGGCGGGCATCAACTCCACCGTTTTCCACCGCATTGCCCGACTGCCGCTGCCGGTTATCGCCGCCCTGGACGGTTTCGCCCTCGGCGGGGGAGCGGAACTGGCGTACGCCGCCGATTTCCGCATCGCCACGCCGTCGGTGAAGATCGGCCAGCCGGAAACAGGCCTGGGCATCATGGCCGCGGCCGGAGCCACCTGGCGGCTGAAGGAACTGGTGGGGGAGCCGCTGGCCAAGGAGATCTTGCTGGCTGGCCGCATCCTGGACGCCGACGAAGCGCTGGCCGCGCGGCTGGTCACCGAAGTCCACGAGCCAGCCGAACTGATCGCCGCCGCGCATGCGCTGGCGGACCGGATCGGCAAGCAGGACCCGCTGGCCGTCCGTCTCACCAAGACCGTGTTCCACACCCCGCGCGAAGCGCACCCGGTGATCGACACTGTCGCCCAGGGCATTCTGTTCGAATCCCAGGCCAAATTCGACCGTATGCAGTCCTTTCTCGACAAAAGCGCTGCCAAGAGCGCCGCCCGCAGTGCAGCCAAGCAGAACGAATCCAAGTGAGCGAGATGAACCCTGTGCAGAGTATTCCCAACAACGTAGGTGTCCTCGGCGGCGGCCGCATGGGCGCCGGCATTGCCCACGCGTTCCTGACCGCCGGAGCCGACGTCGTGGTGGTGGAGCGCGACGACGCTGCGGCCCAGGCTGCCCACGAGCGGGTGGCCGGCGCGCTGGCCAAGAGCGTGGAGCGCGGCACCACCGACGAGTCGCTGGAAGCACTGACGTCACGGCTGTCCGTGTCCGTCGACTACGGATCGTTCGCCACCTGCGGCCTGGTAGTGGAGGCCGTGCCGGAGGACTTCGACCTCAAGTCCACCGCGCTGAAGGCCGTGGAAGCCCAGCTTTCCCCGACGGCGTGGCTGGCGACGAACACGTCCTCGCTGTCCATCACCAAGCTCGCCGACCAACTGCAGCGGCCGGCCAACTTCTGCGGCCTGCACTTCTTCAATCCGGTGCCGGCGTCGCAGCTGGTGGAAGTAGTGCTGGCTCCGAAGACTTCGGACGAGCTCGCCGCCGCCTCCCGAAGCTGGGTCGAGGCGCTGAAGAAAACCGCCGTCGTCGTGAATGACGCGCCGGGCTTCGCCTCCTCGCGGCTGGGCGTGGCCATTGCGCTGGAAGCCATGCGGATGGTGGAAGAAGGCGTGGCATCGGCGGAGGACATCGACGCCGCCATGGTGCTGGGCTACAAGCACCCGGTGGGCCCGCTCAAGACCACCGACATCGTGGGGCTGGACGTCCGCCTGGGCATCGCCGAGTACCTGCACTCGACCCTCGGCGACCGGTTTGCTCCGCCGCAGATCCTGCGGGACAAGGTGGCCCGCGGGGAACTCGGCCGCAAGTCCGGCAAGGGATTCTTCGACTGGGAAAAGTAACCGGAGCCCACACCGGGATCACCGGGATCATCGGGTGCAGCCCGGCCACCGGCCGGGCTGCACCCGTTTAACCCGGGCAGCACCTCAGCGGGGCTCGGTTGTAGGCTGCTGGAATGGCCCTCTTCGAACCGCTGACGCTGACCGGCAGCCTGGTGAAGCTGCAGCCCCTGCGCGTGCGGCACTTGCCTGAGCTTCAGGATGCGGTGCGCGACGGTGAACTGTGGAAGCTCTGGTATACCCGGATCCCGTCACCACACACCATGGAACTGGAGATCCGGCGGCGGCTGGAACTCCAGGACCAAGGCCAGATGCTCCCCTTCACCGTTCGCCGGCTCTCCGATGACAAGGTGCTGGGCATGACCAGCTTCTGCCATATCGACGAGGCCGCGCCGCGGGTGGAGATCGGCTACACCTGGAACCGCTCCAGCACGCAGGGGACGGGCACCAACCCGGACAGCAAGCTGCAGCTGATGGACCACGCCTTCGAAACTCTCGGCTGCTGTGCGGTGGAGTTCCGCACGGACCGGCTGAACAGCCAGTCCCGTGACGCCATCGAACGGCTGGGCGCCCGGCAGGACGGCATGCTGCGCCGACATACCAAGATGCCTGACGGGCGGATCCGCGACACCGTGGTCTACTCCGTCCTGGACTCCGAGTGGCCGGACGTCAAGGCCCGGCTGCTGAGACGGGTGGACAAGGAGCGGACGCCGTGAGCGGCCGGGCCATGGACGCCAACCCCGCCGGCTCCGGCCCGCCGCAGGCAGGCGACGCCGCACCCACACCGACGTGGGGCACGCCCGGTTCCGGCGCCGTCGCCTGGGAAGGTGCGGTCAACGCCCGCCGCGTGGCGGGGGATATTTTCCGAATGGGTCGCGCGGAATGGCTGACGGCCGCCGGCTGGCAGCAGGCGTACGACGACGGGGTGCGCACCATTGTGGATCTTCGCAACCCGGGTGAACGTTCGCGCCGTCCGACGGATCCGGTGGTTCCGCCGGCGGCGCTGGAGCGATTCACGGTGCTGAACCGGCCCACCGAAGAGCCCGGCCACCCGCAACTCGCGGCCGATGCGCCGTACATGAACCACCCGCGCTTCTACCTGGACAACGTTCAGATCTTCCCGCACCTGATCGCCGAGGTATTCCGCACGCTGGCGCACGCGGAGGGCGCCGTCGTCGTCCATTGCTCCGCAGGCCGGGACCGCACCGGTATGGTCTCCATGATGCTGTTGCAGCTGGCCGGAGTTCCCGCCGAGCAAATCGCGGACGCCCATGAGCTGGGCATCCGCGGGATCAACGACTGGCATCGGATCAGCCCCTACCGGCATCCGGTGGAGAGCTACATCAGCGGCCACGAACTGGAAGCGCGGGTGGCGGACATGCGCGGATCGCTGTTGCAGGTGTTGTCCCAACTGGAGGTGGCGCCGTTCCTGCTGCGCCACGGCCTGGCCCGAACCGATGTCGAGGCGCTGCGCGTCAGGATGGACTGCTGACTGCTGATTTGCCGGTCCGCTCCCGCCGGGAGCATTGACCTCTTGCCTTGCCGAACCCGCTGTCCGACACTCATGGAGCCAAGCAAGTCTTAAACGGTTATCCGGAGGTTGATGTGAGGCTAAAACGTGTAATAACTGCGGTTGCACTGGGCGCGGTGCTGCCCCTGGGGTTCGCAGCGAGTGCGGTGGCTGAACCGCAGAGCAAACCTAACGGTCCTTGGCCGGGCGAAAACCCTTCCAGTCTGGCCGCCATTCACAGTTACGAAGAACTGTGGTCCACGCTGGAGACCATTGAGGGCCGGGCCAAGGGGGCGTTCGACCTCTCGGCGGCGCCGCTGACAAGCAACACCGGCCGGGAAATCCCGGTGGTCACCATTGGCGACGGGCCGACGGATGTTATGTATATCGCCAACCAGCATGGCGACGAATACGTGGTCTCCGAGGCGATGATCAACCTCGTCCGGAGCATCTCCGGCAACAACCCCGACGCCCGCGCCATTCGTCAGGCGCTGACCGTGACGATCGTGCCCCGCGTCAATGTGGACGGGTTCGACGCCGATGTCACGGACCTGGCCGGAAACACCACCCCGTGGCGGCAGAACTACGACCCGAGCTGCACCGCGGCGCCGTGCGATCCGTTCTACGCGGTGGGCCGCGGCTATGACATGAACCGCTATCACTCCTACAGCGAGAATGCCTACGACCATCCCTACCTGGCAGGCGATGACAACCTGAACCCGGTTCCCGAGGCAATCGCCATGCGCCTGCTCTGGGAGGAACGCCGGCCGGATCTGGTACTGGACTTCCACCACCAGGGTACGTACGTGGATGACGACGGCCGGATGATCACCGGATCGACGATGTGGCCGAATGCGGTTGAGGAGGCCGAGGCGCTCGGCATCGCCGACGAGTTCGCCGCGACCATCGAGCGGTCGCAGCGGGCCGTGTCGGTGATGCTCGGCGAACTGGACCAGTACGGCTACGCCAACATCACTCGTTATCCGAGCACCAGCACGCCGGGCATCGCCCGCAACGCCTACGGATTGCTAGGCTCGGCCTCCGTGCTGTTTGAAATGCGCGGCGGGATCGATGCCAAGTCCAATGGATACATTGCCAAAACCGCTGAGGTGGCCGGCAAGGCGGTGCTGGGGGCTGTTGCCGATGGTTCGTGGGAGACCGCCAGCCTGGAGCCGGTCGAAAACCTCCGGGAGCGGGGCGAACAGATCGGGAACCCGCACGAATAACAACCCGCACGAGTCATTAAAGTGACGGCCGCCCGCTGCTGACGAGCACTCGGCATCCGGCGGCCATTGGACCCCGCCCGGCAGAACATCCAGCCGGGCGGGGTCCGCCGTTGGTCCGTGTCCGGCTGCTTTGCAGGGGCTGCCTTGGCCTGAGGCTCCGCCGGCCCGGGGGCTGTGCGCGGCAGCACGGTCATGTAGGCTAGGTACGTTACCGACCGACCGTTCAGTATTTTAAGTTCCCGCCGGCATCCGCTCCTCAGCGTCCGGCCCGGGAAGAGAAAGGGCTGTCAACGATGACCTCTACCGCCGTTGATGTCGAGATTGTTCCCAGCTACATCCAGGATGCCTGGTGGACACCCGCCGGTGATGTTTCCGGCACCGAGGTCCGCGATGCCAGCACCGGCGATCTGCTGGCCCGGGTCAGCACCGACGGGCTGGACCTGGCCGCCGCCGTCGAGCACGGCCGCACGGTCGGCCAGGCCTCGCTGGGCAAGCTCACGTTCCACCAGCGCGCGCTCAAGCTCAAGGAGCTGGCGCAGTACCTGAACGCGCGGCGCGACGCGCTGTATGAAGTCTCGCACCGCACGGGCGCCACCAAGATCGACAACATGATCGACATCGATGGCGGCATCGGCGTCCTGTTCACTTTCGGTTCCAAGGGCCGGCGTGAACTGCCGAATTCCCAGATCGTGGTGGACGGCCCGGCCGAGGTGCTGGCCAGGGACGGCTCGTTCATGGGGCAGCACATCTACACCCGGATTCCGGGCGTGGCAGTGCAGATCAACGCCTTCAACTTCCCGGTGTGGGGCATGCTGGAAAAGTTTGCCCCGGCCTTCATCGCCGGTGTGCCGACCATCGTCAAGCCGGCCACTCCCACCGGCTACGTTGCCGCCGCCGCGGTGAAAATCATCATCGAGTCCAACATCCTGCCGGCCGGTTCGCTCCAGCTGATCTCCGGCTCTGCCCGTGACCTGCTGGACCATCTGGACTACCGCGACGCCGTGGCTTTCACCGGGTCCGCCTCCACCGCGAACCTGCTGAAGTCCCATCGGAACGTGGCCCAGGGTGGCATCCGCTTCACCGCCGAGGCGGATTCGCTCAACGCGGCGATCCTCGGCCCCGATGCGGTGCCCGGCACCCCGGAGTTCGACGCGTACATCAAGTCGCTGGTCACCGAAATGACCGCCAAGGCCGGCCAGAAGTGCACCTCCATCCGCCGTGCCATCGTCCCCAAGGACCGCATCCAGGATGTAGCCGATGCAGTCCGCGCCCGGATTGACCAGCGCATCGTGGTTGGAGATCCGCGGGCCGAGGGCGTCACCATGGGCGCGCTCGCCTCGCTGGAGCAGCTCAACGACGTCCGCGCCGCGGTCCAGGCCATGGTCGACGCCGGCGGCGAACTCGCCTACGGCACGCTCGACGCCCCGCAGGTCACCCGCGCCGACGGGACCGTGGGCGACTCCGAAGGGGCGTTCATGTCTCCGGTGCTGCTGACCTGGGCGGACGCGGAAGCCGAGGCCGTGCATTCGCTCGAAGCCTTCGGACCGGTCTCCTCCGTGATCGGCTACGAGGATCTGGACGACGCCGTGCGGTTGGCCGCCATGGGCGCGGGCTCGCTGGTAGCGACCGTGGCAACGAACGACCCGGAAGCCGCGCGCGTGCTGGTGACCGGAATCGCCGCCCACCACGGCCGCGTGCTGGTCCTCAACCGCGAGGACGCCAAGACGTCCACCGGACACGGTTCGCCGGTGCCGCATCTGGTGCACGGCGGCCCGGGCCGCGCCGGCGGCGGCGAGGAATTGGGCGGCATCCGCTCCGTGCTGCACCACATGCAGCGCACCGCACTCCAGGGCTCCCCGAACATGCTCACCGCAGTGACCGGTGTGTGGCATACCGGCGCCGACCAGCATTTCGACGACGTCCACCCGTTCCGCAAGAACCTGGCCGAACTGAAGATCGGCGATGCGCTGCGCTCCGAACTGCGCCAGGTCACGCTGGAGGACATCACGGCATTCGCCAACGAAACCGGCGACACCTTCTACGCACATACCAACCAAGAAGCCGCGGCCGCCAACCCGTTCTTCCCCGGCATCGTGGCGCATGGCTACTTGCTGCTCGCCTGGGGCGCCGGGCTGTTCGTGGAACCCGCGCCGGGACCGGTGCTGGCGAACTATGGCCTGGAGAACCTGCGCTTCATCACGCCGGTGGCCGCTGGAGACTCGATCCGTGTCACGCTCACCGCCAAGCGCATCACGCCGCGGGAGACGGACGAGTACGGAGAGGTCGCCTGGGACGCCGTGCTGACCAACCAGAACGATGAGATCGTGGCGACCTACGACGTGCTCACGCTGGTGGAGAAGTAGCGGGAGCTCCATCTGCCGCGTCCCCGGCGGCTTCGGCCCCGGGGACGGGCGGGTAGTAGACCACTGTGTGCCAGCGCCAGAACGCGAACAGCACCAGCAGCACCGTGGCGCCGTTCAGCAGTTGCGAGGTCGGCGGACTGGGAAACACCAGCGAGGTGGCCAGTTGCACCACGGCGAAAGCCAGCCACAGCCACCACGCCTCGTAGATGCGGTGGGCCAGGCCCAGATACACCACCACGACCACGGCCGCGTAGAACGCCTGCAGCACCAGGACGGTCACCAGGCCGCCTTCCAGGGGAAAGCCTGCTTGGACGTCGCTGGCCATGAACAACAAAGTTCCGACCGCCAGCACCAGCAGGGCCACACCCCAGTGCCGGCCGCTTGCTCGGCGGACCTGCACCGCGGCCAGTGCGGCGCCGGGGTCGTCCGGGGCGACGGGGAGGGCCGCGGCGCGCCAGCGCCAGGCGCCGTAGCAGGGCAGCAGGAGCGCCACGGCTATGGAGGCGTTGACGAAGAAGGCTGCTCCGCCGTCGAAAGTCGGGATGACCAGCAGCAGGAAGACCATCGCCTGCTGGACCAGCAGCACGGGCCAGGCCCAGCGTGTGCGGAGCCCGAACAGGAAGACCGCGAGCAGCCCGATCAGTGCCTGCAGATGACCCACGGAAACCAGCGCGCCGGCAGAACCGTCCGGGACCTTCAACGCCATGATCCAGTCCATGCTGCCGACCTCCGCGCCGCGGTCTACACGGTCCGGCCCGATGCGCCGGTGCCGGGCGTGGCGGGACGGCCGGGATGCGCTGGAGCCAGCCGATGTTTGCTCCGCACCGGCCGCCGCATCGCGTGCTGCCACGTCAGGTAACCGAAAACCTGAAGTCCTGCCGCGATCGCGCCATACAGGGAGAACCACACCGGTGCGTTCTGGATGGTGGAGAGGAACATAGTGGCCAGCGAGAGCGCCACGCCCAGCCACCAAGACTGCGTGATCCCGTGCGCGAAGCCCAAGTACATCACCGCCGGAAGCGCGGCCAACAGCGCGTTGAACAGATACAGCGGCCCGATCTCCGCTACCGGCGTCACACCGGCGAATGCGTTGAGCAGGTACAACAGCAGCAGCAGGCCGGCACCGATTCCCCACTCACGGCCGTGCGCCGAGCGGAGCGGTACGTGGATGCCTTCGCGCCGGTACCGGGTCCACTTCCACAGGCCGTAGAGCGCGGCCGCCAGCACGAAGACCGTGCTGGTGTTCAAGCGCCCGTTCGGGACACCGGTGGCCAGCAGGACGGCCGTGGCGGTCACCGGCAGCAGCCAGGCCCAGGGCGCGCGGTAGGCGAACAAAACAATGGCCGCAATGGTGAGCGCCATATAAAGCGCCGACACCCACCAGGACACCCCATCCACATCGATCACGTCCCCATAACGCCGACTGGTTGACGCCAGCCTAGCAGGCTGGGACCGGGAATTCAGCAGGAACTTAGGGCCCAGTGGAAGTGCCCGCAGCGGACCCGCCGGGCCAGCTGCCGCGAGGGAGCAGGGCGGCTCTTCTCAGGCGATGACCCGGGCGGCGGCGGGCAGGTGGAGGCCGTCGAACATCATGGCGATCAGGTCGTCGGCAAGCTTCTGCGGCGTCAGCGGACCGCCCGGTTTGTACCACTCGACGATGGAGTTGATGGTGCCGAAGAGCAGCCGCGCCGTGGTCCGCGGGTCGATGTCTCCGCGGAGGGACCCTTCCGCGCGGGCGGCGTCGACCAACTCGGCGACCGTATGGTCGAACGTGCGGCGGCGCTCCAGCGCGTCACGCTCGATCTCGGTGTTGCCCCGCAGCCGCAGCAGCAGGGTGACATACGGGAGTTTGTCGCACAGGACCTGGACCGTTCCACGCAGCACGAACTCCAACCGTGCATCGGCCCGGCCAATCGAAGCGGACGGGTTTTCCAGGACGGCCTCCAAGCTGCCCAGAGCTTCTTCGAGGGCCAACCGCAGCAGGTCGCCCTTGGACGGAACGTGGTGGTAGATGGCGCTCTTGGAGATCCCCAGGTTCTCGGCGAGGATGCCCATCGACGTGGCCTCGTAGCCGTGCTTGTTGAAGACGCCGACGGCGACGTTCAGCACCGACTGCTGGTCATAACCGGGGCGACCGCGGCGGACTGTCTCCTGGTCCTTTGTCTTCACCATTGTTCTATTCTCCCACGACCGTTAGGTCGGTAATGCGGCCGGCGGGTGCCTGGCCAAGCCGGGCACCCGCCGTCGTTCGTGGATGTTGCTTGGGTCCGTCAGCCGTTGTCGCGCAGGTCATAGACCCGGCGCAGCTTCCCGCTGGAGCGGGCCAGGGTGCCGGGGTCGGCGATCACGATCTTGCAGCTGGAACCAACGTGGATCTTGATTTGCCGTTGCAGCTCGCGGGACGCTTCGACTGCCATCGCAGCGGTGCAGTCATCGCGGCGCTCGATCTTGACCGTCAGTTCGTCCATCCGGTGCGGCCGCGTGATCTCCAGCTGGAAGTGCGGGCTCAGGCCGGGGATCCGGAGGGCGATCTCCTCGATCTGGGTGGGGAAGAGGTTCACGCCGCGCAGGATGATCATGTCGTCGGAGCGGCCGGTGATCCGGCCGATGCGGCGCATGTTCGGGCGGCCGGTGCCGGGCAGCAGCCGGGTGAGGTCGTGCGTGCGGTAGCGGATCACCGGCATTGCTTCTTTGGTCAGCGAGGTGAACACCAGCTCACCGGCCTGGCCGTCGTCCAGCACCGCGTCGGTCAGCGGGTCGATGATCTCCGGGCGGAAGTGGTCCTCCCAGATGGTGGAGCCGTCCTTGAAATCCACGCATTCACCGGCTACGCCGGGGCCCATGACCTCGGAGAGCCCGTAGATGTCGCAGGCGTCGATGTCCAGCTTGTTCTCCAGTTCGTGGCGCATCTCGTCGGTCCACGGTTCGGCGCCGAGCACGGCGACCTTCAGGGACGTCTTGGTCGGGTCGAGCCCGGCACGCTCCATCGCGTCCACGATGGTCAGCAGGTACGTGGGGGTGCAGAGGATGGCGTCCGGTTCGAAGTCCTGGATCAGTTGGATCTGCTTCTCGGTCTGGCCGCCGGACATCGGGATCACCGTGCAGCCGAGCTTCTCCGCACCGTAGTGCGCGCCGAGTCCGCCGGTGAACAGGCCGTAGCCGTAGGCGTTGTGGACCTTCCAGCCTTTCTTCACGCCGGAAGCCCGGATGGAGCGGGCGAACAGCGTCTCCCAGTTCTGGATGTCCTTGCGGGTGTAGCCGACCACGGTGGCGCGGCCGGTGGTGCCGGAGGAGGCGTGGATGCGCGCCACTTCCTGCTGCGGCACCGCGAACATGCCGAACGGGTAGGCCTGGCGCAGGTCTTCCTTGTCCGTGTACGGGAACTTGGCCAGATCGGACAGTTCCTTGAGGTCCTCGGGCCGCACACCGGCGTCGTCGAACTTCTTCTTGTACATCGCCACCCGCTCGTAGGCGTAGGCGACGGTGTGCTGCAGGCGCTGCAGTTGCAGGGCTTCCAGTTCGTCCCGGCTCATCAACTCCTCGGGGTCGAGGGTATCCTCGGCGGCGGGAGTGGTCTTGCGGGCTTTGGTGCCGATGATGGCGGTCATGGAACGGTCCTTCGATGCGGGTCGGGCTGTGCTGCTCGGCGGGTGGCTGGGGGCGGCTGGGTCAGTGGGCGGAGGGCTTGCGGGCAGGGTTGGGCACGGTGCGGGAACGGCCCCGGAACTCGAGGAGCACGTCGGCGGCGCCTTTCGGATTCTCCTGTGTGACGGTGATGTCGTACAGCCCGCTGCGGCCGGTCTGGTTGACCAGCCGGGCGTTGGCGGTCAGCAGCCGGCCGGCGAATCCGGGGTTGAGGAAATTCACGTCGACGCCGGAGGCCACCGTGATGGTGCTGCCGTCGCCGTCCGGGTCGTTGCACGCCAGCGCGAAGGCCACGTCGGCAAAGGCGAACACCATGCCGCCCTGCGCCATGCCGAAGCCATTGAGCATTTCCTCGCGCAGCCGCATTTGTATGACGACGTCGCCGAACTCCGCCTTCAGGACTTCCACGCCCATCCATCGGGCGGCTTGGTCATCGATAAAGGCGGGATGCATGGGTCGCTCTCCCGGCTGCAGGTCGTTGCTGTCCGCCGGGTTGTCGCGGGAAGTGTCGACGTCGATGTCCGTCATGGAGGCCCCTTGCTTTTAATACCGAATGTTCATTAGGTAATCCTGAATTGTGATCCAAGTCAAGACGGGCCCGCGGGGGCCGGCAGCGCGGACCGGTGGCTTAGACCGGTGCCCTCGGGGTGCGGACGGTGCCGTCGCGCCGTCGTTAAGCCGGCTCGGCGGCGCCGATCGCATCGAGGGCGAAAGCGTAATCCCAGGCCCGGTCCTTCCAAGCCTCGTACCGGCCGGACGCGCCGCCGTGGCCGGCGTCCATTTCGGTCTTGAGCACGATCGGATCAGAGCCAGTTCCGATCTCCCGCAGGGCCGCCACCCATTTGGCCGGCTCGACGTAGAGCACCCGCGTGTCGTTGAAGCTGGTCACCGCAGCGATCTTCGGGTAGGCCGCCGGCCGCACATTCTCGTACGGGGAGTAGGACTTCATGTAGGCATAGACTTCGGGGTCGGTAATCGGGTTGCCCCATTCCTCCCACTCCAGTGCCGAGAGCGGCAGGTCCGGATCAAGGATGGAGGTCAGGGGGTCCACGAACGGCACCTGCGCCACGATCGCGGCGTACCTCTCCGGTGCCAGGTTGGCGATGGCGCCCATCAGGAGGCCGCCCGCCGAGCCGCCCATCGCTGCGATCCGCGCCGGGTCCGCCCAGCCGGAGGCCGCCAGCCAGTCGGTGGCGTCCACGAAGTCGGTGAAGGTGTTCTTCTTGTGCAGTTTCTTGCCGTCGTCGTACCAGTGCCGGCCCATCTCGCCGCCGCCGCGCACATGGGCCACCACGTAGACCACTCCGCGGTCCAGCAGTGACAGCCGCGCGGTACTGAAGGCCGGGTCCATGCTCACTTCGTAGCTGCCGTACGCGTAAACCAGCGCGGGGTTGCCGCCGTCGCGCTGCACCGTGGCCTTGCGGACCACCGAGAGCGGGATTCTGGTGCCGTCGGCCGCCGTGGCCCATTCCCGTTCGGCCACGTAGTCGGCCGGGGCGTAGCCGCCGAGCACCGGCGTTTCCTTGCGCAGGTGCAGCGTGCCGGTGGCCAGCTCGTAGTCGTAGATCCGGGGTGGGGTCAGGAACGAGGTGTAGGCCAGGCGGATCACCGGCGCCTCGTAGTCGGAACCGCCCACGCCTGCGGTGAACAGCTCCTCGTCGAAGCCCGGCTCCACCGGGGCTGCCTGCGCTGTGGTTCCCAGACCGGCCAGCGGCAGCACCTGCACTCGTTCGATGGTGTCCTTGCGGATGGACAGCACCACATGCGTGGAGGTGACGCCCGCGCCGTTGACCCGTACCTCGTCGTCGTGCGCCACAACGGTGTCCCAGTGCTGAGCTTCCAGCGGCCGGGAGAACTCCGAGACGTCCGCCAGCGAGACCATCGAGTTGACGGCGTCCCTGTTGTGCGTGAGCAGCACCTTCCGCGCACCGTCCAGCAGGAAGGGCTCGGCGTCGTAGAGCACCCGCTCGGTGCGCGGAATCAGCGTCTGCAGCCCGGCGTCCGGATGGGCGAAGTCCAGCAGCCGCGTCTCGGAGTATTCGGAGCAGCCGATGCCGATGACCAGGTGGCGGCGGTCGGCGGAGAGGTCGAAGCCCATCCACATGGCCGGATCGTCTTCCTGATAAATCACGACGTCGGAGTCCACCGATGTGCCGATGGCGTGCGCCTTGATCTGGTACGGGCGCCAGGACTCGTCCACCACCGTGTAGAACACGCGGCTGCCGTCGGGGTCGAAGGCGAGGGAGTAGAAGACGTTCTCCACCACGTCGTCCAGCAGTTGGCCGGTGTCCAGATCCTTGATCCGCAGGGTGAACCGCTCGTCGCCGGCGTAGTCCGCGGCGTAGGCGTACAGCCTGCCGTCCTTGGTGACGGCCGAGCCGCCCAGGGAGAAGAACGGCTTGCCCTCAGCCTCCGCGTTGCCGTCGAGCAGGATCTGCTCGCCGGGTACCGGCCGGCCGGCTTCAACCTGCGGGGGAGTCCAATCGGCGGCCGGATCGCCGGTGTCCGAGGCCTGGACACGGCACTGGATGCCGTACTGCTTGCCCTCTTCCATGCGGCCGTAGTACCACCAGCCGTCCTTACGTACCGGCACGGACAGGTCCGTTTCCTGGGTGCGGTTCTTGATCTCCTGGAAGATCGCTTCACGCAGCGGCTGCTGGTGTCCCGTCACAGCTTCCGTGTAGGCGTTTTCCGCCTGCAGGTGGGCCACGACGTCCGGGTTCTCCTTGTCCCGCAGCCATTCGTAGTGGTCTACGAAGGTGTCGCCGTGGTGGGAGCGCTCGATGGCAGCCTTGCGGGTCACCGGCGGTTCGGGGCGGTTTGCCGGAGAAGGTGCCGTGGAGGAAGCGTGGACGGTTTCGGCAGGGGTGTGCGTCATGGCACCAATATATAGACGGGCTGACCGGCAGCGGCTCCGGTTTGGCTCACAGTGGACAACGAAGCCCCGGAAATCGGCGACCAATTTTGACGGACGAATTCGTGAGGCTGCGAGCTTCGTTTTCCGCGCGATTGCACCTGTCGGGGCCGGTCGGAGAGGGCGGCACAGGGAGCCATCAGGCGGTTGTCCCTCTTGCCCCGTGTTCATTTCTCGTGTGTATTGGGGATAACTGGACAGAAGGGAGTAAACAAATGCGTGGAAGCAACCTCATTTGGACAATTGTGGGCGTCTTGGCAGCGATTGCCTTGATCATATGGATCGCTTCGGCCATCTAAGCCCGTCTCTCTTTAAGTCTTTGACGATGAAGCCTCTACCGCTGGACGGTAGAGGCTTCATCGTGTTGCGGCAAGGATTCTCCTCTGAGCGGGCTGTAACTACGGCCTGTGCGTGTGACGGCCTGATCTGTCCTCAGCCTTGACGCTCCCGGGAGGCCCATATATTCTGAACGAACGGTCGGTAATTATTTCGCGGCCGGACTACGTACAGTGAGGTGACCATCGTGGCAACGCAGACCGACGCCGGCGACCAGAAGTTGCACGCCGTGCCGTCCGCTGAGGACGAGGCCGGACAGGCCTACTTTGACAAAATCATTGCCGAGGATTCCCGCATCGAGCCGGCCGACTGGATGCCGGAGAAGTACCGCAAGACGCTGACCCGGCAGATGTCGCAGCACGCGCACTCCGAGATCATCGGCATGCAGCCGGAGGCCAACTGGATCACACGCGCTCCCAGCCTGAAGCGCAAGGCCATCCTGATGGCCAAGGTGCAGGACGAGGCCGGACACGGGCTCTACCTCTACTCGGCGACCGAGACGCTGGGCACCCCGCGCCACGTGCTCAACGAGCAGCTGATGTCGGGCAAGGCCAAGTACTCCTCCATCTTCAACTACCCGGCGAACAGCTGGGCGGACATGGGCGCCATCGGCTGGCTGGTCGACGGCGCCGCTATCGCCAACCAGGTGCCGCTCTGCCGCGCTTCCTACGGCCCGTACGGCCGCGCGATGGTCCGCATCTGCAAGGAAGAGTCCTTCCACCAGCGCCAGGGTTTCGAGATTCTGCTGGAACTGGCCAACGGCACCCCGGCGCAGAAGCAGATGGCCCAGGACGCGGTCAACCGCTTCTACGCCCCGGCGCTGATGATGTTCGGCCCCACCGATACCGATTCGCCGAACTCGCAGCAGTCGATGGCCTGGAACATCAAGCGATTCTCCAACGACGAGCTGCGCTCGCGGTTTGTTGGCATGATCCAGGAGCAGGTCAAGGTCCTGGGCCTGACCCTGCCGGATGACCAGATCCGCTACAACGAGGAAACCGGCCTGTGGGAGCACGGCGAACTCAACTGGGACGAATTCTACGAAGTCCTCGCCGGCCGCGGCCCCTGCAACGCGCAGCGGATGGAACGGCGCCGCGAGGCACATGAGAACGGCGCCTGGGTGCGCGAAGCAGCAGCGGCCTACGCGGCCAAGAAGGCACAGAAAGCACAGGTGGCCTAAGTGGCAACAGGAGACCAGACCGCAATGGCCCGGCCCGTCAAGCCGGCGCCCGAGGAGACCTCGGAATTGTCGGACAAGCAGCCTTGGCCGCTGTGGGAAGTTTTCGTCCGCTCCTCGCGCGGGCTCTCCCACGTGCACGCAGGTTCGCTGCACGCGCCGGACGCCGAGATGGCCGTCCGCAACGCCCGGGACCTGTACACCCGGCGCAACGAAGGCGTCTCGCTTTGGGTGGTGCCGGCGTCGGCCATTGTGGCCAGCGATCCGGACGCCAAGGGCGAGTTCTTCGAGTCGCCCAAGGGCAAGGACTACCGCCACGCCACGTACTACACCAAGAGTGAAGGGGTGAAGCACCTGTGAGCGGCGAGAGCGCTACCCGGATTACGCCGGGCAATGCCCTGCGGCCCGAAGACATCGCGCAGCAGGTCACCGAAGGCAGCAAGGCCAGCGAGGACATCGCCGAATACGCCCTGCGCCTGGGCGATGACGCCCTGATCCTGGCCCAGCGCCTGGGCTGGTGGATTTCCCGCGCGCCGGAGCTGGAAGAGGATGTGGCACTGGGCAACATTGCCCTGGACCAGATCGGCCATGCCCGGTCCTTCCTGACCTACGCCGGCTCCGCCTGGGGCAAGTCCGAAGACGACCTGGCCTACTGGCGCGGCGAGAGCGAGTTCCGCTCCAGCTACCTGGTGGAACAGCCCAACGGCGACTTCGGCAGGACCATCGCCCGCCAGTTGGTCATCGCCGCCTACCAGCACGAACTCTACTCACGGCTGGTCGATTCGCAGGACGAAACCCTGGCGGCCATCGCGGCGAAGGCTGTCAAGGAAGTGGACTACCACCGCGACCACGCCGAGCAGTGGACCGTGCGCCTGGGCGACGGCACCGAAGAGTCGCACCGCCGGATCGCCGCCGGGTTCATGTCCGTCTGGCCGTACGTGCAGCAACTGTTCGAGGACGACGACCTGTTCGACCGCCTGAGCGGGATCGCCGTGCGGCCCTCGGAACTACGTGCAAGCTTCGATGCCTACATCGCCGCTGTCTTGGCGGAGGCCACACTGGAGGTTCCAGACGTCCAGCCCGCGATGACGGACAAGACCCGCGTCAAGCACAGCGAGCATCTGGGCTACCTGCTGGCCGAGATGCAGGTGCTGGCCCGCGAACATCCCGGCGCCAGCTGGTAACAGCGGCCGGTCCTTTCGGAACAGTCCTTTTCGGAACAACGGAGCAATTCATGTCCACTAACACCGCGCAGCGGCCCGCCGAAACCGAGGCAGCCCGCGCCTGGGATGTCGCGGCAACCGTCTGCGATCCAGAGATCCCGGTGCTGACCATCGAGGACCTCGGAATCCTCCGGTCCGTGTCAGTGCTGGATGAAACCGACGACGGCGGCCGGCCGGCTGTCGAGGTGACCATCACCCCGACCTATTCCGGCTGCCCCGCGATGGATGCCATCAGCGAAGACGTCGCCAGCGCACTGGCAACCCACGGCTACGCCGACGTCCGCGTGAAGCTGGTGCTGGCCCCGGCCTGGACCACGGACTGGATGACGGCCGAGGGCAAGGCGAAGCTGAACGAATACGGCATCGCGCCGCCGTCGGGCTCCGCGCCGATCCGCACCGGACCGGTCAAGCTGGGACTGAGCGTGAAGTGCCCGCTCTGTGATTCGCTGAACACCCGCGAGCTCTCCCGCTACGGCTCCACGTCCTGCAAAGCGCTGTACCAGTGCAATGACTGCCACGAACCCTTCGACTACTTCAAGGTGCTCTAGATGACTACTTCCACCACGGAGGCCCCGGCAGCCAAGCGCCGCGGCACGTTCCACCCGCTGTCCGTCGCCGAGGTCCGCAAGCTCACGGACGAGGCCGTGGAGGTCACGTTCGCCGTGCCGGAGGAGCTGCAGGGGCAGTTCGACTACGTGCCCGGGCAGTACGTGGCGCTGCGGACCACGCTGGAGGAGCAGGAAATCCGCCGCAGCTACTCCATCTGTGCCGAACCGAAGCCGGGCGAGATCCGCGTGGCGATCAAGCGGGACATCGGCGGCCTGTTCTCCAACTGGGCCAACGACAACCTCGCGGCCGGAGACGTGCTGGACGTGATGAGCCCCGCGGGCGCGTTCATTTCCAAGCACCAGATGACGGAAATCAACCACCCGGAACAGATCAACACCGACGTCGAGGCCACCTTCGTGGCGTTCGCGGCCGGCTCCGGAATCACCCCGGTGATCTCGATTGCGCGGACCGTGCTGGCCGCCAACACCAACGTCCGGTTCGACCTGGTGTACGCGAACAAGGCCGCCATGGACGTGATGTTCGTGGAGGAACTAGCGGATCTGAAGGACAAGTACCCCACCCGGTTCGCGCTGCACCATGTGCTGTCCCGCGAACAGCGCATCTCGCCGCTGCTCTCCGGCCGGATCGACGCCGAAAAGCTCACCAGCCTGTTCGACAACGTGCTGCGGACCGACGACGTGGACGAATGGTTCCTCTGCGGCCCGTACGAGCTGGTGCAGCTGTGCCGCGACACCTTGGCCGAACGCGGCGTGCCGGCCGACAAAATCCGCTACGAGCTGTTCTCCACAGGCGAGCCGACCAAGCCGCAGGGCAACATCGGCCGCCCGGTGCAGGTGGATCCCAGCGCGGACAACTACGACATCACCTTCACCCTCGACGGACTCACCGGCAAGGTCGCTTCGCCCAAGCACGCCCGCGAGTCGGTGCTCAACGCCGCGCTGCGCGTCCGCCAGGACGTCCCGTTCGCCTGCGCCGGCGGCGTCTGCGGCACCTGCCGCGCCAAGGTGGTCTCCGGAACGTTCACCATGGAGGAGAACTACGCGCTGGAGCCGGACGAGATCGAGCGCGGTTATGTGCTCACCTGCCAGACCCACCCGACCAGCGAAGAAATCACCGTCGACTACGACGCCTAGCAACCGGTGGTCGAACAAGCGAGCGCCAGCGAGCGCGTGGAGACCACGCCAGCGGACGATACCGTTGGTCGACCAAGCGAGCTGACGATACCGTTGGTCGACCAAGCGAGCGCCAGCGAGCGCGTGGAGACCACGCCAGCGGACCCGAGAGGAACCACGCATGAGCATGATCGAACTTTCCATCGAGGACAACGTTGCCGAAGTGGTGCTGAACGCGCCGGGCAAGATGAACGCCCTGGATGAGCAGGCGGTGAAGGATCTGGGCAAGGCGTACGACGACGCCGCTGCCGCCGGCGTCCGTGCGCTGCTGCTTCGCGGCGAGGGCCGCGGGTTCTGCGCCGGCCGCGACATCTCGCAGGTGGATCCCTCCACCGACGATGCCTACGGCTACCTCTCCGGCGTCGTTACCCCGGTGCTGCGGAAGATGGCCGAATTCCCTGCCCCCACCTTCGCCGCCGCGCAGGGCGCCGCGCTCGGCGTCGGGCTTGGCCTGCTGATCGCCACGGACGTCGTGTACGTTGCCGATTCGGCGAAGATCGGTTCCCCGTTCGCCAATCTCGGGGCCACCTTGGACTCGGGCGGGCACTGGCTGTTCACCGAGAGGCTCGGCGCGCACCGCACCCTGGACCTGATCTACACCGCCGAGCTGATGAGCGGCGAGGAGGCGGTAAAGGCCGGACTGTTCAGCCGCGCCATGCCGGCGGACGAACTGTTGGAGACCACCCGCGGCATTGTCGGCAAGGTCGCCCAAGGTGCCACCGGAGCGTTCCGTGCGTCCAAGGACCTGGTGGCCAACATCCGCGACCAGCGGCTGGGGCTGTGGCTGGCCACCGAAGAGGAGAATGCCGCCCAGGGCCGGCTCTGCAAGAGCGACGACTACGCCGAGGGTTTCAAGGCTTTCCAGGAGAAGCGCAAGCCGGTCTTCAAGGGCTGACGGTCCGACTCCTGCCTGACCCGCAGGCTCTGGCAGGATGGCTCCATGAGCACCAAACCGACCGCCGCAATGGCGGCTGACTGGACCGTTGCCGTCCCGAACCGGGATCTGCTGGCGGCCTTGGGCCCGCTGCCTGCCGGAATCAGGGCCGTCCTCTGGGATTTCGACAGCGAACCCGAGGGGGCGCCGTTGGATCAGATCGACACCGTGGTGCTGCCGTATCCGGACACAGCCGGAGCCCTGCCGCAGCTGGCCAAGCTGAGAAACCTGAAGCTGGTGCAGACCCAGACCACCGGCGTCGACGGCGTCGTCGCCGCCGTCGGTCCGGATGTCGCGATTGCCAGCGCCGCCGGAGTGCACGCCGCCTCCACCGCCGAGCTCGCCGTCGGCCTGATGCTCGCCTCGCTGCGCGGCATCGACGTGGCCGCGCGGGACCAGCCCGAGGGCTGCTGGCGCCATGAGCGCCGGCTCTCGCTGGCCGACCGGAAGGTGCTGCTGGTGGGCGTGGGCGGCATTGGCCGGGAAATCGCGCGCCGGCTGGAGCCGTTCGAGGTGCAGCTGACCCGCGTCGGGACCAACGCCCGCGATGACAACGAGGGCCATGTCCACGGCACCGCGGAGTTGGAGCAGCTTGCCGCGTCCCACGAGGTGCTGGTCGTCATCACACCGCTGACCGACGACACTCACGGATTGGTCGACGCTGCGGTACTGGCGGCCCTCCCGGACAGGGCGCTGGTGGTAAACGTTGCCCGCGGGGCGGTGGTGGACACCGAGGCCCTGACCGCCGAGGTAGTCTCCGGCCGGTTGAACTGCGCGCTGGACGTCACCGATCCCGAGCCGCTGCCGTCGGACCATCCGTTGTGGCGGGCCGCCAACGCGCTGATTACCCCACACCTGGGCGGCGACACCACGGCGTTTGAACCGCGGATCGTCCGCCTCCTCCAGCAGCAGTTTGCGGCTGTCGCAGCCGGCAAAACACCGCAGAACCTGGTGCAGCCTGGCCGTTTCCCGCGTGACTCAGCCGACAGGGACGGGAACGGCGGATAACCGGTCTGGCGAAATCTTCAGCGCCGGTCAGGGGGGCGGCGCCGGTTGGCTGATCCCACTGGGCTGTCGCCATTACCTGGCTGTCGCCGCGAAGGCGTCGGGACGTTCGGCCAACTTGGCGCCAAACGCTGGGTCGATCTGGTCGCTGCCGTGCTCTCCGTAGTAGAGGTCATTGGCCCGTTCTTCCAAAGCCTCCTGCTGCGCCAGCGTCTCGGCTTGGGCGGCCTCGGCTGCGGTCGCTGCGATCCCGTCCGCCAGCACCTCAAGTCCGAACCAGCGGTAGCCAGCCAGAGCGGCGGCCAGCTCTGGGGGCTCCAGGCCTTCCACGGCATGGAGCAAGCCGCCGTTTTGCACCATGCCGTCCAGCAGCAGCAGATCCCGCAACGCACGGTCGCCCTCGGCCAGCGGACCGTCGTACTCGTAATCCAACGCGCGGTTCCAGACGTCGTCGGCGTTCATAGGGCTCCGTCTGTCGTTGCGTTCGGAGTAAGGGCTTAGCCGCTAACGGGCTCGTTGGTTTCGAAGATTACCGGCACTAGCCCGCGGGCACTGGCAAACACGCCGGACTGCGCAGGCTGCCATGGAGGTCATGCGAGCGCGGCCGCGGCGCGCCGGGGCTCTGGACAACCGTGCGGCGGCGCGAGCAGGATGGAAACGGCGCGTCGGGCAGCCGCCCAGCGCCGGAGGAGGGATGACCGATGGGCATCATCGTGGCCAACATGTTCCTCACCCTGGACGGCGTGTACCAGGCGCCGGGCGCGGTCGAGGAGGACCAGGAGGACGGCTTCGGCTATGGCGGCTGGCAGGCACCGTTCTTCGACGACGAATCCGGGGAAGCGATGGGCGCCGTGATCGACCGCATCGACGCGCTGCTGCTCGGCCGGAAGACGTACGACATCTTCGCGGCCTACTGGCCGAAGGCAGGCGAGGACTCTCCGATCGCGGTGAAATTCAACGCGGTGCCGAAGTACGTCGTATCCACCACGCTGAGCGAGCCGTCCTGGACGGGCACCACCGCCTTGCCCAACGCGATGGCGGCCGCGCACCTACGAGAACGGCATGACGAGGTGCACCTCTTCGGCAGCGGCGACCTGCTGCAGTCGCTGTTCACCGAGGACGTGGTGAACCGCCTCAACCTGTGGCTCTATCCGCTCACGCTGGGCAGCGGGAAGCGGCTCTTTGGCTCCGGCACGATTCCGGCGTCGTTCCGCCTGGTCGGCCCGGCCCGCACCTTCGAGAAGGGCGCGGTGGGGCTGGTCTACGAGCGTGCGGGCGACGTCGAGACGGGCAACATCGACGAGGTCGAGGCGCGCCGGAGCGAGGGCGGCTGACAGCAGGCGCAGCGACCGCTGACGTTGCAGGCCGGGTCAGCGGGTATCCAGGTCCTCGAAGACCAGGAACGTCTGGGTGTCCAGGATGCCGGGCATGGACTGGATCTGGTCGAAGATGACCCGGCGCAGGTCCACATTGTCCACCGCGCGGACCAGCAGGATGACGTCGAAGTTTCCGCCGACCAAGGCAATGTGGTGCACCTCGGGGATGGACCGCAGCGCCTCGCGCAACTCGCGCCAGGAGTGCTGCCGCAGCTTCAACGTCACGTAGGCGGAAGCCTTCAAGCCGGCCTTGATCGGGTCCACCAAGGCGGTGAATTTTGTCAGCACGCCGGCCTCGGTCAGGCGGGAGATCCGCGAGTAGGCGTGGGCGCGGGAGATGTGCACGTTCTCGGCCACTGCGGTCACGGACAGCCGGCCGTCCCGGGTCAGCTCCGCCAAGATCCGACGGTCAATCTCGTCCAACTGCGGGACTTTCACCGCGGCGGCCTCTGCCATACGTCTACACCTCGTGGGGTTATCCAGCTCACACTTACAATTTGTCTCCAAGCGTACGGCCAATCAGGCAGATTATCCACGCTTTGCCGCAGAAGTGGATACGAAAAGTAGCCCAATCCCATACTAAAGCTACACAGTTTCTTCGGGCAGACGCGCCCGCATTATGGCCGGGCGGCCCGGCAGGGGCGGCACCACCGCCGCGGCCGACCAAGGATTCGAGGGAGACACCATGACTATCTCAACCGGTAACCCGATCGAGGGATCGATGGCCGATCCGTCCCGCCGCGCCGGCATGGACGATCCGGTCACCGCCGAGGCCTACATGCTGCCCTCCGGCCAGCCCGTGCAGCTGGTGGATCCGGACGGCCTGCACGTGCACAACGACA
Organism: Arthrobacter sp. NPDC055138; assembly: GCF_053607305.1. Taxonomy (NCBI): domain Bacteria; kingdom Bacillati; phylum Actinomycetota; class Actinomycetes; order Micrococcales; family Micrococcaceae; genus Arthrobacter; species Arthrobacter sp. NPDC055138. The sequence continues at coordinate 993,255 of NZ_JBSGTH010000001.1, forward strand.
AGTACCCGCTGCCCGACGGCGAAGCCCTGCTGAAGGCATACCGCGAGCTGGTGGTGGGCCGCCGCGTCAACGACCAGGCCAACGCTCTGGTCCGCCAGGGCCGGCTGGCTGTCTACCCCTCCTCGCACGGGCAGGAGGCCTGCCAGGTGGCCTCCGCGCTCTGCATCGGCGCGGACGACTGGCTGTTTCCGACCTACCGCGACACCGTGGCCGTGATCGCCAAGGGCGTCGACCCGGTGCAGACCCTGACCCTGCTGCAGGGCGACTGGCACGGCGGCTATGACCCGTATGAGCACAAGGTCTCCATCCAGGCCACGCCGCTGGCCACCCAGCTGCTGCACGCCGTGGGCGTGGCCCACGCGGCCAAGCTCAAGGGCGAGGACACCGTCGTCGTCGCTCTCTGCGGTGACGGGGCCACCAGCGAAGGCGACTTCCACGAGGCACTGAACTTCGCCGCCGTGTTCCACCTGCCGGTGGTGTTCTTTGTGCAGAACAACCAGTACGCCATCTCCGTTCCGCTGAACAAGCAGACTGTGGCGCCGTCGCTGGCGCACAAGGCCATCGGCTACGGCATGCCGGGCGAGCGCGTGGACGGCAACGACACCGCCGCACTGCTTGCCGTGCTGGGCAAGGCCGTGGACCGCGCCCGGGACGGCGGCGGCCCGGCCCTGGTGGAGGCGCACACATACCGGATGCAGTCGCACACCAACGCCGACGACGCCACCCGCTACCGCACCGACGACGAAGTGGCCGAGTGGGCGCCCAAGGACCCGCTGGTGCGGCTGCGGGCTTACCTGAAGGAGCTGAACGTCCTGACCGAGGAGCTGGAAGAGGAGATCGCCGGCCGGGCCGAAACCGTGGCCGCCCAGATGCGCGACGGCCTCAATGCCGAGACCGAGGTGGACCCGGAGGACCTGTTCCGGTTCGTCTTCACCGAAAAGACCAGCCAGCTGCGCGAGCAGGCCGCCATGCTGCGCGAAGAACTCTCGCGCGAGTCGGCCTGACCGCCGCCCACCGAAGGACACACCATGAGCACAACAATGACGTTCGCCAAGGCGCTGAACACGGCCCTGGCCGATGAGATGGAAGCCGACGGCTCCGTCGTCGTCTTCGGCGAAGACGTGGGCCCGCTGGGCGGGGTTTTCCGCATTACCGACGGGCTGACTAAACGATTCGGCGAGGAACGCTGCTTCGACACCCCACTGGCCGAATCCGGCATCATGGGCATGGCCATCGGCATGGCGATGAACGGCCTGCGCCCGGTGGTGGAGATGCAGTTCGACGCCTTCGCCTACCCCGCGTTCGAGCAGGTGGTCTCGCATGTGGCCAAGATGCCCAACCGTACCCGCGGCAAGGTGAAGCTGCCGATGGTCATCCGGATTCCGTACGCCGGCGGGATCGGGGGAGTGGAGCACCACTGCGACTCCTCCGAGTCCTACTACGCGCACACCCCCGGGCTGACCGTGGTGGCCCCGGCCACCGTGGAGGACGCCTACACCATGCTCCGCGAGGCGATCCGCTTCCCGGACCCGGTGGTGTTCCTGGAGCCGAAGAAGCTGTACTTCTCCAAGGAGCAGCTGGACCTTGAGGCCCTGCAGTCGCGCTGGGGAACCCCGGCGCTGGACCGCGCTGACGGACCGGAGCCGACGGCTGCGCCCGCCGACCCAAGCATTGGCCGCGCCGTCATCGCCCGCGAGGGAACCGACGCCACGCTGATCACCTACGGGCCGTCTGTGCCCACCGTGATGAAGGCAGCGGCCGCCGCCGCCGAGGAAGGGCGTTCGCTGGAAGTCATCGACATCCGCTCCATCGTCCCATTCGACGACGAGACGGTGATGGCCTCCGTGCGCAAGACAGGCCGCGCCGTCGTCGTGGCCGAAGCCCCCGGCTTCGCCTCGGTCGCCTCGGAGATCGTGGCGCGGGTGCAGGAACGCTGTTTCCACTCGCTCGCCGCCCCGGTGCTGCGCGTGACAGGTTTCGATATTCCGTACCCGGCGCCGAAGCTGGAGCACTTCTACCTGCCCAGCGTGGATCGCATCTTGGACGCCGTGGACGAACTGCAGTGGGAGGACGCGTAGCCATGACGCGACAAGTATTCAAGCTGCCGGACCTCGGCGAGGGACTGACCGAGGCTGAGCTGGTCAACTGGCTGGTCAAGGTGGGCGACGAGATCCGCGTGGACCAGCCGGTGGCCGAAGTGGAGACCGCCAAGTCCATGGTGGAGGTGCCCAGCCCCTACGCCGGGACCGTCGCCGTGCTGCACGGTGCCGCCGGGGACACCATGGATGTGGGCAAGCCCCTGATCTCGGTGGATGCGCCGGGCTACGTGCACGACGACGGTGCTTCGGGTCCCGCCGGATCGGTACCGCGGGCGGGGGAGGCTCCCGCCCACCCCGACGGCGAGGCCTACCGCACCGAGGAACGAGCCGGCATCAAGGAGCCCGCCCATCCGGACGCGGCCCACCGGGAAGCCGCTGAGTCCGGCTCCGGCAACGTGCTGATCGGCTACGGGACCCCCGGCGGATCGGCCGGCTCCAAGCGCACCCGCAAGCCCAAGACCGGCCGCGTCGCCGTGGCAAGCGTTCCGGCGGCCGACGGGTCTCTACTCGGCGCTGGCGCGCCTCCTTCGACCACCGAGAGCACCCCGGTGGTCGACCAAGCGAGCGCCAGCGAGCGCGTGGAGACCCGCGTGGAGACCCGCGTGGAGACCCGCAACATCGGCTCAGCCCCGCTGGTCATCTCGCCGCTGGTCCGCAAACTGGCCCGCGACGCCGGCCTTCGCCTGGCCGACATCTCCGGCACCGGCCCCGACGGGATGATTCTGCGCAAGGACGTCGAGGCCGCACTCGCCGGCGCCGCGGCGGTCGACCGGTCTCTACTCGGCGCCGACCGCGCCGCGGTGGTCGACCAAGCGAGCGCCAGCGAGCGCGTGGAGACCCGCGGCTCTATGGGCACCGACGCCCGCACCGGCCTCGGAATTTCGGCCCGCACGCCGATGAAGGGCGTCCGCAAGACGGTGGCGCAGGCAATGTCGCGCAGCCGCATGGAGATCCCCGAAGCCACGGTCTGGGTAGACGTGGACGCCACCGCGCTGCTGCAAATGCGCGCCGACCTGAAGCGCCGCGACCCGGAGAACACCCCGGGGCTGCTGGCCTTCATCGCCCGGTTCGTGCTGGCCGGCCTGGCCAAGTACCCGGAGCTGAACACTCGGCTGGAAGGCGAGGAGATCGTCGGCTTCGACGGCGTCAATCTGGGCTTCGCCGCCCAGACCGACCGCGGGCTGATGGTGCCGAGCGTCCGCAACGCGCACAAGCTCAGCGCCCGCCAACTGGACGCCGAGATCAGGCGGCTCACCGCCGTCGCGCGTGACGGCAAGGCCACTCCCGCCGAGCTGACCAGCGGCACCTTCACGCTTAACAACTATGGCGTCTTCGGTGTGGACGGCAGCGCGGCCATCATCAACTACCCAGAGGTGGCGATCCTCGGCGTCGGCCGGATCATCGACAAGCCCTGGGTGGTCAACGGCGAGCTGGCCATCCGGAAGGTCACCGAACTGGTGCTGGCCTTCGACCACCGCGTGTGCGACGGCGGCACGGCCGGCGGCTTCCTGCGCTACGTCGCGGATGCCATCGAAAACCCCGGCAGCGTGCTCGCCGATCTCTGACGGACGCCGGGCCCGCGAGCTGATCGCGGGCCCGGGCTTCCCGCCAATGCCGAGGGAAAGCTGCGGAAAATTTCCCTAGCTGACCCGATCTGCCGGCGCTACGCTTAGGCATGATCACTCTGCCAGAGCCGTACCAAAAGTACCTCTCCGGGTTGTCTGCACACCATGCCGAGGCGCTCCGGCCAGTGTTCCTCGAATCGGTTGCCGATGGGGAACACGGCATCTCGATCCGCGGCATGGGGTCCAAGCATGTGCAGGCGTACGTCGACGACTCCGTGCCGTTCGGCGAAATCCGCGAGGAAATCCGCCACGCCCACGAGTACTGATAATTGGGGCCAGTCGTGAGTGGGCCGCGGCCGGAAGCCGCGACCCAACCTCTTTGTGCGCCACCGTTCGGCCGAAGGGGCCGGCGCGGTACGGTAGCAGGAAAGGGCCGTGCCATCTGCGCGGCCGGTGTGCGAGGCGATGGAGGATGACGGCCGGATGAGCGATGCCGCCCGATCAGAGGACACGACCGGCGAACCGGCGGAAACCGTGCAGGTTGCGCCCGGGAACTATGTGATCCGGACCCCGGAGTACCTGCTCAACAGCGGGCTGGTCATCGGCAAGAACAAGGCCCTGGTGGTGGATACCGGTGCCGGCCCGCGCCAGGCCCGGCGGATCTACGCCGCGGTACGCCGACTGACCAAGCTGCCGCTCGCCGTCGTCAATACGCACTTCCACTATGATCACGTCTTCGGCAACGACTACTTCGCCGCCCAAGGCGTGCAGGATTTTTACGCGCACCGCAATTGTGCCAACGACATCGCCGAAAATGGGGCGCTGCAACGAGCCGCCGTCGCGGAGACGGAACCGGAAATGGCAGCCGGCGAGGGCCAGTACACCGCAATCAGGATTCCCACCAGGCTGGTGGACACGGAGATCACCGTGGACCTGGGCGGGGTCAGCGTCAAGCTGTTCCATCTGGGCCTGGGCCATACCGACGGCGACCTGCTGGTCGGCTCGCCCAGCACACTGTTCGCCGGCGATCTGGTGGAGCAAGGCGCGCCGCCCGCCTTCGAGGACTCCTACCCCCGCGACTGGGTTGAGACGCTGCGGCGGATCTCCGGACTGCGCCACGAGTACGACGTGCTGGTGCCCGGCCACGGCCAGACCGTCAGCGACGCCTTCGTGAAGAACATGTGCGAGACCATGGCCCTGGCCGTCCGGATGGGGGAACAGGCCAGCCGGGACATGCCCGCGGACGCCACCAAGGCCATCCCGATCCTGCCCTACGGCCCGGTGCAGTCCCGCTCCCTGCTGCAGCGGCTCAAAGCCAACAGGTGAGCGACGCAGGCGAATTCAGCCTCCGCCAGATAGCGCTCCCGGCCTTCGGCCCGTCGGTGCTGTACGGCGTCGGCATGGGCGCCATCTCCCCTGTGATCGCGCTGCGGGCCCACGACCTCGGTGCCAGCTTCGCGGTGGCCGCCCTGATGACCACCGTCGTCGGGCTTGCCTCGCTGCTGACCAACCTGCCGGCGTCGTCCCTCACGGCACGGTTCGGCGAACGGACTGCGCTGGTCGCGGCAGCCGTCTGGGCGATGGCGGCCATGGTGCTCGGGGCGACCGCCACCAGTTTGCCGGTCTTCGCCGCGGCCATCTTCATGGTGGGGATGGCGGGGTCCGTGTTCAACCTGGCCCGGCAGTCCTACCTAACCGCTGCCGTGCCGCACCACCTGCGCGCCCGCGCCATGTCCACCCTCGGCGGCACCCACCGGATCGGCATCTTCGCCGGACCGTTCCTGGCCGCCGCGGCCATCGCGCTGGGCGGCATCCCCGCGGCGTTTTGGCTGGGCGCGGTGACCATGGTGCTGGCGGCGGCGCTCTCGCTGACCGTGCCCGACTTCGAACCGGCGACGACGACGGCGCCGGACGCCCCGCCGGTAACCATCCGGAGCATCCTCGACAGCCACTGGCGGACCTTCGCCACCATCGGCATCGGGGTGATGCTGGTCGGGGCCGTCCGCGCGTCGCGGCAGGCCGTGTTGCCGCTCTGGGCCGAGAATCTGGGCCTGGATGCGTCGGCGGCGTCGCTGATCTACGGCATGTCCGGCGCAGTGGAAATGCTGTTGTTCTACCCGGCGGGCAAGCTGATGGACGTCAAAGGCCGCATCTGGACGGCGGTGCCCTGCATGGCCATCATGGCCGCGGGCCTCATCTGGATCCCTTTCACCACCGGCTTCACCGCGCTGCTGCTCGCTGCGCTGCTGATGGGCGTGGGCAACGGGATGGGCTCCGGGATCGTGATGACGCTCGGCGCCGACCACGCTCCGGCGTCGGGACGGCCTCAGTTCCTGGGCCTGTGGCGGCTGGTCACGGACTCCGGCGTCATGGGCGGCCCCGCGCTGCTCAGCGCCGTCACCGCCCTCGTGTCCCTCTCGGTGGGGATATGGACGACGGCGGGGCTCGCCATCCTGGGCGCAGTCGCCCTGGGCTATTGGATCCCGAGGACCCGGCCGGTAAGCCAGAAGCAGCCGCTCAGTTCAAGGTAGCGGCGGCATTAAATCCTTGCGCCGCTTAGTGCCTGCGGGACTGGAAGCCGAACAGCCACGTCAGCAGGGCGCTCAGCAGCATGCCGGTGCCGGCGATCATGCCCATGCCGGCCCAGAAGAAGAACGGGATCCGGCCCTCGCCCGGAACAGCTGCTGCACCGAGCTGTTGCGCGAGCAGGTACAGGCCGGCGGCCATGCCGATGCCCAGCACGGCCAGCAGCCAGCACAGCCGCGGCCACCAGACGGACGCCGCCCAAAAACTTCCGTAGCCCGACCAGACGTTCCAGTCGTTGCCGCGCCGCAGCACCAAAGGACCGGCGGCCAAGGCCCAGAATCCGGCCACCAGGAAGGCAGCGACCACATCAGACGGCCGGTGCCAGCCATTGATCAGAGTTGCCGCGCCGGCCAGCACGGCATACAGACCACCCGCCGCCGCGGCGAACGGGCGCCAGCGCGGCGATACCACCAGGAAGATGGCCAGGGCAGCGGCCGCGGCGATGGTCGTGTGCCCGGATGGCAACGAATTGTGTTCCAGCGTGGGCACGCCACGGTCGGGCCGGTCCAGGATCAAGTTCTTCAGGATCCACGTGGTGGCTGCCGACGCCGCGACCACGCCGACGCCGATCACAGCGGGGAACCACCGCCGTCGTACCAAGGCCACCACCAGCAGCACGGCGGCCGCCACGGCCACGGAGACGTCCGGCAGCAGGTCCAGGAAGTCCAAGAACACGCCCCGGCCCAGCCGCCAGCCGGACTCGGCCTCGGCCCAGGCCGATTCATCCGCAAACTGCCCGGTGGTGGTCCGGACGAAGGCGTAGTAGTTGAGCGCAAACGCGCCCGCGCAGAGCAGCGCCCCCAACCAGAAAAGGGCAGGAGCATGCGCTGCCGGACGGCGGGAGGCGGTCCGTGGGCGGAGGCTGGAACGCTGCGAAGTCATCGATTCAAGGGTCGCACACAATGCTGGCAGCATCCGGGGAGGGGGCGCCAGCCGTACAGTGGGATTGATGATACCGCACCAGCTTCCTGACCTTTCCGGACACCGCGATCTGCCCGAGCTCGCCGATCTGCTGGCCACCGCACGCGTGGTAGCGCTGCCGATGAAGGTCCGCTTCCGCGGGGTGACGGAGCGCGAAGTGCTGCTGCTGGAAGGTCCGGCGGGGTGGGCGGAATTCTCGCCTTTTCTTGAGTACGACGACGTCGAGGCCGCCGCGTGGCTGGCCGCTGCGGTGGAGACGGGCTGGCAGGGCTTCCCGGCCCCGGTCCGTGACAGCGTTCCGGTGAACGCCACCGTTCCCGCGGTGTCGCCGGAGCAGGTGCCCGGCGTGCTGGCGCGCTACGACGGGGCGAAGACGGTGAAGATCAAGGTCGCCGAGACCGGGCAGGACATCGCCCAGGATGTGGCCCGCGTGGCCGCTGTGCGGGCCGCCGCTCCCGACGCGGTGCTGCGGGTGGATGCCAACGGCGGATGGGACGTCGCGGTGGCCGTCGACGCGCTGACCAGGCTGGCCGAGTACTCGCTGGAATACGCCGAGCAGCCGGTGCCGGATATTGCCGGGCTCCGGGCCGTCCGGGCCGAACTGCGCCGGCGCGGCATCAACACGCCCATCGCCGCTGACGAGAGCGTGCGCAAAGCATCCGACCCGCTGCGGGTGGCCCGCGAAGAGGCAGCCGACCTGATCGTGGTCAAGGTGCAGCCGCTGGGGGGAGTGCGCCGGGCACTGGACATTGTCGCCCAAGCCGGGCTCCGCGCCGTCGTCAGTTCTGCCCTGGATTCCTCGGTAGGAATCCGCGCGGGGGTGGCCCTGGCCGCGGCGCTGCCGGAGCTTCCATACGCCTGCGGCCTGGCGACGGTGTCCCTGATGGGCGGCGACGTCACCACTGAATCGCTGGTGCCGGAGGCCGGACGGCTGCCGGTGCGCGAGGTGGTGCCAGATCCGGCACTGCTGGACCGCTTCGCCGCACCGGAGGACCGCCGGCAGTGGTGGCTGGACCGGCTGGCCCGGACCTACCGGCTGCTGGAGCAGTGATCTTGCCGCTGCTGGGGCCGTGACCCGCCCGCTGCTGAGCCAAGACCGAATCGGCGCCAGTAGCGAAGGAATCGGGCGGCGAAGGCCTCGGGCGGGCGGCGTAGGCATCGAGCGGGCAGTGACCATGTGGCCCAGAGCAGCTAGGAGCCAGCGTCCTGTGTAGGAACGGTGGTTTATGGGTCTCAACGCGGGAAGTCGCTCCTCCCGTCTCCCGACCCCGTTTCCAAGGAGCCCATTGTTCGGCTGCTAAAACGTCCGAGGCGGCCGATAGCGTAAGTCCATGGAAAGCGATGGCATCGAGCTTCAGCTTCCGGTTCCGGGTCAGGGACTGGTGATGGATCTTGGTGTTCCGGCGCGTCCGGATAGCTCGCTGCTGGAGGCGCTGCTGCAGCACGTTCTGGCGGATGCACTCCTGCGCCGCTATGGCGTGTCGCCAGGAGCTGTGGAAGGCTACCCCGCCGCTGAATGGCCTGCCGCCAACGCAACACAGTTGGCCGCCGAAGCGGATAGCACTGCGTCCTCGGCTCCGGAAGTCGCTGGCGATGATCCGTTGATACCGGAGGACGGCGCAGGTGTGCCGGCTGAGCTGGCCAGTCTGCTCGCCATACTGGACCCTGCGGCGCTGGACGATGCGCAGGCGATCGATTACCTGAAGGCTGCCGCTCGGGTGGAAGCTTGGGTGCAGTCGTGCCGAGTGCAGGCGCTGAACCGCTTCGCGCAGCTGCGGACGGGACAGGGCGGCGACCGGGATCCAGAAGGCTTCTCCCGGTTCGCGCCCCAGGAGATTTCGGCGCATCTGTCCACCGGGGACGCCGCAGCGAGGGTAATGCTGGCAGACGCCCGGCAGATCTGCACGAACTTACCGGGAACGCTCCATGCGATGAGCTCCGGCGACTTGGACCTGCCACGGGCGAAAGCCCTGGCCAGGGGCTCCGCCGATCTCCCGGCGGAATGTCTTAAGGATTTTGAAGCAGCGGTGCTGCCTGGAGCGGGGGAGATCACCCTGGACTCCGTGAGGTCGCGGGCCCGGCGGATGCGCGACCGGTTGCACCCGGAGCCGCTATCAGAGCGGCACCGGCGGGCGAACGAATTCCGGGACGTGCAGGTGACGGATCAGGATGACGGAATGGCCGAACTGTGGGTCCGTATGAGCGCTGACAAGGCCCATCTGGTCTTCGATCGGGTCCAGTCCGCTGCCCGGTCCCTCCAAGGTCCCGGGGAAGAACGGACCCTGCCGCAACTGCGGGCCGATGTGTTCTCGGATCTGCTGCTGTCCGACGCAGCGGTGACGGAACCGACGGCACCGGTTGTTGGCATGATGTCGGGCGCCTTAGCGACGGCGCCGGTTGGCGAACACTCAGCACGGGCCGCCGGCACGAACGTGGTTCCTCCGCCCGGGCAGGGGCGGCCCGGCAGCGCGGGGCCGGGGATGCAGGTCACGATGCCGCTGACCACGCTGCTGGGGCTCAGCGAGGAGCCGGGCGATCTGGCCGGGTACGGACCGATTCCGCCAGACATGGGCCGGCAGCTCTCCCAATTGGCGAAATCATGGTTGCTGGTGCTCACTGACGACCAAGGCCAAGCCATCGCGGCGGCCAAGAAGCTGCGGATCCCGCCCGAATGGCTGAAACGGCTCGTCCGCATCCGGGACCGGCACTGTCGGTTCCCGGGGTGCCGCCGGGCTGCGCGGTACTGCGACATCGATCATGTGATCGCGTGGGAAGACGGCGGATGGACCGTGCTGGAGAACCTGCAATGCCTGTGCAAAGCGCACCATGCGGCAAAGACCGCCGGTGCATCCAGCGCTGAGGCGGGCCCGAAGGGTGAAATCACCTGGACCACGCGGACGGGCCACCGTAAGACCACGTTCCCGGATGAAGGCTGGGACACACTCGTTCCCCGCGCTGCCGGCGGCGGTGGTGGTGAAGGCGAAGACGACGGCGAGGGCGGTCACGCGGGGGAGAGCGAAGGCCAAGCCGAGGGCGAAGGCCAAGCCGGGGGCGAAGCCCAAGCCGGGGGCGAAGCCCAAGCCGAGGGCGGTCACGCGGGGGAGAGCGAAGGCCAAGCCGAGGGCGACGGCCAAGCCGGGGGCAAAGGCAATGGCACGGCAAACAGCGCAGAAACCTCCGCCGCAGCAGGGCAGGGGAAGCCCAAGCGAACCTTCGGCGGGATCGAACTGCCCGACGATGAGGACACCGACCCGAACGCACGACCACCGTTCTGACCCTGTCGTTGTACCGCAGGTCAACGCTTCTCCCGCCGCGAGAAGGGGGGCAGAGGGGCAGGTGTTTCGCCCACTGTTGGCCAAGAATTCACCAGCACTCGGCCTTCCGGTCGATTTCAATCGAAACGCTGAGGGAGGGAACCGACCGATTGAATGTGGAAGGCGAAAATCGTGACCGAAACCAAGAAGCGCTACCTGCCGATGCTGGGCCATGTGGCCGGGAAGCGCAGCGCCGTGACCTGCGCGCTCAAGTGTGACAACGCCTGCTCCAAGGGCGTTTGCAACACGTCGGAGAACAACTACTTCCGGGACATCGTCTCGGCCGAGTACTCCCGCCGCCGGATGATGGGGCTGGGCGGCGCAAGTGCGCTGGCGCTGATGTTCGGTGGCGGGGCAGCGGCCGCCGAGGCGCAGGTCGGGCTGGCTCCGGCCGCCAAGGCCGGAAAGGGCCCGGGGAACAGCAGCAAGCTGAAGTTCGACGGCATCAAGGCAGTGCCGAACAATGTGGACGACGTGGTGGTTCCCAAGGGCTACAACTGGGACCCGGTGATTCGCTGGGGCGACCCGCTGTTCCATGACACCCCGGAGTTCGACCCGGAGAACCAGACCAAGGAGTCCCAGTCTGGCCAGTTCGGCTACAACAACGACTACCTGGACATCATCGAGATTCCGGGCAGCAAGGGCAAGCGCGCGGTGCTGTTCGCCAACCACGAATACACCAACGAGGGCATCATGTTCCCGCCGGACATGCCGGTTGAACGCCAGCGCGAGGTGGCGATGGCCGCGCACGGCCTGTCCGTGGTGGAGCTGGAACGCAAGGGCAAGGGCCAGCCGTGGCGCTACGTCCGCGGCGCCGAGCTGAACCGCCGGTTCCTGATGGACACCGAATACGAACTGACTGGTCCGGCCGCCGGCTCGGACCTGCTCAAGACCGAGGACGATCCCACGGGCCGCAGGGTGCTCGGCACGCAGAACAACTGCGCGGGCGGCACCACCCCTTGGGGCACGGTCCTGTCGGGCGAAGAGAACTTCAACCAGTACTTCAAGGTGTCGGCGCCGACCGCTGAGCAGCGCCGGTACGGGCTGACCTCGGCCAACCCGTCGCGCGGCTGGCACGTACCGGAACGGCGCTTTGACACCGACCGCCCCGAGGGCAAGAACGAGGACAACCGGTTCGGCTGGATCGTGGAGGTCGATCCGTTCGATCCCACGTCCACTCCGCGCAAGCACACCGCCCTGGGCCGCTTCAAGCACGAGGGCGCCAACGTGACCATCGCGGCCTCCGGCCACGCGGTGTCCTACTCCGGCGACGACGAGCGTTTCGACTACCTGTACAAATTCGTCTCCAAGGGCAAATATCGCGAGGGCGACAAGAAGCACAACATGACCCTGCTGACCGAGGGCGACCTGTATGTGGCCAGCTTCAAGGGCAACTCGCCGCAGAACCAGATCGACGGTTCCGGCGTGCTGCCCTCCGACGGTGCGTTCGACGGCACCGGGCACTGGATCCAGCTGACCCGCGACGGCGATTCCCTGGTGCCGGGCATGGGCATCGACCAGGTGCTGGTCTTCACCCGCCTGGCCGCCGACGCGATGGGCGCCACCAAGATGGACCGCCCGGAGGACGTTGAGATCAACCCGGCGACCGGCAAGATCTACATGGCGTGCACCAACAACACCTCCCGCACGCGTGCGCAGGTGGACGAGCCGAACCCGCGGGCCAACAACCGCCACGGCCACATCGTCGAAATGACCGAGACCGGCGACCAGACCTCCACCGAGTTCACCTGGAGCGTGATCCTGGTGGCCGGGGACCCGGCAGTGGACGAATCCGTTTACTTCAGCGGCTACCCGGCAGACCAGGTGCAGCCGATCTCCTGCCCGGACAACCTGGCCTTCGATTCGGCCGGCAACCTGTGGGTTTCCACCGACGGCCAGCCCGGCACCATCCAGCGCAATGACGCCCTCTTCCGCGTCACGCTGGAAGGACGCGAACGCGGCAAGGTGGAGCAGTTCATGGCTGTGCCGATCGATGCCGAGACCTGCGGCCCGCTGATTCACGACGACGACGGGCTGGTTTTCGTCGCGGTCCAGCACCCGGGCGAGGACGGCAGTTGGGGAGCCCAGCGCTCGCTGTTCCCGGACTACGTCCAGGAAGGCCGCCGTGCCAAGCGTGGCGACGCGGCGCTGCCCCGCCCGGCCGTGATCCAGATGTTCAAGGGCAAGAACGGGCACGTGAAGCGCTAGCCCACACAGCAGTGAAGCGGCAGCCAGACACTGCCTGCAGCGACAAGAGATAACAGACGGCCATGTCCACCCGGACATGGCCGTCTGCTTACCATGAGGGGGTGACTGCGCAGCTGAGCTCGATGGAAGCCGCCCGACTGGCCGTGAGTGCCTTGGTCTGGGGCGGCGTGCGCGACGTCGTCATAGCCCCCGGTTCCCGCAGCGCACCGCTCGCTTATGCGCTCGCCGAGGCGGAAGCCCGGGACGAGCTGCGGCTGCACGTACGCATTGACGAGCGCGGGGCGGCCTTCACGGCGCTCGGGCTCTCGCTGGGATCGCTGCGCCCGGTCCCGGTAGTCACCACCTCCGGAACGGCCGTGGGCGAGCTGCTGCCGGCCGTGATGGAAGCCAACCACGCCGGTGTTGAACTGCTGGTGATCTCCGCCGACCGGCCGGAGGAAATGCGCGGCACCGGCGCCAACCAGACCACGGTCCAACCCGGCCTCTTCGGCATCCACGTGCGCTCCGCCGTTGACATTCCGGCCGGCGACGATCCGACGGATGCCATCCGCACCAGCCTGCTCAGCGCCAAAGGCATCCCGCTGGCTCCGTTGCTGGACGACCTTCGCGCGATGGCGGCCACACCGTCGCCAGGACAGCTCATGGCGCCGGCAGACCTGGGCCCGCACCAGGGCGCCGTAGGTCCGGTGCACATCAATCTGCCGTTCCGCGACCCCCTGTTCCCAGGGCCAGAGCCAGAGGCAGCGGAACCGGGCGGGAATGCCACGGGCGACGTGCCGCCGACAAAGGATGCGGGGGAACCCGGCTGGGCCACCATCTGGCCTGTGAGCCTGATCGAACCGGCCGTCCACGCCACCGAGGAACGCCGCACCGTGGTGGTCGCCGGTCACGGCGCCGGAGCGGTGGCCGAGGCCTTCGCCCGGGCCCACCGCCTGCCGTTGTTGGCGGAGCCGTCCTCCAATGCCCGCTTCGGACCGAACGCGATTGGCCCCTACCGCATGCTGCTGGGCCGTTTCGGAACACAGATTGAGCGGGCTGTGGTCTTTGGACGGCCCACGCTGTCCCGCCCGGTCGCCGCGCTGCTGGCCCGCCGGGACGTACAAACCGCGTTGTACCAGCCCGAACCTGTCGCCTGGTACGAGCCGGGGCGGCGTCGCGAACGTGTCATCTCCGAGCCGGAGGACCTGTCCCTTTTCGCCGGTGCGGGCCCGGACGACTGGCTGCAGTTGTGGCGACAGGCGGCCGGAGCAGCCGATGTTGCCTTGATCCACGTGCTGGACGCCGAACCGGGACTGACCGGGCTGCGGGTGGGCCGGTCGGTGTGGCTGAATACCCGCGGCCGGTTGGTGCTGGGTTCCTCCAACCCGATCCGCGACGTGGACTTGGCGGGTACGCCCATCGACACACCGGATGCCTTCGTACACGCCAACCGCGGGCTGGCTGGCATCGACGGCACGGTGGCCACGGCGTCGGGCATCGCGCTGGGAACGGCAACCGGGACCCGGGCACTCATGGGAGACCTGACGTTCCTGCACGACGCCGGGTCGCTGTTGCTCGGACCGGGGGAGCCCGAACCGGACCTGCAGATCGTGGTGCTCAACGATTCAGGCGGCGGGATCTTCTCGACCCTGGAACACGGGAAGGTGGGGGAGCAGGCGTCGTATGCGTCCGCCGTCGAGCGCCTCTTCGGCACCCCGCACCGGGCGGACCTGGCCTCGCTGGCAGCAGGCTATGGCGTCCAGCACCGGCTGGTCAAGGACGCGGACGAGCTGGACACAGTCCTGTCCGAGCCGGTGATCGGGCGCAGTCTGGTGGAAGTCCGGACGGACCGCAGCCGGTTGCGCAGCCTGCATGCAGAAGTGGGGGGGGGGGGGGGGGGGGGGCCGGGGAGGGGGCTGGGTGTAGGGGGGGGGGGGTGGAGAGGAGGGGGAGGGTGAAGGGGGGCGGGAGGCGAGGGGACGGAGCACTGGATTCTG
>NZ_JBSGTH010000001.1:1007933-1077245 GCF_053607305.1 Arthrobacter sp. NPDC055138
CTCCGTGGTCGACATGTCTACTGGCTCGTTGGTTGTGTAGGCTACCGGCACCGCCGATCAACTCTCGTCCCTTCTTGCCGTGCTGGAGCCATTTTGCCTCCCCCCCCTCCCCCCCCCCACGTCCGAGCTATTGAGTTGAGGTGTAGCTGGTTGAGACGTAGCTATGGGCCTGAGCGAGCCGAGCTGAGCTGAGCCGAGCCGTTGAGCTGAGCCGGCCTAGAGAACCTTCGAGAGGAACGCTCTGGTGCGTTCGTGCTGCGGGTTGCCCAGCACATCCTCAGGCTTGCCCTGCTCCACCACCACGCCGCCGTCCATAAAGACCACGCGGTCGCCGACCTCGCGGGCGAAGCCCATTTCGTGGGTCACCACCATCATGGTCATGCCTTCGTCAGCCAGTTGGCGCATGACGCCCAGGACGTCGCCCACCAGTTCGGGGTCCAGCGCGGACGTGGGCTCGTCGAAGAGCATCATGTCCGGGTTCATGGACAATGCGCGGGCGATGGCGACGCGTTGCTGCTGGCCGCCGGAGAGCTGGGCGGGGTAGGCGTTCTCGCGGTTGGCCAGGCCCACCTTCTCCAGGTTCTTCCGGGCAACGTCCATAGCCTCTGCCTTGCCACGACTCTTCGCTCGGCGCTGGGCCAGCGTGAGATTGCCCAGGACGTTGAGGTGCGGGAACAGGTTGAACTGCTGGAAGACCATGCCGATTCGGGTACGGATCTTGTCCAGGTCCGTCTCCGGGTCGGTGATGTCCACGCCTTCCACCAGGATGGTGCCGCTGGTGGGCTCTTCGAGCCGGTTCACGCAGCGCAGCAGCGTGGACTTGCCCGACCCCGACGGTCCGATCACGCAGACCACTTCGCCTTGGTTCACGTGGAAGTCGATGCCTTTGAGGACCTCATTGCTGCCGAAGTTCTTGCAGAGGTCTTTGACCTCGATGGCGGGTGCATCCGGGCGCAGGGATTGTTCAGTCATGGCGGTTACCGGCTTCTCTTGTTGCGGCGTTCCAGCCAGGCGACCAGCTGGGTGAGCGGCAAGGTAATGATCAGGTACATGAGGGCAGCGGCAACCAGGGGAGTGGCATTGGCGAATTGGGATACGCCGTCGCGCGCGAAGGTGGTGAGCTCGCGTTGGTTCAGGGCCATGCCGGCAATGAAGAGCAGCGATGTGTCCTTGATCAGGATGACCAGCTCGTTCGTCAGTGGCGGTGTAACGATGCGGACCGCCTGCGGCAGCACCACGGAGACCATGGTCCAGCTCGGGTTCATGCCCAGCGAGCGTGCGGCCTCCCGCTGGCCGCTCGGAACAGCCTCGATGCCGGCGCGGATGGTCTCTGCCATGTAGGCAGCCGAGACGATGATCAGCGCGATCAGGCCCGCACCTGCGCTGCCTCCCGGCGGACGCCACTGGAAAGCGATCGGGACCGCGAAGGCGAAGCCGAAAATGACCAGCAGGGCAGGCAGGCCACGGAACAGCTCGATATAAGCCGTGGCCACCCAACGGTAGGGCGCGACCGGCGAGAGCTTCATCAGTGCCAGGGTCAGGCCCAGCAGCAGGCCGCCGATGAAGGCGATGACCGTGTAGACGATCGTGTTCTTGGCCGCGGTGGTAATGATCGCCGGGAATTGCTCGCTGAAGATTTCCGGATTGAGGAAGTTCGTCTGGATAGCCTGCCAATCGGCGACCAGGACAACGGCCGCCACGGCGGCGATGAAGATGGCGTAGAGGACCCCGCGGAAAAGTCGGCGGCGGGTCGAAGGTTTCACTGGTGATGCCTTCCAGCTGTAAGTCGGCGGCCCTCGTCCCCGGCGATCAGGCTCGGGGACGAGGGCCGGAGGGCGTACTACTCGGTGAAGTACTTGTCGTAAATTTCCTGGTACTTGCCGTTGTCGCGCAGCGTCGTGAGGGCATCATTGACCGCCGAGATCAGGGCCTCGGAGCCTTCCTTCTTCGCCGCGAAACCGTAGGTCTCGTCGGTCTTGTACTCCTGCACCAAGGTGAACTTGCCGTCCTTGGTGTGGCCGATGTTCACCGGAAGGTCCTGCAGCAGAGCGTCGACCTGTCCGGCCTGGATGGCCTGGTACATCTCGGCGTCGGACGGGAACGCCACAATCTCGGCGTCGCTGGGCGCGTTCTCCCGGGTGTAGGACTCGCCGGTGGTGCCCTGCTGGACACCTACCTTTTTGCCGGCGAGGTCGTCGATTGACTTGATGTCCGAGCCCTCCGGAACCAGCAGCGACTGCAGCGAGTCATAGTACGGGTCGGAGAAAGCGATGTTCTTCTTGCGGTCCTCGGTGATGGTCATCGCGCTGGCGCCGAGGTCGCACTGGCCGGCGGCCAGGGTGACACCGGACTGCAGGGCATCAAAGCCGACGTCCTGGACGGACACCTCAAGGCCCATTTCGGAAGCGATGTCCGTGATCAGATCGATGTCGAAGCCGGTGTACTTCCCGCCTTCTTCGAACTCGAACGGCGGGTAGGGAATATCTGAGCAGACGGTCAGCGTGCCGGCCTGAACCAGGGGCAGGTCGCTAGCCGCGCCGCTGGCACTGCCGGTGCCGCCGTTGCCGCCGGCGTTGTCAGAACCGCCGCAGGCGGTCAAAGCGAGTGCCGCGACGGCCAGGAGGGAGAGCCCCTGGACCGCCTTGGATGCCTTCTTGCGCATAGTTACTACCTTTGTCTCGTTGGAAATCCGGCTTAAGTGTAGCGGGAACACATCCGTCGCAAGTGATATGCACCACAGGCTACAGGATTTGCCTATAGGGAAACAGCGTAGTCGCCCCAAGGGGCACTTTGAATCGGCTGCGCCGATTGTCTGCGAATAGTTATCAGCGGCGCAGGCCGAGCGCCTCGATCATCGGCCGGAACTTCGCCCAGGTCTCGGCCAATTCGGCCTGCGGATCGGAGCCATCCACGACGCCGCATCCGGCATACAGCCGGACCCGCTGCGGGCTTTCGACGACGGCGCCGCGCAGCGCGATACCCCATTCGCCGTTGCCCGCGCTGTCGGTCCAACCGACCGGACCGGCGTAGGGGCCGCGGTCCATCTGTTCCAGTTCGCGGATCAGGGCTCCGGCAACCTCGGTGGGCGTGCCGCAGACGGCTGCAGTGGGGTGCACCGCTTCGGCCAGTTCCAACGACGACGGCGGCTGCCCGCCGTCGTGTGCCAGTTCAGCTGAGACATCGGAGGCCAAATGCCACACATTGGGCAGTTCCAGCACGAACGGCTCGCTGTGCGAGGTCATCGCGGTGGTGAACGGCTCCAGCTTGCGGGTCAGCGAGTCGATGGCGATCTGGTGCTCGTGCCGCTGCTTCTCCGAACCGGCCAGCACCCGCTGGGCGTAGTCGGTGTCCGACTCACCGGCCTGGTTCTGCGTCCGGGAGCGGTCCAGGGTGCCGGCGAGCACGCGGGCGCGGGCCACGTTGTTCTCCACCTTGATCAGCATCTCCGGGGTGGAACCGATCAGCCCGTCCACCGAATACGTCCAGCAGTCCGTGTACCGTGCGGCCAGTTCGCGCAGCACCTGCGCGGTGGCGATGGGCGTGGACAGGTTGGCCACCACGTCCCGGGCCACCACGAGCTTGCTCAGGTGCCCGGCCTGGATGCGCTCAACGCCCGCCGCCACGGCCTCCATGTAGGCCTGCTCGGACACCTGTCCCGGCACCAAAGAATCGGCCGGGTCCGGGCTGCGTTCGACCGAGATTTCCTCCACCCACGCCGCCAGCGCAGCCTCGGCGGTCGCGGCGCTGAGGTGGGCATCGCCGTCGTACGTGAGATAGGTGAGCCAGGCACGGTCCCCGTCCAGGCCCACCAGCACCTCCGGCACCACCAGGCGGGAGCTGTGGGCCGAGGTGTAGGAGAAGGCGAAGGAGCCGAAGGCAACCGGTCCGGTGCCGGGGCCGCCCACTTGGTTGTCGATGTCCGCACCGGTCTGAAGGCCGCGCCACCATGCGGCCGCCTGCTGGAAACGGTCCGGCCCGCTGGCCGTGAAGCGCGCAACCTCGCCGAAGCCGGCCAGGCCGCCCTCGCGGCGCACCCAGCAGAGCACATCGTCGCGCACCAGATACTCCAGCAGTCCCTGGGTATCCGGGACCGCAGGCCACTCAACCGTAATGCCGCGCAGGATGCCGGAAGGCGATGGCACCGCCGCCTCAGGGGCCGTGCCGACGGCAGCGGCGGCCGGCCGGGTTCCGGGCAGGCCGGACGAGGGGGAGAGCGCGGAGGTCATGGACATTAAGCCTACTCTGCCCCGCCGAGAACCCCGGCCGCGCAGAGAACGCCTGCGGACACCGGGCGCGCCCGCCCGGGTTCGCGGGCGGGTGCCGGTCTTTGAGACAATGAAGCGGTGAATCGTGCATCGCTGGAGAAGCGCCCGGATGAAGTAGCCGCCATGTTTGATGACGTGGCGCCGAAGTACGACCTGGTCAACGATGTGCTGTCGATGGGCCAGACCCGCCGGTGGCGCCGGATCGTGGTGGAGGCGGTGGGCGCCGAGCGCGGCCAGAAGGTCTTGGACCTGGCTGCCGGAACCGGCACGTCCAGCGAGCCATACGCCGACGCCGGCATCCATGTAGTGGCGTGCGATTTCTCACTGGGCATGCTGCGCGTGGGCAAGCGCCGCCGCCCTGACATCGATTTTGTGGCCGGCGACGCCACCGCGCTGCCCTTCGCGGACAACTCCTTCGACGCGGTGACCATTTCCTTCGGCTTGCGCAACGTCAGCGATCCGAAGCTGGCGCTGCGCGAGATGCTGCGCGTCACCAAGCCCGGCGGCCGGATGGTGATCGCCGAGTTCTCGCAGCCGACCTTCGCGCCGTGGCGCACCGTGTACACCGAGTACCTGATGCGGGCGCTGCCGGCGATCGCATCGAAGATCTCGTCCAACCCCGACTCCTATGTCTACCTGGCCGAGTCAATCCGCGCCTGGCCGAACCAGGACCAGCTGGCCGAGTGGATCACCGGCGAAGGCTGGCAGGCGGCGGCCTACCGCAACCTGTCCGGCGGCATCGTGGCCGTCCACCGGGCCACCAAGCCCGGCAGGGACGATGTGGCCAACACCGGTGCGCAGGCTTCGCTGAAGCACCAAAGCAGCCGGCGCACCCTGTAGCCATGTCAGTTCTGATTGTTGGGGCCGGTCCGGCCGGAGCCACCGCGGCGTACTACCTGGCGGCGGCCGGCGTTGAAGTGACCGTGCTGGAAAAGACGGCTTTCCCGCGCGAAAAGGTCTGCGGCGACGGGTTGACGCCGCGCGCGGTGCGCGAGGTGCAATTGCTGGGCCTGCCGCACGAGGAATCGGCCGGCTGGCGCCGGAACCGGGGGCTGCGGCTGATCGCCGGCGGCCGGCAGCTTGAGCTTGCCTGGCCGGAACTGAGCGACTTCCCGGACTACGGGCTGATCCGCACCCGGCTGGGCTTTGACGAGGCACTGGCCCGGCACGCCGAGGCGGCCGGCGCCGTGGTGCTGGAACGCCATTCTGTCTCCACCGCTTTAAGGGACGACGACGGACGGGTCATCGGCGTGCGCGCCAACCTGCTGGACGAACGCGGCCGCAAGACCGGTGAAACCAAGGACTTCTTCGCCGACGTGGTGCTCGCCGCCGACGGCAACTCCACCCGCACCGCGCTGAGCCTGGGCATCGAGAAGCGCGACGACCGGCCGCTGGGTGTGGCAGTGCGCACCTACTTCAACTCGCCCCGGCACGACGACGACTGGATGGAAGGCTGGCTGGAACTGCCCGACGCAGCCGGCAACCCGCTGCCCGGCTACGGCTGGGTTTTCGGCGTGGGGGACGGCACCTCCAATGTGGGCCTGGGCATTCTGAACTCCTCCAAGTCCTTCGGCAAGCTGGACTACAAGCAGGTGCTCCGCGAGTGGACCGCCGGAATGCCCGCGGACTGGGGCTTCACCGAGGAGAACCAGGTCGGCGAGATCCGCGGCGCGGCGCTGCCGATGGGCTTCAACCGCACGCCGCACTACAGCCCCGGACTGCTGCTCCTGGGCGACGCCGGCGGCATGGTCAGCCCGTTCAATGGCGAGGGCATCTCCTACGCGATGGAGTCGGCCCGCTACGCCGCGGAGCTGATTGCCGACGCCCACACCCGACTATCCGGATCCGGCGGCCAGCTGCTTAGCCGGGCCGGATTCGACGCCGCGCTGTCCGCCTACCCTGCGATCATCCGCGGCCACTGGGGCAGCCACTTCACCCTGGGCCGGATTTTCGCCCAGCTGATCGGCAAACCGGCCGTCATGAAGCTGGCGCTGCGAACCGGAATGCCGGTCCCGCCGCTGATGCGCTTTGTGGTGCGGATGCTGGCTAATCTGACAGACTCAGGCGGCAAGGGATTTGAGGATAGAGTTATTCATCTGCTGGAGCAGCTCACGCCGCCGGCATCCAACCAGACTGGCGGCCGCAAGCCGATCAGCCATACCGCCCCGACGATTAGTTAGTGTTGAACCGTGACTGACGCTAAACCGAGTTGGACTCCTGCCGGCCAGAACCCGCCGGAGTCGCCGGAGCTGGATACAGCAACCGCCGCCCTTGCCACCAGCTTGAACCTGCCGGCCGGATTCGACCCGGTGGCCCAAGACGCTGTGCTCGGTCCCGAGGTCTCCACCGCGCTGGCCCGGGTGGAGAAGCAGCTGCGCGCGGCCATTGCGCATTCCGATCCGTTCGCCGATGCCACCAGCAAACACCTGGTGGAAGCCGGCGGAAAGCGGATCCGCCCGCTGCTGACCATCCTCGCCTCGCAGTTGGGCAACGGCTCAGTGCCCGACGTGGTGCAGGCCGCCGTCGTGGTTGAACTGACGCACCTGGCCACGCTCTACCACGACGACGTGATGGACTCGGCCCCGTACCGGCGCGGCGCCCCGACCGCGCACGAGGTGTGGGGCAACCAAGTGGCCATCCTGGCCGGCGACCTGATCTTTGCCCGCGCCTCGCTGCTGGTCTCCCAGCTGGGTCCGGAGGCCGTGGGCATCCAGGCCCGGACCTTCGAACGGCTCTGCCTGGGCCAGCTGCACGAAACCGTCGGCCCGCGCGACGACGAAGACCCGGTGGAGCACTATTTGTCCGTCATCGCGGACAAGACGGCCTCGCTGATTGCCACCTCCGGCCAGCTGGGCGCCATGTTCTCCGGCGCCGGCGAGCAGGCCGTCAACGTGATGCTGGAATACGGCGAGAAGGTGGGCGTTGCCTTCCAGTTGGCCGACGACGTCATCGACGTGACCGGGCTCAAGGTCAAATCGGGCAAGACCCCGGGGACCGACCTGCGCGAGGGCGTGCCCACGCTGCCGGTGCTGCTGCTGCGCCAGGCCGCGGCCGACGGCGATGCTTCCGCCGCCTCGGTGCTGGCACTGGTGGAGGCCGACCTGACCTCCGACGAAGCCCTGGCCGAGGCCGTCACCGCGCTGCGCGCACACCCGGTCACCGCGAAGGCCTGGTCCATCGCCGGCGAATGGGCCGACGCCGCCAAGGCATCGCTGGACCCGCTGCCGGAGAGCACGGTGAAGTTCGCGCTGACGGCCTTCGCCGAAGCCGTCGTGGACCGCGAGGTCTAACAACGGTGCGGCGCGCTTTGACCTGGCGGTGAGCCGATGAGCGTGGAACAGGCACTGCTGTCCTTTGCCTTGGTGGCCGGTCTGCTGACCCTGGTGCCCGGGATGGACACCGCACTGGTGCTCCGATCGGCCGTCAGCCAAGGTCGGGGCAGAGCTTACGCCACCGCGCTGGGCATCAATACCGGGGCCTTGTTCTGGGGCATCGCGGCAGCGGTCGGGACATCCGCCCTGCTGACCGCCTCGGAGACTGCGTTCACTGTGTTGAAGATCGCCGGCGCCATCTACATGGTCTGGCTGGGCGGCCGGATGCTGTGGAAGTCGTTCCGCAAGCGGCCCGCCGACGTGCCCGCCGCGGCAGGGCCGGAGGCTCCTGGTTCATACGCCCAGGCGTGGCTCACCGGCGTGGGCACCAACCTGCTGAACCCCAAGGTCGGCGTGTTCTACATGGCGATGATTCCGCAGTTCATTCCGCCGGATGTCTCGCCGGCGTTGATGGGCACCGCGCTGGCCTTGGTGCACAACCTGGAGGGGCTGGTGTTCTTCTCGGCCATCATCTGGGGCACGCATGTTGCCCGCCAATGGCTCCGCACTCCGGCCGTGGTGCGCGCTATCGACCGGATCGCCGGCACCGTGCTGGTCGGCTTCGGCGTGGCGCTGGCGGCGGAGGCGCGCTAGGCGGAGCTGCTTACTCTTCTTCTTCCTCGTCCCCGAAGACCCACTCGAACATGTCGAAGACGAACTCGCTGAAGGTCGCCTCTTCGCTCTGCCACCGCTGCTTCGGGCCGTTGGTGCGGATCCAGACGATGGGGTCGGGCACATCCAGGTGCTCGGACTTGAAACCCCAGTTCGCTTCTTCGTCCATCTCGTCCAGGAACAGCAGGTAGCCGTCCTCGATCTCGAGCTCGTCCGGGTCGAAGAAGAAATCGTGCGCTTCCATCAGGTCTTCGCAGCCGCCGAGCGCGTGGTAGAACTCCACCAGCGCCTGCGGGACCTGGAACTTGTGCTCGCCCAGCAGCCCCTCGAGTTCGTCGTAGGAGATGCCGTCGTCTTCGGTCCACGTCCGGTCCAGGTACTTGGGCACGAGAGCACGGAACTTGTCCACGAACATTTCGGGCATGGTTTCTCCCTGGAACGGTTGGTAGGCGGGCTTGGCTACCATCCTATGTGGCGGCACCGACTGGCTCGAACCGATGACGACGACGGTGCTTGCCTAGCGTCGTTCAACCCGTCAGTCCAACAGCCCCGTCAGTCCATCAGTCCCGTCAATCCCGGCGGCGGGTGGCCAGGCCCGGGTAGTCGATCACGATGCCGTCGGAGTCCACCTCAAGCTCGGCGCTGAAGTCGCCGGAACTGTAGGTGACAGCGGCAGTGCCGGTGCCGTCGTCGTACGCGCGGGAACCGCTGTAGATCTGCTGCCGGCCGAGCACCCGCAGGCTCGGCATCTCCACCCACGCCACCGTCAGCTCCGCGGCGGCCTCGGCGTCGTGGACCAGTCCCAGGCGCAGGATCGGCATGGTGTTGGTGGCCGGGCACAGGCCCAGGTCGCAGTCCACCGCCCCGGTCAGCGATGCCGGATCGTCGATGCCCGGCTCCGGCAGGTCGGCGTCGCCGGACACCTTCGTGGCCGCGCGCCAGCTGCCGTCGGTGGCGCGGTCCAGCACCAGATACCGGCTCCATCCCTGACCGTGCACGGAGACCGTGAGGTTCTCGGTGAACCAATTGCCAGTGGTGGTCAGGGACCAGCTCGCGGCGTAGTCGGCGGTGCGCGAGGCACCGTGGGCGCTGAGCCGTTCGGGTTCCAGGTTGATGGTGGCCGTGTCGGCGCGCTGCGGATCATCGGTTCCCAGCCAGGTCACCGTGCGGCTCTCGTGCGTCTCATGTCCCATGACCCCCAGCCTTGTGCCTGCGCCCTCTGATGACAAGGGGTGAGGGTGGCCGAAGTAGCTAGCCTTGCGATCCGGAGTCGGAACCCAGCCGGCGCACCGTCAGGGCCAGCCACAGGTGCACCCGGTCCGCGGTGAGCGCGGGGTCGTAACCGGTCAGCTCCACAATCTGGGACAGCCGGTAGCGAACGGAGTTCCGGTGCAGTCCCAGCTCCTCCGCCACGGCGGCTACCGATCCGTTCAGCTCCAGATAGGTCTGCAAGGTGGGCAGCAGGGCGGCATCATGCGCGGCGTCGAAGTCGGCGAGTGGGTCCAGCGCTTCGGCCGCCAGATCGCCCAGCGGAACGTCTTCGGATGCCAGCAGCAGGGAAGTCAGCGAGAGCCGCTGCGGCACATTCAGTCGGCCGCCCCGGCCCACGGCTTCCTTGGCCTCGAAGTAGCTCCAGCGCAGCCCGTTCGCCTGGGCGTAGCTGCCGCCCACACCCACGGTTGCGGTGAGGCCCGCGTCCTGCAGGTAGGTGCTCAGCTCGCGGCCCGGCGATTCACCCGATTCTGCGCCCTGCACCACCAGCACCAGCCGCTCATCCACCAGGCCGGTCACCACGCCGTCGAACGCAGCCGGCAGCGGCAACGTGGGCAGCGCCCGGCGCTGGGCCCCGGCCACCTGCACCATGACCACCAATTGCCGCCGTCCGGCGTCGATCCCCACGTTGCTCAGCCGCAGCGACGCGTCGCCGCCCTGCAGCACGCCTCCCACCACGTCCAGCAGTACCTGTCCCACGGAGCGCCGGTCGGCCGCGCGCCGGTGGGCCTGGTTGCTCAACTCCAGACTGATCAGGCTCTGCGCGTAGTCCACGATGGCGTTGCGCTCGTACGGTTCGGCCAGCGCCAGCGTGCAGCGGTCCTTCAGCCCCGTGGCGATCGGAACCTCATGCCAGCTGGTGCGCTTGCCGCCGGTTCCGTACAGCCGCGTGCCGTACTGCGAAAGCACGACGTCGGTGCCCACCATCGCGGCAAGCTTGCGCAGCAGCGCGGGGAGGCCGCCACCGCCCAGCAACGAGGCAGCCAGCGCCTGGTGGTCCTTGAGCAGGTGCTCCAGCCGGTTGTAGTGGTCGGCGGAAATCGCATCGGCCACCATTTTGCTGATCGCCACGAACGGCGTCTCGTAGGGCACTTCAAAGACCGGCAGCTCAAGCTCATTGGCTGCCGCCAGCACCCCCGGCGGCACCTTGCGGTGCGTGAGCCCCAGCGCGAAGCCCATGCCCACCGCGCCGGCCTGATGGACGCGGGCCACGAACTTGCGCTGCGCGGCCGCGGTCTTCTGCCGCAGGCCGGTGGTCAGCACCACCTCGCCGCCGCTCAGGAACGGCAGCGGGTCCTCCAGCTCCGTGGAAGCCACCCAGGTGATGGGCGCGTTCGGATCGCCCTGCGCGGTGCCCACCAGTTTCAGGTGCAGCGCAGGGGAGGCCAGGAGTTTGGCGAGAGTGACAGCCATGTTCCCACTATACGGCTGATCGTTGTGCAGGTGCACTATGCAGGCGGTGGCACCCCTCGGCCGTGGCGCAGGGCAGTAGCTGCTTGCTGAAAGGATTGGTCGCTCGACGGCGACCGCGCGGGCCTTGGCGGTTTCCGGCGCCGGGGCAGCGCCGCTAGGATGGTCCGCGGCGTAACAGCCGTCACAGCACCGAAATCCCTATCCTTTGAGGTCCATTCATGAGTACCCCTACACCGCAGGCCGTGCCGGGCGCCAAGCCCAAGCGCGAGATGTGGTCCACCCGCAAGGTGTTCATCCTTGCGGCGATCGGCTCCGCCGTCGGCCTGGGCAACATCTGGCGCTTCCCGTATGTCGCCTACGAAAACGGCGGCGGCGCCTTCATCATTCCGTATCTGGTGGCCCTGCTGACGGCCGGCATCCCGCTGCTGTTCCTGGACTACGCCGTGGGGCACCGCCACCGTGGGTCCGCCCCGTTGGCCTACCGCCGGCTGGCCCGTGGCGCCGAAGGGCTGGGCTGGTGGCAGGTGGCCATCTGCTTCATCATCTGCGTCTACTATGCGGTGATTATCGCGTGGGCCGCCATGTACATGATCTTCTCGGTCACGGAGGCGTGGGGCGACGATCCGGCCGGTTTCTTCATGGGCTCCTTCCTCCAGGTGAGCGAGGACGTGAACATCGGCTTCGATTTTGTGCCCATGGTCCTGATCCCGCTGATCATCGTCTGGGTAGTGACCTTGCTGGTGCTGGCCGCCGGCGTACAGAAGGGCATCGGCCGGGCGAACATCATTTTCCTGCCGCTGCTGCTTGTCATGTTCCTGATCTTGGTGGTGCAGTCGCTGTTCCTGCCGGGTGCCGCAGATGGGCTGAATGCCCTGTTCACTCCGGACTGGGGCGCGCTCACGAACACCACGGTCTGGGCCGCGGCCTACGGCCAGATCTTCTTCTCGTTGTCCGTGGCCTTCGGCATCATGGTCACCTACGCGTCCTACCTCAAGCACAAGACGGACCTGACCGGTTCCGGCTTCGTGGTGGGCTTCGCGAACTCCGGCTTCGAGATCCTGGCCGGCATCGGTGTTTTCGCCGCGGTGGGCTTCATGGCCTTCAGCTCCGGTGCCGAGGTCGGCGATGTTGCCGCCGGCGGGATCGGCCTGGCCTTCATCGCGTTCCCCACCATCATTTCCGAGGCGCCGCTGGGCGGACTGCTGGGAGTGCTGTTCTTCGGCTCGCTGGTGTTCGCCGGATTCACCTCGCTGATCAGCATCATTGAGGTCATCATCGCGGCGGTGCAGGACAAGCTGGGCATGAGTCGGATCAAGACCACCTGGTGCGTGGGCATCCCGTTGGCATTGATTTCCATCCTGCTGTTCCCGACCACCACCGGTCTGAACCTGCTGGACGTCACCGACGCGTTCGTCAACAACTTCGGCATCATGGCGTGTGCCCTGGTGACGGTCCTGCTGGTGACCTATGGTTTCCGCAAGTTGCCGCTGCTGGGCGGACACGTCAGCGAGGTATCGTCCATCAAGCTGGGGCTGTGGTGGCGGATCATGGTCGGCATCGTCTCGCCGATTGTGCTGGGCTACATCCTGATCAGCGAAGTGATCAAGAGGATCCAGGAAGGCTACGGCGATCCGGCCATGCCCGACTGGTTTGTTGGTGTCTTCGGCTGGGGAATGGCCGGCGGCCTGATCGTTGTGGCGTTCCTGCTCTCGCTGATTCCGTGGGGCAGGAACTCGGCCGCCAACGATCCGGAACTGGATTCCCCCACCTTGCAGGAGGCACAACGATGAGCACCGCAGCGATCGTGATGTTGATTATCGCCATCCTCACCGTGTGGGGAGGGTTGGCGCTGGCACTGGTCAACCTCAACCGCCACCCCGAGGACGATGGAGCAATGCCGGCGGAGCACGCGCCGGAACTCTGACCCGGCTGCCGTTTACCCCGGTGGCGTCCTCCGGCCGATGTGCCGGAGGGCGCCACCGTCTGCATGTCTGGCCAATTGCACGGCGGGATGGCACATTGGCTGTGCGGGGCGCCATAGGCAGCACTCGCGCGGAAACCGTACTCTCGCTGTAGAGCACGGCTTCCCTTGGCACGCGCTGTTCAACGGCTGGACGGCCTTTACCTTGGTCTGCGGCGGTGACATGCGTGCGCCGGGCATCCAGATGGCCTACGGCATCCCCACCCCAACCTGAAAGGCACACCATGACCACTCAGACGACCCAGTTCCGGCTTGCACAGAAGCGTGATGTGTCCGCGGGCTTCCCCGGCCCCAAATCTGCAGAACTGTCTGCCCGCCGCAGCGCGGTGGTGGCTGGTGGCGTCGCCTCCAGCGTCCCGGTCTACGTGGCCGACGCCGACGGCGGCATCATCACCGATGTGGACGGCAACTCGTTCATTGACCTGGGCTCCGGCATTGCCGTCACCAGCGTCGGTGCCTCGGACCCCGCCGTCGTCGCCGCGGTGCAGGATCAGGTTGCCAAGTTCACCCACACCTGCTTCATGGTCAGCCCCTACGAGGGCTACATTGCGGTGGCCGAGAAGCTGGCCGAGCTGACCCCGGGCGACCACGAGAAGCGCTCGGTGCTGTTCAACTCCGGCGCCGAAGCAGTGGAGAACGCAGTGAAGGTGGCGCGCATCGCCACCGGACGCACCGCCGTCGTCGCTTTTGACCACGCCTACCACGGCCGCACCAACCTGACCATGGGGCTGACAGCCAAGGCCAACCCGTACAAGTCCAGCCCGGCCGGCAGCTTCGGCCCGTTCGCGCCGGAGATCTACCGCGTGCCGATGAGCTACCCGTACCGCGAGGAAGCTGAGATCAAGGGAGAGGACGCAGCCCGCCGCGCGATCACCATGATCGAGAAGCAGGTTGGCGCCGAGAACGTGGCAGCCATCCTGATCGAGCCGATCCAGGGCGAGGGCGGCTTCATTGTCCCGGCCGAGGGCTTCTTGCCGGCGCTG
The DNA here is from genome assembly GCF_053607305.1 of Arthrobacter sp. NPDC055138. Lineage (NCBI taxonomy): Bacteria > Bacillati > Actinomycetota > Actinomycetes > Micrococcales > Micrococcaceae > Arthrobacter > Arthrobacter sp. NPDC055138. The sequence goes on from NZ_JBSGTH010000001.1 coordinate 1,021,831, forward strand.
GCGGAGTGGGCCAAGGAGAAGGGCGTGGTCTTCATTGCGGACGAGGTCCAGTCCGGATTCTGCCGCACCGGTTCCTGGTTCGCTTCCGAGCACGACGGCGTGGTGCCCGACATCATCACGATGGCCAAGGGCATTGCCGGCGGCATGCCGCTGTCCGCCATCACCGGCCGCGCCGAACTGATGGACGCCGTGCACCCGGGCGGACTGGGCGGCACCTACGGCGGCAACCCGGTTGCCTGCGCGGCAGCACTGGCTGCCATCGAGACCATGGAAGCCCAGGACCTGAGCGCCCGGGCCCGCCACATCGAGGAGCAGGTCATGGGCCGGCTGCGGAAACTGGCCGAAGAAGTGGACATCATCGGCGACTTGCGCGGCCGCGGCGCCATGCTGGCGATGGAGTTCGTCAAGCCGGGCACCGGCGCCACCACTAAGGAGCCGAACGCCGAGGCCACCAAGGAGATCGCTGCGGCCTGCCTGCAGGAAGGCGTCATCATCCTCACCTGCGGCACCTACGGCAACGTGGTGCGCCTGCTGCCGCCGCTGGTCATCGGCGACGAACTGCTGGCCGACGCACTCGACGTGCTGGAAGCAGCCATCCGCAAGGTAGCTGCGGCCTAGCCTTCGCCTGTCCCGCCGGGGCGGCTGCCGGATCCCTTCGTCCTGCCGGACGGGTATTCGGTGGCCGCCCCGTGGTCGTTCAGGGGAGTTTTGGGCGGTTTCGGGCGTCCGGAAGGGGAGTATCGGCTCCCGCGCGGTGCCGCCCTGTTGCCGTGGGCGCTCGCAGACTAAAGTCGGAACCACAGTCGCCTCAGCGAATGCGGATGTGCCGGAACCGTCGCATCCGCTGGTCTATGGACAGGGACAGGGGTTGTCGCATGCGCTATGTGGTGGGTTACCAGCCGGACGATCGGGGGGCCGATGCCGTGGCGCTGGCCGTGGCCATCGCCCGGACCCAGGGCACCGGGCTGGATATTGTCTACGTGGTGGCCGACAGTGCTCCCTATGCCGCGCTGACCCCCGAAGGCAAGCGCGCCAGCGCCAGCGAGCAGGAAGTCGTCAGGGCACGGCGCGAGGCCCTGAAATTGATTCCGTCCGACGTGCATGCCGAATTCAAGGTGCGGTCAGCCGACTCCTTCGCCGAGGGCCTGATCGCAGCCGGTGAGGAAACTGGTGCCCGGCTGATCGTCATCGGGGCCAGCAGCAGCAGTCTGTTCAAGCGCTTCACGGTGGGCAGCGTGGCAAATGCGCTGTTGCATGCCTCGCCCATTCCGGTGGCGCTGGCCCCGCGCGGCTATCAGCGGACGGAGCCCTTGACTCGGTTGACCGCATTCATCGGCGAGCGGCAGGGCGCCCAGGCAGCCCGCGACGTGGCCCTGAACGCGGCTTCCCGCCGCGGCCTGCAGTTGCGGCTGGTCTCTTTGGTATCACTGGATACGCGGGAGGATTCCGACAGCGGCGAGGCCATTCACAGCGCCCACCTGCATGCCAACTCGGTGCTCGCCTCGGCTGCCACGGAACTGCCCCCGGGCAAGGCCACGGTGACCGTGGCGCACGGGCGGAACATCGAGGAGGCCATCGACTCGCTGGACTGGGAGGATGGCGAGCTGGTGGTGGTCGGCTCCAGCCGGCTGGCCCAGCACAATCGGCTGTTCCTCGGCGCCACCGCGCACAAGGTCCTCCGCTCACTGCCGGTGCCGATGGTGGTGGTGCCGCGGGAAGTCGACGGGCTGCGGGACTAGCGTTCGGTCGGTCGGCCCGACTCGAGGATCGATTTGATCCGCGCCAGGTCCTTGCGGTTGGCCCGCTTCATCATGAAGCCGACGAACGGCGCAAGGAATCGTGAGAAACCTGCCGGCTCTCCGGTGTTCCTCAGGGTCATGAGCGTACGGTGGCTGCCCGCCTCGGTCCACTCGTAGGTGGTCTGCATGGGAAACGGACCCTGGGCGGTACGCATGACCAGTTTTTCGGCCGGGCGGAACTCGACGATTTGGTACGTGTAGGAGAGACGCCGGCCGAGGAAGGCGGCCTCAAAGGCCACGCTGGATCCTACCGACAGCGGCCCGGAAGTCTCCCAGCGGACCGAATCGATGTTCTGGTACCAGGCGGGGGCGTTGTCCGGGTCGGCGGCATACTCGGCAACACGTTCCCGAGGCACGCCGATTATTATTTCGGTAGTGACGTCAACCATGCTTCATGGTCCCAAACCGGCAGCGGACAGGCCAACCGCAGCGCTCAGCTCAGAGTCTGCCGTCGTGGGTGCGCCCCGGCGCGGATCGAGGGTCTGCGTCATCGAGAGCCTTTAAGAACTGCTGGCGTTCAGCGTCGTCAATGACCAGCTCAACGTGCTTTGCTTGCGGCGGCGCGACAATCCGCGGCCCGCGGTAGACGGTACCTAGGTAGAGATTGTTGATCTCGCTTCCCGGATCCGCGACCGGACGGGCGGTCTTATGCTTGCGGCCCCGGACCGCGCGGACCACGGTCGTCGCCACGGCAAGGATCATCAGGCCTTGGATGCCGAACCCGGCCCAGTCCCCGTGGCCGGACACCTGCAGTCCGATGATGGCCAGGATGATTCCGAAGATCAAAGTAGTGATGCCGCCGGTCCCGCGCATTGCCCCTCCTGATGGCAGGGCGGCCATCAGCGGCGCGCCTGTGTGAACAGGCTACCGTCAGCGTGGCGGTTCAACGGAGGGCACCGCGCCGGCCCCGCCGTAGAAGCGGCCCTCCTGCGATTTCACGGCCGCGACCAGGACGAAGCTGAGGCTGACCAGCAGAGCCCAGGAACCCCACTTGCCCACGTGCACCATCTGCCAGATCTGGGACTGGTCCGGATACTGCCAGGCGCCCAGCAGGGTGGCGGCGTTCTCGGCGACCCACAGGAAAAAGCCGATCAGGACAAAGGACAGGCTCAGCGGCATGGCATACCGGCGCGTCCCCACGGTGAACAGCACCCGGCTGCGCCAGAGCACCACGACGAAGCCGGCGGCAATCAGCCAGCGCACGTCCGGCAGGTAATGGTGGGTGTAAAAGTTGGCGTAGGCGGCCACGGCCAGTGCCGCGGCCGGAACCCACGGGAAGCTGTTGATCCGCAGGTCGAACCGGCGGAACGCCTGGCAGATGTAGGAGCCCACGGCCGCATACATGAAACCGGAGTAGAGCGGCACTCCCGCGACCTTGGTCCAAGCCTCCTCCGGATAGGACCACGAGCCCATCTGGACCTTGAACAATTCCAGTGCCAACCCGACCAGGTGGAAGCCGAAGATCACCGCCACCTCGCGGCCCGTTTCCAGCCGCAGCAGGTAGAAGACGGCGGTGAGGGCCAAGCCGAAAACCAGCAGGGCATCGTAGCGGGGGAGCGGCAGGGGCACCGCCGTACTCGCCGCGAGGCCGACAAAAATCGCGGCGGCGAACAGGCAGCACTGCACCTGAAGCCAGGCGAACCGGAGCAGTTGGACCGCTGCGGATGCGGCACGCCGGAGCGCCGGAAGCGGCGGAGCGGCGGCCGCGGCGCCGACGCCGCTCACTCCTCAACCCACTCAAGCAAGTCCCCGGGCTGGCACTCCAGCACCCGGCACATCGCATCCAAGGTGCTGAATCGCACTGCTTTGGCCCGTCCGTTTTTCAGCACTGCCACGTTGGCGGGAGTGAGCCCTACCCGCTCGGCGAACTCCCCGACGCTCATCTTTCGTTTCGCCAGCTCGACGTCGATGCGCACCACGATCGGCATCAGATCACCGCGTCCATGTCGGTCCGCAGGGTGATGGCCTGCCGCAGCACGGCCCGCAAGACCACCAACAGCAGCCCGAGCACCGCGCCGGCAACCACAAACAGGAACAGCAGCAGCGGCATGCCGGGGTCGTCGGCATTGAACCCGACGAACAGGAAGACCCCAAGCAGGAGGATCCAGGCGGCGACCACGGCCCACACGATGACGTCCACCCAAGCCAGGGATGCCTTGCTGAAAATCCGGTCGTGCTTGACCAAGGTGAGCAGTTTCCAGGTGCTGACGATCACCGCCTGGACACACAGCAGCTCCACGATCGAGAACACCGTCAACGGCCACTGCAGGTAGGCCAGCTGCGGAGACTCCGCCGCCATGTGGGCGAATTGGCCCGGCAGCGACATCACCTGGAAGAGAAGGAGCAGGGCAAACGCCACCACCAGCAGGATCCTGAGGGCGGTGACCGCCAGATATGTCTTTCGCATCCATCGAGTATCGCTTCTTTCCTATCGAATATCAATCGATACCGAAGTGCGGGCTGGTGGATGGCCGTTTCCCGCCGTAACGATTGCGGCGGGTGCCGTGTCCTTGTCCCGGCGGCGCTGTCGGTGAATGGTAGCCTCCGTCACAGGCGGAGTTTGTCGCAGGCATTGTCCTGAATGACCCGCAGTCTCGTGCGCCGTGGCGTGCATCGTATAGAGGGGATCCCGCATGCGCGCTCTGCGTCGCTACGTCTTTCCGGTGGCTTGGCTGGCGATTTTCGCCGTCATCGCCGTCGCACTCTTCAAGCTCGCCTTCGTGGACGGCATGCGCGCCGAGGCGGTCACTGAGCAGCCCACGGCCCAGTTGGTCACGCCCAGCGTCCCGGCAACAGTGGGCACGGTGACCAATGTGGTGCAGCTCGAGGGGTCGGTGGCAAGCGACCCGGCCGTGCCCGTGCGCAGCACCGCCGAGGGAACAGTCAACTTCCTGTTTGTCGACGCCGGCGCGAACGTGTCCAAGGGCGACCCGCTGTTCCAAGTGCAGAAACTGGTGGAACCCGACCCCACCCTGGTGGCGGTCGAGCCGGATCCGGATGAGGAACCGGCCCCGCCGCCCGCCCCCGTGTACACGTACGTGAACGTGGTTTCCCCTGCGGCTGGCAAGCTCACCGAGTTGTCCGTGCTGGTGGACCAGCAGGTCTCGGTCGGTGCCGACGCCGCAACGATTTCGCCCGGCACGTTCTCGGTCACCGGGACGTTGACCGCCGACCAGCAGTTCCGGCTGCTGGACCGCCCCAGCTCGGCCACGGTGACGGTCAACGGCGGCCCGGCGCCGTTTGACTGCAAGGCGGTGACGGTTGGGGAAGCTCCGGACGGTGGCTCGGAGCCGGTGCAGGTGGGGCCTGCGGCTGTCGGTCCGTTCGGGCCGGAAGCCCCGGCGGCCGCGGCAACCGGCACGGTCAATTGCGCCGTACCCGCGGACGTCAAGGTTTTCGCCGGCTTGGGCGCCACCATCGACATCACCGCCGGAACCGCGAAGAGCGTGGTGGTTGTTCCCACCACCGCCGTCCAAGGATCTGTGGACACCGGGCTGGTCTGGGTGGTGGAGAACGACGGCGGAGAACCGGTCGAGCGCTCAGTCGCCCTGGGCCTGAACGACGGCATGCAGGTGGAGATCGTCGACGGGCTCGCCGAGGGCGACATGGTTCTGCAGTTCATCCCGGGGGCTCCCGGGGAGCAAATGATGCCCGGTATGGAGGGCGGCTTCGGGATGATCGGCGGATGAGTGCTGCGGCCACGGGCGCACCGCTGCTGGAACTTCACGGTGTGACCCGGAGCGTGCACATCCCGGACCGCGACCCGCTGCACATCCTGCAGGGCATCGACCTGAGCATCAGTATCGGGGACCATGTCTCGATCCAGGGCCGTTCCGGATCCGGCAAATCGACGCTGCTGAACATCCTCGGGCTGCTGGATGTGCCCACCACCGGCGAGCTGTACTTCGACGGCCGGCCGGTCTCCTCGATGGGGGAGAAGCAGCGTGCCGTCGCCCGCGGCGCCCAGGTGGGATTCATCTTCCAGCAGTTCAACCTGTTGCCCGGCCGCACCGCCTTGGAGAACGTTATGACGCCCCTGCTGTATGCACGCGGCACACAGTTCTGGCAGCGCGAGCGGTTGGCCGCGAGGATGCTGGAGCGGGTTGGCTTGGGCGACCGGCTGCGCGAGAAGCCGCACAAGCTCTCCGGCGGCGAGCAGCAGCGGATCGCGATTGCACGGGCGTTGGTGCGTTCCCCCAAGCTGATCCTGGCGGACGAGCCCACCGGCGCCTTGGACATCGAGACAGGACAGCGCGTGATGGCGCTGTTGGACGAAGTAGCTCTGGAATCGGGCGCGGCGCTGGTGACCATCACCCACGACGCGAATGTTGCCGCGCTGGCCCAGCGGCACTACCGGCTGGGTGATGGCATCCTCAACGCCCCGGAGCTGGCGGCATGACCGGCGTCGTTGCCCTGCTGGTCGAGGCGTGGGCCGAGCTGCGCATCCACAAAACCAGGATCCTTCTGGCACTGATCGGGGTGGCGCTGTCGGTCGCGGCGCTGACCACCGTCGTCGGCCTCGGCAACATGGCCCGGGAGGGCATGGTGCAGGCGCAGGAGCAATCCGGCGGCCGTGCGGCCACTGTGTCGGTTGAAGTTTTCACGGAGACAGGTAATGATGACCCGGCCGTTCTCAAGGCTGCCTTCGACTCTTTGCTGGAACGCTACGCCGTGGAGTACGCGAGCCGGCGCGCGTTCGGCCAGGTCTCCTTCCAATTTCCGCATGGCGTGATAGCGACCGAAACCACGGTGGTGGACAGAAGCTACGGCGAGATGCGGCGGGTAAATTTGGCTACTGGCCGCTGGTTCACCGAGGCCGACGCCGCGGCGCTGGCGCCTGCGGTGATCATCAACGAAGCGTTCCACCGCCAGTTGGGCGAACCCGATCTGGCCGTGAACCCGGTGGTGCAGATTTTCCAGCAGCGGCCGGTCGCAGCCACGGTCGTCGGTGTCACGCCGGATGGCCACGAGAACGCCATGCCGGCAGCCATGATGCTCACCGCCCAGTACGAACGCTGGGGCCTGGGCGGGGCAGGAGAGCCTCCTCCCGCGTTGGAGATGTGGCTCCCGGTCGACGCCGAACCGGGCCTGACGGCCGCGATCACCGGCGATCTGCAGGCTCAATTCCCCGCCGCGCACGTGCAGGTCTACCGCAGCGACTATGCCGCCTGGGGTGACCCGTTCGAGGGTATTCAGTGGGCGGTGGGCGGCATCGCCGGCTTGGTGCTGCTGCTGGGGGCGGTGGGGCTGCTCAACATCTCCATGGTCACGGTCAAGTACCGGGTGCGGGAGATCGGCATCAGGCGCAGCTTCGGTGCGACGTCGGGGCGCATCTTCTTCGGCGTCATGCTCGAATCGGTGGTGGCGACCTTCGTGGCCGGTGTGGTCGGGGTGATGCTCGCCGTCGCGGTGGTGAAGAGCCCGTGGATCCAGGATCTGATTGCCCAGGGCATCAGCGAACTGCCGCCGTTCCCGGTGGAAGCGGCGTTGATCGGCATCGGAGCCGCCACCGCCGTCGGCGCGCTGGCTGGCCTGATCCCCGCGCTGGTGGCCGTCCGGGTGAAGGTCATCGACGCGATCCGCTATTAGCCGCAGGGACGCCTGCGGGCCAGTGAAACGTGAGGGAAGAGGACGCCTCGGTTGGACGCCTAGGCCCAGATGTACTCCTCGGCGATCGCTCCGTCCTTCCACCGGGCCACGGTCACCATGCGGCCGCCGCCCTCGCACTCGCCGACAACGCAGTTCCACTCGCCGGACCCGAAGCCAATCGGGTGGGACGTGATCTGCGGTGGCGTGCCGCCGGCAGACTCTACGTAGGCCTTCATGGCGGCAATGTGCTCCTGGACGCCATGCGTGGGTGCCTGGCCCTTCCGAACGCCCAGAAACTATCGGTTGGACGCGGAGACCAGAAGGCCTTGATGCCGCAAAGCTGTAACCCCACTTGGGCCACCGGGGTCATTCGGGGTCAGGCGCCTAGGGCCTTCGGGGATCTAGTGCGACGTCAAGCCGGCGGTTGCGGCACGGGCCTTGGGGGCTCTCTTCCGGGCGACAACCATGTCGGCAGTCAGGATGGCCAGCGAGAGCCAGACCAGGCTGAACCCGATCCAGCGTTCCAGCGGCATGGGCTCGTGCAGGAAGACGAGGGCGGTGATGAACTGCAGGATCGGGGCCAGATACTGCAGCATGCCGACCGTGCTCAGCGGCAACCGGCGGGCGGCGGCGCCGAAGAACAAGAGCGGCAGGGCCGTGATCAGGCCGCTGGCCGCCATCAGCCAGAAGTGGCCGGCGCCTTCGGAGAGCAGGGTTGCCTGGCTGCCGGCCAACAGGATGAGCATGATCACCACGGAGACCGGGGCCAGTACCAGTGTTTCCACGCTGAGGCTGGTCACGGCATCGACGCGTCCGCCCACGCGGTTCTTGACCAGGCCGTAGAACCCGAAGCTGAGGGCCAGGATCAGGGCGATCCAGGGCACGTTGCCGTAGCCGAACGCCAGCACCAGCACAGCGATGAAGGCTACGCCCATTGCCACCCACTGCGCCGGGCGCAGCCGTTCCTTGAGCAGGATGACGCCTAGCAGCACGGAAACGAGCGGGTTGATGAAGTACCCCAGGGAGGCTTCGATGGCCTGGTTATTGAGCACCGCGAATGTGTAGGTGAACCAGTTGACCGCAATGAGCCCGGCGGCCAGGGACAGGGTTCCGAAGATGCGCCAGTTGGTAAGCGCTGCCCGGAAGCTGCGCCAGCCGCGCAGCGCCGTGATCAACAGGAAGCAGAACAGCAGCGACCAGACAATCCGGTTGGCCACGATCTCCAGGGGACCGGCCGGTATCAGCGCGGTGAAGTACAGCGGGAGGGTGCCCCAGAGGCCGTAGGCGGCGAGCCCGTACGCGATGCCGGCGCCGGTCTCGCTGGGGCGGCCGCCCTGCTTGCGGAAACGGCCGGTCCCGCGGCGGGCGCGAGCCTCGGCAGCCACAGCGGCAGGGGCAGAAGGCTGGGAGGAGGCACCGCCGTCGTTCATTGACACGCTGGGACAACCTCCGGTCACGTGGTTCTATTCCGCTGGGTTCTCTGCCAACGGTATCCCGAAGCGACCGCCGCGGTCAGAACTTTCCGCCGGCCAGCTTTCCAAGCAGTTCGGTGAACTCGTCGAGCGGATGTTGGCGCCCGCCGGACGGGTCGCGGTGGTAGGTGACGGCGAGGGACTGAAGGGGCGGAACACCCACCAGCCGGGCGCGCTCGCCGGCTGCGGCCAGGGCCTGCTGCGGGCCGACCAGCTGCAGCGCCTCCGGCCCGAAGAACGAGCAAGCCGGGACGCTGACGCCGGTGAAGCGGGCGGGAAACGCCAGCTGGTCCAGCAGCATGGTGTGGCCGGCCAAAGCGGTGCGGGCGTGGGCGCGGTGCATGGCCGAGCCGAAGGAGGCCAGTTCGTCCTCGGTCAGCGGGTCCACCGACTCGCAGAACAGCTCCACGGACTCGTGCACGCCGGTAGAGGATCGGGTCACGGTCAGCACGCCGATGGAGGGCACCTCGGTGCCGGGGCGGGGCCGGCCGACTACGATGATGTTGCTGGTCATCGGCGCGTTCTCGTAGCAGTAGCGGGTCAGTTCGGCGGTGTCCCACGGCTCGCTGACCGGCTCGTGGATGCCCCAGCCGGCCGGCTCGGAACCGGTGAGCTCACGGAACAGGGCCGCGGTGGACGCGCCAATCCGGGTGGATTCGCTGGCCGGGTGCAGGATCTCGCCGCGGCCCTGGACCACGCCGTCGGATCCGGCCGGGGCCTGCAGGTAGTCCGGTGCGAGCTGTTCCTCGGCGGCGAAGACGTCGCCGTTCCAGCGGTACTGCTGGCCGGTGAAGCCGTTGTAGAACGTGCCATCGGCCGCGCTGGCCATCCAGATGCAGCCCGCGCGCTGCAGCAGCTGGTACAGCGGCAGGGTCAGTTTGCTGGCGCTGGGGGTCATCACCACGAACTGGCGCTCGGATTCGCGCGCGGCCACGTACGCGCGGGTGAGGGCGGGGGAGAGGAAGGCCAGCGGCTTGTCCTGGAAGACGACGGCGGTGCGGTCGGTGTGGAAATCGAAGGCCGAGGCGTGCATGGTCATCCCTGTTCTCCGGATCCGGGCAGTTGGTGGCCCACGACGGCGCCGCGGCAGCGAACGGCGATGTTCTGTGCCAGCCGGTAGCCCAGCGATTCACCATCCGGGATGCCGTTGCGGATGGTGATCTCCTGCCACCACAGGTCCTGATGCTCCGCGGCGGCGAAGTCCGGGTCGTCGGAGAAGACGGACGGGATCGGCGCACCTTCGACGGCATCCACGCTGGCGCCGGCCAGCAGTCGGGAGACCTCGCCGGGCACCCGGATCAGGCGGGGAAGCTCGACGGCGAACATGGTGGTGCCGTTGCCGTCCTCCACTTCCAGCAGGGTGCTCTCCGCGGCCTGCCGGACGTACTCCTGCGGGACCACGGCCAGCAGCGAGACCATGACCACGTCCTGGTTCGGCTCGTCGAGGGCGACGACGGTGACGGTGTTAGACATCGGCAGTTGCCTCCATCGGGGTCCACAGGGTCTGCACGGTCTGCACCGGGCCGCCGGAGCGGACCAGCAGGCCGCGGCCGGGCGGCAGCCGGCGGGCCCGCACGTTGTTCAGCAGGCCGCCCTCGGAACGGTCGCCGGAGAGGATCAGGCCTGTGCTGCCCGAGTCGCGCAGCGCGGCAAAGAACTGCTCGTACATGCCGCGGCCGGCACCGCGCACGCGGCGGGTGAGGATCACGTTCAGCTGTAGTTCCGGGCCCATCGGCAGGTACTCGATCAGCGACCGCAGCGGCCCGGCGCCGCCGGCGGTGAGGATGTCGTAGTCATCGGCCAGCAGCACGATCCGCGGGATGCTGTCCGGCTCGCCGATGCTGTCCTGCATGGCGTCGCCGCCGGCGGACCGCTTGGAGAGCTCGGAGGCGATGGCGTTGGCCAGCGGTTCGGCCTGCGCGGCGCTGGGGGCGTAGCCGCCCAAATAGGCGTCCGGCACCACGTCGGCCAGCGCCCGGCGCGGATCGAAGACCGCGAAGACCAGGTCCCGGGACGGATACTGGGCCACCAGCGAGGAGACCAGCGAGCGGACCACGTTGGTCTTGCCTGACTGCTCGTCGCCCATCACGATCAGGTGGTGTTCGCCGCGGACCACATCCAGCATTTCCGGGCCCAGATCGGTCTCGCGCAGGCCCAGCGGCAGCAAGCCCGGCAGCGGCGGAACCTCGATCCCGGCGGCTTCCACCAGCTGCGGCAGGATGCGAACCCGCATGGCGCGGGCGTCGGTGGAGGCGGCGACGGCGGCCACCATGTCCCGGGTGCCCTGGGTGGCGGTGTCCGCGTCGGCCACGCCGTCGATGCGCGGCAGCGCGAAGTGGCCGAACAGCTTGGCATCGGTCAGCGCCCGGCCGGGCCGGTCCGCGGGCATGGTCTCGGCGAGCTTGCGGCCGTAGGAAGAGTCCGCCGGGTCGGCCAGCCGCAGCTCGATCTTGGTACCGAAGAAGGACTGCTGGGCCAGCCGGATCTCGTTCTGCCGGTTGGCGGTGGTCACCACGTGGATGCCGTAGCCGCCGCCGCGGGCAATCAAGGCGTGCACGGCGGGTTCGATGTCCTCGAACTCGTCGGTGAGCAGGCCGTAGCCGTCCAGCACCAGCACGATGTCGGCGCTGGGCAGCTCCGGAATCCGGCCCTGGGCGCAGAGTTTGCGCAGCGTGGCCAGCGAGTCCACCTGGTATTTCTCGAAGACGTTCTCGCGCACGGTCAGCATGGCGAGGAGTTCCTCCACCGTCCGGCGGACCACCTCGCGGTTGGTACGCACGGCCACCCCGCCAACGTGCGGCAGGCCCTCCAGCGGGATCAGCGAGTTCCCCATCAGGTCCACACAGTAGATGCCTACTTCCTGCGGGCTGTGAGTCATGGCCAGCGAGGCCGCGATGGTGCGCAGCGCGGTGCTCTTGCCCGACTGCGGGCCGCCGATGATGGCCACGTTGCCGCCGGACTTTAGGTCCAACTCCCAGACGCCCTGCCACTGCTTGGCCGGATCGTCCAGCAGGCCTACCGGGATCTTCAGCGACCCTCCGCTGGTCAGCCGGATGCCCTGGCTGGTGCTGGTCACCGAACCGGCGGCGGTATCCAGTGCCACCGCGGCCGGCAGCGGCGGAAGCCAGATCGGATCAATTGCACGCGGGAACCGGGCCAGGGTGTCCATTAGCGTGGACATCACGGTGGGGCCCGTGGTCCGCTTGGACGCGCCGGTACGGGCCGGCTTGCCTGCGGAGAGGGCGCCGTCGTTCGCCTTCGCCAGGCTTGCCGCGTAGGTGGGCATCGGCAGCACCAGGGGGCCGTCGTCGTCGGCGGTTTCCTGCGCCTCCTGGACTTGGACGTCTTCCAGCGGGCCGGACACGTAGCCGGCCTTGAACCGGGTGTAGACGGTGGTGTCCACCTTCAGGTAGCCGAAGCCGGGAACCGGCGGCAAATGGAAGGCATCCGGGGTGTCCAGCACGGTGCGTGACTCGGACTCCGAAAGCGTGCGCAGGCCGATCCGGTAGGACAGGTAGGTTTCCAGCCCGCGCAGCTTGCCGGCTTCGATCCGCTGGCTGCTCAGCAGCAGGTGCACGCCGATGGACCGGCCGATCCGGCCGATGGACAGGAACAGGTCGATAAAATCCGGCCGGGCGGTGAGCAGCTCACCGAACTCGTCGATGATCACCACCAGGTGCGGCAGCGGGTCCATCGCCTCGCCGCGGGCCAGCCGTTCCTGGCGGTGCAGCTGGTAGTCGGTGATGTTGGCGATGTTGCCGGCGGCCTTGAGCACTTCCTGCCGGCGGACCACCTCGCCGTTGAGGCTGGAGTAGATGCGTTCGATCAGGCTGGCGTCGTCGGCCAGGTTGGTGATCACGCCGGAGACCTGCGGCGCGTCGGCGAACGGCGCGAAGGTGGCGCCGCCCTTGAAGTCCACCAGCACCATGGACAGCAACTCCGGCGGATGCGTGGCCAGCAAGCCCAGCACCAGCGACCGCAGCATTTCCGATTTGCCGGAACCGGTGGCGCCGACGCAGAGCCCGTGCGGGCCCATGCCGAACTGCGCCGACTCCTTCAGGTCCAGCAGGGCGGGCCGGCCGCGGTCGTCCGGCCCCAGCGGGATGCGCAGGAAGTCCACCTCGCTGCGCGGTTTCCAGAGCCGCATGATGTCCGCTTCGTCCAGTGCCGGGCTGAGGCCCAGCATTTCCAGGAAGCTGTCCGAACCGGCGGCGGTGTTGTGTTCCAGCGAGTCCGCGGAAAGCCGCATCGGCGCCAGCTCGCGGGCCAGCGCCTCGGCGGTGGCCACGGCCAGGCCGTCCAAGGTGCCGCGTTCTTCGACCGGTTCCACCGGATCCTGGCGATAGTTCTGGATCAGGAAACCCGCGTCCGACGGCGGGGCGTCAGCTTCCGCTGCTGCGTCGCCAGCCGCGCGGCCCGGCCGGGCGCCGGCACCGGCCTGGCTGCGTTCGGCCTGCGCGCGGTAGCTGCGGGAGCCTGCCGGGCCGCGGTCCGCAGCGGCGCCGTCCTGGCTGACGCGCACGCTGACTTCGCCGGGTTCCTGTCCGCGGTCGGCCACCAGATACACCACGGTGATGCCCAGCTGGGCCAGCCCGGCGTGCCGGTCCGGCAGCACCAGGTCTTCCGGCAAGGTGCCGTAGCAGTCGGCCAACACCAGCAGCCGGGGGAGGTGCTGACTGGCGCCCTTGAGGTTCTTGGACGATTCGGCCGCCACCACGGCGCGGCGGTTCAGCTCGTCGGCCAGAACGGCGCCGAGTTCGTCCACGGAGCGCGCCACCCGGCGCACCGGGCCGGTGGCATGGGTCTGCTTCTGGTCGGCCAGATGCGGCAGCCACAGGGTCCAGTCCCAGTCGCGCAGCCGGTCTTCGCGGGCCGCGAGGCCCACCTGCAGGTCTTCCGGCGAGTGGAAGGCACAGGCCTCGATGAGCAGGTTCCGGGCAGCGTTGAGCACGAACTCGCGGGAACCAATGATGCTGACATTGCCGGCCGAGTCCAGCGGCAGGGTCAGTGGCAGGTCCGGCGACCTTTCGTACCGCCGCTGCAGGATTCGCACCTCGTTGTCCATGAAGGTGTCGCGCTGCGCGGTGGCGGGGCCCTGTTCGTTCACGGTGATCTGCCGGCTGATCCGCTCGCCGGAGCCGATCCGGACCTGCAGGAAGTCTTCGTTGCCGCGGCGCCGTTCCCACAGCCGCCGGCTGTTGCGGACGATGTCGAAGAGGGCGGTGGGTTCCGGGTTGCTGGTGCGGGCTGTGGTGATGGTCCGCTGCTCGTCGGTGCGCAGCGTCGCCCGCGATTCCTCCAGATACTCCAGATAGCGGTCGCGTTCCTCGGCCCGGGTGCGGGCCGCCCGGCCGCGCTGGCCCAGCATCATGATGATGGATGCCACCACGGTGACGATCATGGCGATGGCGCCGACGGCGGCCAGACTGTTGCCGCGGAAGAGCATCATCACGGTCATGGACAGGCCGGCGCCCAGCAGCGGAATCAGCGCCATGGCGTTCATCCGGCCGGACTTCTCCGCCATCGGCGGCGGTGCTTCCAAGCTGAACGGGGCAGCCTCGCGGGCCGGTGCGGTGGTGCGGGCCGGCCGGTGGATGATCTTCACGCTCATCGGCCGGTGTGCTCCATCGCCAGGGCCAAGGCGGTGGAGGCCAGCTCCGCCGCCTGCAGCCGGACGGCGCGGGACATCAGTCCGGGTTCGAACTCCACGCCGCTGGCCAGATGCCGGTCGTAGCCCAACGGCAGCACGGCGAGTCCGTCCCGGGCCAGCGCCTTGGCTTCCGACATCGGGTCCAGCGGTGCCTTCGCATCGGTCTGGGTCAGCACGACCAGCAGCCCGGTGCCGGCCAGTTCCGGGGTGGCGGCCCAGGCCGCGGCTGTCCGACGCACGTCCTGGACCCCGGCCACCGATGCGGGGGCAACCAGCACAGCCAACTGGGCGGCACCGATGGCCCAGTTGGTGTCCGGATTCTCGCCCGGCCCGGTGGCGCAGTCGTAGACCGCCACCGGGCAGTACCGGGAGATGCTCTGGCCGGCCGCAGACAGCGCCGCGCTTCCGGCATAGCCGCCGAGCGCCCGCTCACCGGCCACCCACAGGTTGGCGCCGGCGGAAGCCAGCTGCCGGCGCAGCTCGTCGGCACTGGCAGCAGGTACCTGCTGGAGCACGGCCGCGGCCTCGTCGATGGCCGGCGCATCCGGCACGCCCAGGCGCAGCGCCAGGGTGCCGCCCGCGGGGGCCAGGTCCACGGCGGCAATGGTGTCCTGCCGGGCCGCGGCATAGAGCGAGGCCAGCAGCGCCGCCGTCGTGGTCTTGCCGGCGCCGCCCCGGCTGCCGATCACGGCCAGCCGGCGCCCGGTGCTCACCGCGGCCTGCGCCCCGGCGGTGGCGGCGACCAGCCGCTGCGGGTAGTCGTCGGAGGACACCAGGCCCTTCGCGGCGCGCGCGGTGCGGACCAGCCACGGCTCGCCCGGGCGGCTGCGCAGCCGGCGGCGGCGCTGTTCGGCATCGGACTCGAACGGTCCGGCTGCCACCGGTCCGGCAGCCGGTGCCGGTGAGCTCCACGGATCGGCCGCTGCCGCCGCACCCGCGCGGCCAGCCCCCGACGGGGCACCCGGCGGCACGCTGCCCGGATGGGCGTGGCCCGCGGTGAGATGGCCGGTGGCGGCCTGTTCCCGGGCAATCAAGTCCCTGCGCGAAATCGGTTCCATAGAGTCGGTCCCAGCCTGAGTCAGTCGAAGGTGGTCAGCAGCGATGCGAAGACGCCGAACAGGCCGATGACCAGCGGGACCGAGGCCAGGATGGCCAGCGTCTCGAACCGGTTGGCCAGCAGGCGCAGTTTCGCGGCGGAATGGTCCGGCAGCGTCACGGTCAGCGAAATCACGACGGCGACGGCCAGCGCCAACAGGCCGGCCGCCACCAGCCAGCCCTGCGCAGGGGCGAAGGCCAACACCGACCGGGCCAGCGCCAGCGTGCCCACTGCCGCGGCCAGGTAGAGCGCAATCCGGTCCGGCGCCAGTGGGAAGGCGCGCGCCCGCAGCCCGGTGGCCAGGGCCAGGCAGCCGACCAGCGGCATGGTCCAGGCTTGCCCGGCCGTGTCCGTGCCCAGGATCCACAAGCCGGCGGCCACCGAGACCGCCACCAGCGCGGTGGCGAGGCTGAGCCCGCGGTGCGCGGAGCCGATCGCCACATGCACGTCCGTGCGTCCGATCCGGCCGCCCTTGGCCCGGCGGTCGTCCAACGTGGCCAGGCCGGAGACGGACAGGGCGATCTGCGGCAGCAGGCCCAGGGTGGCGCAGCTGAGCAGTGCTGCCACGCTGGCGGCCTGCACCGGAGTGCTGAACAAGGCCAACGACGCGGCCCAGAAAAGAGTGAGCAGGGCCAACAGCCCGGCGGCGGACATCAACGCCCGCGGGCGCTGCGAGATCAGGCCCGCGCAGACCAGCACCACGGCGCTCACCGCCGCGGCCAGCAGCACATGCGTCCCGGGACCGGCCGGAAGCCGCAGCACGCCGCCCACGGCCAGCAGCCAGCCGGTGCCCACCAGCAGCGGGCCCAGCACGGTGGCTGTTGCCCGGCCCAGATAGATGCCCGTGCCCAGCAGCACCGCGGCCAGGCCGAAAAAGACCGAGGCCGCCAGGCCGGTGGCTGCGCCGTCGAGCAGCAAGTGCACGCCCAGGTACAGTCCCGCGGCAGCGAAGACGGCCCCCGTGGCCCGGCGGACCTTCTCCGTCCAGCGGCCGCCGATGTCGTCGGTCTGCTCCACCACGGCGTCGGTGATGTCGTACACCACGGGCGCGGGCGGCGCCTCGGACACGTTCACCAGCCGCAGCATGGCGCCGTCGGCGATCCCGGCGTCGCTGAGCGAGGCGTCCTCGCGCACCGGGTCACCGGCCGGAGTGATCAGCGTCTTGACCGAGACGGCGGACGTCGGCTGGTCGTCCAGCAGCTCCAGGATCTGGGGCAGCAGCAGGCCGGCAGGGGTCTGCGAAGGCAGCAGCACATCAACGTGGCGCTGCGGCCCGGCCACGGTGACGCGGGTAAAGGTTTCGGCCATGGTCAGGCGGCTCCTGAATGGGGGGTATGCGTGAGACGGAAACCGCCGCCGCCGTCGTCGTCCGCTAAATCACCAGTGATCTGGAGGACGACGGCGGATTGGGTGCGCTGCTGCTGTTGCTCCCGCAGGTCTTCGAGCAAGTTGGTCACAAACGAATAGCCGACGCAGACTGCAGCAATCACCGCGGCCATGGCCACGCTGAAGAAGAAAGTGCGCACGCTGGACTTCCACCGCCGTTGCAACGGGTTGTTGCCGTACAGCAGGGCGGTGGCCAGACGGGTCCGCCGGACAGCCACGGACTCGATGAGCTGATTGTCGTAATCGTGTGCCATCCCTCTCCTCCCAAGCGGTGCGAAATACGGTGTGTCGCTTCTCGAGCTTATCGCTCCAATTGATGGACAAACTCGCTGCTGTCCCGCGCAGGATGGGGAGATGTACCCATTAACGCCGATTGACGCAGGCATGGGCCAGCGCGTTCCATGGTAAAGGCGGGGAACCGCCTCACGACAACCGGCCGGGCGGCAACCCGGCATTCGGCGGACGGGCCATGCCCGCCGGGACAGCGGCAGCTACAGCCCCGATGGGGCACGGAGGTGGAGCAATGAGCGGCAACCAGTTCATCAAAATGGAGAAGAGCGCGTTCGTCGACGCCGGCAAGGCCAGCGCGGCGGCCGACACCGAGCTGCAGGCACTGATGAAGGAACTCGAGGCCGTCCCGGAGCCGATGCGCAGCAACACGGCCGGTGATTTCTGGGAGAAGTTCAAGGGCATCATGGGCCGGGCCAACATGGTGGCTTCGGGACTGCAGAAGTCGCTGGTTTCCATCCAGCAGGGCCAGTCCGAGGTCAACACCACCATGCAGCAGGGCGAGCAGCAGCAGGCCGACGACGCCGACGCCACCGAGGGCAAGGCAGCCTGGGACGACGCCGTCTTCCGCAACCGCGGCTAGCGCTCCCGCCGCGTGAAGCGGCAACCGGCCGGCAGCAGCGGCCAACAGACGCACGCACCGATCAGAGACTTTCCGGCCAAGGCCGGGCATGAGGGAGGAAACATCATGGCAGACCAGAATTCATTCGCCTTTTCCGACGGCGGAGCATCGCAGGCCCAGGACAACCTGAACCTGGTGAAGAAGAAGCTCAACGCGCTGGTGGAGACCCGCAAGAAGGACGCCGCGGACCTGCAGGCAAAGTTCCAGGCCACCGACATCGCCGAGCAGTACGACCGTGTGGAGCAGGCATGGGCCGACGCCGGTATAGCTTTCGCGGGCATCATGGCCGATGTGCACAAGCTGCTGGAAGACGCCAAGAGCACCGCTGGCAGCACCATCAAGACCGCCGGCGGAAAGATCGCCAACATCTAACACCGCCCGCAGAACCAGGGCGCAGTCAACATCCAGGGGCACAGGGCAACATCTAGTACGGAAGGCGGACAGCAGTGGCACTCGACGGCTGGGATATCGACCCCACCAGGGTCCAGGCGATCGTCAGCACCGCCAGCGGTCGGACGGAGGGCTTCGAGAAGGACTTCCCGGCGCTCGGCACGGAATTGTCCGAGATGGCCACCGCCTCCAAATCCGGCCCGGTGATGGAAGCGCTGAACGGCTGGGCGGAGAAAACGGTCCAGCCGGGCCTGGAGAGTGTCGGCGGACGCCTGCAGACCACGTTCCAAGGGACCATGGACGCGGTCAACGCGTATGTTCTAGGCGATGCCAGGATGGCCGGCGACGCGCAGGACCTGATCGGCACGCTGCCGGAGGAGGAGCAGGCCGCGCGCCCGCACAGCCCGTACGGCCCGGTTCCGCAAGCACTCTGAAGCGGGGAACGCTGGAAGCCGGAGTGTCCGGCCACCACCTGCCGAAAGCTCCCACCACTGCACGTTGCTCGAACCACTACACGTCTCTCGCACCACAGCTCGCACCACATAAGGGGAATTCATGACGGCCTGGGATCCGTATGCCGAGGCATACCCGCCGCGGCCCGACGCCGAACTTCTGCGCACCCACGCCAGGGCGCTGGATAAGACGGCCGAGGGCATTGTCGACGCCGTCGAGCTGATCGAGAGCGACTGGAGCGGGCTGGAAGCGGTCTACAAGTCGCCGGAAGCACCCCAAGTCTATGTTGCGGTCAAACCGGTCAAGACCACCGCCGAGGAGATCAAGGCCGACACCGCCGCCATCAAATCGGCCATCGAAACGTTTGCCGACTGGGCCGACACCTTCAAGGCCCGCTATGACGCGCTGGTGGTCCGTTGGCACGGCATACGTTCGCGGATCGCCAGCGAAGGCGACGACTGGCGCAAGGAAGAGGACCTGGTCAACGACGACAACCAGCTCCTCAAGGACGCCAATGCACTGGCGGCAGAGCACATGGCGGCCGAACGCGCATGCCACAATGCCATCACCGCGCTGTACGGCGGCATCACCCTGGTCGAGAACACGCAGGATGGCCCGGGCACCGGCCAGCAAGCCTACGGTTACTCGGCCGAACAGCTGGATTCCGCCACCGGGGAAGGCCACATCCCGTGGGGCAAGCCCACGGAGTGGGACAAGCCCTGGTACCGGGATGCCTGGGACGGAGTGGTGTCCTTTGGCAAAGGCGTCTGGAGCGGCATTACCGGCACGGTGACCGGCCTGTGGAACATGGTCAACTTCACCGACGGGGAAACCTTTGCGGCCACTTGGAAGGGCATCGGCCAAATCGCCCTGAACGTTGCCATCGTCTCCAGCCCGATCACGGCAGTGGTGGCCGAGAAGATCGGCGGACCGGGCACGGTCAAGAAGGCCGGCGAGGAACTGCTCGCCGTGGGCAAGGCAGCCATCCACTGGGACGACTGGCAGCGCGATCCGGCCTACGCCGCCGGCGCCACGGCGTTCGATCTCTCCGCCATCCTGCTCACCGCCGGCGGCGGAGCTGCCGCGAAGGTCGGTGGCGTGGCCAACAAGGTCACGGCCGTCAGCAGGGCCGGCGGCGTGGCCTCCAAGGTGCTGGACTTCTCGGGCCTGACCAAGACGGCGGGCGTCACCACGCGGGCCCTCGACTTTTCCAGCAACCTCAAGTTCACCGCCATCGACGTCACCACCAGCGGCTTCAGGACGGTCAGCAACACCGTCCGCCCGTACGTCAGCACCGCCGGACACACCATCACCGACGGGCTCAGACATGCTTCCACCGGCCTGCGCACCGGGTTGGATAACCTCACGACGTCGGTGCGCACCAGCGCTGACAACTTCGCCAATGCGCTCGGCGGCCCGCGTGTGGCTACCGCCGGCGGCGGCTTCACCACGCCGCACCGGTTCGACGTGGAGATGCCCTCCAGCCGGAACTCCAACAGCACCATGAACTTCGACGCCGACGGACCCAAGCCGCCCTCCGGCCAGTCCGGCTACACCCTCCCGGACCGCTCCGCACCGCCGCAGTACGGCCAGCGGATCGAAACCCCGGAGACCAACGCCGGACGGGGTTCCACGCCGGAAACCGAGGCGCCGCGGAACACCCGGGAAACCGAGGCTCCGCGGAATACCCCGGAAACCGAGGCACCGCGGAACACCCCGGAAACCGAGGCTCCGCGGAATACCCCGGAAACCGAGGCTCCGCGGAATACCCCGGACGCCGAAGCGCCGCACCAGACTCCGGATGCCGAAGCTCCCCAGACGGCACGGGAGCCGGACAACGCGCAGACCACTCCCGATAGCGAGGGTGCCGCCGCGGAGGGGGCACACGAGCCCGAAGTCATCGTCCGCCGTGACGAGTCGGGCCAGCCGACTGAAGTCATCATCGATGGCGAGACCCACACGGTGTCGACCCGCTCCGACCAGATCGCCCAGCTCCCGCGTTCCACTACGCCCGCCAACTGGGCTGATGCAGAATCAGTCCTGCAACGGCACCTTCCGGAAAGCGACCTCGCCCGCCTCGACGACCTGCGCGGGCCAGACGGCAAGCTCCCGGACGACGTCATCGACCAGCAGTTGGCCGGCCTGGTCGAACGCGAGTTCGGCGAACCGAGCGGGCTCTGGTCCGCACCGCCGCAGAATGCTAGCGCCGTCGAACATGCCTTGGCCCCGTTCACCAACCGCTACTACTACGACCTGACCGACAACCAGGCGGCGCTCATCCACGATCTGCGTCATGCGATGGGAACCGGCGATAGGAACACGCTTTACCAGAAGGTCATGTCGGTAGAAGATGCCGCCCATGTCCTCGCGGGTACGGACGGCTTTCCCGGTACCATTGGCGGATTCGTGAGTCAGGCGGCTGATACCGCTGGTTTGAAGTCCGTAGATGACATCGTTCAAGGCCTAAGGCTCGATTACTGGTTGGGAGATGACGCTACCCGTCATGTGGCCTTTAAGGCAGGGGAAGTCAATGACATCGTTGCCATCCGGTTCAAGACCGAGACGCCGCAAAAGATCGAGATACCGGACTTGTCGAACCGCAGCCGGGTCGATGAACTCCGTTATGACCGATCGGCCGCAGAGCGCACCAATGCCCCGGAGCGGCCGGAGGACGTAGAACGGACTAAAGCCGAGGTCGCGAATGCCCACGGTGACGATATCAAGCCGGACGAAGCTGCCTGGCCCAACACCGGTCACGGCTTCACCAGCAGCCGGGTCCACAAGTCCCCGGTAGTACCCGAACTCAAGGTGAATCAAGGCACCGCTCTTGATCCGGGCGCGGAAATGTGGCGGATTAACAAGGCGGGACAAGAGGTTCTGATCGGGAGATTCGACGGAGAACGTTGGATTAGGGTGTAACCATGTGGCTTCGCGATGGAACTCCGTTGGACGGTATCTACGGAATGTGGAAGGGGCAGATGGTGGAACTCCAGCGACGAACCCCCTACGAGGGGAAACTGACGATCATTCAGGACGGCGGAGATAAGCCTGCGCCGGAGTGGTCCACACTGGAGTTTCCGAATCGGTTTGGCCGGACGCCTATCCGGCACTATCTTAAGGTTCCCGAATCCGAGGTATCCGATCTCCATGAGATCGTCGCTACGGGATATGTCCCGCTCACCAATAGCACGGGCCACGATATCCAAGCCCATGTGCGAATCATCGCGCAGGACGAAGAAGGGCTGTTGGCAGTTGAGACCATGCCGCGCGAATCCCGCATCCACTGGGATGCGCTCATCCGGGAATATAGCTTTGAAGAATATGACCGCAGTTGGGTCTACGGCTGGATTCCGGGGACGGCGCTGACGGACTTCAAGTCGGAAAGAGTGGAGCTGGCAGTTTGACCCGAACGATCCTGCAGAAAGCTGTTAGTCCGGCCCTGGGCCGCAGCTATCTGGCCAACTCCGCGGACACGGTCGCCGGCTACGTGCTGCGGGCAGCGGACGCCGTCGGGGCACGGACCCCCGAACTGCTGTTTGACGCCCACAGACTGGGATTTTCAGGGTCTCCGTGGCAGCGGGATGCGGAAACTATCGACGTGCTCCGGTTCCAGGCACCGGTCGGGAACTACCTGCACGACGCGCTTGCTCCGGAGTTTGTGGACCGTGAGCCGTTTACCGGAACCGGATTCACGTCCTGGGACGGTGGGCAGGCGCCGTTGTTCTACCTCGATGAAACGCGTTTGCCGGCCGGAGCGGAACTCTGGCGCATCGGCCGGGACGGAGCGGAGGATCTGCTCGCGGTTTATGTCGATGTAGCCCGGGGCTGGGCGGTGGTCGCCGCTGAGGTGAAGGTGGAGCCGAAGCCCGTACCGCCGTCGTCGTTGCTGGGCTGGCGTGCCGCTTGGCGCGGGGCAGAATTCGTTGCCGACGTGGTCGGCGACGGCGACATGGTCGTGCTCTCATCACCCGGCGAGCCTCCGGCGGAGGTCTCGGGTTTCGAGAAGACCCCGAGAGGGGTCTGGCGGGCGAAGGTTCCGCTGCCGGACATCACCGACATGTACGAACTGAACGTCTCCTGCACCTTCAACGGGCTTCCTTTCCGGGTCCTCGATTCCGCTATGGATGGCGGCCGGCGCCTCTTCAGGCTCTCCTATACCGGTCACAACGCCGATTTTGCCGAGGGTATGCAGCTCGATAAGGCCGATGCCGGTGTGTACCGGGCCATTGTTGCCGAAGACGATGTGCAGGATCTGCAGTTCGTGCAGAACCGGTTGGCAGGCCTGCCGGGCGCCACCCGCTGAGTGTCAAGTGCGCTTGCGATGCAAGGCTGCGTCTTGGTGCTTAGGAGAGGAAAACCGGATTGGAACTGGGATTATGTGGCGCAAAGACGGTTCGAAACTAAGTGGTACTTATGGGACTTGGCATGGGCGTGAATGGGAGCTGTGGAGCTCCGCCAACGATCGCGGAAACCTGACCTTGGTCCAGGACGGCGGCGTGCAACCCGGGCCGGACTGGAAACGCTTGGACTTTCCCAACAGGTTCGCCCGTACGCCGGTCCGATTCTACAAGGATGTCGAAGCAGCCTCTGTCTCCGAGGTCCATTCCGTTCGGGCAACGGCCAGACTCGAAGGAGTTCTGGTTGAGCTTCTGGCCGAGGGTGACGCGGGGAGGATGGCGGTACAAACGTTGGGTCAGGTACCGCCGAACTTCATGGACCGGTTCGTGGACGAATTCGGGTTCGAGCGCTATGGGAACGCGTTCGTTTTCGGATCGGTCCCCCCGCATGCCCTTGCCGACATCTCTATCGAACGCACCGAGGTATCGGAATGAGTCCTGCTCGACTCCCTGAGCGTCCGCTCATATCAAGGTCGCCGCGGGACTCAGTAAAAGCATGGTGCAACGCATGTGGATGAGTGACGGAACCAAGCTTTCAGGATCGTACGGTACCTGGCGGGGCGAGGAGTTCGAACTGGACAGCACCCGGCCGCTCAGGGGGAAGCTCGTCCTGATCCAGGATGGAGGCGACAGTCCGGGGCCGGAGTGGGCTGAGCATCATTTTCCGAACCGGTTTGCCCGCACCCCGGTTCGCTTCCGACGCATCGTAGACGCGAACGAAGTTTCGGACTTACATTCCATTCGTGCCACGGCCAAGCTGGATCGGGTGTCGGTCGAACTGCTGGCGGAGGAAGACGAAGGGCGCCTCGCTGTGCAGACTTTGGGCGGGGCCGCGCCGAACTTCATGAACGGGTTCGTGGAGGAATTCGGGTTTGAGCGCTACGAGAATGCCTTTGTTTTCGGATGGGTTCCCCGGCACGCCCTCGTCGATATCACCATCGAGCGCACAGAGCGTGATGGATGACTGTCCGACAAGCAGGTTGTCCGGGCCGGGAAGGGTCAAGGCCTTGTGGATGCCTGATGGAACGAAACTGACTGGCTATTACGGTACGTGGCGGAACCGCGAACTGGAACTGCGCTCACCGGTCTCATCCACAGGCGAGTACACCCTTATTCAGGACGGGGGAGACCGGCTCGGGCCCGAATGGAAGCGGGACACCTTTCCGAACAGGTTCGCTCGTACTCCAGTGCGCTATCGTTTCCGCGTTCCGGAAGCCGAAGTCTCCGATGTACACGGGATCCTGACCACCGGCTACGTCCCGCTGCACGACTCAACTGGCCACGATATCCAGGTATACGTGCGCGTCATCGCGCAGGACGATCAGGGCCGCCTAGCGGTCGAGACAGAACCCCATGAACCGCGTCACCATTGGGATGCGCTGATCCGGGAATACGGTTTCGAAGAATACGACCGTTCGTGGGTTTTCGGCTGGGTTCCCCAGAATGCGCTGACTGACATCAAAGTCGAACGAATAGAACGATCGTCGTGACTTCGAAAGTCCGAGGTCGGGCCACCGGAGGCAACACCGCGGTGCTCGCGTCGGCCGGGGACCCCCGGCGGACGTGTCGGGTTTCGAGAAGACCCTGCGGGAGCCGGGCGGGCGAAGGTTCCTCTGGCGGACGTCATCGACCTCGACGAACTGAACGTCTCCTGCACCTTCAACGGGCTTCCTTTCCGGGTCCTCGATTCCGCTATGGATGGCGGCCGGCGCCTCTTCAAGCTCTCCTATACCGGTCACAACGCCGACTTTGCCGAGGGCCTGCAACTCGAGAAGGCGGATGCCGGGGTGTACCGGGCCGTCGCGGCCGAGGACGACGTGCAGGATCTGCAGTTCATGCAGAACCGGCTGGCCGGCCTGCCAGGCTCCGGCCGCTGAGCGCCCCGTGCGCGGGGTGAGATACACGGCACACTGTTAGGCGGCAAACCCGCGGGCATTTAGAATAGGAAACTGTGCGCTTATTGCGCAGGAGGATTCCACAAGAAGAAGGACTGCCCGTGTCTAACTCTGCCGAGGCCATCAGCCAGCGTCCCCTCAGGGTGGCTATCATCGGCGCCGGACCAGCCGGCGTCTACGCCGCTGACATCCTCACCAAAGCTGAGCGCGACTTCGAGGTCAGCATCGACCTCTTCGACCGCTATCCCGCCCCGTACGGCCTGATCCGCTACGGCGTGGCGCCGGACCACCCCCGGATCAAGGGCATTGTCAACGCGCTGCACAAGGTGCTGGACCGCGGCGACATCCGCTTCCTGGGCAACGTCGACTACGGCCAGGATCTGACCCTGAGCGACTTCCGGCACTTCTACGACGCCGTCATCTTCGCCACCGGCGCCATCAAGGATGCGGCCCTGGACATTCCGGGCGTTGAGCTGGACGGGTCCTACGGTGCCGCCGAGTTCGTTTCCTGGTACGACGGCCACCCGGATGTGCCGCGCGAGTGGCCGCTGGACGCCAAAGAGATCGCGGTGATCGGCAACGGCAACGTGGCGCTGGACGTGGCCCGTATCCTCTCCAAGCACGCCGAGGACCTGCTCAGCACCGAGATTCCGGACAACGTCTACCAGGGCTTGAAGGGCTCGCCGGTCACCGACGTGCATATCTTCGGCAGGCGCGGCCCCGCCCAGGTGAAGTTCACCCCGCTGGAACTGCGCGAACTCTCGCATTCCCGCGACGTGGACATTGTGCTGTACCCGGAGGACTTCGACTTCGACGAGGGATCCGACGAGGCCATCCGCACCAACAACCAGACCAAGACCATGGTCAACACGCTCACCAACTGGCTGGTGGAGGAACAGGACACCGGTGCCTCACGTCGGCTGCACCTGCACTTCCTGCACACACCGCTGGAGATCGTCGAGGGCACCGGGGACGGCGCCGGCCATGTTGCCGCGATCAAGTTCGAGCGCAACGAACTGGACGGCACCGGCAATGTCCGCGGCACCGGCGAAATCGTCGAGTACCCGGTCCAGGCCGTCTACCGGGCCATCGGCTACTTCGGCTCCGAACTGCCCGAGGTCGGCTTCGATGCCCGCCGCGGCGTGATCCCCAACGAGGGCGGGCGCGTGATCGACGAGGGCGGAAGCCCCGTCCCCGGCATCTACGCCACGGGCTGGATCAAGCGCGGCCCCGTTGGCCTGATCGGTCACACCAAGGGCGATGCGCTGGAGACCATCGGCTTCCTGCTCGAGGACCGGCTGGACCTGCCGGCCGCCGAAGAACCTGACGAGGACGCCATCATCAAGCTGCTCGAAGAGCGCGGCGTTGCGTACACGACCTGGGAAGGCTGGCTGAAGCTGGACGCCCATGAGCGGGAGCTCGGCGCCTCCTTCGTGGCGGACAACAACGACGACGGTGCTCCCGCCGTCGAGCGCGAGCGCGTCAAGGTGGTCCCGCGCGAAGACATGATCAAGATTTCGCAGCACTGAGGCAAGCTGGCCGGGCCGTCGATGGTCGATGGAGGCGCGCCAGCGCCGAGTGCGGTGGTCGATGGAGGCGCGCCAGCGCCGAGTAGAGACCCCGAACGGCGTGCCGGTGGCGGAGTCCTAACCCTTGACGTAGAAGCGCAGCACGTCTCCGCCGGGCAGTTCCACCCGGACCTTGCCGTTGCCGGCCAGACTGAGGCGCGCTCCGGGGTAGGTGGAACGCAGGCTGTTGAGCAGCGTTTGATACGGATCCGCGGGCGGAAGTTCCGTCCCGGATTGAATTTCCGCGGCCTGGCGGTTGAGTAGGGCCCGGAACCGCCCTCCGAACCGCTGCAATCGAGACTGTGCTGGGACCACCATCGCCTTGTTGCCCGCTTCCTTGCTCGCTTCACTGCCGGCGGCCGGCCGGTCCGATTCCCCTGGGTCGGCCCTTTCACCAAGTATGGGAGGCGCGGGCCGTAAATGCGCGAGGTGTTCCGGCAAGTCGCGGAAGAGCCTGTGATTCGCGCGTTCCGGCGCGCACGCAAACCCAGCGGCTAAGCTGAGACCCGGCCGGATACGACCGCTCGCGGAGCGAAACCGATCGGCGTCGTACCAGCACAGGTCCGAGCAGCAGGAGGAAGCGCACCGCATGGCCAGACCGCAGAACCCGCAGCGCAAGCCCCAGCTGCTCGAAGACATCCTGGACTACCTGCAGGACAAGAACCTGGCCGAGCTGTCCTTCCGCCCGCTGGCCGAAGCCCTGGGCATCAGCAGCTACATGCTGGTCTACCATTTCGGGCACCGCGAACAGCTGCTCGAGGAGATTGTGCACCGGGTCCAGGAGCAGCTCTCGGCGCCATCGCCTGAGCAGTTGGCGGGCCTGGACGCCCCTGCACTGCGCCAGCAGTTGCTGCAGATTTGGGAATGTTCACAGACTCCGCAGAGCCGCGTGCTCCAGCGGCTGGGATTCGAGGCGGCCATCCAGCGGGCGGCCGCCGCACAGTCCGCGCCGGACGGATCCGCACTCCGGGCGGCGGGTTTTTCCCTGTGGCGCGAAGCCGCTGCAGGCTGGCTCAGCGCACGCGGGGCAGACGAGCAGACATCGGCAGCCGAGGGAACGCTCTTCGCCGCCGGACTGTGCGGCTTGTGGTTCGGACAGGTCGCAGCCGCCGAGCCGCCGGAAGGGGCCAAAGCAGCGTTCCACTTGTTGCTGGAGCGCCTCCTGCAGGCAGCCCCCTGACGCCCTCGGCAAGTGAAGCGGCGCGCCGACCACCGCAAAAGGCGCCGCAGCGGCAGAAGCCGGGCTCCGCCGTCGTGGTTTGGTACAGGCTCGCATAGTCTGGGGGAGTGACCAACGAAAAGCCGCTCAGTGAAGATCAGACCCAACGGATTGTTGGCATCGCCATGGATTTGGCCCGCGAAGGCAAAACCGGCGAGCTGGCTGAGTTCCTCGACCACGGCCTGCCCGTGGATGCGCTGGACCCGGACCGCAACACCTTGTTGATGCTGGCTGCCTACCATGGGCAGGAAGAGACCCTGAATATGCTGCTGGCCCGGGGTGCCAACCCGGACATCCGCAACGTCCGTGACCAGTCCCCGATTGCCGGTGCCCTCTTCAAGGGTGAGGACGCGGTCGTGGCCAAGCTGCTGGCGGCCGGCGCGGACGTGGATGCCGGCACGCCGTCCGCGCGGGATGCGGCCAAGATGTTCGGCCGCGAGCACCTGCTGGAGAAGTAGGCATCGGCTCCTAACAACGAAAAACTGCCCGGGTCCGCCGCAATGGCTGGTCCCGGGCAGTTTTATGCCGTCAGGCGAGGGGCATTACGCCGAGTCGGTGTTCACGTCCGTCGCGGAGAGCTTGCCGGCCTGAAGGGCCTCGATGGCCTTGCGCACGCCCTCGCCGTAGGCCGGGTCGGCCTTGGTGCAGTTGGCGATGTGGCGCTCGATGGTGGCTTCGGATGCCCCGTCGATGGCGCGGGCGGTGTTCTCGAACAGCACCTGGCGCTGCTCGGCGGTCATCTTCTCGCGGAAGAGGATGCCGGGCTGCTCGAAGTAGTTGTCGTCGTCCTCGCGGAAGTTGAACCGGTCGGCCACGGCTCCCACGGCCTGGGCCGGGTCGCGGTACGCCGGCTGTTCCTGCCAGCGTCCGTAGCCGTTGGGCTCGATGCCCGGGGTTGCGCCCTGGTTGCCGTCCACGCGCATGGAGCCGTCACGGTGGAAGGAGTTCACCAGGCCTGCGCCGCGCGGGTAGTTCACCGGGATCTGGTGGTGGTTGACACCCAGACGGTAGCGCTGCGCATCACCGTAGGAGAACAGGCGGCCCTGCAGCATGCGGTCCGGGGAGAAGCTGATGCCCGGCACCACGTTGGCCGGGGTGAAGGCAGCCTGCTCCACGTCGGCGAAGTAGTTCTCCGGGTTACGGTTCAGCTCCCACTCGCCAACCTCGATCAGCGGGTAGTCCTTCTTGGACCAGACCTTGGTCAGGTCGAACGGGTGGTACTTGTAAGTCTCAGCGTCGGCCTCGGGCATGATCTGGACCATGAGCTTCCACTTCGGGAAGTCGCCCTTGTCGATCGAGTCGAGCAGGTCGCGCTGGTGCGACTCGCGGTCTTCGCCGACCAGAGCAGCGGCGTCGGCATCGGTGAGGTTCTTGATGCCCTGCTGCGTGCGGTGGTGGAACTTCACCCAGAAACGCTCGCCGGCGTCGTTGATGAAGCTGTAGGTGTGCGATCCGAAGCCGTGCATGTGGCGGTAGGACGCCGGGATGCCGCGGTCGGACATGACGATGGTGACCTGGTGCAGGGCCTCCGGCAGGTTGGTCCAGAAGTCCCAGTTGTTCTCGGCGCTGCGCAGGTTGGTGCGCGGGTCACGCTTCACCGCGTGGTTGAGGTCGGGGAACTTCAGCGGGTCGCGGAAGAAGAACACCGGGGTGTTGTTGCCCACCAGGTCCCAGTTGCCCTCTTCGGTGTAGAACTTCACCGAGAAGCCGCGGATGTCACGCTCGGCGTCGGCTGCGCCGCGCTCGCCGGCAACGGTGGAGAAACGGGCGAACAGTTCGGTCTTCTTGCCGACCTCGGAGAAGATCTTGGCCTTGGTGTACTTGGTGATGTCGTTGGTCACCGTGAAGGTACCGAACGCACCGGAGCCCTTGGCATGCATGCGGCGCTCGGGGATGACCTCGCGGTCGAAGTGCGCCATCTTCTCCAGGAACCAGACGTCCTGCAGCAGCATCGGGCCGCGGGGACCAGCGGTCAGGCTGTCCTGGTTGTCCGCTACGGGCGCGCCCGCAACGGTTGTCAACGGCTTGGTGTTATCAGCCATTTATGTATCGCTCCTTGTCGGATCTTCCAATTGAAGGTCTTTCGTGGCACTGCAGGCGGGACAGATGCCCCAGAACGTTACCTCGGCTTCGTCAATCGAGAAGCCGTGGTTATCGCCCACCGTGAGGCACGGTGCCTCGCCTACGGTGCAGTCGATGTCGGCAATGTCGCCGCACCGCCGGCACACCACGTGGTGGTGGTTGTCGCCAACCCGGGCCTCGTAGCGCGCCGGGGAGCCCGACGGCTCGATCCGGCGCAGCAACCGGGCATCGGTCAACGCGGCAAGCACGTCGTACACGGCCTGCTTCGAAACCCCGCCCAGCTCGTCCCGCACCATGCCGGTGATGGCATCGGCGTCGGCATGCGGGTGCGCGCGGACTGCTTCCAGCACCGCGGTCCGCGGACGGGTGACGCGCAGCGAAGCCTCGCGCAACATGTCCTCGGGTTCCCTCATATCGACCATGACAGCCATTCTGACAGCTTTTCTGGACTCAGTCCAGAATATGTTCTGGAACGAGTCCAGACTAGTCGGTGAACTGCAGGTGTCGAACAAGCACGACGGCGGTGTCTTGCCTCGGTCTGTCGGCCCGCCCTGGTGGCGGCGTGACTGTTGCGTCGGAGAGTGCTGCCTCCGGGACGCTACGTTCCGCGACTCCGCGCTCCGGGACGCCACGCTCCGCGACGCCGCGTCAGGGACGCCACGCTCCGCGCCTGCGCCCCGCCGGCCGAGGAAAGGTGCCGCGGGCAACTAGAATTTCCGCCATGCCCAAACTGTTCGCCGACACGGCGCCGCTGACGGAGAGCCCGGAATTCCGCCGGTTGTGGATCGGCACGTCGCTCTCTGCGATCGGCGCACAGTTGACCGCCGTGGCGGTGAGCCTGGAGGTTTATCAGCTCACCGGATCGACGTGGGCGGTGGGCGCGGTCGGCGTCGTCGGCTTGATTCCGCTGGTGCTGGCGGGGCTCTACGGCGGCTCGGTGGTGGACGCCCACGACCGCCGGAAGGTAGCACTCTATTCCGGTCTGGTGCTCTGGGCCTGCACCGCGGTGTTTGCCCTGCAGGCGTGGTTCCAGCTGGAACAGGTGTGGTTGTTGTATCTGGTGATTGCGGTGCACTCGGCGGCGGCCGGGATCAACCAGCCGGCTCGCAGTGCGATTGTGCCGCGGCTGGTGCGGCGGGAGATGTTGCCGGCCGCCAATGCGCTGACCATGATGACGTTCGGTCTGGGCATGACCATCGGGCCGCTGGCCGCGGGCGTGCTGGTGGCCAATGTGGGCTTCGGCTGGACCTATACGTTGGACGTTCTGACATTCACGGCGGCCATTTGGGCGGTGCTCAAGCTGCCGCCGATCCCGCCCGAGGGGGACGTACGCAAGGCCGGCCTGCAATCAGTGGTGGAAGGACTGCAGTTCCTGCGTACCCGTCCGAACATCCGGATGACGTTCCTGGTGGACCTGGCCGCGATGGTGCTGGCCCAGCCGCGTGCGCTGATGCCGGCCATCGGAGCGGTAATCATCGGTGGCGGCGAGGCGACCGCGGGCATCCTGCTGGCCGCGGTGGCAGCCGGGTCGTTCTTCGCGGCGGTGTTCTCCGGGCCGTTGGGAGGCGTCCGGAGGCAAGGGCTGGCGGTGCTGTGGTGCGTGGTGGTCTGGGGGATCGCCGTTGCCGGGTTCGGCGCCGTCGTCGTGATGGCGGGCCGTGCCGACGCCGCGGCTGCCGGCGATGTCAGTGAGTGGCTGCTGCCCGCGGTCCTCTGCCTTGCCGTTGCCGGTGGCGCGGACACGGTCAGCGGCGTCTTCCGCAACACCATCCTGCAATCGGCCACGCCCGACGCCATGCGCGGACGGTTGCAGGGCATCTTTATTGTGGTGGTGGCCGGCGGCCCGCGGCTGGGCGATGCCGTCGCCGGCGGAGGCGGCGAATGGCTGGGCGAGGGTTTCGCAGCCGTGGCCGGCGGTATCGCCTGCGTCTGCCTGGTCGGGCTGCTGCACCGGTTGCAGCCCAGATTCGCCCGCTACGACGACAGGCACCCGGAGCCATAGCTGCCGCCGGGACGCTGGGAACCTGCCGCCGGAATCCGGCGTTGGACTAAGTGTGCGGTAGATACACTGAAACCGGACATGCTGCGCCCGCAGCGGCAGAGGGCCGCATCGGCGCGGGAGAGGACTTACAGGCTGTGCACAACCACTTCAACGGACTGAAAACGGCAGGATTGCTGGGCGGTCTCTTCGCCCTGCTGCTGGCGATCGGCGCGCTGTTAGCCAGCGGGACCGGCAGCGCCAACTGGATCTGGATCATGGCCCTGATCGGCGTGGCCACGACGGCCTACAGCTACTGGAACAGCGACAAGCTGGCCATCCGCAGCATGCAGGCCTACCCGGTCACCGAAGCGGATCAGCCCGGAATGTACCGAATCGTCCGCGAACTATCCACGCGGGCCAACCAGCCGATGCCCCGGCTCTACGTTTCCCCGACCATGGCTCCGAACGCCTTCGCGACCGGGCGCAACCCGAAGAACTCGGCGGTCTGCTGCACCGAGGGCATCCTGCGCCTGCTGGACGAGCGCGAACTGCGCGGCGTGCTGGGCCATGAACTGATGCACGTTTACAACCGGGACATCCTGACCTCCTCCGTCGCGGCGGCCGTGGCGGGTGTCATCACCTCGGTGGCCCAGTTCATGCTGTTCTTCGGCGGCCGCGACCGCAACGCCAACCCGCTCGCCCTGATCGCCATGTCCCTGCTGGCCCCGATCGCGGCCATGCTGATCCAGATGGCAGTCAGCCGCACCCGCGAATACGACGCGGACGAGGACGGCGCCACTCTGACCGACGACCCGCTGGCGCTCGCTTCCGCGCTGCGCAAGCTGCAATACGGCACACAGCAGGCGCCGCTGCCGCAGGACCAGAAGCTGGTCAACACCAGCCACCTGATGATTGCCAACCCGTTCAAGGGCGGCGGCGTCAAGAAGATGTTCAGCACCCACCCGCCGATGGACGACCGCGTGGCGCGGCTGGAACGGATGGCCGGACGGCCGCTGGGCTACTGAGGCCCGCATGCGACTGCTGCTGATCCGGCACGGGCAGACACCCTCCAACGTCCGCGGGCTGCTCGATACTGGTGCGCCCGGTGCCGAACTGACCCAGTTGGGCGAGGAGCAGGCCCGTGCTCTGCCGACGGCGCTCGACGGCGAACCGATCGACGCGCTCCTGGTCTCCACGCTCGTCCGCACCCAGCTCACCGCCTCCCCGCTGGCCGCCGCCCGCAAGCTTGAGACCGATGTCCACGACGGACTGCGCGAAATCTCGGCCGGCGAGCTGGAAATGCGAGGCGACCGCGACGCCATCATTGCCTACATGACCACGGTCTTTGCTTGGGCATCGGGCGACCTGGACCGGCGGATGCCCGGTGGCCCGGACGGGCACGAAACATTCGGCCGCTTCGATGCCGTCATCGACGAGGCCCGCGCCGCCGGCATCGGCACCCTAGCCGTGGTCAGCCACGGAGCGATGATCCGCAGCTGGGCCGGCGCGCGGGCCTCAAACCTTACGATCCCGTTCGTGGCACAGAACCAGTTGAGCAACACCGGGGTGGTGGTCCTCGACGGCGGCACGGACGGCTGGGAGGCGCTCACCTGGATGGGCCAAGCCGTGGGCGGGCCCGAACTGGCCGCCCCGCTCGCCGACGGTCCCACCGCCGATCCGATCAATCCGGCCCGCATCCCCACTGATTCCCGGGACTGACGACGGGCTTTTCGCTGCCCGGGCCTTCCTCGGCTGAGGAGCCTCGCCGGCGGGCCGAGGAGCCTGGCCGGCGGGCTGAGGAGCCTCGCCAGCGGCTGTGGCCCGTTTCCGCCCACATGTCACAGTTCAGCACTGGGCGGTGTCCTATGTTGTAACCACAAAACAAGGGAGCTCGCGGTGACTATACGTCAACGGATCGTCGTTATTGGGGCAGGTTATGCCGGAGTCATGGCCGCGAACCGGCTGGCCGGCAGCAAGGAACTCACCGGCCAGATCGGCGTGACCGTGATCAACCCGGCGGCGGCTTTCGTGGAGCGGATCCGGTTGCACCAGGTGGCGGCGGGTAGCCGGGAGTCAGCCTCCGTTCCGATGGAATCGGTGCTGCACCCGGCCGCCACGCTGGTGGCCGGCCAGGCCTCGCGGATCGATCCGCGCGCACACACCGTCCAGTTCGACGACGGCCGCGCCCCGCTGCCCTATGACTTCCTGGTTTATGCTCCCGGCAGCGCCAGCCAGCCCGCACCCTCGGGATCCGTCGGCTACGCACTGCAGGACGCCGAGTCTGCCGAGCGTCTTCGCCCGGCATTGGAGGAGTTGGCGCCGGGCGCCGTCGTCAGCGTGATCGGCGGTGGCCTGACCGGCATTGAGGCAGCGGCTGAAATTGCCGAGGCGCATCCGCGGCTGACGGTGCGGCTGGTCTCGCGTAGTCCGGTGGGGGAGGACCTTTCCGACGGCGGCCGCCGCGCCTTGCTCGCCCAACTCCAATGCCTCGGGGTGCAGGTCATGGAGGGGGAGCGCGTGGACCGGTCGGACGGACAGCACATCAAGCTGTCGGACGGCACCTCCCTGGCCTCCGACTGCACAGTCTGGGCGGCCGGCTTCACCGCTCCCGGCCTCGCCCGGGCCAGTGGGCTGGCTACCGACGCCGAGGGCAGGCTGCTCGTTGATTCAACCCTGGCCTGCCCGGAGTTCCCGGAAATCTTCGGCGCCGGCGACGCCGTCCACGTCCCTGACACGGTTGCCTCGCACCTGCGGATGAGCTGTGCGATCGCCATGCCCATGGGTGCCCATGCCGCCGACAACGTCGTCGCCCGGATCCAGCAGCGGAGTCCTCAGGAGTTGTCGGCCGGGTTCATGCTGCGCTGCATCAGCCTGGGCCGCAGGTCCGGGCTGGTCCAGCCAGTGCAGGCGGACGATGCCCCGCGTCGTTTCGTCTTGAGCCGGCGGGCGGGGGCACTGGTCAAGGAGCAGATCTGCCGGATGACGTTGTCGTGGATCAGGGGAGAGCGGCGGCGCAGCGGCTCGTACAGCTGGCCGCGCGGCCCGAGGTCCGTCAGGGCCGCACAGTAGCAGCGGCAGGGACGACCCAGCCAAAGTACGACGACGGTCGCGCACCTGGGGCGCGCGACCGTCGTCGTACTTAGATCAGCGGTAGTTGATGAACTGAAGGTCGACTTCCAAGTCAGAGCCCTTAAGCAGGGAAATGACTTCCTGCAGATCGTCCCGGGACTTGGACGTGACGCGCAGTTCGTCGCCCTGGATCTGGGCCTTCACGGCCTTGGGGCCCTCTTCGCGGATGATCTTCGAGATCTTCTTAGCCTGGTCCTGGGCGATGCCCTCCTTGATGCCGGCCTCGATCCGGTACTCCTTGCCCGAGGCGAACGGCTCGCCCGCATCCAGCGACTTCAGCGAGATGCCGCGCTTGACCAGCTTGGACTGCAGCACGTCCAGGACGGCCTTCACCCGCTCCTCGGAGTTTGCCTTCATCAGGATCTTCTCGCCGCTGAAGTCGACTTCGGCGCCGACTCCCTTGAAGTCATAGCGCTGCGCAATTTCCTTCTGCGCCTGGTTCAAAGCGTTGGCAACTTCCTGCTTGTCCACCTTGCTGACAATGTCGAACGAAGACTCGCTGGCCATGGTTCCTCCTGGGTCGGGGCGTTTGTGCTTGGCACCAGCCTACTGAATCGGGTAGCTGCGGCGCAGATTTCCCAGCTTCCACGCAGCTTTCGTCCATCGTTCCTTCATCCGGATCCGCCAGAATCACTGTGTTGTATCCATCACCGATCCTCAGGAGAAGCGCACATGGGAGCCCGCCCGCGGTACATAGTCACGTCGATCAGAGTTGCCGCGGGTTCGTTCCTGACGGCCACCGCCGTCGCCACGGTGGTTGTGATGGGCTCCGCGCCGGCCACGGCGGCCACCGCCTCCCTCTCATCGGTTCAGCCCCCGGTCAGGGCCGTTGGGGCTGTTCCCTTGCTTCCGCGGGAATTGGAAGACTTGGAGCGGCACCCGGGGCAAGGACTGACGGACAACACGAGGGGCGTCGACGGCTCGGGCGGCGACCGCCTCAGTGCGGGCGATGCGTCCGCCGAAGCAAGCAAACTCCCCGGCGCCGAGTCGGCGGCCCGGTTGGACGGCATCCGGCAGGAAATGGATCAGGCCGTGCAGTTGAAGTTGGTCAGCGCGGACCAAGCCGACCGCTTTGTGAACCAGATCCAGGAGCGGATTCTGCGCGGTTTGTAGCGGCCGAGGACGCCGATTCGATTCTTGGGCCGATCTTTGTGTAAAGTTGTCTTGCTTCCTCACGGGGAAGCGGTCTTCTTCTGAAGAAGGCGTTCGGCAGATTACCCGAGCGGCCAAAGGGGGCTGACTGTAAATCAGCTGGCATTGCCTACGGGGGTTCGAATCCCTCATCTGCCACCGAACGGGAAACCCCGTCTGACCAAGTGACTTACTGGTCGGACGGGGTTTTTCCGTACTAGCCGGTTTCGCCGGCCGCCGCTGGTTCTCCCTGCGACAACGGCCCCGGGACCGGCGTCGATAGACTTGACCGCGGATGTTACCGGCGGCGACTGGCCGCCAGAACGAGGAGTTCTCTTGCGACAATTCACCGCCCGCTTCGCAACGCCGGAGGAAATCGAGGCCTGGGACAGCCATGTCACGGCGAACCCCAACGGCGGCAACATGCTGCAGGCCAAGGCCTACGCCGCGGTGAAAGCGGAGCACGGGTGGAAGCCGCTGTACCTCGCGTATGAAACCGCCGACTACACCAGCTTCAACCTGGTGCTGGAAAAGCAGGTTCCGCTGCTGGGCAAGTACTGGTACATGATCAAGGGCCCGGACGTTGCGTCCCCCGATGACCTGCCCGGTATTTTCGAAGCGAACCGGCGCTTCTGCCAAGAGCAGGCGCGCGGCGTCTTCGCGATCCGGATCGAGCCCGACGTCGAGGCAACGGATGACACGCGAGCCCTGCTGGCACGCGAAGGCCTGCTCAAGATGCCGGACCTGCAGCCGAACGATCACACCGCCATCGTGGACATTGCCCCGGACCCGGAGGTGGTGCTCAAGAGCTTCTCCTCCCGCGGCCGCAACGCCGTGCGCCGGGCGATCCGCGAAGGCGCCGAAGTGGTCACGGCCGAGCCGACGGAGGAGAACTTCCGGGCCATGTTCAACCTGATGGGGCAGGTGCAGCAGGGCCAGAAGAATGTGCAGGTCCGCTCCTTCGAATATTTCAAGGCGTTCTGGGGCAACTTCATTGCCGCCGGACAGGGCAGGCTGCTGTTCACCTACGAAGACGGCAAGCCGTCCGTGGGCGCGTTTGTGGTCAATTACGGGCGCAAGGGCACCTACAAGGACGGGGGATCGCTGCCGCGACGCAAGCAGTACGGCGATTCACACCTGATCCAGTGGACCGCGATGAACCAACTCAAGGAGCTGGGCATCACCAGTTACGACCTGTGCGGAACTCCGCCGGCGTCCGAACTTAAGAACCCCGAGCATGAGTACTACGGCCTGGGGCTGTTCAAGACCAGCTTCACCAAGACCATCACCGACTTTGTTGGCTGCTATGACCAGGTGATCTCCCCGCTTAAGTACAAGCTCTGGTCGGCTGCGGGGGAGAAGATCGCCCGCGGACTCTACGTGCGCGGCCGCCACCAGCCGTTCTACTGAGCCGCTCGCTGCCCACGTCGGCGAGGCGGGGCCCATCCACCCCGACCTCACGCTGCCTCTGACAGCGGCAGCGGATGGATGTCCCAGAGGAAGCAGTATGTGCTGGGCCCGGAGTTGTGCATGACGTTGTAGTACAACCATTGCCACCCTGTTGCGTCGTTATGGTCGGCCGGAGCCGGTGGGCAGTCGGCCGGCGTGTACCACTTTCCGTCGCTCCAGATGTAGTGCAGGTCGCCCACATACGTGGCCGCCGGGCCGGCGCCGGGCTTGCCGTGGGGCAGGCCGATCCTGTCCTTGAGCGAGGCGCCATCGCCCACGGCATACAGCTCGTTCGTCGACGGATCATTGACGAACGGGAGCTTGTCGTTCAGCTCGTCCATCAAACCGATGCTCTGGGAGATGGCGGCGTCGAGCTCCAGCCCTTCGGTGACAATCAGGACGGTGCAGCGGTTCATGGCGTTCCCTCCGGTAGCGGTGTCTGGTGGAATCGACCTTAGGTAGCCGGCCCCGTTCGTCGGAAGGCGCGAACGCAGGTTGTGGATAACAGGAGGGGAGCGCTCCATGCCCGGCGGGCCGCCATGCCCATCCTGCAGCTGTGGCCCGCCGCCGAGCCCAGCCGGCCTCCGCGCCACGCCGGAGGCTCATGCGCTGAGCGAACACGGGGCGACAGCCGGAAGTCCGGCGCGTAGCGTGGGGGGATGGCAACCATCGATATCACCGAGGCCCAGTTCCCGCAGACCATTGAAGAGAACGACATTGTCTTCGTTGACTTCTGGGCCGACTGGTGCGGCCCCTGCAAGCAATTCGCCCCCGTCTACGACGCCGCTTCCGAGCAACACGGCGACATCGTCTTCGCGAAGGTGGACACCGAAGCCGAGCAGAGCCTCGCGGCAGCCGCCGGAATCACCTCGATCCCGACTCTGATGGCGTTTCGCGAAAAGGTGCTGGTGTTCTCCCAGCCCGGCGCACTGAACTCCAGCCAGTTCACCCAGTTGGTGGACGCGGTCAAGGGACTGGACATGCAGGAAGTCCACGCCCAGGTCGCCGCGCAGCAACAGTCCGCTCAGGACGGCACGGCAACCGAGTAATCACACCGGTCACGAACCTCCCGAGGGAGCAGGGCAACTGCCTTGCTCCCTCGGTGCGTTAACACCTGTTCATTCGGCGCTAACGCCTGCTCGCTCGGTGCGTGACTCGCTCTGCCCTTATCCCGGGGGGTTCAGTGCCGGCGGTGGTCCTGCGGTGACAGTCGCGGGCCGAACGTGGGCTTGCGGAAACCGCTGAGCACCAGCATCCGCACCACCCGTTGACGGTGGCCCTGCCACGGTTCGAGGAGCTCGAGCATGCCGGCGTCGTCCGTCTTGCGCCCAGTAAGGGCGTAGCCCACAAACGCCGCCAAATGGAAGTCGCCCACGGACACGGAGTCCGGGTCGCCGTGCGTGCGCTGCGCGGTTTCCGCCGCCGTCCACGGGCCGATCCCCGGGATGGTGCACAGCTTGCTGGCCAGCTCGGCGCCGGCCGGCAGCGACGCCAAGCGCTCCAAGGCGCCGGCGGAGGAACAGGCGCGGATGATGGTGGCCGAGCGCTTCGAGTCCACCCCGGCGCGGTGCCAGTCCCACGACGGAATGCGCCGCCACCCGTGGGCGGTCGGCGGGACCATGAGCCCGTCCGGTGCCGGTCCGGGCGCGGGCGTCCCGTGCCGCCGGACCAGGTATTTGTACGAGTAGCGCGCCTCGATGGTGGTGATCTTCTGCTCCAGGATGACCGGCACCAGTTCATCGATCATCCGCCCGGTGGCCGGCAGCCGCAGCCCGGGATGCTGACGCCGCGGCATGCTCACCAGCCGCGGCAGGCCCGCGTGGAACGCCGGTTCGTCAAAGCCGGACCAGTCATCGTCGGCACCCAACAGGGCCGGCAGCCCGGCCAGAGCTTCCTCCGCGCCCGGCCCCCAAGCCTGTCCCAGAACGACGGCGGTGCCCCGGCTGCCTGCCTCGGCCGCGCCTTGGGCATCGACTGTGGCTTCGCCTGCCCCGCTGAAGTCGTTGCCCCGGCCGGCGGGGTTCCCGCTGCTGGTTTCGTTTCCCCGCCGCGGCCTGCGGGTGATGCGCAGGGTCGCCCCGCCGGAGGAGGTGTTTAGCGCCAGCCAGGCACCGGCGTCGTCAATCCGGGCGGTGGGATCCTGCTTGCCGCGGGACAGGATGGACAACGTCCCGGGCAGGTCGTAGGGCTCCGGGAACTCCACCTCGCTGGTGAGCCCGGTGGCACCGGACGCAGAGGCAGTGGACAGCATAGATTAATCGTCGCACGCGGGGCGGACAGTTGCGGCCCGGACGGCTCCCCTGGGTTATCCACCCGCTATCCGCAGGCCATCCACCGGCCGCCCGCAGGCCAGTCGCAGGCGCCGGCGTGAACCCGTCTTACGCCGGATGTGCCCCGGTCTGGGCGGGCGGGTAGATTTGGGCCCATGAAATATGCCAATTCTGTTCTGGACCTGATCGGCAACACTCCGTTGGTCAAGCTGAACAAAGTGACCGAAGGTATTGCTGCCACCGTCCTGGCGAAGGTGGAGTATTTCAACCCGGGCGGATCGATCAAGGACCGCATCGCGGTGAAGATGATCGAGGAAGCTGAGAAGGACGGGCGGCTGAAGCCCGGCGGCACGGTGATCGAACCCACCAGCGGCAACACCGGTGTGGGCCTGGCCCTGGTGGCCCAGCAGAAGGGCTATAAGTCCATCTTCGTGACCCCGGACAAGGTGGGCCTGGAAAAGCGCGACGTGCTCAAGGCCTACGGCGCCGACGTCGTCGTTACCCCCACCTCGGTGGCCCCGGACAGCCCGGAGTCCTACTACGGTGTCTCCGACCGGCTGGTGACCGAGGTGGACGGCGGCTACAAGCCGGACCAGTTCAACAACCCGGCGGCTCCGGCCAGCCACTACGAGACAACCGGCCCGGAGATCTGGCGCGACACCGACGGCCAGGTCACGCACGTGGTGATCGGCGCCGGCACCGGCGGCACCATCACGGGAACCGGCCGCTACCTGAAGGAAATTTCCGCCGACCGGCCCAGCGGCCCGGTCAAGATCATCGGCGCCGACCCGGCGGGCTCGGTCTACTCCGGCGGCACCGGACGGCCGTACTTCGTCGAAGGCGTCGGCGAGGACATGTGGCCGGACAACTACGACAAGTCCGTTCCGGACGAGGTGCTGGCCATCAACGACGCGGAAGCGTTCGCGATGACCCGCCGGCTGGCGCAGGAAGAGGGACTGCTGGTGGGCGGCTCCTCCGGCATGGCCGTGGTGGCGGCACTGAACGTGGCCAAGGACCTGGGACCGGACGACATTGTGGTGGTGATCCTGCCGGATTCCGGACGCGGCTACCTGGGCAAGATCTTCAACGACGAATGGATGAAGTCCTACGGCTTCATCGCCGGCGGAGAAGAAACCACAGTGGCCGAGGTGCTGCAGGGCAAGAGCGGCCGGCTGCCGGATCTGGTGCACACCCATCCCTACGAGACGGTGCGCGACGTCATCGAGATCATGAACGAATACGGCGTCTCCGTGCTGCCGGTCCTGTCGCAGGAGCCGCCGGTGGTCATGGGCGAGGTGGTCGGCGCGGTGAACGAACGGGATCTGACTGCCAAGCTGTTCAAGAACGAAGCGAAGCTGACCGACAAGGTCGGCGACCACCTGGGAGCGGCGATGCCGCTGGTCGGATCGCTGGAGACGGTGTCCGCCGCCCGGGAGAAGCTGCAGGCGGCCGACAGCGTGCTGGTCACGTTGGCCGGGGCGCCGGTGGGCGTGCTGACCCGGCACGACCTGCTGTCCTACCTCACGAGCTGAAGGAGAGAAGAATGAGCGCAGAGAACAACCAGGGCTTCAACACCCGGGCCGTGCATGCCGGCCAGGTGCCGGACGAAGCCACCGGCGCGGTGGTGCCGGCGATCTACCAGTCTTCGACCTTCGCCCAGGACGGCATCGGCGGGCTGCGCAACGGCTACGAATACGGCCGCGGCACCAACCCCACCCGCGACTCGCTGCAGGTGCAGTTGGCGGCGGTGGAGGGCGGCAAGCACGCGTTCTCCTTCGCCTCCGGCCTGGCGGCCGAAGACGCGCTGATCCGCGCCCTGCTCGCCCCGGGCGACCACATTGTTCTGGGCAACGATGCGTACGGCGGAACCTACCGGCTGATCAACCGGGTACTGGGCGCCTGGGGCATCGGCCATACCGTGGTGGACATGTCCGACATCTCGAGGGTCGCAGCCGCCGTCAACGAGCACAAGGCCCGGTTCCTCTGGGTGGAGACTCCCTCCAACCCGATGATGAAGGTCACCGATATTGCCGCGCTGGCCGAACTGGCCCACGCCGCCGGTGCGTTGCTGGTGGTGGACAACACCTTTGCCTCGCCGTACCTGCAGAACCCGCTGGCCTTCGGTGCCGACGTCGTGGTGCACTCGACCACCAAGTACATCGGCGGGCACTCGGACGTGATCGGCGGTGCCGTGGTTCTCAACGACGACGCGCTCGCCGAGAAGATCGGCTTCGTGCAGTTTGCCGTGGGCGCCGTGTCCGCTCCGATGGATGCCTTCCTGACCACCCGCGGCCTCAAGACGCTGGGCGTGCGGATGGACCGGCATTCCGCCAACGCCCAGGCCGTGGCCGAATGGCTGCGGGACCGGCCCGAAGTCGAGGCCGTGTTCTACCCGGGGCTGCCGGACCACCCCGGCCACGAGCTGGCCAAGAAGCAGATGCGTGGCTTCGGCGGCATGGTCTCGGTCTCCTTCACCGGCGGCGAGGCGGCGGCCCGGAAGGTAGCCGAGTCCACCACGGTGTTCACGCTGGCCGAATCGCTCGGCGGCATCGAGTCGCTGGTCAACTACCCCTCGGAGATGACCCACGCCTCGGTGAAGGGCACCGAGCTGGCCGTGCCGGAGAACCTGATCCGGCTGTCCGTGGGCATCGAGGACATCGAGGACCTGATCGCCGACTTGGAACAGGCTTTCGCCCAGCTCTAGGCGGATCTAGGCAGATCTGAGCCGATTGAGGCGAAACACTCGACCAGCGGCAGAGGCCTGCGGTTCCGGGCGACCGGGCCGTGGGCCTCTGGCGTGTCCCGGGGCGGAGGAGAATACTGTGCCCATGGATGCGAACAAGCAGTACCTACCGGCCAGCGTTGTCCCCGGTCTGCAGTCGCGCAAGGCGGCTGCACTGATCGACTACCTCACCGGCACCGTCGGGTTCGTCGAACACGCCCGGTTCGAGGAGCACGGTGTGGTGATCCACGCGGAACTGCTGTGGCCTGAAGGCGGCATGGTGATGGTCTCCAGCCACGCAGAAGGCACACTGTGGGCCCGTGAGCCGGGCTCGGCACAGTTGAATGTGTACACCCATGATCCTGATGACCTCTATGCCCGGTTGCAGGCCGCGGACGCCTCCATCATCCGCGACCTGCAGGACACCGATTACGGGGACCGCGGCTTCGCCATCAACGATCCGGACGGTAATCTCTGGGCCTTCGGCAAGTACCGCGGGCAGCCGCTGCCCGGTTCGAACGGCGCCAAGGATCAGGATGTCAGCTACGAAGGCCACGCCTAGGCAGGCATACGGCGAAATATATGATCACTGCATGAATCCCGGATCCCTGCTGGCCCTCTGCCGGCTGCACGCGCTGAAGCCCGATGCCAGCAAGGTAGGAATCACGGGCATCGACAAACGGCCGGTCGCCGGGCGGATCCCGGTCCACTCCCTGGGGCTGCGCGCGGATGTGCAAGCGGACCGCAGGAACCACGGCGGCGAGCTGAAGGCCCTCTACGCCTATGCCCAGGAAGATGCCGACGCGTGGTCCGCCGAGCTCGGGCGTGACATCCCGCCGGGGCTGTTCGGCGAAAACCTGCGGACCACCGGTGTGCAGGTCAGCGGCGCGCTGGTCGGGGAGCGGTGGCAAATCGGCCCGGAGGTCGTCGTTGAAGTGACCATGCCGCGGATTCCCTGCGCCACCTTCGCCCGGCACCTGGACGAGCCTCGGTGGGTCAAGCGCTTCCTGCAGAAGGGACTGCCCGGCGCCTACCTCAAAGTCATCGCGACCGGCTCCCTTGCAGCCGGCGACGGAATCCACATCATCTTCCGGCCGGGGCACGGCGTCAGCGCGGCGGAATCGTCGCTGGGTCTCACCCCGGATCAAGCGCAGGCGCTCCGGGAGTCCGAGGCCAACGGCGAAATTGTGCTGCACGGCAACGTCAGCAAGGCGGTCCGCAGGGCGCTGGACCCAGGCCGGATCCACGCCTGACCGCGCTGCCGCCATGCCGCGGGTCAGCGGCGTAGTGGTTCTCCCACCCGACTGAAATTTTCACCCGGCCAACGCTTGTCCGCCGGACTACGCCGCCGTATTCTTTATGCAACTTGTTGTGCAAAGGAGTGCAGTATGGCTGTGGCCTACCCGAAGCTGTTCGAACCGCTGGACCTTGGCGTCACCGTCCTGCCCAACCGCGTGCTGATGGGCTCCATGCACGTGGGGCTGGAGGAGCTGCCCGGCGGATTCGAACGGATGGCCGCCTTCTATGCCGAACGCGCCCGCGGCGGCGTCGGGCTGATCGTCACCGGCGGCATCGCCCCGAACGGCGACGGCAGGCTGCAGCCAGGCGGCGCGATGATGACGACGGCGGAGGAAGCCGCCCGCCACCGAACCATCACCAATGCTGTCCACGCCGAAGGCGGGCGCATCGCGCTGCAGCTGTTGCATGCGGGCCGTTACGCCGCGCACCCGGAGCCGGTGGCGCCCAGCCCGGTGCAGGCTCCGATCAGCCCGTTCAGTCCCCGCGAACTGAGCGAGGAGGACATTGAGCAGACCATCGAGGACTTCGCCGGCGCTGCGGCGCTGGCCCGCGACGCAGGGTACGACGGCGTGGAGATCATGGGCTCCGAGGGATACCTGATCAACGAGTTCATCGTGGCCCGGACGAACCAGCGCACCGACGGCTGGGGCGGCAGCTACACCAACCGGATCCGCTTCCCGCTGGAGATCGTCCGCAGCACCCGCCAGCGCGTGGGGGAGGATTTCATCATCATCTACCGGTTGTCCATGCTGGACCTGGTGGAGGGTGGGTCCACCTTCGAGGAAGTTGCCCAGCTTGCCCGCGGCGTGGAAGCGGCGGGGGCCACCATCATCAACACCGGCATCGGCTGGCACGAATCCCGGGTGCCGACCATCGCCACCTCGGTGCCCCGGGCGGGTTTCGCCTGGGTCACCCGCCGGCTGATGGGCGCCGTCGGGATTCCCTTGGTGGCAACCAACAGGATCAACAACCCGGACACCGCCGAGCAGCTCCTGGTCGACGGGT
Source organism: Arthrobacter sp. NPDC055138 (assembly GCF_053607305.1). NCBI lineage: Bacteria > Bacillati > Actinomycetota > Actinomycetes > Micrococcales > Micrococcaceae > Arthrobacter > Arthrobacter sp. NPDC055138. The sequence goes on from NZ_JBSGTH010000001.1 coordinate 1,066,723, forward strand.
ACGCGGACATGGTCTCCATGGCCAGGCCGTTGCTCGCTGATCCGGCCTTTATGCTCAAGGCATCGCGCGGGCAGGCGGACCGAATCAATACCTGCATCGCCTGCAACCAGGCTTGCCTGGACCACACGTTCGCCGGCAAGATCACCTCCTGCCTGGTCAATCCGCGCGCCTGCCACGAAACCGAACTGGTGATCGCCCCGGCGGCAGAGCCGAAGTCGCTGGCGGTCGTCGGCGCCGGGCCCGCCGGCCTGGCCTGTGCCGTGACCGCTGCCGGGCGCGGCCACCGAGTCACGCTTTTTGAAGCTTCGGAAGAAATCGGCGGCCAGTTCAACCTGGCCAAGCAGATCCCCGGCAAGGAGGAGTTCCACGAAACCATCCGCTACTTCGGCCGCCAGTTGGAGCTGCTCGGCGTCGAGGTCCGGCTCAAGACCCGCGTGACGGCAGGTGAACTGGCCGACGGCGAGTTCGACGAGATCATCTTGGCCACCGGCGTGGTGCCGCGGATCCCGGATCTCGAGGGCGTGGACCACCCGAGCGTACTCGGCTACCAGGACGTGCTGCGCGACCACCGGGAGCTCGGCTCAACGGTGGCGGTGCTGGGCGCCGGCGGCATCGGTTTCGACGTCAGCGAGTACATCACCCAGGCCGGCCCCAGTGCCACGCTTGAGCCGGAACGGTTCCGGGAACACTGGGGGATCGACGACGACCCCGCCGTCCGCGGCGGCCTCACCGAACCCCGGCCCGGACGCCCGGCCCGGACCGTCCATCTGCTGCAGCGCAAGGAAGCCAAGATCGGCGCCGGGCTGGGCAAGACCACGGGGTGGATCCATCGGGCGGAGCTGAAGAGCCGCGGCGTCCACATGATCCCTGCCGCTACCTACCGCAAAATCGACGACGACGGACTGCACCTGACAGTCGACGGCACCGACTCGATACTCGCCGTGGACAATGTGGTGCTCTGCACCGGGCAGGAACCGCAGCGCGAACTGCTGGAGGCGCTGGAGGGCCTGGGCCTGCCGGTCCATCTGGTGGGCGGCGCGGACGTCGCCGCCGAACTCGATGCCAAACGCGCCATCAACCAAGCGACCCGGCTCGCCGCGGCGCTGTAGCGGAAGGAACTCGACCATGTCCCTGCCGCACGCCATCCTCACCGCGCTGCTGGAACAACCCGGCTCCGGGGCGGAACTGGCCCGCCGGTTCGATAAGTCCTTCGGCTTCTTCTGGCCGGCCACCCACCAACAGATCTACCGCGAGCTGGCCAAGCTGGAACTGAACGGGCTGGTCAAATCCGGTGGCCGCGACTTCAGCCGGGGCCGGGCCAAGGACTACACCGTGCTCGCCGCCGGCCGGAAAGAATTGATCCGCTGGACGCTGGAGCAGCAGGAGCCACGTCCAGTCCGCGAGGAATTGATGATCAGGCTTCGCGCCTCCTCGGTGCTGGGCGATGTCCCCATCACCGACGAGCTGGAGCGGCATCTCCGCCTGCACCGCGCCCAGTTGGCCACCTATCAACAGCTGGACCAACGGGGCACCTGGGACGACGCCAACCGGCTGCAAAGAGCCGTGCTGCAGGCCGGGATCATGTTCGAGCAGACCTGGATCGAGTGGGCCGAACAAACCCTGGGGCTGCAGCCTGAAGCGGCGGCCGTTCAAGCGACCAGCGCCCCAGGGTAACCCGGCTGTGCGCAACGTCACCGGCCGTCGTCGTGCTTTCCCGCAGAAATGGGTCGCCAGCATGACGTACACTGGATGCATCCCCCACTGTCGGTATTCCCTTAGTTCTGCGCGATAATGCCACTCACGGTCTTGTCGAAGCGTCTGATTGGTGTGTGGGTCCGCCTCTAAATGGCGGGCAGTTTCATGTTTGGGAGCGCCGGCTAAAGAAAACGCCGCCAGGTTTCCGCGCACAGCGCGGGCAGCCAGCGAAGCGGCGGAAAGCCCTGCCACGGGATTGCAATAGCGCCGGGCTTTGAGTCAGAGGACCGCGGACATTCATGTGCCGCGGCCACCGGTCCCCAGCTGAATACGAGGAACTGCCCCGTGTCCGAAAACACTGTTAACACCATGCCCGAAAATGCCGACGCCGCTCCGGCCGTCGAAGACGAGAACACCGTACTCTTCACCGACTTCGGCCTCGATGGCCGCGTGCTCGCGGCTCTGACCGACGTCGGCTATGAAAAGCCCTCGCCGATCCAGGCCGCCACCATCCCCGTGCTGCTGGAAGGCCGCGACGTGGTGGGCCTGGCCCAGACCGGCACCGGCAAGACCGCGGCCTTCGCAGTTCCGGCACTGTCCCGGATGGCCGAACTGCCGCCGACCAAAAAGACCCAGATCCTGGTGCTGGCACCCACCCGCGAGCTGGCCCTGCAGGTGGCGGAGGCGTTCTCCTCCTACGCCGCACACATGGACGATTTCACCGTGCTGCCGGTCTACGGCGGCTCCGCCTACGGCCCGCAGCTGGCCGGACTGCGCCGCGGCGCCCAGGTTGTTGTCGGCACCCCGGGCCGCGTGATCGACCACATCGAAAAGGGTTCCCTGGACCTGTCCGAACTGCAGTACATGGTGCTGGACGAGGCCGACGAGATGCTGCGCATGGGCTTCGCCGAAGAGGTGGACCAGATCCTCTCGAAGACCCCCGAAGATAAGCAGGTTGCGCTGTTCTCGGCGACCATGCCGACCGCCATCCGCCGGATCGCCAAGAAGTACCTGAAGGACCCGGCCGAAATCACGGTCAAGGCCAAGACCACCACGGGCACCAACACCCGCCAGCGCTACCTGCAGGTCATGGGCCCGCACAAGCTCGACGCGATGACCCGGATCCTGGAAGCCGAAGACTTCGACGGCGTGATCGCCTTCGTGCGCACCAAGATGGCCACCGAAGACCTGGCGGACAAGCTCAAGGCCCGCGGCTACCGGTCCGCCGCCATCAACGGCGACATCCCGCAGCAGCAGCGTGAGCGCACCGTCGAGGCGCTGCGCGACGGCAAGATCGACATCCTGGTCGCCACCGATGTTGCCGCCCGTGGGCTGGACGTCGAGCGCATCACCTTGGTGGTCAACTACGACATCCCGCACGACACCGAGTCCTACGTGCACCGTATCGGCCGCACCGGCCGCGCCGGCCGTTCGGGCGACGCCATCCTGTTCATGACGCCGCGCGAGAAGTACCTGCTGCGCGCCATTGAAAAGGCCACCCGCCAGCCGGTCGAGCAGATGCACCTGCCCTCTGCCGAGACCATCAACAACCTCCGGATGAGCAAGTTCGCGGAAAAGATCACCGAGACCCTGGCGTCCGAAGACGTTTCGATCTTCCGTGACCTGATCGCCAGCTACGAGACCGAGCACGACGTTCCGGCGGCCGAAATCGCCGCCGCCTTGGCCGTCATGGCCCAGGGTGGGCGCCCGCTGCTGGTCCAGGACCTGCCGGAAGCACCGAAGGGCCAGCGCGAGCGCGCCGGCGGCGGACGCGACGGCATGAATTCCCGCGGCCCGTCCCGCACCCTGACCGAGGGCAACGCCACCTACCGGATCGCCGTCGGGCGCCGCAACCGCGTGATGCCCGGCTCCATTGTCGGCGCCATCGCCAACGAGGGCGGCCTGTCCGCCGCCCAGATCGGCGGCATCGACATCCGCTCCGACCACTCGCTGGTCGAGCTGCCCGCGGACCTGAGCAAGGACCAACTGCGCGCACTGTCCAAGACCCGCATCGGCGGCGAGCTGATTCACCTGGAGCTGGACGCGGGCCGCAAGCCGCGCCGGGACCGCGACGACTTCGGCGGCGGCCACCGCGGCGGCTTCCGCAGCGACCGGGGAGACCGGCCGTTCACCAAGAAGTCCGACGGCGACCGCCCCTACAAGAAGAAGTTTGACGGGGATCGTCCGTACAAGAAGAACGACGGCGAACGCAGCTTCAGCGGCGACCGCGCCGATCGCGGTGGCTTCGGCGGCGACCGCAGCTTTGGCGGCCCGCGCAAGCCCCGCCACACCCGCGGCTGATCCCCACCGGATCGCTTAGCCACTCTCCGGGGCACCTGTCATGGACAGGTGCCCCGGAGGCGTTTAACCCGCCTTCCGGGCGTTGCTGGAGCTCCTCCGGGTACCGGAGACCACCGCGGACCCATGTTCGGGGGAGTAGACCACGGCGGCTGCCAGCCCGCAGCTCTCAAAGACGCCGGCAGCAGCCTCCGCTTGGCGCTCGCTTGTTTCCACCAGGACCGACCCTCCCAATGCCAACCATTCCGGTGCGCCCGCCGCAACGCGGCGCATGACCGCCAAACCGTCCGCACCGCCGTCGAGCGCCCACGCCGTTTCATGCAGGCGGGCCTCGGCCGGCAGCAGGGCGATCTCCCGTGTGGGCACATAGGGCACGTTGGCGGCCAGCACGTCCACCCGACCCCGCAGCCCCGAGGGCAGCGCGTCGAAGAGATCGCCCTCGTGCACCTGCGCGGCCGGCAGGTTCTGACGCGCACAAGTAACCGCCGCCGGATCCACATCAACGGCATGCAGTTCGGCCGGTGCCAGCAGCTTGTTCAGTGCCGCTCCCACGGCACCGGAGCCGCAGCACAGGTCGACGATGACGGCGGTGCCCGCCGGGGCAACCTCGGCTGCACGCTGGACCAAGAACTCCGTTCTCCGGCGCGGGACGAAGACCCCAGGGGCCACGGCAACACGCAAGCCGCAGAACTCAGCCCAACCCAGGACCTGTTCCAAAGGCATGCCGGCAGCGCGCTGTTCCAGCCTTGCAGCCAAGACTTCCGGGTGTCGGTCGTCGGCCAGCAGCAGGTCCGCTTCTTCCTCAGCAAATACGCAGCCTGCGGCACGCAGCCGGGAGACGATTCCATCCCGGCACGCGGATGACTGGGAAACCTGCATGGGTTCCTTTCGAATGGTGCCCCCAGACTACCCACTAGCCCGCGGTTCACGCCTGCTTTCATGTGATCTTCGCTGCATTTTGCCGGCGGAGTTCCGCATCGGCAGTTTCCGTTCCGCTGCACGGTTCCGGCTCCGTTTTCGGCGTCTCCAAGGGCGAGAACCACTGTCGAAGACCGTACATCCGGGGCCCGTTCGCAGCCCAGTCCGGAGTCTGCGGTGTGGCGTTCACCACGGGGCCTCAATCCGATTTCATCCCGGGGCAAATTGCTGGTAATGTATTTCTCCGTTGCCCCCCTAGCTCAGTGGTAGAGCGCGTTCTTGGTAAGAACGAGGTCACCGGATCGATTCCGGTGGGGGGCTCTGAATGGCAAAGCCCGCGTCTGCGTCGCGAGACGCAGCGCGGGCGCTCCCATTCGTGGCGGTGTAGCTCAGCTGGTTAGAGCGCACGACTCATAATCGTGAGGTCCCCGGATCGAGTCCGGGCACCGCTACAAAGCCTTGAAGGGCCCGATCGGAACTACGGTTTCGTACGGGTCCTTCAGCTTGTTAAGGGGTCCGCTAGTCCGTGCTGTGGCCGCGTGTCCACCGGGCCGTGCTGAAGCCGTCTGTCCGCCGGGCCGTGCTGTGGCCGCCTGTCCACGGGGCCGTGCTGCGAATCCCTTTACTAGAGTGGACGCCATGCCCGCCCTCTATCTTGCCCACGGCATCGTCTGGACCGCTGCGGGGCCCGAGCTGCGCCTGGCCTCCCCGGATGGCACCCCGGAGGGCATTCCAGTAAGAGTCGGGACCCGTCTGGGCTTCCACGTGTTGGATCCACAGGTCTTCTGCCTGGGCAGCCACAGGGTGCAGTCCGCAGACGAGCGGACACATGTGCCGTGCCGGCTGCAGGCGCCGGCCGAGCGCGGCTACCAGTGTGTTAACTGCTTCCTCAATGACGACTTGCGCTTCCTGCATGACAGCCATCGAAGCGGCCGTGCGCCTGGGGGGCTGTTGCTGTACCTCGCGCAGCCGCACTGGCTCTACGTGGCGACGTTCGCCAACGGCGCCAGCAAGGTGGGCACGGCGGCCAACATACGGAAGTCGCTGCGGTTGGCCGAGCAAGGCGCCGTGGTCGCCCGTTACGTCGCCAAGACGCGTGACGGGCGGGTGGTCCGGGTGCTGGAGGACATGGTTTCGGGAGCTACTGAGCTGACCCAAGCCGTGCGTGGCGCCGCCAAGTATGCCGGGCTCCTGACCCCGCTGCCTGCAGACGACTTGGAGCGGATTAACGCGAGCCACGCCGCTACTGTCCGCAAGTTGCTGCCTGCCGCTCAACTGGACGGCTTCGACGTCGTCGACGAACAGTGGCCGTTGCCGCAGCTCGCGGCGCCGGTACTGGCGGATGGCATCAGGAGAAGCTACCCGAGCAACTTTGATTCAGGAGACCATGGACTCACCGTGCAGGGCATTCTGGGCAGCGCCGCGGCGGCACAGCTGACGGAGGGTGGCCCGCACTTCCTGGCGGACCTCGGGAGACTCAAGGGCCGCCGGATCGAATTGGGGGACTTCGTCTCCGAGCTGCCCGCCATGCAGGAACAACTGTTCTAGCCACCATCTTGACCGAGGCCTATGCACGGCCAACAGCCCCACGGTTCGGCCGGTAGCGGCGCGGCCGGTAACCTTGAAGTATGAATCCTTGGGACCTCGGCTCGCCGCTGTACCGCAAGCTGGTGATCACTGCCATGGCGCTCATCGGCCTCGGGATCCTGCTGTCTGTCATCGGCGCCTCGGCCAGCATCCAATGGCTGATCTGGGCGGCCATCGCGGTCATCGCCACGGGACTGCTGAGCCATCTGGCGGGGCTGTTGGTTCGATTCCGCGACGCCCGCGCCAGGCAGGCGGCCGCAAATCCGCGCAGCACCCCTCCGTCCAAGCGACGTTAGTCCATTCCCGCCCGCTCCACCTGAAGGAGATCCATGTCCGAGCAAGCCGGGGTCAACCCCGACCTCGCCGGCCGCGTGTACCCGGCCGGCGCTGCCTACACTGTGGGCCGCGAGAAAATCAGGGAGTTTGCCTCGGCGGTGAAAGCCGCGCACCCCGCGCACTTTGACGTTGAAGCCGCGCGCGCACTCGGCTATGCCGATTTGGTGGCGCCGCCTACCTTCGCCATCATCGTGGCCCAACGCGCAGATGCTCAGCTGATCGAGGATTCGGACTCCGGCATCGATTTCTCCCGCGTCGTCCACGCCGACCAGCGATTCGTCCATCACCGGCCGATCGTTGCCGGCGACGAGCTCGTCGCTGAGCTCCATGTGGACCAAGTTCGCGCCATGGGCGGCGGGGCCATGATCACCACCCGCGCCGAGATCAGCACCGTGGCCGGCGAGAAAACGGCCACCACCACGTCGTCAATCCTGGTGAGAGGGGAAGGCCAGTGAGCGTTGAACTGAACGAACTGACCGTTGGACAGGACATCGGTTCACGAGCCATTGAGGTCTCCCGCGCAGACTTGGTCAGGTACGCCGGTGCCTCGGGCGACTTCAATCCAATCCATTGGAACGGGCGCTTCGCCGAGCAGGTGGGACTTCCCGGCGTCATAGCGCACGGCATGTTCACGATGGGTGCTGCCGTGCAATTGGTGACGGACTGGATCGGCAACCCGGCCGCCGTCGTCGACTACCAGACACGGTTCACTAAGCCAGTCCTCGTGGAGGACGTTGACGGCCCCGGTGCCAACATCGAAGTCAGCGGTTCCATCGGAGCCATCGACGAAGACAACGGGACGGCGCGAGTGGACCTGACGGTCACTGCTGCGGGTGTGAAGGTGCTGGTCAAAGCCCAGGCGGTCGTCAAGGTTTGGTGACTCGCCCTGAACCCGGCAGCGGAGAGCCCGGCGCCGTGACAGAAACGATTCTTTCTCCGCTGACAACGCTCGGTGTGGGCGGAGTGGCCCGGCGTTATGTCGGGGCCGGCTCCGAGTCCGAGATTGTCGATGCCGTCAAGGCTGCCGACGGTTCCGGCGACGACCTTCTGATCGTCGGCGGCGGGTCCAACCTCGTGATTTCCGACGACGGCTTCCCCGGAAGCGTTATTCGTGTCGCCAACACCGGCTACACCGTTCATGAACAGGGCGGTACCGTGGCGCTGACGGTTCAAGCCGGTCAGCCCTGGGACGACCTCGTGGCACTGACCGTCGCCAACGGCTGGGCCGGGCTGGAAGCGCTCTCCGGTATCCCGGGGCTAACGGGTGCCACGCCGGTACAGAACGTCGGCGCCTACGGATCCGACGTATCGCAAACCATCACTCGGGTCCGAACATGGGACCGGCGGGCTGGTTCGATCCAGGAATTCGACAACAGCGGCCTCGCGTTTGGCTATCGGGACTCGGTCTTGAAGCGAAGCACCGTCAACGGTTCGCCGCGCTTCGTAGTGCTGGAAGTAGAGTTCCGGCTGACGGCGGGGCGACAAAGCCTTCCGATACGGTACGCCGAATTGGCCCGTGTGCTGGGAGTCGAGATCGGTGGAACAGCCAAGGCCTCGGACGTTCGACGGGAAGTGCTCCGGCTGCGAGCGTCCAAGGGGATGGTCCACGATCCTGACGACAGGGACACATTCAGCACGGGATCTTTCTTCACCAATCCCATTGTCGATGCCGCAACCGCGGAAGGACTTCCCGCGAACGCACCGCGGTGGCCGGCCGGTGACCAGATCAAGCTGAGCGCGGCCTGGCTCATCGACCAAGCCGGCTTCTCCAAGGGCTTCGGTCTCGAGGGCACATCAAACGGTGACCTCAAAGGGGACGCTTTGGCCGGCGGCCGCGCGTCCCTGTCGACCAAGCACACACTGGCAATCACCAACCGTGGTGAAGCCAGCGCAGAAGACATTCTGGCGATCGCCCGTGCGGTACGGGACGGAGTTGAACATGCCTTTGGTATTCGGCTTCAGCCCGAGCCTCTGTTGATCGGGTGCAGCCTCTAACGCCGTCATCCAGCAGTGTGAGGTTGTCGGGGTAGCCCTTCCTCCTCTGGCATAGGTTCTTACGGCAGATCTTCGCGAGTGATCGGGGCATCTGCCGGTTGGAGCAGGCGTTGTGGTACTTTGCGGCTCCGTGGGCGGACGGCGAGTTCTTCGTGCCGGATCATGAATTGGATGATGCTCGGCCGCAGCGCACGGAGATTGACCAGGCCGCTGCTGCATAACCAGCAGACCAAGCGGTAGCTGTGATTCACCTGCACCAGCCGGTCGGTGCCATGGTCCAGCAGCCACTCCGGCGACAAGAAATCGTGCATTGGCGGCAGGAGAAAGTCTGCTGGCAAAAGCCTGGCAAACGTGTCCTTCGGTTCAAAGCACTGTTCAATCTGCAACATCAACCACCATTCCTCGGAGACGTAGGCAGGGCCGCAGGCTTCGATGCACCTCCGTAAATGCGCCTCGAGCCTTTGAGAACGATCCTCCCGAATCGGTCGGGATCGACGCTGCTCTGCGAAGAATTCCCGGAGAACATCGTCGACGGTCGGCTGAGGTTGGTTGCGTCTGCTCACTGTCGGTCCCTTTCCTGCGTGATCTCGAATCCGGCTTTCAGAAGGGCGGCTGCGTTTCGTCGCATGGTGGTTCGCCCTGCTCGTTCCCGGCTGGAGTATCGGCTTGGTCTTCGGCTGTGGGGTAGGTGATGGCCCAGTTTTCGTCGGGGGTGGTGGTGTGGGTGTGGCCGGAGCGGGTGGTGAAGTGAAGGGTGCCGTCGTGGTCTTGGGTGACGGTGCCGCCGCCGTGGTGTTTGGTTTTGTGGCCGGGTTTGCAGCGGGCGCCGAGGTTCTCTGCCACTGTTTTGCCGCCGTCTTCCCAAGCGATGGTGTGGTCGATCTCGCATTGGTCGGCTGGGACGGTGCAGCCGAAGTCGCGGCAGTGCCGGTCGCGTAGCCGGACGAGGCGTTTGAGCCATTCGGGCGGGATCCGCAGGTCTTTGGCGGCGGCGATGGCTTGGCCGTAGTCGTCGGTGAGCACGAGGAGCCAGGATTTGGCCAGCGCGGTGAGGCTGCGGGTCATCTCGGGCGGGATGAGTCCGTAGCCGGTGAGTTCGCCGGGGTCTTCGGCCAGCCGGAGCAGGGTGGTCAGCGGCGCGGTGACTGCGACCGAGGCGGTGGTGTTCGCGCCGCAGCAGGTGCAGTGGCCCTGGCCGGCGGCCCCGTTGCCGGTCGCCTTGTCCCGGGCGGCCGCCCCCGTGGCGGCGGTTTCGGGTTTGGTCGCGGCCGCGGCTCCCGGTGTTGTCTGCGCTGCGGTGGTGGGGCCGTTGCCGGTGGTGGGGGCCGGGTGGTAGGCGTGGTCGGGGTAGCGCAGGAGCATGTCGGTGAAGACGTCGGCGCGGAGTTGGCCGAGGGTGCGGGTCTCTTTGGCGGTTTGCAGTTTCCTGGCGTGGGCCTGGAACAGGTTGTAGGCGAGCAGGGCTTTGTCCGCGGAGGTGCGGATGTAGAGTTCGGCCATGCCGTCGTCCTGCGGGAGGTATTGGACGGTGCGCCGTTCCCTCGCGGCCCGGTGCCGGGTCTCGAGGGTTTGGGGGTGGAGCCGGTCGCGGGCGGTGCGGGCGCGGGCCTGGACGGATTCGAGGGTGATGGTCCCGGCGCCGTCCAGGACCGTGTGCTCGAACTCGGACAGGGTGTCCGGCGGGAGGTCGGCGC
>NZ_JBSGTH010000002.1:0-253198 GCF_053607305.1 Arthrobacter sp. NPDC055138
CCAGCGGCCACCACCGTCCAACACGCCGCTACGCGGAGGTTTTCAAATGAGGCAACGTATCCGGCTACGCGGAGGTTTTCTATGAGTCAACGCGGCCTGTTGTCCTGTCGCAGCCGGAAGAGTAGGGTACGGGCACAATCGCATCTTGGGGTCGCGCGCTGATTCGGGGGAATCATGAAAAGCCTATTTTCTGCTGCCGTAATTGTGTCACTGTCGCTCGGTTTGGTGGTGTTACCACCCTCTCTGCCGCAGGCCAGCGCCGCTACCGCAACACTGGCCATTACCGACGGCGGATCAGGAACCGCCGCAAAGGCGACCGCTCAGTTCAGCCCGGCAGTCACGGGCCAGGCTGTCAAACTGCAAGCAAAAACGATTGTCACCTCCATGACCACCGAAGTGACCTCCTCAACGTGGAAGACGGTTGCCAGCGGCACCCAAGATGCCGGCGGCAAGGCGAACTTCAGCATCTCTAATCCGCTGGAGGTTAGGCACCAGTACCGTGCGGTGAGCGGCACTGGCAGTAGCGAGACGGTCTCCGGCACTATCACTTACGTGGCCAAGACCCCGTTCAAGAAGACCGGGATTCCCGCGGTGTCCCTCAACACCAACGAGGGCAAATCGATCAATACCCGCAGCCGCTACTTCGAAGGCCAGTTTGCCATTAAGGCAGGGACTGGCTGCGCGGCCGTCTCGTCACAGTTGGCGGTAGCCAAGGGCCGGGGCAACTCATCATGGAATTTCGCCAAGAAGTCGTACACGGTCAAGCTCGACAAGAAGGTCGACCTGTGCGGGATGGGCGCCAGCAAGAAATGGGCTCTGGTGGCGAATCACTATGACAAGTCGCTGCTGCGCAACTCGCTCGCCGGTTTCGTCGGCTCGAAGATGACGAAGCTGGCTTGGACGCCCAAGTCCAAGCCGGTGGACCTCTATGTCAATGGTTCCTACCGCGGTTCGTACCTGCTGATTGAGCGGATTGCAGTCACTGATCCGGCCAAGAAGAAGCCGGGCGAGGCGGTCCGCGTCAGCGTGCCCGAACTGGACTCGAGCTCAAGCAACAAGACCGGCGGTTACGTCCTTGAGTGGGATTTTCGAAAGGGTGCCGATTACAACGTGACGGTCGGTAGACGCGGCTTTGTCGGGATTAAGGAACCTGAAAACGATTATGACGAAGCCGGGAAGAACACCGGAAAGGGCATCACACCGGCGCAGGTCAAATACATTGACGGGTATCTTGATGCCGCGGACAAGGCGCTGTTCGGAAAGAACTTCAAGTCCTCCACCAAAGGCTGGCGAAAGTACATCGACCAGCGCTCCGCCGTCGACTATTACATCGCGATGGAACTCATGAAACCCGTCGACGGCAACATGTGGGCCAGCGTCTACATGTACAAGAAGGTGAACGGGAAACTGTATTTTGGGCCGTTATGGGACTTTGATATGTCAGCCGGTAACTCGAGTCGGGCTGGAAAAGCTGCAAGCACGAACACTTGGTATCTCCGCGATCCCCTGAAGATCCCCGCACGGCAGTCGGCGGACACCTGGTTCAACCGGCTGAACGACGATCCTGGCTTTAGGAAGGCCGTCAGCAAGCGCTGGACGCAGGTTCACGCCGGGCTGAAGAAGAGCGATTCTTACCTAGCCAGCCAGAGCAAAATGATCTCGAAATCTGCGGCGGCAAACTTCAAGCGGTGGAAGGCCAAGGAGAAGCTCCTGAGCTACCAGATCGTCAAAGGCTCGTGGGCGAAGGAAGTCAGCTTCCTACGCAGCTGGACTAAGAGCCGGATCAAGTGGATGAACAGCCGGTACAGGTAGCCTGCAGTCGCCTCCTGACTCCCGGGCGGCGTCCTGGTCTGCGACGTTCCCACGGCCGGGCGACCAGCGCCCAGCCGCAGGAAGTGACCTGCTACTCGCCGGTTCCGGCGTCGCCGCCACCATCGGACAGGCCGTCCTGCCCGGATGTACCGGGTTCTTGAGTCTCTTCCGGTGCCGGGGCCTGCGTCGCTTCCGGGGAAGGCTCGGCGGTCTGGCCCGTTTCCGGGGCAGGAGCCGAACCCTGTTCGGTGCCGTTCGATTCGTTTAGTCCCGGCTCTTCACCTTCGGTAGAGCTGTTGCCGTCCACTGCGGGATCATCCGTCGTTGCAGCGTCGTCGGTCGCACCGTCTTGGGATTTCGCGGGGTTTTCGTCTTGTTTGGCCGGTTTGTCCGTTTGTTCCGCTGCCTCCTGGCTGCCGCCCAAGGAGCCAAGGGTCGTCTTATAGGCGCTTGACGCTCGATCAATCCCTGTGGCAGACGAAACCAGGCTGGAGATCGGCTGGCTGGTGCCGAATTCGACCGCGGTTATGCCGATCATTGCGATGGCGAAAGCCGCCGCGCTGGCCAGTCCAACCTTGACCCACGTCATCGGCGCGACGGGCTTCCTGGCGGGTTTATCCTTCCGTCTGGTCGGCTCGGCCGGCGGTTGGATCGGCTCGGACGGGGCGCTGGCCGCCACCTCTTCGACCTCCCGGAGGGCTCCCACTCGGGCCTTCGGGATTTTCTTTAGGGCCACAGTGGCGGCGGAACTCAGCGTCCGGGCGTAGAGTGCAGCGCCCACCGTGGCGACGATGGAACCAATTGCGGCGCCGATCAGCGTTCCGGCGACGCCGAGAAAGGAACCCACCAGCGCGGAGGTCACCGCGGCCATCGCCGAGCCTATAGTCTGGGTGCCACTTAGCCCGAGCAAGGGTTTGGGCTTGTTGTCGTCGGCAGCGGAGTCGTCAGCCATATTTCGTACCTAGTTCAATTCGGGGATTATTACGGATAGGTAACGATACCGGTGTGTAGTCGGTTCCCGGTACGGCAGAGTCGAATTGAGACGTTGCTCACCCCAATGGGAGGTCGTTTTGGCGTCCCCCTGACCACGGCCTGCGTCGTCGGTGAGCGGTCGTCGTCGCCTCCGTTACGTGGAGAGGTGACATTTAGTGGCCTCCGCCGACATCTGCTATGCGCCCGTGCGCCAAGCTCGAACCAGCGTGTGACCCCGAACTAACAACCCGTTCACACGGTAACGCCAGGACAGCCTGCGCCAGCCAAAGGTGGAACCATCCGCGGCCCCGGACCACGGTGACGATGGTGAGGGTCTGGAACTTGAGGAAGGCTGCTGCCGGGGTCCGTAGGGCAGCAGGCAATGGGGCTCTTCCGAATGAGCCTTACCGGTGAATAGCACCGGGGCGTGACTATGGCGACGGGGCAGTCTGGGCGCGATCGCCGGTCCGACTCTGTCACGATCAGCAGTGCCCGCCGCCCTGTTGGCGGCCTGCAGGAATGGTGCGGAATGGTAGACTCGGTACTTTGTCTTATTGCCCGGATATTGGGGGAAATGCATGTCTTCTCGTGCTCGCTTGCGGCGTTTGGTGACTGGCGATTCGGCTGCGAAGCTGGCCGTGATGCGGGAACAGACAAAGTTAATTCGGCAGCAAAACGCTTTGTTGGCAAGCCAGAACAAGCAGTTGTCGGAATCGTTGGCGTTCATCGCTGCGGAATCGAAGCGGACCCGCGCAGCCGCCGAGAACATACGGGGCGTGGTCATGGCCCCAATCCGACAGGAAATTTCCGAGCTCATTCAGGCTCGACAGCTCACCTTCATGGAAAGCGTTGCCGCGTTGCGAGATGGGCGTAAGAGCCTTGCCCGGTTCGGTGACGGGGAGTTCCGGCTCATGTACCGGCTTGAGCACAAGCTGAAGTTCCAGAGGAACACCCCGGAGCTCATGGCAGCCCTTCGTGGCGTCCTCACCGATCCCTCGCCGAACACGTTGATCGGGATGCCGCAGGTCTTCTTGGGTATTCATTGGTCGATCGTTTTTGCTGAAACGTGGCACTTTGTGCGCCCGCTCGTTGAAGGCCACGACCGCTTCTTGAACTCCCACATAACCCGACCAATGTTCTTTCAGCATCACGGACAGGACGCTGTCGACGCGTGGAGATCCGTGTGGGAGGGGCGCCGTGCAACCGTCGTAACGGGGAAAGGCTCGCGGTTCGACCTAGTCCCTGCTCTGTTCGACAATCTGGAACAGGTCAAGTTCATCGATTCGACGCCGACCGACGCGTTTTTCGATCTCGACCGTCTCATTGGCGATATCACCGATTCCGGAATGGATCTCGTCCTGTTATCCCTCGGACCCGCCGCTACCGTCGCTGCTGACATGCTCGCCGCGAGGGGCATTCAGGCCCTCGACATCGGTCACCTGTCCTCCAGTTACGAGAACGTTCTGATGGGTGCAGAGCTCCCTGAGCACGTTCCAGCAATTCGCCGGTAATCATCCTGTACGCCTCGCTGTCATTGCGCGGCAAGCATCTCTCCACGCCAAAAAGGGTTGGCTCCTGCTAGTCGATGTAGCGCCGAGGCGGTGGCGCTTCGCCCGCGCATCGGTGTCCGCCCAGTTGGGTTGCCCCAGAGAGCGGATCGTGAGCCGGCTCCACGTTCAAAGAGTGCATGAGACGCCGGACAACGCTCGGATCATCGAAGATGTCAGGGGAGGGTCAGGTTGAGGAGTTCTGTGGCAGCGCTGGGGGTTCGTGTGCTTCCCCAAGTCTCATGCAAGTGTGCGTCTTCCTCTGGCATACAGGCAAGACGCTGGTTTCTTTAGGAGGAGATTTGATACCGAGGACTCGGTTGATTTGCAGTCTTGAAGCACCGCCGTAGGGACTTGTGTGCTCGGCCGAGATAATGGGACCGGCAGATGACCGCCGAAACCGGTGGTAGGCGA
Source organism: Arthrobacter sp. NPDC055138 (assembly GCF_053607305.1). Taxonomy (NCBI): domain Bacteria; kingdom Bacillati; phylum Actinomycetota; class Actinomycetes; order Micrococcales; family Micrococcaceae; genus Arthrobacter; species Arthrobacter sp. NPDC055138. Next base: position 4,746 of record NZ_JBSGTH010000002.1, read on the forward strand.
GTGGATTGGCCCAGGACTTGAACGTAAGCGGCTCCAACCGGCCCATTGCCTGTAAAAGTTCTATATTGTTGTGCCCCGGACAGGAATCGAACCTGCGACCAAGAGATTAGAAGGCTCCTGCTCTATCCGCTGAGCTACCGAGGCTGGCGGCTTCGGCCCGAGCCGCCAGCGCCGGCGCGCGGTTCGGGGCAAATCCACCATTTACTCTATCAAGCCGTCGAGCGCCCGCGAGGCGGTGAAAAGGGTCTGTTCGAACAGTTCGGCGTAGGTGTCCAGGGTCAGCTGCGCAGAGGAGTGGCCGGCGATCCGCCGGGCCAGCTTGATGTCCTTGGTGGCATGCAGAATCAGGCTCACCGCCGTGTGGCGCAGATCGTGGAAGGTGGGGGCCGGGCTGAGCCCGGCCCGGGCGGCGGCCGGACGCAGCACCCGGGCGGCGAAGTTGGAGTGGTGCAGCCGGGCAGGGGGACCGCCGCCGCGGCTGCGGGAGCGGAACAGCAGCCCGTCGGAGGGCCGGGCGGCGAGCACCATGGCGGCGACCTTGTCCGGCACCGGGACGGTGCGCGTACCGCCGTTCTTGGTGTTCGGCGACGGCGTGCCGGCGTCCCCCTCCTTCCAGGAGCGCCGCACCGCCAGCAGCCAGCCTTCCGGTGCGCGGCGGAAATCCGCGGCACTTAGCGCCGTGATCTCGCCCCAGCGCAGGCCGGTGGTGCCGGCCAGCATGACCAGGTCCGTCCAGGGCGCGCACTGCTCGGCCAGGGCTTGAAGCTGCGGCATGGACAGGTACACGCGGTGCTTCTGCACGGGTGCCCGCGGCACATAGCCGGCCCGGCCGGTGGCATCGGTGGCGGGGTTGGCCGGCAGCAGTTCCAGGTAGACGGTGTGGCGCATCAGCCGGATGAACATCAGCGCCACCCGCCGCCGGGTATTGCTGCCGGACTGGCCGCGGCTGCCGGCCCGAAGGCCTGCGATCCACTCTCCGACGTCGCGCCAGTGCACACAGTCCACAGGGATCGACGCCCAGCGCGGCTCGATGTGCCGATGCCAGTTCTTCCGGTAGTTGGCCTCGGTGCTTGCCGCGATCGGGCCACCGCGGAGGCCCTGGCTGGTCAGCAGGCGCATCCAATCGGCGTAGAGTTCGCCGACGGTCACCGTCCCTGCCCGCCGGGGCGGTGCGGGCCCGGCGGCGCCGCCACGGGCGGGCACGCGGTACACCCGCCGCCGGTGCGCGCGGGCTTCGACTGCGTCCATGCCTCCAAGGCTAGGAGCCCGCCGGCCGCGGCGGAGCCGGAGGCGGCCCTCCTGTGGACAACCCGGCGCCTGGATGCGCGCACGGGGTCCTTCCTACACATGCGCCCGGCTGCGGAATCCTGTCCACAGGGGGCCGGCCGGCGCTGTCGCCGGGCGGCCGGTGCCGGAAGAGTGGCAGCTGCCGGCGGGACCGCCGGTTTCGAGAAGATCGGAGGCAGGAGATGAGCGACTACATCACGGTCCGCGGCGTGCTCGGCACGGAGGTGCAGCGGAAGCGGACCAAGAAGGGTGACGCGGTGGCCGAGTTCAGGCTGGCGTCGTCGGGGGACTGGCTGAACCGGGACACCGGCGAGTGGGTCAAGGGCATGACCAACTGGTACACGGTCCAGGCCTTCCGCGGCTTGGCCGAAAACCTGTGGCGGAGCTTGTCCAAGGGCGACCCGGTGGTGGTGACAGGCAAGCTGAAACTGCGCCAGTGGGAACTGCAGGACGGCCGCCGCGGCACGTCTCCGGAGATCGACGCCGATTCGATCGGGCACGACCTGCGCCGGGGCACCGCGGAGTTCATCAAGAACTGGACCGCGGCGCCGGTGAGCGCCGCCCTGCCGGACGGCCAGGACGGGCAGCGCTCGGGTGCGGACTACCGCTCGATGGCCTTGGCGGATCCGCAGCCGGCGGACGCTCATCCTGAGACGGGCGGCGACACGTTTGAAACGGGCCAACCGGTCATGGTCCCGCCGGATGACGACGAGCCCGCCGGCGAGGCCAGGGAAAGCGGGGCGGACTTGCCGCTGGCCAGCTGAGCGTCCGGTGGCGGGCGGCGGCACCCGGCCGCCACCGGATGGCAGTTGTCCTGAATGTGTGATCGCGGGGTGCAGCGACTAGCCTTGGGGGCATGGCGGAATTCATTTACACGATGACCAAGGCTCGCAAGGCCGTTGGCGACAAAGTCATTCTGGACGACGTGAGCATGTCGTTCTTCCCCGGCGCCAAGATCGGCGTCGTCGGCCCCAACGGTGCGGGCAAGTCCACGATCCTGAAGATCATGGCCGGCCTGGACACCCCGTCCAACGGCGAGGCCAGGCTCAGCCCCGGCTACACCGTGGGCATCCTGCTGCAGGAGCCGCCTCTGAACGAGGAAAAGACGGTCCTGGGTAACGTCCAGGAGGGCGTCGGCGAGATTTACGGGAAGATCCAGCGCTTCAACGAGATCTCCGAAGAGATGGCCAGCCCGGACGCCGACTACGATGCGCTGCTGGAGGAGATGGGCAAGCTGCAGGAGGCCATCGACGCCGCCGATGCATGGGACATCGACTCGCAGCTGGAGCAGGCCATGGATGCGCTGCGCTGCCCGCCGGGCGACGCCGATGTGACCGTGCTCTCCGGCGGCGAGCGGCGCCGGGTGGCGCTGTGCAAGCTGCTGCTGCAGAAGCCGGACCTGCTGCTGCTCGACGAGCCCACCAACCATCTGGACGCCGAAAGCGTGCTGTGGCTGGAACAGCACCTGAAGTCGTACGCCGGAGCAGTCCTGGCCGTGACCCACGACCGGTACTTCCTGGACCACGTGGCCGAATGGATCGCCGAAGTGGACCGCGGCCACCTGTACCCGTACGAGGGCAACTACTCCACGTACCTGGAGAAGAAGCGGGCCCGGCTGGAAGTCCAGGGCAAGAAAGACCAAAAGCTGGCCAAGCGCCTGTCCGAGGAACTGGACTGGGTCCGTTCCAACGCCAAGGGCCGGCAGACCAAGTCCAAGGCCCGTCTGGCGCGCTACGAGGAAATGGCCGCCGAGGCCGAGCGCACCCGGAAGCTGGACTTCGAAGAAATCCAGATTCCGCCGGGACCGCGGCTGGGCCAGCTGGTCATCGAGGCGAGCGACCTGCGCAAGGGGTACGGCGACCGCGAGCTGATCAACGGGCTGTCCTTCTCGCTGCCGCGCAACGGCATTGTCGGCGTGATCGGCCCCAACGGCGTCGGCAAGACCACGCTGTTCAAGACCATCGTCGGCCTCGAACCGCTCGACGGCGGCGAGCTGAAGATCGGCGATTCGGTGAAGATTTCCTACGTGGACCAGTCCCGCGGCGGCATCGACCCGAACAAGACCCTGTGGGAGGTCGTCTCCGACGGGCTGGACCACATCCAGGTGGGCCAGGTCGAAATGCCGTCCCGCGCCTACGTCTCCGCCTTCGGCTTCAAGGGCCCGGACCAGCAGAAGAAGGCCGGTGTGCTCTCCGGCGGTGAACGCAACCGGCTGAACCTGGCCATGACCCTGAAGCAGGGCGGCAATCTGCTGCTGCTTGACGAACCGACCAACGACCTGGACGTCGAAACCCTGTCCAGCCTGGAAAACGCGCTGCTGGAATTCCCCGGCTGCGCCGTGGTGGTCTCGCACGACCGCTGGTTCCTGGACCGGGTGGCCACCCACATCCTGGCGTACGAGGGCACCGAGGAAGAACCGGCGAACTGGTACTGGTTCGAGGGCAACTTCGATTCCTACGAGCAGAACAAGGTGGAACGGCTGGGACCGGATGCGGCCAAGCCGCACCGCGTGACACACCGACGCCTGACCCGCGACTGATACGTAGGTCCGCGGTCTTTCCGGACTGCGTGTGGGCGGCTCCCGTTCCGGGGGCCGCCCGCTCCGTTTTGAGGCCCGGTACGGGGACATCGTTCCCGTACCGGGCCTTTAGCACCTCGGCGCCGGTGCCGAAAGCCGCTTTGTCCGATCGTCGCCTGCCGTACACCGGGCGGCAACCCGGCCGGCCCTGTTGCTTTACCGTTTGACCATAGCGTGGTCTGGTCATCGAGTCAGCGGTACAGAAAGAGCTACATTGACCACGCACGCTTTGCCTTCCAATACTGTTCCCGCCGGTGCGCCGGCTCCCGTCGCTATCGGTGACGTGCAGGTCGGTGCCGGGCAGCCGGTCTACGTGATCGGCGAGATCGGGATCAACACAACGGCGACATCGAGATCGCCAAGCAGTTGATCGACGTCGCGGCCGAGGCCGGTGCGAATGCGGTGAAGTTCCAGAAGCGCACGCCGGAGATTTCCACCCCGGCGGGTATGCGGGACAAGATGCGCTCCACCCCGTGGGGCGAGATGACTTACCTGGATTACCGGTACCGGGTGGAGTTCGATATGCCGATCTACCAGAAGCTGATCTCGCACGCCGCCGACCGCGGGCTGCACTGCTTCGCCTCGCCGTGGGATGTTCCCTCGGTCGCGTTCATGGAAGAGGCCGGCGCGCTGACCCACAAGGTCGCCTCCGCTTCGGTCACCGACCTGGAGCTGCTGGCCGCGCTGCGCGAGACCGGCAAGCCGGTGATCCTCTCCACCGGGATGTCCACGATCGAGCAGATCGATAAGGCCGTGGAGACGCTGGGCACGGAGAAGCTGATCCTGATGCACGCGACCTCCACCTACCCGCTGCCGCCGGAAGAGGCGAACCTGCGGATGATCAGCACGCTGCAGGAGCGCTACCAGGTGCCGGTGGGTTACTCCGGGCACGAGCGGGGCCTGCAGATCTCGCTCGCCGCGGTCGCTTTGGGCGCGGTCACGGTGGAGCGGCACATCACGCTGGATAGGACCATGTGGGGCTCGGACCAGGCGTCCTCGCTGGAGCCGAAGGGCTTCGAGGCGCTGATCCGTGACATCCGGATCCTCGAAGATGCCATGGGCGACGGCGTCAAGCGTGTCTTCCCGGGCGAGCTGGCACCGCTGTCCCGGCTGCGCCGGGTGGACGGCTAAGCACCCGCCATGAACCAGCCATTACTGAGCGTCATCATTCCGGCGAAAGACCAGGCACCTTTCATCCGCGACGCGATGACCAGCCTGACCCGCCAGTTCGATGATCCCTCGGTGATGGAAATCATCGTCATCGATGACGGTTCCACCGACGGGACCGGGGAGCTGGCCGCCGCCTTTACCGGCCGGCTCCCCGGCCTGCAGATCCACCGCAACGACATCCCCCTGGGGGTGGCTTCGGCCCGCAACCGCGGCCTCGACCATGCCACCGGCCGTTTCATCACTTTCTTCGATCCGGATGACTGGTACGCCCCGGGGCACCTGGCGAAAATCACCGCCGACATTGCCGCTCTCGACGTGGACTTCCTCCGGGTGGACCACATCCGCCACGCCAACGGCAATCGTTCGCTGCAGCGGGCCCCCCAGGCTCGACGAGGCGTCCGCCTCGACCCGCGCGAGAGCATCATGCCAGAGACGGCAGCGACCATGGTGGACTACCCGTACTCGTGGGCAGGCATCTTCAGCAGCGCACTCGCGGCGTCGGGGCTACTTCATTTTCCCGAGGGCCAGCACACCGCCGAAGACCGCGCATGGATCTGGCGGCTGCATCTGGGCGCCCGGTCCTATGCCGTGGTAAATGCCCCCGGAATCCTGTATCGCCGTGGAGTCTCCAGTTCCCTCACGCAGATCTACGACGAACGGCAACTCGACTTCTTGACCGCATTCCTGGACATCTTTGGAATAGTCGGTGACAACGCAGAGGCCGCCAGATTCTGGCCGAAGGCGGTGCGCCAGTTTTTCGCGATTGCCTGTCACCATCTCAAGCGGGCGCCCGGGATGGAGCCGTGGATCCGCGAGGACCTCACTTTGGGCATTGAAGCCACGATGCGTCGTATTCCTGCCAAGGTCCGCGAGGAAGGCCTGCAAACGCTTGATGTTGAAAGACGCAAGATCCTGACCAACCTCATGGAGCGGAGCGTTCTTTGAAACAGTTGATCGCAGCCTCGACGCTGTATCAGTGCATCTCCCTGGCCGCCATGATCGACGATGGGAGCCTGCCCCCGGCCGACGAACGGATACTGGTCCTTGCGGGATCGGCACATCAACCTGAACTCAGCGCCCGAATCCAGGACACCCCTGGCTTCGAACGCATTGCAACGAGGTTCGACCGCATCGTCGACCTCGGCGCGTTGCTGTGGCCCCGCAGACCGGGCCAATTCAAGCCGCGCGAGGAAGAGTTGGCCCTCTGGGAGACTTTGCTGAGATCGCACTGGGAATTAGGCTCCGGCCCTCTTCAACTGGTGGTGGAATCGATTCAAGTGGACCCCGCCATCGCGTTATGCCGGATATTTGGCGACGCCACCGTTTGGGTGCATTCCGACGGGCTGATGAGCTATGGGCCGACGCGCAATGCGACTTCACTGAGCGTCGCCCAGCGACTCGACGGAATCATCTACGTGGACCTGGTTCCCGGACTGCATCCTCAGCTACTTGCAGAACATCAACCGGCGATGGTTGCGGTAGAGCGGCCGCGCTTGAAGGCTGTCATAGAGGACGTGGCGGCCGTGAACAGCATTCCGGAGGAGTTTGGGGTCTCGCCAGGCAGTACGGCACTGATCCTCGGACAGTACCTGGCGGACTTGGGAATCCTGACTGTTGAAGAGGAAGATCTCCTGCACCGCAAAATGCTGATGCAGGCTGCCAGCCGCGGTATCCGCCACTGCATCTTCAAGCCGCATCCCAGTGCCGGGCCGGCGGCGACCAAGCACATGCAGCAGACAGCCAAGCGACTGGGGATCGCGATCTCCGTGCTGGAGAGCCCGGTGCTGGCAGAGGTGGTGATGGAGAAGATCCGGCCGGACTTGGTCGTGAGTTGCTTTTCGACGGCGTTGATCACGGCAAAATTTGTCTACGGTATCGAGACGATGGCAGTTGGGACGGAGATGCTGCTCGAACGCCTCACTCCCTACCAAAACAGCAACCGGATTCCTGTCACGATTGTGGATGCCATCGTGGTCAGGGGACTGGAACCGCCGGGAGACGAGCCCAGGATTCAACCCATCGAGCAGAGCTTGCAGGCGCTCGTCGAGGCTGTTTCTTACTGCATGCAGCCTCGCACCTTGGCGTCCGCCCGGGCATCGACAATCGAGTTCCTTGAGGGAACGGGCAGCGACAGCCTTCGGTATTTCAAGCGGCTTCGGCTGGCGAAGCTGGACCTTCCGGTCAGCGAGTATCCCAAGGAATCTCCTTCGCTCAGGAGCCTGCGGGTGTCCGGGCGTGGAGCGGTAAAACGCTGGCTGCGTCCCCTGCGCAGCCAGTCCGAACGGCGAGGAGCCTAGCGCGCGAACGGTCGATCCCGGTCCGGCGCCCGGATCCGGACAGTGCCAGGGCCTGGACGTCTACGGACCCTCAGGGATCCGGATCATGCCTTCCTGGGCGACGGTGGCGACCAGTTCGCCGTCGCGGTTGAAGATTTTGCCGACGGCGAGGCCGCGGGCGCCTGAGGCGCTGGGGGAGGACTGGACATAGAGCAGCCAGTCGTCCACGCGCACCGGCCGGTGCCACCACATGGCGTGGTCCAGGCTGGCCACGCTCATGCCGGGAGTCACCCAGCTGACGCCGTGCTGGCGGAGGATGGGTTCCAGCAGCGTGTAGTCGCTGCCGAAGGCCAGCGCGGCGCGGTGCAGGCCCTGGTCGTCGGGCAGCGGACCCTTGGTCTTCATCCAGACGGCATTGACCGCCTGGCGTTCGCCCTTGGCCTGGATGTAGAGGGCGTCCTGGACGTGGCGGACGTCGAACGGCCGGTGGTAGGCCATGTGCTGCGCCACCGGGTGGTCCACCTTGCCCAGCAGATCGGCGGTGCTCGGCAGGGTGTCCGGGTCCGGGATGCCGTCCGGGAAGGTCTCCTGATGTTCCAGTCCGTCGGCGGGCGTCTGGAACGAGGCGATCATCGACAGGATCGGCACGCCGTTTTGGTAGGCATGGGTGCGGCGGGCAGAGAAGGACCGTCCGTCACGCAGCCGTTCGACGCCGAACGTGATCGGCAGGTCCGCGTCGCCGGCGCGCAGGAAGTACCCGTGCATGGAGTGGATCGGCCGGTCGGGTTCGACCGTCCGCTGGGCCGCGATCACCGACTGGGCCAGCACCTGGCCGCCGAAGACCCGTCCGCGCGGCTGCTTTTCGGAGACGCCGACGAAGATTTCCTCATCCGTGTTGGCGCCGTCGGCGTCGGAGAGGTCCAGCAGCTCCAGCAACACTGCCGTCGGATCGGCGTGTTCCTCAATGGCGGTCATGTGCTCTCCTTGCCGGTTACCCGCGGGTACGAACATCTCCGACAGTAGTTCGCGCCCGCCAACCACTCAACTCCGGCGCGGCGGCAACGTCCGCGAGCGGCCCTTCCGGTCCGGGCTGGTTCGTGGTGGCTGCCGCGCTTTGAGAAGATGGCAGCATGCCTACCGTTCCGCCGAACGCCCCGCGTTTCCCGATCCAGCTCCGGTTCAGCGACATCGATTCCTACGGCCACGTGAACAATGTGACCTATCTGGGGTATCTGGAAACGGCCCGGGTGCTGCTGCACCTGACGCGGCCGGAGCAACCCGCAGGAGCCGGCGGGGAGCCGGGCGCAACGCTGCGTGAACTGGCCGGCACCGACCATCAGACGCTGGTGGGACGGCAGGAAATCGAATACCGGGTACCGCTGGAGTTCCGGACCGAACCCGTGCACGTGGGGGTGTGGGTGACACGGATCGGCAACTCCAGCTTCGACCTGGGCTACGCCGTCGTCGATGAGGACCAGGCCGGCACCGTGCATGCGCTGGGCGCGTCGACCATGGTGCTGGCATCTGCCGCCACGGGACGGCCGGTGCAACTGCCCGAGCGCTACCGCGCCGCGCTGCAGCAATGGGCCGGCCCGGCGGTTCCGTTCCGCAACAGCACCCAAACTGCCGGCGCCGGACAGCAGGCCGCCCAGTGACCCCCACCGTGGCGCCCGTTCTGCAGCTGGCCGACGTGCAGGTGGCGGCGGACTTGAAGACCTATGTCAGCCGGGCCCGGGCCGCCGGAGAGAGCTCGATCCACCTGCAGGCCTTCGGCAGCGTGCTGGCCGCCTACGTGTGTTTGATGCGGCCGCGGATCCTGGGCGAATCGACGCCGACCATCCTGGGCCTGCGGGTGATGCCGCTGGCCGCGCCGGCGGCCGTCGAGGAGACCGTCCCGTTGGCTGCGGTCGGGGACCGGCTGGCCAGGATGGGGAATGAGGAAACCGGCCTGGCCGTTCCGCCGACCACGCTCACCGAGTCGTGGACCGGGGTGTTGCCGCCGCGCTCGGGCTGGGAGCACACCGGGGTGCTCGACTCCGCCGTGCTGGAGGAAGCCGCCCGGGACGGGATCCGGCAGGTTTCCGAGGCGCTGCCGGAGAGCCCGGGGCAGCTGATGGTCAACAATGCCCGCGGCACGGTGTGGAGCAGGCCGCTGCCGGGCACCGGCGGGCTGCCGGCCGGCGTAGAACTTCCGTCGGGGGCGGCGTTTGCCGCGCTGACGTTGGGCTTCCTGGACGGGAACCCGGCTGCGGTGTACCGGAACGGCCGGTGGCTGCGGGTGAGCACCGGCCGTGGTCACGTGCTGGTGCGCAGCGGCGCCTCGCTCTAGAGCGAGCCGTTTAGGCGCTGTTGACCATCGAGTGGGCGGCGCGTTCGAAGTAATCCCAGAGGGTCTGCTCGTGCAGCGGCGGCAGCTCCAAGGAATCGACCGCCCGGCGCATGTGTGTCAGCCAGCGGTCGCGGGCGTCGAAGTCCACCTTGAAGGGCTGGTGCCGCATCCGCAGCCGCGGGTGGCCGCGCTGTTCGCTGTAGGTGCCCGGGCCGCCCCAGTACTGTTCGAGGAACATCCGCATCCTGATCTTGGCCGGCCCCAGGTCCTCTTCGGGGTACATCTCCCGCAGCACGTCGTCCTCGGCGATGCCGTCGTAGAACACGTCCACCAGTTTCACGAACGTCTCGTGGCCGCCGACGGCGTTGTAGAAGTTGTCCGTGTACTCGGGCTGCTTGAACGCGTTCGCGGCCGCCGGTGCCGGCGTCAGGGTGGCCAGCGGCTGGCCGAAGCGGGACTGAATGGCCATGCCCTCGGCCGGCTGCGTCGGAGCTGCGGGGGAGTCGGGCTGTGCGGGGTTCTGCGGTGTTTCGGTCATCGGTGGTCTCTGTTCGCTGATGCTGTCAGCACCCATTGTCTCAGCCGGGGACAACCACTGGTTCGTGCAGGACGGGGAAGTTCACGCTCCGCGCAATGAAACAGACCTTGTTGGCGTCCCCGTGCAGGCGTTGGGCGAGCTCGGCCTGCCCCGCATCCGCGATGGCAACGCGCGGCCGCAGCGTTACGGAAGTGAATTCGCCGCTGCCGTCCCGGTTCAGGCGCAGGGTGCCCTCGGCGTCGTCGTCATAGGCGGTCACCACGATGCCGTTCTTCACCGCGATGTGCAGGTAGGAGAGCATGTGGCACTGGGACAGCGCGGTCAGCAGCAACTGTTCCGGGTTCCAGCGGTCCTTGTCCCCGTGGAAGGTCGGGTCCGCGGTGCCGGCCAGGTCCGGCAGCCCTGCCGCGCGGACCACGTGGTCGCGCCCGTAGCCGCGATAGCTGGCGGTACCGTCGCCCCGGTTGCCGGTCCAGTGGAGCGAAACTGCGTAGTGGTGCTGGGAGAGGTCCATGGGGACATTAAACCCCGCACCTCCGCGCTGCACCCGCCGCCACCCGATCCCGCGCGGCTCAGCGGCAGGCGGTGATTTCGTAGAGCGCCGCGCTGCCGTGGGAGGCGATGAGGCGGAAGCCGTGCGAAAAGTCGATGCGTTGGAAGCCGGGCCACTGGTGCCGTGCGCTGTGCTGGTAGCCGCGGATCGGCCCGTCGTCGTAGAGATAGGTGGCGCCGGTGCTCTGCAGCGCCGGGCAGACGCGGGGATCGGATGTGATGTTGCGGAAGTGCCGGCGCAGGTAGTCCTTGTCCTTGCTGCCCGCGCTGCTGACGTTCTGGAAGTAGACGGTCTGGTGGCCGGTGAGGGAGTAGATGTAGGGCAGGCCGTTGAACGGGTCGCCGATGACGATGGCGTCGTCGGGCAGCAGCGGCCCGAGCGAGCGGATGAAATCCTGCTCGTCGCCCAGCAGCGCCCGGCCGTCCCGGTGCTCGGTGATGCTGTAGCGGATGGAGGCCGCGTCGACGCGCACGTCGTGCCGTAAGGCGCCGGTGGTCACGAAGAGCGCGGCCAGCACGGCGAAAGCCAGTCCCGCGGCTGCAAGTTTGTGGCGATTGGCGCGGGCGGTGGGGGTGGCGCCGGCCCGCAGCGGGAGGATGAGCCGCGCCAGCAGCGTGCACAACTGATCCAACGCCAGTGCGGCGAAGACCACGCCGAAGATGTGGACCAGCGGGGCGATCCGCGGCGGGTCGGTGTACCAGAAGCCGGTCAGCCAGCGGAACGGCAGGTCTTCCGGCCCTGCGGCCAGGATGAACAGCACGACGGCGGCCGCCATCCCGGCCACCGCCGGCCAGGTCCTCCGGCTGAAACACGCCAGCAGTGCTCCGCACACCATCAGGATGCCGACGGCGACGGCGTAGCTTGCCGGAACGGCATCGGCGCTGTCCGGCTGGCGCGGCAGGTCGAAGAACACCCACACCAGTGCGTCCGCCCAGTCCGCCGAACGCGCCCGCGGGTAGGACATCACCGCCGCCAACTGTTGGGACTGGGTCAGCAGGACGACGCCGGCGAGCAGGACGGCCCCGAGCACGCCGATGGCAGCAACGAAGCCAGCGCGGTGGCTGCGCCACAGACGGGCCAGCCCGAGGACTGCGAGGCGTGCCAGATAGAAACCGCCGAGCACCAGCAGACTGGCGAGGGCCGAGGGATGGATCCAGACGGCACCGAAGGTGACCATCGCGAGGGCCGCGAGGTCCGCCGTCGTCCTTCGCCACTCCGAGCGAGGCAGGGAACTTCCGGCTGCTTCGGCATTCTCGCCGGGTCCCGCGCCGGGGCGGGCATCCGCCCCGACGTCCGTTTCCGCTTCGGGTCCGGGGGTGGGGGTCTCACTTCCGCCGGCGGGCCGAACAGCGCCCGGCAGCCGGTACTGCAGTTCGATGCCGAGCGCGAGGATGGCCGGCAGCAGGGCCGCCGCGAAGCCGTTGGGCCACTGGCCGGCGCGGAACATCTGGACGAAGGGAAAGGCCAGCATGGAGGAGGCGATCAGCGGGGTCAGGACCCAGACCAGCGGGCGGGCGGGACACATGGCGCGGGCGAGCAGCGCGAGCGAGGCCGGCCAGACCAGGCAGCCGATGACCAGGCAGGACAAATTGCCCGCCGTCACCACGTCGCCCGGCACCAGGGACACCACGGCGTGCCAGCCGGCCGGATAGAACGACGGCGGTGCGCCCCCGAAGATCGGCCAGATGCTCCACGGGCTGGCCTGGCCGTTGTCCTTGATCCATTGCAGGACGTTGACGTGGTAAGTCGGATCCCACGCCTGCGACACGCGGTCGATGGACCCCATCGCCTCGAGCATCACCCAGCCCAGGATCAGGGCGGTGATGGCCAGCGACGCCGCCATCAGCCACTGGACCGAGCGCGGCACGGCCACGATGCGGGCTTCGGGCGGACCGATGGCCCGTCCGATCAGCCAGCAGAGCCCAATGCCCAGCGCGGCCAGTACCGCGGCGGACAGCAGGTTCCAGCGCACGCCGGTGAGCAGGCAGGCCATTGTTCCGACGGCGGCCAGCGCGGTGCCGGCGGCCGGGCCGAGCACCAGGGCGCGGATCGCCGGCTGCCGCAGCGCGCGGAGCGCCAGGAACCCGGGCAGGTAAAAAACGGCCAGCATGACCGCCAATTGCAGGGCAACCGTCAGCGGGCCCATGCCGGCTTCGGCCTCCAACAGTCACCGGCCGGCAACGGCCGTGCGTCCCGTGCCGCACCGGCGTCGATCGGGCGACGGCGGGGCTGGCGGCTGGACATCTGGCTCCTTCCCCTCCGCGCTGTTGAGGCATTCTAGATCCGCCGACGGCGTGTGCAGTACCTCTCCGTGGAGCGCTCAACGAACCGTAGATGCGGCCGGCCGGAAACGCAGCTGCCCGCCGGAACTGACGTTCCGGCGGGCAGTGTGATGGGGCGGCGAGGGCTCCGCGCGGCTGGGTCTCCGTTCGGCCGGGTCTCCGTTCGGCCGGGTCTCTACGCGGCCGGGTCTCTACTCGGCGCTGGCGCGCCTCCATCGACCACCGAGATGCCCGAGAGGGTTATTTGTCGGCGGCCTGGGCCTTGAGGGCGCGGACCACGCCGTCGCGGCTTTCCAGCACTAGTCGGCGCAGCGCGGGAGTGCGGTCCGCCAGCTTCTCCAGCCAGGCATCAGTGGCGTCCACGGTGGCCTGGGTGGTCAGCTGCGACGGGTAGAGCCCCACCACGATCTGCTGCGAGAGCTCGTGCGTGCGCGTGGTCCAGATGTCTTCGATGGCGTCGAAGTACTTGGCCGCGAAGGGCTCCAGCAGCGCGGTGTCGTGCACGCGGGTGAAGCCGGCGATGACCGACTGCTGGGTGGCGTTGGGCAGGTCGCCCTTGACCACCACGGCGTCCCACGCCGCCGCTTTCGCCTCGGCGGTGGGGATGGCGGCCTGGGCCAGCGCGGCGGCACGCTGCCCGGTGGCGGTGTGGTCGCGTTCCAGCTCGGCGTCGATCTCGGCCTGGCCGAAGCGGCCGCCGGCCACCAGCGAGGTGAGCAGTTCCCAGCGCAGATCGGCGTCAACGGTCAGCCCGTCCAGCGTGCGCCCGCCGTCCAGCAGCGCTGCGACGGTGTCCAGCTGCTCCTCGGTCTGCGCGTGCACGGCAAAAGCCTTGGCGAACTGCAGCTGGGAGTCGGACCCGGCGGCTGCCTGCCCGGCCAGGTCCCAGAGCCGGTCGGCCGCGGCGATGGTCAGCCGCTTGCGGTCGTCCGGGTTCACGTAGAAGGCCAGCGTGGTGGCCAGCTGGCGCAGCAGCACCAACACCACCGAGGAGTCGGTCTCGTAGGCGATGTTGTTCAGCACCAGCTCCACGTATTCCCGCGCTGGGGTCTCGCCGTCGCGGGTGGCGTCCCAGGCCGAGGCCAGCACCAGCGTGCGCGGCAGCGACGCGGTGAAGTCCTTCAGGTGGGCCTTGGACGTGGCCAGCGAGGCCTCGTCCAGGCGGATCTTGGCGTAGGCCAGATCGTCGTCGTTAAGCAGCACCAGCGCGGGGCGGGCCAGGCCGGCCAGCTGCGGCACCTCGGTGCGCTCGCCGTCCACGTCCAGTTCTTCGCGGTGCGTGCGCACCAGCTTGCCGGCCTCGTCCAGGTTGTAGAAGCCGACGGCGAGGCGGTGCGGCCGGATGGTGGGGTAGCCCTCCGGCGCAGACTGGAGGATCGCGAACGAGGTGATGGCACCGGCGTGGTCGGTGGAAATCTCCGGACGCAGGGTGTTCACGCCGGCGGTTTCCAGCCACTTGGCGGACCAATCCTTCAGGTCGCGGCCGCTGGAGACCTCCAGCTCGCCGAGCAGGTCGGCCAGCTCGGTGTTGGCCCAGGCGTGCTTGCCGAAGTACTCGCGCACGCCGGCCATGAACTCCTCCTGACCCACCCAGGCCACCAGCTGGCGCAGCACCGAGGCGCCCTTGGCGTAGGTGATGCCGTCGAAGTTGACCTGCACGTCCTCCAGGTCCTTGATCTCCGCGGTGATCGGGTGCGTGGAGGGCAGCTGGTCCTGGCGGTAGGCCCAGGACTTCTCCATGGACGCGAAGGTGGTCCACGCGTTGCTGTACTCGGTGGCTTCGGCGGCGGCGAGTGTGGACATGAACTCGGCGAAGGACTCGTTCAGCCACAGGTCGTTCCACCAGCGCATGGTGACCAGGTCGCCGAACCACATGTGCGCCAGCTCGTGCAGCACGGTGATGGCCCGGCGCTCCACCATGGCGTCGGTGGGGCGGGAGCGGAACACGTAGTTCTCCAGGAAGGTGACCGCGCCGGCGTTCTCCATGGCGCCGGCGTTGAACTCCGGCACGAACAGCTGGTCGTACTTGGCGAACGGGTACGGGGTGCCGAACTGCTTCTCATAGAACTCGAAGCCCTGCCGGGTGAGGGTAAAGATGTTCTCGGCGTCCATGTACTGCATCAGCGACTTGCGTGCGAACACGCCCAAAGGGATGATGCGGCCGTCGGAGCTGGTCAGCTCGCTGCGCACCGACTGGTACGGGCCGGCGATCAGCGCGGTGATGTAGGAGGAGATCCGCGGGGTGGGCTCGAACGCCCAGGTGGCGGCAGCAGCGCCGTCGTCCGTGGAACCCACGTGCTGCGGCGCCGGGGTGGGGGAGTTGGAGATGACGTCCCAGTGCGACGGCGCGGTGACGGTGAAGCGGAAGGCCGCCTTCAGGTCAGGCTGCTCGAAGACGGCGAACATGCGGCGCGAGTCGGGAACTTCGAACTGGCTGTACAGGTAGACCTCGTTGTCCACCGGGTCCACGAAGCGGTGCAGGCCCTCGCCGGTGTTCATGTAGTGCGCGTCGGCGTCGATCTCCAGCACGTTGTGCTCGGCCAGATCCGGCAGCTGGATGCGCACGCCGTCGGAGACCTCGGCCGGATCCAGCGCCGTGCCGTTGAGCGTGACCGAGCGGACGGTGTCCGTGATGGCGTCAATGAAGGTGGAGCCGCCCGCGGTGGCGGTGAAGGTGACCACGGTGTGCGAGCCGAAAACCTTGGCGCCGCGGGTGAGGTCCAGCGTGACGTCATACGACTCGACGTTGAGCAGTTCGGCGCGGGCCCGCGCTTCGTCACGGGTGAGATTCAAACCTGGCAAGATCGCCTCCAGAAGTACGGGTGTCCGTTGGTAAAGGACCGGTCGGAAGTGCCGGGAATCTGAAAGAACCCTTGCACAATGTGGTCATTGTCTCACCGCGGCGGGCGGCGGCGCAGCAGTTGTGGGAAAAAGGCGAATAGTTTCGGTTCTGTGTCCTCCCGGACGAGTTCTGTGTCTTTTCTGATGGCGTGGGTCAGCCGGTGAGTGCCTTGGTCCAGCCGGTGACATAACCGGTTTCATCGAACCGCTTCAGGGTTTCCCGGCTCTCCTGTGCCATCCGCGAGCGCAGCTCCGGGTCCCGCATCAGCGCCAAGATGCCGTCGGCCAGGGCCTGCCGGTCGCCGAACGGCGCCAGGAAGCCGTTCCTGCCGTGGCGGATCACGTCCCGCGGTCCGTAGTTGGCGTCGTAGGCGGCGACCGGGACGCCGAAGGACATGCTCTCCAGCAGGATCAGCGGGAACCCTTCGGAGGCCGACGTCAGCAGCGTGGCGCAGGCCGTGGCGTAGATGTCCGCGGGGATGTTGGTGAAGGGCGGGAAGTCGACGGCGGCGCCGAGGCCGAGTTCGTCGACCAGCGCGCGGATGGTCACTTCTTCGTCGTCGCCGTAGCCGAAGCCGAAGAGTTCCAGCCTGGCCTGCGGGTTGCCGGCCCGGACCAGGGCGAAAACCTGGATGGCCTCGTCCACGCGCTTTTTCGGGTGCAGGCGGGCGACCATGACCAGCCGGTTCGGATCGGTGGCCGGGGTGGCCGCCGAGGGCGCAGGCTGTTCCGGCGGCGCCAGCTGCCCGATGGTGTGCAGCCGGTCGGCGTGGCCGAACTCGGCGGCGATGTCCTCGCGCTGGGCGTCCGTGTGCAGGACGAGCCCGTCCCACTGGTCCAGATGCTCCAGCAGCTTGCGCCAGTTGCGGCTGACGCCCGAACCCGCGACGTACGGCGGCTCCAAGTGGTTGCTGTGCACGGCGGCGATGCGCCGCAGGTGGGGGTGCCGGACGCCGGCGATGGCGTCGTCCAAGGTCCGGCCGGGCAGGTTGTTCAGGTTCTCGCGGAATTCGGACGTGAGCACCGGAGACTCTTCGTCGGCCAGCAGTTGTTCGAAGGCATGCCGGTAGAGCTCGGCCGGATCCGCGAAGGCGAGGGCATCGCCGTCGTCGCGCGCCACGCCGTCGAACAGGTAGCAGCGTCCCCATTTGGGCGAGCCGGGCTGCTGCGTGATGGTCAGGAAGCAGCGGCCGTTGCGGCCGATCAGGCGCCGCGCGGTGGGCGTCTTTGACGCTTCCGGGAAATGCTGCACCAGCACCAGCCGGCCTTGGTGGTCCATGTCATCCCGGCGGATCCGCGTACGGTTGGGTGCCAATTGTTCGACGGCGGCGAGGGCGCCATCGGGCTGGAACCTCACGTAGTATTCCTGCACCCCGTCACGGAAGTACCCGAAGGCGTAGCCGGAGTTGCCGAGCGAAACAACGTCGTAGTCGGCCTCGGACGGCGGCTGGACCGGCTCGCGGGTGTCGGGCCCGGGGCTGGGGTCCAGCCCATAGAGGACGCTGCGGGCCTTCACATCCGGATGCAGATGGCCATCCGCCGTCAGCTCGGCCACCTCGCTGGCCAGCCGGAACTGCAGGCCCAGCACCTCGATCCAGACCTGTTCCACGGCGCCATTCCTGGCCAGTGTGTTGGCCCGGGTTCGCACCGCCTTGACCAGGCCCCCGCGCTTGAGGGCCAGAGTGTTGACGGGGAAGTGGGCTATAGGCGACACGCTCGCATCCTGTCGGAACGGATGCCGCTATTGTTGCCGCCCCACGGGGATCCGTAAAGGGCCCGCGGCCGTGTGCAGAGCCTGGCTCCTGCGGTCAGCGGCGCCGGCTCAGGGTGTCCTGGGGAGCCGCCGGCCTCTAGAGATGTTTAAGATCGCGCCGATCCCTTGTGCCGGACCGTGGAGACTGAAAGCTGGTCCTGTTCCCGCTGGCCTTGCGGGCGGACTGTTCATGCCGGCGGTGATGGCTTACCGCAGGGACCAAGGGCGCCGGTTCCACTAGCCCGGCCGGTGGCAACCGCCGTCGGGACCCAACCCGCCCCGCCCCCTCGACTATTCAGCAGGCGCCCTTTTCGGCCGCCATCAGGGCGCCTGCTGAATAGTGCTTGGGGCGGGGCGGTTACAGTCGAATCAGTACGCACAAGGACAGGGGAGAGATGAGCGGCACCATCACGGCCAGCGAGGCAACCTACCGGCCGACCTTCGACGTCCGGGCCGTGATCCTCGGCGTCGGCGTCCCGGTGCTGATGGCCGCCGGGCTTGGGCTGTGGCTGCTGTCCGTGGCCGGGCGGATGCCTGATCCGGTGGCCTCGCACTTTGACGCATCCGGCGTGGCCGATGATTTCTCCGGCTTCACCTCCACCGCGATCACCGCCGTCGTCGTGACCGCTTTCACCGGGGCCGTATGCGGGTTCTGCATCGCCCTGTACGCCGTGCCGCTGGCCATGCGCCGCTTCGGCGTGGGATTCAGCATCCTGATCACCGCGTTCTGCGTGATGATCTTCGTGGCCGGCATCGCGCCGCAGCTCGACGCCGCGGACGCCGCCGGGACCCGACTCGACTGGGGGCTCTTCTGGACCGGCGTCGGGCTGGCGGTGCTGCCGGCGATAGGCCTGCCCTGGCTCCTGAAGCGCGACGACCACGTCAACGCGGTGCCCGCCGAGGTTCCGGATGGCTCCCATCTCGACGTCGATGCCGCCCGCCGCGGCGAGGCGGTGGAGGTGAAAATCAGCGGCTCGCGGACCCTGATGACGGTCCTGGGCGTGCTGATGTTCGGGTCCATCGCGTGGCTGGCCGTGGCTTCCTGGTGGTGGCTGGTGGTGGCCGCAGTCCTCACCGCAGCCCTGTTGGCGTTCTTCGTGGCCACCGTGCGGGCCGGCGCCGACGGACTGAGCGTGCGGATACTGGGCCGCTGGCGGGTGGTGTCCATCCCGGTTTCGGACTTCCGCGTTGCCACGGCCGCGCGGGAGATCTACCCCATGCAGTACGGCGGGTGGGGCTACCGGATCTCCGCGTGGGGCTCGGCCTTCGTGGTGCGCACCGGACCCGCCGTGGTGCTGCATCTGGCCGGCGGCAAGGACTTCGTGGTCAACACGGACACGCTGCAGAACGCCGAGCGGATGGCCGCCGTCCTGAACGGCTACAAGACCGCAGCGCCGTCGTAAATCCGCCGCACATCAGGACCGGCGCGCCGCCTCCAGTAGGCTGGAAGCCGCCAATCTCCCTCCCCGCACGCAACAGAAGGACCCCATGCGCGTTCACATTGCCACCGACCACGCCGGCCTGGAACTCAGCCACCACCTGATCGAGCACCTGACCGGCCAGGGCCACGAGGTCATCGACCACGGGCCCACCGCGTACGACGCCGAAGACGACTACCCCTCGTTCTGCATCAACGCCGCGCTCGCCGTGGTGGCCGACCAGGCCGCCGGCGTGCAGGCGCTGGGCATCGTGCTGGGCGGCTCCGGCAACGGCGAGCAGATCGCGGCGAACAAGGTCAAGGGCATCCGCGCCGCGTTGGCCTGGAACCTGGACACCGCCAAGCTGGCCCGCGAGCACAACGACGCCAACGTCGTCGCCGTCGGCGGCCGGATGCACAGTGTGGAGGAAGCCACCGCCATCATCGAGGCGTTCCTGGCCGAGCCGTTCTCCAACGCCGAACGCCACGCCCGCCGGATCGGCAAGATCGCCTCCTACGAAACCACCGGCGAGGTCCCAGCCTAACCATGCCCGAAGGCCATTCGGTCCACCGGCTGGCCCGCCAGTTCCAGGACGTTTTCGCCGGCGCGAGGCTCGCCGTCTCCAGCCCCCAGGGCCGCTTCGCTGCCGGCGCCGCCCGGCTCGACGGGGCAACGCTGCTGGCCGCCCGGGCGCACGGCAAGCAGCTGTTTCTGGACTTCGACAACGGCCTGGTCCTCCGGGTCCACCTGGGCCTGTACGGGGCGTGGAGTTTCGGCGGGGACGCGACCTTCCGCGGCGCCTCCAGCATCGGGGCGCCGCGCCGGGTGGGGGAGCGGGAAGCGTACGACGACGGTGCTCCGGTTGCGTACGACGGCCCGCCGGAGCCGGTGGGCCAGGTGCGCGTCCGGCTGGTGTCCGACCACGGCTGGGCGGACCTGCGCGGCCCGACTGCCTGCGAGGTGCTGACGCCCGAGGAGGCGTCCGCCGTCGTCGCTAAATTGGGGCCGGACCCGCTGCAGGACGGGGCCGACCCTCGGCATGCCGGGGTTGAGCCGTTGCCGGTCGGGGCCGACCCTCGGCACGCTGGGGGTGACCCGTTGCCGGCCGGGTCCGAGCGGGCCGCCGAGTTCATCCGCCGGCTGACCTCCAAGCGCACCGCCGTCGGGCAGTTGCTGATGGACCAGAACGTCGTGGCCGGCGTCGGCAACATTTACCGGGCCGAGACGCTGTTCCGCCGCGGCCTGAGCCCCTGGCTGCCTGGCAAGCAGTTGTCCGCGGAGGAAGCGGGGCTGTTGTGGGCGGACATCGTGGATGTGATGGGCGACGGCGTCCGCGACGGCAAAATCATCACCACCCGGCCTGAACACCGGGACACCGACCCGGCCGGCCGGGTGCTGCCGGTCTGGCCGGACAACGCCTACTACGTGTACCAGCGGCAGGGCATGGCGTGCCGGGTCTGCGGCAACCCCGTGGCGCTGACGGACATGGCCGCCCGCAAACTCTACTGGTGCCCTTCCTGCCAGCCCGCCTAGCTGCTCGCGGCGCGGGGGTCCCAGCCTGCCTGCCCACGCCGCTGCGCCGCAGCCTGCCTGCCGCACGCCGCTGCGCCGCTACCCACGCCTGCCCGCGCCGCTGGCCGCTACCCGCCTGCCCACGCGGCCGGCCGCTACCCGCCTGCCCATGCCGCCGGCGCGGCCACGCCTCCCACCCACCCGAATTCTCGACGAGGGCAGGGTTTAGCCGCGAGGGCAGGGTCATTAGCCCTGTCCTCACCGATTTATCCTGCCCTCGGCGACGAGCTTTGCCCTCACCGGAGCGTTGCGCGCGGGGGCCGAGAGGCGGCCCGGGAGTGGCGCGGGTAGCCCGATGGGCCGACCGGACGCGATGACCCGCAGCAGCGCCGATTTGTTGAACGGGGCCGCCGTCGTGCTAAAGTTTCAACGTCCTCGGGGATGTAGCTCAATGGTAGAGCCTCAGTCTTCCAAACTGATTACGCGGGTTCGATTCCCGTCATCCCCTCTGCAGTGAGAGGCGGTCCAGAAGGGCCGCCTTTTCTGTTAGCGGCTGCAGTGTCAGGGTTTCATCGGCGCAGCAGCACCGCGGACCGCAATTGTGCAGCAAGCCGGGATAGCCCGTAGACTTGCGTGTGCACTACGGGGCGTAGCGTAGTGGCTAGCGCGCCTGCTTTGGGAGCAGGAGATCGCAGGTTCGAGTCCTGTCGCCCCGACTCTGTATTCTTGGTGCAGATTCAACCCCTATAGCTATCAGGAGTCCTAACGCTGTGAAGAGCGCTGTCGAAACCCTCACCCCCACCCGGGTCAAGCTCAACGTTGAGGTCCCCTTTGAGGAACTCAAGCCCAGCATCGACGCGGCGTACAAGACCATCGCGGGCCAGATCCAGGTTCCCGGCTTCCGCAAGGGCAAGGTTCCCGCCAAGCTGATCGACCAGCGCGTTGGCCGCGGCTACGTCATCGAGACCGCCATCAACGAAGGCCTGAACGGCTTCTACCAGGGCGCCATCGAAGAGACCGGCATCCGCCCGTTGAGCCGCCCCGAGGTTGAGATCACCGAGGTCCCGGACCCCACCGCCACCGAGGGCCAGCTGGCCTTCCACGTGGAGGTTGACATCCGCCCCGAGATCGAGCTGCCCGAGTACGCCGGCCTCGAGGTCACCGTGGAAGCCACCGAGGCCTCCGAGGAAGACGTGCAGAAGGCGCTGGACGACCTGCGCGGCCGCTTCGGCACCCTGAAGACCGTTGACCGTCCGGCCGCTGCCGACGACTTCATCACCATGGACCTCTCCGCCAAGGTGGACGGCGAAGAGGTTGATTCCGCCGCCGACCTGTCCTACCAGGTAGGCGCCGGCACCATGCTCGAGGGCCTGGACGAGGCCGTCACCGCGCTGAGCGCCGGCGAAGACGCCACGTTCGAGACCAAGCTGGCCGGCGGCGAGCACGCCGGGCAGGACGCCACCGTCACGGTGAAGCTGAAGGCTGTCAAGGAGCGCGAGCTGCCCGAGGCCGACGACGACTTCGCCCAGCTGGCGAGCGAGTTCGACACCATCGCCGAGCTGAAGGAAGACCTGGCCAAGCAGGCTGCCGACGCCAAGGTTATGGAGCAGGGCATCGAGGCCCGTGACAAGGTGCTGGACAAGCTCATGGAGCTCGTCGAGGTTCCGGTGCCGGATTCCGTCGTCGAAGAGCAGATGGAACAGCACTTCCGCCCGGAGAACAGCCACGGTGAAGACCACGACACCGAGGAGCACCGCGCCGAGGTCCGCGAGAACACCGCGAAGGCTTTCCAGAACGAGATCGTGCTGGACGCCGTGGCCGACAAGGAAGAGCTGGGCGTCAGCCAGGCCGAACTGATCGACTACATCGTCTCCTCCGCCGGCCAGTACGGCATGGAACCGAACCAGTTCGCGCAGCTGCTGGACCAGTCCGGCCAGGTCGGCATGATGGTGGGCGAAGTCCGCCGCCGCAAGGCCCTGGCCAAGGTGCTGGAGCTGGCCAAGGTCACCGACTCCAACGGTGCCGAGGTGGACTTGAGCGACTTCGTCCGCCCCGCCGGCGAAGAAGAGCCGAACATCGAGGACATGATCCAGGCCGCCGAGGCCGGCAGCGCTGAGAGCGGCGATGAAGCCGAAGCAGACGCCGCCGACACCGAGTCGATCGAGGACGCCGACGCTGCCGAAGAGGCCGCCGAGGAAAACAAGAAGTAGGCAGTACACTGCCGCAGGACGGGCCGCCGGACTCCCACCAGGGACCGGCGGTCCGCCGCTTTAACTGCCGCACGACGCCGGCGCCCGGCTCGGGCACGAGCGGAGCCGATGCGCGCACGACGGCGGTGCCTAGCCTGGGTGGGATGGGTTGCGCGACGGCGGTGCCTGGCTTGGGGCGGTATAGGTGCCACAACGGCGGCGCCCGCCTCGGCCGGGTGACCCCCGTCCCGCCGGAAAAGACGCGCCGAGCGCATGGTGAACGGCCCTGCGGAAGGCAAGCTCCGGCGTCGAAATTCTGCTTCAGGCAGAGGGTTTTCCCGCGCCAACACTGGCCTGATGCGCCGTCAGCGAACAGCGCGTCGTCGGGGAGGAATCGGGCAGCCGAACACGTTACTGTCCAAGTAGATAAACGACCCGAGGGCCGCCGGATGACGGAATGGCCAGGGGAAGAAGCGAGAGGTATTTCAGCATGTCGAATGAATCCGCCACTCCGAAGATGGCAACGGTCGAGGCCGCCAGCCGTGAAGACTACATCTATAACCGCCTGCTCAAAGAGCGCATCATCTGGCTCGGCTCCGAGGTGCGGGACGATAACGCCAACGCCATCTGCTCGCAGCTGCTGCTGCTCTCGGCCGAGGACCCGGAAAAGGACATCTACCTCTACATCAACTCGCCCGGCGGCTCGGTTACTGCCGGCATGGCCATCTACGACACCATGAAGTTCATTCCGAACGACGTGGTTACCGTGGCAACCGGTCTGGCGGCGTCGATGGGCCAGTTCCTGCTGTCCTCGGGCACCAAGGGCAAGCGCTACGCCACGCCGCACGCACGGATCCTGATGCACCAGCCCTCCGGCGGCATCGGCGGCACGGCCTCGGACATCAGGATCCAGGCCGAGCTGATCCTGCACATGAAGCAGGTCATGGCCGAGCTGACTGCCGAGCAGACCGGGCAGACGGTCGAGCAGATCCTGATCGACAACGACCGCGACAAGTGGTTCACGGCCGAGGAAGGCCTGGCTTACGGGTTCTTCGACAAGATTTCCGCCCACGCCGGCGGCGTCACCGGCGGCGGCGGAACGCAGAACACCAGCTCAGCCCCGACTGAATCCTGAGCCCACGCGCCACCGACCCGAATACAAGCAGGAGAATCTCATGGACTACAACTTCGGTGCCGCTGCCGGCGGTTTCGCCGCGAACATGCCGCAGAGCCGCTATGTGCTGCCCCAGTTCGAGGAGCGCACGCCGTACGGCTTCAAGCGCCAGGATCCCTACACCAAGCTGTTCGAGGACCGCATCATCTTCCTGGGTGTCCAGGTGGACGACGCCTCGGCCGACGACGTGATGGCCCAGCTGCTGGTGCTTGAGTCGACCGACCCGGACCGCGACATCACCATCTACATCAACTCCCCGGGCGGTTCGTTTACCGCGATGACTGCGATCTACGACACCATGCAGTACATCCGCCCGGAGATCCAGACCGTGTGCCTGGGCCAGGCCGCCAGCGCCGCAGCCGTGCTGCTGGCCGCCGGTACGCCGGGCAAGCGTTTGGCTCTGCCGAACGCCCGCGTGCTGATCCACCAGCCGGCGCTGGGCGGCGGCGAACGCGGCCAGGCCTCGGACCTGCAGATCCAGGCCGACGAAGTGATGCGGATGCGTGCCTGGCTGGAGAACGCCTTGGCCATGCACTCGGGCAAGGACGCGGCCCAGGTCAACAAGGACATCGAGCGCGACAAGATCCTCACGGCCGACGGCGCCCTGGAATACGGGCTGATCGACCAGGTGCTCGACTCCCGCAAGATCCACAAACCGGCGATCACCAAGTAATACCGAGTAAGATAGCCGGATTGCCTTCACTGCCCGTGGCGCGTCATATCGCACCACGGGCAGTGTGGTTACTGAAACTGTCGGCGCAGTGAATTAGAGTTGGTGTCAGCTAGCTTCGGCAACGCAGCACCAGCCCGGCATTTCTCGGCGGGGTTGAGGCTACGGCTGCCGCGGCAAGTGCCGACGTAGAACCAAGTAAGGGGACGGATATGGCTCGCATAGGTGAGAGCGCTGACCTGCTCAAGTGCTCTTTCTGCGGCAAGAGCCAGAAACAGGTCCGGAAGCTGATCGCCGGCCCCGGCGTGTACATCTGCGATGAATGCATCGAGCTGTGCAACGAGATCATCGAAGAGGAGCTGGCCGAGGTCTCGGACCTG
Source organism: Arthrobacter sp. NPDC055138 (assembly GCF_053607305.1). Taxonomy (NCBI): domain Bacteria; kingdom Bacillati; phylum Actinomycetota; class Actinomycetes; order Micrococcales; family Micrococcaceae; genus Arthrobacter; species Arthrobacter sp. NPDC055138. The sequence continues at coordinate 29,696 of NZ_JBSGTH010000002.1, forward strand.
GGCAGCTTCGAACTGCCCAAGCCGCGCGAAATCTTCGATTTCCTGCAGGAGTACGTGATCGGCCAGGAGCCCGCCAAGCGCGCGCTGGCCGTGGCGGTCTACAACCACTACAAGCGCATCCAGTCCGGCCATGCCCCGAAGGGCACCGCCAACCTGTCCGATGCCAGTCCGCTGGAGGACGTGGAAGTCTCCAAGTCCAACATCCTGCTGATCGGCCCCACGGGCTGCGGCAAGACCTACCTGGCGCAGACGTTGGCCCGCCGGCTGAATGTTCCCTTCGCCGTCGCGGATGCCACAGCACTGACCGAGGCCGGCTACGTGGGCGAGGATGTGGAGAACATTCTGCTCAAGCTGATCCAGGCCGCCGACTATGACGTCAAGAAGGCCGAACAGGGCATCATCTACATCGACGAGATCGACAAGATCTCGCGCAAGAGCGAGAACCCGTCGATCACCCGCGACGTCTCCGGTGAAGGCGTCCAGCAGGCGCTGCTAAAGATCCTGGAAGGAACCGTGGCCTCGGTCCCGCCGCAGGGCGGACGGAAGCATCCGCACCAGGAATTCATCCAGATCGACACCACCAACGTGCTGTTCATCGTGGCCGGTGCGTTCGCCGGGCTGGAGGAGATCATCGGGTCGCGGGCCGGCCGCAAGGGCATCGGCTTCGGCGCCCCGCTCAAGGACGCGGCAGCGGAAAAGGACAGCTACGGCGAGGTGATGCCGGAGGATCTGCTCAAATTCGGGCTGATCCCGGAGTTCATCGGCCGGCTGCCGGTGATCACCACGGTGTCCAACCTGGACCGGCCGGCGCTGATCAAGATCCTGACCGAACCGAAGAACGCCCTGCTGCGGCAGTACCAGAAGATGTTCCAGTTGGACGGCGTGGAATTGAGCTTCGAGCAGGAAGCCTTGGAAGCAGTCGCTGACCTCGCGCTGGAGCGGGGCACCGGTGCCCGCGGGCTCCGGGCCATCATCGAAGAGACGCTGCAGCCGGTGATGTTCGATCTGCCCAGTCGCGAGGATATTGCCTCCGTGGTGATCACCGCCGACGCGGTGCTGAACAAGGCGGAACCGACGCTGATTTCCCACGACGTAGTGGCCAAACGGCGGAACAAGTCCGCCTGACGCACCGAACCACCGACGACCACCGCACGACCGCACAAGGACCAGACAAGGGGACACACTATGGCCCGGACCGCCGGAAGCGCGGAGCTTCTCACCTGCTCGTTCTGCGGGAAGAGCCAGAAGCAGGTCAAGAAGCTGATCGCCGGCGGCGGCGTCTACATCTGTGACGAATGCGTCGGGCTGTGCAACGAGCTGCTGGAGGAAGAATTCGGTACCGCGGCGGTCGCCGCTGAATTGCTGGAGCTTCCCAAGCCGCGGGAGATCTTCGGATTCCTGCAGGAATACGTAATCGGCCAGGAGCCCGCCAAGCGCGCGCTGGCCGTGGCGGTCTACAACCACTACAAGCGCATCCGCTCAGGCCACGCCGCACCGGGCAACGCCGCGCTATCCGCCGCCGGCGAGCTGCAGGACGTGGAGATCGCCAAATCGAACGTGCTGCTGATCGGTCCCACCGGCTGCGGCAAGACCTACCTGGCGCAGACGCTGGCACGCCAGCTGAACGTGCCGTTCGCGGTCGCGGACGCCACCTCGCTGACCGAGGCCGGCTATGTGGGCGAGGATGTGGAGAACATCCTGCTCAAGCTGATCCAAGCTGCGGACCATGACATCAAGAAGGCCGAGCACGGCATCATCTACATCGACGAGATCGACAAGGTGACCCGCAAGGGCGACGGCCCGTCGATCACCCGGGACGTCTCCGGTGAAGGCGTCCAGCAGGCCCTGCTGAAGATTCTGGAAGGAACCGTCGCCTCGGTGCCGCCGCAAGGCGGACGGAAGAACCCGCAGCAGGAGTTCCTCCAGATCGACACCACGAACATCCTCTTCATTGTTGCCGGCGCCTTCGCCGGGCTGGAAGAGATCATCGGCTCGCGGGCTGGCCGCAAGGGAATCGGCTTCGGCGCCCCGCTGAAGGACGCCGTCCAACAGCAGGACAATTACGGCGAGGTCATGCCGGAAGACCTGCTCAAGTTCGGGCTGATCCCGGAGTTCATCGGCCGCCTGCCGGTGATCACCACGGTGTCCGAACTGGACAAGCCGGCGCTGATCAAGATCCTGACCGAACCGAAGAACGCCCTGCTCCGGCAGTACCAGAAGATGTTCCAGCTGGACGGCGTGGAGCTGGCCTTCGAGCAGGACGCGCTGGAGGCAGTCGCCGACCTGGCGCTGGAGCGGGGAACCGGAGCCCGCGGACTGCGCGCGATCATGGAAGAGACGCTGCAGCCGATCATGTTCGACCTGCCCGGCCGCGACGACATTGCCACCGCCGTGATCACCGCGGCGACGGTCCTGAACGGGACCGAGCCCACGCTCATCCCGCACGATGTGGAAGCCATCCGCCGCCGCGACTCTGCCTGAGCACGCAGCCTGCGCGGCCGTGCTGACATGCGGTCCTCTGTGCTGCGGCGGAACAAATCCTCCGGCGGCGTAGTTACGCACAACAGCACCCATAACCGGTCTCTTGAAGGAGTACTGCCCTATGTCTGAAAACGCTGCACCGTCAACCGTTGACTTCTGGTTCGACCCGGCCTGCCCGTTCGCCTGGATCACCTCCCGCTGGATCCTGGAGGTGGAGAAGGTCCGCGACGTGAAGGTGGACTGGCACGTGATGAGCCTGGCCGTGCTCAATGACGGCCGCGATGAGTTGCCGGACGAATACAAGGAGTTCCTCAAGCAGGCTTGGGGACCGGTGCGCGTGATCATTGCCGCCCAGCAGCTGCACGGCGACGCCTACGTGGGGAAGCTCTACGACGCCATGGGCACCCGCATCCACAACGAGGGCAACAAGGACTACGAGTCCGTCACCGCCGCCGCCTTGGAAGAGGTCGGGCTGCCCGCGGATCTGGCCCGCTTCGCCACCTCGGACGAGTACGACGAGCAACTGCGCGCCAGCCACGAGGAAGGCATCTCCAAGGTCGGCGACGAAGTAGGAACACCCGTGGTGGCCTTCAACGGCACCGCCTTCTTCGGACCGGTCATGACGCGCATTCCGCGCGGCGAGGTCGCCGGCAAGATCTTCGACGGCGCCGTGGCGCTGGCCGAATTCCCCTACTTCTACGAGATCAAGCGCTCCCGGACCACCAGCCCCGAGTTCGACTGATCGGTACCGCCGGGCACTGCTCCGGCGAGCATCTGCGCTAAACCGACGCGCCATGGCCGGCCGGAAAGAATTTCGGCACAGCTATGGCGTGTCGGCTTGCGCAGGAGTATAAATATCTATACGCATCCACCAAAAGATGCGGGACCGAACACCAAAGATTCAGTGACAAGTAGTGGACAAGTTCCACAAACTGCCAGCCAGTGACGAGGCTAGGAAGACCTGAAAATCAGCGGAGTTCGCGAGACCCAAAGCCGTCACCTTTGGATCAAAAGAGTCGAAGCCCCACCAACGGCGAAACGCTGATGGGGCTTCCCCTCGTTAACGGGTCCGTCTGAGCGGCCCGGCAGCGGTTACTCGGCCGCGGCCTCCGCGGCGGCAAGCTCCACCTTGGTGACGGTCAGCTCGCCCTCGGCCTCGGCCAGCATGACCTCGCGGGCATTGCCGGCGGCCTTCAGGTCGCCCAGCCCGGCCTCCAGTTGCGCGACCTGGGCGGCCGAACCGCTGATGGTCGCGGTGAGCACCTCGGTGCGCTGTTTGACCTTGGCTTCCGACTTGGCCTTGCGGATGCCACCGAGCGCCAGCCCGACGGTCCCCAGCAGACCCTTGTCCGCGGCCGAGGCAACGGTGGCGAGCCCCGCCGTCGTCGGCCATTCAGCGCGGTGCACGGAGCCGGCGCGCCACCAGCTCCAGACCTCTTCGGTGGCGAAGGGCAGGAACGGCGCGAACAGGCGCAGCAGCGCGTCCAGCGTGGTGGCCAGGGTGGCCAGGACCGAGTCCTGCTCCGCCTGGCCGGCGGCACCGTAGGCGCGGTCCTTGATTAGTTCCACGTAGTCGTCGGTGAAGGACCAGAAGAAGCTCTCGGTGACCTGCAGCGCCCGGGCGTGGTCGTACTTCTCGAACGCCGCCGTGGCGGTTTCCACCACGTCGGCCAGCTGGCCCAGCAGCGAGATGTCCAGCGGGTTGGTGACCACCGAGGCGTCGTCGGCCAGCACCGATGCCTCGGTGGCGCCCAGGTTCAGCACGAACTTGGAGGCGTTGAGCAGCTTGATGGCCAGCCGGCGACCGATCTTCATCTGCGCGACTTCGTAGGCGGTGTCCGCGCCGAGCTTGGCGGAGGCCGCCCAGTAGCGGACCGCGTCCGCGCCGAACTGTTCCAGCACGTCGGTGGGAACCACCACGTTGCCCTTGGACTTGGACATCTTCTTGCGGTCCGGGTCCAGGATCCAGCCGGAGAGCGCAGCGTGCTTCCATGGCGCGCAGCCGTTCAGCGCGTCGGCGCGCACCGCAGTGGAGAATAACCAGGTCCGGATGATGTCGTGGCCCTGCGGGCGCAGATCGAACGGGAAGACGTTGTTGAAGAACGCCTCGTCGCGGCTCCACTTGCCCACAATCTGCGGCGTCAGCGACGAGGTGGCCCAGGTGTCCAGCACATCGGCGTCGCCGATGAAGCCGCCGGGCTGGTTGCGCTGCGATTCCTCGAAGCCCGGGGCCGGCTCGGCGGCCGGGTCGACCGGCAGCATCTCGTCGCTCGGCAGTACCGGGTTGTCGTAGTCGGGGTTGCCGGAGGCGTCCAGCGGGTACCAGACGGGGATCGGCACACCGAAGAAGCGCTGCCGGGAGACCAGCCAGTCGCCGTTGAGGCCTTCGATCCAGTTTTCGTAGCGCGAGCGCATGAACGCGGGGTGGAAGTCGATCTCCCGGCCCCGGCCGATCAGCCGTTCGCGGCGGTCCTCATCGCGGCCGCCGTTGCGGATGTACCACTGGCGCGAGGTGACGACCTCCAGCGGCTTGTCGCCCTTTTCGTAGAAGTTGACCGGGTGGGACATCTTCTTGGGCTCGCCGTCCAGCTCGCCAGCGGCGGTCAGCAGCTCCACCACCTTCTCCTTGGCGGAGAACACGGTTTTGCCAGCCAGCTCGGCATAGTTCGCCTTCCCTGCCTCGGTGCTGATCCACTCCGGCGTCTCGGCCACAATCCGGCCGTCTCGGCCCACAATCGAGCGGGTGGGCAGCTGCAGCTCGCGCCACCAGGTCACGTCGGTCAGGTCGCCGAAGGTACAGACCATGGCAATGCCGGCGCCCTTGTCCGGCTTGGCCAGCGGGTGGGCCTTGACCTCCACCTCCACGCCGAACAGCGGGGACTTCACGGTGGTGCCGAACAGCTTCTGGTAGCGCTCGTCATCGGGGTGGGCCACCAGTGCCACGCAGGCCGGCAGCAGCTCGGGGCGGGTGGTCTCGATGTGGACCTTCTCGCCGTCGGCGGTCTCGAAGGCGTAGCGGTAGTATGCGCCGGGCATCTCCCGGTCCTCCAGCTCGGCCTGCGCCACGGCGGTGCGGAACGTGACGTCCCAGAGCGTGGGGGCCTCGGCCATGTAGGCGTCGCCAGCGGTCAGGTTGGCCAGAAAGGCGCGCTGTGAGACCGAGCGGGACACGTCATCGATGGTCCGGTACGTCAGGTCCCAGTCCACGGACAGGCCCAGCGTGCTGAAGAGGTTCTCGAAAACCTTCTCGTCCTCCACAGCCAGGGTCTCGCAGAGCTCAATGAAGTTCCGGCGGGAAACGACGTCGAAATCGCGCTGGTTCTTCGCCGGGGTGGCCGGCGGCTGGTAGTCCGGGTTGTACGGCACCGACGGGTCGCAGCGCACGCCGTAGAAGTTCTGCACGCGGCGCTCGGTGGGCAGGCCGTTGTCATCCCAGCCCATCGGATAGAACACGTTCTTCCCGCGCATCCGCTTGTAGCGGGCCAGCACATCGGTCTGTGTGTAGGAGAACATGTGTCCCACATGCAGCGAGCCGGACGCCGTCGGCGGGGGAGTGTCGATTGAGTAGACCTGCTCCCGCGTGGTCTCGGGGTTGAACTTGTAGGTTCCCTCCCCACGCCAGCGCCGGGTCAGGGCGTCCTCAAGGCCTTCGAGGGCGGGCTTGTCGGGAACGTTTACGGAAACGGGCGTGTCTGTGCCCGGGGTATGTTCTGCCATGCTCGCCATTCTTTCATGCCGGGCACGGAATGAAGATTCACGACGGCGGTGCCCACCTGCCTGCATCGGCGCGCCTCACCCGGACTGCCGATTCGCTCGACGGCGGTGCCCGCCCTTCCTGCCCCTGTCCGGCTCGCGTAGCATGCGGCTATGACGGACGTTCAGATCAAGCGGGTCTACGAACCGGCCGACGACGGTGATGGCTACCGGGTGTTGGTGGACCGGATCTGGCCGCGTGGGATCAAGAAGGAGGAGGCAGGGCTGGACCTCTGGCTGAAGGAAGCGGGGACATCCGCCGAGTTGCGCAAGGAGTTCAGCCACCAGCCAGAGAAGTTCGAAGCGTTCACTGTGGCGTACCGGCAGGAGCTGGACGGTTCCGAGGCGCTGAAGCGTTTGTTGGAGCTGGCCCGCGAGCATCCAAAGCTGTGCCTGCTTTACGGTGCCAAGGATGAGACGCACAACCAAGCGGCGGTGCTGCGGGACTTGATCCTGGAGGAACTCGGCGGGGGGTCCGACTGACATGCCGCGCCGGATGGGGGATTTACGTGGCGCCGGCGGCCCGCGGAGTCGGATGTGCCGGGTCCGCAAACGCCTCACAGAGGGCGGCACACGCGGCTCTGGGCGCGGCATCTGGCGCAGCGCCGTCCTGACCCTGATGGGTTCGGCGGCTTTGATCGGTTCCATGGCCGGATGCGGGATTATCCCCGGGTTCGAGGCTCCACCGTGTCTCCCGCCGGACTACTCGGTGACCCCCAAGGAGGCGGGTCCGGGGGAGACTGTGACGGTGTCAGCGCGGGACGCTGACTGCGACCCACGCTACGGCAGCGAGGCCCAGATTGAAGTGATCGTGACAGATGCTTCCGGTGTAGAAGTGCTCCACGAGACCGCCCCGATGAACGACGGCGGCGGCTTCACGTATACCTTTACGGTCCCCTCGGCCGCCGCGGCAGGTGAGGCCTCGGTGACTGCGATGCCCTACAACGTCGACTGGTGCGATGACACCGGCCGGAACAACCGAGTATCGGGAGCGGCCGCCGTCGTCGAACTCGAGCGGGTATCGTGCGCGATGCCGCTGAGGCCACTCCTGATCAACCGGTGACCCCTGCTGATCAAACGGTCATCGCAGCTTCGCTCGGTGAAGTCTCGTTCCTGCCTGTCAGCTATCGCTCGGCCTAGCAGTGACGGACGGATCCCCAAGCGTTCCAGCGGCTCGCAGCGACGTCGTACTGTAGGCCTCCGTTTTTATTCGCCACTAGGCTGTGATTCATGACCAAGCGCGCAGTAGTAACGGGAGCAAGTTCGGGGATCGGCGCCGCCACCGTGCGGGCGCTGCGCGGAAGCGGTTGGGAGGTAGTGGCAGTGGCCCGGCGTGCCGACCGGCTTGCCGCGCTCGCCGAAGAAACCGGCGCGGTGGCGATGCCCGGCGACGTGACGGACCAGGCCTCCGTCGATCAGTTGGTAGCCGGCGTGCTCGCCGGCGGAGGCGTCGATGCGCTGGTGAACATCGCCGGCGGCGCCTTCGGGGTGGACTCGATCGCTGAAGGAAAGTTCGCCGACTGGGAGAAGATGTACAACGTAAACGTCCTCGGCTCCCTGCGGATGATCAAGGCATTCCTGCCGGCCCTGCGGGATAACGGCGAAGGCTCGGTCGTGTTGCTGACCTCCACCGCGGGGATCGTGGCGTACGAAGGAGGCGGTGGATATGTGGCCGCCAAGTTCGCGCAGCACTCCATGGCCGGTACCCTGCGTCTGGAAGAGGCCGAACATAACGTGCGGGTGATCGACATCCTGCCGGGCTTGGTGCAGACCGAAGAGTTCTCGCTGAACCGTCTCGGCGGCGACCAGGCGGCGGCGGACAAGGTCTACACCGGCGTGGAGAAGCCGCTGCTGGCCGAGGACGTTGCCGACGTGGTGGCCTACTCGCTCAATCTGCCGCACCATGTGAACCTGGATCAGATCGTCATGCGCCCGGTCGCGCAGGCCGCCGCCCACAAGCTGATTCGGAAATAGCGGCAGGGCTTCGAGTTGTCCGGACTCGGACTCGCGTAGCTCCGGGTTCGGAGTAGCCCAGCTAGGGGGCTCGGGTTGGCTAGCTAGGACTCGTTTCTCCCCGGCCCGTTACGGCCGGCACACCGGCCGACTATCCCTACACAATCGAGGAATTTGATTGCTTCGAATCTGTATTCGAAGAAAAATGGATGTATGGCCATTACACCGCTCGAACAGGATCCGGGGACACTTGCTTCCCTGGACCGAGTGCGCGTCGACTTGGCCAGCAGAGCGGGCAGCTTCGTCGCTGGAATGGACCAGATGTCTACCCGCGAGCTGGCAGCGACTGTTGCGGCGGTGGAGGACATCTCCAAGATCGTGGAGTTCTTCCAGTTGGCAGGAGCATGGGCAGTAGAGCGGGCCGATGTTGCCCGGGTAGGGGAGCGGGACGGACTTTTCGGAGGTCCTGTGGCCGCCGATTGCCGCGGCGCAGAATCCTCACCCGGTGGTGGCATAGTCCCTGCTGCGGGTGCGGACACGGGGGAGCGCGGCTGGGCTGATCCTGCGGAAGCGCTAAACGCCGGCACCGGTCGGGACGGATCTGACGGGCAGGGAGCGGCGGAGGGCGAGGACGGCAGCGCCCGCAGGGGGACGGAGTTCCGCACGAACGCCGAGTATTTGCGGGCCCGGCTGGGGATCGGTGCGGGCGAGGCAAAGCGGCGGATCAGGGTGGGTCAGGCTGCGCTCGCCGGACGGCTGCCTTCAGGCGAGCCCGGGAGCGTCAGGCTGCCGGTGCTTGGGAAGGCGTTGGCTGAGGGCAGGATTGCGGGCCGGGCTGCGTCGCTGATCACTGATGCGGTGGCGCGGGTACGTCCGGCTGCCGGGATGGAAACTGCGGCGGAGATGGAAGCGGCGCTGGTGCGTCAGGCAGTGGAAGCCGATCAGGACGTATTGGGCAAGGTCGCCAGAATGTGGGAGGCCGCCGCGGATGCGGACGGGAGTGAGCCCTCGGAGGCGGCGCTGCGCGCGAAACAGGGTGTGTTCTATCGGGGGCGGCGCGGCGGCCTGCACTACTTCACTCTGGCGGCAGATGACGCTCAGTACCCGGCGCTGGCGACGGTGATGAATACAGCGACCAACCCGCGGCTGACCGGCGAGAACATCACTGCCGGCAACGGCACGGGTATGGCCGCAGGCACCACCGTCGAAGGGGATGGTGAAGTGCCGGGGACCGCCGCGTTCCTGCCCGCTCCCGCGTCCGGGACAACCGATGCGGTGTTCGGGGATGGGACGACGGACCAGGATGCCGCGTTGTTGGATCCGCGGTCGTTTGCGCAGAAGCAATTGGCCGGGCTGGTGGCCGGGTGCGTGGTCGCTTTGTCGGCTGGCAGGCTGCCGGCCACCGGCGGGCACCGCGCTCAGATTATGGTCACCACCGGTTACAAGGAATTGGCCGGCAAGTTGACCGGCCCGGCGCATCCGGTGTTCGGCCATCCCGTCTCAGCCAAGACTGTGCGGAGGCTGGCCTGCGACGCGTCGATCATCCCGGTGGTACTGGGTTCTCAGAGCGAGGTCCTGGATCTGGGCCGCGCGTCGAGGTTCTTCACCCCGGCAGTCCGCAAGGCGCTCGCCGTACGTGACTGTGGGTGCGCGTTTCCCGGCTGCACAATGCCGGCGGTCTGGTGCGAGGCTCACCACGTCGTTCCCTGGTACCGGGGCGGGCGGACAAACGTGAACAACGGCGTATTGCTATGCATCTTTCACCATGACCTGGTTGAACAGGGCGACTGGGAGATCGCGGTCGAAGACGGCATCCCTTGGTTTATCCCGCCCGGCTACGTCGACCCGCACCGCCGCAGGCGACGCAACCGATACTGGCGCACCAAAGTTCCGGATTTGTTGCCGGTTCCGTGAGGACGGTGGGCCGGCGAACCTGGCAGCGGAGGCCTCGCCGGCAAGGAGACAGGCAAGCCTTGTGTGGGTCCAGGGCTTTCGATCGCGCTGTCGGCCGCGCTGCCGGTCTGCGTTTCGACAGCCGCGGCGATGTGGCCCTAAACTTGAGCTACAAGCTTCGACCCGGCCATCACCGGTGAGCTTCCGGAAGAACGGTCCACGCAGCAACACCGGGCCTAGTAGAGCCGGACGGGTAAGCCCGTCACAGCAGCGAACGAGTGGCTGTCCCTTTGCACCGGTTCCGGCGCATCAGGCCAGCAAGTGAGGTGGTACCGCGGGTTCGCCCCGGCAGCGGGTTCGGCTTTCAGGCCTAATCGGTGTGCTGGAGCAGGACACGTCCTCGCAGAAGTACCCACACTTGCCGAGCTGTCTTTCCAGGATGACGAAAATGCCACAGATCTATCCCAAGGCCTCCACCGCCGGCGCTGCCGCTGCCGAGAGCTCGCCCAAGTTCCCCGAGATCGAGGAACTGGTGCTCAAATACTGGCAGCAGGACGGCACGTTCCAGGCTTCCGTCGATGCCCGAGATGCCGGCGAAGATGGCGGGAATGAGTTCGTCTTCTACGATGGGCCGCCCTTCGCTAACGGGTTGCCGCACTACGGCCACCTGCTGACCGGCTACGTCAAGGACCTGGTAGCGCGCTACCAGACGCAGCGCGGCCACAAGGTGGAGCGCCGCTTCGGCTGGGACACGCACGGCCTGCCCGCCGAGCTGGAGGCGATGAAGCAGTTGGGCATGACGGACAAGAACCAGATCGTTGCCATGGGCATCGACAAGTTCAACGATGCCTGCCGCACGTCCGTGATGAAGTACGCCGATGAATGGCAGAACTACGTAACCCGCCAGGCCCGTTGGGTGGACTTCGAGAACGACTACAAGACGCTCAATGTCGAATACATGGAGTCGGTCATCTGGGCCTTCAAGCAGCTGCACGAGAAGGGCCTGACCTACCAGGGCTTCCGCGTTCTGCCCTACTGCTGGCGTGACGAGACTCCGCTGTCCAACCATGAGCTGCGGATGGACGACGACGTCTACAAGATGCGCCAGGACCAGACGGTCACGGTTACCTTCCCGATCCGCGCGGACGACTCGGAGAACCCCTTGGCCGCGGAGCTGGCCGGCGTCAACGCACTCGCCTGGACCACCACGCCGTGGACGCTGCCCACCAACGCAGCGCTCGCCGTCGGCCCTGAAATCAACTATGTGGTGCTGCCGGCCGGGTTGAATGGCTGGTTGGGCACCTCGGCGGTCGACCAAGCGAGCGCCCCGGTGGTCGACCAAGCGAGCGCCAGCAAGCGCGTGGAGACCAAGTTCCTGCTCGCTAAGGACCTCCTCGGCTCCTACGCCAAGGACCTGGGGTACGACGACGCCGCTGCCGCCGCCGAAGCGGTCACCGCCACCTACGCCGGCTCGCAGTTGGCCGGCCTGCGCTACGAGCCGCTGTGGGACTACTACACGGACACCGAAAAGTGGGGTACCAGCAATGGCTGGCAGGTCGTGGTGGCCGACTACGTGACCACCACCGACGGTACGGGCCTGGTCCACCAGGCGCCGGCGTTCGGCGAGGACGACCAGAAGATCTGCGAGGACAACGGCATCCCGGTGATCGTGTCCGTGGACGAGGGCGCCAAGTTCCTGTCCAATTTTGCCGAGGGCCCGCTGGCCGAGATCGCCGGCATGCAGGTGTTCGAGGCGAACAAGCCGATCACCCGCGTGCTGAAGGCCGAGGGCAGGCTGGTCCGGCAGGCCAGCTTCGAGCACAGCTATCCGCACTGCTGGCGTTGCCGCACGCCGCTGATCTACCGCGCCATCTCCTCCTGGTATGTGGAGGTGACCAAGTTCAAGGACCGGATGGTAGAGCTGAACCAGCAGATCAACTGGATCCCGGAAAACGTCAAGGACGGCCAGTTCGGCAAGTGGCTGGAAAACGCCCGCGACTGGTCCATCAGCCGCAACCGGTTCTGGGGTTCGCCCATCCCGGTGTGGGAATCGGACAACCCGGACTACCCTCGCCGCGAGGTCTACGGCTCGCTGGCCGAGCTGGAGGAAGCGTTCGGCAGTCTGCCGCGCAATCACGACGGCGAAGTGGACCTGCACCGTCCGTTTATCGATGACCTGGTCCGGCCCAACCCGGACGACCCCACCGGCCAGTCGATGATGCGCCGGGTGGAGGACGTGCTGGACGTCTGGTTCGACTCCGGTTCCATGCCGTATGCCCAAGTGCACTATCCGATGGAGAACAAGGACTGGTTCGACAGCCACAACCCGGCGGACTTCATCGTTGAGTACATCGGCCAGACCCGCGGCTGGTTCTACACCATGCACGTGCTGGCCACCGCGCTGTTCGATCGGCCGGCGTTCCGCAACGTGATCAGCCACGGCATCGTGCTCGGCTCGGACGGGCAGAAGATGTCCAAGAGCCTGCGCAACTACCCGGACGTGTCCGAGGTGCTGGACCGCGACGGTTCCGACGCCATGCGCTGGTTCCTGATGGCGTCCCCGATCCTGCGCGGCGGCAACCTGATCGTCACCGAGCAGGGCATCCGCGATGGCGTCCGCCAGGTGATGCTGCCGCTGTGGAACGTGTGGCACTTCTTCAAGCTCTACACCAACTCAGCGAACAACGGCGCCGGCTACGAGGCGGGCTCCGTCCTCGGCGATACCGCCCGGATTGATGGGATGGAGTCGCTGGACCGGTTCATCCTGGCCAACACCGGGGACCTGGTCCGCGATATAACCGCCGCGCTGGACGCCTACGACGTTTCCGGTGCCTGCGACGCGCTGCGCGAGTACCTGGACACGCTGACCAACTGGTACATCCGCCGCTCCCGCCAGCGCTTCTTTGACGAGGACCGCGACGCGTTCGACGTGCTCTACACCGCGCTGGAATCCGTGTGCCGGGTGGCCGCTCCGCTGCTGCCGCTGGTGACCGAGGAGATCTGGCGTGGGCTCACCGGCGGACGTTCGGTCCATCTGACCGACCTGCCCGACGCCGGTGAGTTCCCGCAGTTGGCCGAGTTGGTGGAACTGATGGATACCACCCGGCAGATCTGCTCGTCCGGCTCAAGCCTGCGCAAGGGCGCAAACCTGCGGGTGCGCCTGCCGCTGGCCTCGCTGACCGTAGTGGTGCCGGGCGCCGAGCGGCTCTCCGGCCAGTACGCGGTGATGATCCAGGACGAACTGAACATCAAGTCCGTCCGGCTGATCGACGCCGCCGACGCCTCGCCGGAAGAGTTCGGCATCTCGCAAAAGCTGGTGGTCAATGCCCGTGCCGCCGGTCCGCGGCTGGGCAAGAACGTGCAGCAGGCCATCAAGGCGGCCAAGTCCGGTGACTGGTCGGTGGACGACGCCGGTGTGGTCACCGCCGGGGGACTGGCGCTGGAGCCGTCGGAATACGCGTTGGAAACGGTGGTCGCCGAGGATGCCGCGGCGGGTGCCGCCGTCACCATGCTGCCCGGCGGCGGGTTCCTGGTCCTGGACACCACCGTGACTGCGGAGCTGGAGGCCGAGGGGGTGGCGCGCGACTATGTGCGCACTATCCAGCAGGCCCGCAAGGACGCCGGGCTGGTGGTCAGCGACCGCATCCGCACCACGGTGACGGCAGACCAGTCCGTGCTGGACGCCCTCACCCTGCACCAGGGGCTGGTCTCGCAGGAAACCCTCACCGTGGACCTTGTCCTGGTGGCCGGGGACGGCGATGCCGTGTCCGTGGAAAAGACCGGATCCTGAAGGGGCACCGACCATGAGTGATGAATTCGGCGTTGAGAGCGTCTACGCGGAACTGCTGGGCCGGGCCCCGGAAAACAAGATGGAACCGCGGATGGAACCGCTGTTCCGTGCGATGGACATCCTGGGCGAACCCAACAAGGCCTTTGCGAGCATCCACCTGACCGGGACCAACGGCAAGACGTCCACGGCCCGGATCATCGAGGCCGGCCTGCGGGCCCACGGGCTGCGCACCGGCCGCTACACCAGCCCGCACCTGTCCAAGGTCACCGAACGGATCAGCATCGACGGCGAGCCCGTCGCGGACGAGACGTTCGTCCGGGTCTGGGACGAGATCCGGCCCTACCTGGACATAGTGGACCAGGAGCTGAACGCCGAGGGCGAACCGCGGCTGACCTACTTCGAGTGCGTGACCATCCTCGCCATCGCCATCTTCGCCGACGAGCCGGTTGAAGTGGCAGTGGTCGAGGTCGGTCTGGGCGGCATCACCGACGCCACCAACGTAGTGGACGGCCAGGTCTCGGTGGTCACGCCGATCTCGCTGGACCACACGGACCTGCTGGGGGACACCACCGCGGACATCGCCCGGGAGAAGGCCGGCATCATCAAGAGCGGCGGCTTCCTGATCAGCGCCGCCCAGCCGCTGGATGCCGCCGAGGTGCTGCTGGAACAAGCGCGCGATGTGCAGGTGCCGTTCCGCTTCGAAGGCGTGGAATTCGGTGTCGAGTCCCGTAAGGTGGCGGTCGGCGGCCAGCAGCTGACTATCAACGGGCTGGCCGGCCGCTACGAGGACTTGATGCTGCCGCTGCATGGCGCGCATCAGGCCCAGAACGCCGCGGTGGCCGTGGCTGCGCTGGAGGCGTTCCTCGGCGGCGGGGAGAAAGAGCTTAACGTCGAGGTGCTCCGCGAGGCGTTCCTGGAGGTCACTTCGCCGGGCCGGCTGGAAGTGGTCCGGACCGCGCCCACCATCATCGTGGACGCCGCCCACAATCCCGAGGGGATGAAGGCCAGCGCGCAGGCCATCCTGGAGGCGTTCAACTTCACCACGCTGGTCCCGGTGGTCGGCGTGCTGCAGGAAAAGGACGCCATCGGACTGCTCCAGCAGTTGCGCGAGCAGCTCAAGGACCTCACCGATGAAATCTGCGTCACCACGTCCAACTCGCCCCGGGCCATCCCGGCCGAGCAGCTGGCCGAGGACGCCATGGCCGCCGGCTTCCCGGAGGACGCCGTCCACATTGCGCCCCGGCTGGATGACGCCATCGAATGGGCCGTGGGACGGGCCGAAGCCAACAACGACCTCTCCGGCGGCGTGCTGATCACGGGGTCCATCACCCTAGTCGCCGACGCCCGTATCCTGCTAGGAAAGTAACAAGATCCATGGCCAAACTGACCAAAGCCCAGCGCGAATGGCGTCCGGACACGCCCAAGAAACGGCGTTCGATTAAGACCATGTTCGCCTCCACCGTGCTGCTGCTGGAAGCCTTCGTTGCTTTCTTCGCCACGCTGGTGGTGTTCGGGCTCTACCGCGATGAGGTGTCGCCGGCGTTGATCCTGAGCCTCGGGATCGGCCTGAGCATCGTGCTGGTGCTCTGCTGCGCGCTACTGCGCCGCCCCGCCGGCTACGCCATCGGCTGGGGCCTGCAGGTGCTGCTGATCGCTACCGGCATCGTCGAACCGGTGATGTTCGTGGTCGGGCTGCTCTTCGCGCTGTCCTGGTGGTACGCGGTACGCACGGGCGGCCGGCTGGACCGTGAGAACGCACAGCGCGACGCTGAGCAGGCGGACTGGGAGCGCCAGCACGGCGGGGAATCAGGGGAATCAGGGGAAGCAGGCGCCGCAGCCGGCGACGTCCGCTGATCCGCACTCCTACCATCGGCCGCGGCAGTTCCGTCCGAGTCGGGGGCTGCCGGCCCGTCCCGTAGGATAAAACGGGGTTAATCGTGAAGCGAAGAGGAGAAATTGTGAGCGTTGAACGCACACTGGTACTGGTCAAGCCCGACGGCGTATCCCGCGGTCTCACCGGCAGCATCCTGGCCCGCATCGAGGCCAAGGGCTACACGCTGGCCGAACTGAAGCTGGTGGAACCCACCCGCGAGCTGCTGGAGAAGCACTACGAAGAGCATGTGGGCAAGCCGTTCTACGAGCCGCTGGTCGAGTTCATGCTCTCCGGCCCGGTGGCCGCCGCCGTGTTCGAGGGACACCGCGTTATTGAAGGCTTCCGGTCGCTGGCCGGCACCACCGACCCCACCACTGCCGCTCCCGGCACGATCCGCGGCGACTTTGGCCGCGATTGGGGCGTCAAGGTGCAGCAGAACCTGGTCCACGGTTCGGATTCGCCGGAGTCCGCCGATCGCGAGATCGGCATCTGGTTCTCCTAGGTCCAGCGCAACCAGACCCAGCCCAACGCACAGAGGCCGCGCCCCCGAATGAACGGGGACGCGGCCTCTGGCCGTTAAACCGAACCCGGCTGAGCCGAAAATCAGCTCAGCCGGAGATCGGCTCAGCCGGAGATCAGCGCCAACGGATTCAGCGCAGCAACATCAGCCCAGGAACGCGTCAATAAAGGCCAGGAAGATGGTCCCGGCGGTCACGATCCAGAGCAGCGCGGTGATGGTCCAGGCCCAGCTGCCGACAAAGCGGACCACGCCGGCGGGCGCCTTGATGACCCCGTGCGCCAGGTTCCGCGCCGTGGTGTGGACCATCATCGCGATCATCGCGGCCCAGACTCCCATGCAGTACAGGCACAGGATGTGGATGTCGTAGAGCGCCTGGCTCCACAACCAAACGATAAAGACGAAGCCCAGCGTGACGCCGGTCTGCAGGCCGATCCAGTACCAGCGGCGGAACCTTGCCCCGGCAAGGATCGCCAACGCCGTCGTCATGGGAACCGCGAAGGCGACGATGCCGATCAGCGGATTGGGGAAGCCGAAGAGCGAGGCTTGCCAGTGCAGGAACACCTTGCCGCAGGAGACCCACGGGTTGATGTCGCAGCTGGTCACGTGGCCCGGGTCCTGGTAGGTGGCCAGCCGCTCGAGCACCAGGATGCCGGACATGATCCAGCCGAAGATGCCGGTGACCAGCAGCAGCCAAGCGAATGGCTTCTCCCGGGCGATGCCGGGAACCTCGCTGTCCGGGCGGTGGCCGGAGGCGGTGGAGGCCAGGGATGTGGAGGGTTGCGCGTCGGTGTGCACCGTGTTCCTCGAGTTCGGGGGCATTTGGCTCGATTCTACGCCGGAGAGATGAGGCTAATACTCACCAAAACGTACCCGGTGTGAGAGAATGATCGTGGCTGATAGCGGCCCCACATGCTGCTATTGGTCCAGCGACAGGCTTCCAGGTCCGTCGGCGACGCTTCCCGAACAAGGAGCCCATCAATCCGGATGGGCGCTGGGAATCCGCCGGGCGGCCCTGCCGGTGAAGAGAAGATAGATACGGCAGACGGAAAAGCGCCGCTGGTCCCCGGGTGTGCCGCGCCCCACGTGATGGCGCGAGCTCGGGTGATACCAAGACGACTTTCGGTGGCGGGCAGCCTCAGGCGCCCGGACACCCGGCTACATGCCCCCGAGGGCACCGGGATGTGGCCGGTGCCGCAAGGGTTGGAGCATAACTTTAAATGGACAATGAACAGGTAATACCCGCTACCTCTACACCGGCCGACTCGCCGGAGGGAACAGCCAAGAAACAGCCGCGCCCCCGCCGCAAGCCCACCGTGTCCGCACCGTCGCAGGACCAGCTGGATGTGCAACTGCCCGCCGCGGGCGTTGATTCCACTAACGACGGCGGTGCCTCCGCCGCAACGCCGGGCACCGACACGGCTTCCGCGCCGGGGCTGCCGGCCGGAGTAGCTCCCGACGGCAGCCAGTCCGCGGCACCAGCGCCGGCAGCCGCCACCCGGACCCGCCGGCCGCGCAAGACCGCCGCCGAGAAGGCCGCCGAAGCAGCGGCCGCGCAGGCCGCGCAGCCGGGCGAGGCTTCCGCCGCGGCAGCAGAGACTGCTGCCGCAAGTGCGGCCGAACCCGCCGCCCCGGCTGCCGAGGCCGCACCTGCCGCCAAGGCCCGAACCCGCCAGCCGCGCAAGACCGCCGCGCAGAAGGCCGCTGAAGCGGCGGCCCAGGAAGCGGCACTGCAGGAAGGCACCGACGCGCAGCCTGCCGAGACCGCTGAAGCCGCCGGAGGAGCCGCTCCGGACGGCGTGCTGGACCCTGCCGTGCAAACCGACGCCGAAACCGCGGGCAAGCCGGCCCGCAAGCGCCGCAGCCGTGCAGCGCAGCCGGTTGAGCAGCCCGTCGATGCCGACGGCATCCTGGAGGCCGAAGGCGCGGAGGAACCCGCCGAAAAGCCGGCTGGCCGCCGTCGCACTGCCGCCACCACGCGGACCCGCCGCAGCACCGCCGCGCAGACCACCGAGGCTGCCGCAGCAGAACTGACCACCGCCGAAGGCGAGGCCCCCGCCGGCGCACCGGAGCCCGTAGCCGCGGAAGCTGACGCCTCCGGCGCCCAGGCAGCCATCGCCGAGCAGGCCGCCGGCACAGCGGCAGCCACCGAGCCAGCCGCCGCGGCAGTGGGCGAGCAGCCCGTGAAGGCGCCCTCCCGCCGTCGTCGTTCCACCAAGGCGGCGGCCCCCGCCGCCACGGAAGGAACGGAAGCCACCGCCGCGGAGCAGTCTGCTCCCGCAGCCGGGCCTGCCGCCGAGCCTGCCGCCGAAGCGGCTCAGGCCGAAGAAGCAGCAACGGAATCCGGTGCCGGGAACGATCCGTTCAGCATTCCGTCCTCGCCGGTATCCCTGCTCTTCCACGCCCCTGACCTGTCCGCCGTCGCCGCGGCCAAGCAGGAACCGGCCGCGTCAGCGGACTCCGAAGAGGAAGACGAAGACGGCGGCCAGCGCCGCAGCCGCCGGAACCGCCGCGGACGCACCCGAAACCGTGCCGAGGCCGAGACCGGCAGCGGCGAGGCGGGCGGCACCGAAGGAACCGACGAGGCCGCCGAAACCGCAGAAGAAAGCGCGGCGGGGGAGAAGGACGGCGTGACGTCGCGCCGCCGCCGTCGTCGTCGCCGCGGCGATGCCGATCTGGAACTCACCGGCGGCTCCGAGGATGATCCGCCCAATACGGTCACCCGCGTTCGGGCACCGCGTCCGGTGGCGGAGACGGCCCCCAGCAACAAGGTGGCGTCGGTCAAGGGCTCCACCCGGCTGGAGGCCAAGAAGCAGCGCCGCCGCGAATCCCGCGAGTCCGGCCGCCGCCGCCAGGTGATCACCGAGGCCGAGTTCCTGGCCCGCCGCGAATCCGTCGACCGCCAGATGGTGGTCCGCCAGCGCGACGACAGGATCCAGATCGGCGTGCTCGAAGACGGTGTGCTCGCCGAGCACTTCGTTTCCAAGACGCAGCAGGATTCGCTGATCGGCAACGTCTACCTGGGCAAGGTGCAGAACGTGCTGCCCAGCATGGAAGCGGCCTTCATCGACATTGGCCGCGGCCGCAACGCCGTGCTCTACGCCGGCGAGGTCAACTGGGACGCCGCCCACCTGGACGGACAGCCGCGCCGGATCGAGCTGGCGCTGAAGTCCGGCGACTCGGTGCTGGTGCAGGTGACCAAGGACCCGGTGGGCCACAAGGGCGCCCGCCTGACCAGCCAGATCTCGCTGCCGGGCCGCTTCCTGGTCTATGTGCCCGGCGGCTCGATGACCGGCATCTCGCGCAAGCTGCCCGATGTGGAACGCAACCGGCTGAAGAAGATTTTGAAGGAACATGTTCCGGACGGTGCCGGCGTAATTGTGCGCACCGCGGCCGAAGGCGCCAGTGAAGAAGAGCTGATGAATGACATCAACCGGCTGCGCGCGCAGTGGGAAGGCATCGAATCGCGTGCCGGCTCCACCAAGACGCTGGCACCGGAAATGCTCTACGCGGAGCCTGACCTGACCATCAAGGTGGTCCGCGACGTGTTCAACGAGGACTTCTCCAAGCTGGTAGTTTCCGGCGAGGAAGCCTGGGACACCATCGAGGCCTACGTGACCTACGTGGCCCCGGACCTGGTGGACCGGCTGGAAAAGTGGACCTCGGAGACGGACATCTTTGCCGCCCAGCGGCTGGACGAGCAGATCCACAAGGCGCTGGACCGCAAGGTGTTCCTGCCGTCCGGCGGCTCGCTGGTGATCGACCGCACCGAGGCGATGACCGTGGTGGACGTCAATACCGGCAAGTTCACTGGCTCCGGCGGCAACCTCGAAGAAACCGTCACCAAGAACAACCTGGAGGCGGCCGAGGAAGTGGTCCGCCAGCTGCGGCTGCGCGACATCGGCGGCATCATCGTCATCGACTTCATCGACATGGTGCTGGAGTCCAACCGGGACCTGGTGCTGCGCCGGCTGGTCGAGTGCCTGGGCCGCGACCGCACCAAGCACCAGGTGGCCGAGGTGACCTCGCTGGGCCTGGTCCAGATGACGCGCAAGCGGATGGGCACCGGGCTGCTGGAGGTCTTCGGCGAGCAGTGCGAGCATTGCGCCGGCCGCGGCGTGATCACCCACGACGAACCGGTCGAGCACCGCCGCGCCAGCGCCGCGACCGAGCACCACCAGGTCCGGATCGAGAAGCGTTCGGAGCGGCAGTCCCGCAGCGAGAAGCGCCGCAGCCGCGGCCAGAGCCAGCAGGAGTCGCCCGCAGAGACGCCGGCACCAGTGGTGCAGGAGGACGACGCCGAGCGCAAGGCCAAGGCCGAGGCCGCCCGCGCGGCACTGGCCAACATCGCCGCCGCGGCCCATGCCGCCCACGAGGCGGAAGAGCACCCCGAGGCGGCCAAGGCCAAACAGCAGGACGCCGAAGCAGCCCCCGCAGCCGGCGGCCCTCGCAAGCCCGAAGCCGCCGCCGCAACGGCCCCGGCGCAGGGCCAGCCTGCTGCCTCCGGCCGCAAGCGCCGGTCGCGCCGTGCCGACGATTCCGGCATCGCAGCAGCCGCTGCCGCCCCGGCAGCGACGGCCGACGAGGATGGCGGAGCGGGAGTGCTGAAGATCAACGGCGAGACCGTTGCCATTCCGCGTGCCACACATGCTCCGGTGGCCGCCCCGGCTGAGCCGTCGCTGACCTTGGAAAGCCTGACCGAGGCCTTCAACAAGGTCGCCCCGGTGGAGAAGCCGGAGCGGACCGCCCCGGCAGCCGCACCGGAGCCGGTCGCTGCCGGCCGGTCCGCTGCCGCCGAGCCTTCGGTGGCCGCTGACCAGGTCCGGCCCGCGGCCGCCACCGAGCCGCAGGCTCCTGCCGCAGCCCCGGTCCGCAAGCCGCGCCGCCGTCGTGCTGCCAGCAGCCCGCAGGGTGCGGCCGACGCTCCGGTGGAGACCGTGGATGTCTCCGTCGCTCCGGAAGGCAACGGCAGCCACCGGCACGCCGCAGCGGCGCCGGCAGCGCCCGCCTTGGCCGAGGCGGCGGCAGGCAAGTCCGAAGCCGCCGCTCCGCTGGTGCTGGGCGTGGGAGTGCCGGCCTCGGAGCTGTAGCAGCCAGTTTCAGCACAGGCCGCGGACCCTTTGGGGCCGCGGCCTGTGCCGTCCCCGCCGTGTCGCGGAGCGGAAATGCACGCGTCCCGGCATGACGGCAGTAGTATTACTAGGTGCGACCGAGCGGATTCCAGTCCGCCCGCGCCAGGTAAAGGATCACGCAGAGCCCCTCCGGCACTCCCGGAGCCGCTGGTTTGCGGCGGATAGCCGCAATAGCGTAATCTAGATCTTCGGTGCGTACGCCTTCGAAGGGTTTCCACCCGCAGGCGCGGATGCACAGTGCTTTCCAGGCCGTCATGAACGTGCCTGCGTATTCGAGCAAAAACTGTAATAAACGTCTAGAGAAGTGAGTTCCCAAGTGGTGTACGCGATTGTCCGCGCCGGCGGCCGCCAAGAAAAGGTTTCCGTTGGAGACCTCGTGACCCTTGACCGCGTCCCCGGTGAGGCTGGTAGCACCATCGAGCTGCCTGCTCTGCTCCTGGTCGACGGCGACAAGGTCACCTCTGCTGTCGATGCCTTGGCCAACGTCAAGGTCACCGCCGAGATCGTCGAGAATCTCCGCGGTCCGAAGATCGTCATCCAGAAGTACAAGAACAAGACCGGCTACAAGAAGCGCCAGGGCTACCGTTCTGCACTGACCAAGGTCAAGGTCACCGGAATCGCGTAAGCGGTCCGCTGACTTTCTGTAACGTTCCTAAGATCAAAAGGTAGGCAAAACAAATGGCACATAAGAAGGGTGCGAGTTCCACTCGCAACGGCCGCGACTCCAACGCTCAGTACTTGGGCGTCAAGCGCTTCGGTGGCCAGGTAGTTTCCGCCGGCGAGATCATCGTCCGCCAGCGCGGTACCCACTTCCACCCCGGCGCCAACGTCGGCCGTGGCGGCGACGACACGCTGTTCGCCCTTGAGGCCGGTGCCGTTGAGTTCGGTACCCGCCGCGGACGCCGCGTTGTCAACATCGTGGCAGCGGCTGCGGAGTAATCTTCCAGCAGCAAAATGCTTTCCAGTGAGGCGGGCCGACGGTCCGCCTCACTGGTGTTTTAACCAGACTAGAATCACTGGTGGGCCGTTTCAGTTCTGGCCCATCGGCATAGAGGAGATCGATCACGTGGCAACATTCGTTGACCGGGTAGTCCTGCACGTTTCCGGCGGATCCGGTGGCCACGGTTGCGTCTCCGTCAAGCGCGAGAAGTTCAAGCCCCTGGGCGGGCCCGACGGCGGCAACGGCGGCAATGGCGGCGACGTGATCCTCCGCGTGGACAGCCAGACCACCACGCTGCTGGACTACCACCACGCCCCGCACCGCCATGCCACCAACGGCGGGCCCGGGATGGGGGACTGGCGCGGCGGCAAGAACGGCGCCACGCTGGTGCTGCCCGTGCCGGACGGCACGGTGGTCAAGACGAAGAACGGCGATGTGCTCGCCGACTTGGTGGGCGACGGCACCGAGTTCGTGGCCGCCGCCGGCGGCCAGGGCGGGCTCGGCAACTCCGCGCTGGCATCGGCCAAGCGCAAGGCCCCCGGGTTCGCCCTGCTGGGCATTCCGGGCGACGAGCGGGACATCGTCCTGGAGCTGAAGTCCATCGCCGATGTGGCGCTGGTCGGCTTCCCCTCCGCGGGCAAGTCCAGCCTGATTGCGGCCATGTCCGCTGCGCGCCCGAAGATCGCAGACTACCCGTTCACCACACTGGTGCCGAACCTGGGCGTGGTGCAGGCAGGCGACGTGCGGTTCACCATCGCCGATGTGCCCGGGCTGATCGAAGGCGCCAGCGAGGGCAAGGGGCTGGGCCACAACTTCCTGCGCCACGTGGAGCGCTGCGCGGCCATGGTGCATGTGCTGGACTGCGCCGCGCTGGAAGCGGACCGCGACCCGCTGTCCGACCTGGACATCATCGAGCGCGAACTGGAACAGTACGCCGTGGACATGAGCTACGCCGGTGCCGACGGCGACGTGGTCCCGCTGAACGAGCGCCCCAAGCTGGTGGCGCTGAACAAGGTTGACGTGCCGGACGGCCGCGACATGGCCGAGTTTGTGCGCCCCGAGCTGGAAAAGCGCGGATACCGAGTCTTCGAAGTGTCGGCCTCCAGCCACGAGGGCCTGCGCCAACTGGGCTTCGCCATGGCCGAGATCGTCACCAAGGCCCGCGCCGAAGTGAAGGCCGCCCCGCCGAAGGTCGCGCCTGCCGTGCTGCGCCCGCGGTCCGTGAACGACCGCGGCTTCATCATCCGCCGTGAAGAGAAGAACCTGGAACCGCTGTTCCGGGTGCTGGGCGACAAGCCCGAGCGCTGGGTCAAGCAGACCGACTTCAACAACGACGAAGCCGTGGGCTACCTCTCCGACCGGCTGGCCAAGCTGGGGGTCGAGGACCAGCTGTTCAAGTCCGGAGCGCGCCCGGGGGACACCGTGGTGATCGGCGAGGACGACGCAGTGGTCTTCGACTGGGAGCCCACCATGGCCGCCGGCGCGGAGCTGCTGTCCTCCCCGCGCGGCACCGACCTGCGCCTGATGGAGTACATCCGGCCCACCCGCGAAGAGAAGCGCGAGCAGTACCAGGAGCGCAAGGAGGCCAGGGCCGCCACCCGCGCCGAGCTCGAGGCCGAGCGCAAGTCAGGAGTCTGGATCGAGAAGGAAGACCATGACGACGACGATGAGCTCTGAGCCGGCCACGGCAGCCGGCCGGACCCTGCTGGCCACGGCGGATCGCCTCGTGATCAAGGTCGGCTCGTCCTCGCTGACCTCGGTGGCCGGAGGCATCTCCGAGGAGGCGCTGCTGTCCCTGGTGGAAGTCCTGGCAACGCGCCGCAATGCCGGCACCGAAGTCATCCTGGTGTCCTCCGGAGCCATCGCCGCCGGACTGGCCCCGCTGGGCCTGGGCCGCCGGCCCAAGGACCTGGCCACCCAGCAGGCCGCGGCCAGCGTGGGACAGGGCCTGCTGATGGCCCGCTACACGCAGGCCTTCGGCGCCCGCGGCATCACTGTCAGCCAGGTGCTGCTGACCGCCGAGGACCTGATGCGCCGCCAGCACTACGCCAACGCCTACCGGGCGATGCACCGGCTGCTGCACCTCGGCGTCGTCCCTGTGGTCAACGAGAACGACACCGTGGCCACGCACGAAATCCGCTTCGGCGACAACGACCGGCTGGCCGCGCTGGTGGCGCACCTGGTCAAGGCCGACGCGCTGCTGCTGCTGTCCGACGTCGATGCGCTCTACGACGGTCCGCCCAAGGACGGTGCGCAGCGGATTCCGCTGGTGTCCGGGCCGGAGGATCTGGATGGCGTGAACATCGGCCGCACCGGCGCCGCGGGTGTCGGCACAGGCGGCATGATGACCAAGGTCGAAGCCGCCGGAATCGCGGCCGGCTCGGGCATCCCGGCACTGGTCACGTCCACGCCGAACGCGGCCCGCGCGCTGGCCGGCGAGGACGTGGGAACCTGGTTTGCGGTCAGCGGCACCCGCCGGCCGCCGCGGCTGCTGTGGCTGGCGCACTTGGCCTCCGTGCAGGGCCGGCTCATCCTTGACGACGGCGCCGTGCAGGCCGTGCGGGACAAGCACCGGTCGCTGCTGCCGGCCGGCATCGTCTCGGTCAAGGGCGACTTCGAACCGGGGGATCCGGTGGAACTGGCCGACGGCGACGGCCGGGTGGTGGCCCGCGGCCTGGTCAACTTCTCCTCCTATGAACTGCCGCGGATGCTCGGCCGCTCCACCAAGGAACTCGCGGCGTCGCTGGGCCGGCAGTACGAACGCGAAATCATCCACGTCGACGATCTGGTGGTGCTCTGAACCACCCCGCCGCCGGGCCGACGGCGTAACGTGACCTCCGTCGTCGTGCTTCCCATGGCGCACCGGCTAAAATCTGCTGTATGACCCAGACAGCCTCTTCCCAGCCCACGACCGAAGCGACCCAGGACGGCCAGAAGCCGGATGCCGCCGCGGCCGTTGAGGCCATTGCGGTCCGGTCCCGGAACGCAGCGCGGCGGATGGCACGGGCCAACCGGGCGTGGAAGGACAAGGCGCTGCGGGAGATCGCCGAGTCGCTGGTCGCCAAACGCGACGTGGTGCTGCAGGCCAACCGCCAAGACCTGGAAGAAGGCAAGGCAAACGGCACCAGCGCCGCGCTGCTGGACCGGCTGACGCTGGACACCAAGCGGATCGATGGGCTGGCCGCCGCACTGGAGAACCTTGCCGCGCTGCCTGATCCGGTGGGGACCGTGATGCGCGGACAGACCCTGCCGAACGGGCTGCGGCTGCGCCAAGTCCATGTCCCGATGGGCGTTGTGGCCGCCATCTACGAGGCACGCCCGAACGTCACCGTGGACATCGCCGGCCTGGCGCTCAAGAGCGGCAATGCCGTGATCCTGCGCGGCGGCAGCGCTGCCCGGCACACCAATGTTGCGCTGCTGGGCATCATCCGCGATGCGCTGGACCGGGTGGGCCTGCCCTCCGACGCGGTGCAGAGCGTGGACGACTACGGCCGGGACGGCGCCAACGCCCTGATGCAGGCGCGCGGGCTGGTGGACGTGCTGATTCCGCGCGGCGGCCGCGAGTTGATCCAGTCTGTGGTCAACAACGCGAAGGTGCCGGTGATCGAGACTGGCGAAGGCAACGTCCACATCTACCTGGACGAGTCCGCGGGCACGGAGATGGCCGTGGACATCCTGCTCAACGCCAAGACGCAGCGGCCGTCGGTGTGCAACACCGTGGAGACCCTGCTGGTGCACCGCGATGCCGCGGCCACGGCAGATGTGCTCGCAGCCCTGGCCGGTGCCGGAGTGCGGCTGCACGTGGACCAGCGCGTGGCCGGCATCCTGCCGTCCGGCGTCGAAGCGACCGCCGCCACCGACGAGGATTGGGCCCGCGAATACATGGACCTGGACCTTGCGGTGGCCATGGTGGACTCCATGGACGATGCGCTGCGGCACATCCGGACCTGGACCACAGGGCACACCGAAGCGATCCTTACCAATGACCTGCGCAACGCTGAGCGGTTCATCGCAGAGATCGATTCGGCCGCGGTGATCGTCAACGCCTCCACCCGGTTTACCGACGGCGGGGAACTTGGTCTGGGCGCTGAGGTGGGTATTTCCACGCAGAAGATGCATGCCCGCGGCCCGATGGGCCTGCGTGAGCTGACCACTACCAAATGGATCGTGCAGGGCGACGGCCAGGTCCGCGACTGAACCTGTAGCGAGCCGGCGCAGTTCCGGCGCTGAATCACGGTTCCGCTGCCGGAACGCGTACCATGAGTAGGAAGCCATATCCCCGTCCGCCTGAGCGCGGCCGGACTGAAAACATCAAGGGAGAATCATGCTGTCTCAGGTCCTCGACGCCGCACTGGTGGCCAGCGAAGCCGCCCACGTCGAACTTCCGGTCCCCGCGTGGGCCATCGGCGTCGGATTCATGACGCTGTTCGTGCTCCTGATGTTTGCCACGATCGCGTTCACCAGCGTGGGCCAGCGCCACTCGGCCGTCGAGGAGCAGGTGGACCCGCACCGCCAGTTCCCGAACAAGCACGACCACGGCCAAGCCGCGCGCCACTAGCCGTTCGTGCTCGCGCTGCCTGTTGAAGCCCCGCAAGCCGGAGAACTGCACCTCACTTACCCGGGGCGCAAGCTCCGGCTTGGCGTCATGGGCGGAACATTCGATCCGATCCACCACGGACACTTGGTGGCAGCCAGCGAGGTAGCGTCCGTGTTCGGCCTGGATGAGGTGGTCTTCGTACCTACCGGCCAGCCGTGGCAGAAGACTGGGCGCGACGTCAGTCCGGCCGAACACCGCTACCTGATGACGGTGATCGCCACGGCATCCAACCCGAGGTTCACGGTCAGCCGGGTGGACATCGAACGTCCGGGCCTGACCTACACCATTGATACGTTGCGGGACCTGCGCGCGGCGCGACCCGACGCCGAACTGTTCTTCATCACCGGCGCGGACGCGCTGGCCCAGATCATGTCCTGGAAGGACATCGACGAGTTGTGGTCGCTGGCGCACTTTGTGGGCGTGACCAGGCCGGGGCATGAACTGCATAATCTGGGCCGCAAGGACGTCAGCCTGCTGGAGGTTCCTGCGATGGCCATTTCCTCCACGGATTGCCGGGAGCGCGTGGGCGAGGACCAGCCCGTCTGGTACCTGGTTCCGGACGGCGTAGTACAGTACATAGCCAAGTACGGTCTCTACCGGCGCTCGTCGCAGGGCGCCGCAGTGACGAGCCAACTTGAACCGAGCCAATGAAATCAGTCGTTTATTACTGGGTGATCAGCAAAGCATGAGCAATCAATCCCAGCCGCCGCGCAGCCGCCGGGACCTCCGGAGGCAGCGCGATGGCGCCGTTACGGGTCCGGAGTCTGCCTCCGGGATCGTCCCGCGGGCACCGGATGCCCAAGCAAGTGCCCCGG
Source organism: Arthrobacter sp. NPDC055138 (assembly GCF_053607305.1). NCBI lineage: Bacteria > Bacillati > Actinomycetota > Actinomycetes > Micrococcales > Micrococcaceae > Arthrobacter > Arthrobacter sp. NPDC055138. Next base: position 57,440 of record NZ_JBSGTH010000002.1, read on the forward strand.
TCGACGGCGGGGGAGACGCTCCCGCAGCCTCCGGCGACGCAGCCCCTCCAGCCTCCCGCGAACGCCAGGGCGAACGCTCCTCGCAGACCCGCGCCCGCGAGCGTGAAGCACGCCGTGCGCTCAAGACCCTGACCGCAGCCCTGCCGCAGATCCCCGCCCCGGAGCGGGAACAGGTGCCTACCCGGCGCCAGCTGCGCCAACAGCAATTGCAGCGTGAAAACCCCGGTCTCGCCCCCGAGGCGCCGGTGGATGGCCCCGCCCGTACCACGGGCACCGCTGGCGGCCGTGCCGGTGGCCCCGGCGTTCCGGCTGCCGATCCCGCCCGTTCGTCGGCCAAGCCAACGGACAGTCGCGTCCGCACCGCGGCTCAGCCTGCGGATGGCCGGGCCCGGACCTCGGCGGCTCCGGCCGACGCCCCGTATGAGCCACAGCGTCCACCGATCGAAGGCGGCCGCCGTGCCCGGCGCAGCGGCGACACCGGCCGGCACCCGGTCCAACCGCAGGCCGAGGGACAGGAACCACAGCTCTCCGCCGCCGGACGCGAGGCAGTCGACGCCGGAGAGATGAGCGTGGAGCAGGCCCTGGCCGCCCGCGACCTGCTGATGGGCCAGGCCAAGAACATGGTCGCCATGATGGAGGCTCGGCAGGAAGAGTCTCCGCATGAGGTGGACCTGGAACTGCTGGCGCAGCAGAAGGCCCTGGCCGAGCGTGCCGCAGTCCTCAACCGCCGGGCTGCCGATAAGAAGCGGCTCAGCGACGAGAACGAACAGCGCCGGCACTCGGCCACGGACCGGCCAATAGCGGACATCGCTTCGGCACCGATGGAGTTTGTGGCCGTGCCGGGATCCGACCAACACGTGCTCCGGCCGTCCTCGACGTCCTATGTTCCCGTGGTGACGACGCCGGTAGCGCCGGCTCCGACGCCGACGCCTCCTGCCCGGCAGACTGGCTCCGCACGGCAGGCAGCCCCCGCGCAGCGGCGGCCCGCAGCGCAGGTACCGAAGCCGGAAGCTTCCGCCGCAACCCGGGCTGTGCCGGTGCCGCGGGAAGCGAAGCCCGCACCCAGCGCCGCCCAGGCAACGGGTGCCGCGCCGCGGTCAAAGATCCTGGCCGAAGCCGAAGCGCTGGCCGGGGGACGCAGCGCTACCATCCACCCGCTTAAGGCCAGCAGCGCCCACGGACTGGATCCACTCGACGCCCGGACCGCGGGGCTGGCCCGCGTCCATCGGACCCGGCTTGCCGTCGGTGCCGCACTGGTGCTTGGCGCCGCTGCCTTCGCAGCGGGAATCGCCATGATGCTTGGACTTTTCGGCGGCTGAAGCCGCCAATCACTAGCTGGTTCACATTTCAAGGAGACACATGACCGCACCCGAAAGCTCTATCGCCATTGCGCGCACCGCCGCCAAGGCAGCCAGCGACAAGATCGCCGAGGACATCGTCGCCATCGATGTCAGCGAGCGGCTGGCCATCACTGATGTGTTCCTGATCGCCTCGGCGCAGACCGAACGGCAGGTCAACGCGATCGTCGACGGCATCGAAGAGGAACTGCACAAGCAGGACCTGCGCCCGGTCCGCCGTGAAGGCCGCTCCGAAGGACGCTGGGTACTGCTGGACTACGCCGGCGTTGTCATCCATGTGCAGCACCAGGAAGACCGCGTCTTCTATGCCCTGGAACGGCTGTGGAAGGATTGCCCGTCCATCGACCTGCAACTGGACGAGAAGCCGGCGTCAACGGGGACTGAGTAGCCGAGGGGGAACGTGGCACCTGCGGCAGGGGACCGTTCTGCGCGGCGCCGGTGGCACGTTCCGAACCCGTCTGCTGATTTGGAATCCGTGCCGTTCTCTGCATAGAATATTCAAGTTGCTTCGAAGGAAGCGGCACGGAATCCGCAAGGATAACGGGGCTGTGGCGCAGCTGGTAGCGCACCTGCATGGCATGCAGGGGGTCAGGGGTTCGAGTCCCCTCAGCTCCACTCGTGAAAACACCATCGGTGATATTCACACAGTGGAATACAGGCCGATACGTCGGCAAAGACTTCCATTTCAAGGGGCTGTGGCGCAGCTGGTAGCGCACCTGCATGGCATGCAGGGGGTCAGGGGTTCGAGTCCCCTCAGCTCCACCAAGATGATGTGTTAGACATCTTTTGCACGGATGATCACGCTGATGGTAAACACCCCGGTCTTCGGACCGGGGTGTTTTCTTTGTCCGGCCTGCGCCGTCCTCAGAGGAACTTTGACAGTGCCGTGATGAGGCGGTCGATCTCAGCGTCGTCGTTGTAGGGTGCGAGTCCAACGCGCATGCCGGCATCGACAGCGAGCTTGAGGGCTTGGAAGGGCTCGTGGGCGTAGAAGCTACCGGCGGGAGCGAGGATGTCCTGGTCTGCAAGGAACTGAGAGACTTCGTTTGCGTTCTTGTCGCGGAAGGTAAAGAACAGTGTCGGGGTGCGCTCTGCTGCGGTCGAGTGAATGGTGATGCGGTCCCCGAGGTCGGCGAGACCTTCTTCGATGCGCTGACGCAGCCGCACTTCGTGGTGCTCGATGAGGTGGTGGGCAGCGATTAGCCGTTCCCGCCGCGGGCCCTTGTCCGGCGCGAGCCCCGCGATGAAGTCCACAGCCGCGGTTGTGCCGGCCATGATTTCGTAGGGCAAAGTGCCGAGCTCGAATCGCTCGGGGACCTTGTTGGTAGAAGGTAGCAGCTTGTCAGGTTTCAGGGTCTCCAGCAGGCCGGGTTCGGCGGCGAGAGCGGCGCAGTGCGGCCCGAAGAACTTATACGGCGAACAAGTGAAGAAGTCCGCACCCAGCGCCTTGATGTCGACTGCGGCGTGGGCTGTGTAATGCACGCCATCGACATAAACGAGGGCGCCGACCTCGTGTGCGCGTGCCGCGATTCGCGCGACCGGGGGCATGGTGCCCAGCAGGTTGGAAGCAGCGGTGACGGCAACCAGCCTAGTGTGCTCATTGATGATCTCGTCGACAGTGGATAGATCAAGTTCTGCGGTGCCGGCGTCGAACGGAATCCAGCGGACGGTGACGCCGGCTGTTTCGGCGGCCTGGAGCCAGGGCCGGATGTTTGAGTCGTGGTCGAGCCCAGAGACGACGATCTGGTCATCTGGTTTCCACGTCTTTGCCAGAGTGCGCGAGAAGTCGTAGGCAATCTGCGTGGCGCTGCGCCCGTACACGATCCCCTCGGCAGAGGCGCCGAGCAGGTCGGCTACGGCGGTGCGGAAACCCGAGACGGCGTTCTCGGCATTGCGTTCGCTGGCGACCAATGTGCCGCGGTTGGACAACGGACCGGTCAAGGTGCGGGCAATCGCCTGTCCCACAACCGCTGGCGTTTGCGTGCCTCCGGGGCCGTCAAAATGAGCCAGTCCAGACGTCAGTGACGGGAACTCGGCGCGGAGGGCGGAAACATCGATCGTCATGCTGCTCCTTAGTTTTTGAGTGCGCTTGTGCTTGTCGAGCACGAAGACCGCCACTGCTCACGTGTGTCGAGCGTGACACCACCGGCGTCCATTGCCAAGGAGGCTTCCATGTTTGCTCTGCGTCCCCCCGGTCTTCAGGCCCGGAAGCGCGCAGGCTCGGGCGGCCCTCCTGGCGTCATTGCTGAGCGGGCCGGAGGAGGACTGTCCGGGAATGCCTGCCGTCCGCGGGGGATCCCGACAGCCACGCTCCAAGCGAGGCCAGTGTGTTGCGCAGGACGCATCCACTTGCGAAAAAGCGCAGTTTGCTGCGCCGGTGGTCACGATGGCATAACTCCTTGACAGCCCCGGGATTACAGGGCCAAACGGCTGCTAGCCTGCAATGACCTCAACGGTTTCAGGCCAATATTCAGCTCAGAGTGAACACCGGATTGTTACGGTTGGGGACGAACAACCAGTAATACGAACGGCATGTGGGCGAGCTATGCAGACCCGTGGCGGAGTCCACATGTGCTGGACGTCGAACTGGCGGTTGGGGGAGCTTCCCGTCATCGCTTCGGCGAAACCGTCTTTCTGGGCGCCGTAACCACGGCAACCCGGAGCATCTGAGTTTGACGCGTGTATTTGTCCGCAAAAGACCAAGCACCAATCGTTGCAAAACTGTCCGTTCCTGGCGGGGCTGCAGCGTAGACGGGCCGTAGTGAACGAACAAATCGCACTGAGCGTACAAAATGTCTATAAGGTCTTCGGCAAGCGACCGGCCGAAGCCGTCAAGCGACTGAAGGCCGGAAAGACGCGCGAGGAGGTCTCCGCGCTGGGGACCGCCGCAGTGATCGACGCGTCGTTCGATGTCCGGGCCGGTGAAATCTTCGTGGTGATGGGGCTCTCCGGCTCCGGCAAGTCGACGTTGATCCGCACGCTCAACGGGCTGCAGCCGCAGACCGCAGGCAACGTGGTGGTCGGCGGCACGGATATTTCGACGATCTCCGACGGCGAGCTCCGGAAAGTCCGGCAGCAAAAGATCTCCATGGTCTTCCAGCACTTTGCCCTCATGCCGCACCGCACCGTGGCGGACAACGCCGCCTACGCCCTCGAGGTGCAGGGCGTGGCCAAGGCCGAACGGCTGGCCCGGGCGGAGAAAGTCCTGAAGCTGGTGGGGCTGGAAGGCTGGGGCGGCAAGTTCCCGGCGGAGCTCTCCGGCGGTATGCAGCAGCGCGTCGGCCTGGCCCGTGCGCTGTGCGCGGAGACCGACATTCTGTTGATGGACGAGGCCTTCTCCGCCCTGGACCCGCTGATCCGCCGCGAAATGCAGGAACAGTTGGTCGCGCTGCAGGCGGATCTGGGCAAGACCATTGTGTTCATCACGCACGACCTGAACGAGGCCATGTTCCTCGGCGACCGGATCGCCGTGATGCGAGACGGCCGGATTGTGCAGATCGGCACGCCCGACGACATCCTGACGCACCCCGCGAACGACTACGTGGCGCAGTTCGTCCAGGACGTGGACCGGACGCGCGTGCTGACCGCCGGATCGGTGATGGAGCCGGCCCGCGCCGTCGTCAATCTCTCGAGCGGACCGCGGAACGCGCTGCGCACCATGCGGGATCTGCAGACCTCGGCAGCCTTCGTGGTGGACCGGCGCCGGACCTTCTTCGGCACGGTACGCGACCGGGATGTGATGCATCTGGTCGAATCGCGGGCGCAGGATCTGGCCGCCGCGGTGCGCAACGGCAACGGCCCGGTGCGGGCCGAGACGCCGCTCGCGGAACTCTTTGGCCTGGCCGTGGAGAGTCCCATCCCGCTGCCCGTGGTTGATGACGAGGGCAGGCTGGTGGGCGTAATACCCCGGGTGACGCTGCTGGCCGCGCTGGGCAACGTGCCGTCCAGCACCACAGACCTACCGATCGTCGAAAGCGCTCCCGCGCCGATACCCGAACAGGAAGTCACCCGCACGCTCAACAAGACATCGATGGATGTCACGACGCCGGTTGAAGGGGGGACCCGCTAGTGGATCTCGAATTCCGCATCCCGCTGGGCGACTGGGTCGACGTCGCTCTGGACTGGCTGTTGGCGACCTTCGCCGGCCTCTTCGCCTTTATCCGCAGCGTCTTCCTGGGCGCTTACGACAGCCTGGAGTGGCTGCTTATCACGCCTCCCTCCTGGGTGATTATCATCGTGTTCGCGGCCATCGCTTACGCGGCCAAGGGCTGGAAGCTGGCGCTGGGCACCGCAGTGGGCTTCCTGCTGATCGTCGGCGTGAACCAGTGGGAACATGCCATGGAGTCGTTCGCGCTGGTCATCGTCGCCACCGTGGTGGCCATTGTCATCAGCATCCCGGCCGGCATCCTCGCCGCCAGTTCCGACACCGCCTCGGCCATCATCCGGCCGATCCTGGACTTCATGCAGACCATGCCCGCCATGGTGTACCTGATTCCTGCCCTGGTGATGTTCCGGGTCGGCGTGGTTCCCGGCATCATCGCCACCATCATCTTCTCCATGGCACCCGGCGTGCGGTTCACCGAGCTGGGCATCCGCGGGGTGGACAAGGAAGTGGTGGAGGCCGGCTACGCCTTCGGGTCCAGCCCGGGAAGCATCCTGCGCAAGATCCAACTGCCGCTGGCCATGCCCACGATCATGGCGGGCATCAACCAGGTGATCATGCTGGCGCTGTCCATGGTGGTCATTGCAGGGATGGTCGGCGCCGGCGGATTGGGCGGCGAAGTGGTCGCCAGCCTGAACCGGATCGACGCCGGCCTCGGGTTCGAAGCCGGACTGGCAGTAGTCATCCTCGCCATCTTCCTGGACCGAGTCACTGCCAGCGTGGGTAAGGCATCACAGCCAGGAGGACGCCAGCGCGTCAGCCGGACAGCGAAACGAAGTCTGCAGGACGCCTGACGCGGTTAGCTGCAAGACCAATCAACGTGCCCTCAGTGGGCATAACGAAGGGGAACAATAATGAAGCACTACAGCAAGCTGGCGGCCGTAGCCGCCGTCGCAGCCCTCGGACTGACGGCCTGTGGCAACGGTGGCAGCGAGTCCGGCGGGCAGGCAGCCAGCGGCCTGGACAACGGCGACCAGCAGGACGTCACCATCGCGGTCTTCAACGGCTGGGATGAGGGCATCGCGGCGTCGGAACTGTGGAAGGCCATCCTGGAGGATAAGGGTTACAAGGTCACGCTGGAGTACGCAGACCCGGCCCCGGTGTTCTCCGGCCTGTCCACGGGGGACTATGACCTGACCTTGGATACCTGGCTGCCGGTCACGCACGCCAGCTATTTGGAAGAGTACGGCGACAAGATCACCGAACTGGGCCAGTGGAACGACGAGGCCAAGCTGACCATCGCGGTGAACGAGGACGCCCCGGTCGACTCGCTCAAGGACCTTGCCGCCAACGCCGACAAGTTCGACAACCGCCTGGTGGGCATCGAACCCGGCGCCGGCTTGACCGAGGCCACCACCAAGAACGTTATCCCGACCTACGGCCTGGACAAGATGGAGTACCTGACCTCATCCACCCCGGCCATGCTCTCCGAGCTGAAGTCGGCCACCGCCGCCGGTGAGAACATCGCCGTGACGCTGTGGCGCCCGCACTGGGCCTACGATGCCTTCCCGCTCAAGGACCTCGAAGATCCCGAGGGAACCCTCGGCGATACCGAGGGCATCTACGCCTACTCCAGCACCAGCTTCGCGGAGGACTTCCCGACCCTGGCCGGTTGGCTGAAGGACTTCAAGATGGACTCCGAGACCCTGTACTCGCTGGAGAACGCCATGTTCAACGAGGCAGACACCGACGACTACGGCCCGGTCGTGGAAAAGTGGATCGGTGAAAACCAGGAGTACGTGGACGGCCTGACCGCCAAGTAAGGCAGCGCAGCCCCACCAGCATCAACCAGCACGGCGCCGCCGGATCCCGTTCACCGCGGGAACCGGCGGCGCCTGCCGTTGCGTCGGGCGCTGAATGACGACGGCGGTACCCCGGGGCCGTCGCCGACCTTGTGTTTGCACTGACGCGAAATTACGCTCTGCTCAGTGGGGGAGCTGCTGCCTTCAACCGGACTCGCGATGCAGGTGGGAGAACGGATGCGCCCGCGCCGCGCCGTCCTGGGCGCCAGGCTAAATCGTCTTGACCCATAGCGCTGCATGACGCCGAATCGGCCAGATAGCCCACGGAACCCGGGGATAGATGATGACCGACCACCCGACGCAGGATCGAAGCTTCACCCTTACTCGCATTGTGGCCGCACCACGGCATGCTGTGTTCACTGCCTGGACCGACCCCGAGCATCTCGCTTGGTTTTACAATCCCGACATGCCCCTGCCCACCACACCTATTGAGGTTGACCTTCGGGTTGGTGGAACGTGGAAACAGCAGATGGTCGTCAATGAAAACCTCAGCTACCCCACTGGGGGGGGGATTTGCCTGGAGATTGTTCCCGACGAGCGCCTCGTGTTCCGCTGGGGAGCAGCCGGCGGTTGGCCTGATCTGGACGACGGGAAGGAACTAGATGCGCCTGTCGTCACGGTCCAGCTCAACGACCTCGGCACGGAATCGGAGCTTGTCCTCACCGTTCAGTTCTCCGCGAGCCGCGGCATCCAAAAGGTGCAGGACCCCGTTCTCGATGGCACCCAGGAGGGCTGGGGTGCCACCATCGACCGGATAAATGACAGTACTGCCTTGACTGCCTTGTCCGGCGGTCACATGGCAGGGCCCCAGCTTTATATCTATTTCCCCGGAACGGCACGCGAAGCCTTGAACTTTTATGCGGATGTCTTCGGCGGAGAGCTTGCCTTATACACGTACGAGGACTTTGGCAGGAGGGACGGCGCACCTGATGCCATAGCTCATGGATCGCTCAACGGTGTTGTTGCCCTGGCGGGAGCGGACGCAGCCGAAGGTGAAACAACGGTCCGGTTCGAAGGAATCATGCTGTCGTTACTAGGAACCGCCGAACCGGAAGTCCTTCATGAATTCCAGAAACTTTCCGTCGGCGGCTCGGTGATCGATTCCCTCTCGCCAAAGCCATGGGGTGCCTCAGATGGCCAGGTTATCGATCGTCACGGACTACATTGGCTTGTTGGCTACGAACCTAGCGAGTGAGCGCCGTGCAATTGATCAGTCGGCAAGCGAGTGGGGATATGCACTTCGAACCGTCGGCAGGCTCAGGGACAGACCTGTCGATTCGTGATACCGACAGCTGGGTGTTTCCTTCAGGCTCGCCGGGTAGTGATGCTCATGTCGCGCAGGATCAAGGACAGCTGGTCCATGAACAGGCCCAGTTGCGCGTTCTGCCTGTCGCTGGTTAATAACGCGAAGATGTTTCGGGCCAGCCGGATTTCCGGAACGTCCAGCACCACAATCCCGCCCGGCCCGTTGTGCATGGCCAACTCCGGGACGAGCGCGGCCCCTAGGCCGGCACCGGCCATGGCCAGACTGGCATTGAAGTCGTCGCAGTACGCCACCACCCGGGGATGAAGGTTGCAGCTGGCAAAGAGCCGCTCAATCACGGTGGCGTCGGCCGTGCCCGGGTGGTGCATGATCCACGGCATCTCGGCCAGCTGCGAGGCAGTCACGGAGGCGCCGGGACGGATGCCCCACGATTCGGGCAGCACCACGCGGAAGTTGTCGTCGCCGATCCACTGTCGGCTCACGGTGTTGGGCCAGGCCAAACCGCCCTGGCCCACCTGGAAGACCATCGCGACGTCGAGTCCGCCGCCGGCCCGAAGCCCCTGGATTGTCTGTCCGGGCTCGGCGACCGAAACTTTGAGGTTGATTCCCAGACCGGGCCATTCCGGTGCCTGCAGCAGGCGGGGGAGTACATAGGTGGCCAAGCTGGGGAAGATGCCTAACCGGATCTCCTGCGTGCTGGTGTCTTGGCTGCGGGCGGTGGCCGCCAGCAGGGCATCGATGTCGGTGAGCACCTTGGCCGCGTGCCGGGACATCACCAGCGCCGTTTCGGTCGGCTGGACGCTGCGGGCCGACCGCTCGAACAGTTTGGCGCCGGTTTCGCGCTCCAGGGCGGACATCTGCTGCGAGACCGCCGAGGCCGTATAGCCCAGGTTGGCGGCCGCCGCGGCGAACGAGCCGCGCCGGGTCACCTCTAGCAACGTACGCAGGTGCACCGTGTTGACCATCAGCTCTCCTGTTGCATGTGGGTGATTGAGCCCAGCCTACCTTGGGCTATCGATAGCCCGGAGGTCCTGACGATACGTCGGACTTCCTGCCGGTGCGCCCTGCCGGTGCGCCCTGTCGGTGCGCCCTGTCGGTGCGCCTGCCGGTGCGCCCTGTCGGTGCGGACGGCGGGCTGTAGCGTCAGGGCCGCTCTCTGGGTGCCTTTACCGGCCGACCGGAGGAATGTGCCGGGGTCTTGCATTGTTCTATGAATGGGGAGCAGGAGGGTCCGCAGGAGGAGGGCCCTTTTGGCTGGAACGGCCCCGGCGCCGCCATACCAGGTGCCGGCGTGGGAAGTGTCCGAGCGGCCCGCTATTGTTCACATCACGCACCAAGCGGTGAGCGCGGACACCCTCCCAACCATGGACCACAACATCTAGTGGTGGCCGCACTACGAGCGACACGCCGACAAAGCGGCGACACGATACTTTCCCAAGCTGTGGGCAGGGAATCCACAGGCTGTGGACGGCGGAGTGAGAAGGCCGGAATATCAACTGTTTAACCACCGAAAGATATCCCCATGGGCTGTGGACGAAGCTGGGAATGGAATGACATACTTGTAATACATCATCTTGGGGTTCCGATTGGCCGAGTCCACTAGATGTAGTATTGGAGCAGTTGTTGGGCAGTGAGTCCGGGTCCTTCCACGGGAGGCCGTGCGGCCAAAAAACAGCAGAAACGTCGTACCGAAACTTAGGGGAGAAGGACCATGACTGTAACGGTTTACACCAAGCCAGCATGCGTGCAATGCAACGCCACGTACCGGGCTCTGGACAAGAAGGGCATCGCCTACCAGAGCGTTGACCTGTCCCAGGACCCTGACGCGCTGGAGCGTGTCCGTTCCCTTGGTTACATGCAGGCCCCTGTGGTTGTCACCGAGCAGGACCATTGGTCCGGTTTCCGCCCCGACAAGATCGAGGAGCTGGCCCAGGCCGCCGCTTCCGTAGCCTGACCCGCACCGAGCGAAGCCAGAACCACACGTCATGACCGAGCTGCTGATGAGTGAGGATGCCAGGACGCAGCAGGCAGGTCCGGCGGACGGCAGGACAGCCGATACGAACCTGATCTACTTCTCCTCGGCCTCCGGCTACACGGACCGCTTCATGCAGAAGCTGGGACTGCCGGCGGCACGGATCCCGCTGCGCACCCAGCAGGAGACGCTGGAAGCGCTCCGACCGTTCGTGCTGGTGCTGCCCACCTATGGCGGGGAATCCGGCAGGAACTCGATTCCGCCGCAAGTCATTAAATTCCTCAACCGCGAGGAGAACCGGCGGCTGTTGCGCGGCGTGATCGGTGCCGGCAACACGAATTTCGGCACAACCTACTGCCTGGCGGCGGAGAAAATCGCAGCAAAGTGCCAGGTGCCCCTTCTCTATCGATTCGAACTCATGGGCACGTCCGAGGACGTAGACCGGGTCAAGCAAGGATTGGAACTCTTTTGGAAACGACAGTTGCACACGCGGCCGTAGCCGACGCCAAGGCAGAGCTGCCGGCCGCCTTCAAGGGGCTGGGCTACCACGAGCTCAATGCGATGCTTAACCTCTACGGCCCGGACGGCAAGATCCAGTTCGAAGCCGACCGCGAGGCTGCACATCAGTACTTCCTGCAGCACGTTAACAACAACACGGTCTTCTTCCACGATCTGGAAGAGAAGCTCGACTACCTGATCAAGAACGAGTACTACGAGCGCGAAACGCTTGACCAGTACACGATGAACTTCATCCGCTCGCTCTACGACCGGGCCTACAAGAAGAAGTTCCGCTTCGAGACCTTCTTGGGCGCGTTCAAGTTCTACACCTCCTACACGCTGAAGACGTTTGACGGCAAGCGTTTCCTGGAGCGCTACGAAGACCGTGTCTGCATGGTGGCCCTGCATCTGGCCCGCGGCGACGAGGCCATGGCCACCCAGTTGGTGGACGAGATCATCGACGGCCGCTTCCAGCCGGCCACGCCGACCTTCCTCAACGCGGGCAAGGCCCAGCGCGGCGAGCTGGTCTCCTGCTTCCTGCTGCGCATCGAAGACAACATGGAGTCGATCGCCCGCGGCATCAACTCCGCCCTGCAGCTGTCCAAGCGAGGCGGCGGCGTGGCCCTGTCGCTGACCAACATCCGCGAGCACGGCGCACCGATCAAGCAGATCGAAAACCAGTCCTCCGGCGTCATCCCGGTCATGAAGCTGCTCGAAGACAGCTTCTCCTACGCCAACCAGCTCGGCGCCCGCCAGGGTGCCGGCGCGGTGTACCTGCATGCCCACCACCCGGACATCTACCGCTTCCTGGACACCAAGCGCGAGAACGCGGACGAGAAGATCCGCATCAAGACGCTCTCGCTCGGCGTGGTCGTCCCGGACATCACCTTCGAGCTGGCCAAGAAGAACGAGGACATGTACCTGTTCTCCCCGTACGACGTCGAGCGCGTCTACGGTGTGCCGTTCTCGGACATCTCCGTCACCGAGAAGTACTACGAGATGGTCGACGACAGCCGGATCAAGAAGACCAAGATCAGCTCCCGCGAGTTCTTCCAGACACTGGCCGAGATCCAGTTCGAGTCGGGCTACCCCTACATCATGTTCGAGGACACGGTGAACCGGGCCAACCCGATCGACGGCAAGGTCATCATGTCCAACCTGTGCTCGGAGATCCTGCAGGTTTCGTCGCCGTCGCTGTACAACGAGGACTTGACCTACTCCGAGATCGGCAAGGACATCTCCTGCAACCTCGGGTCGATGAACATCGCCAAGACCATGGACTCGCCCGACTTCGGCACCTCCATCGAGACCGCCATCCGTGCGCTGACCGCCGTGTCGGACATGTCCTACATCAACTCGGTGCCCTCGATCGCCGAAGGCAACCTGCAGTCGCACGCCATCGGCCTGGGCCAGATGAACCTGCACGGCTACCTGGCCCGCGAGCGGGTCCACTACGGCTCCGAAGAGGGGCTGGACTTCACCAACATCTACTTCTACACCGTGCTGTTCCACGCCCTGCGCGCCTCGAACAAGCTGGCGATCGAACACCGCCAGACCTTCGGCGGCTTCGAGAAGTCCAAGTACGCCTCCGGCGAGTTCTTCGACAAGTACACCGAGCAGGAGTGGCTGCCGCAGACCGAGCGGGTCAAGGAACTGTTTGCGAACGTGGAGATCCCCAGCCAGGAAGACTGGCGGGAGCTGAAGGCTTCGGTAATGGAGCACGGCATCTACAACCAGAACCTGCAGGCCGTTCCGCCGACCGGTTCGATCTCCTACATCAACAACTCCACCTCCTCGATCCACCCGGTGGCGTCCAAGATCGAGATCCGCAAGGAAGGCAAGCTGGGCCGCGTGTACTACCCGGCGCCGTACTTGACCAACGACAACCTGGAGTACTACCAGGACGCGTACGAAATCGGCTACGAGAAGATCATCGACACCTACGCCGCGGCTACCCAGCACGTGGACCAGGGCCTGTCGCTGACGCTGTTCTTCAAGGACACCGCCACCACCCGCGACATCAACAAGGCGCAGATCTACGCGTGGCGCAAGGGCATCAAGACCATCTACTACATCCGGCTCCGCCAGCTCGCGCTGGAAGGAACCGAAGTAGAGGGTTGCGTCAGCTGCATGCTGTAGCAGCCCCGGACAACTGAAAAGTACGACGGCGGGTGCCCGCCCGCCGTCGTACGTGCACCGACGGGACACCGGCAATCCGGCCCACCCGCGGGTGAGGGCCGGCCGCACCGCGGCCGGCATTCGGGCATCATGGAACAACACAGACTTTGGGAAGAAGGGGACGCGATGTCAGCCGAGAAGGTCAAGCTTCTGCACCACGTGGAAGCGATCAACTGGAACCGGATCGAGGACGAGAAGGACGTTGAGGTCTGGAACCGGCTCTGCAACAACTTCTGGCTGCCCGAGAAGGTCCCGCTGTCCAACGATGTGCAGTCGTGGAACACGCTGACCCCGGACGAGCAGACGCTGACCATGCGCGTCTTCACCGGCCTGACCCTGCTGGACACCATCCAGGGCACCGTGGGCGCGGTCAGCCTGATCCCGGATGCGCTGACCCCGCACGAGGAAGCGGTCTACACGAACATCGCGTTCATGGAGTCCGTGCACGCCAAGAGCTACTCCTCGATCTTCTCGACGTTGTGCTCCACCAAGGAGATTGACGAGGCGTTCCGCTGGTCCACCGAGAATGAGAATCTGCAGAAGAAGGCGCAGATCATCATGGACTACTACCAGGGCGACGATCCGCTCAAGCGCAAGGTCGCGTCCACGCTGCTGGAATCCTTCCTGTTCTACTCCGGCTTCTACCTGCCGATGTACTGGTCCTCCCGCGCCAAGCTGACGAACACCGCCGACCTGATCCGGCTGATCATCCGCGACGAGGCCGTGCACGGCTACTACATCGGCTACAAGTTCCAGCGCAGTCTGGAAAAGGTCAGCGAGGAGCGCCGCGCGGAGCTGAAGGACTACACCTTCGAGCTGCTCTACGAGCTCTACGAGAACGAGGTGCAGTACACCCACGACCTCTACGACTCCGTTGGCCTGGCCGAGGACGTCAAGAAGTTCTTGAACTACAACGCCAACAAGGCGCTGATGAACCTCGGCTACGAGGCCATGTTCCCGTCCACCGTCACGGACGTGAACCCGGCCATCCTGTCCGCCCTGAGCCCCAACGCCGACGAGAACCACGACTTCTTCTCCGGCTCCGGCTCCTCCTACGTGATCGGCAAGGCCGTCAACACCGAAGACGAGGACTGGGACTTCTAAGTCGTCGTCGTCGTTGCGGGGCGCTTCCGTCGCGTGAGACACGCCGACCTGTCCGAACAATAGGACCGGCCTATCTGAGCATCGCTCAGATAGGCCGGTCCTATCGGGTTACGCGTAGTCGTAGAACCCGCTCCCGGTGGCACGTCCCATTCGCCCCGCCTGTTGCCCTGCGCCAGGTCGCGTCGATGTCCGCCACGTCGGCGACGTCGCGCCCGTAGAGCTTCGCGGCCGAGGTCAAGAACGGAACCAGCAGCGAGTTCAGGATGTACCCAGGCTGCTCTTTCTTCAGCCGGATGGGGATGATGCCGATCTCCTCGGCGAAGGCGCCGACGGCGTCGATGTTCTGCGGTGCCGTGCCTGCATGCCCCATGATCTCGCCGGTGTTCATTCGCCGGACCTCGTTCGCGAAGTGAAGGGCCAGGAATTTCTCGGGACGGCCGGTGGCAACTGCAATGTTGCCGGGCGGGAGGGTCGAGGAGTTGGTCGCGAACAGAGAACAGAAATGCACCGGTCCCATCGGCAGCGCTTCGCCAACGGTGGCCTGGGCACCACGACACAGGGGCCACGAAGGTGCAGGGGGTACTCGACCGCAGTGAAACGACGCCGTGGCCTCCCTGGCCGCTGCTTCACCGCGGCTGCCGGGAAGAAGATGGACTGGACTGGGGGAGTGGCTCCCGCTTCACAGCAGTTTCACAGTAGCGCCACAGTAGGGGCTCATGGCCGGGCTCGACGGTGGGGAAATGACGAACAACCTTCATCTTGGAGCGCACCGTTCCCACCGTATTGAAGAAGTAACTCCGGGGGCCGGAGCCGCTACGGATTCAGCTGCTGGATCGGCCGTGCCTTCACATACCCAAACCTCCCACACACCCCCTACGGACGAGCTAACAGGGTCTATGATCTCCCCCTGGCATTGGCTCATGTTCGTCTTGATGTTCATCGGCCCGTTACTCGTGATCGGCATCTACGAGTTCTTCCGCTTTCAGCCGCAGATTACCCAAATCATCGAAGGTCTCGGGTTAAACGGCATGCGGCTGTTTTGACGCGCTTTAGTGCGGGGGATGGCCGATTTTTCCTCGTCCGTGGGCGGACACGGTGAGGTAGAGGTGAACGGGTCACACCTGGTCCAATGACCTTGACATCGGCTGAAGCTCCGTTTGCTAGGTCTTGGTCACGTCCGGCACTTGCTTAACTCCCATTGGCTACTCGAAGTACACTTGCCGGAAAGTTGAACACTCAGCGATTCTGGGTCCCGAATGGGTGCTGCACGTTGCTACTTCCCGCAGCTGTCGCCTCAAGGCAGGGGCCTGGCTGGGATGATCGACGCACCCGGGCTCTGCCCCTGCTAGGCCTTCAACAAAAAGGTGACTAACCATGTGGGAGCAGATCGCTGAAGGGCCCCGACCGGACGGCTGGATCGAAATCGCTGAGACAGGCTGGCACGCGATGATCTCCTGGTACGCCGGCCCGGGCAACATGCGCCGTGAGCCGATGGGCCCCCGCTCCGAAAAGGTCAAGGTCAGCTGTCAGAAGTCCGACGGCGCCGTCATTTCCTGGGAAGAGCCGATCACCGAGGATGATATCCGCGCCATTGAGGACGACGTCGACGCCTACCTGAGAGATGCGGGCTTGCCACCTAGGCCGCGGGGCTACCGCTGGTTCCTGCGCCTGCCTGATGACCTCGATATGGCGGGGGTCGACGACGCCGCTAGCCGGGCCGTGATGGCCCTGCACGGGCAATCCGGCAATCCGCGTTATCTGGCACCGGCAGTCGAGCGTGCCGTCACAGACCTCTATGTCCGGGGACAGGAGAACACGCCCCCTGCTAGGGGATAAGCACTTGGTCTTCAGCGTTGACTGCTGCCGACGTTGCGAGAGCCGGAGTGCGGCCCCTTGTCCCGTTGGCGCTCCTGGGCGGCCCCTGCCAGCTGTTTCATAACGCTTTGCACTCCCGCCGCAGGGCTGTGCCCGGCTCAGTTGCGCGTTGGAGCCGGCGAGGATCGGCGCATTGATATCACCAGGAACACCATCATTGTTAGCGTGGGCTGGCTAATCCCGGGGAGTCCCGCGGGCGCGGTGTGTCGCAGCTCGGCCGGTGGGAGCATTGAAGATGGGGGCATTTCGAATCTAGGAAAGGAATCGGAAATGGCGGGCGGATCAGGACTGATTGAGCGGTTCTACCGGGAAGTCATGGGGGGAGGAAATCTCGACCTGATCGATGAGCTGGGCAGTCCAAACTTTACCGATCATGAAGAGCCCATGCCGGGGCAGCCGGCCGGCTTGGACGGCATTAGGTTCTACGTCAACACGTTCAGGTCTGCGTTCCCGGACATCCGTGTGAAGACCATCGAGCCCACGATGGTCGACGGGGATTTCGAGGCGGCCCACGTCGTCCTCACCGGCACTCACCGGGGTGAGCTGATGGGTACTGCTCCCACCGGCAACTCAGTGGAGTTCAGCGGCATTGACATGGTTCGCATCCAGGACGGGAAGGTGGTCGAGCACTGGGGAGCGACCGACATGCTGAAGTTGCTTCAGCAGATCGGCGCCGTCCAGACCTAAATGTCCGCAACGCCCAAGAGTGGCCGGCTGGTGCGGCACTAGCTTTGTCCCTCGGCTACGGTTCCGGCAGGAATGCTCATCGCTTGGGCCGGCCGTGAAGCGAGGTGCGCCTGCAACAGATCTTGCTTTTGCCCGTTTCAGGCCGACGCTTCAAGAGCACCGTGGGCGACGCCGCTCACGGCATTCGTACCCAGGCCTGGTCACCGATCCGCGGCATCACCTTCTACCCGAATGTGGCGAAGGCTGCTTGAGCGTCATGGATTAGCCCAATGACGCGAATCGACGCTCTCGACACCGGTATCCGCAACGGCCCAGACCCGGACGAGGCACGCGAGGAAAATCTTCTCGCGAATCGTCCCCTATGCCTAAAACGAACGAAGGATCTCCGGGGACTACCGCTGCCAGCAACACCGGTGTTCCAGCGGGCCACCTGTACGGTTCAACGCTGATAATGGAGCGCGAAATCGTGCGTGAAAGGGCGGCCGCTCCGTCGCGGAAACGTGCCGAATCCGGCCCTTTGGTCCCACAGGTTCGGCATATTGCCACGCTTGGGGCGGGTGAGGAAGATGAAGGGGACAACCTGTGGCGCATCCACCGGTGTGCGGCGGAAGGGGCGCAACCCAAACGGTCCAAGGAGGACAGTCCGATGAGGAAGCTCGGGGGACAGCAGCCCACCGGTAAGTAGATCTCGGTCGACCCAGCCGGCACCTCAAGAAAGGCGTGGCACTGTGAAGAAGTGGACGGCCGGCATCATCCTAGGGTGCGCACAATTCGTCATGGTGCTGGACAGTACCGTGATGAACGTTTCAATCTCTACTGTTGTCAAGGACCTTAATACGACGGTGGCGGCGATGCAGGCCGCTATCACCTTCTACACGCTGACGATGGCCTCGCTGATGTTGTTGGGTGCCAAGCTCGGTGACGTCTGGGGGCGGCGGCCCGCGTTCGTCGCCGGCTCAATTATCTACGCAATTGGCTCACTGACCACGGCGTTGAGTCCCAACATCACTGTGCTATTCATTGGGTGGTCCGTGATCGAAGGGCTTGGGGCGGTCCTGGTGATACCCGCCATCGCAGCCCTCATCGCCAACAACTACAAGGACCGGGACCGGGTGACAGGGTTCGCGATCATCGGCGCCACATCAGGCGTCGCCGTCGCCCTCGGCCCGCTGATCGGCGGCTACGTTATGACGTATCTGAATTGGAGATACGTGTTCCTCGGCGAAGTTGTGGTCATGGCACTTGTTCTCGCCTTCGTGCGGCTTGTGCCTGACACCAGTCGTCCGGAAAGAATACGGATCGATTTCCTCAGCGGCCTGCTCTCGGCAGCGGGTCTGACGCTGATTGTGCTCGCCTTGCTCCAGAGCAAAACCTGGGGATGGATCTTGCCCAAGAGTTCTCCGGAGATCGGCGGAGTTCCGATCAATCCGCTGGGCCTGTCCCTGGTGCCGTACTTGATCCTGGCCGGCGGGTTTCTTCTGTGGCTTTTCTTCATCCGTCAGGAAGCCCTGGTCAAGCAGGGTCTGCCTCCGTTGGTCCACGTCTCGATGTTATCCATCAAGCGGCTGCGGTCCGGCTTGTCGGTCCTCGGCGCCCAGTATATGGTCACGGCCGGTTTGTTTTTCATGGTTCCGGTGTACTTGCAGATGACCTTGGGGTATAACGCCTTGGACACGGGAATCAAGATCTTTCCCCTGTCGGTTGCCTTGGTCCTGTTCTCAATCGTTGGCACCCGAATGACTGCCGTCTGGTCTCCGCGGCGTATCATCCGACTGGGGCAACTCATTCTGGTCGTGAGCAGCTTCGTCCTCCTCGGCTCGGTTTCCTTGGACCTTCGGAGCGTCGTCTTTGCTGTTGGAATGTTCTTCGCTGGCGCCGCCCTGGGCCTCTTGGCGTCCCAGATAGGCAACGTGACGATGTCCAGTGTTGGCGCGGAACAATCCAGCGAGGTCGGGGGACTGCAGGGGGTTTTCCAGAACCTCGGGTCCTCGCTTGGGACCGCCCTGATCGGATCGGTCCTGATCTCCGCCCTATCGACCTCATTTCTGGGTGCGGTGGACAGCAGCAACCTTTCGAGCATCACC
Source organism: Arthrobacter sp. NPDC055138 (assembly GCF_053607305.1). Classification (NCBI taxonomy): domain Bacteria; kingdom Bacillati; phylum Actinomycetota; class Actinomycetes; order Micrococcales; family Micrococcaceae; genus Arthrobacter; species Arthrobacter sp. NPDC055138. The sequence goes on from NZ_JBSGTH010000002.1 coordinate 76,424, forward strand.
AAGGAACTCGTGGCGACCAACACCCAATCGGGGGTTCAGATCGTACCCGTGTCAACCGTAAACGACATCGCCGCCCAGGCGGGACTGTCAACCAGCGACGCTGCCACACTGACCTCGTTGTACACCGACTCGCAGGTGTCCTCGCTCCGGGTCTCGTTCGTGGCACTGCTCTTTATCTCAGCCATTTCGCTGCTGTTTTCGAAGAACATTCCCACCGAACTCGTGCGCCGGAAGTCGACCGAAGGTCCCGAGGACGATCATGCGCACTCCGACACCGCGTGACAGAAACAGGCAGCCCCACATCGTCCGTCGACAGGTCCAAGGCGCGATTCAACGCCTCCATCGCAAAGTCTCCTGTCGGTCCGGGCCAGACTGAACTTCGCTCGGTCCAACGCTGGGCACCTGCGCGACGGCGACCTTCGTAGGCTGACCGCAGATTCAGCCATCTGGCGCTTCGGATCTCAGCGCCGTCTCAGCACGGGACCGACCGCGTCGAAGTATTTCATGAGCTTGCACTGCTACAGAACGGCGATTTGGGTCTACTATCTTTCCTAAATCCAGTTGCAGGCTGAAATCAGGCAGGCAGCGGTGGCCCGGCGTCAGGAGTGCGGCCATGATGGGTTTCTACGGCTGGCAGGGCATGGGCTGGATGTGGATATTCTGGATCTTGCTCATCGTTGGTTTGGTCCTGCTCATCGTCCTGCTGGTCCGGCTCATCGGGGGCGGAATGCCGGGCCGTGGCGCCGGAGGATCCCGAACTAGTGGAGACAGCCGGGCCCGGGAAATCCTGGCGGAGCGTTACGCACAAGGGGAGCTCACCGCAGAGCAGTACCGTGAGGCACTTCGGACGCTCGGTGAGACCGGGGGATGAAACCACTCAGCCGCAGACAGGCCCTGGCACTCGGCGTCGCCGGCGCCGGTGCCATCGCAATAGGCGGCGGAGGGCTGCTCTTGGCGCAAGCACCGTTCCGCCCGGAGACTGGTGGTCGCCTGAAAGAGCCGGTGGTTCTTAGTAACCGGGGAACAGTCTTGAACGTACGACTCGAGGCAGCGCCGGCCACGGTAACCGTTGCTGGCAGGCCGGCATCTGTGGCCGCCTATAATGGTTCCCTTCCCGGTCCAACGCTACGCCTGCGCCCCGGGGGCCGGCTCCACGCCACCCTAGTCAATGGCCTCGGGTCGCCCACCAACTTGCACGTGCACGGACTGCATGTTTCCCCCTCGGGTAACGGTGATAACTCCTTTGTCAGGGTGGAGCCGGGAGCATCCTTTGACTATGAGTACGTTCTTCCTGCCAACCACCCGTCGGGCACTTTCTGGTACCACCCGCATCACCACGGGAGCGTGGCGGATCAGCTTGCGGCTGGTTTGTACGGGGCGATCATCGTGGAAGACCTGGAAGAGGTTCCGGTCACCCGCGAGCGACTCCTCCTCGTCTCTGACATCAGCCTGACCGGTACCGGCAGCCTTCGGCCACCCTCTGCGGCAGAGCAGATGTCGGGCCGGGAGGGGGAGACCGTGATGGTGAACGGGCAAGTCCGGCCGGTGCTGTCGGCAACTTCCGGGGATCGGGAGCGCTGGCGGATCATCAACGCCTGTCCGGCGCGCTACCTTCGCCTTCAGACGGAGGGAAGCCAGCTTCAGGTGTTGGCCATCGATGGCCGTTCTCTTGTCACTCCTGCGCAGGTGGAGGAGTTCCTGTTGGCTCCCGGAAACCGTGCTGATCTGCTAGTGGAATTGGTCAACGGAACAACGATCCTCCGGGCTGCCCCGTTTGACCGTGGGAGCATGACCGGAATGATGGGTCGCGGCAGGGCCGCGGTCAGCCGTCCGATAGACCTGCTGACCGTGAGCACCGGCGGACCGCCGCACAGTGGCCTGCCTCCGGTCCCCGGTACCAAAGGTCTCAGGGATCTCCGCAAGGAACCGGTGGTTGCCCGCCGCCGACTCGACTTTTCCATGGGAATGGGATCTGGAATGAGCCCCAATGGCATTCAATTCACCATCAACGGCAAGGAGTTCGACGCCGGGCGCATCGACGAGATTGTCAGCGTGGGCAGCGTGGAGGAATGGACTCTAACCAACAGCAGCCCCATGGACCACCCCTTGCATCTGCACGTTTGGCCCGTCCAGATCATCGAGAAAGGACGCGCTCCTACCGGACCCACGTGGCAGGACGTAGTGAACATCCCAGCCCGGGGCGAAGTGAAAATCCTCGTGTCGTTCGATGACTTCCCTGGGCGCACGGTTTTCCATTGCCACATTCTGGACCACGAGGACATGGGCATGATGGGAGTCATTGAAGCCCGATAGTCACGCTCCAGAGCACTTACCGGTGTAGTTGCGTGCCTGTGGATACTCGGCGGCGACGTTAGCCACGTCCGCAAACGGCAGTGCTGGTCCCGGGCGGCCTACTCCGCAGCCCTGTCCGGTTCTCGTGCGCGATCCTGCGGGACGTCAAGACGTTCCAATTCCGTTCTCATGAGCTGTCGGGATCGGCTGCTACTCTGTTGGCATGTGCCCGGTGACCTGCCGGCTCGAAGCTGCCGACGAGGCTAATTTGGTCCTCGACCACGCCGGCCAGGTCAACGTGTTCCTGGTTGCCGGCTTGCTGACGCAGGGCGGCTTCGTCGGGTCCGATGGCAGCCCGGACCTGACCGCCCTGCGCGTCTCCCTTGGCGAGCGCATCAAGACGCTGCCACAGCTTCGGAAGATAGCTGAGGCCACGGGCCGCCGGCACCGATGGGTTGAGGTGCAGCCAGACCTCGATTACCACATCCGGCTCGTCGGGGCCGTCGACGGTCTTACCGGCCTGGAGCAGAAATGCGGGCAGTTGATGACGGTGCCGCTGGGACTGGATCGCCCGCTCTGGGAGATTCTAGTGGTTCCGGGTGCGGCTGTGGGGGCTCTAGGGATCGTGCTACGCATACACCATGTAATCGCCGACGGGATGGCGGCGGCCGCGATCGTGCAGCAGCTCTTCGACCCTGCAGTAGCCGGGCCCGCTGCAGCGTACGTGCCTCTTGTCCGACCAGCGGGGACGGCTCCGGGCCGCGATGTGCGGCAGGTGCTCGGGAGGCTTCGTTCCGGACTGCGCCGTATCCGAATGACCCTCAGAGGCCGGGAGGTGGGTCCCACGGTGCTGCTCGGTGAGCTTAGCCCCGATCGCGGGGTCGTATTCCTGGATGTCGATCTTGCTGCGCTCGAGGAGCATGTCCGGCCGTTGGGCGCCACAGTCAACGACGCCCTGCTCGCTGCAGCAGCGGTGGCCTACCGGGGGGTGCTGTCAGCGGCCGGCGAGCGGATTCCATCCCGGCTCCCCGTCTCGGTGCCGGTCGCGCTGCAGCGCCGCGGGACAGCGGGAAATCAGGTCGGGGTCATGCTCGTACGGCTGCCCCTCGGCCAAGACGACTCCGACGTTCGTGTGCGGATCATTGCGGAGCAGACCCGCGAGGAGAAGGCACTGGCCAGACAGCAGGGAACGCTCGAGTTCATGCGCGGCCCGACCGGTGCACGCATCATGGACCGTATCGGTCGGCACCAGCATCTCGTCGCAGGGTTTGTCACGAATGTGCCCGGTCAAGCAGATATCTTCCGCCTCGCGGGTGCCCCTGTAGTCGCGATCTGGCCGGTTGGCGTGCTCGCAGCCAACGTCCGGCTCGGTGTCGCGGCCGTCTCCTACGCCGGCCGGCTCCGCTGCAGCGTCCATTTCGACGCGGATAACGTGCCCGGAAGAATTTTCGCAGTGGCCATGGGCAACGAGCTGGCGCGCTTGACCAGCTGACACTCCGCCAACTCGCCGTTGTCCCTCCTGCACCAGAAGGGACAGGCAACATTGCCCTCTAGGCACGTCCGTCAGTTCGGGCCAGAATCTAACCATGGCTGGAGTGGAGCCGTGGTCAAGAAAGCGGAAAGCCAAGTCCGCTAAGAATCGGCGTCGATTCAGCTATGCAGTCGCGGTGATCGTCAACGCGGCCCTGTTCGGTGTGGTCAATGGTTGGCCTGGGTGGCAGTCCGTGCCCATTCTGACCGATGAGACGCCCCAAGTCTTGCCGATCTTCAATGCCTCGCTCGTCGTCGGCTTCGTCAGCAATGTGCTTAATTTGGTCTTCGATTCGGAGAAGCTCAAGATCCTCGGTGAACTCGTGACTTCCGCGCTCGGAGCAGCCGTCATCCTGCGTACCTGGGCAGTGTTTCCGTTCGACTTCCATGGTTCTACCGCGCCCTGGGACCTGGTGACCCGGGTCCTACTCGGGTTCGCGTTAGCCGGATGCTGCATCAGCATCATCGTCCAAGTGGTTTTTCTGGTGCGTTTATCGCGACGGGTCTCGCCTCTCAACTGACGCCACGATCTACGCGGCCGAACCGCACTGGTCACCGATTCACCGGAATTGCCCTGAGAAAGGAAGAGAAAGTGAAAGCACTGGTATTCGACGGTCCCGGGAAGAAATCCTGGACCGAGGTCCCGGATCCCTCTATCCAAAACCCGACCGATGCCATCGTCCGCGTGGATACCACCACAATTTGCGGAACGGATCTTCACATCCTCAAAGGCGATGTCCCCGCCGTTCAAAGCGGAAGAATCCTGGGCCATGAAGGTGTGGGAACGGTCGTGGCAACCGGGTCTTCCGTCACGGGCCTCCGCGCCGGGGACCGCGCCATCATCTCCTGTATCAAATCCTGCGGACACTGCGTCAGTTGCAAGACCGGGCTTTACTCCCACTGTCACGGGGAGGAAGGGGCTTCGGGTATCGGATGGATTTTCGGTCATCTGATCGACGGTACGCAGGCCGAATATGTCCGCGTCCCTTATGCCGACAATTCGTTGCACAAGCTCCCCGAGGGGGTGACGGATGAACAAGCTGTGATGCTCTCGGACATCCTCCCGACCGGGTTTGAAATTGGAGTCCAGTATGGCCGGGTCAAGCCGGGCGACACGGTCGTGGTGGTCGGGGCAGGGCCGGTGGGCCTAGCCGCGATCGCTACCGCCGGCCTGTACGGAGCAGCGTCAGTCATTGCCATGGATCTGGACGAGCACCGGCTACAGCAAGCCCGGGACTTCGGGGCCAGCACCGCTATCTCGTCGCGTTCACCGGATTGGAAAGAGCAAGTGCTGGCGCTGACCGACGGGCTAGGTGCAGACGTAGCCATAGAGGCCGTTGGGATCCCCGAAACCTTCGAAATGGCCGTGGAGCTAGTTCGCCCGGGCGGGAATGTAGCCAACGTTGGCGTTCACGGGAGATCGGTAGAACTCCATCTGGAGAATTTGTGGATCCAGAACATCAACATCAGCACGGGATTAGTCAATGCCAACACCACTCCCATGCTCCTGAAACTGGTGGCCCAACATCGGATTCCCGCGGAAAAGTTCGCTACGCATAATTTCCAACTCACGGAAATAATTGATGCCTACGACACCTTCTCTCGGGCTGCGGAAACCAAAGCCCTCAAAGTAGTCCTCACCCAGTGAGCGGCACTTAGCAGCGCAGACCTCCCTGTCCAGTGTGCGCTGCGTTTCCGCAGCGAACAGGTGCAGGCATGAGGCGCGCCGAACCGGCCCGCCGGCAAGGTGCCTGAGGTGCCGCTCCTACCTCTGGTTGTGATCATCAAGACAGAGTAGGTCGTGGAACGGCATCCTCGCTGGCCCCCCGACCTGGAGGTCCAGCGTCGCTGAGTCACGTCTTTGGCAGCGATCCTCTCCTTTCGCGGGGTGCTGCGGCGCTGCCAGCCGCCATGACAACGCTGCAATCTGGTCCGAGACAATTCCCAGATTCTTGGCAGCAACCCGAGGGAGCGCTCACAGGCTGACCGAAGGATCCTCCCAGCATCCGCGCCCAGGATGGGAACCGAGGAAGGCAACGGGGAAGTGGGGAGCGGACGTGGATACACGAAGCAGAGGGAAACGGCTGGTGCACGTCGTGACCGCGGCCATCAGTCTAGGCAGCGTGGCTGTTGTCGGTATCGGCGCAGCCGTGGTCTATGCAGCAGCGCAGCCGAGCACGAGCAATCCCGTGGTCTCTGGACAAAATCACAACCAGAGCCAGGGGACCGGCAACGCCGACGGAGATGATTCAGGCTCCGGATTTTCCGGGCAAAGCGGTGACTCTGGGTTCAGCCCGGTCCAGCCCGGCACCGGAGGAAACATCCAGGGCCTTTCCTCGGGGTCGTGATCATGCCGCATCAGCCCAAATCGTTAGAGCCGGCAGCGTGCCGCTCTGATTGGTCCGTGTGGGGCCTGGAGGCCTCCGTAGTCGTGTGCGACCCGGGCGTTCTGGGCGCGGCCGAGGAGATTGTCCGGGCTGTCACGGCGTCAGTGGATGAGGCATGCAGTCGCTTCCGGCCCGACTCCGAGTTGGCCAGGCTGCAAGCGCGCTTAGCGGCCGGGGCTACGGTGAGCCCGTTGCTGGGCAGCCTGGTCGAAAGTGCTCTCGCTGCTGCCCGGTGGACGGACGGCGATGTCGATCCGACTCTCGGGAAGGACCTTGAAGCGCTCGGCTATGACCGGGACATCGGCGAAATCCAGGTCTGGCCGCCTGAAACCATCAGCCAGCAGGCAGGCCTGGGTCTGGTGAGGCCTCGGCAGAAAAGGTATGTCTCCGGCTGGTCCCGGGTATCTCTCCGAAATGGCATATTGACGGTGCCAGACGATGTCCGGCTGGACCTGGGTGCGACCGCAAAGGCGGTCGCAGCGGATATGGCGGCCTCCCGCATATGGGCCGAGCTCGGGACCGGCGCATTGGTTTCCCTGGGTGGAGACCTCTCCGCCGCTGGCCCAGCCCCGGAAGGTGGCTGGCAGATTTTGGTGCAGGACGTGCCGGCGGATCCGGCCCAGCAGGTCTCCCTGTCGACTGGCTGCGGCATGGCAACCTCGAGCACGCAAAAGCGGCGTTGGCGACAGGCGGGAACGTCCGTGCACCATATTTTGGATCCACGCTTCGGCTTGCCTGCCGCCCCGGTCTGGCGTTCAGTCACGGTGGCTGCGCCCTCCTGTCTCGAGGCCAATGCCTTGAGCACCGCCGCCGTCGTGCGTGGCCTTGGCGCAGTGGGGTGGTTCCTTCGGCATGAAATCTCAGGGCGTTTGGTGGATGGACACGGGCGGACGACGACGACCGGGCGCTGGCCTTCCGACCAGGACGCGGCCAAGGAGCGGCTGTCATGAATGAAGCTGCCTGGGCGGTGGGGCGAATGAGCGGGTTTGTAGCACTGTTTCTGTTCACCGGTTCCGTCCTGCTGGGTATCGTGTCCCGCTCCGGACGGCCGGTATTCGGGCTGCCGAGATTCTCGGTGACCATGTTGCACCGCAACGTCGCCTTGTTGGGCACCGTCTTCCTGGCACTGCACGTGGGCAGCCTGATGTTGGATCCACTTGCCCGGCTCAATCCCATTGACCTGCTGGTTCCATTTCTTGGGTCGTTCCGCCCGTTCTGGCAGGGACTGGGAACGGTAGCACTGGATCTTGTGCTGGCGGTTGTGATCACCGCTTTGCTGCGTCACCGCATTGGACAACGTGTCTTCAAAGCCGCGCATTGGATCACCTACGCAGCGTGGCCCGTCGCGCTGGCTCATGCCGTCGGCAACGGCACCAACGGAACTGACAAGCTCTTCTTGGTCTCAGCGGCTGCTTCGGTAGCCGCGGTCTTCGGCGCCATCCTCTGGCGTCTGTCGCCCACCTTCCTGGAAACCTCCCGGGCCCGTCAGAGTTTGGGCGGAGAGGAACGGTTCCAATGAGATGGCCAACCGCAGCTCTCCGGCATGTTCCTCCCGCACTTTCTCCGGGCGGTGCTGCGCGGCTTTTCCTGGCCGGGTCCCGGGCCGGTTACTCCGAGCATCTACAGGCCTACGGGAGCCTCGACATCGGAGCCGTGACCTCGGGCTTCATTGGCGTGTTGGAGGCGTCCGGCCTCACCGGCCGCGGTGGAGCGGCTTTTGCATCCTGGCGCAAGATGGCTGCCGCGGCCGATTCCGGCGGCCGCGGTCTGTTTTCGCCCCGCCCGGTGGTGATAGCCAACGGTGCGGAGGGGGAACCACTCAGCCATAAGGACGCTGCCCTGTTGGCGAATGCGCCGCATTTGGTGCTGGATGGTGTGTTGGTGGCGGCCGCCGCGTTGCAGGCGTCCCGTGCCTACATTTATGTGACACCGGAAACCATGTCCTCAGTGCAGTCCGCCGTCGCAGAGCGCAGGGATGCGCGCCATATCCGGCCGGTGAAGGCGGACGATACATTCATTTCCGGCGAAGCCAGCGCGGTAGTGAACAGGATCTCGGGGGGCCCGTCGCTTCCGATGGACAAGCGCCGCCGGCTCAGTGATGCAGGGCTCAAGGGACGCCCCACCCTTGTGCTTAACGTAGAATCGCTCGCCCATATCGGGCTGCTGGCGCGCTTTGGCGTTGACTGGTTCAGAAGCTCCGGCACGGCCCGGGACCCGGGCACCCGACTGGTTACCGTGGCAGGTGCTGGGCCGGACCAGGTTCTTGAGGTAGCTGGCGATGCTTCCCTGCACGGCATTCTGCGCAGCGTCGGGATTGGTCCGGAGGAGTTGTCTGCCGTCCTCATTGGCGGATATCACGGCCGATGGGTGAGGCCGTTGGACTACCGACTCTCGCCTTCTGGCCCCATTGCAACGGTGGTTCGGCCCGGAGCGGGGGTCATCTATGTTTTGCACGCGGATCAGTGCGGGCTGGCAGCCACCGCGCAAATTGCCGGATATCTGGCCGATCAAAGCGCAAGGCAATGCGGCCCATGCATGTTTGGCCTTCCTGCCATGGCAGGCGTGTTGAACCGTCTTGCCTATGGCGAGCGGAACTCGGGGTTGGTGACTGAGATCGAACGGCTGGGCGGCATGGTCACAGGCCGCGGGTCCTGCCATCATCCGGGCGGCACCGTCCGCATGGTCAGCAGTGCACTGGAAACCTTCTCCGAGGATGTCAAGGAGCACCTCTCCGGCCGGTGTACCAGGGTTGTTCGGGGCGCGCGCCATGAATAGTTCTCTCCACGTTGACTGGACCCGGTGCGACGGGAGAGGCCTCTGTACTGAGCTTTTGGCCAGTGTGCTGATGCGTGACGACTGGGGCTACCCCATCTCCCGTCGGCGGGAGGCCATCAGGGGAGAGGTCTCGATTGCTCCCGAACAGGAAGAAGCTGCCCGGGAGGCAGTCATTCTTTGTCCGAAACTCGCGCTCACTCTCAGGCCCCCGGCCAAAAGCGACTGAACGAATCACTCCTGGTACCGCCCTCGTGGATATTCCCGGATACTCGGTTCACCGTCTTCAGGGGGGAACCAAGGACTCACCTCCAGAGTATGAAACCGGAAGCCGGCCAGTTCAGCTTCGGCCGCACCGGAGGTGCTAGATGATTCCGCGGGCTGCGGCAATCTTGAGCACGTCCCGCCGACTTGCCGCGCCGAGTTTACGGTAAATAGATCGCTGGTGCGTCTTAACGGTGTTCACCGATATGAACAGTGCCTTTCCAATATCGGCCGCGGTCATCATCGAGCGCATGTAAGCAAGGACCTCCAATTCACGCTCCGTGAGACGCCAGTACAAGAAGGTCGTCAGGGTGTCGCTGTGGGTATGTTCCTTTAGCTGTGCCGCTACAAAGGCCTCATGGGCGGTGCCCCAGACCGCGTGCTGCATGAGAAGTCCAGCTAATTCGTCCCTACGCTCTGCGAAGGGACGAATGATGCGCTGCGGCTCCGCAAGGGCAACCGCGTGCTCAACCCGCTCGTGCGCTGCGGCCATGTCACCGTCCGTGGCGGCCAGGAGTGCCTCAGTCAGAGCGATACTTGTGCCCGTGTAAGAGTCGCGCTCGCGTTCTGTCACGGCCTTAGTGCAGTTCAGCGCTTCGGCAAATTTTCCGCCACGTCTGAGAAGTTCGGCAAGAAACACATCGACCAGAACAGGATTCTCGCCGTCCTCCAGAGGCTTCACCATCTCCAGCGCGCCAGCCAAGTCTCCTTCGGCTTCGGCGATTTTTGCGTTTGCCATCGTAGACAGGGCACTCCACGAAGGTCCGCGCAGCCCGTTGGCGTGGAGAGACGTCAGCATCTGGCTTGTGTCGGCGAGCTGGGCGGGAATGCCCCGCGCGCAATCGACCAGAACACGGTACATGGCGCTTAATTTATCGATCGAAGATGCGCGACCTCCCGACGGCGAAACCTTGTCCAAATGCGCCCGGGCGCCAGCCAGATCATCGATCCAGTAGCTCGCGATTCCCTGTGCCAGCCAGAGGCAGGGAATCCGGCCCTCCGGGCTCCATCCGAGTTCGTCGGCACGGTTTAAAGCGTCGACCACTTGCTCATCAACGGCCACGAAATCGCCCGCCACTGCATACGCCAACGCGATCTCCGATGTGGCGATTAATTCATCAGCCACTGCCGAATGGTTCCTGTCGGCAGCTTTCAGTGTGGGGGAAGGCAGACGGGTGAGGTGCTCGTCCTCAGGCTCACGGACGCCCGACTGTCCCAACAGCGATGTGCCGGTGTCCAGCGGGGCTGGGTGGCGCCGTGCTCCGCCTGAGGTTTCCGACGATCGCCCGGATACTTCGTACACCTGAACGCTGCCATCGTTCGGGATCAGCCCGAGCAAGTCCACATACAGTTCGAACCGCCCCCGACGCACGGTCTCCAGAGCAGACAGACCGGCAGACGCGCGATGGGCAAGGTCCACCGCTGACTGTTCATCGCCGGCAAGTGCACGGCAGATAGACCTGATCATGAGTACTCCGGCGTGGTCACTCCACGGTGACGGCAAGTCAGAGCACAGTTGCTCAAGCGGGGAGCGGCCATTGCGCAGCAGATAATCCAACCAGTGGGCTACCAAGGCGGTCACGACCTGATGAGGATCTCGTCCGGAAATGGCCTGGCTGACACTCTCGGAAATGTCGAGGTCTTGGTAGAAGCGGGCCGCAACTCGGTGGAGGTGCTCTGCTAGAACCCGATTGCGTTCCTGCAGTATTTCCCGGCATTGGGCTGCGAACAGGGGTTGCCAGTGGTAGACGGATTTGTCCCCACGGTAGTCTTTCTCCTCGATGAAAAGTCCCTTTCTAATGCACTCTTGGAGGAGGATGCCGCCGGTTGGCAGCCCGGACAGTGCGACAGCGAGTTCGTGCTCGAGCCAGTCGCTGGTTGTGGCCCGCAAAACGAAGTCTGCCAGTGGGGGATCAAGTTGGCCGAGAACTTCTTCAGCAATGTATTCAGTGAAAGCTCTCTGTGGTGTGAATCCACCGGAACCGTCTTCGTGCACTTTCTTGGCCGGTGTGCCAACAAATCCAGCATGGAGGGCCACCGGCCACCCAGCCGTGGCCCGCCACAGAGCTTCAACATCCAACTCTGGGGCCGCGTTGAGGCTGACAGCCAAGTCCATGGCCTCTCGAAAGGTGAAAGCCAATTCATCACTGCGAAATTCCTCCAACCCGTCGGCATAGCGGAGTTTCTCCAGCCGCAGCGAAGAATGATCGCGGCCGGACAGAATCAGCCGTAAGGCCGGGGGCGCTGAGCTGGTGAGTATCCCGACAATGCCGTCTACTAGTCCCGGACCAGCCAGATGCACGTCATCTATAACGAGGGCTAGTGGTTCCTGCAGCAGGTCGAGTCCCGCAAGTAGATTGTCATAGGACGCTACTTCGTCTTGGGTGTGCGTCCGATCAGCGGCCAGCAAGACGTCGTTCAAGGCAGGGGATATTCCTGCGGCTGTCGACTGTACCGCGGCTAGAACGCCGCGAAACAACCGCTCAGGCCGCGCGTCAAAGCGGTCAAGAGTGAGCCATGCTGAAGGGATGGTTGCATTCCGAACCCAGTCGCTCAAGATGGTGGACTTACCGTAGCCCGCGGGAGCCTCGACGAGGATGAGCCTGTGGGAATCGGCGGCAAGCGACAGGGCCTCGCACAAGCGGGGACGCTCGATGGCCAGCTCCACGCGATGCGGGGGCTTAATCTTGAACTGGGGACTGGGCGATATGTGTCCCACGTCGCTCATGGTAGGCGCAGACCCTGCGATACAACAAGAGCCAAGCGGCATCTCCAGGGCGTCTCTTTCAGCAGATCGAAGGATACGACCAGTCACCTGGCTGCAAGGTCAACAGATCATCCGGGGCGGGTGAGGTCGGGCTGGACCGGTGCGGGGAGTATTTATAGGACCTGCAGTTCCGGCAACAGGAGTCACACATGAAAGTCGGACCCGTTGAAGTGATGATTTGTGCCTTTCGGCGATCGGAGGTCGACGTAAGGGTCATCGATGCGCTGAGAGAGGCGGTTAAGCCCGGTGCCGTGGCCATCATTGACCTGGTATTGCTATCTCGAGACGAGCATGGAGTTGTGCACGTTCGTGATCTGGAAGACCAGCTTCAGGAAGCTTGGTCCGGCCTCATAGATCATCCACGGTTGCTAACGCTCCTCAGCGACACGGATCTCGAAGTCGCAGCTGAATCTATAGGAAACAACGAAACAGCTTTGGTATTAGCGCTAGAACATCGCTGGGCTCAGCACCTTTCTGATGCGGTACAAGATTCAGGAGGGGTGACGACCCTGTACGCGAGAATTCCCCACGAAACAGTAGTCGCAGCCGTCGAAGCCGTCGGCATATCAGCGACCTGAACCGGCCACCGACCACGAGAAATTCTGATGACTTTTGCTAGAAGCGGCCTCCCTGGGCTGCTCGGGACCATTGCGAGATCTGCTGCAATCTCGGGCGCAGCCCGCGTCACAGCAGGTTCAATCGATGATCGCGTCCGTTCCCGCCGGGCTGCAGAACAGCGAGCACTGGGCGTCCCGTCCGCTACCCCTGCCGGTAAAGAGTGGCTGGCTGATCAGCTCGAAATTCTTGCGGAACTTCATGCCGCCCGGGTGCTGACTGATAAGGAATTCGCTGCCGCGAAAGCGCGTCTCCTGTCATGAGCGCTCAGGGAGCAGCTTTACGCCGCTCGCTCCTGTGGATAGCCAGCGACTGCCGCAGTCTAGAACTCAACCCGGCCGCAGTGCGGCCGCCCTCAGTCTGAAGAGGGAACAACCTGAAGAGGGAACAACCGGGGGTCTCGCCCCCTGAAGTGGCTGCAGTTCCCAGCTGACGGCCTGCTCAGAACTGGATCCCCACCGGCCCGGGTCACTGATGGCCACCGGGCACTCCCTGAACGCTTGGCTGCGGTGCGCTAGGGCGATGTGCGCCCTGCCTGGCCGCGGAATCGCCGGCCATTCTGCGCGGCGTCCAGACGCTCGTTGAGGGTCATGGCGGCATCGATCAGTGCCAGATGAGTGAAGGCCTGCGGAAAATTGCCGATCTGCTCTCCGGTGGCAGCGATCTCCTCGGAGTACAACCCGACGTGGTTTGCGTAAGTCAGCATCTTGTCGAACGTCAATCGTGCCTCTTCGAGCCGGCCAGACCGGGCCAGGGCATCGACATACAGGAACGTGCAGAGTGAGAACGTCCCCTCCGAACCGCGCAGCCCGTCGGGGGAGGCACTGGGGTCGTAGCGGTAGACCAAACTATCTGAGACCAGCTCTTTATCCATCGCCCGGAGCGTCGACTGCCACATGGGATCTTGCGGGGACACGAAGCCGACCTGAGGCATCTTCAGCAACGCGGCGTCGAGGACGTTGTCTCCGTACTGCTGGACGAAGGCTTGGCGTTCGCTGCTCCACCCCTTTTCCATGATTTGCTGGTAGATGCCGTCTCGTGCGGCGATCCACCGGTCGAGTGGCGCCGGCCGCCCGTGCGACGCTGCGAGCCGGATGCCCCGGTCAAACGCGACCCAACACATGAGTCTGCCGTACGTGAAGTCTTTGCGGCCGCCCCGGGTCTCCCAGATCCCTTCTTCGGGCTGGTCCCAATTATCGGCAAGCCAATCGAGCAATTCGGAGATGCTGAGCCATCCGGCTTGGCCGATTCCGACACCCGCGCCGTCCAGGTAGTACATCGCATCTAGCGCTTCGCCGTAAATGTCCAACTGGAGTTGGTCGGCCGCGCCGTTTCCAATCCGCACCGGGTAGGAGCCGCGATAACCCTTCCAATCCGTCAGGACTTCCTCGTGCAGTTCTGTGCTGCCATCTACGCGGTACATGATGTCCAGCGGGTAGGAGCCTTCCGCCCGGGGCTCACTAACTCGGTCGCGCAGCCACTGGCTGAAGGCGACAGCCTCATCCACGAAGCCCATGCGGAGCAGCGCGTGTACGGAGAAGGAGCCGTCGCGGATCCAGGTGAATCTGTAGTCCCAGTTGCGTTCCCCGCCGATCTCCTCCGGAAGGCCGGCTGTGGGAGCAGCCACCAGGCTTCCGCTGGGGGCATACGTCAGCAGCTTCAGCGTGATGGCAGACCGCTCCAAGACCGCGCGCCACCGTCCCGTATAGGTGGATTGGCTGAGCCAGTCGTGCCAAAAGTGCGCTGTGTCATCGGCCAGTTGTTGGGCCTCGGCAGGTCGCATCATCTTGGGGGCTACATCCGGACCTGTCTCCAGCACGACGCCGCGCATCTGACCTTCCTCCAAAGTGAGGACAGCCCGCAGCGAACCTTCGTCAGTGGTGGAGACGTCACGGCCTAGCTGTTCTTCGCCCTCCTCCCGGATGAGGCTGAGGCTCAGACGCATGTCGCCCGCGTCGAAGACGGCGCCTGCTTCGGAGACCGTCAGCTCATGGCTCTGACGTCCGTAGTCGAACCGGGGAGCAACCTCAATGTCGAATGAAATCCTTCCTCGAACGCATCGGATCATTCGCACTAGGTCGTGCTTTTGGCTGGGGTCGGTGCCGGTCGTTGGCATGAAATCCATGAGTTCCCCGACCCCTGCCTCCGTCAAGAAACGCGTAATCAGGATCGCTGTGTCGGGGAAGTAGAGCTGCTTTGTCTCGAATGCCTCCTCGCGGGGCCGTGTGGTGAAGTAGCCCCCACGCTCCGGGTCAAGCAAGGAGGCGAAAATGCTGGGCGAATCGAAGCGTGGGCTGCAGAACCAATCAAGTGTGCCGTCGGTAGCAACCAGCGCCGCCGTCTGTAGATCACCGATAAGGCCGTGATCGGCGATCAGTGGGTGTGTGTTCATCACGAAGACCTTTTCTTCAAGTATCTGAGGCTGTTCTGACGGCGGATGCTGAAGAGGCAGTGACCGTTTGGCGGCATCATTTCGTCAGGCTGGAATGTCAGGCTGGAATCATGGCAACTCATTTATATGTTCAGGGTGCCCGCCTGCGGTGTCATCATCCCTGAAGGATGAGCAACCACTGACGGTCCTGTGAAGCTATCTCGAGGCCCCGGGCTCACTGAACGTCCACCGCCACGACCCTCACTTGCGGCAAGCAGCTTCAGAACTCTGCGCCCGCGCATGGACGGAGTCGCCGCGCAGCGGCCTACGCTTGCCGGCGGGCAAATTCGGATGGTGGAGCGTGTATTGAATGAGCGTGAGGGGCGCCCACCTCGCGGGTCCGGAGGCTGGGCAGGCCGTTCGGGGCGGTTCAGAACCGGGTCGTTCGACCGCCGTGGGGAAAGGCGCCATGCTCAGCGCACCGAGGGGAATCGAGATGCTGCTGGGACCGGTAGACGGTGAGAATATGCGGACTTTTCCTGGGGCAGCTGGCTAGGGGCAGCCGCCGCAGCATGCGTTGGGCCCGACGTCCGGAATTCGGCGGGATGAAATTTTAGTCGCGGCGCTTAGCGTAGTCTGCGTATCCCGCCCAGTCGATGACTACGCATTGCTCGTCGCCGAGGACCCACGCATCGTGGCCTGGCGGGACCGACATGTAGTCACCGGCGGCGAACTCGTTTTCTTCGCCGTCGTCCATGACGATCTTCATGCGTCCAGACAGCACATAGCCAGCATGGTTAGCCTGGCAACTGTCCGTTTTGGCAATCGGTTTCACATGCTTGGACCATTGCCAGCCGGGTTCGAAAACGGCCCGTCCGACGCCGCCAGCCTCAAGGTGAACTAGGTCCAGCTTTCCTTTGCCGTCCTCGAAAGGTCGGGTTTCTTCGGGCTCATTCAGACTCTTGCGGATCATGCCAGCCATGAGGATCTCCTTTGAACCAAAAGGTGCGATGCTCAAAGTTTGGCAGCCGGCCGGGAGCGGGTCAATGAGTCGGCAAAGGGTGGCAGCGAGGGCAGCGCGGGCTTCACAACCGGCGAAAAGAGGTTGAGGAAGTGGCAAATAGGAGTGAGAGGCCGGCTGCCCGCGCAGCCGAAGAGGCGGCAAGAGCCCCCGCTGGTTCAGGAAGTATCAGCTGCCGATAGTGGGAGCAGAACGCAACTTATTCGAATCCAGCCCTTGTTGCATCGTCCAGAGTGATTTCCCATGTTTGCGGGGGCGCGATCGTGAACCGGCGGCCTGTAATGGCGGCGGGGGTGATCCGAACGAAGCGGTCCTTGGTCCCTGGACTCCACGGAAACAGGAGTTGGGCGACGTCGGTCCGGAATTCTTCGGTCGGTTCCACCTCTGCCGCCTGTCCTTTGACAACCACACTCCAGGCTACATTGGTGCGGCCGTTGATGTGATCCGCTTCCAATGCCACCGGTTTTCCCTCCAACGCCGCGGATAGTTTGGTGCCCGGCGCAGTGCGAAAAACGATGCTTTGTTTGTCAGTTCGGAAGTTGAGCGGAAACAGCTCAGGGTGGTCGTCGACCCAGACAGCAAGACGGCCCAGCGCAACACCACGAAGCAGTCGCCAGCACTCGTCTGCCTCCAGAACTTCAACGGTGGGCGGTGAGGGCTTGTTCTCCATGGCGGCGAGCCTACTCTCAACCCAAGCGGCGAGCCAGTGTCAGCATTCTCTCGACTTTGACTCCTGGCCACCCGGCCTGGGGAGCGATCCCGGTCCCAAGCCAAGTGCTTGCTCAGACCTCCGCCGTGCACATTGACTCCTGGGGAGCCTTGGCCAGTGGACTTCCCGCGGCTCGGGCAGCGAGTGGTTGAAGACGTCGACTCCGTAGACGATTTCCCCGATGGATCTGACTAGTCAGGATCCATCCCTTCGGCGTTCGGCGGCGGCGATCACCGGAATGGTCTTGAGTACGGTGTCTGGATTCAGGGACACCGAGTCGATTCCCAGTTCGATGAGGAACTCGGCGAAGTCGGTGTGGTTGCTAGGGCCTTGTCCGCAGATTCCAATCTTGATTCCGGCGCGGTGGGCCTGGGAAATGACGTCCCGAATCATGTGCTTGACCGCTTCGTCCCGTTCGTCGAACAGCGGAGCCAGCAATTCAGAGTCGCGGTCTACGCCAAGGACAAGCTGCGTCAAGTCGTTTGAACCGATTGAAAAGCCATCGAACCGGGTGGCGAATTCAGACGCCAGAATGACGTTGGAGGGTATCTCGCACATCATGTAGATCTGCAATCCGGCTTCCCCCCGTGCCAGGCCGTTCTCGGCCATGGCCGCCAGTACTTGATCTGCTTCGGCGACCGTCCGGCAAAACGGGACCATGATGATGACGTTGTGAAAGCCTAGGTGCTCCCTTACTCGTTTCAGCGCCAGGCACTCGAGGTCGAAGCCCTGGCGGTAGCGATCGTTGTAGTAACGGGAGGCTCCGCGGAACCCGAGCATGGGGTTTTCCTCTGCCTGCTCAAAAGCGCTGCCTCCGAGCAGGCGCGCGTATTCATTGCTTTTGAAGTCGCTGAGCCGCACGATGACCGGGTCCGGGTAAAAGGGCGCGCTGATCTTGGCCAGCCCTGATGCCAAGGTGTGGACGAAGTAGTCGCGCGGGTCGGAGTAGGCACGGGTGCGGGTCCGGATCTGTGCTGCTTCGTCTGTATCAGTGACACGTTGGGGCTGCGCCAGTGCCATGGGGTGGATCCGGATTAGTTCGTTGATGATGAATTCCATCCGTGCCAGACCGACACCGGCCACGGGCAGCCGCCACCATTTGAAGGCGGAGGACGGACTGGCGAGGTTGGTCATCACTTGGGTCGTCGTTGGAGGAAGATCCTGCAGATCGACCTGTTCGGTTTGGAACTCGAGGGTTCCTTGAAAGACGTGCCCCTCGTCGCCCTCGGCACAGGAGAGGGTGAGCATCTCGCCGTCCGTCACGTTTTCCGTGGCATGGCCGGTGCCGACGACTGCCGGCACGCCCAATTCCCTGCTGATGATGGCCGCGTGACTCGTGGGTCCGCCGTGCTCGGTAACGATTCCGGCAGCGCGCCGCATGATCGGAACCCAGTCAGGATCGGTCATCTCCGTAACCAGGATCGAGCCGTCACGAAACCGATGGATCTCAGCCGTATTGCGGATGACGCAGGCAGGACCAGTTGCGATCGAGTCGCCGATCGCCGCTCCGGCGGCAAGAAGCGGACCGCGTCCGATAAGACGGCGCGTGGTGAAGACAGTATTGCTGCGGCCCGCTTGCACCGTCTCTGGACGGGCCTGAACGACGAACAGTTCATTGGTCAGGCCGTCCTTGGCCCACTCCATGTCCATGGGGCGGCCGTAGTGCTCTTCGATGACTGCGGCCCACTGGCCCAGTTGCAGGATTTCGTCGTCGGAGAGGACCAGCGAGGTCCGCTCTCGTTCGGTGGTTTGGACCATGCGGGTACGGGCCGTGCCGCCTCGCCCGTAAATGAGTTTCCGCTCCTTGGCGCCGCACGATTTCTCGATGATGGGGAAGCATCCTGCCGTTTTGAGCAGGGGTTTGAAAATCACGTATTTGTCTGGGTTCACGGTTCCCTGGACCACCGTTTCGCCCAGCCCCCAGGTTGCGCTGATCACCGCCACATCCGGGAAACCGGTTTCCGTGTCCAGCGAGAACATGACGCCGGAGGCCCCTATATCGGCGCGAACCATTCGCTGGACGCCGATCGAGAGTGCCACGTCAAGGTCGGAAAACCCTTTCATGGCACGGTAGCTGATCGCCCGGTCGGTAAACAGTGACGCGAAACACCGCCGGCAAGCGTCCAGCAGCGCTTCGTTCCCGCTGACGTTGAGGAAGGTTTCCTGCTGTCCGGCGAAGCTGGCGTCGGGAAGATCCTCCGCGGTCGCGCTGCTGCGGACGGCCACGGGAAGGTCACTGATCCCGGCGCGGGCGCCGAGCTGAGCGTAGAACTCCAGGATGGAGTCGGACATTTTGTCCGGAAACCTGCCGGCAAGAAAGAAGCGGCGAATTGTTTCGCCAGCCGTGCTTAACGGTATTTCGCCGCGTCTATACAGACCGAGTTGTTCTTGGATAGCCGTCTCAAGGCCGTTGGTGGTGACGAATTCCCGAAATGCCGCCGAGGTTGTGGCGAATCCGTCGGGAACCCGGACGCCCTGGTCGGCCAATGTGCGCAGCATTTCGCCGAGTGACGCGTTTTTTCCGCCGACGATCGCAATGTCTTGAATCCCGGTTTCTTCAAACCACACCGCGTAGCGCTCTTCCATGCTGCCTCCAGTCTTGCGTCGGCTTGTGTCAAATACTCGCGTCCGGGGCCGATCTAAGCAGCACCAGTCCGCATCACAGCTGACTTTGCGGTGGGTAATCGTCGCGTCCGCGGGTTAGAGAGCGTGCAGGAGGGCTTCCAGAGAAGCGTCCGAAGCATCAACGCCGACGATGCCCCGGTCAGTCCTTGACACTCAGTCATGCAAGCCTCCCCAAAAGGCCGGTATGCGCTCATAATCTACTCGCCGCGCCGCAGCGGCACCAGAGAAACTGGTGAACCGAGGCAGGTTCGGCGGGACCGGAGCGGTCTCGCTTGGGCAGATCGTCAAGCGGGCCTCGCATCGGCGGGCCGGAAGTGGATACTGGAGGGAGATGTTCCGGCTGCCCCTTGAGCCGGGCGGAGCGCAGCCCGACAGCGCGCTGGGTCCGTCCGCTTCGGGGTCCGCCGCCACATTCCAGGACTGCTGTTGCAGCCGGTGAGGGGCGCCGTGCCGGCAGGCAAAACACCTTGGTCATACTGGCGCCAGGAGTGGGCGGAGGCAGGATGGGAATTGCTCGCCGGTACCCGTTGGTGTTGGCAACGGTGCTGTGTTTGCTGGCGGTGGTTGGCCTGCTGCTGGGCGGGGCCGCGTCGGCGGCTCAGTGGTTGGCCAATGTTTTCGCCCTGTTCGTAGCGGCCTGGCTGGCCGTAGGAATGGTGCGCGCGGTTGCCCGGGGGCGGCGGGGGATGGACCTGCTGGCATTGATGGCCGTCGTCAGCACGGTGGCTGTTGGCGAGTACCTGGCCGCGATGATCATCGTGCTGATGCTTTCGGGCGGCAGAGCACTGGAAGATTACGCGCAGGGCCGGGCCCAGCGCGAATTGACCGCTCTCTTGGAATTGGCCCCGCAGATCGCTCATCGTGTGACCGATGGGACGCCGGAGGACGTGGGCGTCGACGAGATCCGCGTGGGGGACATGGTCCTGGTCCGACCGGCAGAGGTCGTTCCCGTGGATGGCCTGCTGATTTCGGATTTTGCCTCTTTCGACGAGTCGGCATTGACCGGGGAGAGCTTGCCTGCCGAAAAGTCCGCAGGGGATGCAGTGATGAGCGGGTCGGTCAATGGAGAGGCGGCGGTTAACGTTCAAGCGACCGCGCCAGCGGCTGAATCGCAATACAGCCGAATCGTGACGCTGGTACGCGAAGCCTCTGCCAGCCGGGCACCGGTGGTCCGATTGGCGGACCGTTTCGCCGTACCATTCACCGTTTTTGCGCTGACCCTTGCTGCCGTCGCCTGGTGGGTGAGCCGCGACCCGGTACGATTCGCCGAGGTACTTGTGGTGGCCACCCCCTGCCCGCTCCTGATTGCCGCCCCGGTGGCACTTGTCGCCGGAATGGGACGAGCCTCCCGATCGGGCATCATCATCAAGAACGGCGGGACACTGGAGAAACTTAGCCGGGTGAAGTCCGCTGTTTTCGACAAGACCGGTACGCTCACCGGCGGCAAGCCAGTGCTTTTGGAAGTCCGGCCCGCCGGCAATCCTCCGCGGATTCGAGCTGAAGAACTGTTGCTACTCGCCGCGTCGGCCGAGCAATACTCCTCCCATGTCCTTGCTGCGTCCGTCATGGCGGAGGCTACGCGGCGGGGTCTGGTCTTGATGCCGGCCGATCAGGCGGCTGAATACGCGACGCAGGGTGTCCAGGCTGTCTTCCCCAGCCGGACGGTGGCCGTCGGGAAGCACGCTTTCGTAGCGCAAAATGCTGAGTCAGTCGAAAAGACGCAGCTGACCGGCGGGCAATTGGCCGTTTATGTGGCTGTCGATGGCGTTTATGCCGGCTCCTTGATCATGAGCGATGCCGCGCGGCCTGAGGCGCGGACGACTCTGCAACAGTTGCGACGGCTGGGCGTCGAAGAGACCATGATGCTCACCGGGGACGCCCGGGAGACCGCCGAACATATTGGCGGGGAACTGGGAATCGAACACGTACAGGCGGAGTGCACGCCGTCGGACAAGGTGGAACGGGTCAAAGACCTGCCGCACCGGCCGGTGATGATGGTCGGTGACGGGGTCAACGACGCGCCCGTGCTGGCTGCGGCCGACATCGGGATCGCGATGGGTGCCAAGGGGTCGACGGCAGCCAGCGAGTCCGCGGACGTGGTGGTCATGCTCGATGACCTGTCCAAGGTGGCCGAGGCAGTGGCCATTGGGCAGCGGACTGTGCGGGTGGCGCTGCAAAGTATCTGGGTGGGCGTGGTTTTCAGCGTCGCGTTGATGATTGCCGCGGCTTTTGGCCATATTCCGGCCGTGGCTGGGGCCTTGTCTCAGGAACTGGTCGATCTGGCAACCATCCTCAATTCACTTCGGGCACTATCGCCATCGCGCCGGACCGCAGCCAGTGCTGCGGTACATCCCGAATATGTCTTTCCAAGGCAGGGGCGGTGATGCCCTCACGGCGAGATAACGGCAAAAGCCTTTGCGGCCGAGGCGAATTCGTGCGGCCGCATCCGGGCGCGCCGTCGAGTTCTCGCCACCGACTTCTCGAAAAGGGTCAAGCTTCACGATGCCGGGGAGTCGGCTTAGGCACACGCATCGCGACGGTGTCTCCCGGTGCCAGCAAGGTAGCGTTCTTTCCCACTCTGATGCGGATGGGGGCGGCAGTTCCCTCGGCAGACTCCACCTGCAGAACGGATTCTTCCAGGCTGACGTCGAGCAAGTGTCCCCGGTATCTGATGCAGAACGAGACCTTTTTCAGTTCGGTCGGCAAACGCGGATGAAAGACGAGAGTGTCAGCACTCATCCTGAGCCCCGCGAAACTGCGCTGTACGACGTCGATGGTTCCGGCCATTGCCCCCAAGTGGATGCCGGTGCGTGTGGTTCCGCCCTGCGTGTCGTCGAGATCAGCGTCCAGGGCATCCCGGAAGGTGGCCCAAGCTTGCTCCGGATCGGAAGCGGCCAGCACAGAGGCGTTGGTAACCCTGCTCAGGGTAGAGCCGTGCACCGTCCGCGCCAGATAATAATCGACGGTGCGGGCCAACTGGGCGGCGGTCACGTTGTAGCCCATCCGGCGCAGAAGCTGAACCAATTGGTCCTCGCCGAGGACGTAAAAAAGCATCAGGACGTCGGCCTGCTTGGACAGTTTGTACCGATTCGTGCTGTCGCCTTCTGCAGCCAGGATCAAGTCCAGGCGTTCGATGTTGCCGTAAGTCCGGCGGTAGCGTCCCCAATCGAGGTCCTGCAGCCGGTCGAATCCTTCGAACTGGCTGATGATCCCGTCGTGGAACGGGACGTGCAGGTACCGCCCCAGCGAATCCCAGTGCTCAAGCTCGACACTGGTTATCCCAAGGCTCTTGCGCAGGTCCCGCCGGTCTTGGCCACGCAGGGCGGCCAGGATTTTGGCGGGGCGGGAACACACCCAGGCCGCCATTACGTTTGTGTAGGCATTATCGTCGAGCCCCTTGCCAGGGCGCTCCGGGTAGCCGTCGTGATACTCATCCGGACCCATCACACCGCGGAGATGGAACCGGTCATCCGGGCCGCGCTCCGCCATGGCAGCGAAAAGCCGGGCAACTTCAACGATGATTTCCGCGCCGCGGGCCATCATCCAGTCGCGGTCCGCCGTTGCCTCGAAGTACTGCCAGACGTTGTACGCAACTGCCAGACCACCATGGCGCTGGAGGCGGGAATGGTCCGCCATCCATTGGCCGGAGAAGCGGTTGTACAGCCACTTGGGTGTTTCCTCGGTCCCGTCGCTGCCGCTCCGCCAGGGGAACATTGCTCCGGGTAGCCCGGCGCTGCGTGCCGCGTCCCGGGCGGCATCCAACCGGTGCCAGCGGTAATCGAGCAGCGAACGGGTGACCGAAGGCGTGCGGGAGGTGACCAGCGGCAACACGAAAAGGTCATCCCAGAAGATGTGTCCCCGGTAGCCTTCGCCATGTAACCCGCGCGCCGGCACCCCCGCATCAAGGCCCTCCGTATTTGGCGTGATCGTCTGCAGCAGGTGGAACACATGCAGATTCAGCACCAGTTGGGTCTCCCG
Organism: Arthrobacter sp. NPDC055138; assembly: GCF_053607305.1. Lineage (NCBI taxonomy): Bacteria > Bacillati > Actinomycetota > Actinomycetes > Micrococcales > Micrococcaceae > Arthrobacter > Arthrobacter sp. NPDC055138. The sequence continues at coordinate 99,755 of NZ_JBSGTH010000002.1, forward strand.
GTCAGCGTGCAGATCGAAAGTGAACAAATCGAGCAGCCGACGCCACGAGGCTTCATGGCTGACAAACACCGCGCCAAAACTGTCAGGTGTTCGGTCCAGTACCGCGCGGGCACCGGCCTTGGAGGAGGACACACCCCGGTCCCGCGAGCTGACGATTGCCGCGGTTTTGCAGACCACCAGGGGTACGCCGTCGACCACGTCAGCATCGTGCACCTGAAGCCAGCAGGAGCTGCCGACCCCGGCTCTTGGTGGCGGGAGAGAGGGCCGACTGCGGGCGGTGTCGCCGGTGGCACCGGAGAAGGAGGTCCTTACCGCCACGGCAACTCGGATCTGGCTTTGGGCAGTCTCCACTTCGACAGTTTCTACCCGGTCCTGGACGGCAGTGCTATGGACTGTCAGATGGCCGCTTCCGCAAGCTGGATCTTCAATCACGTTGGCGTTGATGATGCCCCGCTCGACGCCGGTCCTCAGCTTGACGGGACCGCTCCATCCTCGAGGGGTGAGGGTGGTTTCCAGTACTGCCAGCCGGGGCTGGGCCATGGAAACAATCCTGCGCTGCGACACATCAAGCTTCAGACCATGCCCATCCTCTAACTGGACGAGGCGGGAAAGAACAGCCCCCTCCAAGTCCAGTTCCCTGCGTTCGCGCAAGGTCTTAGGTCCGCCGTCGGACCACCAACCTGCTGCACCGAAGCGAATATCGAGGGGAAGCCAATTGGGAAGGTTGACCATGTGCTCTGACTCGGTGGTTTCCCCGTTCACTATCTCGGGAACCCGGTTGTAGTGACCTGCAAGATAGGTGCCAGGGTAGTGCACGGTGTCGTCCCTCGCCTCCGGGGAGGCACCACGGGTGGCCATCCGGCCATTGCCCAGAGTTGTCAGCGCCTCGCGGTGGCCTTCGTGCCACGGATCGTAACCTTCATAAACCAGCCGCCAAGGGTGGGTTAGGACCAGACCGATGTCCAGTTCGCCCACATCGTGAAGGACTATATCTGCCCCGGCTTCTTCCAGATTTGGGCGTTGAGAGGACCGGTCGATCCCCACTACCAGCCCGAATCCACCCCGGCGGGCGGAGGCGATGCCTGCCGCTGAGTCTTCCACAACTGCCACCCGGGCAGGCCGGACCTTCAGTCGTCGGGCTGCTTCCAGAAAGGCCGCCGGGTCAGGTTTGCCCGGCAGCTGCAGTCGTGACACCACAGTTCCATCAACGACGACGGTGAACATTTCCTCCAAACCTGCAGCAGCCAACACGGCTGAAGTGTTGCGGCTCGAACTCACCAAGGCGATCGGCACCTGGCTTTCGCGCAACCGTGTGATCAGGTCTACGGTCCCGGGAAAGATCTGCACGCCGTCTCGGCCCAGTTCCTCAAGAAATAAGGCACTTTTGATTTTTCCCAGACCGACGGCGGTCCAAGCGCCGGGAGGATCGGCCGGGTCGCCCGGCGGCAGGTCGATGCTGCGGGATCGCATGAACGCGAGTATTCCTTGTTCTCGGGGTCGGCCGTCGAGCAGCGTGGAGTAGTCACTGTCGCGAAAGGGAGCGGAGTTTGCCGTCGGAGGAATCCGCGGATCCGAGAGAACGGTATTGAACAGCTTCTTCCATGCTGCGCGGTGCACTGACGCAGTGTCTGTGACGACGCCGTCGAGGTCGAAAATCACTGCGTCGAAAGGTGAGACGGCGCCCGCCACGGTAGGGGAACCGGTATGACGGGAAGCAACCGGCGGCGGTCCTTCACCTTGCGTTTTATGTGGACCCGGTGGCCCGTCAGGAAGCATCTTCATCGGCCGAAATGTGCAGCACGGCTGCGCCGTTGATCCGGTCCGCTGCCAGATCCGATAGTGCCCTGTCCGCTTCGTCAAAGGGGTATGCGGTTGTGGCAGGACGCAGGGGGATTTGGGCCGCGAGAGCGAGGAACTCGCGGCCGTCCTGCCTGGTGTTGGCTGTCACGCTGAGCAGCTGGCGCTCTTGAAACAGCTCCGCGGCGTAATTCAGTTGTGGAATGTCCGTCAGGTAGATCCCGGCGACCGCCAGTGTTCCGCCGCGGTCCAAGGCACGCAGGGCGCCGGGGACAAGGTCCCCTGCCGGGGCGAAAAGGATCGCTGCATCCAGCAGTTCAGGAGGTTCCGCAGCGGCGGCGCCGACGAACGAAGCGCCGAGATCCGTGGCCAGGCTGCGGGCCTCCTCAGAGCGGGTCATGACGTAAATTTCGGCACCCTCAAACAACGCGACTTGAGCGGCCAGATGGGCGGAGGCGCCGAAGCCATAGATGCCAAGCCTTCCTCCGCGCTGCAGACGGGACCTGCGGAGCGACCGGTAACCGATGATGCCTGCGCAAAGCAGTGGCGCTGCCTGATCGTCAGAAAAGATTTCGGGTATCGAATAGGCGAAAGCCTCGGGAACGGTTGCCAACTCCGCGTATCCGCCGTCTTCATCCCAACCTGTGAACTTTGGCTCCAGACAGAGGTTTTCGTCCCCCCTCAGGCAGAAGCGACAGCTGCCACACGTCCCGCGAAGCCAAGCGATTCCTACCCGTTCGCCGATCACAAAACGGGTGCAGCCGGCCCCCCGGCCGATCACTTCGCCGACAACTTCATGCCCGGGCACCACACGGTCTCTCTTCGCTGGCAGATCGCCTTCGGAAAGATGTAGATCGGTGCGGCAGACACCGCAGACGCGGACCTTGATGAGCAGTTCGCCGGCACCGGGCACAGGATCGGGTCGGGTGCCAAAAACCAGGGACGGCTTGTTTCCGAGGCTGGCTGAGGGGCCAGAGCGATCGATCCACCAGGCGCGCATGTCTTCCCCCTAGGCGGTGGACAGTGCTGACCTGACATCGTCGAGTGGCTGGTCGGCCAGCCTCAGGCCTTCAGTCTAGCCAGAATGCAGGCGGCAGGGCAGATGCAGGTGGAAGCGCGCGCAAGCCTCGAGGCGCAACCCAGCTGAGACGACCCCAACTCCGGAAAACCGATTCTCCCAGGTCTCCAGCGAGCGGGCCCAAGCCGGAGGAGGACGCTGCTCTGTGCGGGAGCACTGCGCTGCGCCGCCGGCGAGTTCTCGAAAAGCCCTTCACGCGAGGCAGGCGGGGGGATACACTCCATCTTTATCTGAGGGGCAAAAAACCGATAGCGGTTCCGGCCGGGAATTTTCAGCAGTTCACGGCCGCACCAAGGGACGAGATCTGAGCGCAGGCGCTCTGTCACGCCTGTTGCCTGAGGAGTGAAGACGATGAGTGATTCGCCAAGGTGGTCGCCGTTCGAGCGCCGTTCGCCCTTTGAACTCATGGAGCCCTTCCGCCGATTCTTTGAAAGCGACACGGAGAAATCCATGATCCGCGTCGAGGAGGAAGTCAAGGACGACATCTTGACGATTCGTGCCGAGCTTCCAGGCGTTGATCCGGAAAAGGACGTGCAAGTAACGCTGTCCGAGGGGCAGCTAGAGATTCGCGCGGAACGGCAAGAACGGACTGAGCAGAAGGATAAAGGCAACTACCGATCTGAGTTCCGCTACGGATCCTTCTTCCGAAGTGTGCCGCTGCCTAAGGGGGTCAAGGGAGAGGACATCACCGCGACCTACAAGGACGGCGTGCTTGAGATCCGTGCGCTCATCCCACGGACGGAGCAGGAGCCACCGCAGCAGAGGATCCCGATCAACTGATTGAGCCGTCATCGGACGAACGGGTGCGGCGTTGAATGGACTCGTGGAAGGAATGAGGCATCATGGCGGAAATCGACATCATCGGCAGCGGCCATATGGCCCGCGGCATTGCTACTCGGCTGCTCCACGGCAGAAACAACGTGCGGATCATCGGCCGAAATGACACCCAGATGAGGGACCTGGTGGAGTCGCTTGGAGCAGGCGCCACCGGTGCATACGTGGGCAGCCCGCTGACGAGCAACATCGTGATCCTCGCTGTTCCCCACGGAGCCACCAGAGAGGTGATCCTGGAGTACAGCGACGGCTTGGACGGCAAGGTGGTCGTTGACATCAGCAACCCTGTCGACTTTGCAACCATGGACCGGCTCACCACCGCCCCGGGGACTTCGGCGGCCGAGGAAACTGCTCAGATGCTGGCGGGCCGGGCGGATGTGGTCAAGGCGTTCAACACCACCTTCGCCAGGACGCTTGCCGCAGGTAGCGTGGCCGGCCAACCGCTTGATGTCTTCATCGCCGGCGACTCCGAAACGGCGAAGGAGAAAGTCAGTGCCCTCGTCGCAGGCTGCGGGATGCGTCCCATAGACACCGGACCGCTGCGTTGGGCCCGCGAGCTGGAGGCGTTCATGCTGTTGGTCATGGCACTGCAAACAAACCCGGAGCACTCGCACTTCAATTGGGATACAGCATTGAAGATTCTTCCCTAAAGAGGCGGCCCTATTGTCCTCGCGTAGCGGTGGTCTGCCGGCGCTTGGGAAAGGGGATCACGTCCAGATCCCGTGCAATAACGACGGCGGTGTTCCCCGCCCGGGCGCGGGCCTGCTCACCGAGCGGCGTCAAGTCGGCGTAGCGCGATGAGAAGTGGGTGAGCACCAGCACGCCCGCCTCGCCGCCGGCCGCGAGGTCGCCTGCCTGTCCCGCCGTGAGGTGGCGGTACTGCGCGGCCAGCGCGGCGTCGTCGTCGCTGAAGGTGGACTCCGCCACCAACAGGTCCGCACCGTCGGCGAGATCCTCGGCGCCGGGGCACACCGCCGTGTCCATAACGAAGGCGAACCGCTGGCCGGGCCGTGGAACGCTGACGTCTTCCAACCGCACACCGTTCAGGGTCCGCTGGTAAAGCAGCCGTCCGACGTCGGGACCGGCAATCCCGGCGGCAGCGAGCCGCTCGGGCAGCAGGGTGTGGCCGTCGGGCTCGGTCAGTCGGTAGCCGTAGGCCTCAATCCGGTGGTCCAGCGGTCGTACTTCGAGGCCATCCGCAATGGCGCCGGCCGCGCCGTGCGGGTGCAGATGCAGGTCCAGCCCCGGCGTGGCGAGCGAGACGAGCGCCCGGACCACGTCTTCGCCGGATGCCGGGTAATGCAGGTCGACCGGACGCTCCACCCCGTCCAGGACCATGCGCGAAAGCACGCCCGGCAAACCGTAGCAGTGGTCGCCGTGCAGATGCGTGAGGCAGATGCGGGTGATCCGGCTGGCCGAGACCCCGGCCAGGATCATTTGTCGCTGCGTGCCCTCGCCCGGATCGAACAGCAGGCCCTCGTTGTCCCAGCGCAACAGGTAGCCGTTGTGGTTCCGGGTCCGGGTGGGGGCCTGAGAGGCGGTGCCAAGGACAACGAATGCGCGCATGGCTCCGAGTCTGCCACTGCGCATTGCCGCGTGTAGACCGGGCTGGGAAAATATCAACAACACCCGGTGGCAGCGCGGCCGGTGAAGGCTCTACGGAGGCGGTGAGGGACGGATGGACAGGGCAGCGGGGGACAATAGCCGGCGGATGGAACGCGCCGCCGAGTTGCGCGCTGCGCGGGAACACGGCCCGGCCGTCCCGGAGGACGCCGAACAGGCCAGCGCGGACGAGGAGAAGCAGCGGAAAATCCGGGAGCTGGACACCTCCCGGCGCGCGGATTATCTGGTCCGGGAGGCGATGGCGCGCGGCGAGTTCGACGACCTGAAGTATGCGGGCAAACCGATTCCGAACCTGGGCGACGGATACGACCCGGACTGGTGGCTGAAGGGGTTGATCGAGCGCGAGCACCTCACTGGGCTGGGGCCGGAAGCCCTGCTGCTGCGCACCGAGGACGCCGAACTGGACGGCCGGTTGGACCAGCAGGTTGCGGAACGGCAGGTGCGCGAAATCCTGGAGGACTTCAACGCCAGGGTAGTCAACGCGCGGCGCCAGTTGCAGGGCGGGCCGCCGGTCATCACCAAGACCCGCGACCTGGAGTACGAAGTGGAACGCTGGCACGAGCGCCGGGTGGCCAGGGCCGCCGCAGCGGCCGATGAGGCGCCGGAGCCCGAGCCGAAGCGCCACTGGTGGCGCCGGATCTGGGACGTCACCGACTAGGTTCGGAGGGCTACCGGCGCCCGCCGACCGAGAGCGGCTGCATCCCGGCCAGCTCCTTCTTCACCTGTCGCTTGGCGACGGCTCGGAACCCTGCCGTCAGGTAGCGTTCACGCACGCCTCGTTCAGAGCGGAAGAGCGCCCAGCCGCGCTTGAGCAGGAACGGCAGCGGTTTGCGGTGCTCGCGGAGGTCACGCACCAGCCGGCGCACCGCCGTCGTGACGGGAGGGACCTTGATGAAGATGGCGTCCACCTCCACGCCGAGGCCGCGCAACGGGGCCAGGACGGCGTCGGCGAAGATGCCCTCGGCAATCACCGGACCTTCGGCGAGACCCACGGCGCGGTAGCCGTTGTAGCTGGAAGTGGCGATGGAGTAGTTGGGGATCTCCGTCCGCCCGGTCTGCAGCAGCTGCACCATCGCACGGGCCGCGGCATCGCTGTTCCAGGTCCCGGGATGGTCCCAGTCGATCTCCCCATAAGGCGTTTGCGGCAGCGGGGAGGCGGCGGTGTGCTCGCCGATCTCTCGGTAGAACCCGTCGAGCTCCACGTGCGGGCGGCCGAACCGCGCGGCCAGATAGGACTTGCCGGAACCGGAGGCGCCGCCGAGCAAAATGAGCGGGGTTTGGGGAGAAGGCACACCGCTATTATTCCGTGTCCGGCGCTTACCACCCACCCCACGGGTCCGGGCGCGGGCTGTTCGGCCCAGGCCGCCGGCCGCGCCGTAAGATGGCAAGGGTATTCCGCCCCGGCCGGAAGCGCGGAGCAGCACGTTAAGGAAGCAGGCATGTCGTTGGAGCAGTCACCGCAGAGCGCTGGCGGACTGGAATGGGTCCGGCAGCCGGAATCGTTCGGTGCGGACGCGGACCTGCAGTACGGGCTGGAACTGCTGGCCGCCGCCAAGCAGGGGCGGTTGGGGTCCACCATGCGCGTCTACCGTCCGGCGCCGACGGTGGCGTTTGGCCAGCGCGACGCTCACCTGCCCGGCTTCGACGAGGCAGCACGTCGCTGCCGCGAACTCGGGTTCGAGCCGCTGGTGCGCAAGGCAGGCGGTCGTGCCGCGGCTTACCATGAAGGCTGCCTCATCCTGGACCATGTGGAGCCGCTGGCCGACGCTATTGCCGGCGCCAAGAGGCGCTTCAGCCAGTTCGGCGAGCTGATCGCCGGCGGCCTCCGCGATGCGGGACTGCTCGCCGCCGTCGGCGAAATCCCGGGAGAGTACTGTCCCGGGGAGTTCAGCATTCACGGCGCGCACGCGGTTGATCCGCTGCGCAGGGTCAAATTGGTGGGCACCGCACAACGGGTGGTGGCCGGCGCCTGGCTGTTTTCGTCGGTGGTGGTGGTGCAGGATTCAGCTCCGCTGCGCGAGGTGCTCACCGCCAGTTATGACGCACTCGGACTGGACTGGGACCCGGCCACCGCCGGGTCGGCCGACGACTTGGTGCCAGGGCTGGACATCGGCACGGTGGAACGGTCGCTGCGTGCGGCCCACGCCGGCCACGCAGCGGTGCGTGACGGGGCATTCGCCGAGCTGCTGGCACGGGTTCCGGCGCCCGTTGTAGTCGGAGTGCAGCCAGCCTAGTCTGGAAGGGACTTCGAGTCCCGGCACGGCGGAGGCGCACCATGGACGGGCCAGCGCAGCACGGTCCGCACACCCTGAACGACGCACTGGACCGGCCACTGCGGGATCTGCGGATCTCCGTGACCGACCGGTGCAACTTCCGCTGCGTCTACTGCATGCCCAAGGAAATCTTCGGCCGCGACTTCGTTTTCCTGCCAAAAGACCAGCTGCTCAGCTTCGAAGAGATCATCCGGGTGGCCCGGATAGCCGCCGCGCAGGGCGTGGAAAAGATCCGGCTGACCGGCGGCGAACCACTGCTGCGGCGGGGGATCGAACATCTGGTGTCCAGGCTCGCCGAACTGCGCACCCCCGAAGGCCGTCCACTGGATCTGGCGATGACCACGAACGGTTCGGTGCTGGCCCGTAAGGCGGCGGCGCTCAAGGCGGCCGGGCTGTCCCGGGTAACGGTCTCGCTGGACTCCGTCGATGACGCCACCTTCCGCCGGATGAACGACGTCGACTACCCCGTGGCCACGGTGCTGGAGGCAATCGAGGCCGCGGCCGCCGTCGGGCTTGGACCGGTCAAGGTGAACATGGTGGTCAAGCGCGGAATGAACGACGGCGGTGTCCTCGCGATGGCGCGCCACTTCCGCTACACGGGGCACATCGTGCGGTTCATCGAATACATGGACGTCGGTTCCACCAACGGCTGGAACCTGGAGCAGGTGGTTCCCTCCGCGGACGTGGTGCGCCGGATCGATGCCGAACTCCCGCTGGAACCGCTGGCGCCCCGCTACGCCGGCGAGACCGCGACGCGCTTCAGATATCGCGACGGCGGCGGCGAGATCGGAACGATTTCCAGTGTCACGCAGGCGTTCTGCCACGGCTGCACCCGGGCGCGGCTGAGTACCGACGGGAAGCTGTTCACCTGCCTGTTCGGCACCGGCGGCACCGACCTGCGGGCTCTGCTGCGCGGTGGCGCTGACGACGACGAACTCACCGGCGTGCTCGCCGGAGTCTGGGGGCGCCGGACGGACCGCTATTCGGAGCTGCGCAGCGCCGAGACCGCGAGGGGTAATCCCCGCTCCGGACGCGGTCCGGCCCGGTCAGAGGCTCCGCCCGCGGCCGGCTGGCCCGGGCTGAAAGTGGAGATGCACTACATCGGCGGCTGATCCGATGTGGGGCCGGGATCCGCCTGGTGTTTGAGCAGGCATGACGAGGCTGCAGTTATCCACATCGACCGATCCACCCCTGCCGCGGTCTCGGGCAGCAGGAGCACACTGGCTGGACAATCAAGCCCGAGGCGAGGAAATCCAGATGTGCGACATCTGCAACGGCATGACCCATCGGGAAGCCAGGGAGAAGACGCTCCGAACCATAGGCAAGTACGGCTGGCAGTGCATGATCGTCGAGGGGGACACTGACAACACCGCTTTTGGATACACCATCGGGCTGACCCAGGTGCAGCATCCCGAAATTCTGCTCACCGGACGGACCTTGGCGGAAACCCACGCCATTCTCAGCCTCCTGGTGCATAGGGTGCTCCACCATGGCCGCACTCTGGTTGCCGGCATGGAGGTGCCGCTGCGGCCGCGGAAGGTGTCGCTGGCCCGGATTGAGCGGCCGGAGGATGTGCTCCTGGTCGCCGCCGACATCTACAAGGGCCGGCTGCGGGGCCTGCAGGCCATCTGGGCCGACGAGGAAGGTCTGTTTCCGTGGCAGCAGGACGTCCCGGACGTCCTAACCCAGCCCCTGTACGGAACACCGCCCGTGCTCAGGCCGAAATCGGCTTGAGCACGGGCGGCGCCTGAGTGCTGGAGACGGCTGTATTCAGTGTCCGCGGGCAATCCATTCGTCCAGCTGCGGTGCCTCGGCGCCGATGCTGGTGGCATCGCCGTGGCCGGTGTTCACCGTGGTCTCGGCCGGCAGCGTCAGCAGCCTGTCCTTGATGGACTCGATGATCGTCTCGAAGCTGGAGTAGCTGCGGCCGGTGGCGCCGGGGCCGCCGTTGAACAGCGTGTCGCCGCTGAACAGCACGCCCGCAGACTCCAGATGGAAGCAGACCGAGCCGGGGGAGTGACCCGGGGTGTGGATGGCCTTCAGCTGCGCTCCCGCGACCTCGAACGTATCGCCGTCCTTGATCGAGTGGTCCGGCGTGCTGTCCGGGAAGACCGTGTCCCAGAGCATCCGGTCGGCGTCGTGCAGGTACACCGGTGCCTTCACCAGGTCCCGGAATTCGCCGACGGCGCGGATGTGGTCGTCGTGGCCGTGGGTCAGCAGAATGGCCTTCACGGTCCGGGATCCGACCGCGGCGGCGATGGCCTGCGGATCGTGAGCCGGGTCGATGACGAACACCTCGGCGTCGTTACCGACAATCCAGACGTTGTTGTCTACGTCCCAGGTGCCGCCGTCCAACGAGAAGGTGCCGGAAGTGACCAGGTTTTCGATCGTGGCGCTCATGCGACCTCCACCACCGAACGCAGGACCTTGCCGTCGTGCATCTTGGCGAAGGCTGCTTCCACATCGTCCAGCGTGATCCGCTCGGTGACGAAGGCGTCCAGGTCCAGGTTGCCCTGCTTGTAGTGGCTGACGAGCATGGGGAAGTCGCGGGAAGGCAGGCAGTCGCCGTACCAGGAGGACTTCAGCGAGCCACCCCGGCCGAAGACGTCCAGCAGCGGCAATTCGAGCTTCATGTCCGGCGTCGGGACGCCAACCAGCACCACGCGGCCGGCCAGGTCGCGGGCGTAGAACGCCTGCTTGTAGGTCTCCGGACGCCCCACCGCTTCAATCACGACGTCGGCGCCGTTGCCGCCGGTCAGCGCCCGGATGGCCTCCACCGGGTCCTGCTCCTTGGAGTTGATGCCGTGCGTGGCACCCAGGGACTTGGCCAGTTCCACCTTGTTGTCGTCGATATCTACCGCGATGATCGTGGTGGCGCCGGCCAGTTTGGCGCCGGCGATGGCGGCGATGCCAACACCGCCGCAGCCGATCACGGCTACGGATTCGCCGCGCTTGACCTCACCGGTGTTGATCGCCGCGCCGATGCCGGCCATGACACCGCAGCCGAGCAGGCCCACCGCGGCGGGATCGACGTCGTCGTCCACCTTGGTGCACTGGCCGGCGGCCACCAGGGTCTTTTCGGCAAAGGCACCGATGCCCAACGCGGGGGAGAGCTCCGTGCCGTCCTCCAGCGTCATCTTCTGCGTGGCGTTGTGGGTGTTGAAGCAGTACTGTGCCTGGCCGCGCTGGCAGGCCCGGCATTCACCGCAGACGGCCCGCCAGTTCAGGATCACGCGGTCGCCGGGGACCAGGTTGGTCACGTCGGGGCCCACGGCGTTGACCACGCCGGTGGCTTCGTGGCCGAGCAGGAACGGGAAGTCGTCGTTGATCCCGCCCTGCTTGTAGTGCAGGTCCGTATGGCAGACGCCGCAGGTGAGGATGTCCACCAGCGCCTCGCCCGGACCCGGGTCCGGCACCAGGATGGTTTCGATGGAGACCGGCGCATTCTTTTCCAGGGCCACTACTGCCCGTACCTTGTGAACCATGCGGGAGTGATTCCTTCCTAGCGAAGTCTGGAGGGGCCGTCATCGGCCACCCTGCCCATCCTAGGAAGAAAACCGGGGCGCCACAATTTCCAAAACGAATGTTATGGAAACTGCGGCGCCCCTGATGCCTGCGGGTCGGATTCCGCCGGTGGAGCCTGCGGCTGCTAGACGCCCAGGCGCTCCTTGACCAGAGAGAGCGGCGGGTTGGTGGCGCTGCTGCCGTCCGGGAAGAGCAGGGTGGGAACCGTCTGGTTGCCGTCGTTGAGCTGCTCGACCAGTTCGGCGGTGCCCGCGACCTCTTCGATGTTGATCTCGGTGTAGCCGATGCCCTGCGCATCGAACTGGGACTTCAGGCGACGGCAGTACCCGCACCAGGTGGTGGAGAACATGGTGACTGTTCCGGCAGCAGGTGTGTAATCCAAGGTGGCTCCTTCTGGTGTGAAAGCTTGTGTACATGTCAACGTCGCGCCGGCTGTGGTCATTCCCGGCGCTGAGCGTTGCCGCGGACGTTTCCGGCCGGGGGCCTTCGTTCCGGCCCACGGGCGAGCTTCAAGGATGCCACGAGGAGCCGGGAACTGTGCCCGCCCTGCGCCGTCTGGATCCGATGTACTGGACCATAATGGAGGCATGTGTGGCAGATACGTCATGGCGCGGGGAACGGGCGACCTGGTGGCTTCGTTCGACGTCGATGAGTCCTATGTCGAAGAGATCCAACCTTCGTACAACGTTGCACCGACTGACGAAGTCCCCCTGATCATCGACCGTAGGGGGCCTGACGGCGATGGAGTATCCAGAAAACTCATCATGGCCCGGTGGGGGCTCGTCCCCCCGTGGGCCAAGGATCCCCGCTCCGGCGCACGATTGATCAATGCACGCATGGAGACCGTCACGGAAAAACCCTCGTTCCGGAAGGCGGCGGCCAGAAAGCGCGGTTTGCTCGTTGCCGATGGGTACTTTGAATGGCAAAAGACCCCGGACGGCAAAATGCCGACCTATCTGCACGGCGAACGCGAAGAGATGCTGGCCTTTGCGGCGCTCTTCGAGAATTGGCCTGATCCGGCCCTGCCGGAAGATCATCCCCAGAAGTGGCTGCGGACCTGCACCATCATCACCACGCAGGCTTCCGATTCACTCGGGCACATCCATGACAGAACGCCGCTGATCGTGCCGGCTGACCTTTATTCGGACTGGCTGGATCCGGAAACCACATCCGAGGCCGATGTGCAGCAGCTGCTGGACGCCATGCCCGAACCGCATCTTGTTCCGCGGCGGGTCAGTTCCAAGGTCAACAACGTGCGCAATAACGGACCCGATCTCATCGCCGAGGCAGTGTGAGCGACGGCTCGGCCGTCCGGAGAAGTGATTTCACTGTCGTCGGTTTCACCCAAGTCCTTTTTCGTCGGACGTCCGCAACAATCCGGCAGAACTCGTTGTGCGCCAGCCCTCGCTGCTGGAAGCTAGGGGAGTAGCCGGACCCAGCCGCTATGGGGCGTCTGTCGGGTATGAGGCTGTCTGCGGGGGAGGAACCCATGACGGGAAAGTTTGTCGCCAGTTCGACGGCGACCATCGCGGCACCGCCTGATCGTGTCTGGGCGGTGATTACCGACCCCGAGGCCATCAAGGGGTTCATGTTCGGTACCGAGGTGAACACCGACTGGAGCGTCGGCGGGCCCATCAGCTGGCGAGGTGAATGGGAGGGTAAAGCCTACGAAGACAAGGGCCAGGTGCTGGAGTTCGAACCGGGAAGGCGGCTGGTTGTCACTCACTTCAGCCCGCTGACCGGACAGGCGGACGTGCCGGAGAACTACCACCGCCTCACCTGGACGCTGGAGGAAGTTCCCGGCGGAACCGAGTTCACGCTGTCGCAGGACAACAATGCCAGTGCCGAAGCGGCGGAGCACTCCAAGTCGATGTGGGACAAGTTGGTGGGCGACGTGAAGGATCTGGCTGAGCAAGGCTAGGCGAATGAGGCCGCGGACCGTCCCGCTGCGGCCGTGCGGCGATATTGATGAGATAGCAGCGTTCCTGGCTTTGCTCGGATTCAAGGCGTTGTATCGGCAGGTGCGGCCAAGCCCGTACATCGCGTTCGGCCGGGACGGGCTGGAGTTGTATTACTTCGGGATGGACGGGTTCCGTCCAGGTCGAAGCACTCGCATACCTTGCCGAACTCCACGTCCGGCTGGGGGATCCGGACAGCGCTCGCCGGGTGGTGGAAATCCTGGAGTTGCTGGATATCCCCGAGGAAGACTGGGCGGTATGCGGTCCAGTGCTGCGGCAGGCCAGGGAACTGCTGCAGGCGTAGGGCGCCCCGCTTCATCACTCTGGTTTTGTCAGTGCCTGTCCCTACGCTTGATCTTGGATTCGAACACATATTCGAATAGAATAAGAGGGTCAAGTTTTTCGGCAGGCGTGTTGGCGCAGGGGCGCGTGCTGCAGAGCTCTGACCCGTTGTCCAGATGAAAGGTGACTGGAACATGGGTGTTTTCAGTGAAGCTGTCGAAGTTGTTTGTTCCCCTGCCGGACAGCCTCTGCGGCTGCGGTGGCAGGGCAGGAGCTACCGGATTGTCGCAGAACCCGTGCGTTGGTATGAACGCCGCAAATGGTGGGCGGAAGAACTGAGGGCAGAACGGGGCAGGGGAGCCGGGTTGGTGGACCATGAAATCTGGCGCGTGCAGGCACGGCTGAACGGCAGGTCCCAGATCCGCACCTTGGACCTTTCCCACCAGGTGGATGCCGATCGCTGGCGACTGATCCGTGTCCATGATGCCGTCCGTGAACTGAGCGCCTGAGCGCAGACCCGCAGCATTTATTCGCCTCGGTTTTCGCGGCTGCCGCCGGATAACGATCCCGTGCCTTCAATAAGGCGTTTGGAATGACCAATGAGCTTTACCCATCTGCATGTATCCACGGCGTTCAGCGCCCACTACGGTGTCTCCTGGCCTGATGAACTGGCCGGTGCGGCCGCTTCCTTCGGAGCGGATGCATTGGCCTGCACGGACCGGGACGGGCTCTACGGAACAGTCAAGCACCTCAAGGCTTGCCTGGCGGTGGGGATTGATCCGATAGTCGGCGTGGATCTGGCAGTCCAGGACGACGGCGGCCGGGACACCGGGCGCGTTGTGGTGCTGGCACACGGCGGGAACCAAGGGAACGGCTACCATGCGCTCTGCCGACTGATTTCGGCGGCGCATGACGGGACGGCGGGCAGCGGGCGGGGGAGCAGGCACCGAACACCCGGGGTGACGCTGGAACAACTCGCCCGGCATGCCGGCACTCCGGACGGCGGACCTGCCCTCACGGTGCTGTTGGGGCCGATGTCCGAGGTCGGCCAAGCGCTGCGCCGCCGCAGCTATGTCGAAGCGCGCCGGCTGGCCGGACACTGGCGCACCGTGCTGCCGGTCGGATCGTTGGCAATGGAGATTGTGTCCCACCTCAGTGCCCCCGGCGAGAACCTGAGCACCGCCCACGCTGTACGCATGCTCAACCTTGCCGACGAACTGAAGATTCCAGCGGTGTTGACCAATGCCGTGCGCTACTGCGAAGAAGACGGAGCAGCTACCGCAGATGTACTGGACTCGGCCAGGACTTTGACGGCCTTGTCCAAACTGCCTGAACTGCAGCCCAGTGCCCAGGGTTGGCTGAAATCACCTGCACAGATGCAGGCACTGGCTCGGGAGATCGTTCAGGCAGCCGGTGGCGGAAGCCGGGACGCGCACCGACTGCTGTCCGTGACCGAAGCCGTGGCGGACCGGTGCCGGATGGACCCTTACCAGGACATGGGCTTCAAGCATCCCGTGGTCCCGGAAGCCTCGGTTATCGGGATCGACGGGGAACCACTGACCGAGCTGCTGCAGCGCTGTGAAACCGGCATTGCCGAACGGTTCGGCGGAATATCCGGGCGGGCAGAGCAGGAGCTGCGGGACCGGTTGGCACATGAGCTGGGCATCATCTCCCGGCTGGGCTTCGCCTCCTACTTCCTAACAGTTGCCGAAGTGTCGCGGATGATCACCGGCATGGGCGTCCGGGCTTCGGCCCGTGGGTCCGGGGCCTCCAGCCTGGTGAACTATCTGCTCTACATCAGCCACGTAAACCCGCTGGACCACGGGCTGATCTTTGAACGTTTCCTCTCCCAGGACCGCTCCACCTTGCCGGACATAGACATTGACGTGGAAAGCGCAGAACGGCACAACGTCTACCAGAAGATCTTCGACCGATTCGGCAGCGAGCGGGTCACTCTGATGAGTATGCAGAACGGCTATCGTGCCCGCGGCGCAGTCCGCGACGCTGGTCTGGCACTTGGCCTGCCGGAGGATGAAATCTCCGGCATCGCCAAGCAGCTCTGGCGGTTCTCCGCGCGCAAATTCCGTGAAGCGATGGCAGAGAAACCGGAACTACGCGCGTTCTCGGCCCAGGTGGAGCAGAACCAGCAACTGGATCTGCTGGTGGACCTGACCGAACGGCTGGACCGGCTGCCCCGGCATATCTCCATGCATCCTTGCGGGGTGATCCTGGGCGACACCTCGCTGCTGGACCGTACCCCCACCCAGCCCAGCGGGCTGGGACTGCCGATGAGCCAGTTCGACAAGCACGACATGGATCCGATGGGCATGCTCAAACTGGACGTGCTGGGGGTGCGGATGCAGAGCTCGATGGCTTACGCGCTCGCCGAAATCGCACGCATCCATCCAACCAAGGAAGCGGTGACGGCAGCCGGAAAGCACCCGGTGGACGAGGACGGGGAAGGGCCCGGCTACATCGCGGCGAACGGGAACATCAACCTGGAACAGGTCCCGCTGGACGATGAACCGACCTACGAGCTGATCCGAAGCACCCACACTCTGGGGTGCTTCCAGATTGAATCCCCCGGCCAGCGTGAGCTGGTGGGCAAGATGGCGCCGCGGGACTTCAACGATCTGATCATCGACATTTCGCTATTCCGGCCCGGCCCCATGCAATCGGACATGGTCCGCCCGTTCCTGGAGCAGCGCCACGGCTGGGCTCCGGAGCGCTTCCCTCATCCCGACCTGATCCCGGTTTTGAAGGAAACCCATGGCGTGACTGTCTTCCATGAGCAAGTCCTGCGGACCTTTGATGTGTTTACCGGATGCGGGCTGGCCAAGGCGGACGAATTCCGCCGACTGCTGGGCAATGAGGAAGCCGAACCGGCAGTGGAAGATTATTTCCGTAAAGCTTCGCTGGACCGGGGATATCCTCCGGACGTTGTGGATACGGTCTGGACTACCTTGAAGTCCTTTGGCAGCTTCGGCTTCTGCAAAGCCCACGGTGCAGCCTTCGCCGTCCCCACCTACCAGACCGCGTGGTTGAAAGCCCACCATCCGGAGGCGTTCCTCGCCGGGCTCTGGGAACACGACCCGGGGATGTACCCGCGGAGGCTGTTGGTGGCCGAGGCGCGGCGGCTCGGCATCCCGATTCTGCCGTTGGACATCAACCGCAGCACTGACCGCTACCGGGTGGAACGTGTTTCGTCCCCTGCCGGTGAAACGCTGGGCATCCGGCTCAGCCTTGCCGGCATC
This sequence comes from Arthrobacter sp. NPDC055138, assembly GCF_053607305.1. NCBI lineage: Bacteria > Bacillati > Actinomycetota > Actinomycetes > Micrococcales > Micrococcaceae > Arthrobacter > Arthrobacter sp. NPDC055138. The sequence goes on from NZ_JBSGTH010000002.1 coordinate 116,379, forward strand.
TACGGGCTCTCAGCTACTGAACTCCAGCGCATTGTCGCAGGGCAGCCGTACGAATCGCTGGCCGACCTGCGGGCCCGCGGCAAGGTCAGCAAACCCGCGCTGAAACGCCTGGCCCAGTTGGGAGCCTTCGATGAACTGAACCGGGCAACCGGCCAGCGCGGCGGACGTGCTGCCAGCCGGACGGATCTGGTGTATCACTTGGACCAACCTGCCGTGCGCCCGGTGCCCAAGCGCTACCAGCCCACCGATGGCCAACTGTCCCTGCCGCTGGGTGATCTGGAGCTGCGCAATCTGGTCCCAGTCTTCCCGGAACCGACGGCGGTGGACATGGTGCGCACCGAACTGGACTTGCTCTCGATCGACGTCAGCTCCCACTTGATGGAAAGCTACGCTCCGCTGCTGGCAAAACTAGGTGTCACACCGGCCAAGGATCTGCTGGGCCTGCGCAACGGAAGCGAGGTAATGGTGGCCGGTATCCGGGTCGCCACCCAAACCCCGCCGATGCGCGGCGGTCGCCGGGTGGTTTTCATCAGTGTGGATGACGGGACCGGCTGTGTAGACGCCACCTTTTTCCAGGAGGCACAGGAACGCTCAGGCTCACTGCTGTTCGGGACCGAGCTGCTGCTTATCCGTGGGCTCACCCGCCGGACCGGTCCCAAAGGAATCGGCTTGCAGGCGCTGGAGGCCTGGGACCTGTCCGACGCTGCCAGTCTGCCGCTGCCGGAAAACGCCGTCCGTCCCGAACCGCCGCACGTTCGGCCCCCTGCCGCATCGCCGGCGGCACGGCCCACCGCGCCCGGTGCCCAACCAATGAGCACAGCCGAGCTCGCCCGCCGCATGGTCGAGGAAGGCCTGGACAACCGCGGCCCGGCAGATCCCTGGCTGGTCGGAAGCCGTCCGTCCCGGACCAGGTGAAGACTAACGGATCTGTTCGCAGCTTGCGTTGTTACCACTCCACCTACACATGAGTCTCTTGCTGCCCCTCGTCCACATCCCTGTTTTCGCCTCTGCCGCCGCGTTTCAGCCCTTCATAGGCTGGATTTATGGCGATCGAGGTGCTGGATGCGGCTCCGGGAGCAGGGCAGGATGATTCCGCTCTGCTGGCCCGGCTGCGTGCCGAGGTCGCCGGCTTCAACGACCGACTTCGTTCCAGCGGGCTGGCCTGCAGCACCAAAAGGGTGGCCCGGACTGCAGAGCAGGTGGAAGAGCTGGCCAATACCGTTGCCCAGACCCAGCTGATCCTGGCCCGGATTATCAAAGAGCAGAACATCGCGGCCGTCGGCGAAACGGATAAGCCGCACGATCCTGCCGACCCGGACCGGCCGAAGCGCGGCGCCTTCACATCGAATGAGGATTTTCTGCGGGCGAAGCTGGGCATTGCCCGGCAGGAAGCCGCGCGCCGGTTCCAGTTGGCCGAGGCCACAGAGCCGCGGCCGGTTCCCAACGGCACACCGACCGCCCCGCCCCGGCTGCCGGTGCTCGCCCGCGCTTTGGACGAAGGGCAGGTGTCCGGCCAAGCCGCAAACCTGATCCGGCGGGCCGTCGACGGGCTACGCCGGATCGCTGAACCGGAGCAGTTGCGCAAGATGGAAGAGGCACTCGTGAAGCACGCCGCCGATTACGACGCCGATTCGCTGCGGCTGCTGATTCGGCAGTGGGAAGGTGGCCTGAATCCCGGTGGCGCCGATCCGACATCGTCCGAGCTGAAGGCTCGCCAGGGCTTGTTCTACCGCGGCCGACGCAACGGCCTGCATTGCTACGAAATCAACGCCACCGATGAGCAGAACGAGGTCCTGGCGACCGTGTACAACACGGCCACCAACCCGCGTTTGCGGGAAGGTACCGCCACCGCCGGCACGGTCGGGTTTGACGGCACCGGTACGTCCCTTGCCGCCCCCGGCACCGGGGATGTTGCCTGCGGCGAAGGCACTGTCCCGTCCCTGCCAGGTGGCGTCGAACCGGACGCCAGAACCGCAGCCGGCGCGCGCCGACCAGACGATGCTGACCCGGCCGCCGCATCAGGTCATGAGCTGGACGGGCGGACCCGTCAGCAAAAGCAGCTCGACGGATTGATCGGTGCGTGCAAGGTCGCTCTGACCACGGACCTGCTGCCCGCAGCCGGCGGACTCCGGCCTCAGCTGCTGGTCACTATTGACTACAAAGACCTGGCCTCCGATCTCGGCCGCCCGGGATCCAGCACTTTCACCGGACCGCTCAGCGCCAAGACCATCCGCCGGATAGCCTGCGATGCGGACATCATCCCGGTAGTCTTCGCCGGCATGGGCGTGATCCTCGACGTCGGCCAATCGCAGCGGCTGTTTCCGAAGTACATGCGGCTGGCCATCATCGCCCGGGACGGAGGCTGTGCCTTCCCCGGCTGCACCGCCCCGTCACCTTGGACCGAAGTGCACCACATCCGGTGGTTCGAAAAGGGCGGCCCCACATGCACCGACAACGGCGTTCTGCTATGTGGGCACCATCACCACCTCATCCATGAAGGAGACTGGCGGGTCGAGGTCATCAGCGGTGTCGCCTGGTTCTTCCCACCGCCCGATATGGATCCGGCACAAAAACCACTACGCAACCACATCTGGCTCAAGGATGCCCAACTGCCCGAACGCCAGCCGAAACCGGCAACCGTTGGGCAGGGAGCCGCGCACTCCGGCGGCCCGCTGCCGGTAAGAGAGCCAGCTCCCCAAACGAATGCCCCGGATCCATCGGCTCACAGAGCCGGTCCGCTGCAGGGCCCGTCGCAGGAAAAACTCAATATCACCATGCGCGGTGCCGCCGAAACCGCCAGTCGGAACCGGAAGTCCAGTCCCTTTGAAGGTTGGCCAGCGCAGCCGCTGACACCGCCCTTCTAGGGCCCGACCGGGTCTCTCGATTGCGGGGAACCGGCCTTGCTGTGAACCGGCCTTGCGGGTGACAGGCTTCGTGATGCGGCGCGGTGGTCAGGCCGGATCCGGCCGCGCCGATGTTGGTCCGGCAACTCGTCAGCGGATACGATCGTAGAGGCTTGCAGCGCCCACGTATGTCGCTGCAGTAACGGCCGCAGCCAAACAATTAGGAGACCTCTGTGTCAGCGCCCCAGAACATCACCCTCATCGTCGACGGCGAAGAGAACCAGGTGACCGAGGGCACGACGGGGGCTGACCTTTACGGCACCCGGCGGGAGGTCGTCGTCGTACGCGTGAATGGCGAGCTGAAGGACTTGGACCAGCCCATCCCGGCCGGCGCCAAGGTGGAAGCCGTGACCATCGATTCGGCCGACGGTTTGAATGTGCTGCGCCATTCCACCGCGCACGTGATGGCCCAGGCCGTGCAGCAGCTGCGCAAAGACTCCAAGCTTGGCATCGGTCCGTACATCACCGACGGCTTCTACTTCGATTTCGACGTCGATGAGCCCTTCACGCCTGAGGACCTGAAGCAGCTGGAAAAGATGATGCTCAAGATCGTCAATTCCAACCAGCGCTTCGTCCGCCGCACTGTCTCCGAGACCGAGGCGTTGGCCGAGATGGCCGGGGAACCGTACAAGGAAGAGCTGATCGGGCTCAAGGGCCACTCCGACGAGGCCGGCGAGGGAGCCAGCATCGAAGTTGGCGCCGGCGAGCTGACTATCTATGACAACGTCGACGCCAAGAGCGGCGAGGTGGTCTGGAAGGACCTCTGCCGCGGCCCGCACCTGCCGAACACCAAGTTGATCTCCAACGCCTACGCGTTGACCCGATCGGCGGCCGCATACTGGCGCGGCAACGAGAAGAACAAGCAGCTGCAGCGCATCTACGGCACCGCCTGGCCCACCAAGGACGATCTGAAGGCCTACCAGGAGCGGCTGGCTGAGGCCGAGCGTCGCGACCACCGCCGGCTGGGCGCCGAGCTGGACCTGTTCTCTTTCCCGGACGAGCTGGGTTCCGGCCTGCCCGTTTTCCACCCCAAGGGCGGCACCGTCCGCAAGGCGATGGAAGACTACTCGCGGCAGCGGCACACCGAAGCCGGCTACGAATTCGTCTACACCCCGCACATCACCAAGAGCAATCTGTACGAGGTCTCCGGCCACCTGGATTGGTACCGGGACGGCATGTTCCCCCCGATGCACGTGGACGAGACCCGGGACCCGGAGACCGGCGAGGTCGTCAAGCCCGGCCAGGACTACTACCTGAAGCCGATGAACTGCCCCATGCACAACCTGATCTTCCGTTCGCGCGGACGGTCCTACCGCGAACTGCCGCTGCGGCTGTTCGAGTTCGGTTCGGTCTATCGGTACGAGAAGTCCGGCGTGGTGCACGGGCTGACCCGGGTGCGCGGCATGACCCAGGACGACGCCCACATCTACTGCACCCGCGAGCAGATGAAGGACGAGCTGACCACCACGCTGAACTTCGTGCTGGACTTGCTCAAGGACTACGGGCTGGACGATTTCTTCCTGGAGCTTTCCACCAAGGATCCCGAAAAGTTTGTCGGCTCGGACGAGGTCTGGGACGAAGCCACCCGCACGCTGGCCGAGGTGGCCGAAGCGTCCGGCCTGGAACTGGTGCCGGATCCGGGCGGAGCAGCCTTCTACGGTCCGAAGATCTCGGTGCAGGCGCGGGACGCCATCGGCCGGACCTGGCAGATGTCCACCATCCAGCTGGACTTCAACCTGCCGGAACGCTTCGAGCTGGAGTACCAGGCTGCGGACGGCTCCCGGCAGCGGCCGGTGATGATCCACCGCGCGCTGTTCGGCTCGGTGGAGCGGTTTATGGGCCTGCTGATTGAGCACTACGCTGGCGCGTTCCCGGCCTGGCTCGCTCCGGTACAAGTTGTCGGCATTCCGGTGGCTGAGACCTTCAACGACTACATGCTGGAGATTGTGGCCAAGCTGCGGGCGCAGGGCGTCCGCGCGGAGGCCGATCTGGGGTCCGACCGCTTCCCGAAGAAGATCCGCACCGCCAGCAAGGACAAAGTACCCTTCGTGCTGATCGCCGGCGGCGAGGATGCCGAGGCCGGAGCCGTCTCCTTCCGCTTCCGCGACGGCAGCCAGGACAACGGCATCCCGGTGGACGAGGCAGTGTCCCGGATTGTGCAGGCTGTCGCCAGGCGCGGCAACTGACGATGGCCGGGACGACCAGCGAAGCCATGATGGGCCGGGCGGATGACGAGACAACGGACAGCTTCGAGCTGCCCGGCGTCCCGGATGCCTTCCAGCGGCTCTGGACGCCGCACCGGATGGCCTACGTCAAGGGCGGCCAGGGGCAGTTCAAGAACAAGGACGAGTGCCCGTTCTGCGTGGCGCCGGCCCGGCCGGACGAGGAATCGCTGATCGTCCACCGCGGCGAAACCGCCTATGTGGTGCTGAACCTGTTTCCGTACAACCCCGGCCACCTGCTGGTCTGCCCGTACCGCCATGTGCCCGACTACACGGACATCACCCCGGAAGAAACCGCGGAGTTCGCCGAGCTGACCCAGACGGCCATGCGCGTGTTGCGGAAGGTGGCGAACCCCAGCGGCTTCAACCTGGGCATGAACCAAGGCGAAGCCGGGGGAGCGGGCGTCGCGGCGCACCTGCACCAGCATGTGGTGCCGCGGTGGGGCGGCGACGGGAATTTCTTCCCGATCATCGCGCAAACCAAGGCGATCACCCAGACCCTGGACGAGGTCCGCAAGCAGGTAGCCGACGCCTGGCCCGCACGGTAACGCGGCGATGCTCAACAAATACGCGCGCGGATTCTTCGGCAAGCTCTTCACCCCGCTGGCCCGCATCCTGATCCGGATGGGTGTCTCGCCGGACGCCGTCACGATCATCGGCACGCTCGGGGTCTGTGTAGGGGCGCTGGTTTTCTACCCGCTGGGCGAGCTGTTCTGGGGCACAGTCTTTATCACCGCGTTCGTTTTCTCCGACATGGTGGACGGACTGATGGCCCGCATGCTGGAGCGGAGCAGCCGCTGGGGCAACTTCCTGGACTCCACCCTCGACCGGTTGGCCGACGGCGCGGTCTTCGCCGGCGTGGCCATCTGGTTCTTCACCGGGGGAGAGAATCCGGCCATCGCCGTGTTCGCGCTCGTGTGCCTGTTGCTGGGCTCGCTGGTCTCCTACGCCCGGGCCAAGGCCGAGTCGCTCGGCTGCACGGCCGCCGTCGGGTTTGCCGAACGGTCCGAGCGACTGGTTGCCGTCCTGGTCTTCACCGGCCTGACCGGTTTGGGCCTGCCGGAAATCGTCCTGCTGGTGGTCCTGGTGCTGCTGGCCGCCGCCAGCCTGGTGACCGTAATCCAGCGGATCATGGCCGTCTACCGGCAGACCCGGCTGGCTGCCTGACCGGCTGGCCGCCGCTCTGCAGGATGACGGCGGGAGGCGGGACTGCGACGCGAGGCTGGCCGCCGCCGTCGGGCGTTTTTGAAGGTTACGTCACCGGTGAGCCGGTTCACGGGCCCCGACGTATGATGAGATGTACGATTTCGACCGACTCCTAGGGGCTCTTAGTGTCCAGCAGTGAAGCAACGTCAACTCACGCCCCCGTGACCGGCAGCAGCCGGGTAAAGCGGGGCATGGCCGAGATGTTGAAGGGCGGCGTCATCATGGACGTCGTAACGCCCGATCAGGCCCGCATCGCCGAAGACGCCGGTGCCGTGGCCGTGATGGCTCTTGAGCGTGTTCCGGCGGATATCCGCGCGCAGGGCGGAGTGTCCCGGATGAGCGATCCGGACATGGTGGACGGCATCATCGAAGCCGTCTCGATCCCGGTGATGGCCAAGGCCCGCATCGGCCACTTCGTCGAGGCGCAGGTGCTGCAATCGCTCGGCGTCGACTACATCGACGAGTCCGAGGTGCTGACCCCGGCCGACTACACCAACCACATCGACAAGTGGAACTTCACCGTTCCGTTCGTCTGCGGTGCCACCAACCTGGGCGAGGCGCTGCGCCGGATCAACGAAGGCGCCGCGATGATCCGTTCCAAGGGCGAAGCAGGCACCGGCGACGTCTCCAACGCCACCGGCCACATGCGCCAGATCCGGTCCGAGATCAAGCGCCTGTCCGCGATGCCCGAAGACGAGCTGTACGTGGCGGCCAAGGAACTGCAGGCCCCGTACGAACTGGTCAAGGAGATCGCGCAGACCGGCAAGCTGCCGGTGGTGCTGTTCACCGCGGGCGGCATCGCCACCCCGGCCGACGCCGCCATGATGATGCAACTGGGCGCCGACGGCGTATTCGTCGGTTCCGGCATCTTCAAGTCCGGCAACCCGGCCGAGCGAGCCGCCGCGATCGTTAAGGCCACCACCTTCCACGACGACCCGGACGTCATCGCCAAGGTCTCCCGCGGCCTGGGCGAAGCAATGGTCGGCATCAACGTGGACGAAATCCCGCAGCCGCACCGCCTCGCCGAGCGCGGCTGGTAAGAACTAACGACGGCGAACGCCCGGTCCCGCACGAAGGTGCGGGACCGGGCGTTTGGCGTTAGAGGCCCTCGCCGCGCCCTGGATAGGGTCGCCGGGCAGAGGAGAGCTCTCGCCAAGCGTTCGGTGATCGTTTCATCGGCGCACGTCTTCCCGCAGGGACCACCCGGGGGGCGCGGCAAAAGCTTTTCGGAGCGAATTTGGTTCACTATTTCATCCTTGCCAGATGATGAGCACGCAGGTGTCCCGGCGGGAGACTGAAGTCACGGATGAATCCTGAGGCGATAGTGCCCGCCTGACGACAGCGCGCCTGAACGGAGCCAGCGATGACGGATCCAGGAATGACCGATGCCGAGGAGCTACGACGGCTGCGGGCCCGGGTGGCCGAGCTTGAGGCCGAACGTGTCCGTGCGCCGGGTGGCGCGCACGTCCCTGCCGAGGAACGGCATCGTTGGAGATCAATCGGCTCGGCGGTGCTGCTCACGCTGGCATGTGTGCTCGCTCCGATCTCGGTGGTGGGGGTATGGGCGGGCAGCGTGGTGTCCGACACCGACAGATATGTTGAAACCGTTAGTCCGCTGATCAACGACCCGTCTGTGCAGGCGGACCTGACCGACGCCGTCACCGAGGTCATCTTCACCCACGTGGATCTGAAGGCCGTCACCGACGAAGCGTTCAACGCGGTGTCAAACCTCGGGCTGCCTCCGCGAGCCCAAGCAGCGCTGACAGCCCTACAACAGCCAATGATCTCCGGGATCGAAAATTTCGTACACAGTCGTGTTCAGCAAACGATCAGCAGCCCGCAATTCGATACCGTCTGGGACCGCTCAAATGAAATCGCTCACCAGAACCTGGTGAAGTTGCTGGAAGGCAACCAGGGCGGAGCCATCAGCGCCCAGAACGACACGATCTCGGTCAATCTCGGGCCGATCATCGCGCAGGTGAAGGAGCGGCTCGTGGCCGAAGGGTTCGGCCTGGCGCAGAACATCCCCAACGTGAATACCTCCTACGAGCTGGTGCAGTCGGACGCCGTCACCCAAGCACAGAGCGCTTACCGAGTATTGAACGCACTCAGCATCTGGCTGCCGATCATCTTCGGCATCCTGTTCGTCGCGGGAGTGTTGGCCGCGCGTCACCGCGCCCGGGCCGTGATGTGGGGTGCGCTCGGCGTTGTGGCGGCGATGCTTGCACTGGGGATTGCCCTGGCGGTGGCCCGCATCGCTTACCTTCAGGCGCTGCCGGGCGTGGTGCTGTCGCGGGATTCGGCGGGGCTGGTCTACGACACCCTGGTGCGCTTCCTGCGTGACTCACTGCGCCTCACTGCGGTGATTGCGTTGGTGGTGGCCATAGCCGCGTACTTCACCGGCACCTCCGCCTCCGCCGTGCGGGCGCGTGCCTCAGCGTCTCGGGGGATCGCCCGCCTGCGCGGATCGGCGGAGTCGGCGGGCATGCGCACCGGCGGGGTGGGTAACTGGATTTACCGGTACAAGCGGCTGCTCTGGATCGCCACGGTCATCGTCGGCGGCCTGGTGCTCGTCTTCTGGTCAGAGCCCACGATCGGCGTGGTCATCACGATAGCGATCATCGTGGTGGTCGTGATCGCGATCATCGAGTTCATCGGGACTCCGCCAGCGGGGTCGATGGCCTCTCCCGAGGCCTCCGACGAAGTACCGGTTCCGCCGAACCCCTGACCATTCCCATCGGCCCGCTGATGATCGGCCGAGCCTAGCCGGCCCGAGGCTTTGGGGACCTCAACAGAACTGGCGACCCACGTCGTCGTGCTCTGCCGACGGAGCCGCACATCAATGCCCCGCCGACCGGCGCCACACGTCGTCGTGCCCTGCCGACCAGGGTCGGCAGGGCACGGTTTTGGGCGACGAGCGGGTCAGCCCGCTCGTTTCAGCCGGCCAGGATTTTAGCCTTCTGAGCCTCGAATTCCGCCTCGGACAGCAGTCCCTGCGCTTTGAGATCGCCCAAAGTCTTGAGCCGCTCCAATGGATCGGCGGCCGGCGCCGCTGCTTGCGCGGAGGCTGTCTCATACTGTGGCTGCACGTACGCCTGTTGTGGCTGCGCGTACTGCTGTTGTTGCTGTTGCTCATATTGCTGGTGCTCATACTGCTGCTGTTCCTGAGCGTCCCAGCGCGACTGCTGGCGGCGCTGCACTCGACCGCTCACAGCCGTAGCTGTACCGGCGACTACTGCCGTGCGTGCCACTCCTCGTAACAGTCCCATATCTGCGTCCTCCTCAGACCGTCGAATCGGATTCCAACGAGTCCAACGCGGCCATGACATCCTCAGCCGGAATGCGCGCACTCGCGACGACGTCTCCGCCGGCGTCGCGTGCTGCGGTAATAAAAGGAATCGCCCACAGATTCTCGTAGACGATGAGCGCCGCGACGGTACCAGGTTCCATCGCCGAAGCTGCTTCGGCGATCTCATCGTCGCCCAGGAGACCCGAGCGGACCGAGGCAAGGGACGCGAATCCTTCCAAGCCCTCGGTAACGTCTTCTGTCAGCTCGACGCCCGAGCTGGAACCGTCCGCGTCTTTCCTAATGATCATGAGGTCGTAGACCCAGACCACCTTCCGATTAATCAGGTCCATCAGGGCCGCAACGGTGGCGCCGCTGCCCGTCTTGTCCACTGGAAACTCGATCAACACGAAGTCGATGGGGCCGTGCACTTCTCTTGTTGCCACGAACATCACCCTTGCAATCTGATTGGCCAACCAAGACCTGGCCAGAGTAGTTTTCCCTGCACGGCCGGGGCATCACCCCGGCCGAATGATCCTGGCCCCCGGCGGTCGAGGAGGCCCTCTGCCGACCCCTGGACTCCTTCGATAGTTGGGCGTCGTCCAACGAACCCACCCACGCCTCGATACCGAACCAGCGGCTTCAGGACTGGGTGGCGTAACGCAGGTCGCGGGGATGAGCCATGACCGCCCAGATGATGACCACGTCGAGGACGATGATAATGGCGCCCCACAACGGGTAATACGGGAGCCACATGAAATTCAGGATCGCGCTGAGCGCTGCCAGCACTACCGCCAGAATCCGAGCCCACATGGCACCCCGGAACAAGAAAATCCCACCGAGCACCAAAAGCACTCCGCCGAGCAGGTGGATCCAGCCCCACGAAGTCAGGTCGAACCTGTAAATGTACTCCTCACCGGCCACGTAGAACTGATCGTTGAACAGCGCCACGAGTGCCTGGACTATGTGAAAGGCCCCAGCCACGATCATGATGATCCCTGCGAAGAGGATCGTCCCCGCGGCCCCAACGTTGTAATCCGGGTCGACGGATCGCCCCGGACCGGTGGTCCGCCCAGCTGTATCGCTTGCCATGGTGGTCCTCCCTCAAGCGGTGCACCGGTGGCGACTCGGTTATGTCACCGGACACCCGGCCCACCCTCAGCAAGTCTTCACCGGCCCCGGCTGAGTTTCCTCATCCTTTCTGGGTGATCCTGATGGCACCCATGCGCCGTATTTTGGGGCCTAGCGGCCGAATTTTTCAGGCGATGACGGGACATGGACATGACTGAGCCGACTGCTCGAACCCGGACGCGGGGAGTGTTGCTCCCCCTTGCACTCGCGCAATTCATCTGCAGCTTCGCTGGCTCGAACATGAACGTGATGATCAACGACATGAGCGAGGACCTTGACACCACTGTGCAGGGCATCCAAGTCGCGATCACTATCTTCCTGCTGGTCATGGCCGCGTTAATGATTCCCGGTGGCAAACTCACCGACCGCTACGGCCGCAAGCGGCTGTTCCTGCTCGGGCTCATGGTGTATGGCGTCGGCGCACTGATCAGTGCGATCGCGCCGGGACTCCCCGTGCTGATCTTGGGCAACTCCATCCTTGAGGGCATCGGCACCGCGCTCCTGATCCCGCCGGTCTACATCCTGACCACCATGCTGTTCCACGATCTGGGCTCCCGTGCCAAGGCATTCGGCGCTATCAGTGCTATGGGCGGCATCGGATCTGCGGCCGGTCCTTTGATCGGTGGCCTGATCACGTCCGCCATCAGTTGGCGCGCCGCGTTTGTCTTCCAGGCCCTCATCATTGTGGTGATCGTGCTGCTCAGCCGGAGCATCGAGGATCCGCTTCCGCCGGATCCGACCCGTGAGTTCGACGTGCGGGGTGCGGTCCTCTCTGCCGGAGGCCTCATCCTGATCGTCATGGGGATCCTGGCCGCAGACAACAGCCTCTTGCTGATGCTCACCCTGCTCGGTGCCGGCGTGCTGGTGCTGGTGGGATTCTTCGTGTCGGTGCGGGCAAAGGAGCGCTCTGGAAAGGAACCACTGCTGTCGCTCAGCCTTTTCCGCAACCGGACGTCGAACCTTGGGCTGATCACGCAGAACGCGCAGTGGCTGATGCTGCTGGGATTCTCCTTTGTGGTCGCCAGTTTCCTGCAGGTGGTACGGGGCTACAACGCCATCGAGACGGGCGTGATTTTCACCGCCGCAACGATCGGCCTGTTGGCGTCGTCGTTGGCGGCCGGACCGCTGTCGAAGAAGTTCGCCCAGCGGACACTTATCGTCACCGGATTCGCACTCACGGGCGCCGGCATGTTGCTTGGACTATGGATCGTGCAGGGCACGCAGGTCGCCTGGGCATTTGCGCCCGGATTGCTGCTCACGGGCCTGGGCGTCGGCCTGATGCTCACCCCCTCGGTGAACGTGGTGCAGTCGAGTTTTCCGGAGTCAAAGCAGGGCGAGATCTCTGGACTGTCCCGCAGCGTCTCCAACCTCGGCTCCTCTCTCGGGACGGCGATCGCGGGCACCATACTCGTAGCCGGCATCGCGTCCACTCCCGGCGCGAACTATGCGCTTTCGACGATTGTTCTGGTGGTTGTGGGCGTCATTGGCCTCGTCGCGGCGTTGTTCATTCCCCGCAAGATTCCGGCGCCGGTCGAAGAACCGGCGGGCTGACCCCGATCTCCATGTAGTGAAGTGCCGCGCATCTCGGAAGGTCTTCGCCCGTTCGGCAGGGAATCACGTAACCCGGCAGGTCAGCGCCAGTCCGGCCGTGCCGCCGTGTTCGAGGACAAGGGCCGGATTACACTGGCGGCATGATCGGAGGGGAGGCACGGGGGCGCGGCCCGGACCAGGGATGGGTACGGGCCACGATCCCGCTGGCCAAGAAGCTCGCTGCCCTGATGGTCGCGGCCCTGCTCATGGCCGGCTGTACCGGCGGGCCGAGCGGCGCAGACTCGGATCACGGCCGTCCGGCGGGAACCGAATCCGCAGCCGAGCCGGCCGGGCCGGACGCGTTGAGCGGCGCAGTGGGGAGCGGCGCCGCGGGGGAGGCACCGCCGTCGTCCTCCACCACGGGCCCCGTCCCGGAGGTGACGGCCGGCGCGGGTCCGGACTGTCCCGGAAAGCGCTGCGCCACCGTCGCGATGACCGGGGATCTGCTGCTGCATGAAGCGCTCTGGGAGCAGGCGGCCGCAGATGCCCGGCGGACGGGCAAGCGGGGCCTGGACTTCGAACCCATTCTGGCCGCCCAGCAGCGATACCTGGACACCGCCGACCTTGCGATCTGCCAGTTGGAAACGCCGCTGGCGGAAGAAGGCGGCCCGTATTCCGGCTATCCGGCGTTCAATGCACCGCCGCAGATCCTCGATGCCGCGACCGCAGTGGGCTACGACGCCTGCACCACCGCGAGCAACCACACGTTCGACTACGGCAGCGCCGGCCTGGAACGGACCCTGGCCTCGCTCGACGCCCGCGGCCTGGCACACACCGGGTCCTATCGCAGCGAAGCCGAGTCCGGCGACGTGCTGATCCTGGACACTCCGGCCGCGCGTGTAGCCGTCATTACCGGCGCGTTCTCGCTGAACGGATTGGTGCCGGACGCACCGTGGCAGGTGGACATGCTGGATCCGCAGGTGATGATCGCCAAGGCCAAACAGGCCCGGGCGGACGGCGCGGAGATCGTGCTGGGCGCCATCCATGCCGGGGACGAATACACGGACTACGCCAACCCGCAACAGCAGCAGATGGCCCATGCTTTGGCCGACAGCGGCGAATTCTCGCTGATTTACGGACACCACAGCCACTCGGTTCAGCCGATGGAACGCTACAACGGCAGCTGGATTGTCTACGGGCTGGGCAACACCATCGCAGCCCACGCAACGCCCAACATCCTCAACACCGAGGGGCTGATGGTTCGCGCGCAATTTGCGCAGCATGACGACGGCGGATCCTGGGAGGTAGCGCGGCTTGACTGGCTGCCGGCCACGTTCGCCGGTCCAGAGCATCGCTGGTGCCCGGTCTCGGCCGATGCCTTGGAGGCGGCTGCAGAGTCGGGGGAGTGGTGCGTCTCCGAAGCGGCGGATGCGGACAGCCGGGACCGGACCAAGGTGACCGTCGAGTCGATGGGTGCCGCCGGCGACGTCGCCCGTGAATGGCTGCTGGGCGACGAGTGAGGACTTGAACGCAGGCCGAGCGTCCCGTTATCGACTGGGTGCAAAGATCCCGGCCATGAGCCTTAGCGAGGCCGCGCCGCCGCCTCGGTCCGGGCCTCTGCCTCATGTGGAATGTCCAGCTGCACATCGTTGAAGCTGCCGTAACGCCGTTCTGCCGCGTGCCGGATCAGGTAGTCGGCCACGGCCGGGTTCTTGGGCAGCAGAGATCCGTGCAGGTAGGTGGCAATGACGTTGTGGTAGCGGGCGCCCTCGGTTCCGTCCGTGCCGTTGTTTCCGTCGCCCTTGGTCACCCGGCCGAACGGCTGGACCTCGGCACCCAGTGTGGTCAGGCCGCTGTGGTTCTCGTAGCCGATGATGGTGCCGAACTCGTCGCTTTCGAGCACCGTGTTGCCGATCAGCCGGGTGGGTCCGCCAACGGTTTCGGCATCCAGCAGCCCGATGCCGGTGATCACCTCGCCGGTGTGGGTGGTGAACCGGTGGCCGAACAGTTGGTAGAGGCCGCACACTGCCAGCATGGGCAGGCCGTCGTCGGCCAGTTCGCGGAGCCTGCCGCCCTGGGCCAGCAGATCTGACTGGATCTTGTTCTGGCCCGAGTCCTGGCCGCCGCCGCCCACCAGCAGGTCAACCTGCTCGGGAAACGGGTCTCCGGGGTTGTACTCATGCAGCCGCACGTCATAACCGCGCAGCGCCAGCCGCTTTCGCAGGACCAGGATGTTGCCCCAGTCGCCGTAAATGTTCATGTCCCGCGGGTACAGCTGGAGCAGGTCGATCACGGGTGCGTCCATCAGGAGACCACTTCCACTTCGGTCAGTTTGCCCAGCTCGCGCCGCAGCGCCAGCATGGCGGTGTAGGTGCAGTAGATGCGCTTGGGCGTATCGGGATCGTCGGCGATGAACCGGTGCAGCGATGCATTCAGGTCCGTGTCAACGCGTCCCACGGGAACGTCCTCGTAGAAGAGGCGCAGTCCCATGTCCTGGGCCCGGACACCGCTGACCTCGGCCACGCCGGTCTCGCGCAGCGAATCGAAGTCCACGTCCCAGAGCCAGGACATGTCCCGGCCGTCGGCGTAGTTGTCGTTGATCGCAATCATGGTCCGGGTGCCCGCAGCCGGGAACGACTTCAGCGCGAGCCGGAAGCCAGCCGGGTTCTTCACCAGGACCAGATCCAGCGGCTGGCCGTTGACGGTGAGTGACTCTCCGCGCCCGAATGCCGGCGTGACGTTCGCCAGCGACGCCAGCAGCGCCGGTTCGTCCACGGCGGGACCGAGCACGGTGCGCGCCAGCACCAGCGCCGCGGCGGCGTTGAACACGTTGTAGACGCCGGTCAGTTTCAGTTCCACCTCGATCCCGCGTCCGTCCACCTGGAAGGTGGCGGCGGAACCTTCGCAAGCGGACAGCACGACGTCGGCGCGTGGCCCCTCGGGCTGGACTCCACCGGTTGCGGCGGCCTCGGACCCGGGAACGACGGCGGCTACGGCGTTCCGCATCTCGTCGTCGTGCGGGAACATGTGGCGCAGTTGCGGGGCCAGGCCGAAGTACTCGACCCGGGGCGCGGCCACGGCGGTGGCCAAGGCCAGAATGCGTGGATCTTCGCGGTTGAGCACCACGGCGTCGGTGGTGGCTGCGGCGATCTGGCGGAGGAAACCCGCCGTTGTCTCAATCTCGCCAAAACGGTCCAGCTGGTCCCGCATGACGTTGAGCAGCAGGCTGTAGCGCGGCCGAACTAGTTTGACGAAGTGCACGGCGTGGGCTTCGTCCAGTTCCAGCACCGCGATGTCCGCGTCGAGCCGGCCGCGGGCGTCCGAATCGCCCAATACCGAAGCCACTACTCCGCGGGTGAAGTTGCTGCCGGTGCGGTTGGTGAACACCTTCAGGCCCTGGCCCTGCAGCAGTTCCACCACCATTTTGGTGGTGGTGGTCTTGCCGTTCGTCCCGCTGATCACGACGACGCCGCGCGGCAGCTTGCCGAGGGTGCGGGGCAGGAACCGCGGATCGATTTTCTCGGCCACCAGGCCGGGCAGCGCGGAGCCGCCGCCGCGGAGCCTGGCTACCGCCTTCACGGCCTTTCCGGCAACGGTCGCAAGGAGGTGTCGCATGAGTAGAGACTATACAAGCCGACGGCACCACCCCGCCGTCGTCCGCGGTGGGTTGTGGCGTGCCGCACAGCAGCGGCCGGCGCGGTTTAACACCGCAGGACCGGTTGGTATTACTGTTTTTCCGTACGGCCGCCACGCGCGCGGCCCGATACCGAATCCGAGGAACCTTCACCGTGGTCACGATTGGTGTGCTCGCCCTGCAGGGCGATGTCCGCGAACACATATCCGCCCTGGAACACAGCGGCGCCGCAGCGATGCCGGTGCGCCGGCCGGGCGAACTGGATGCCGTGGACGGGCTGGTCATACCCGGCGGGGAATCCACAACGATCGACAAGCTCACCCGGATTTTCGAGTTGGCCGATCCGCTGAAGAAGCGGATCGAGGCGGGGATGCCCGTCTACGGCTCCTGCGCGGGCATGATCATGCTGGCCCAGGAGATCGCGGATCCCGCCACCGACCTCAAGGGCGAGCCCCAGCAGACCCTCGGCGGCCTCGACATTACCGTGCGGCGGAACGCCTTCGGCCGGCAGCGTGAGTCGTTTGAAACGGATCTGGACTTCCGCGGGCTGGAGTTCAGCGCACCGTCCCCGGACCAGGATCCGGCGCCTGTGCACGCCGTTTTCATCCGTGCGCCCTGGGTGGAACGGGTGGGCGACGGTGTGGAGGTCCTGGCCACGGTGGAACCCTCGGAAGCGTCCCACACGGGAACTTTGCACGGGACAGCTAGAATTGTGGCAGTGCGTTCGCGGCATTTGCTGGCGACTTCTTTCCACCCGGAGGTGACGGGGGAGCGCCGCATCCACGAACTATTCATCCGCATCGTCAGAGGAGAGGCCTAAGCATGTCCGGACACTCTAAGTGGGCGACCACCAAGCACAAGAAGGCCGTGATCGACGCTCGGCGCGCCAAGTCGTTCGCGAAGCTGATCAAGAACATCGAGGTAGCGGCACGCGCCGGCGGCGCCGATATGTCCGGAAACCCCGGGCTGGAACTGGCCGTCCAGAAGGCCAAGAAGACTTCGGTGCCCAACGACAACATCGACCGCGCCATCAAGCGCGGCGCCGGCCTCACCGGCGAAACCATCGACTACACCGAAATCATCTACGAAGCCCGCGGACCGCAGGGCTCCGCCGTGCTGATCGAGTGCTTGACCGACAACAAGAACCGCGCCGCCTCCGAGGTGCGCCTGGCTATCACCCGTAACGGCGGCACCGTGGCCGACCCCGGATCGGTCTCCTACATGTTCGCCCGCAAGGGTGTGGTGTCCTTGCCCAAGAACGAGCTCACCGAGGACGACCTGCTGATGGCCGTGCTGGACGCCGGCGCCGAGGAAGTCAAGGAACAAGGCGAGAACTTCGAGGTCCACTCCGACCCGACTGACCTGCGCGCCGTGGTGGCAGGCCTGGAAGAAGCCGGCATCGAGTATGAAACGGATGAAATCGAGTTCGTCTCCTCAATGGCCGTGGAGCTCGACGCCGATGCTGCGCGGAAGTTCCTGAAGCTGGTCGACGCCCTGGAGGACCTCGACGACGTGCAGAACGTCTACTCCAACGCCGACATCAGCCAGGACGTTCTCGCCGAACTCGAGAACGACTGATCCCGGGCAGAGCGTCGGCGACCGCCTTGCGCGTACTGGGCGTGGACCCCGGCCTGACCCGGTGCGGCCTGGGCGTGGTCGACGTCGAGCCGAACCGCCGCTCCACCCTGGTGGAAGTAGGCGTCGTCGGGACCACTCCGGACATGCCGCTGGAACTGCGGCTGCTGAAGATTGCCGAGACCATCGACGAATGGCTTGATGCCCACGCCCCTGACGTGCTCGCCGTCGAACGCGTCTTCAGCCAGACCAATGTCAGCACGGTGATGGGTACGGCGCAGGCGTCCGGCGTGGTGATGACCGCAGCAGCGCGGCGGGGGATCGCCGTCGCGCTGCACACACCCACCGAGGTGAAGGCCGCGGTCACCGGCAACGGGCAAGCGGACAAGGCGGCCGTGACGAAAATGGTGACCCGGATCCTTCGGCTGGACACTCCGCCGCGTCCGGCCGATGCCGCCGATGCGCTGGCGTTGGCGATCACGCACGCGTGGCGCGGCGGCGCAGCGAAGCCGGCCGCGGGCGGCGGCATGACGGCTGCCCAGAGGCTCTGGGCGGAAGCCGAAGCAAAGGCCAAGCGCAACCGCCGCTGAGTCGACCGGTGCGGCCCGGCGCGAAGGCTGCCAAGGGGCGTGGCGGTTGCCGGTAATGTCGGCGCCGCCCCGTAAGCTATTCGTAAATATGTTCGGACAATCCCTCCCGTGCTCGGGTCCGGGAAGCGGGCTCCGGACAGCAGCCAGTGCCGGAAGTGGGAGTTGGATCATGATTAGCTCGTTGCGCGGCGTCGTCGCCCAGGTGGGGTTGAACTCGGCCGTGATCGACGTCAATGGATTCGGCATGCTCGTCCAGGCGACGCCGCAGACCCTTGGCACGCTGTTCGTCGGCCGGGAAGCCCAGTTGGCCACCACCATGATTGTGCGCGAAGACTCCATGACGCTGTACGGGTTCGAGGACGCCGCGCAGCGGGAAGTATTCGAGACCCTCATCTCGGTCAGCGGCGTTGGCCCGCGGCTGGGCCTGGCGGCGCTGTCGGTGCACTCGCCCGAAGCCCTGCGGATTGCCGCCGCGGACGGCGACAACAAGGCGTTCAGTAAGGTGCCCGGCATCGGGCCGAAGCTCGCCGGCAGGATCGTGCTGGAACTGGCCGGCAAGCTGGTGCCGACCGGCGAAGTGGCTCCGCAGCAGGCTGCCGGCTGGAAGGGCCAGGTGCAGCAGGCGCTCTCCGGCCTGGGCTGGTCGGACAAGGACGCCGCGGCCGCCGTGGACACCACCGCCGAGGAGAATCCGGAGGCAGCCGCCGCCGGCCAGGTGGGCGACCTGCTGCGGCTGACGCTGCGGCGGCTGGGCCAGGACGGTGCCCGGACCGGCTCGGCGCGGCGCCCTGCGGGAGTGAAGTAGCGTGCTCGAGGACACCGGGGAGAGCCGGTTGGTCTCCACCGCCTCGGAGGCCGAAGAGCGGGCCGTCGAATCAGCGCTGCGGCCCAAGAACCTGGATGATTTCGTGGGTCAGGCGAGAGTCCGGCAGCAGCTGTCGCTGGTGCTGGAAGCCTCCCGGATCCGCGAGCGGACGGCCGATCATGTCCTGCTGTCCGGTCCGCCCGGGCTGGGCAAGACCACGCTGGCGATGATCATCGCCGCGGAGATGAACGCGCCGCTCCGGATCAGCTCCGGTCCGGCGATCCAGCACGCCGGCGACCTGGCGGCGATCCTGTCCTCGTTGACCGAAGGGGAGATCCTCTTCCTCGACGAGATCCACCGGATGTCGCGTCCGGCGGAGGAAATGCTGTACATGGCCATGGAAGACTTCCGGGTGGACATCGTGGTGGGCAAGGGCGCCGGCGCCACAGCCATCCCGCTTGATCTGCCCCCGTTCACGCTGGTCGGTGCCACCACCCGGGCCGGGCTGCTCCCAGGTCCGCTGCGCGACCGGTTCGGGTTCACCGGGCACCTGGAGTTCTACGCGGTCGAAGAGCTGGAACTGGTGCTCCGCCGCTCGGCGATGCTGTTGGACCTGAAGGTGAGCTCAGCAGGGTTCTCGGAGATTGCCGGCCGCTCCCGCGGCACGCCCCGCATCGCCAACCGTCTGCTCCGCCGGGTCCGGGACTGGGCATTGGTTCACAAGATCGACGAAATCGATTCCCGGGCGGCAGCGGCTGCGCTGGACATGTACGAGGTCGACGAGCGCGGCCTGGACCGGCTGGACCGTTCGGTGCTGACCGCGCTGATCACCAAGTTCGGTGGCGGACCGGTCGGCCTGTCCACGCTGGCCATTGCTGTCGGTGAGGAGACCGAGACAGTAGAGACAGTGGCCGAACCGTACTTGGTCCGGGAAGGGTTGCTGGGCCGGACGCCGCGCGGGCGGATCGCCACTGCTGCCGCCTGGCGGCATCTGGGGCTGGCGGTGCCGGATCATCTGGCCGCGGGACAGACCGGGGACCTGCTCGCGGAACTGCTGGAACCGGACACGGATTTCGCCGATAACTGAAGTGGCCGTGTAAGCGCGGTCACCGCGTAGAATGGTAGGAACGTGCGGAGTGCGCCGTTCCGTGAGGAACACGGCAGGCTGCGTATACGGTCCGGAATCTCCTGCCGGTCCGCCCCAGACTTCTAGGACGGAAATTTCCTGTGTTCGTAAATCTCTTCGCTGCTACCAATACCCAGCAGCAGTCCGGCGGTGGCATCGATGTGATGACCATCGGCCTGTTCGCTGTTTTCGCGCTGCTGATCTTCTTCATGTTCCGCAAGCAGAAGAAGGTCCAGGCCCAGATGCGCGAAAAGACTGAGCGTCTCAAGGAACAGATGGTTCCCGGCACCGAGGTGATGACCCAGTTCGGTCTCTTCGGCACCGTCGTTTCCGTCGACGCCGACAACAACAAGGTGGTCCTCGAACTGTCTCCGGGCAACACCGCCACGGTGCACACGCAGGCAGTAAACGAAGTGGTGACGCCGGAGACCCCCGAGGTCCCGGACGATGCCTCTTCGCTGACCGCTGAGCAGGCCGACCGGCCGGAGGAAACCGCCGAGGAGACCCTGAAGCGCCTCAACGAAGAGCAGAACAAAGACACCAAGTAGGCCAGCGACGGCTTAGCCGCATAGGCGTGCAGTGGCGGGGCATGCCCCCGCCACTTCGCCGTGTACCGGCCGGTTTCGCCGGCCGCCTGAGTCGATGAGAGAAAGATCTTCCATGGCACGATCCGGTTCCACCAGCATTGCTCGGCGGACACTTATTTGGCTCGGTGTGCTGCTTGCCGCCGGTACCGTCATCCTCGGCAGCGGTGTCTTCACCAACCAAGCGAGCTGGGCGCCCAAGTTGGCGCTCGACCTTGAGGGCGGCACGCAGATGATCCTGGCCCCGAAGGTCCAGGGCGCCGGGGGCGAGATCACCGGCGAGCAACTGAACCAGGCCGTGGAGATCATCCGCCAGCGCGTTGACGGCTCCGGCGTGGCAGAAGCGGAAATCACCACGCAGTCCGGACGCAATGTGGTGGTCAGTCTGCCCGGTATTCCGGACCAGCGCACCCGTGAACTGATCCAGGCGTCAGCCGACATGGAGTTTCGGCCGGTCCTGACTTCTGCGTCGGGAGCGGCCGTTCCCGAAGCGGAGCGGACGCCGGTGAAGGATATTCCGAAGCCGACGGGCAAGCCGGAGGACTTCAGCGACCCGAATTGGATCACGCCCGAGCTCTATCAGGAATTCGAGGCGCTCGAGTGCCTCGACCCGGCCGCTGCGGCTGACGAAACCCAGCCTGCCGACCCGGCCAAGCCGATGGTGGCCTGTGAACCCGACACCGGGATGAAGTACATCCTCGGACCGGTGGAAGTGCCCGGCACCGATATCGCCGACTCCAGCTTCGGCCAGACCCGCGGCCAGCAGGGCCAGACCCTGAACCAGTGGGCAGTCAACATCGAGTTCAACGGCGAAGGCACCCAAACCTTCAAGGCCGTCACCGAGCGGCTGTTCGGGCTCTCCGGAGCCCGGAACCAGTTCGCGATTGTGCTGGACGGCAAGGTCATCTCCGCGCCGACGACCAATGCCGTCATCCCGGACGGCAAGCCGCAGATCACCGGCAACTTCACCGAAGAGTCCGCACGCGGCCTTTCCGAACAGTTGAAGTACGGCGCGCTGCCGATCAGCTTCGAAATCCAAAGCGAGCAACAGATTTCCGCCACGCTCGGCGCCGACCAGTTGCGAATGGGCCTGATCGCCGGTGTCATCGGCTTGGTGCTGGTCGCGGGCTATTCCCTCTTCCAATACCGGGCGCTCGGCTTCGTCACGATAGCGTCGCTGGTGGTGGCGGGCCTCATCACGTATCTGGCGATCGCGATTTTGGGCTGGACGGAAAACTACCGGCTGTCGCTGGCCGGCGTGGCCGGCCTGATCGTGGCCATCGGCCAGACCGCCGACTCGTTCATCGTCTACTTCGAACGTATCCGCGATGAGTTGCGCGAAGGCCGCGGCCTGGTATCTGCGGTGGATAACGGCTGGAAGCGTGCCCGGCAGACGGTGTTGGCTTCCAAAGCAGTCAACCTGCTGGCCGCCGTCGTGCTGTACTTCGTGGCCGTTGGCAACGTGCGAGGTTTCGCCTTCACGCTGGGCCTGACCGCGGTGGCTGACCTTTTGGTGGTCTTCCTGTTCACCCACCCGACCATGGTGCTGCTGGCAAAGACCAAGTTCTTCGGCGAGGGACATCGGTTCTCCGGCCTGGATCCGCGCTTGCTGGGAGCGGTGCCGTTGTACCGAGGGGCAGGGCGCGTGCGCCAGCCGGGCGAACGCACAGCACCGGTCCGTGCCAAGAACACCGCGGCAGCTGCCGAAGCGGGCCGCCGCCAGACCATCGCCGAACGCCGTGCGGCCGAGAAGCAGCAGGCGACCAGCGGCGCAGGCCGCGGCGCCAACAAGGAGAGCAACTAATGGCCAACTTTGCTAAGTGGGGTAACGACCTCTACACCGGCAAGCGCTCCTATGACTTTGTCGGCAAGTACAAGGTCTGGTTCACGATCGCCATCGTCGGCATTCTCCTCTCGATCGTGGTGCCGTTCGTCAAGGGCGGCTTTAACCTGGGCATCGATTTCCGCGGCGGTTCCGAGTTCACGGTGTCCAACGTTCAGAACACCGACGCCGGACCGGGCGAAGCTGCCGTGGCCAAGGTTGCCTCGGAGTCCGATCCCCGGGTGACCAACATTGCGCCCGGCACCATGCGGATCCAGACCGAACGGCTGGACGACGAGCAGACTCTGCAACTGCGCGACGAGCTGGTTGGCGCCTACGGCGTGCAAGCCAACGAAGTGACCTCCTCGTACGTCGGTCCCACCTGGGGCGCAGACGTGACCCGGCAGGCGCTCTGGGGCCTGGTGGTGTTCGTTGTGCTGGCGGCCTTCATGATGGCGCTGTACTTCCGGACCTGGAAGATGTCCGTCTCCGCGCTCAGCGGGCTGGTGGTGGTGCTGGTCCTGACCGCCGGCATCTACTCGCTCAGCGACTTCGAGGTGACGCCCTCGGCGATTATCGGCTTCCTGACCATCTTAGGGTACTCGCTGTACGACACCGTGGTGGTCTTCGACAAGATCCGTGAGAACACGAAGGACCTGGACACGTCCACCCGGCGGACGTTCGCCGAGGAGGTCAACCTCGCGGTGAACCAGACCCTGGTCCGGTCCATCAACACCTCCGTGGTGGCCGTCCTGCCGGTTGCCGCCATTCTGTTCATCGGCGCGTTCGTCCTGGGCGCCGGAACGCTGAAGGACCTCTCGCTGGCGCTGTTCATCGGCATCATCATCGGCGCCGCCACCACCATCTTCATCGCAGCGCCGATGTACGCACGGATCCGGGTCAAAGAACCGGCGCTGGTCAAGCAGGCCAAGCGGGTCGAAGAACGACGCCGCAACGAGGCCGTCACCGTCTAACCCGGCTTCTGCGCCCGTCGCCGCCTGGCCCCACTCCGGGTGCCGGGCAGTACCAGCGGGCATAGACTGGACGTTGCGGTACAACGTTGAGTTGGTGCTGAGGCCGGCGGCCGGAATAATCGACGCCAGCGGCAGTGCCAGGACAAGTCGGAAGGCGGGCAGGATTGGCCGAGAACCTCAGGTCGACAGAGCAGGCCAGTGATAGCGGCGCGAAGCCGGATCCTGGTTCTGCCGTGGTGCCTGCGGCTAAGGACGCTCCGGCCTCCGCACCGGTCCGACACGCGTTCCCCGGCCGCCGGGAACGCACCATGTCCCGGCTGGCCCGGTTGGCGGGCAGAGGAGGATCCGGCTATTCGCCGATCCTCGAGCCGCTGTTGCGAACCGTCCGGGCGAACAACCCGCGCGAGGACTTCGACCTGATCCAGCGCGCCTTCGTTGTGGCAGAGCGCAGCCACCGCGGCCAGAAGCGCAAGAGCGGCGATCCGTACATCACGCACCCGGTGGCCGTCGCCACCATCCTGGCCGAATTGGGCATGACAGGCACGACGCTGGCCGCCGCGCTGCTTCACGACACCGTCGAGGATACGGAATACACCCTCGACACGCTGAAGAAGGAGTTCGGCCCAGAGGTCGCCATGCTGGTGGACGGCGTCACCAAGTTGGACAAGGTGCAGTTCGGCGACGCCGCCCAGTCGGAGACCGTGCGCAAAATGGTCGTGGCGATGGCCAAGGACATCCGCGTCCTGGTGATCAAACTGGCCGACCGGCTGCACAATGCCCGCACCTGGCGCTTCGTGTCCCCGGAGTCGTCAGCCAAGAAGGCCCGCGAGACGCTGGAGATCTTCGCGCCGCTGGCCCACCGGCTGGGCATGAACACCATCAAGTGGGAGCTGGAAGACCTCTCGTTCGCGGCCCTACACCCCAAGGTCTACGAGGAGATCGTGCGGATGGTGGGGGAGCGCACCCCCGAACGCGAGAAGTACCTGACCACCCTGCGCACCAAGATCGGCGATGATCTGCGTGCGGTCAAGATCAAGGCCACGATCACGGGCCGGCCGAAGCACTACTACTCCATCTATCAGAAGATGATTGTGCGGGGTAAGGACTTCGACGACATCCACGACCTGATGGGCATCCGGGTGCTGGTGGACACCGTCCGCGACTGCTATGCGGCGCTGGGCGCCCTGCATTCGCGGTGGAACCCGCTGCCTGGCCGGTTCAAAGACTACATCGCCATGCCCAAGTTCAATATGTACCAGTCGCTGCACACGACGGTGATCGGCCCGGGCGGCAAGCCGGTGGAAATCCAGATCCGCACCCATGAGATGCACCGCCGCGCCGAATACGGCGTTGCGGCCCACTGGAAGTACAAGGACATTGCCCGCGGCGGCACTGCCGACGGCGGTGACATGGGTTGGCTCCGGAGCCTTGTCGATTGGCAGCAGGAGACCAGCGATCCGGCCGAGTTCCTGGACTCCCTCCGGTTTGAGATCAACGCCAAGGAAGTCTTCGTCTTCACGCCCAAGGGCGAAGTGATGGCGCTGCCGGCCGGCTCAACGCCGGTGGACTTTGCCTACGCGGTGCATACCGAGGTGGGCCACCGCACGATCGGTGCGCGGGTCAACGGCAAACTGGTGCCGCTCAACAGCGAGCTCAACCACGGCGACTGGGTGGAGATCTTCACCTCCAAAGCCGAGGGCGCTGGTCCGAGCCAGGATTGGCAGGGCTTCGTCAAGAGTCCGCGGGCGCGGAACAAGATCCGCCAGTGGTTCACCAAGGAGCGCCGCGAAGAGGCGATCGAAAAGGGCAAGGAACATCTCACCCGCGCCATGCGGAAGCAGAATCTGCCGCTGCAGAAGATGATGACGCATGATGCGTTGATGTCGGTGGCCCAGGAACTGCATCACGCGGATGTGTCTGCGCTGTATGCCGCGGTGGGCGACGGCCATACCTCCGCGCAGAACGTCATCGAGCACCTGGTGGGCCTGCTCGGCGGACAGGAAGCTGTCGAGGAATCCGAGCCGTCCATTTCGACTGTGGTCAAGCGGCCGAAGCATCCCGATTCCGGGGTCACCGTGGTTGGTGTGGGCGATGTCTGGGTCAAGCTGGCCCGGTGCTGCACGCCGGTTCCGCCGGATCCGATCGTCGGTTTCGTCACCCGAGGTTCGGGCGTCTCCGTACACCGCTCCGACTGCCGTAACGTGGCGGAGCTGCGGGAAAGCCCCGACCGCATGGTCAACGTCGCCTGGGCGCCCACGCAGTCCAGCGTGTTCCTGGTGGAGATCCAGGTGGAGGCGCTGGACCGCAAGAGCCTGCTCTCCGACGTCACCCGCGTATTGGCCGAGAACCACGTCAACATCCTCTCCGCGACGGTGCATACCTCAAGCGACAGGCTGGCCATATCGCGGTTCTCCTTCGAGATGGGCGACCCGAAGTACCTGAGCCACGTCCTCAGTGCCGTCCGGCGCATCGACGGCGTGTACGACGTCTACCGCACCTCGGGGTCACAGCGCCGCTGACCCGGTTCTGCAGCCCGCACTGGCCCGCGCGCGGCGGAGCGTCCGGCGCGTGCACCTTGGCTGCGCCGGGCGGAACATGCCGGCTACGGGTCCGCGCCCATCGCTGCGTTAAGACGCTGCAGCGCACGGGCCTTGCCCGGCAACCTGGGCCGTGCCTCGATGGCCTGCCTGATGACGTCCAGCCGGCAACCGAGTCCCTTGGCTCCGCCCAGCGCGCTCAAGACACTGACCGCATCCGGTTCCGGGGCGTGCAGTGCCACGTCCAGTGCGGTCCGCAACGGGGTACTGACCGGGACGCCGCCAATGGTCACCGTATCCAAGGGGCCCAGCGTCACTTCATGGATCAGGGCCGGACGGTAGCGGCCCTGCGAGATTGCCCGATGCCGGTGGTCCAGCAGTACCGAGAGCTTTTCGGGTTCCGGGGCGCAGCCGTATACCCACGCAGCCGTCAACCTCCCCAGCACCACCTTCCGACGAACCTGCTCGGGCAGGCTGAAAAAGGCCGCGGACGCTCGGTGCCGCGGCGTGATCTGGTCCCATGGCAACGCAAACCCCGATCCATAGACGTTGACCAAGAGGCCGTCCAACCGCATGCACTCGAGTTCGCTGCGACTGAACGGATACCCGGGACGCAGCACAGCCGGCGGCGCCTGCGCCGCAGAACCAACCGGCCATGCAGGGGAGAGGTGAAGGACCATGCCAGCCAGCATGCCAAACGGCACACGACAGCCGAAGGGGCCGGGACCGCCTTGTGGAAAGCGGTCGCGGCCCCTCCGGTTGTGTAGGGCTTGGCGGCTAGGAGAAGTCTTCTGCAGAGCGCTGGAGGGTGTCCAGCCACTGGCGGCGCGCATCCAGGGCCTCGCGTGCCGCGGTGATCCGGCGCTGGTCTCCGGCGCGTTCGGCCTGTGCCAGATCGTCCTCGAGCCCGGCAATGGCCGACTCGAGCTGGGACAGCGCGCTGTTGGTGCGGGCCTTGGTTTCCGGGTTCGTCCGTCGCCAGTGCTCGTCCTCGGCCGACTTGACGGCATCCTCGACCTTGCGGAGGCCGGCGTCGATCCGCTGCATGTCGCCGCGGGGAACCTTTCCGGCTTCCTCCCAGCGGTCGCGGATCGACTGCAATGACTTCTTGGCCGCGGCCAGGTCGGTCACGGGCAGCAGCGCCTGCGCCTCGGCTACCAACGCCTCCTTGACCGCCAAGTTGGCGGAGAACTCCTGGTCGATAGCCTCATTGGCGGACTGGCGTGCAGCGAAGAACTTGTCCTGGGCCGCACGGAACCTGGTCCAGAGCGCGTCATCGTCCTTGCGGCTCGCGCGTTTGGAAGCCTTCCAGTCGTCCATCAGCTTGCGGTACTCGGCGGCCGTGTGGCCCCAGTCGGTCGAGCTGGACAGCTCTTCCGCGCGGGCGATCAGGGCTTCCTTGGCAGCCTTGGCCGCAGCGTTGTCGCTGTCCAACTGGCTGAAGAATGCGCGGCGGTGCCGGTCGAAGACCGTGCGGGCCGAGCGGAACCGCTTCCAGAGTGCGTCCTCTGTGCTGCGCCCCAGCCGGACGCCGTTCTTCTGGGCAGACTTCCAAGCGTCGAAGAGCTCATTCATGCGGGCGCTGCTGGTCTTCCACTGCACCGACGACGGATCCTTGCCCGCAATCTCCTCGGCCTCAGCGACGATGGCCTCGCGGGCAGCCAGTTCAGCCGCGCGCTGGGCCTCCTGGCCGGCCTTCTCGGACTTTTGCAGTTCGCTGATGGCAGTGCCGAGTGCCTCCAACCGGGCCTCCAATGCGGGCACGTCGCCCACCATGTGGCGCTCGGCCGTCTGGGCCTTCAGATGCTCCAGGGTCTTGTGCATGTCGGTGGACGGGGCCTTGGCTTCCACCCGCTGTTCGAGCAGAGCCGCCTGGGCCGCGACGTCGTCATACTTGCGCACAAAGTACGCCAGCGCCTCGTCTTTGGTGGTGTCCGGATATTGCCCGACCGGGTGTTCCTGACCGTCGATGAGCAGGAATACGTGCCCGTCGTCGGTTACCCGGGCCCATTTGGACGCCTCGGACAACGGCGTCGAGGCGACCGCCGGGGCCGGGATGACCTGCTGTGCCGGAGCGCCAGCAGCACTCTTACCGGGCATAGCGGCCGGCGTTGGCTTCGGTCCGGGCATGGGCTTCGGCGTCGGCTTGGCGGCTGGGCTCGGGGCCTGGCCGGGAGCTTCGGGGACGGCCGGTGCCGCTTCGGAGGAAGCCTGCGGTTCGGCAGCTGCGGGTTTCGGCGCTTCAGGAGCGGCCGCTTCCTGAGACTGCTCGGCCGGGGCCGGGTCTGCCACAGCCTGGGTCTGCTCGGCCTGCGCGGGCTCAGCCGGAGCGGGTTCTGCCACAGCCTGCGCCTGCTCGGCCTGCGCGGGCTCAGCCGGAGCGGGTTCTGCCACAGCCTGCGCCTGCTCAGCCTGCGCCTGCTCAGCCTGCGCCTGCACAGCCGGAGCCGGTACTGCCTCGTCCTGCGGCTGCTCAGCCTGGTCTGCCTCAGCCTGGGTCTGCTCGGCCGGCGCCTGCTGAGCCGGCGCCTGCTGAGCCGGTGCCGAAGTGGCCGCGGCCTGCTCGGTCTCGGTGGTCGGCGCTGTTTCGTCGGATTGTTGACTAGGTGTCACCGCTAGAACTCTTTCGCTTGTGTCCGGGGCCGCCGATTGAGGCGGCACCGTCGTGGTGTTGGGCTCACTGAAGGGTGAACGACTTAATTGTTACCGGTATTTTAGGCGGGCCGTCCTGGCTATTGGCATCCTCGACGCCGCCGGCCGCAATTTGCTCGATGACGTCCAGTCCTTCGGTTACCTTACCCATAATCGTGTAGCCGCCGGTATCCTGCGGGATCGTCGAATCTTTCCACGCAATGAAGAATTGCGTCCCGTTGCTGTAGGTATCGGCACCGCGGGCGACGGCGATGGTGCCTGCCGGGTAGACGCCGTCCTCGGGGGTGTTCTCCACCGGTCCCCACTGATATTCGGGATCGCCGCTGCCGGCGCCGTCCACTGAACCGCACTGGAGCACGCCCATGCTGGTGGCCGTGGTGAGCCGGTGGCAGGTTTTGCCTTCGAAGAACCCGTCCTTCGCCAAGGTGCTGAAGACCGCCGCCGCCTGGGGAGCCGCCTTGCCATCCAGTTCCACGCCGATGTCGCCCTCATTGGTCGCGATGGTGCCGCTGAAAGTCTTACCGGCGGCGACCTCCGGCGAGGGAATGTGGGCTGCGTTGGCGGAGGCCGACGGCGAGGGCGCGGCTGCGGGGTTCTCGAGGCCTTGGCGGACCTGCTCCATCTCGGACGGGGTGGGGTTAGCGGCGAACACGGTCAGTTGGAGGGCCACGGCGCCGGCTATCAAAGCCGCGATGGCCACGCCGGCGGCAATGTTGTCCCGCTTGCGCCGCGCCTGCTGCTCCCGGCGCAGGTCGCGCTTGGCTTCCATCCTGGCAATACGCCGCCGGGCCTCGCGGTCCGGACTGTTCCGTGCCAATGCTCCTCCTGGTCTACGCTGACTGGGTCCGCCCCGCCGGCGGGGCCGCACCGGCAGGGCGGTTTGGTTCCGCTGCCGTTGCAGGCCTTAAAATGGTCCAGCAGCCAGTTTAGCGATTCAGTGCCGCCGCGCGGTCGCCGGCTTCAGAACGACCCGCTTCTTGATCCCTCATCTACTAGGAGATACGTCCGTATGGCACGCAAGGCCTCGCTGTCAGGCTTCCCGGAATGGCTTCCGCAGGAGAGGCTCGTGGAACTTCATGTGCTGGATTCCCTGCGCCGGACTTTTGAGCTGCACGGCTTCTCCTCCATCGAGACACGCGCCGTCGAAACCGTGGCCCAGCTGCTGCGCAAGGGCGAGATCGATAAAGAGGTCTACGGCCTGCACCGACTGCAGGCCGACGAAGCCGAGGGCAAGGGCGATGACAAGCTGGCCCTGCACTTCGACCTCACCGTGCCGTTCGCACGCTATGTGGTGGAGAACGCCGGCCACCTGGCCTTCCCGTTCCGTCGTTACCAGATCCAGAAGGTATGGCGCGGGGAGCGTCCGCAGGAGGGCCGCGCCCGCGAGTTCACCCAAGCGGACATCGACGTGGTGGGCGACGGCGAGCTGCCGTTCCGCTACGACGTGGAGCTGGCGCTGGTGATCGTCGAGGCCCTCGGCGCGCTGCCCATCCCCGACTTCAAGCTGCGCGTGAACAACCGCAAGCTCGCCGAGGGCTTCTACCGCGGCATCGGCCTGACCGATACCGCAGGCGTCCTGCGCAGCATCGACAAGCTGGAGAAAATCGGCCCCGAAAAGGTTGCCGCGCTGCTCCAGGAAGAGCTCGGGGCCACCGACGATCAGGCGCAGGCTGCGCTGAAGCTGGCCTCCATTCGCACCGAAGACACGTCCTTCGTGGAGCAGGTGCGGGCCCTCGGCGTCGAGCACGAACTGCTGGAAACCGGCTTGGCCGAGCTGGAGGAAGTCATCGGCGAGGCGCACCGGCGCGCCCCCGGCAAGGTGATGGCCGACCTGAGCATCGCCCGCGGGCTGGACTACTACACCGGCACCGTCTACGAGACCGTGCTGGTGGGCCACGAACAGCTCGGCTCCATCTGCTCCGGCGGCCGGTATGACGCGCTGGCCACCAAGGGCAACCGCACCTTCCCCGGCGTCGGGCTGTCCATCGGCGTGACCCGGCTGGTGATGCGGATCCTGGGCCAGGAGTTCGCCACCGCGTCGCGGCAGGTCCCGACGGCGGTGCTGGTCACCTTGGCGAACGAGGACAGCTGGTCGCAGGCCCAGGACGTGGCCGGCCAGCTGCGCGAACGCGGCATCAGCGTGGAAGTGGCCGCCAAGGCGGACAAGTTCGGCAAGCAGATTAAGTACGCCGACCGCCGCGGCATCCCGTTCGTGTGGTTCACCTCGGTGGCAGAGGACGGCAGCCACAGCCACGAGGTGAAGGACATCCGTTCCGGCGACCAGCACGCTGCCGATCCCGCCAGTTGGACGCCGCCGGCCGAGGACTTGGTTCCGCAGGTCACGCACGCCGCGCACTGACCTCGGACGTTCCCTGCGTCGGTGAGCGGCAGCCTTGCTGCCGGTGCACGAGCGTTGGCAGCAAGGCGACCGGCCCGACGACGTTGGTGCTTAGGCGCCGGGCCGACGGCGGACCGGCGCCAGGGCGGCGCGGCCGACCACGCCGGCGCCGAGGACAACCACCATCAGCACCACCGAGGTAAACGGCAGCGTGAAGGCCAAGACCAGGCAACCGACCAGCCCGGCAACGTTCAGCAGCTTCGGCGCATGCCACGGCCGCTCGTCCAGAGTCAGGGCGGCTGCATTGGCCACGCTGTAATAGATCAGCACTCCGAAGCTGGAGAAGCCCACCACGGCCAGCACATCCTGGGTGAGCAGCAGGAAAATGACGACGGCGGCGACCACCAGTTCCGCCGCCCACGGAACCTTGAAGCGCGTCCCCACCTTGCTGAACACCCGGGGCAGGTCGCCTTCCCGGGCCATGGCAAAGGTGGTCCGGCCGATGCCTGCGATCAAAGCCAGCAGCGCGCCCAGGCTGGCCAGGGCGGCGGCCATGGCAATGGCCGTGGTGCCCACGCCGCCGCCGACCTCTTCCATGACCGCGTGCAGCGGGGCCTCGGTCATCGCCAGCAGCTCCGGTCCCAGATAGCGCAGCAGGCCCAGACCGATCAGCACGTAGAGCACGAACGTGATCAACAGCGCGGAGAAGATGGCCAGCGGAATCAGCTTCTTTGGTTCGCGGATTTCTTCGCCCATGGTCGCAATCCGTGCGTAGCCGGCGAATGCGAAGAAGAACAGTCCGGCGGCCTGCAGGACTCCGTACGGGGAAAATCCGGCCGCCGTCGCCGGGCCGCCGATGGGATCGGCGTCGAACGCCACCACGACCACAAAAACCAGGATGGCGGCCACGAAAGCCACGATCCAGCGGGTCACCCAGGCGGTCCTCGTGATGCCCAGCAGGTTGACCGACGTCAGGACCACCACCGCGGCTACGGCGGCGGCGGTGGCGTACTCGGGGAAAACGTAGATACCGAAGGTCAACGCCATGGCCGCGCAGGAGGCGATTTTGCCGGTGACGAAGCTCCAGCCGGCCAGGAAGCCGGGCCATTCACCCAGACGCTTCCGGCCGTAGATGTAGGCGCCGCCGCTGGTGGGGTAGAGGGTGGCCAGTTGCGCGGTGGCGCTGGCATTGCAGTAGGCCACGAGGCCGGCGATGGCCAGCGCCAGCGGCAGCCAGGGTCCGGCGGCTGCGGCGGCCGGAGTGAAGACCACGAAGACGCCCGCGCCGATCATGGAGCCCACGCCCACGGTGGTGGCGTCCACCCCGCCCAGCCGGCGTTCCAGCGATGATTCACTACTCACAGATGCCACAGCTCCTAGCTGCGGGGCCCGCGGGGTCTCCGGCCCGCCGGGCCGCTGGGGCCACAGGGCCGGGGTTCGGGTCCGGGGCGCCGCGTGATCAACGGTAAACTCGTGTACGTCTCCACTAACCATAGCCGTACCCCGCCGCCGCACCAGGTAAACAACAGCGGGCGGACAGCTGAGCAATTCGTTCTACCGGAAGGACTGTTGTGCTGCGCACACACGACCTCGGCACCCTCAGGGCCGAGCACATCGGACAAACCGTTACCCTCGCCGGCTGGGTGGCCCGCCGCCGCGACCACGGTGGTGTGGCCTTCCTGGATCTGCGCGATGCCTCCGGCGTGGCGCAGGTGGTGGTCCGCGAAGAAGATGTCTTCCACGCGCTGCGCAACGAATACGTGCTGCAGATCAAAGGCACCGTGGAGAAGCGCCCCGAGGGCAACGAAAACCCGGGCCTTGCCAGCGGCGAGGTAGAGGTCATCGCGGAGGACGTCGTCGTTCTCAATACCGCCGACCCGCTGCCGTTCCAGGTGGACGAGCATGTGGAGGTGGGCGAGGAAGCCCGGCTCAAGCACCGCTACCTGGACCTGCGCCGGCCCGGCCCGTCGAAGGCGCTGCGGTTGCGCTCGGAGGTCAACCGGACGGCACGCGAACTGCTGCATGCCGACGGATTCGTGGAGATCGAAACCCCGACGCTGACCCGCTCGACGCCCGAAGGCGCCCGCGACTTCCTGGTGCCGGCACGCCTGGCCCCCGGCTCCTGGTACGCGCTGCCGCAGTCCCCGCAGCTGTTCAAGCAACTGCTGCAGGTGGGCGGCTTCGAGAAGTACTACCAGATTGCCCGCTGCTACCGCGACGAGGACTTCCGCGCCGACCGCCAGCCGGAGTTCACCCAGTTGGACATCGAGGCCAGCTTCGTGGA
Organism: Arthrobacter sp. NPDC055138; assembly: GCF_053607305.1. NCBI lineage: Bacteria > Bacillati > Actinomycetota > Actinomycetes > Micrococcales > Micrococcaceae > Arthrobacter > Arthrobacter sp. NPDC055138. The sequence continues at coordinate 149,578 of NZ_JBSGTH010000002.1, forward strand.
CCAGGACGATATCATCGCGCTGGGCGAGCGGATCGTGCAGGCGCTGTGGCGGCTGATCGGCGTCGAAATCAGCACCCCGATCGCGCGGATGACCTACGCCGAGGCGATGGACAAGTACGGCTCGGACAAGCCGGACCTGCGGTTCGGCCAGGAGCTGACCGAGCTGACCGACTTCTTCAAGGACACCACCTTCCGCGTCTTCCAGGCCCCGTACGTGGGGGCCGTGGTGATGCCCGGCGGCGCCTCGCAGGCCCGCCGCACGCTGGACGCCTGGCAGGAATGGGCCAAGCAGCGCGGCGCCAAGGGCCTTGCCTACGTGCTGGTCCAGGAGGACGGCGAGCTGACCGGCCCGGTGGCCAAGAACCTCACCGACTTCGAGCGCGAAAACCTGGCCGGCACGGTTGGCGCCAAGCCCGGTGACTGCATCTTCTTCGCCGCCGGCGACCGCGCCGCCTCGCGCGGCCTGCTCGGCGCGGCCCGGGTGGAAATCGGCCACCGGACCGGACTGATCAAGGACGGCGACTGGGCCTTCGTGTGGGTGGTTGACGCGCCGATGTTCGAGCCCGCCGAAGCCGCCGTGGCCTCGGGCGACGTGGCCGTCGGTTCCGGCAAGTGGACGGCCGTGCACCACGCCTTCACCTCGCCCAAGCCGGAGTTCATGGACACCTTTGACACCGATCCGGAGTCGGCGCTGTCCTACGCCTACGACATTGTCTGCAACGGCAACGAGATCGGCGGCGGCTCCATCCGTATCCACAAGCGCGACATGCAGGAGCGCGTGTTCAAGGTGATGGGGTTGGACAAGGAGTCGGCGCAGACCAAGTTCGGGTTCCTGCTGGAAGGCTTCAAGTACGGTGCCCCGCCGCACGGCGGCATTGCGTTCGGCTGGGACCGCGTGGTGGCGCTGCTGGCCGGCGAGGATTCCATCCGCGAGGTCATCGCCTTCCCGAAGACCGGCGGCGGCTACGATCCGCTGACCGCTGCCCCGGCCGCGATCACGCCGCAGCAGCGCAAGGAAGCGGGCGTGGACGCCAAGCCGCAGCCCAAGGAGCAGAATAAGGACTCCGCCAAGGAGTCGGCCGAGTCTGAGGCCAAGTAGCCCGGCGCCAAGCAACCCGGGCACCGGTCCGGCAACGCATTCGGCACTGACGGACGACGGCGGGCGCGCACCTCTTGTGGTGCGCGCCCGCCGTGTTGTCTGCTGGGGGCATGACTACGGACACCGGCGCCGACGTGGCGATCGTGCCTGCGAACGAATCCTCGTGGGACCAACTGCAGACAGTCCTGGGTGTCCGCGGCGAGGCGTCCCGCTGCCAGTGCCAGTGGTTCCAGACCCCGGCCGCCCAATGGCGGGAGGAGCACGTGGAGGAACGGGCCTACCGGCTCCGGGACGAGACCGGCTGCGGTGACCCGGCGGCCGCCTCCACCAGCGGCCTGGTGGCCTATTTGGACGGTGAGCCGGCCGGTTGGTGCGCGGTGGAACCGCGGACCGCCTACCGGCGCCTGCGGACCAGCCGGGTGGTGTGGGCCGGCCGCGACGACGACCCGGACGACGGCACCGTCTGGGCCGCGGTGTGCTTCGTGACCCGGGCGGGGTTCCGGCGCCGCGGCATTAGCAGGGCGCTGGCCGCGGCCGTGCCGGCCTGGGCGCAGGAGAACGGCGCCCGGGCCGTCGAAGGGTATCCGCTCATTCCGAAGCCCGGGCAGGAAATGACGTGGGGTGAACTCTACGTTGGCAGCCGCAGCATCTTCGCCGCGGCCGGTTTCCGCGAAGTCAGCCGCCCCACCGCCCGCCGGGCAGTGATGCGGATCGACTTCGAGCACTAACCGGACGGCGCGCCCTGCGGGGACATCGGGGCCGCGGCACCGCAGGCAGAACCGCGCCGGCGCGGCCCTGGACGCTGCCGGCGGAGCAGGGCGGATGAACGGATAGCCTTGACGGTGTGAGTGATTTGTTCAGTGCAGCCGCGGGTGACGACGAAGACTACGACGGCGGGGGCAGCGGCCACGGCCACAACTCGGCGTCCGGTGACGGCGGCGGATCCACGCGTCCGCGCAGTCCGCTGGCGGTCCGGATGCGGCCGCGCACGCTTGATGACGTGGTGGGCCAGCAGCACCTGCTCCAGCCCGGGTCGCCGCTGCGCATGCTGGCGGCCGGCGGTGCGGCCACCGGACCGGCGGGACCGTCGTCGGTCATGCTGTGGGGTCCGCCCGGCACCGGCAAGACCACGCTGGCGCACGTGATCGCCCGCGGCCCGGGCCGCAAGTTCGTGGAGCTCTCCGCGATCACCGCCGGCGTCAAGGACGTGCGCCGGGTGATGGACGAGGCGCTGACCGCCCGGGACCTGCACCGCACCACCACGGTGCTGTTCCTGGATGAGATCCACCGGTTCAACAAGGCACAGCAGGACGCGCTGCTGCCGGGCGTCGAAAACCGCTGGGTGGTGCTGGTTGCCGCCACCACGGAGAATCCATCCTTCTCGGTGGTCTCGCCGCTGTTGTCCCGTTCGTTGCTGCTGACCCTGAAGCCGCTGACCGCGGACGATATTGAGCAGTTGCTGGTGCGCGCGGTCCAGGACGAGCGCGGGCTGGCCGGCCGCGTGGAGCTGAGCGAGGAGGCACTGGAACACCTGGTCCGGCTGGCCGCCGGCGACGCCCGCCGCGGCCTGACCTCGCTGGAGGCCGCCGCGGGCGTGGCCTGGGGCGAGTCCGGCGGGGAAGGCGAAGACGGCGCCCCGGTCCGGGTGGAACTCAGCCACGCGGAGCGCGCCACGGACCGTGCCGCCCTGCGCTACGACAAGGCAGGGGACCAGCACTACGACATCACCAGTGCCTTCATCAAGTCGATGCGCGGCTCCGATGTGGACGCCGCGCTGCACTACATGGCGCGGATGCTGGAGGCGGGGGAGGACCCGCGCTTCGTGGCGCGCCGGATCATGGTCCACGCCTCCGAGGACGTGGGGATGGCCGATCCCACCGCGTTGCAGACCGCGGTCGCCGCGGCCCAGGCCGTCCAATTGATCGGCATGCCCGAAGCCCGGCTGGTGTTGGCCCAGGCCGTGGTCCACATCGCCACGGCGCCGAAGTCGCCGGCCTGCCACGACGCGATCAACGCCGCGGTGGCGGACGTCCGGGCGGGGCGCGGCCAAGGGGTTCCGGTCCACCTGCGCGACTCCCACTACGCGGGGGCCAAGGGGATGGGCCATGGCAAGGGCTATGTGTACTCGCACGACGCCCCGCACGGGATCGCCGCCCAGCAGTACGCGCCGGACGACTTGGTGGGCCGGAACTACTACGAACCCACCACCAACGGCGCGGAGCGGGAGATCTCGGCCCGGGTGGACCGGCTGCGCAAGATCATCCGCGGATCCTGACGACGGCGGGGTCCCGGCTTCTCCACGGCAGGCCGCCCTACCCGCGGCGCGGCCTGGCGAAATCCTCGGTGTCCAGACTGATGGTGAACGGGCCGGAGTTCACCAGTTCCACCTCCATCATGGCGCCGAAGACACCGGTCGCCACCTGGGCGCCCAAGCCGCGCAGCTCCGCGACGAAGTGATCCAGCAGCGGTTCACTGACCTCACCGGGCGCGGCCGCGGACCAGGACGGCCGCCGGCCGCGCCGGGTATCTGCGTACAGCGTGAACTGGCTGACCACCAGCAGCGGTGCGCCGGCATCGGCGCAGGAGAGCTCGCCGTCCAGGATGCGCAGCCGCCAGATCTTCTCCGCCAGCACCGCGGCGTCCTGGCCGGTGTCGGCATGGGTGGCGCCCACCAGCACCACCAGGCCTGGGCCGGACAGGGCACCCACTACCGTGCCGTCGACGCTGACGCTGGCGCGGCTTGCGCGCTGCAGAATGGCTCGCATCCAGCCAGCCTAGACGTGGCAGGGCGGCCGGCTGGCTGATGCTAGAATGGTTGGCTGACTGGCAAGCCGTTCTTGCGCCGTCGATCCCTCAAGCTCTTCAGCGAAGGGGAGAAGCGTGCCCGGGACGGACTGTAGCTGAAGGTAGCGGTTGACCAACGCTCTCCGGGACTTGGAGGCCAGCAAACCATTACACCGCACATAACTGGAAGGACATCGTGGCTAACAACACACGAGCCCGCCGCAAGGTCCGCATTTCGCGTGCCCTTGGCATTGCCCTGACGCCCAAGGCTGAGAAGTACATGGAGCGTCGTCCGTACGGCCCCGGCCAGCACGGACGCGCCCGCCGCAAGCAGGACAGTGACTACGCCGTACGTCTGCGCGAAAAGCAGCGTCTGCGTGCCCAGTACGGCATCCGCGAAGCACAGATGACCCGTGTCTTCGAGGAAGCCCGCAACACCGCCGGTCTGACCGGTGAAAACCTGATCGAGCTGCTGGAAATGCGTCTCGACGCCCTGGTGCTGCGTGCCGGCTTCGCCCGCACCATCGCCCAGGCCCGCCAGCTTGTGGTGCACCGCCACATCATGGTCAACGGCAAGCGCGTGGACCGCCCGTCCTTCCGCGTTTCCGAGGGCCAGCTGATCCACGTGCACGAGCGCTCCGAAAAGATGCCCCCATTCCAGGTGGCAGCTGCCGGCGCTCACCGCGACGTGCTCCCCAACGTTCCGGCGTACCTCGATGTTGCTTTGGAGAAGCTGCAGGCCCGCCTGGTCCGCCGCCCCAAGCGCTCCGAGGTTCCCGTGACCTGCGAAGAGCAGCTGGTGGTCGAATACTACGCTCGCTAGAAACGTAGTTCCGGGGCCTGAAAACCTACGGAACCACCCCAGCGAGATGCCGCCTCCGTGCACGGAGGCGGCGCTGAACAGCCCGCGGCATCGGCCGCGGGCTGTTCAGTAGGTAAGGTGATGAGAGTGGTGGGAAAGATGCCTGGACTAGGCACGCCCCGCCGTCGTCAGCCGGACCCCGCAGCACAAGGCTTGCCTGCGCTGCGCGCGGACCGGATGACGCCGTCAACCAACAAGAGGAGCGTTTGAACCTATGTCAGGTGGAGATATCGCCGGTCTGATCGCCGCGGGAGTATTCGCGGTGCTGGTGGCCCTGCTGGCCATCCCGGTATGGAAGCTCGGCAAAGTGTTTGATGAACTGCGCCAGGCCATCCGCGAGCTCAGCGACGGCACCACCCCGTTGATTGGCGAAGTCACCACCACGGTCAGCACCACCAACGAACAGTTGCGGAAGGTCGACGGCATCTCCAACAACGTGTCGGACGCCTCGGCCAATGTTTCCGCCCTGACGTCGCTGCTCTCCGCGACCCTGGGCTCGCCGCTGATCAAGGTGGCAGCCTTCTCCTACGGCGTGCGCAGCGCCTTCAACACCGCCGGCAAGGGCGCGCCCGAGGGCAAGCGCCGCCGCGGCCGCTAATCCGCGAGAGGAACCGACATGAAGCGAATGATTTGGATGGCCGCAGGTGTGGCGATCGGCGTGCTGGCGGTCCGCAAGCTCTCCCAGACGCGGGACGCGCTGGGACCGGCCGGACTGAACCGCGCGCTGGGACAGGTGGCCGATTCGGTGGCCACCTTCGCCGACGCGGTCCGGGACGGAATGCAGGAACGCGAAACGGACCTGCGTCTGGCCCTGGGCATCGATTCCGCCGACGACGTCCGCACGCGCTAAGTTTTTTTAGGACGGCATTCAAGCCACGCACCGGCCCGCACGGGCGGTTTGTACCCTGGAAGGTAAGACACAGGCACCATGAAATCCCACGAGATTGTCCGCCGCTGGCTCGACTTCTTCGAGAAAAAGGGCCATGCCGTGGTCCCGTCGGCGTCCTTGGTGTCGCCGGACCCTTCGCTGCTGTTCACCGTGGCGGGCATGGTGCCGTTCATCCCGTACCTGACCGCGCGCGAAACGCCGCCGTACCCGCGCGCCACCAGCGTGCAGAAGTGCATCCGCACCGCGGACATCGAAGAGGTCGGCAAGACGGTCCGGCACGGCACGTTCTTCCAGATGTGCGGCAACTTCTCCTTCGGCGACTACTTCAAGGAGCAGGCCATCGCGATGGCCTGGGAACTGCTGACCAGCCCGGTGGAGCAGGGCGGCTACGGCCTGCCGCCGGAGAAGCTCTGGATCACCGTCTACGAAGAGGATGAGGAAGCCCTCGCCATCTGGCGCGACCAGGTAGGTGTCCCGGCCGACCGGATCCAGAAATCCGGCAAGAAGGACAACTACTGGTCCACCGGCCAGCCCGGCCCGGCCGGCCCCTGCTCGGAAATCTTCTACGACCGCGGTCCGGAGTACGGGATCGAGGGCGGCCCGATCGCCGACGAGACCCGCTACATCGAGATCTGGAACCTGGTCTTCATGCAGTACCAGCGCGGCGCCGGCATCGGTAAGGAAGACTTCGAGATCCTCGGCGAGCTGCCGCAGAAGAACATTGACACCGGCCTGGGCATGGAACGCCTCGCGATGATCCTGCAGGGCGTGGAGAACATGTACGAGACGGACCAGGTCCGCCCCGTGCTGGACAAAGCTGCGGAAATTTCCGGTCGGGAATACACCAGCGCCGAGTCCGACGACGACCCGCACCACACCGACGACGTGCGGCTGCGCGTGGTCGCCGACCACATCCGCTCGGCACTGATGCTGATTTCCGACGGCGTGACCCCCTCCAACGAGGGCCGTGGCTATGTGCTGCGCCGCCTGATCCGCCGTGCCGTGCGCGCCATGCGCCTGCTCGGTGTGGAAAAGGCATGCCTGCCGGAGCTGCTGCCGGTCTCCCGCGACGCCATGAAGGGCACCTACCCGGCGGTGGCGGACGACTTTGAGCGGATCAGCCGGATCGCCTATGCCGAAGAGAAGGCCTTCCTGCGCACCATCGCCTCCGGCACCGCGCGGCTGGAAGAGGCCGTGAAGGAATCGAAGGCCGCGTCGAAGCCGCTTTCCGGCGAGGATGCCTTCACCCTGCACGACACTTACGGCTTCCCGATCGACCTCACGCTGGAAATGGCCGAAGAAGCGGGCCTGCAGGTGGACGAGGCCGGTTTCCGCACGCTGATGGCCGAGCAGCGCCAGCGCGCCCAGGCCGATGCCCGCGGTAAGAAGCTGGGCCACGCCGACGTGACCGTCTTCCGCGAAATGCTGGCCGAGGGCGAAACCGTTTTCACCGGCTACGACGAGCTGAACACCGAGTCCACCGTGCGCGGCATTGTCCGCGGCGGCGAGGTGCGAGGTTTCGCCGGCCAGGGCGAGGAAATCGAGCTGGTGCTCGACGCGACCCCGTTCTACGCCGAGGCCGGCGGCCAGGCCGCCGACGTCGGGCTGATCACCGGCGACGGGTTCGTGGTCGAGGTGCTGGACGTGCAGAAGCCGGTCAAGGGCCTGAGCGTGCACAAGGCCGTGGTCCGCGAAGGCGAACTGCCCGCCGGCGCCACGGTCCAGGCCGCAGTGGACGCGCAGCGCCGCCACGCCGGCGAGCAGGCGCACTCCGGCACGCACATCATCCACGCCGCCCTGCACCAGATCCTGGGCCCGGAGGCGCTGCAGCGCGGTTCCTTCAACAAGGCCGGCTACCTCCGCTTCGACTTCTCCTGGGGCGAGGGCCTCTCCGACGCCGCCAAGTCGGAGGTCGAAGAGGTTTCCAACCTGGCCATCCGCAACAACTTCGAGGTCCAGACCCGCGTGATGCCGCTGGCCCAGGCCCGCGAGCTGGGCGCCACGGCGCTCTTCGGCGAGGCCTACGGGGACACCGTGCGCGTGGTGGAGATCGACGGCGCCTGGTCTCGCGAACTCTGCGGCGGCACCCATGTGGAGGGCACCTCGCAGATCGGCTCGCTGATGCTGCTGGGCGAGGCCTCCGTGGGCTCCGGCAACCGGCGGGTGGAGGCGTTCGTGGGCATGGAGGCCTTCCGCCACATGGCCGCCGAGCGCGCACTGGTGACCGAGCTGTCCGAGATGCTCAAGGTTCCCGGCGCCCAGCTGCCCGAGCGCATCGCCGCCACGCTGGCCAAGCTGAAGTCCGTTGAGAAGGAACTGGACAAGCTGCGCAAGGAACAACTGGCAGCCTCCGCCGGCGCGCTGGTCTCCCAGGCGCAGGACGTGGCAGGCATCCGCTTGCTGGCGCACAACGTTGGCGACCTCAACGGCGCCGACGACCTGCGCAACCTGGCCCTGGACCTGCGGACGCGCTTGGGCTCCGAGCCGGTCACCGTGGCGATGACGGGCGTGGCCAACGGCCGTCCGCTGATCCTGGTGGCGACCAACGAGGCGGCACGCGCCGCCGGTGTCAAGGCCGGTGCGCTGGTCAAGGTCGCCGCCGGGGTGCTGGGTGGCGGCGGCGGCGGCAAGGACGACGTTGCCCAGGGCGGCGGATCCGATGCAGCCAAGATCGACGAGGCACTGGCCGCCGTGACGGCCGCGGTCGCGAACCGCTAGGGGCCCGGCATCGTGTCTTCGACCGACTATCCGCGCGGCACCAAACTCGGTGTGGACGTCGGTGCAGTGCGCGTGGGCGTGGCCAGCTGTGATCCGGACGGGATCCTGGCCACGCCGGTGCGCACCCTGAAGCGCGACGCCAAGAAGGACAGCGACATCAGGGTGCTGGTGCGCGAGGCCGCTGAACGGGGAGCTGTCCAGGTTTTCGTGGGACTTCCGCGGACACTTTCCGGCGGCGAATCTGCGTCCACCGAGATGGCCCGCAGCTACGCCCGCAAGCTGGCCGCGGCACTGGCCGCGGCCGGATCGCCGGCCAGCGTCAGCCTGATTGATGAACGCCTGACCACCGTGGCGGCGCACCGTGGATTGCGCGATGCTGGCATGGATACGCGTCAACATCGTAAAGTGGTTGATCAGGTAGCTGCGGTAGGTATCCTGCAGCAGGCCATTGACATGCAACGGGCCCAAGGACAGGACGTGGGGACACCTGTCGCACCGCCCGCCGGCCGAGATGTGCCGGACGCCAGCCATGAGGAGCCGACGATTTCGCACGGACATGATCGAAGCGGGGATCCGGGAACGTGAGTAAGCACCCCGACGACTGGACCAACCTGCCGTCCCGGCGAGCCGCGCGCGGACGCCAGGCCGCTGATCCGCGCTTTGACGACACCGTTCCCCCTTACTGGGACGACGACGCGGTACCCGAATGGGAAGAGCCGCCCGCGGACGAGGCCTGGCCCGATCCGGCCAGCCAGCCGGCCGCGCCCCCCGACGCTCCCGCAGCGGACGAACCGGCTACCGGCTGGGACGACCCGGAGCCGGCCACCGTGATCCAGCATCACGTGCCCGCCCGCGGTGAGCCCCGCCGTCGTCCGCAGCCGGAGCCACAGCCAGAGGCAGAACCCGACGCAGAATATGCCGCGGGTGCCGCCGGCTCCGCGGCACGTGGGGCGGACAGTGCCCCTTACTCCGCAGAGCGCGACTGGCAAGCTGCCGACGCCGACCCGGGCTACGAGGATGACGGCCAGATTTACCACGACGGTCGGCTGGACTTTTTCGAGGACGAACCTGCCTCCGGCCGGAAGCGTCCGGTCCGCACCAAGAAGCGCGCCCGCCGGCGGCGCAACACCATCATGCTGGTGGTCTTCGCGGTCTTCGCCGCGGGCCTGGTTGGCGTGGTGCTGTTCCTGCAGAACCTGCTGGGCATGGGCGGCGGCCCCGAAGACTATCCGGGCCCCGGCGAGGGACAAGTCACCTTCACGGTGCAACAGGGCGCTGGCCCGCTGGTGATCGCCGAGTCCTTGGTGGAGCAGGACATCATCTCCAACAGCGAGACCTTCCTGGGCGAACTGGCCAGCCAAGCGGACGGCCGTGAGGTTCAGCCCGGTGACTACCAGATGCAATACAAGCTGCCGGCCGCCGACGCCGCAGCCATCCTGTTGGAGGACGTGGGGGAGAAGGTCTCCTACGCCGCCATCAACCGCACCTGGCGCGAAGAAGAGGTTTTCGCGGCACTGAGCGAAGGCACGCAGATCCCGGCCTCCGAGTTTGCTGAACTGGCCAAAAACCCGCAGCAGTTCGGGTTGCCCGAGGACGCGCGCAATCTGGAAGGCTATCTCTTCCCCGGCGAGTACCGCTGGCCGTTGGAGACCAGCGCCAAGGACATTCTCACCGAACTGGTGGGCAACACCGTGGACCGGCTGACCAAGGACGGAATTTCCGATCCGCAGGAACAGTTCCGGGTGCTGACCATCGCCAGCATCATCGAGGCCGAGGCCGGCGAAGCCGACTACGCCACGGTGGCCGGCGCCATCCAGAACCGGTTAAAGCCGGACAACACCGAAACGAACGGCCTGATCCAGTCGGACGCCACGGTGACCTACGGGCTGGGCCGGAAGGGCTACGACATCACGCCGGAGGAAAAGGCGGACAAGTCCAACCCCTACAACACCTACGCGCACACCGGGCTGCCCGCCGGACCGATCAACTCACCCGGCGGACCGGCCATCGACGCGGCCGCTAGCCCGGCCGACGTGCCCTACTACTACTGGGTGACGGTCAACCTGGACACCGGCGAGACGAAGTTCGCCGAGACGCTGGAACAGCACAACGCGTACACCAAGGAATACCAGCAGTGGTGCAGCACTCAGAAAGAGGGCCGGTGCAGTTGACCGCCGGTCCCGCCGACAGCGTGTCTGCCGACGGTGTGCATGTCGACCGCGTGTCCGGCGGCACCTCTGCCGGCCACGCGACCGGCGGCACGCTGCCGGCTGCCCGCCGGTACCAGGCTGCGGTGCTCGGGCACCCGATCGGCCACTCCCGGTCGCCCGCGCTGCATCAAGCCGCCTATGAGCTGATCGGCTTCGACTGCAGCTACCGTGCCATCGACGTCACCGTGGACCAGTTGCCGCGGTTCGTCGAGACCCTGCGCAGCGAGCGGGGGTGGGCGGGCCTGTCGGTCACCATGCCGCTGAAGGCGGCGATGGTCGGCCAGATGGACCGCACCAGCCCGCTGGTGGATCTGCTGGGCGTGCTCAACACCGTGGTTCCCCAATACGACGGCGAGGGTCGGGTGACGCTGTCCGGCCACAATACCGACGTCGCGGGAATCGTCGGGGCGCTGCGCCACGGCGGGGCCCAGGAGGGCCGGCCGGCAGTCATTCTCGGCGGCGGCGGCACCGCTGCGGCCGCTGCCGCGGCCCTGGCGGAGCTGAAACCGTCCAGCGTGACCCTGTGCCTGCGGGATCCGGCGAAGTCGCATAACGTGCAGGCCATCGCCCGGCACCTCGGACTCCCGCTCCAGGTGGCCGGCTGGGACCAGGCAGCAGCAGCAATTCAATTGGCCGGCACGGTGGTCTGCACCCTGCCGCCGCATTCTGCCGACCCGTTGGCTGCACAGCTGGCGGCCCAGCCGGGAGCGGACCGCGGCGGGTGCGTGCTGCTCGATGTGGCGTACGATCCGTGGCCCAGCGAGCTGGCAGCGGTCTGGCAGGGCCAAGGCGGCTCGGTGGTGCACGGCCTGGAAATGCTCATCTACCAGGCGGTGGAACAGGTGCGGCTGTTCGCCGGCGACCGCTTCAGCCACACCGCCGATGTCACAAATGTGATGTGTGACGCGGTGGGTGCACCGCGGCGCTAAACCGCCCCCGGATGCATGGCAGTATTGAATCCATGTTGCGTTGGTTAACCGCCGGTGAATCCCATGGTCCGGCCCTGGTAGGAATTATCGAAGGCGTCCCCGCCGGCGTCGAACTGACAGCAGCCGAGGTGCAGGATGCGCTGGCGCGGCGGCGTCTGGGCTATGGCCGCGGCGCCCGGATGAAATTCGAAAAGGACGAAGTCACCCTGGTGGGCGGCGTCCGCCACGGCCTGACCCAGGGCGGCCCGGTAGCCATCGAAGTAGCCAACACCGAATGGCCCAAGTGGGAAACCGTGATGTCCGCCGACCCGGTCGATCCTGCACAGTTGGAGGATCTGGCCCGCAACGCCCCGCTCACCCGGCCCCGGCCCGGGCACGCTGACTTCACCGGCATGCAGAAGTATGGCTTCCACGAAGCCCGTCCGGTGCTGGAACGAGCCAGCGCCCGCGAGACAGCCGCCCGGGTAGCGCTGGGCACGGTAGCCGGAAAGTTCCTCTCCGCGCTGGGCATCCGGCTGGTCAGCCATACCACCGCCGTTGGCCGGGTTTCGGTTCCCGAAGGTAGCCGGGTTCCGGTTCCGGACGACGTGCTGGCCCTGGACGAAGATCCGTTGCGCTGCTTCGACGCCGAAACATCGCTGGCCATGGTGCAGGAAGTGGACCAGGCGCACAAGGAAGGAGAAACCCTGGGCGGCGTCGTCGAGGTGCTGGCCTACGGGTTGCCCCCGGGACTGGGCAGCTACGTGCACTGGGACCGTCGGCTGGACGCCCGGCTGGCCGCCGCGCTGATGGGCATCCAGGCGATCAAGGGAGTGGAGGTGGGGGACGGCTTCCTCACCGCCGCCCGCCGTGGATCCGCCGCCCACGACGAAATTGTCCGCGACGAGCACGGCACCATCGTGCGTGCCACCAACCGCGCCGGCGGCATCGAAGGCGGCATGAGCATCGGCGAGACGCTGCGTGTCCGTGCGGCCATGAAGCCCATCGCCACGGTGCCCCGCGCCCTGGCTACCATCGACGTCAGCACCGGCGAGCCGGCCAAGGCCCACCACCAGCGTTCCGATGTCTGCGCGGTGCCGGCGTCCGGCGTCGTTGCCGAGGCCATGGTGGCCCTGGTGCTGGCCGACGCAGTCATCGAGAAGTTCGGCGGCGACTCCGTGGCCGAGACGGCACGCAACCTGCGGTCCTATCTGGCGGCCATCCCGGAGTCGCTGGATTCGATCGGCCAGTAGTGGCGGCCGGGGAACCGATGCGGCTGGGGCGCCACCTGGTGCTGATTGGGCCGATGGCGTCGGGCAAATCGACGCTGGGCAGCCAGTTTGCCAGCCGGCACGGACTCGCGTTCGCCGACAGCGACAAGCGGCTGGTGGAACGGCACGGGCCGATTCCCGCGATCTTCACGTCGCTGGGCGAGCATGCCTTCCGCGAACTTGAGGCCCGCGAAGTGGCTACGCTGCTCGCCGAAGGCAAGCCGCCCGCCGTGGTCTCGCTGGGCGGCGGCGCCATCCTGGACACCGGCACGCAGCAGTTGCTGGCCAACTGCACCGTGGTGTTCCTGGACATTGACGTGGACACGGTGCGTCCGCGCATCATCAAGGACACCGGGCGGCCGCTGCTCGCCGGTGACCCCGTGGGCCGCTGGACCGAGACGCTCCGGCAGCGGCGGCCGGTCTACGAGCGCCTGGCCGACCTGGTGCTGGACACCCGCGGCAAGAGCCAGCAGCAGCTGCTGGCCGAACTGAAGAATCTGCTTGAGGAAAGGCACGAACCGTGAGCAACACCCCCGAGGCAACCGTCATCCCCGTCACCGGGAACACCCCCCAGGAGGCGTACGACGTCGTTGTTGGCCATGCGCTGCTGGGCCGGCTGCCGCAGGTGCTGGGGGAGCGGGTCCGCAAGGTGCTGGTGATCCATCCGCGGGCGCTGCGTGCCACCGGCGACGCCGTGCGTGAGGACCTGGCCTCGAACGGAATGGAGGCGCTGACCGCCGAGATCCCGGACGCGGAGGAAGGCAAGCACATCCAAGTGGCCTCGTTCTGCTGGGAAGTGCTGGGCAAGAACGACTTCACCCGTTCGGACGCCATTGTGGCGGTGGGCGGTGGAGCGGTCACCGACGTGGCCGGCTTCGTGGCCGCGACGTGGCTGCGCGGCGTCAAGGTGGTGCACATCCCCACCAGCCTGCTGGGCATGGTCGATGCCGCAGTCGGCGGCAAGACCGGCATCAACACCGCCGAGGGAAAGAACCTGGTGGGCGCCTTCCACCCGCCGGCCGCCGTACTGGCCGACCTGGACGCGCTGCAGACGCTGCCGCCGAACGAACTGATCACCGGAATGGCCGAGGCGGTCAAGTGCGGCTTCATCGCCGATCCGGTCATCCTTGACCTGATTGAGGCCGACCCCGCGGCGGCCAGCACCGCCGGCACTGCCCAGCTCCGGGAGATCATCGAGCGCTCCATCCGGGTCAAGGCCGAGGTGGTGTCCGCCGACCTGCGCGAGTCCGGACGCCGTGAGTTCCTCAACTACGGGCACACTCTCGGCCACGCGATTGAACTGGCCGAGCGCTATCAGATGCGGCACGGCGCCGCCGTGTCGATCGGCCTTGCCTTCGCCGCCGAGCTCTCCCGGATGGTGGGCCGGCTGGACGACGCCACCGCCGACCGGCACCAGGCGATCCTGAGCTCCCTCGGGCTTCCCGTGACCTACCGCCGCGACCGCTGGGCCGCGCTGCTGGACGGCATGAAGCGGGACAAGAAGGCCCGCGGCGACCTGCTCCGGTTCGTGGTGCTGGATGGTCTGGCCAAGCCCGGCATCCTCGACGTGCCGGACACCTCGCTGCTGTTCGCCGCCTACCAGGAAATCGCCGCGTAGGACGCCGCCGGGCGGCGCGGGGGTGCGGGCCGGTAGACGGGCGGCTCTGCGCCCTGAACCGGGCACCCCGCCGCCCGACCCCAAGTGCTTTTCTGCGCCCTGCTATCCACGTTTTGGCGGGGCCCCGGACGTTTCAGCAGGTCAGGGGCCCGGGCGCTTCGAAAAGTTGGACAATTCCTGCTGAACTTGGACAGCTTGGCTCAGGCACAGCAGGGACACGGGGCCGGGCATCCGTCGTCCTTCCGCGACGATCCCCGGGCGTACGTCGTCGCCCCCGAGGGCCCCGGGCGCCAGTCGTCGTCGTTCCCCGAGGGTCCCGGGCGCCCGTCGTCGTCCTCCCCACGCCTCGGATCCGTTCCCTCGTTCGTGGCGGCCGCCAGGGCTGGGTATATCCGCGAGGGCGGGTCCATAGACCATGCCCTCGCAGCTAAACCCCGTCCTGGACAGGGATGCCCTGCCCTGAAGAACATGCCGCGCCGCCGGCACTCGCACCCCGAACACGCCGGCTCCACCAGTCGGCTCGAACCCACCGGTCCCGGCCGGATTGATCCCGGAAACCCCGGCCGCTTCGGGCAGGCAGGCCGCCAGCAGGTAGAATGTCTGCTGGACTTCGCTCCGGGCCGGGCGGACCTTCCGCCGGCGGCCCGCCATCATCGACGAAAGTGAAACTGTGGCCACAACCAACGACATCAAGAACGGCACCGTGCTGAAACTGGACGGCCAGCTGTGGAACGTCATTGAGTTCCAGCACGTGAAGCCGGGCAAGGGCGGCGCGTTCGTGCGCACCAAGATCAAGAATGTCGTCAGCGGCAAGATCCAGGACAAGACGTTCAACGCCGGCCTGAAGATCGAAACTGCCACGGTGGACCGCCGCGATTACACCTACCTGTACAAGGACGGCGACGACTTCGTCTTCATGGACGTGCAGGACTACGACCAGGTCACCGTGCCCGGTCCGGTTGTCGGCGATGACGAGAACTTCCTGCTGGAAAACATCAAGGTCAACATCGCCATGCACGACGGCACCCCGCTCTACATCGAGCTGCCGGCCTCCGTGGTCATGGAGATCACTTACACCGAGCCCGGCCTGCAGGGCGACCGCTCCACCGGCGGCACCAAGCCCGCCACCGTCGAGACCGGCTACCAGATCCAGGTTCCGCTGTTCCTGGAGACCGGCACCAAGGTCAAGGTCGACACCCGCAGCGGCGACTACCTGGGACGAGTCAACGACTAGTGAGTGCCCCTACTTCAGCCCGCGGCAAGGCCCGCCGCAGGGCCGTCGACGTCCTTTTTGAAGCCGAGCAGCGCGGCGTGAGTGCTGCCGAGGCGCTGGCCGGTCGGGACAAGACCGATCAGGTGATCAACCCCTACACAGCGCAGATCGTGGAGGGTGTCGCCGCCCTGCAGCCCACCATCGACGAGTTCCTCGCCACCTACGCGCAGGGCTGGACGCTGGACCGGATGCCCGCGGTGGACCGGATCATCCTGCGCGTCGGCTCGTGGGAACTGCTCTACAACGACGACGTGCCCGACGGTGTCGCGGTGAGCGAGGCCGTGGAGTTGGCCAAGACTCTGTCAACGGACGAGTCGCCCTCCTTCGTCAACGGCCTGTTGGGCCGGTTGCAGCAGCTCAAGCCCACGCTGCTGGCTTAAGGCGCCTGTTCAGCCACCATCCCCACGGACGACGGCGGGTGCCCACCTTTAGCGGGCACCCGCCGTCGCCGCGTCCCGGCCCGGCCTGCTCATGTGCCGGGCAACTGCCGTCGCCGCGTCCGGTTGGGAACGGGGTTGCCACCAGACCGTCGATGCGACGAGGGCCGCCGGCCTGTGCGGCGGGCGTCCGCTGTCGACGCGTCCGGTCCGGCCAGCCTATGCGCGTCGGACACCAGCCGCCGGCGGCCCGACGTTCGGTGAGCTTGCGCACATCGGCACCAGATCGCCGTCGTGCGGCCGTCACGAAGCAATCGGGCGGGGCTGGCCGTGGTAGTTTTGAGGGCGCAAGCAACCTTTAAATTCCGTCCAGTGAGGCGGGGAAGGAGGCGGCAAAAGATGAGCACCGACTCGCCGGCGCAACAGCCGGCATCGTCGCGAGTTGTACTTGCCGAAGCGGACATCAACCGCGCATTGACCCGTATCGCCCACGAAATCCTCGAGGCGAACAAGGGGTCCCAAGACCTGGTCCTGCTGGGCATTCCACGCCGTGGGTATCCGCTGGCCCGGCGGCTGGCAGCCAAAATCGCCGCCGCCGATCCCTCCGTCGCTGCCGAAGACATCATCGGACAGCTGGACGTGACCATGTTCCGCGACGACCTCCGCCGCCACCCCACGCGCACCCCGCTGCCCACCCAGCTGCCGGCAGCCGGCATCGACGACAAGGTGGTGGTGCTGGTGGACGACGTGCTCTACTCCGGCCGCACCATCCGCGCAGCCCTGGACGCCCTGGTGGATCTGGGCCGGCCCCGAATTGTCCGGCTGGCCGTCCTGGTGGACCGCGGGCACCGCGAGCTCCCGATCCGGGCCGACCACGTCGGCAAAAACCTGCCCACCTCCTCGGTGGAAAAGGTCCGGGTCCGGCTGGCCGAAATTGATACGAACAACGGCAGCCCGGCCGCCGACGAGGTAGTGATCGAGGACTTCAGCGCATGAAACACCTGCTGTCCACCGCGGACCTGGCCAAATCCGACGCGGTGCAGATCCTGGATACCGCCGAGGAAATGTCCGCCGTGTCCTTGCGCGAGGTCAAGAAACTCCCCGTGCTGCGCGGCCGCACCGTGGTCAACCTCTTCTTCGAGGACTCCACCCGCACCCGCATCTCCTTCGAGGCCGCCGCTAAGCGGCTCTCGGCCGACGTGATCAACTTCGCCGCCAAGGGATCCTCCGTGTCCAAGGGCGAATCGCTCAAGGACACCGCGCAGACCCTGGAAGCGATGGGCGCCGACGCCGTCGTGATCCGGCACTGGGCCTCCGGGGCACCGGCACGGCTGGCCGGTTCCGGCTGGATCGACGCCACCGTGGTCAACGCCGGCGACGGCACCCACGAGCACCCCACCCAGGCGCTGCTGGATGCGTTCACGCTGCGGCGCACCTGGGCCAAGCTCAACGGCACCGCCTCCACCGGCACGGACCTGTCCGGCATGAAGGTGGCCATCGTCGGGGACATCCTGCACTCCCGGGTGGCCCGCTCCAACCTGTGGCTGCTGCGCACGCTGGGCGCCGAGGTCACCATGGTGGCGCCGCCCACGCTGCTGCCGGTGGGCAGCCGCGAGTGGCCGTGCACCATCAGCTATGACCTGGACGCCACGCTGGCCGCCGGGACGGACGCCGTGATGATGCTGCGCGTCCAGGGCGAGCGGATGAACGCCGCCTACTTCCCGTCCACGCAGGAGTACTCCAGCCGCTGGGGCTTCAACGACCTCAGGCTGGCGGCGCTGGACGCCTCCGGCCGCGACGGCACCATCATCATGCACCCCGGCCCGATGAACCGCGGGCTGGAAATTTCCTCCGCCGCAGCCGACTCGCCGCGGTCCACCGTGCTGGACCAGGTCCGCAACGGTGTGGCCGTCCGGATGGCCGCCCTCTACCTTCTGCTGTCCGGCGGCACCGTGTCCGCCGCTCCCGCACCCACTGCCGCCCAGGAGGCCAAGTGACCGAGTCCAACACCGCGTCCAACTCCCAGACCAGCTACCTGATCCGCGGGGCCTCGCTCACCGGCGGGGACCGGGCCGACCTGCTGGTCCGCGACGGAAAGATCGCCGAGGTCGGCAGCGCGCTCAGTGCGGCAGACGCCGTCGTGATTGACGCCGACGGTCTGATTGCGCTGCCCGGCATGGTGGACCTGCACACGCACCTGCGCGAGCCGGGGCGCGAGGACGCGGAGACGGTGGAGACCGGCACCCGCGCCGCCGCCCTGGGCGGCTTCACTGCGGTGCACGCGATGGCTAACTCATCGCCGGTGGCCGACACCGCCGGCGTGGTCGAGCAGGTCTACACGCTGGGCCGCAGCGCCGGCTGGGCCGACGTCCGCCCGGTGGGCGCTGTGACTGTGGGGCTGGCCGGTGAGCGGCTGGCCGAGCTCGGCGCGATGGCCGATTCCCGCGCCCGGGTCCGGGTGTTCTCCGATGACGGGATCTGCGTCTCGGATCCGGTGCTGATGCGCCGCGCGCTGGAATACGTCAAAGCATTCGACGGCGTGATCGCCCAGCATGCGCAGGAGCCGCGGCTGACCGACGGGGCGCAGATGAACGAGGGAACCGTTTCGGCGGTGCTGGGGATGACCGGCTGGCCGGCCGTGGCCGAGGAGAGCATCATCGCCCGCGACGTGCTGCTGGCCCAGCACGTGGACTCGCGGCTGCACGTCTGCCATGTCTCGACGGCAGGATCGGTGGAGATCATCCGCTGGGCCAAGGCCCGCGGCATCAAGGTTACCGCCGAGGTCACGCCGCACCACCTGTGGCTGACCGACGAACTGGTGCGCAGCTACGACCCGGTTTACAAGGTCAACCCGCCGCTGCGCACCGACGAGGACGTGCAGGCGCTGCGCGCCGGCCTGGCCGACGGCACCATCGACGTGATCGGCACCGACCACGCCCCGCACCCCTCCGAGGCGAAGGAATGCGAGTGGGCGCAGGCTGCGATGGGCATGACCGGACTGGAGACCGCGCTGTCCGTGGTGCAGCACACCATGATCGAATTCGGGCTGATCGGCTGGGCGGACTTCGCCCGGATCACCTCCGCCATGCCGGCGCGGATCGGCCGATTGGCCGGCCAAGGCCAGCCGCTGTCCACCGGATCGGCAGCCAACATCACGCTGGTCGATCCCGCCGCCCGCTGGACGGTGGACCCGTCGGCCATGGCCACCAAGGGCCGGAACTCGCCCTTCGCCGGCCGGCAGCTGCCCGGCCGCGTGGAGGCCACCTTCCTCAACGGACACCCCACCGTGCTGAACGGCGCCCTGAACACGCCAGCCCGGCCGGCAGAGGAGGGCTAGATGAACCAACTCCAAGCAGGCCTGGTGATGCTCGCCGTCGCCGTCGTGCTCCTGGTGCTGGTGGCGGTGGGCTGGCGGAACCGGCTCAAGCGCCAGCAGGACATCGCGCCGCTGCCGCAGATTCCGGCGGACACCGCCAACCCCACCGGCTACTACGAAGGCATGTATGTGGTCACGACGACGGCGGGGGACTGGCTGGACCGCGTGGCCGTGCACGGCCTGGGCGTCCGGACCAAGGCCGCGCTGCGGACTTACCCGCACGGCGTGCTGATCGAACGCCCCGGCTCCACCGACCTCTACATTCCGGCCGCAACCATCTCCGGTGTGCGCACCGAGAGCGGCATGGTGGGCAAGTTCGTGGAATCCGAAGGGCTCGCCGTGATCACGTGGAAACTGGGGGAGCGCGACGTCGACACCGCCTTCCGCACCCGGCAGGCCGCCGATAAACAACCGCTGCTGGCGCAGCTGCAGACATACCTACCCGCCGTACAGGAAGACTAGGAAACATCGTGAGCGCAGAATCAACCTTCGCAACCGCACCGGCGCTGCTGGTGCTCGAAGACGGCCGGACCTTCCGCGGCCGCAGCTACGGCGCCCAGGGAACCGCACTGGGCGAGGCGGTCTTTGCCACCGGGATGACCGGTTACCAGGAGACCATCACCGATCCGTCCTACGCCCGCCAGCTGGTGGTGCAGACAGCACCGCACATCGGCAACACCGGGGTGAACGACGAGGACGCCGAGTCCCGCAAAATCTGGGTGGCCGGCTACGTGGTCCGCGATCCAGCGCGACGTCCGTCCAACTGGCGCTCCGAGCGCAGCCTGGACGACGAACTGGTCAACCAGGGCATCGTGGGCATCCAGGGCGTGGACACCCGGGCGCTGACCCGCCACCTGCGTGAGCGCGGCGCGATGAAGGCCGGCATCTTCTCCGGCGAGGCAGCCGACCGCTCCGCCACGGTGCTGGTGGCCGAGGTCCTCGCGCAACCGTCGATGGAAGGCTCCCGGCTGGCCGAAGAGGTCAGCGTCACCGAAGCCTACGTCGTCGAACCGGCAGACCATGGCTGGGAGGGCGAGCCGCGGTTCACCGTCGCCGCCCTCGACCTGGGCATCAAGGCGATGACTCCGGTCCGGTTCGCCGAGCGCGGCATCCGGGTGCACGTGCTGCCGGCCACCGCAACCTTCGAGGACGTCCAGGCTGTCTCGCCCGACGGCATGTTTATGTCCAACGGCCCCGGCGACCCCGCCACCGCCGACCGCCAGGTGCTGCTGCTGCGCAAGGTGCTCGATGCCGGACTGCCGTTCTTCGGCATCTGCTTCGGCAACCAGATCCTGGGCCGCGCGCTGGGCTTCGGCACCTACAAACTGCGCTACGGCCACCGCGGTATCAACGTGCCGGTGATGGACCGGCGCACCGGCAAGGTCGAAATCACCTCGCAGAACCACGGCTTTGCCGTCGACGCCCCGCTGGACGGCCCGACGCTGGCACCGGAGGAGCGCTTCGGCCGGGTGGAAGTCAGCCACGTCTGCCTGAACGACGACGTCGTCGAGGGCCTCGCCTGCCTCGACATTCCCGCCTTTTCCGTCCAGTTCCACCCGGAAGCGGCCGCCGGCCCGCACGATGCGGCCACGCTGTTCGACCGTTTCTCCGACCTGATGGATTCCCGCAGCACCCAGACCGGGACCGCCGCTGAGAGCCCCGCTAAGAGCGCCGCCGAGACGGCTGCGGAGCCGGCTTCCGCGACGACTTCCGAGACCACGAAGGAAAGCAAGTAATGCCCAAGAGAGAAGATCTTAAATCCGTCCTGGTCATCGGTTCCGGTCCGATCGTGATCGGCCAGGCGGCCGAATTCGACTATTCCGGCACCCAGGCGCTGCGCGTGCTGAAGGAGGAAGGCCTGCGGGTCATCCTGGTCAACTCCAACCCGGCGACCATCATGACGGACCCGGAGTTCGCCGATGCCACGTACGTGGAGCCGATCACGCCCGAGGTGGTCGAAAAGATCATCGCCAAGGAGCGCCCGGACGCCGTGCTGCCCACGCTGGGCGGCCAGACCGCCTTGAACACGGCGATCGCGCTGGACAAGAACGGCGTGCTGGAGAAGTACAACGTGGAGCTGATCGGTGCGAACATCGCCGCCATCGAGCTCGGTGAAGACCGCGAGAAGTTCAAGGGCGTCGTCGAACGCTGCGGCGCCGAATCCGCCAAGTCGGTGATCGTGCACTCGATGGACGAGGCCTTCGCCGCCGCCGACGAACTGGGCTACCCGATGGTGGTGCGCCCGTCCTTCACCATGGGCGGCCTGGGCTCGGGCATGGCGTACAACCCGGACGACCTGCGCCGGATCGCCGGAGCCGGCATCCAGTACAGCCCCACCAGCGAGGTGCTGCTCGAAGAGAGCATCCTGGGCTGGAAGGAATACGAGCTTGAGATGATGCGCGACAAGAACGACAACGTCGTAGTCGTGTGCTCGATCGAGAACTTCGATCCGGTGGGCGTGCACACCGGCGACTCCATCACGGTGGCGCCCGCCATGACGCTGACCGACCGCGAGTTCCAGAAGCTGCGCGACATCTCCATCGCGGTCATCCGCGAGGTGGGCGTCGACACCGGCGGCTGCAACATCCAGTTCGCCATCGAACCGGACACCGGCCGCGTTGTGGTGATCGAAATGAACCCGCGCGTCTCCCGCTCCTCGGCGCTGGCGTCCAAGGCCACCGGCTTCGCCATCGCGAAGATCGCCACCAAGCTGTCGCTGGGCTACACGCTGGACGAGATCCCCAACGACATCACGCAGCAGACCCCTGCCGCCTTCGAACCGACCCTGGACTACGTCGTCGTCAAGGTGCCGCGTTTTGCGTTCGAGAAGTTCCCGGCCGCCGACCCGACGCTGACCACCACCATGAAGTCCGTGGGCGAGGCGATGGCCATCGGCCGCAACTTCACCGAAGCGCTGCAGAAGGCGCTGCGGTCGCTGGAGCAGAAGGGCGCCCAGCTGGAGTTCGCCCCGGTCAACGACTACGACGTGCCCGAGCTGCTGGCCAAGGCCAAGTTCGGCTCCACCGAGCGGCTCTCGCTGGTGCAGCGGGCGCTGCTGGGCGGCGCCACCGTCGAGCAGGTCTTCGAGGCCACCGCGATCGACCCGTGGTTCCTGGACCAGCTGCAGCTGATCAACGAAGTGGCCACCGAGATCCGCAAGGCCCCGGCGCTGACCGAGGACATCCTGCGGCTGGCCAAGCGCCACGGCTTCTCCGACCAGCAGATCGGCAAGCTGTCCAACACCAGCGAAGCAGTGGTCCGCGGCGTCCGGCACGCGCTGGGCATCCGCCCGGTGTTCAAGACCGTTGACACCTGCGCCGCGGAATTCGCCGCCTACACCCCGTACCACTACTCGTCCTACGACGAGGAGGATGAGGTTGAGCTGCACGCCAAGCCGTCCGTGATCATCCTCGGTTCCGGTCCCAACCGGATCGGCCAGGGCATCGAGTTCGACTACTCCTGCGTCCACGCCACCATGGCGCTGCGCAAGGCCGGGCACGAGACGGTGATGATCAACTGCAACCCGGAGACCGTCTCCACCGACTACGACATCTCCAACCGCCTGTACTTCGAGCCGCTCACGCTCGAGGATGTGCTGGAGGTCATCGCGGCCGAAGAGCGCACCGGCGGCGTGCTGGGCGTCTTCGTGCAACTGGGTGGCCAGACGCCGCTGAAGCTGGCGCAGGCCCTGGCCGACGCCGGCATCCCGATCCTCGGCACCTCGCCGGAAGCGATCGACCTGGCCGAGCACCGCGGTGCGTTCCAGCGCGTGCTGGATTCGGCCGGCCTGATCGCCCCGAAGAACGGCACCGCCGTCTCTTTCGACGAGGCCAAGAAAATTGCCGACGAGATCGGCTACCCGGTGCTGGTCCGTCCGTCCTACGTGCTCGGCGGCCGCGGGATGGAGATTGTCTACGACGAGGCCAACCTCTCCCGTTACATTGCCAACGCCACCGAGATCACGCCGGACCACCCGGTGCTGGTGGACCGCTTCCTGGAAGACGCCATCGAGATCGACGTCGATGCGCTCTACGACGGCAAGGACCTCTACGTGGGCGGCATCATGGAGCACATCGAGGAGGCCGGCATCCACTCCGGCGACTCCGCCTGCGTGCTGCCGCCGATCACGCTGGGCGCCGAGGTGCTGGAGCGCGTGCGCAACGCCACCGCGGCCATCGCCGACGGCGTGGGAGTGCGCGGCCTGATCAACATCCAGTTCGCGCTGGCCGCCGACGTGCTCTACGTGATTGAAGCGAACCCGCGGGCGTCCCGCACCGTCCCGTTCGTTTCCAAGGCCACCGGCGTGCAGTTGGCCAAGGCCGCGGCGCTGATCGGCACCGGCGTGGACATCGACATGCTGCGCAGCGTCTACAAGCTGCTGCCGGAAACCGGCGACGGGTCCCGGCTGCCACTGGAGGCTCCGGTGGCAGTCAAGGAAGCAGTGCTTCCGTTCAGCCGGTTCCGCACGCCCGAAGGCACCGTGGTGGACTCGCTGCTCGGCCCGGAAATGCGCTCCACCGGCGAGGTCATGGGCATTGACAAGTACTTCGACACCGCCTTCGCGAAGAGCCAGGCCGCGGCCGGCAGCGCACTGCCGACGTCGGGCAAGGTCTTTGTTTCGGTGGCCAACCGGGACAAGCGCTCCATCATCATGCCGGTGAAGCTGCTGGTTGATCTGGGCTTCGAAATCCTCTCCACCGGCGGCACGGCCGACGTGCTGCGCCGCAACGGCATCCAGTCCACCACGGTGCGGAAGATCGCAGAGGGGCGGTCCGACGACGGCGAGGGCACCATCGTCGACCTGATCACCGAAGGCCAGGTCGGGCTCGTGCTCAACACCCCCTCCGGCGGCCAGGCCCGCGGCGACGGCTACGAGATCCGCGCCGCAGCCACCTCGGTGGGCACGCCGATCATCACCACCGTGTCCGAATTCGGTGCGGCCATCCAGGCCATCGAGGCGATGCGGCAGTACGAGTGGGACGTGACCAGCCTGCAGGAGCATGCCGAAAAGCTGAAGGCCGCCATCCATGCCTGAGCCTGACGTCCGGCCGCTGCCCGCCAGTTTCGGGCAGCGGCTGCGGGCGGCGATGGCGGCCCGCGGGCCGCTGTGCGTGGGGATCGACCCGCACCCGTCGCTGCTCTCCGCCTGGGGCCTGAACGACGACGCCGGCGGGCTGGAACGCTTCTCCCTCACCGTGCTGGACGCGGTGGGGGAGCAGGCCGCCGCCCTGAAGCCGCAGGTGGCACTGTACGAGCGGCACGGCTCTGCCGGGCTGGCCGTGCTGGAGAAGCTGCTGGCCGCCTCCGCCGAGGCGGGGGCACTGACCATCGCGGACGCCAAGCGCGGCGACATCGGCTCCACCATGGCAGCGTACGCCGACGCCTGGCTGCGTGACGGTTCGCCGCTGGCGGCCGACGCCGTGACCCTGAGCCCGTACTTGGGTTATGGATCGCTGCGGCCTGCGCTGGACCTGGCCGCGGCGACCGGCCGCGGCGTGTTCGTGCTGGCGCTGACCTCCAACCCGGAAGGCGCCAGCGTGCAGCACGTGGGCGGCGCCGAGTCGGTGGCGCGCCGCGTTGCGGAATCGGCCGCGGCCGACAACGCCAGAGCCGGGCGCGACGGCGAACTGGGCTCGGTGGGCCTGGTGGTCGGCGCGACCGTCCGGGCCGACGTCATGGAACGGCTGGGGCTGGACCTGGCAGCCGTCAACGGACCGCTGCTGGCGCCGGGACTGGGCGCCCAGGGAGCCACCGGCGCCGACATCGCGGCAGCCTTCGGCCCCGCCGTCGGGAATGTGCTGGCCACCTCCAGCCGGGACATCCTCAAAGCCGGTCCGAACACCGCCGCGCTGCGCGAGGCGACCGAACGCACCCTGGCTGGCCTGTCAGCCTTCTCCGGCTGAGCGGTCCGCCATGGCGGCGGTCGCGAGGCGACCGAACGCACCCTGGCTGGCCTGTCAGCCTTCTCCGGCTGAGCGGTCCGCCATGGCGGCGGCCTTGAACCGGCCGCTGCCTCTTCGGCCCGAGCAGCGCCGCACCCGGCTCCGGCTCCGGCCAGCCTCCGGTCCGAGCAGCGCCCTGGGCGCTGTTCCAGCCCCGGCACCGGAACGGTACGGTTCTGGTAAGTTCAGTTCATGCCCAAAAGTGCCCGCCGGGCCGGCTTGTCCGACGGGCCGGATTGTCTGGAGGAGCTGTGGGTCTTCGACCGTTGACGGAGAGCGAACGCACTGCCGCCCGCCTGAAGGCGACGGCAGCCCGGGCTGACCGCGCGGAAATCAAGGCCAAGGTGAAGTCCGGTGCCATGACCATCGCGGAGGTGATCGAGGCCGCCGGGTCGATGGAATCGATCGGCCGCCTGCGGGTCGCCGAGCTGCTCGAATCGTTGCCGGGAATCGGAGAAGTCCGCGCCGCCGCCATTATGGAGACGGTCGGCATCGCCCGCAGCCGCCGGCTGCGCGGCCTCGGCATCCACCAGCGCCGTGCACTGATTGACCACTTGGAGTCCCAGTAACAGATGGAAGATATGTCCGACAAACCCCGCCTGACCGTTCTCGCCGGCCCCACCGCCGTCGGCAAGGGCACCGTTTCCACCTATATCCGTGACAACTACCCCGAAGTTTGGCTCTCCGTCTCCGCCACCACCCGTGAACCGCGCCCCGGTGAACAGGACGGTGTCCACTATTTCTTTGTCGGCGCCGAAGAGTTCGACCGGCTGGTGGCCACCGGCGACATGCTGGAGTGGGCCGTGGTCCATGGGCGGAACCGCTACGGCACGCTGCGCCGCACGGTAGAGGACGCCATGGCAGACGGGAAGTCCGTGCTGCTGGAGATTGATCTGCAGGGTGCACGGCAAGTCAAGGAGTCCATGCCGGAGGCCACCTTTGTGTTCCTGGCCCCGCCCAGCTGGGACGAAATGGTCCGCCGGCTAGTGGGCCGCGGCACCGAAACAGCCGAGGAACAGCAGCAACGGCTGGAAACCGCTAAACTAGAACTTGCTGCCGAGCCCGAGTTCGATTTCACCGTCGTTAACGACGATGTCCAGCGGGCGGCAGACGAGCTCGTTTCACTGATGGGACTTCTTCCGCACCCGCGCTGAGCAGGTCTTGGAAGAATTGTCCCGGAACAAAATTGGAGATTTTGTGTCGACCAACCTCGAAGGCATCATCAACCCGCCGATCGACTCCCTGCTGGAAGCAGCGGATTCGAAGTATGCGCTGGTGATTTACGGTGCCAAGCGTGCCCGCCAGATCAACGCCTACTACTCGCAGCTGCACGAAGGCCTGTTCGAGTACGTTGGCCCGCTGGTGGATACCAAGCTGAACGAGAAGCCGCTGTCCATCGCGCTGCGCGAAATCAACGAGGGCCTGCTGGTCAGCAAGCCCGTGGAAACGGTCGCAGAGTAACTTTCTACAGCGTCTAACACCGGGGCAGGCATGCGGATCATTCTGGGCGTAGGCGGCGGCATCGCCGCCTACAAATCGGCATCCCTGCTTCGGCTGTTTAAGGAAGCCGGCCACCAGGTCACCGTGATCCCCACCGACGCCGCCGAGAAGTTCGTTGGCCGCGCCACCTGGGAGGCCCTTTCCGGCAACCCGGTCAGCAACAGCGTCTTCGACGACGTGGATTCGGTGAATCACGTGCGGCTCGGTCAGGAGGCCGACCTGGTGGTGGTTTGCCCCGCCACCGCGGACCTGCTGGCCCGTGCCGCCGCCGGCCTGGCCGGAGACTTGCTGACCAACACGCTGCTGGTGGCCACCGCGCCGGTGGTCTTCGTGCCGGCCATGCACACCGAAATGTGGCAGCATCCGGCCACCGTGGCGAATGTGGCCACACTGCGCGGCCGCGGCAGCACTGTGATCGACCCGGCCGTCGGGCGCCTGACCGGCAAGGACACCGGCCCCGGCCGGCTGCCCGAACCGGCGGACATCTACGATTTCATCACCGGCGGCCTCGCCGACGGAACCCTGCAACGGCGTCCGACGGCGGTGCCTGAGCCGGCGGCGCCAGGCGCCTCCCTGCCGGGAACCGTTGCTTCGGAACCGGGCCCGCTGGCCGGCAAACGGGTGCTGATCACCGCCGGTGGTACCCGCGAGCCGCTGGACCCCGTGCGTTTCCTCGGCAACCGGTCCTCCGGCAAACAGGGCGTCGCGCTGGCCCGTGCCGCAGCGGCCGCCGGTGCCGAGGTGGAACTGATCGTCGCGCACATCGAAGTTGCCATCCCCGACGGGGTCAAGTCCAGTTCGGTGGAAACGGCCCTTGACCTGCGCGAGGCGACGCTCGAAGCGGCGGCGCGCGCCGACGTCGTGATCATGGCCGCGGCAGTCGCTGATTTCCGGCCGGCCGAAGTGACCGAGAGCAAGATCAAAAAACGCGACGACACCGCGGATCCGGTCATCACGCTGGTGCGCAACCCGGACATCCTGGTGGAGGTCGTGCAGCAGCGCGGCACCGACGGCACGCCGCTGATTGTCGGCTTCGCCGCGGAGACCGGCGATGACCGCGGGAACGTGCTGGACTACGCGCGCAGCAAGCTCGAACGCAAGGGCTGCGACCTGCTGGTGCTCAACCGCGTGGGCCGCGACCTGGTGTTCGGCCAGGACGACACCGAAATCACCGTGCTGGCCCGGAGCGGAGCCGAACCGCAGTCGCACCGCGGCAGCAAGGACAGCGCCGCCGCCACGGTGATTCAGCGCATCGTCGCCGAACTCGCCGGCTGAACGTCTGCCGGTGCCGGCTCCGGCCTCCGTGCCCCATATGTCCCCCTGTTTCGCTTCATGTCCGGCGCCTCGGCGTAGTGTCGCCGGTTCCGTGGCGGTCCCCGCCAGCAAGTAAGGTATGTCTGTGACTTCTTCTGACAGCAATCTGCGGCTCTTCACGTCCGAATCCGTGACTGAGGGCCATCCGGATAAGATCTGCGACCAGATTTCCGACGCCATCCTCGACGCCCTGCTGCGCGTGGATCCCGAATCCAGGGTGGCCGTGGAAACGCTGACCACGACCGGCCTGGTGCATGTGGCCGGCGAGGTCACCACCCAGGGCTACGTGGAAATTCCGCAGATTGTCAGGGAGACCATCCTTGAGATCGGTTACAACTCCTCGGACAAGGGCTTCGATGGGGCGCGCTGCGGCGTCTCCGTCTCCATCGGCCAGCAGTCGCCGGAGATCGCCTCGGGTGTCTTCAACTCTTACGAGGTCCGAGAGGGCACCGGGCATGACGAGCGGGACGCCCAGGGCGCCGGCGACCAGGGCATCATGTTCGGCTATGCCAGCGACGAGACCGAAGTGCTGATGCCCGCCCCGATCTGGCTGGCGCACCGGCTGTCCGAGCGGTTGACCGAGGTGCGCAAGGACGGGACCCTGCCGTACCTGCGCCCGGACGGCAAGACTCAGGTGACTGTCGGCTACGACGGCGACAAGCCCATCTCCGTGAACTCCGTGGTCATCTCCAGCCAGCACGAGGCAGGCGTGGACCTTGGCCACCTGCGTGCCGATCTGGCCTCGCACGTGATCGAGCCCGTGCTCGCGGCCAGTTCGCTGGACTCCACAGACGTTCGCTACATCTTGAACCCCGGCGGCGATTTTGTGATCGGCGGACCGGTGGGCGACGCCGGACTGACCGGACGCAAGATCATTGTGGACACCTACGGCGGCATGGCCCGCCACGGCGGCGGCGCGTTCTCGGGCAAGGATCCGTCGAAGGTTGACCGCTCGGCGGCCTACGCCATGCGCTGGGTAGCCAAGAACGTGGTGGCCGCCGGCCTGGCGCGCCGGGCAGAGATCCAGATCGCCTATGCCATTGGCATGGCACGCCCGGTGGGCATCTACGTGGAGACCTTCGGCACCGAGACGGTGGACCCGGCGCGGATTGGCCAGGCCATCAACGAGGTGTTCGACCTGCGTCCGCTGGGCATCATCAGCGACCTGCAGCTCAAGCGGCCCATCTACAAGCAGACCGCAGCGCACGGCCACTTCGGCCGCGAAATTCCGGACTTCACCTGGGAGCGGACCGACCGCGCCGACGCGCTGCGCAGCTACTTCAACGCCTGAGCCCGATGGGCTCTGATCCGCACCAGCTGAGCCTGCTGCAGGGCTTCGGCGCGCCGAAGAAGGCTCCCGGCACGTCGCCGGCAGCAGCCAACAACCCGGTGGCACAGGTGCTGATCGAAACGTCGCTGCCGCATCTCGACCGCATCTTCGATTACCTGGTGCCCGAAATTCTCGACGCCGAGGCCGTTCCCGGCGCCCGGGTCAAGGCCCGTTTCGGCGGCCAGGAGATGAGCGGCTTCATCACCCGCAGGACCTCCGACGCGCCGGAAGGCGTCAAGCTGGCACCCCTGGCCAAGGTGGTGTCCGCGCAGCCCGTGCTGACCGACGAGCTGCTCCAGTTGGCGACCGCCGTGGCGGAGCGCTACGCCGGAAACGTCAGCGACGTGCTGCGCGCCGCCATCCCGGCCCGCGTCGCGAAAGTGGACAAGGAGTTCGCCGTCCGGGAAGCGGAGTCCGCGGCTGAAGATGCGCCGCCAGCTGACGGTGCAACAGCCTCAGCGAATTCGGATCCGGACGCCTCCACCCTTCATGCCGCCCAGCCGCAGCCTGCCGACGGCGCCGGACCCCAACCGCAGCCTGTCGAAGACACGCGGCTGACCGAGCCGTCACCGGGCGCCGCCGAGGCCTATGCCGGTTACGAAGGCGCCGGGGATTTCCTGGCCCAGTTGGCCGCGGGTGCCGCGCCGCGGGCGGTCTTGGCCAGCCACAAGTCCTTCGGCCCGGCTTCCTGGGCCGCCCAAGTAGCCCACGCCGTCGCCAGCGTCCGGCAGAGCGGGCGCGGCGCCGTCGTCGTGGTTCCCGACGCGAAGGACCTGGCCAGTCTGGAAGCAGAGCTGCAGCAGGTGCTGGGCGCGGACAAGTACGTCCGGCTGACCGCCGAGGACGGTCCCACACCGCGCTACCGGAACTACCTGCGGCTGCTGCACGGCGAGGTTTCCGTGGCGGTCGGCACGCGATCGGCGGCCTATGCGCCGGTGCGGGATCTTGGTCTGGTTGCCCTATGGGACGACGGCGATGACCTCCTCCTCGAGCAGAGGTCGCCTTATCAGCACGCCCGCGAAGTGCTGCTGCTGCGGACGGCGCAGAGCGGCTGCGCGGCGCTGTTCGCCGGTGTGTCGCGGAGCGGCGAGGCTGAGAGGCTGGTCGAGAGTGGCTGGGCGGCGGCGCTCACGCCCTCGCGGCCCTTCCTGCGGCAGGCGACGCCACGCATCCTCAACACCGCGGACTCGTTCCAACAGGAACGCGACCCGATGCTGCGGCACGCGCGGTTGCCGCACGCCGCGTGGCGGGCGGCCCAGGAGGGGCTGGAACGCGGCCCCGTGCTGGTGCAGGTGGCGCGGACCGGTTTCTCGCCGGCGCTGTCCTGCCAAGACTGCCGGACGCCGGCCAGATGCACCGACTGTAATGGTCCATTGGCGCAATCGGGCCGCACCGCCACTCCTGCCTGCCGTTGGTGTGGTCGGCTCGCCACCAATTACACCTGCCCCGAATGCGGGTCGCACCGGCTCCGCGCCTCGGTGGCGGGTGCACTGCGGACAGCCGAGGAACTCGGGCGCGCCTTCCCCGGCGCCACAGTGGTGTCCTCGTCGGGGGACCACATCAAGTCCGTGGTGGAGTCGAAGAAGGCTCTGGTGGTTGCCACCCCGGGGGCCGAGCCGGTGGCGCCCGAAGGCTACGCTGCGGCCCTCCTGCTGGACGGCAACGCCATGCTCAGCAGAGAGTCATTGCGGACGCCGGAAGACGTGCTGCGCCGATGGTTTCGTGCTGCCTCCTTGGTGAAACCTTCTTCCGAGGGTGGGCTGGTGGTGGTCACCGCCGACCTGGAGACTGTGGTGGCCCCGTTGGTCCGCTGGGACCCCGCGGGCGCGGCGGCCAGGGAAATGCAGCTGCGGCGCGAGCTCCAGTTGCCACCGGCGGTTCGGATTGCCGCTCTGACTGGAAAGGCGTCCGGGATTGAAGCCTTCATGGCCGACTTTGAACTCGGCGGCAGCCTGCGCAGCGTCGGCCCGGTTGAGCTGCCGTCGCGTGAGAGTCAGGCGCGTGAGCCTCAAGCACGTGGTCCCCAGGCGCATGGTTCCCAGCTGCGGCCGGGGGAGACCAGCGAGCACCGCCTGCTGCTGTTCTTCAGCTACCAGGACGGGCCGGCAGTGACTGCGGCGCTGCGCCACCGCAAGGCGGCACTGGCCGCCAAACGGGTACCCGATCCGGTGCAGGTGCGCTGCGACGGTGTCGACTTGCTCTGAGGATGCAGAGCGTTGTTCCGGATTCCGACGACCCTCCTCTCGAAACTACGAACTATTTTAAACCCATTGTGCTCGAACTCACATTCCAGTAAAATAACAGAATGGCATCTGCACCACTCGAACCCGATGAACCGGACACCTCCGGCCGAGCCGGTATGCCATTCGAGCCACAGGTGCCGGACATCTCCGGCCAGGGGAAGGCGCCGTTAGAGCCTCAGATGGCAGACGCCTTCAAGCGGTCGCTAGCTGATCTGTCGCAGACTGAACCTGGCAGCGGCGCTGTATGCCGTGCGCCAATGGTGGGGCAGGGGCGCCGTTTTGGTGTGGTTCAGGAATTTGATGGCGACGGGATACCGGTTGATCCGGATCCGGGCTGGGTGTCGGGTCGGTGGGATGATTCTCCCGAAGCGGAGGCCTACTGGGCGGAACTGGAGGCGTCCTTAGACGTCTCGCTGGCCGACCGGTGCGTGGACCCGCTGAACGGGTTGCTGCCGAGGGAGTTCTTCGACGACGAATCCTGTGTCCGGCCCGCTGGCGCGGATCTGCCTGAACAGACCGGCTTCAGCGATTCGGCTGGTTCGCCTGTTTCGGCTGGCGGTGCCGGTCTTCCCTCCGGGGCGGCGGCCGACGCCGGCACGGGCGGAACGGGTGCCGGGTTGCGGTTGTCCGGCCGGGAGTTGCTGGACGAAGTGGCCCGGCAGGAGCCTGCCCTCATGGTTTACGAGGAAGCCGCGTGCGCGCTGGTCCAGACCGGGCGGGTGCTGGCGTGGCTGGAAGCGCACAAGTTCAGCCTGCTCAACACCCTCTACCAGCAGGCGCTGGACGGGCAGGAAGATGCCTGGGCCACCCCGTACGAACCGGAAGGGCGCCGTCCGAACGGCCACGACGCCGAGTCCTCGGTGGTGGACGAAGCCGCCTGCGCGCTGCGGCTGGCGCGGAGGACGGCCCAAGAGAAGCTCGCGCTGGCCCTCAAGCTGCACGGCACCTTCCGGAACACGCTGGCCGCGCTGTCTGCCGGTGACACCAGCGCCGGGATCGCCGAAGCTTTGGTCGACCAGGCCGGTTCGCTGCCCGAAGACGCCCGCGCCGGGTTCGAAGCCGTGATGCTGCCGGCCGCGACCGAAGACGCGATGACACGGTGCAAGTTCGCCGCGCGCGCCAGGACCCGGCGCGAAAGGGAACACCGGGAAACGATCTCCGTCCGCCACGCCAACGCACGCCGAAACCGGCGGATCGAACTGCACCCGGACGAGGACGGCATGGCCTGGCTGAACGCGTACTTGCCGGCTGAGGAAGCGGTCGCGGCGTTCAATCGGATCCAGTCCACAGCCGTTGCGTTGCAGGGCGCTGAGGAGTCACGCACGCTCACCCAGTTGCGGGCGGATGTTCTCGCCGACCTGCTGCTGACCGGCATGTCACCGGGACCGCGGATGGGCAGGCCGGAACCGAGGATCGCCTCGCATGCCGGCATCACCGTACCGGTGCTGACGCTGCTAGGGCTTGGTGAGGAGCCAGCCGAGCTTGAGGGGCATGGTCCCATCGCACCAGAGGTGGCCCGCCGGTTGGTAGGCGACGCAACGTCCTTCACTCGGATCCTGACCGATCCGATCAAGGGTGCGGTCCTCGCACTCGACCGCAAACAGTACCGGCCCACGAAGGCACAGCGCCGTTTCCTGCGCACTCGGGATCGGACCTGCCGGGCCCCTGGCTGCAACCGGGCCGCCGAACACTGCGAAATCGATCATGTCCACGCCTACTCAAAGGGCGGGAAGACTGATGTCGACTGCATGTGTTGCTTCTGCAAGGTTCACCATGCGCTGAAGACAGCTGGCTACGCGAAGGTGGGCCAGCCGGTCCCGGGCACCATCGACTGGACCACCGCGGCGGGGATAACGTACTCCACCACGGCTGAACCGTTGGCGGTCACACCGCCGGGGGAGCTCGCCGATATCCTCGAACGCCGTGAAATCAGCGAGCTCAACACCAAGCTCAAGGTTGCGTGGGGCAAGCACCAAGCCGCGCACCCGCCCACACCGCATGTCACCCACAACGGAATCGCCACGGACCTCACACCGCCACCGTTCTGAGCGTCCAAATCTGAGCGTGCGAACGTTGGGCTCGCGACGGCGAAAAACCGGTAGTGGACGGATATGCCGCCTGGCGGGCCACCCGTAGCCTGATACCGCAAGCTGAGTCACAGGTCCGGCCGGGCCAAACTGCGGATCAGAAGACCGGGCCAATGGCTCTACCGCTCCCGGCGGCGGCGCTCCATGACTTCCTCGGCGGCAGCCACCAGTTGCTTGGCCGATTCGTCCCAGTCGTAGGCGGCGGCTCGCGAGATGCTGGCTTCGGAGGCGGCGCGGAATGCGCCGGGTTGGTCCAATGCTGCCACGGCATGGGCGAAGTCGGCCGCTTGGTCCGGATCGACCAGCGTGACCGCGCCGCCGCCTACCTCGCGGAAGATGGGGATGTCACTGGCGATCACCGGGGTGCCGGCAGCCATGGCCTCGATCAGCGGCAGGCCGAAGCCTTCGTCGCGGGAGAGGGTGACCAACGCGGTGGTGCGCTGTAGCAGTTGCTGATAGCCGGCGTCGGAAATTCCGTTGTGGAAGACCAACCGGCGCGAATCCACTGCACGGGACTCCAGTTCAGCCTGCCGCTCCGGGCGGATAGGGCTGAGCAGGTGGAGCTGATAGTCCGGCAGCAAAGCCATGCCGTCGATGATGGTTTCCACGTTCTTGTATGGCATGAACGAGCCCATGTAGAGCAGGGTCTTGTCGCGGCCGCCGGCGGGATCCCGCGGCGCGCCGTGCGGCTGCGCGGCGTTGGAGACAATCCGGATGGGTTTGCGGGTGAGCCGGTGCCGCTCCATCAGCGACTGAGTCGTGTGGCTGATCGTAGCCACGGTGTCGGCACGGTTCAGCAGCAGGCGCTGCGGCCAATAGGCCTTGTGGTAGAGCCGCCAGAGCAACTGCACCGGCTTGGGCAGGAATCCGGGAGGCTTGGGATGCGAGTAGTAGATCAGGTCGTGCAGGGTCAGGATGAGCCCATAGTCGCGGCCGAAGCTGCCCATAGTTTGCATGGGACAGACCACGACGTCGGCGCCCAACTTGTTCACGCGGCGTGCCACAAAGAGCTCGGCGGGGGAGAGCGGACTGTTGATCTTGGTCCACGGCACTTCCGGCAAAAACTGCAGCTGGCGCTCGTCGTTGATCAGCATGCCCACGTCGGCCAGCCGGGCGGTGGCTTCGATCAGGCTCGCGCCGTAGCGGCTGATGCCGTCCAGTTGGTCGGTGCGGGTGAACCGGGCGTCGATCAGGAGTTTCATGCACTCATTCCGTCGATGAAGTCCCGGATGTACGCGGCGGCCGGGGCCGGGGTTTCGTAGTGGATCAAATGCCCGACGGCGGGAATCACTTCCAGCCGGGCGCCCGGGATCGCTGCGGCGAGCTTGCGCTGGCTGGGCACGGAGCCGATGTCGTCGCGTTCCCCGGCTATCAGGAGCACCGGGAGGTCCAGCCGTCCGGCCACCTGGGCGACGTCGGCGGAGATGGATGCCCGGAACGCTTCCAGGACCACACTTCGGTTCGCGAAGGCGCTGAAGTAGGCATCGTGCTGGGCGTGGATGTAGGTGCGCAGCTGTGGGTCCCGGGTCTTGGCCATCATGATGCTCATCGCGCGGACAATCACCCGGTTGCGCAACAGCCCAAAGCCCAGCCGTTCGGGCAGTTTGGCGCCGGCCCAATAGTAAAAGCCGGCGAGCCGAGAGGCGATCGCTTTGGGCCCCTGCAGTGCGGGTTCGCTGATCGGGTTGACCAGGATGACGGCCCGAAAGCTGTCTGGGTGCGCCGCCAGATAGTGGCTGACCACGATTGACCCGAAGGAGTGTCCCAGGATGTAGGTCTGCGGGCCCAGTTCCAGCGCGACGGCCAGGCTGTGCAGGAACCGGGTGTAGCCCTCGACGTCGTGGCTGCCGGAGGCCAGCGGTTCGGATTCGCCGAAGCCGGGCAGATCAGGGGCGATCACGCGGTATCCGGGCAGTTGGTCAACCACCAGTTCCAGCCCATGGTGGTCGCCGCGGAAGCCGTGGATCATCAGGAGGGTGGGCGCACCGTCGTCGTGGCCGGGGTACTCCCAATAACGCACGCGGGCTCCGTCGAGCAGCATCTCGCGCCGGAGTGCGCGTCCAGCCACGGTGGTCACGACCGGCGTCCTGCAGATTCCATGCCTTCGACTTTACCGATACGACGGCGCGGCAATGCGCAGCCCGGCTTCGTCGGCGCGTGGGAACGGCAGGAGCGCGCGCGGCAATGCGCAGCCCGGCTTCGTCGGCGCGTGGGAACGGCAGGAGCGCGCGCGGCAATGCGCAGCCCGGCTTCGTCGGCGCGTGGAACGGCGCAGCGTGCGCGGCGATGCGCAATTGACGCTGCCGTGCGCCGCCGGTTAGGTTCAACAGCAGCCGGGCACAGTTGCCCGGACAAACCGTGGAGGGGCTTAGATGGCGGGTTACGTGCTGGCGATCGACCAGGGCACCACCTCCACGCGCGCGATCATTTTCGACCACAGCGGAACGCCGGTCTCCACCGGACAGCGGGAACACCGGCAGATTTTCCCGCAGCCGGGCTGGGTGGAACACGACCCGCTGGAGATCTGGGACAACACCCGCGAAGTGGTGGGCTCGGCGCTGTCCCGGGCCAGCCTGACCCGGCACGATATCGCCGCCGTCGGCATCACCAATCAGCGCGAAACCACGGTGGTGTGGGAGAAGAGCACGGGCAAGCCGGTGTACAACGCCATTGTCTGGCAGGACGTGCGCACGCAGCAGATCTGCGATGAACTTGCGGCCGACGGCGGGGCCGACCGCTTCCGCGAGCAGACCGGCCTGCCGCTGGCGCCCTACTTCGCCGGCACCAAACTGGCGTGGATCCTGCGTCATGTCGACGGCGCCCGCGAGCGGGCCGAGGCGGGCGAGTTGCTGTTCGGTACAACGGACAGCTGGGTGCTGTGGAACCTGACCGGCGGGCCGGACGGCGGCACGCACGCCACCGACGTCACCAACGCTTCCCGCACCCTGTTCATGGACCTGCGCACGCTGCAGTGGGACGAGGAAATCCTGGACGTCTTCGGCATCCCGAAGGCGATGCTGCCGCAGATCCGCTCGTCCTCCGAGGTGTATGCGGACGTGCACGGATCGCAGTTGCTGCGCCATGTTCCGGTGGCGGGCATCCTCGGCGATCAGCAGGCCGCCACGTTCGGGCAGGCCGCGTTCAAGCCCGGCGAGGCGAAGAACACGTACGGCACCGGGTGCTTCGTGCTGGTCAACACGGGCGGGGAAATTGTTAGGTCCTCGCACGGACTGCTGACCAGCGTCGGGTACCAGCTGGGAACATCCGCGCCGCAATATGTACTGGAGGGGTCCATCGCCGTCGCCGGCTCCCTGATCCAGTGGTTGCGGGACAACCTCGGCATGGTTTCCTCCGCGCAGGAGGCCGAGCAGTTGGCGGGCACCGTGAAAGATACCGGCGGCTGCTACTTTGTGCCCGCGTTCTCCGGACTTTTCGCGCCCTACTGGCGGCAGGATGCCCGCGGCGCACTGGTGGGCTTGACCCGGTTTGTCACCAAGGCGCACATAGCCCGCGCGGCGCTGGAAGCCACGGCGTTCCAGACCCGGGAGGTGCTGGATGCCATCAACGCCGATGCCGCGGTGCCGCTGACAGCTCTTAAGGTCGACGGCGGGATGGTCGCCAATGACGCCCTGATGCAGTTCCAGGCGGACATCCTTGGTGTGCCGGTGATGCGGCCGCGGGTCACCGAGACCACGGCCCTGGGCGCGGCCTATGCCGCGGGCCTCGCCGTCGGGTTCTGGGAAGGCACGGAACAGCTGGCCGGGAACTGGGCGCAGGACAAGGTGTGGGAGCCACAGATGCCCGTGGAGGAGCGGGAGCGCAGGCTGCGTTTGTGGAAGAAGGCGGTCACCCGGACCTTCGACTGGATCGACGACGATGTGCGGTGAACGTACGGTAAAGTGGTGCCATGTTCGCACTGCTCCTTAGCTAGCCGCTGCCGCGGGGTCCCAAACCCTGCTTCAGCGGCCCGCCCCTCCGATGATGAGGGGCTTTTGTGTGTCTAGGGGAGTCAGGCCAGTGCGCAGTACAGACAAGAGGACGAGGCAAGCACAGTGAGTACGCAGCCGGGTACGGAACAGCACGAGTACAGTTTCTCCGCCATGGAGGCCAAATGGCCGGCCGTGTGGGAGGACCTTGATGTCTTCGCACCCGCCGACGACGGGTCGCGCGAGCGCCGCTACATGCTGGACATGTTCCCGTACCCCTCGGGCGACCTGCACATGGGCCATGCCGAGGCCTTCGCCATGGGCGATGTGGTGG
Organism: Arthrobacter sp. NPDC055138; assembly: GCF_053607305.1. Classification (NCBI taxonomy): domain Bacteria; kingdom Bacillati; phylum Actinomycetota; class Actinomycetes; order Micrococcales; family Micrococcaceae; genus Arthrobacter; species Arthrobacter sp. NPDC055138. The sequence continues at coordinate 187,639 of NZ_JBSGTH010000002.1, forward strand.
CCCGCTACTGGCGGCTAAAGGGCTACGACGTCCTGCACCCGATCGGCTGGGACTCCTTCGGCCTGCCGGCCGAGAACGCCGCGATCAAGCGCAATGCCCACCCCAGCGAGTGGACCTACGCCAACATCGATACCCAGGCGGCCTCCTTCAAGCGCTACGCGATCAGCGCCGACTGGTCCCGCCGGCTGCACACCTCGGATCCCGGGTACTACCGCTGGACCCAGTGGCTGTTCCTGCGGTTCTACGAGCGAGGCCTGGCCTACCGCAAGAATTCACCGGTCAACTGGTGCCCGAAGGACCTGACCGTGCTGGCCAACGAACAGGTGGTCAACGGCGCGTGTGAGCGTTGCGGCACGCCGGTGACAAAAAAGAGCCTCAACCAGTGGTACTTCAAGATCACCGAGTATGCGGACCGCCTGCTGGACGACATGGACGAGCTCAAGGGCCATTGGCCGGAGCGCGTGCTGGCCATGCAGCGCAATTGGATCGGCCGTTCCGAAGGCGCGCACGTCCGGTTCACCGTCGAGGGAGCCGCCGGGCGCCCCGACAAGGACGTCACCGTCTTCACCACCCGGCCGGACACGCTGCACGGTGCCACCTTCTTCGTGGTGGCCGCCGATGCCCATCTGGCCCTGGATCTGGTCACGCCGGAGCAGCACGACGCGCTGATGGACTACCGCGAAAAGATCAAGGCGCTCTCCGACATCGAGCGCCAGTCCACCGAACGCGAGAAGACCGGCGTCTTTCTGGGCCGCTATGCGGTCAACCCGCTGAACGGTGAAAAGCTGCCGGTCTGGGCCGCGGACTACGTGCTGGCCGACTACGGCACCGGCGCCATCATGGCCGTCCCGGCGCACGACCAGCGCGACCTGGACTTCGCCAAGACCTTCGACCTGCCGGTGCGCGCCGTCGTCGATACCGCTGAAGAGGACCCGGCCGTGACCGGCGTCGCCACCAGCGGCGAAGGCAAGTTGATCAACTCCGGCGAGCTGGACGGGCTGTCCAAGACGGAAGCCATCGCCCGCGCCATCGAGCTGGTGGAGGCCGCCGGCACCGGAGAGAAGACCGTGAACTTCCGGCTGCGTGACTGGCTGCTGTCCCGCCAGCGGTTCTGGGGCGCGCCGATCCCGATCGTCCACTGCGATGAGTGCGGCGAGGTGCCCGTCCCCGACGAGCAGCTGCCGGTGCGGCTGCCCGACGACCTGCGCGGCGAGGCGCTCTCGCCCAAGGGTACGTCCCCGCTGGCCGCAGCCGCGGATTGGGTCAACACCGACTGCCCGAACTGCGGCAAGGCCGCGCGGCGCGATACCGACACCATGGACACGTTCGTGGATTCGTCCTGGTACTACCTGCGTTTCGCCTCACCTGACTACACCGAGGGCCCGTTCGAGAAGGAAGCGGCGGCGCGCTGGCTGCCGGTGGACCAGTACGTGGGCGGCGTGGAGCACGCCATCCTGCACCTGCTCTACAGCCGGTTCTTCACCAAGGTGCTCAAGGACATGGGCCTGATCGATTTCGACGAGCCGTTCCGGGCGCTGCTGAACCAGGGCCAGGTGCTCAACGGCGGCAAGGCGATGAGCAAGTCGCTGGGCAACGGCGTGGACCTGAGCGAGCAGCTGGACAAGTTCGGCGTGGACGCGGTCCGGCTGACCATGGTCTTCGCCTCGCCGCCCGAGGACGACGTGGACTGGGCCGACGTCTCGCCCTCCGGCTCGGCCAAGTTCCTGGCCCGGGCCTGGCGGCTGGGCCAGGACGTCGCCTCGGCTCCGGGCACGGAGTACGACGGCGGCGACCGCGCCCTGCGTGCGGTGACGCACCGTACGGTCGCCGACGCGGCGGACCTGCTGGACGCCGGCAAGTTCAACGTGGTCATCGCCAAGCTGATGGAGCTGGTCAATGCGACCCGCAAGGCCATTGACGCCGGCCCCGGCGCGGCCGATCCGGCGGTGCGCGAAGCCACCGAGGCGGTGGCCATCATCCTGAGCCTGTTCGCCCCCTACACCGCGGAGGACCTGTGGGCTCAGCTGGGCCACGAACCGTCGGTGGTCAAGGCTTCCTGGCCGACCGTGGACGCGTCGCTGCTGGTGCAGGACACGGTCACGGCAGTGGTGCAGGTTGCCGGCAAGGTGCGCGACCGGCTGGAGGTGGCGGCGGACGTCAGCGAGGACGAACTGGAGAAGCTCGCGCTGGCCTCGCCGCAGATCATCCGCACCCTCGAAGGCCGCGACGTGCGCAAGGTCATTGTGCGTGCACCGAAGCTGGTCAACATCGTTCCGGCCTGATCAGGCCGGCACCCGTGAATTGGCTCGAGCAACTGCTGCAGCGGTCCAAACGGCTGCTGCAGCAGCCGCCTGCCCGGCCGGGCCAGCCGCCCCGGCACCGCGTCGCCGTCGTCACTGATTCGGCTGCGTCGCTGCCCGCCGACTGGGTCAACCAGCCGGACACCGCCGACTGGCTCCGGGTGGTGCCGATGCCCGTGATGATTTCCGGCCAGATCTACGGGGAAGGGGTCGACGACGTCGCTTCCGCCCTCGCGATCGGCCTCGCCGAGGGGCGAGACATCAAGACGTCGCGGCCGTCGCCGGGGCTCCTCGAGCGGACCTACCGCGAGCTCGAGGAGCTGGGCTTCGAGTCGATCGTCTCCATCCACCTCTCCGCCGAGCTCTCCGGCACCATCGAGGCTGCAGGCCTGGCTGCCGACGGCGTGGGCATCCCGGTGGAAGTGGTGGACACCCGGAGCGCCGCGCTGGGCCAAGGCTTCGCCGTGATCGACGCGGTGATCGCAGCGCAGAGCGGCTTCGACCGGCAAACCGTGGCAGAGCGCGCCCGGGCCGCCGCGGTCTGCTCGGACGTGTACTTCTACGTGCCCAGCCTGGACCAATTACGCCGCGGCGGCCGGATCTCCGCCGCCTCCGGCGTGCTGGGTTCGCTGCTGTCCATCAAGCCGCTGCTCGGCATCCGCGACGGCGCGATTGTCCCGCTGGAAAAGATCCGAACCGCCGCCCGTGCGCAGGCCCGGCTGCAGCAGCTGGTGGTGCGCCGGATCGAGGAACTGGACTACGAACCGCGGGTCTCGGTGCACTATTTCGGCAATGAATCCGAGAGCCGGGCCATCGCGGAAACCCTGCAGCAACACCTCAGCGACGACGTCCTGGTCACCCCGGTGCCGTCGGTTCTGGCTGCGCACACCGGACTGGGCGTCATCGCCGTGGTGGTCGGGCCGCCCGCCCCGCACCTGGCCTGAACGGGCTTTCCGCGCCTCCCCGATCCCTCGACAACCTGTGCAGGGCACGGTAAGGATGGAGGGGTGACTGTTATTGGATTCCATGCATCCCACGAACAGATCTCGCCCGCCCAGCTGCTGAAGGACGTGAAGCTGGCGGAGGAAGCGGGCTTCGATGCCGCCATGTGCTCGGACCACATTGAGCCGTGGTCCGCGCGCCAAGGCCATTCCGGCTTCGCCTGGTCCTGGCTCGGTGCAGCGCTGGCCACCACCACGTTGCGCTTCGGCGTCGTCACCGCTCCAGGCCAGCGCTACCATCCGGCGATCATCGCGCATGCCGCGGCCACCCTGGCCGTCATGTTTCCGGGGCGGTTCTGGATGGCGCCGGGCAGCGGCGAGAACTCCAACGAGCACATTACCGGCGATGCCTGGCCGTCCAAGGACGTGCGCCAGCAGCGGCTGGAGGAGTCCGTGGAGGTGATCCGCCGCCTGCACGACGGCGAGGAGGTCACCCACCGCGGACTGGTCACCGTGGAGCACGCCAGGATCTGGGAGGTGCCGCAGCCCAAGCCCGAACTGATTGCACCCGCGATCAGCGTGGAGACCGCCCGCCGCGCCGTACGCTGGGCGGACGGGCTGATTACGGTCAACCAGCCGCCGGAGCAGCTGAGGAAGGTCCTGGCCGGTTACCGGGACAATGGCGGGCGCGGGAAGGCCGCGCTGCAGGTGCACCTGTCCTGGGCGCCGTCGGAAGAGGCCGCCGTCAACATCGGCCTGGACCAGTGGCGCTCCAACACCTTTGCTCCTCATGTGGCCGCGGACCTGGCCACGGCCGGGCACTTTGACGCCGTGAGCGAGCACGTCGGCGAGGACCAGTTGCGCAAGGCAGTCAACGTCTCGGCCAGTACCGGCCGCCATGTGGAATGGCTGCAGGAATATCTGGACCTGGGCTTCGACGAACTGTACCTGCACTTCGTGGGCCAGGAGCAGCGGACTTTCATCGAGACGTTCGCCGGCGAGGTCCTGCCGAAGCTGCGCTGACGGACTGCCCCGGACCGTCCGGACGGAAAGCGAGGAGAGGCCAGTGAGGATTACCGATACCTCCGACCTGTGGTGGAAGACAGCCGTTGTCTACTGCCTGGATGTGGAGACGTATTTCGATTCCGACGGCGACGGCGTGGGTGACTTCGCCGGCCTGGCCCAGCGCGTGGACTATCTGGCCGAACTGGGCGTCACCTGCATCTGGCTGATGCCCTTCTATCCAACGCCCGAGCGAGACGACGGCTACGACATCACCGACTTCTACGGCGTGGACCGGCGGCTGGGGGACCACGGGGACCTGGTGGAATTCCTGCGCACCGCCCGGGACCGCGGCATGCGGGTCATCGCGGACCTGGTGGTCAACCACACCTCGGACCAGCATCCCTGGTTCCAATCCGCCCGCCAGTCCAAAGACAGTCCCTTCCGGGACTACTACGTGTGGCGGTCGGACCCGCCGCCGGACACCTCCAAGGAGGTGGTGTTCCCGGACCAGGAGCAGTCGATTTGGACCAAGGACACGTTGACCGGGGAGTGGTACCTGCACCGCTTCTACAAGCATCAGCCGGACCTGAACGTGACCAACCCGGAGGTGAGGAACCATATCGCCAAGGCCATGGGCTTCTGGCTGGAACTAGGCCTCGACGGTTTCCGCGTGGACGCGGTGCCCTTCTTTCTTGAAACCGTGGGGCAGGACGGGTCCGGGCTGCCGGACCCACACGAGGTCCTGCGCGATCTTCGTCGCTACTTGAGCCGCCGTCGCGGCGGCGGAATCCTGCTGGGAGAGGTCAACCTGCCGTATAAGGACCAGCTGACCTTCTTTGGCGGCAGCGACGGCGACGAACTGAACGTGATGTTTGACTTCATCGCCATGCAGAACATGTACCTGTCCCTCGCGCGGCAGGACGCGGGCCCGCTGGCCAAGGCGCTGAAGGGCAGGCCGGCCATCAATCCGGACAACCAGTGGGCAACGTTTGTGCGCAACCACGACGAGCTGACGCTGGACAAGCTCACCGACGAGGAGCGCCAAGAGGTCTTCGACGCCTTCGGGCCCGAGGAACAGATGCAGCTCTACGGCCGCGGACTCAAGCGCCGGCTGCCCCCAATGCTGGACGGGGATCCGCGCCAAATCCGGCTGGTGTACTCGCTCCTGTTTTCCCTGCCCGGCACCCCGGTGCTGTACTACGGCGAGGAAATCGGGATGGGGGAGAACCTGGAAGAGGAAGGCCGACTGGCCGTCCGCACTCCCATGCAATGGACTAACGGTCCGAACGCGGGCTTTTCCACGGCTGAGTCCGGACAACTGGTCTCGCCGGTGGTGGACGGGGGCTTCGGCCCGCAGTTCGTCAATGCGGCCCAGGCCAAACGGGATCCGGATTCGCTGTGGAACTTCATGGCCACGCTGATCAAGCGCTACCGCGAGTGCCCGGAGCTGGGCTGGGGACACTTCGAGATCCTCAAGCAGCCGGAGAAATCTGTGCTGGCCCACCGCTGCACCTGGGAGGAGTCCAGCATGGTCCTGCTGCACAACCTCTCGCCCGATCCGGTCACCGTAGAGCTGGACCTAGCCACGGAGGACCGGCCCGCGGAAGCGCTCCAGGAAGTGCTGCTGCTGGACCTGCTGGGCGATTCGGACGTGAAAATCGGCGAGGACGGCACGTGCACCCTGCCCCTCGAGGGGTTCGGCTACAAGTGGCTGCGCCTGCAGTGTCCCGAGGACCGGCGGCTGCCGTAGGCTGCCGCGAAGGACGACGGCGGCGTCCAGCCTCTTGGATTCTTCGAGCCTGTTGAACGTCTTTTCCTCCACAGCCAGCGCCGTCGGACGGTCCGTCCACTATCGCGTGAGGGGCGGATGAGGGTGTCCATGCCGCGGACCTAGTGTTGCCGCATGGGCCGACACCGCTGGCTTCCTGCAGCTGCCCGCGACGGCAGTGCGTCGCGGCTGGGGCGCACACCGCGCTTCCGCATCGCCCTCGGCGCTGCCTTCGTGGTGGCCGGATTGTGCCTGGGCTACGGGATCGTCTCGGTGGCGACCGCAGACCTGAACCGATCGGCCGCTCCGGTTTTGGACAGCATCCCGTTGAAGTCGGGCCCTGGGCCAGCCACCGGCGAAGCCGGCGGTGATGAACCCGCAGGTGCCGACGGTGATGGATCAGGGGAGTCTGTGGGCGGCGCCGGCAGCGGCACTAGTGTTGGCGGGACAGCCGGTGATGACGGGGCAGCCCCCGGTGCCGACGGCGGTGCGGCTAGCGGTGGCAACGGCGGGGCACGCATCATCGTCCACGTGGCGGGAGCAGTCGCCTCGCCAGGAATTGTCCGGCTGGTCGAGGGCTCCAGGGTGTTCGAGGCGATCGAAGCGGCAGGAGGTGCCAGGAAGGAGGCGCAGCTCGAGGCACTGAACCTTGCCGCACCTTTGACCGATGGGCAGCAGGTGTATGTGCCGACGCCCGACGAGGCCGGGCCATCGCCGGTGCCGGGTACCGGAAGCTCGGGCGGTGGCTCCGGCGGCGGCGCAGGCGGACCGGGGGCGGGCGGCGGCGCCGCAGACGTCGCCGGCAAGATCAACATCAACACGGCCACCGCCGAGGAACTGGCGGAGTTGCCGCGTGTGGGACCGGTGCTGGCCGGCCGGATCGTCGAGTTCCGGGAGCAGCACGGTCCCTACGGGCAAGCGTCCGACCTGGACGCGGTGCCGGGCATCGGGCCGGTCATGCTTGAGGCACTGGTGGAGCTGGTGACGGTGTGAGCGGCGCGCGATGGCAGCGGTACGCTGATGCTGCCCGCCGGCCGGTCGCTGCCGGGCCGGAGGACGGCGGTGTCCCAGGTGGAGCGGAGGCCGGCGATGTCCTTGGCAGCCGGGAGCGCGGCGCGGCCATGTACAGAGGGGGCGGCAGCCTGCCGGCGGGAGGTCAGCGCGGGGCATGGCGGCAGCTGCTGCTCAAGCACATCAAGCCGGAGCCGGCGGTGGCTTCGCAGGGAGAGACGCGGCGACTGGACCTCCGGCTCGGACTGGCCGCGGCGAGCTGTTGGGCAGCGGCGTTGGTGTTGCCGCAGGCTCCAATTGGCGTGGCACTGACGACGGCGGCCCTGCTGTTGGGCGGAGCCTGCGCCGCGTCGGCCCGCCTGCTGCTTCCGATGAGCCTCGTGTGTGCCAGATGCCTGAGCCTCAGGAGAATGCTGCCGAAGATCCGTCCGTCGCCTGCAGATGATCCATTGTCTCGGCGCCGCGATGCCCGTGCACTCCACCATCCGCACCGTCTACATGACGTCGAACTCGGATCAGGCCTCCGGCGCACGCGCCGGCTTAGGCGAGGCAGCGGCGGGACGGGAGCCACCGCCGTCGTGCTGGTGCTGTGCAGTTGCACCGGACTGCTGGCGCTGATGGTTGGCGTGCAGCAGTCGCAACGACTCGCCGGACCGATCGAAGAGGCCATCGTCGCCGAAGAGACCATCACCGCCCGCCTGGTGGCCTCAGGAGACGCGTCCCGGGTGAAGGTGCCGGGGCAATTCGGCAGCGGTCCGCGCTTCAACGTGAAGGCGACCATTGTCGAAGCCACGGCCGCAGGCACGCGCTTCGAAGCCGATACTCCCGTGCTGGTGCTGGGCGGTCCGGACTGGTCAGGCGTCCGCTACGGGGAGCGGCTCCGTGCCTCCGGGAAACTGGCCCGAGCTGACTCCGGTCAGGCCGTGGAAGCGCTGCTGATCGCGTCGACGGCTCCCGCGGATCGTTCCGCACCACCGTTGGACGTGTGGGTCTCCGGGCTTCGCGCGCAGTTCGTTAAGGCGCTGGAGCCGCTGCCGCCGGACGCCCGTGGGCTGCTGCCCGGCATGGTGCTTGGCGATAAGGAACACCAGGGCGACGACTTGGAAGACGCGATGCGGCGGACCGGGCTGACGCACCTGTTGACGGTGAGCGGCGCGAACGTGTCCTACGTTCTGGGGTTCGTTTACCTGCTCGCTTCTGCCGTGCGGCTGCCTCGATGGCTCAAAGCGGTTGTCGGGGTGGCAAGCCTCGCGGGATTCGTGCTGCTTGTTCGGCCGGAGCCCAGCGTCCTGCGTGCCGCGGTGATGGGCTCCATCGGAGTGGCCGCCGTGCTGAGCGGGCGGCGTCGGGCGTCGCTCTCCTTCCTGGCCTTGGCAGTGTTGGTGTTGCTGGTGATGGATCCGTGGCTGGCCGCCAACTACAGTTTCGTGCTCTCGGTGCTGGCAACATTGTCGCTGGTGCTGCTGGGCTCCGCCTGTTCGCGTTGGCTGCAGCCGTTCCTGCCGGTGCCGTTGGCCCACGCCGTGGCAATGCCGATGGCGGCGCAGGTATTTTGTGCCCCGGTGATCGTGCAGTTGCAGCCGGAACTGGCGCTGTACTCGATACCCGCGAATGTGGCGGCCGGGCCGGTGGTTCCCTTCATCACGATTGCCGGAATGGTCGGGACCGCCCTGCTGCCCCTGCTACCGGCCGTCGGTGGGTTGGTGCTGCACACGGCCGGGTCGATGACCCTGTGGGTGGCCGGCGTGGCGCGGTGGTTTTCGGAGCTACCGCTGGCGGCCGTGCCGTGGGCGGGCGGCCCGGTCGGGGCTGCCGGTGCCGCTGCTGCAGGTCTGGCGCTCCTCTGGGGTGTCCGCCGGGTGGCGGGCGGCAGGTCCGGAACGGATCGGCGCCCGGAGGATGGGCCGCCCGAGGCCGGGACTGGCCTCGGACGCTGCGGTTTCGCCGCACGCGGGCGGATTTTTCGGCTGGCCTGTTGGACAGCCGTACCGGCGCTGCTGGCGGGGGCGGCTGCCGGCCTGCTGGCCAGCATTCTGGGCCCGGGCGGACCGCCGCGGTCGTGGGACGTTGCCGCCTGCGATGTGGGCCAGGGCGACGGCTTGGTGGTCCGTACCGGCGAGCGAAGCGCCATCGTTGTGGACGCCGGGCCGGAAACGGACTTGATGGGCCGTTGCCTGGACGGACTGGGCGTGGAGCAGATCGACGTCCTGGTGCTCACGCACATGCATCTGGACCACTATGGCGGGATCGACGGCGTCTTGGCAGGGCGCCAAACGGAGCGCGTCCTGTACTCGAGTGCCAAGGAGGCATTGCCGGAGGTCGTTCGAGCCTCGCTCCAGGCCCATGGGCTGAAAGCCGAACGCGCTGCATCCGGTCAAACCGGTTCGTCCGGAGCGGCCGAGTGGACCGTGCATTGGCCGGTACATGAAAGCGCCGGCCTCTCCGAGAACGATTCCAGCCTCGTCGTCGAAATCAAGCTGCGAGTGGACACCGGGGGAGAGGTGCGGATGCTCCTGACCGGTGATCTTGAGCAGGAGCAACTGCCCAAGCTGACGCGGCGCCTGGGCCCGGATTTCACCGTGGACGTCCTAAAAATCAGCCATCACGGTGCCCGCAACGGTGGGACGGCACTCATTACCGGCCTACGGCCTGCCGCAGCCCTGATTTCCGTGGGTGCCGAGAACGACTACGGCCATCCGGCGGCGGAAATCCTGTCCGCGCTGCGGACCGCAGGCGTCCAGGTGTTGCGGACCGACCAGCTCGGGACGGTCCTGCTGGATGCCGACGGCGGGAAGCTCTCCGTGCTCACCGGCCGGTAGGCTGCCGACGGCTTTGGGTAAAAACCGCGGAACGTGAAACTCTTGACCTGAACAAGGAGGAACCTGACGTGAACCCGCCCCCCGGATCCCGCGCTTCGGCCGCCAAGAAGAGCGCCGCGACCGTCTCTTGGCGCGACGTCGAGCCTGCCCCCGTCGTACTCGTCAGCGGTCCGGAAGAGTACCTGGCCCACCGGGCCAAAGAACGTGTCCGCAACCTGCTGCGCGGCAAGCAGCCGGACCTCGAGTTGACCCAGCTGGATGCCTCCTCCTACACCACCGGCGAACTCACCATGCTCGCCAGCCCCAGCCTTTTCGGCGAAGCAAAACTCATCGAAGCCTTCTCGCTGGCCCAGATGAACGACGAGTTCCTCGCGGACGCGCTGGCCTATCTGGCGTCACCGGCCGACGAGGTCTGGCTGGTCCTGCACCACGGGGGTGGAACCCGCGGCAAGAAACTCCTGGATGCGGTCAAGGCCTCGGGTGCTCCGGTGGTTGACTGCCAGGCGATGAAAAAAGACGCTGACAAGCTGGACTTCGTCAGGCAGGAGTTCAAGGCAGCGCGGCGGGCCATCGAACCCGCCGCGGCGCAGGCGCTGGTGTCCGCGGTCGGCTCGTCGCTGCCGGATCTGGCCGCAGCCTGCTCCCAACTGATTTCCGACGCCGACAGCGCCGTCACCGAAGAGACCGTGGAAAAGTACTACGGCGGCCGGGTGGAGGCCACCGGTTTCAAGGTCGCTGACGCGGCCATTTCCGGCCGCGGTGCGGCGGCGCTGACGTCGCTCCGGCATGCGCTGGCCACAGGAGTCGATCCGGTGCCGATAGTTGCCGTCTTGGCCATGAAGCTGCGCCAGATTGCCAAGGTCAAGAGTGCCTCCGCCAACGCGCGCGACCTGGGTATGGCCCCCTGGCAATTCGACCAGGCCCGCAGGGACGCGCGGCTGTGGGAATCGGAGGCACTGGCCCGCTGCATCCAGGTGCTGGCCGAGACCGACGCGCAGGTCAAGGGCGAAGGCCGCGATCCGGAATACGCGGTGGAGCGGGCGGTCACGATGATCGCCACCAGCGCCCGGCGCTAGGGCGGCCCACGGCCCGCGGCCCACGGCCCGCGGCCGACGGCTCGCGTACCCGCCCGGTTCCGCTCGGACAGCACGAAATCCTCACGCTTCCCACCTCGAGGCGGCATCACGCTGGCATCACCCACGGCGGGGAACCTTCGGTCAAACCTCGTTGGCGGCTGTGGGGTCAGCTTCCATTCGGCGACTCTTCCGGGGTCATGTCCGGGGACTCTGCCGGTGCGGCCGGCTCCGCAATGACACGCGCTACGCATTCGAGACCCTTGGCATTGCTCGTGTGGATACTGGCGATTGCTACGTCGGTGGAATCGCCGGGCGCGACGGTGAAGGTCTCCTCCTTCATGCCGAGGACGTCTTGGCTCCCGGTTTGGATCACTGAGATGCGGACTGTGTACGTGTTGGTGGCGGTACCGACGTTCGTCAGGCGGGCCTTGCCCCGCCAGACCCCGTTCTCGTCCGGAGAACACAGGAACCCGCTCAACGCGCTGGGCGTCGTCGCTGTCGGGGATGCCGCCGGAGATGCAGTCTCCGTCGGGCTTGCCGAGCCACCGCCTCCCGACGGATTTGAGCAGCCTGCCAGCAAGATTGCACCTGTTGCCAATGCGGTGACGGTTGCGGTCCGTTTCATGTGGCCAGAATAGAGGCGGCCAACGGGGGAAAGATCACCCGATGGGGATGAAGAACAGGAAAAGGCCGGAGGCCGCCACCCTGAGCGGGGGACGGCCTCCGGCCTTCGATTGGTTCGGCCTGTCGGCCGGATGCGCTTTAGAGCGCGTTGACCTGCTTGGCCAGTGCCGACTTGTGGTTGGCGGCGTTGTTCTTGTGCAGCACACCCTTGCTGACGGCCTTGTCCAGCTTGCGGCTCGCGGTCACCAGAGCGGTGGCGGCGGCGTCCTGATCGGCGGACTGAACGGCACCGGTCACGGCGCGGATGGCGGTCTTGAGCTCGGACTTGACCGAGTTGTTGCGCTGGCGTGCCTTCTCGTTGGTGAGAATGCGCTTCTTCTGGGACTTGATATTGGCCACGAAATAACTCTCTGTTGTTGAGGAACTTTGGTCTTTGAGGGCATTCGGTCCGGTCATTGACTGAGCGGCGTGGGGCACCGTAATGGCAACCGGCCCGAGGTGCCCGTCGACCTGCGCGGACACACAGCTATAAATGTTAGCAGACCTGCGCTCCGGACGGGCGATTAGCGCTTCGGCGACACGCGGGCCGCCGTCACTTCCAGCCGCGGCGGCGCATGCTCTGGGCGACCTTCTCGAAGGTCGCCCGCGGCAGAACTGCCCCTTCGCGCCGCACAGCAGCAGGTTCAAGTTGGAGCACGCGGTCCAGCTTGATCTCGCTCGGACGTCCGTGGACGTCCCAAGGGCCGGAGCCAATGTCCACGTAGTCCTCGTCACGACTGCGGGCGTTGTTCCGGTCCCGGGAGGTCATCATCAGTGCCAGCAGGCGGCCGCGGTGGTTGCCGATCACCAAAACCGGGCGGTCCTTACCCTGCGAATAGTCTTCCTGGTACGGCACCCACGTCCAGACGATTTCACCCGGATCGGGGGAGCCGTCGGCTTCAGGAGAGTAGCTGATGGTCCCGGCGCCTAGATAGTCGCCGGCATACCGCAAGCCCGTGGCTGTGCCCGCCCCGCCGCCGCTGAAGCCGCCTCCTCGGGGCTGCGGCCGGTTGCCCGGCAGTGTTCCCTTCGGCCGCTTGGAAGCCGTGGTGCCGCGCGGCCGCGCCGAGCTGCCGGAACCGGATGCCGAGCTGCCGGAACCGGACAGGGCCCGGAAGGCGCGGACCGCGTTGTTAAGGAGCCGGTTGAGACCCCGTGGGGAAAATGCCATGACTCTAGGCTACTGAAGCGCTTGCCGGACCTCACTGCCTGCCCTTAGCGCCGTAAAGGTGCGCAGATACCTGACGGGCATGGGACAATTAGAGTTGAGCAAAATCTGCGTGCTGGTGGTACCGGCCGCATTGCCCGTCCGCTTGTCCGAGAGTAAGGAACCATCTGTGTCACCGATGGCCCGCACCGCACCGGTGCCCGCCGCCACCGATCCGGCGATCATCAGGAACTTCTGCATCATCGCCCACATCGACCACGGTAAATCCACTCTTGCCGACCGGATGCTCCAGCTCACCGGCGTAGTCCAGCCGCGCGATATGAAGGCCCAGTATCTGGACAGGATGGACATCGAACGCGAACGCGGCATCACCATCAAGTCCCAGGCCGTGCGCATGCCGTGGGAACTGGAGGGCACCAGCTACGCCCTGAACATGATCGACACGCCGGGCCACGTTGACTTCACCTATGAGGTGTCGCGGTCGCTGGCCGCCTGTGAAGGCGCAGTGCTGCTGGTGGATGCCGCGCAGGGTATTGAGGCCCAGACGTTGGCGAACCTCTACCTGGCGATGGAAAACGACCTGACCATCATCCCGGTGCTGAACAAGATCGACCTGCCGGCGGCACAGCCGGAGAAGTATGCGGCCGAGTTGGCCAACCTGATCGGCGGCGATCCCGAGGACGTGCTCAAGGTCTCGGGCAAGACCGGCGTCGGCGTCGAAGCGCTGCTGGACAAGATCGTGCGCGATCTGCCCGCGCCGGTGGGCGACCCCGAGGCACCTGCCCGCGCCATGATCTTCGACTCGGTGTACGACACCTACCGCGGCGTGGTCACCTATGTCCGCGTGGTCGACGGCAAGCTCTCGCCGCGTGAACGCATCCAGATGATGTCCACCAGGGCCAGCCACGAACTACTCGAAATTGGCGTCAGCTCGCCCGAGCCAACGCCGTCCAACGGTCTGGGCGTCGGCGAGGTCGGCTACCTGATCACCGGCGTGAAAGACGTCCGCCAGTCCAAGGTGGGCGACACGGTTACCAATCTGCTCAAGCCGGCGGCGGAATCCCTCGGCGGCTACGCAGACCCCAAGCCCATGGTCTTCTCCGGTCTCTACCCGATTGACGGCACGGACTATCCGGTACTGCGCGACGCGCTGGACAAGCTCAAGCTCAACGACGCGGCACTGATCTACGAACCGGAGACCTCCGCGGCCCTCGGGTTCGGATTCCGGGTCGGCTTCCTGGGCCTGCTGCATCTGGAAATCACCCGTGAGCGGCTCGAAGCCGAGTTCAACCTGGACCTGATCTCCACCGCCCCCAACGTGGTCTACGAGGTCACGCTGGAGGACAAGAAGACCCTGACGGTCACCAACCCGAGCGAATATCCGGACGGGAAGGTTTCCGAGGTCCGCGAGCCGATGGTCTCCGCCACCATCCTGGCGCCCAACGAGTTCGTCGGCACCATCATGGAGCTCTGCCAGGCCCGCCGCGGCGATATGAAGGGCATGGACTACCTCTCCGAGGACCGCGTGGAGCTGCGCTACCGGCTGCCGCTGGCCGAGATCGTCTTCGACTTCTTCGACAACCTGAAGTCGCGTACCCGGGGCTACGCCTCGCTGGACTGGAAAGCCGACGGCGAGCAGGTGGCCGACCTGGTCAAGGTGGACATCCTGCTGCAGGGCGAACAGGTGGACGCCTTCAGCGCCATCACACACCGGGACAAGGCCTACAGCTACGGCGTGATGATGACGTCCAAGCTGCGCGAGCTCATCCCGCGGCAGCAGTTCGAGGTGCCCATCCAGGCAGCCATCGGCTCCCGCATCATCGCCCGTGAAAACATCCGCGCCATCCGCAAGGATGTGCTTGCCAAGTGCTACGGCGGCGATATCTCCCGTAAGCGCAAACTGCTGGAGAAGCAGAAGGAAGGCAAAAAGCGGATGAAGATGGTCGGCCGCGTGGAGGTCCCGCAGGAGGCCTTCATCGCCGCGCTGTCGTCGGATGATTCCAAGGACAAGGCAAAGAAGTAGTTCTTACAGTGCTGAAAACAACGACGGCGGAGGCTCGCCTCAGTGCCTAGCGTCCTGCCCGTAGGGGACCCGGCACCGGCCGACGGTCTGCTGCCCGCACAGGCGGCAGACGGGGCTGCAAGCCGGGCCTTCTGCCTCTATGTGCACATTCCGTTCTGCCGGGTGCGCTGCGGCTACTGCGATTTCAACACCTACACGGCCAAGGAACTCGGTTCCGGGGCGTCGCAGGATGAGTACTCGGGCACCCTGAACACCGAACTGGATCTGGCGGCGCGCGTGCTGCGCGATTCCGACTTGCCCGACCGGCCGCTGGCCACTGTCTTCTTCGGCGGCGGTACGCCAACCCTGCTGCCGGCGACTGACCTGGCCGCCATGCTGAACCAGGCCGAAAGCTTGTGGGGGCTGGAGCCGGGCGCCGAGGTCACCACGGAAGCCAACCCGGACTCCGTCACGCCGGAATCGCTGAAGATCCTCGCCGACGCAGGTTTCACCCGGGTCTCCTTCGGCATGCAGTCGGCCGTGCCGCACGTGCTGAAGGTGCTGGACCGCACGCATGATCCGGAACGGGTGCCGCAGGCAGTGCAGTGGGCGCGAGAAGCCGGGCTCAAGGTCAGCTTGGACCTGATCTACGGCACACCGGGGGAGTCCATTGCGGATTGGGAGGCCAGCCTGGACTCCGCGATCGCCTGCACACCGGACCATATCTCCGCCTACGCGCTGATCGTCGAGGACGGGACCAAACTCGCAGCGCAGATCCGCCGCGGCGAGGTGCCCGGCATCGACGACGACGACCATGCCGCCAAGTATGAGATCGCCGACGCGCGGTTGGCAGCAGCGGGGTTCGGCTGGTACGAGGTCAGCAATTGGGCCCGCACACCGGACGACCGCTGCCGGCACAACCTGGCCTACTGGCGCGGCGATGACTGGTGGGGCGCCGGCCCCGGCGCCCACTCGCACATGGGTGGCGTGCGCTGGTGGAATGTGAAGCATCCGGCGGCCTATGCCCAGCGTCTGGCCACCGGAGTCTCGCCGGCGGCCGGGCGTGAAACGCTCGACGCCGGTACCCGGCAGTTGGAGCACGTGATGCTGCAGACCCGCATTATCGACGGGCTGCGCACCCAGGATCTGGGGCCGAACGGCAGGAAAGCCGTGGCAGGACTGATCGCCGATTCCCTCGTCGACCCGGCCGCGGCCTTCGCCGGAACCATTCGGCTGACGCTCAAAGGCCGGCTGCTGGCCGACGCCGTGGTCCGGCGGCTGCTCGAAGACTAAGTTTTCCTAGCGCCCCAGCGAGCGGCCGATCCGGACGAGGGCCGCATCATAGGCCGCAGCCCAGCTCCAGCCTGCCGCCGGTGCGCCGGCCAGTTCCAGTGACACCAGCCCATGGACTTGGCCCCAGACGACGCCGACCATCGAGGCGATCTCGTCATCCGATGCCGCGGGCAGCGCGGCGGCAACTGCGGCAAACAGCGGCGCGATCGACGGCTCGGCCGCTCCCGGTGTCGGCTGGCACGGTACCTGGCCGGCCAGCGACCCGCCGAACATGAGGCCGTAGAGGACCGGATGCTCCAGCGCCCACGTTCGGTAAGCCCGGCCCAGCGCTTCGAGGCCGGCGGACGCAGCCTGCTGCTGGGAGGCAGCAAAGGAGGCGAAACCGTCGTCGAGCACTGCGGTCAGCAGTGCCGCCTTGCCCCCGAAGAGCGAATACACCGCCGTTGTCGACGTTCCTGCCGCGGCGGCGATGCTTCGCAGCGACACGGCTGCGGCGCCGTCGCGGGCGATTTTGGCGGCCGCGGTGTCGAGCAGCGTGCGGCGCAGGGTCTCATCGTGGAGGAGGGGTCTTGCCATGCCATCAGTATTGCATAACACTGTTACGTAACACTGTTTTATAACGGCGTTACGAATGGAGAAACTGATGTCGCAACGAGTGCACGCAGGACGCTTCACCGCCGATCCCGGCAGCGGGCCGGTGACGGTTTTCCTGATCGGCATGCGCGCCAACCGATGGTGGAAGTTCGCGAAGGTGGCGCGGGTAGGGGTGGCCATGCCCAGAATGCTGGCGCACCTGGCCCAGACGCCCGAGGCCGGGTTGCTGGGGTACCAGCAGTGGTTCGGACGCACCACCATCATGGTCAGCTATTGGAAGAGCCCGGAACATCTACAGCGGTTCGCGGCCGACCGGTCGTCGCCGCACCTTGAGCCCTGGCGCCGGTTCATGCGCGAATCCGCCGGCAGCGGCGACGTCGGAGTGTGGCACGAGACCTATGAGACGGTGCCGGGTGGCAGGGAAAGTGTGTATAGCGACATGCCGGTCTTCGGGCTGGCGGCGGCCATCGGCCACGTGCCGGTGGCCGCCGGGCTGAACACCGCCCGCCAGCGCCTGCAGGCAGACGCGGTCGGGCGGGCGCGGTCCAGCGGTACATCCTGACCCGGGCGGCCGGGCTTTGTCCATTGCGCCCCTCGTGCCCTGGGCGGACAATGAGCCCCAGCGGTGAAGCAAAGCTGCCGAGGCGGTGCGCTGCGTAAGGAACCACCGGCAGCCCCCGTGACCTTGCGCGGGATTTCCGACGAACTGCCGCTGGAATAGGGCCGGTGCCGTGACGGACCGTGAAGGTCAGGGGATGCCATGGAGTTCGGGGAAGTCATAGAGGCAGTCGGCCGCCTCATGGACGCCGCGGGGGTGGCCGCCATCGTGGCCGGCGCCATAATGGCTGCGCTGATCGCCATTCCGCGGCTGGCGCGGAAACAGGCCGGAGTCTATGAGCAATTCCGTCGGTTTCTGGGGCGGTCGATCCTGCTCGGCTTGGAACTGTTGGTAGCCGCCGACATCATCCGCACCGTCGCCATCAGCCCGACGCTCGAAAGCGTGGCGGTGCTGGCCGCGATCGTGCTGATCCGAACGTTCCTCAGTTGGTCGCTGGAGCTGGAAATCACTGGTAAGTGGCCGTGGCAGGGCAGGGCTGCCCAGACGCCAGGCATGCCTGCCGTATCGAAGGAGGAATGAAGACGGGATGACCGGGAGCTGGACCGGCAGCCCGCGCGGCCTCAGGCTTAGCGGAACAGACGCAGGTTGTAGGCGTAGCGATACGGGAGGCCCCGGTTGCATTTGATGCCGGCGATCACGGAATAGACCGTGAGGAAAACCCAAATGGCCGCAGCGACGACGGCAAAGATGCCGCTGACCGCCGGGATGACGATCAGCAGGTTGGCCACAATGGCCACCACGGTCGGCGGGACCGTGAAGTTCAGCGCCTCTTTGGACTCCTGGGCGGTGAACGGTCCCCGGTCCTTGAAAATCAGGTAGATCACCAACGAGGGGAAGCAGCCCAGGATCCCGCCGAAATGCGCCATGGTTGCCCACTGCCGGTCCTCGGAAGGGGTCAACGGCAAGGCGGAAGCCGACGCGCTCTGGTACTGCGGGCGCGGCGCGGACTTGCGTTCCGGCTGCTGGTTGCGAGCAGAGTTCTCGGACACTGGACCTACCTTCGGAAAATCTGCTGATGGCTCACTGCTGTTCCTAGCCTAGCGGTTCCACCCTGCGGCCCGGTGCAGACCGGGGCCGCAGCGGGCGCTGAAACTGGCTCAGACGGTGAGGAAATCGATGACTTCCTCCACCCGGCCCAGCAGGCTGGGCTCCAGGTCCGCATAGCTGTTCACGCTGCCCAGCAGCCGCTTCCAGCCGTCCGCCACGTCGATCTGGGTCCGGTGCGGCCAGCCCAGGCCGGCGAGGATGCCGGTCTTCCAGTCGGTGCCGCGCGGGACCACCGGCCACTTCGCCCGCCCGATCACCGACGGCTTGATGGCCTGCCAGACGTCAACGTAGGGGTGGCCCACAATCAGCACGTTGCCGGCGGCCGCCGGGACGGCCATGGCGGCCTCGGCGATCCGCCACTCCTTGGAATTCGGCACCAAGTGGTCCACCAGGATGCCCAACCTGCGCTGGGGACCGGGGGAAAATTCGGCCACGGCCGCGGCCAGGTCGTCCACGCCGTGCAGGGGTTCGACGACGATGCCCTCCACCCGCAGGTCGTCGCCCCAGACCTTTTCCACCAGTTCGGCATCGTGCTTGCCTTCTACCCAGATCCGGCTGGCGCGCGCCACCCTGGCGCGCTGGCCTTCCACCTTCACCGAGCCGGAGGCCGTCCGCTGGCGGACCGGAGCCTTGGAAACAGACGCGGGCTGCACCACGTTCACCGGTTCGCCTTCAAACAGGAAGCCAAAGCCCAGCGGGAAGGAGCGCACCTTGCCCCGGCGGTCCTCCAGCGAGACCAAGTGCACGCCGCCGGATTTCTCCACCCGGACTACGGCGCCCACCCAACCGCTCTGTGCGTCCTCCAGCACCTGTCCGGGATCGGCGGCGACTTCGCGCAGTGTCCGGGCCTTGGGCGCGGTGAGATCCTGGGGGCCCCAGCCGTAGCTGCTCATATGCTTCAAGTCCTTACACAGGTAGTACGTCTACGGCACCGCCGCGAAGACAATGCTAACAACGGGGGCAACGTATTAGACTTAGCACTTGGACGTGTTGAGTGCTAACAACTCGTCATCAGGTTGAGCCGAAGACAGGAGGAGTGCAGTGAGCGAGGTCCGGAGGCTGGAAGTGCTCCGCGCCATTGTCGAGGACTATGTGCATTCACGCGAGCCGGTGGGCTCCAAAGCACTGGTCGACCGGCACAGCCTGGGCGTGTCGTCGGCCACGATCCGCAACGACATGGCGGCGCTGGAGGAAGACGGGCTGATCGTTGCCCCGCACACCAGTGCCGGCCGGATTCCCACGGACAAGGGCTACCGGCTGTTTGTGGACCGGATCTCTGACGTCAAGCCGCTCTCTGCCCCCGAGCGCCGGGCCATCCAGAAACTGCTGGACGGCGCCGACGACCTGGACGACGTGATGGAACGGACGGTGCGGCTGCTGTCCCAGCTCACCAACCAGGTTGCGGTGATCCAATACCCGCAGTTGGGTGCTGCCAAGGTGCGGCACATCGAGTTCGTCTTGCTGGCTCCCCGTCGCGTGCTGGTGGTGCTGATCGCCGACAACGGCAAGGTGGACCAGCATGTTGCCGTGCTGCCGATGGACGTGGCGGAAGACGCGCTGGCCACTCTGCGCACGGCCTTCCTCGCCGCTTTGTCCGGGAAACCGCTGGCCGGAGTGCCGCACCGGCTGAAGGCTTCGCCGGTGCCGGCAGAGCCCGCACATGCGGGGATCGTCGACGAACTGTCCGCGTCGCTTGCCCAGCTGGCCGCGGCCTCCAGCGAGGAGAGGATCCTGATGGCCGGAACGGCCAACCTGGCCCGCTCCACGGTGGACTTCCCCTTGAGCATCGGCCCCATCCTCGAGGCACTCGAAGAACAGGTGGTCCTGCTGCAGTTGCTCTCCGAAATGCACCAGGATGCCCACGGCATGTCGGTGAGCATCGGCCGGGAGAATCCGTACGGCTCATTGGCGGAAACCTCGGTGGTCGCCACCGGTTATGGTCCCGGCGCCACGGCCAAGGTCGGCATTCTCGGCCCCACCCGGATGGACTATCCCACCACGATGGCGGCAGTGCGCGCCGTCGCACGCTATTTGTCACGGATCCTCGCCGGCTAGCCCCACTGCCGCGCAAGGTCCGCACCGGCCGTCGTCGCCGGTGAACCAATCTCCAGGAAGTGAAGTATTACAAGGTGAGCAACCACTACGACGCCCTCGGCGTCAGCCAGGACGCCTCGACCGAGGAAATCAAGAAGGCCTACCGCAAGCTGGCCCGCAAGCTGCACCCGGATGTCAACCCGGGCCCGGAGGCAGCCGAGCAGTTCAAACAGGTCAGCCACGCCTATGAGGTGCTCTCCGACCCGCAGAAACGGCGCGTCTACGACACCACGGGCAACGAAAACGGCAACGACACCGGGTTCGGCGGCGGTTTCTCCGGTTCCGGCTTCGCCTTCCAGGACATCTTCGAGAGCTTCTTCGGCGGTGCCGGAGCTGGCGGCGGTCCGGCGTCGCGCACCCGCCGCGGCCAGGACGCCCTGATCAACGTGCGGATCGACCTCAAGGACGCGGTCTTTGGGGTGAACAAGAAGATCGAGGTGGACACCGCCGTGGTCTGCCCCACCTGCGATGGCAGCTGCTGCCGCCCCGGCACCAGCCCGCGCACCTGCGACATCTGCGGCGGCTCCGGCCAAGTCCAGCGCGCCGTACGTTCCATCTTGGGCCAGGTCATGACCACTGCCGCCTGCGGCAGCTGCCAGGGCTTCGGCACGATCATTCCCGACCCCTGCAACGAGTGCAACGGCGAGGGACGCATCCGCAGCCGCCGTTCGCTGACCATCAAGCTCCCGGCTGGCGTGGGAACCGGAACGCGCATCCAGCTGGCCGGACAGGGCGAGGCAGGCCCGGCGGGCGGCCCGCAGGGCGACCTCTACGTGGAGATCCGCGTCAACCCGGACAAGAACTTCATCCGCGAGGGAGACGACCTGCACGTCAGCCTGGCGGTGCCGATGACCGCTGCCGCGCTGGGCACGGACGTCACGTTGGACACCTTCGACGGCGAACGCGAATTGAGCATCAAGCCCGGCACGCAGGCGGGGGAGACCCTCACACTGCGCGGCCTGGGCGTGACGCATCTGCGCGGCTACGGTCGCGGGGACCTACAGGTGCATGTGCATGTTGAGACACCGAGCAAACTGGACTCGGAGCAGGAAGACCTGCTTCGCCGGCTGGCGCAGGCCCGCGGCGAGGAATACACCGAGGGCAAGCTGGCGTCCTCCGGCACCGGTGTCTTCGCCCGGCTGCGCGACCGGCTCGGTAACCTCTAGGCGTGACCAGCCACCTGTTCTTCACTGCCCCGGGCGAGCTCGACGCGGTGGCCCCAGGCGATAGCTTCACGCTGACCGGGGACGAGGCGCGGCATGCCGTCACGGTCAAGCGGATTGAGCCCGGCGAACTCGTCGACCTGGCCGACGGCCGGGGCCGCCGGCTGATCGGCGAGACCGTGTCCGGCGGGTCCGGCGAACTGACGGTCCGCGCGCTGCAGATTCTGCAGGAGCCGGAACCGGACCCGGAGCTGGTGCTGGTGCAGGCACTGGCCAAGGGCAACCGCGACGAACTGGCGATCGAGGCGGCCACCGAGCTTGGCGTCGACGCCGTGGTCCCGTGGCAGGCCGAACGTAGCATCGTGCGATGGAAAGCCGACAAGGCGGCCAAGGGCACGGCAAAGTGGCAGATGGCGGTCCGGGCGGCCGCCAAGCAGTCGCGGCGGGCGCGCGTACCGGAGGTTGGACCGCTGGTGGAACGCGCTGGGCTCTGTGCCCTGATCCGCTCCAGCCGGTTGTCGCTGCTGCTGCACGAAGACGCTGAGGGCAGCGTGGCAGACGCCGTGCAGCGCGCCGGCTTGGGCGCCAACCGCGCGGAGGCGCGGGGAAACAACGACGGCGGTCCCTCGCCCGACGGCGGCGCCTCCCACACGGGCGGTGCTTCCCGCGGCGGCGATGGCAGTGCCGCCCGGGTGCTGATGATCGTTGGTCCCGAAGGCGGAATGAGCCAAGCGGAAATGGACGCCATGCTGGATGCCGGAGCGGTGGCGGTGCGGCTGGGGCCCCACGTCCTGCGTTCCTCAACGGCAGGACCGGCCGCCCTGACCTTGCTCAGCGAGCTGTTGGGCCGCTGGCGCTAGGCCAACACGTTGGCCGGGCACGGTCTAGGTGATCGACGGCCTACGCGGCGGACTACTTGACCGTGAAGACCTTGCTGTCCGGATTCTGCCGTTCTTCGGTCCGCCCGCTCACGTCCTCATGGAAGACGTAGAGCTTGTAGGTGCCCGGGTCCAGCTTCTGGTTGAACCTGAACTCGCCGATTTCTTCGGCCGGTGCGTCAACGGAGACCGTCCCGGACTTGACCAGCTTGCCGTCGGCGGCGTCTTCAGAAGCGTCCACCATCCGGTAGATCTGCCAGCGCAGCTGCGATTCGAAGGCGACGCCGCGGCCGAACACCTCCACCCGCCCCTCGGACGAGGCACCCTGGGCCGGATCGATGATCCAGACCGGGGCCGCCAGGCTGCTGTCCCGGGCCATCGGTTCGCCCAGCGGCACATGGCCGAAGGCTTCGTAGCCGTGGTGGCCATCCACCAGGATCACCACTTCGAGCGGGTTGTCGGAGCTGCTGAGCCCTGCGTTCGCGGCGGCCGCGGTGGCCGTATAGACCAACTGCTGCACGGCGCGTTCGGCGATGCCCGCATCCACGCGGCGGTCGAAGGCATCGGATGAGATGTCCAGGGTGATGACCGAGCCGTTGGTAATGGAAGCGCCCACCTTGCTGGCCGGGCTGAGCGGATTGAAGTAGTCCGGATCCAGAGGCTGCAGCCGGGTCAAGGCGGACACCGCCGTCGTAATCGGGTCTCCGAGGTTCTCCGCCTGGCGGTATTCGCGGTACAGGAAGACATTGTCTGCGTTGGTGCCCAGCCAATAGAGGGGGGAGAGCTCGGAAGAGCGCAGGGTCTCCACCGGTGCGCTGGACACCAGCGGACTGCTGGCCACGGTTGGGGCAGTGGGGACGGGCATGGAGGTCTGCCCGCCGGTGGCACTGCCTTGCGGTGTGCAGCCGAGCAACACCAGCGAGGATGCGGTAACCAGCGCCAACCACGCGCCGAAGCGGCGTGTCGGGACCGAGCCCGAAGGCTGCCGGAGCTGGTTGCTGGTAATGCCGGGGTCCCTTCTGACGGTCCGGAAATGACGGGGTAAAAGCGGGGCAGGAACCGGTGGCTGACGGCTTTCCCGCCCCACTAGCTTGGCATATGGGAGGGGGGCTGATGGGTGCTTTAACCAGCCCTCAACCGGACTGATGCACGATTGATGCAGTATCGATATCTTGCCGTTTTCGCCCCCGTAGAGGACTGCTCGGTGCCCCGTGCCGTAGCATGGACCTTGTACCGTCAGGGCCGGGATACTTCCGGCTCACCGTCAGCAGCAGCGCTGGCAGCACCGCAAGCAACGCCCACCGAAGGAGCGATGAAAGGCCACATCGGCCGGACTATGTCCCAATCACGCCTGGATGTCGATCCGCTGGGATCAAGCAGCCGTTCCGTCCATTTCGATTCGCCGGAACACATGGTCAGGGCGCTCGGTGCCCACGACGAGGTGCTGCAGGTTATTGAGGCCGAGTTCAGCGATGTGAACCTGCATGTCCGCGGTAACGAGCTGTCCATTTCCGGTCCCGCCGACGCGGTCCAACTCACGCTGAACTTGGTCGAGGAGATCCGCGCGCTGGCCGCCAAGGACACCCGGATCACGCCGCAGGTGGTCGCCCAGCTGCTGCGCATGCTTGGTGAACAGACCGCGCAGCGGCCGGCCGAAGTGCTGACGCTGAACATCCTCTCCTCGCGCGGCCGCAATATCAGGCCCAAGACGCTCAACCAGAAGAACTACGTTGAGGCCATCGACAACCACACGGTGGTTTTCGGTATTGGCCCGGCCGGCACGGGCAAGACCTACCTGGCGATGGCCAAGGCGGTCCAGGCCCTGCAGCACAAAGAAGTCAACCGAATCATCCTGACCCGTCCCGCCGTGGAGGCAGGGGAGCGGCTGGGCTTCCTCCCGGGCACGCTCAGCGACAAGATCGATCCGTATCTGCGCCCGCTCTACGACGCCCTGCACGACATGATGGACCCGGAGTCGATTCCGCGCCTGATGGCCGCCGGCACCATCGAGGTGGCCCCGCTGGCCTACATGCGCGGCCGCACCCTCAACGACGCCTTCATCATTCTGGACGAGGCGCAGAACACCACACCGGAACAGATGAAGATGTTCCTCACCCGGCTGGGCTTCGGGTCCAAGATGGTGGTGACCGGCGACGTCACGCAGATCGACCTGCCCGGCGGCACCAGCTCCGGCCTGAAGATCGTCAGCGAGATCCTGGTTGGCGTCGAGGACGTCAGCTTCTCCCAGCTCGATGCCTCGGACGTGGTCCGGCACCGGCTGGTCAGCGACATAGTGACGGCGTACAGCCGCTGGGACGAGAACCGTCGCAGCGCGGGTGGCCGCCCGCCGCACCGCGCACCGGCCGCCCGGCGGAAAATTGAAGCGGAGGCCGGCCCGGAGGGTGGAGCATGAGCATCGAGGTCAATAACGAATCAACGGTCCCGGCCGACGAAGAAGAGCTGGTCCGGCTGGCCCGGTTCGTACTGGATTCGCTCTACGTGCACCCCGAAGCCGAACTGTCCATCATCATGGTGGACACCGAGGCGATGGAACGGCTGCACATCGAATGGATGGACGAACCGGGCGCCACCGATGTGCTGTCCTTCCCGATGGATGAGCTGCGTCCCGGCACCGCCATGAAGCCCGGTGCCGCCGGGGTGCTCGGCGACATAGTGATCTGTCCGCAGGTAGCGCAGGAACAGGCGCAGAAGGCCGGCCACGGGCTGCTGGACGAAATGCTGCTGCTGACCACGCACGGCATCCTGCATTTGCTCGGCTTCGACCACGCGGAGCCGGCCGAAAAGGAAGAAATGTTCGGCCTCCAGCGCCAGCTGCTTTCCTCCTTCACGGGCAAGGCTGCCCCCACCGAAACCACGCTGTAGAGACGCGCCGATGCTCTGGATACTTGCCGGCATGACGCTGGCTTTCATACTGGTCGCCGCCGCGCTCACCGCCGCCGAGGCAGCCTTCACCTACCTGCCGCGCCACGACGCCGAACATTTGCTGCGTTCCGGTCGCAGCCGCAGCCTGCGCGTGATCCTGGCCTCGCCGGCGGCCCACATGCACGCGCTGCGTTTCTGGCGTGTCTGGTTCGAGATGGCCGCCGCGGTGGCCATCGCGCTGCTGTTCCACGATCTGCTCGACAACATCTGGCTGGCCGGGCTGCTGGCTACCGTCACCATGGCCGGCGTCGGGTTCGTGCTGGTCGGGGTTTCGCCGCGGCAGCTGGGTCGGATGCATGCCAGCGCCGTCGTCCTCTCCACCGCCCTGCTGGTTCGGCTGCTCTGCGCGGTGCTGGGTCCGGTGCCGCAGTGGCTGGTCCGCCTCGGCAGC
This sequence comes from Arthrobacter sp. NPDC055138, assembly GCF_053607305.1. Taxonomy (NCBI): domain Bacteria; kingdom Bacillati; phylum Actinomycetota; class Actinomycetes; order Micrococcales; family Micrococcaceae; genus Arthrobacter; species Arthrobacter sp. NPDC055138. The sequence continues at coordinate 213,414 of NZ_JBSGTH010000002.1, forward strand.
GCGGTGGCACCCAACGCGCCCCGCGCCGACGCCGCCTTCTTCACCGAAGAGGAGTTCCGGGAACTGGTCGACCGGGCCAACGAATCGGACATGATCGAGGACACGGAAGCGGAACTGATCCACTCCGTCTTCGAGTTGGGCGACACCAAAGTCAGGGCGGTGATGGTGCCGCGCACGGACATGCTCAGCATCGACTCCGGCTCCACGCTGCAGGAAGCCATGACGCTGTTCCTGCAGTCCGGTTACTCCCGCATCCCGGTCATCATGGATACCGCGGACCAGGTCCGCGGCATCCTCTACCTGAAAGACGTTGCCGCCAGAATCCATGGCCGGGCCGACCACGGCGCAGGCATGCTGGTGGACCAGATTTGCCGCGAAGTCCGTTACGTCCCGGAGTCCAAGGCGGTGGGGGAGCTGCTGCAGGAGATGCAGCGCGAGTCCACCCACGTGGCCATTGTGATCGACGAGTACGGCGGGACCGCCGGACTGGTCACCTTGGAAGACCTGATTGAAGAGATCGTCGGCGAGATCGTTGACGAGTACGACACCGAACGGCCCGAGATCGAGGCGCTGCCGGAGGGACGGTTCCGGGTCAGCGCCCGCACCAGCATCGACGACGTCGGCGAGCTGTTCGGCCTGGAACTGGACGATGAAGAGGTGGACACCGTCGGCGGGCTGCTGGCCAAGAGCCTCGGCCGGGTGCCCATCGTGGGCAGCGAAGTCCTGCTCGGGGGCCTGCACCTGCGCGCCGAACGGCTGGAGGGGCGGCGCAACCGCGTCAGCCACGTCCTGGCCTGGTATGACGCGCCGGCCCGGACGCAGTCCACTCACGACGACGGCGCTGCCGCCAACGATGCCGCGCGCCTGCCCGGGACAGAGAGGGAACGATGACAGAGAACACCCCTGATAAGGCGATGGCGATGCCGTCCAGCGGCTGGCCGGAGGACTATCGCGCGGGATTCGTCTCGCTGGTAGGCCGGCCCAATGCGGGCAAGTCCACGCTGACCAACGCCTTGGTCGGGCAGAAGGTGGCCATCACCTCCGCCAAACCGCAGACCACCCGGCATACGATCCGCGGCATTGTGCACCGGGCGGATGCCCAGCTGGTGCTGGTGGACACTCCCGGACTGCACCGGCCGCGGACCCTGCTGGGCCAGCGCCTGAATGACCTGGTGGCCGACACGCTCTCGGAAGTGGACGCGATCGGTTTCTGTCTGCCCGCCAACGAGAAGATTGGCCCCGGCGACCGGTTCATCGCCAACCAATTGGCGGGCTTGAACCGCAAGCCCGTGGTGGCGTTGGTCACCAAGACCGACCTGGTGGAAAAGCAGGCGCTGGCCGAACAACTGTTGTCGGTGGCCGCTCTCGGCACGGAAGTCTTTGGCGCCGACGGTTTCGCGGCCATCGTGCCGGTGTCCGCCGCCAAGGGCGATCAGGTCCAGACCGTCGCCGACGTCCTGGTCCAGCAGATGCCGCTCTCGCCGCCGCTGTATCCGGACGGCGAACTCACCGATGAGCCGGAGGCCGTGATGGTGGCTGAACTCATTCGGGAGGCAGCGCTGGAGGGCGTGCGCGACGAGTTGCCGCACTCGCTGGCCGTAGTGGTGGAGGAGATCGTTCCCCGCGAAGGGCGCAGTGCGGACAATCCGCTGCTGGATGTCCGGGTCAACCTGTTCGTGGAACGTCCGTCGCAGAAGGCCATCATCATCGGCAAGGGCGGTGCCAGGCTGCGCGACGTCGGCACCCGGGCGCGCCACGGGATCGAGGGCCTGCTCGGCACCAGGGTCTATCTGGACCTGCACGTGAAGATCGCCAAGGACTGGCAGCGCGACCCCAAGCAGTTGGTGCGGCTGGGCTTCTAGGCCGGGGTACAAACCGGGAACTTTCCCCAGCTTCAGGCCGTACAATACTTAGCGGCCTGCGTTCGGTCAGCCCGTTCGCGCATCAATCGTTTCAACCGTTTAGAGGGGAAAGCCAGTGGTTCATCGCGGCAGCTCCAGTGATGATCCGCAGGCTCCAGCCGGCTCACCTCCGCAGGCCCGGACCGGTTCCCGTCCGCAGACCCCGGCCGGTTCAGGCCCGCAGCGGCGCGGACCGTCGCGCCGTTCCACCCCGCGCCACATGGGCCGCGGCCCCCGTTTGCTCTGGCTGAAGATCGTGTCCGGCGTGCTGGCCCTGGCTCTGGCAGCCGGGGTCGGCGTCGTCGTGTTCAAAATTGTTGGCCTGCGCGACAGCATCACCACGTCGCCGCTGAACCTGAGCACCGATGGCCCGGGGCTGCCGGTGGACCTGAGCCGCGATCCCGTGCAGATCCTCATCCTGGGCACGGACACACGGGACGGCACCGACGGCAAGTACGGCTCGAGCGACTCGTCCGCGGGCTGGGGTCAATCGGACGTGATGATGCTGCTGAACATGTCGGCGGACCGCAAACGCGTCACCGTGGTCAGCCTGCCCCGCGACCTGCTCACCGCCATCCCCAGCTGCACCGATCCGGAGACCGGGCAGGTCTATCCGGAACAGCAGTCAGCCCAGCTCAACGCCGCCCTCAGCTACGGCGGACCGGGCTGCACCGTCGCGGCAGTGAACGAGATGACCGGCCTGGAGATCGACCACTTTATGATGGCCGATTTCAACGCGGTCAAGGAACTCTCCACCGTTATCGGCGGCGTGGACGTCTGCGTCAACGAACCGATCAACGACAGTTACTCGAAACTGAAGCTGCCGGCGGGCGTGAGCTCGGTGCAGGGCGAACAAGCGTTGGCCTTCCTGCGCACCCGCCACTCCTTCGGCGACGGCGGGGACCGCGGCCGGATCAGGGCGCAGCAGAGCTTCCTGGCCTCGATGGCCCGCAAGATCCAGTCCGAGGGAACCTTGACCAATGTGCCCCGCCTGTATTCCATCGCCGAGGCCGTGGTCAGCAACCTCACTGTGGATGACGGACTGGCGGAGATTCCCCGGCTGCTGGCCCTGGCGGATCGGGTCAAGGCCGTCGACCTCAGCAAGGTCGCCTTCGTCTCGCTGCCCACCCAGACCTCACCGGTGGACGGAAACCGCCTGGTGCTGGACGAGGAACCGGGCCAGGAGCTGTTCCGGATCCTGCGCGAGGACGGCGATGTGACCGCCCCGGAGGTCAATACCGCCGGATCGTCCGACGCCAAGTCCACCGACAAGGCCGACGAGGGCTCTACCGCCGATGCGGGCGACGGGACTTCCGCGCCCGCGACCGACGGCGGCGGGGCGGTCGACGGCGGTGCTGACGCAGCCGCGACCACGCCGGGCAACGAACCCTCCGCCGGCCAGGATGTGCCCGCCTTCGATCCGGCCGTGCAGCCCGTCCAGGTGGTCAATGCCTCCGGCGCGGCGGACCGCGGCGAGGAACTGAGCCAGCAGCTGCACGCGCTGGGCTACCTGTTGGCCGCCCCGGTGGCCGGCGATGCAGAACGGACCACGACCCAGATTTACTACTCCGCCGGCTTTGAAGAGGTTGCCCAGTCCTTGGCCAAGGAACTCAACGTTGCGCAGGCCAACGTGCTGGTCTCCGGCGACTACTACGGAGTGGCGCTTTCGGTGGGCAAGGACTTCGCCAGCGGCAAGCAGCTGGCGAAGACCGGCGGCGTGGCGGGCGGCTTCAAGGGCCAGACTGCCGATCAGGTGACCTGCCAGCAGTCCGGCGCCTTCTAGCCGGCTACCAGATCCGGACCCGCTCCTCGGGCGTCAGCCAGAGCCCGTCGCCTTCGGCGGTGCCGAAGGTTTCGTGGAAGGCATCCAGGTTGCGCACCACCTGGTTGCAACGGAATTCGTTCGGTGAGTGCGGGTCGATCGCCAGCCGGCGCACCGCTTCCTCGGAGCGGATCTTCTGCCGCCAGCATTCGGCCCAGGAGTAGAAGAACCGCTCGCTGCCGGTCAGCCCGTCGACCACCGGAGCCTCCCCGCCCTGCCGGCTCAACTGGTAAGCGCGGTAGGCGATGGCCAGCCCGCCGAGGTCGCCGATGTTCTCGCCCAGTGTGAGTTCGCCGTTGACCCTGCTGCCGGGGGCCTCGGCCGGACTGAGCGCGGCGTACTGGGCCACCAGTCGGCCGGTCAGCCCCTCGAAGGCGGCCCGGTCTTCGTCCGACCACCAGTTCCGCAGTGCGCCGGTGCCGTCGTACTGCGAGCCCTTGTCGTCGAAGCCGTGGCCGATTTCGTGGCCGATGACCGCTCCGATGGCGCCGTAGTTGGCCGCGGCATCGGCGTCGGCGTCGAAGAAGGGCGGTTGCAGGATGGCGGCCGGGAAGACGATTTCGTTCATCGTGGGCATGTAGTAGGCGTTGACTGTCTGCGGGGTCATGTGCCACTCGGCCTCGTCGATGGGGCCGTCCAGTTTGGCCAGATTCCGGCGGACCTCGAACTCATTGGAGGCCTGCACGTTGGCCCAGACGTCGTCCGCAGGGACGAAGCTGGAATAGTCGATCCACTTCTCCGGGTAGCCGATCTTGGTCCGGAAGCCCGCCAGCTTTTCCAGTGCCTTCTCGATCGTGGACTGGGTCATCCACGGCAGATCGGAGATGCTTTCTTTGTAGGCAGCGAGCAGGTTGGTGACCAGTTCCTCCATCCGTGCCTTGTGCGTGGGTGGGAAATGCCGGGCCACGTATTCCTGCCCGATGGCCTCGCCGAGGGCGCCTTCGACCAGCGCCACCCCGCGCTTCCACCGCTCTTTCAGCTCCGGGGTCCCGCTCAGGGTGCGGCCGTAGAAGCCGAAGTGGGTCTGGACCGCTGCATCGTGAAGGTAAGGCGCCGCCGTCGTCAGCAGTTGGAGCCGCAGCCATGCCTGCCAGGCCTCCAGCGGCTCGCTCTCGAGCAGTCCGTCCAGCGTATGCAGGAAATCCGGCTGGCACACCACCAGGTCGGCGGCGCCGGCCGCTTCCGGCCCCAGCGCCGCCAGCCATTCCGGCATCCAGCCGGCCATGGCCGCCACCTGCTCGGCGGTGCGCAGGTTGTAGGTCTGCTGCGGGTCGCGGCAGGAGACCTTGTCCAGGTGGCCGGCCGCCAGCTTGTGCTCCAGATCCAGCGCCGCATCGGCCTGTGCTGGATCGAATCCGGCCAGTTCCAGCATCTTCGCGGCGTAGTCGCGGTAGGCCTCCCGGACGGGAGCGAATTCGTCTTCCCGGTAGTACGCCTCGTCCGGCAGGCCCAGCCCCGCTTGGTAGAGGTAGATCGCGTAGCGGGTGGGGTCGCCGGCGTCGTTGTTGACGAAGAAGGCCAGCGGATAGGCCGCACCGCTGCGGCTGAAGGTGCCGATGACCTCGCGCAGGCCGTCCCGGTCGGAGATTTTCCCGATCGCGGCGAATTGCTCCGCCAGCGGGGAGAAGCCCTTGGCTTCGACAGTTTCGGTGTCCATGAACCCGGCATAGAGCACGCCGATCTTACCGGCCGAACTGGCCGGGTCGGGGTGCTGGGCGGCGTCCTCGATGATGGCGTGCACGGCCTCTTCGGAGGCATCGCGCAGGGCGGTGAAGGAGCCCTCCAGTGCCCGGTCGTCCGGGATGGCAGTCTCCGCGAGCCACGTGCCGTTCACGTGCCGGAAGAGGTCGTCCTGCGGGCGGACGGCCGGGTCGACGTTGGACAATACGATTCCGGAGCGGCTCATATGGCGCCTCATTTCATAGTTGCGTCAGGGTTTCCCTCACATCCTACGCACCGTGCTAGTGTGAAATTGTGCGCGCAGGAATGCTCCTTCTTAGCTGCCGCGGCGAGGCCACGCGAACTTCTGTTTGACAGGCCGAACCCTCGCTGCGGAGTTTGTGTTGCCCGGCCAAAATTCTTCAATTAGCACTCATGAGAAAAGGCCACACACCAAAATGCGAAACGCACAAAAGCCCTCCGGAATGCCCATCCATAAGTACATTCCGTTCCAGGACCAGATCACCGTAGAACTGCCCGACCGCACCTGGCCGGACAAAGTGATGACCAAAGCCCCGCGCTGGTGCGCAGTGGACCTGCGTGACGGCAACCAGGCGCTGATCGACCCGATGAGCCCCGAACGCAAGCACAAGATGTTCGACCTGCTGGTGGGGATGGGCTTCAAGGAGATCGAGGTCGGGTTCCCCTCTGCCTCGCAGACCGATTTCGACTTTGTCCGCCAGCTGATCGAAGGCGACCGGATCCCCGACGACGTGACCATTCAGGTGCTGACGCAGTCCCGCGAGCACCTGATTGAGCGCACCTATGAGTCGATTGCCGGTGCCGGCCGGGCCATCGTCCACCTGTACAACTCCACCTCCGTCCTGCAGCGCCGCGTGGTGTTCCGCGAAGACCAGGACGGCATCGTGGACATCGCGCTGCAGGGCGCCCGGCTTTGCCGCAAGTACGAAGAGGGGCTGAAGGGCACCGAGATCACCTACGAGTACTCGCCCGAGTCCTACACCGGGACCGAGCTGGAATTCGCCGCCCGCATCTGCAACGCCGTCACCGACGTCTTCGAAATCTCGGCGGACCGGAACGTGATCCTGAACCTGCCGGCCACGGTGGAGATGGCCACGCCGAACGTCTACGCCGACTCGATCGAGTGGATGTCGCGGAACCTGTCCAACCGTGAGCACGTGATCCTCTCGCTGCACCCGCACAACGACCGCGGGACCGGCGTGGCCGCGGCGGAACTGGGCTACCTGGCCGGTGCCGACCGGATCGAGGGCTGCCTGTTCGGCAACGGCGAGCGGACCGGCAACGTGGACCTGGTGACGCTGGGGCTGAACATGTTCAGCCAGGGCATTGACCCGATGATCGACTTCTCCAACATCGACGAAATCCGCCGCACGGTTGAATACTGCAACCAGTTGCCGGTGCCCGAGCGTTCCCCGTACGGCGGAGATCTGGTCTTCACCGCCTTCTCCGGTTCGCACCAGGACGCCATCAAGAAGGGCTTCGAGGCGATGGATGCCGACGCAGCCCAGCAGGGCAAGACGGTGGACGAGCTGGTCTGGGCGGTGCCGTACCTGCCGGTGGATCCCAAGGACCTGGGCCGCAGCTACGAAGCGGTGATCAGGGTCAACTCACAGTCCGGCAAGGGCGGCGTGGCCTACCTGCTTAAGCACGAGCACAAGCTGGACCTGCCGCGCCGCGCGCAGATCGAATTCTCCGGCGTTATCCAGCGCCGCACGGAAACCGTGGGCGGCGAAGTCAGCCCGGCGCAACTGTGGGAGGTCTTTAACGACGAGTACCTGCCGACCCCCGAGAACACCTGGGGCCACTACACGCTCGGCTCGGTGAAGACCGACAGTGCCGAAGACGGCACCTTCCAGCTGACCGCCACTATGGACGTGGACGGGGTGCAAAGCCGCCGTACGGCCGAGGGCAACGGGCCGATCGCCGCGCTGTTGGAAATCTTCCGCCAGGACGGCGTTGACGTACGGGTACTGGACTACACCGAGCATGCGCTGTCCGAGGGCGGCAACGCCCGGGCGGCCGCCTACGTCGAGTGCGCCGTGGGCGAGCGGGTGCTGTGGGGTGTGGGTATCGACACCAACACCACCATGTCCTCGCTAAAGGCCGTGGTGTCAGCGGTGAACCGCGCCATTCGCGACGAAACCGCCAAGCAGAGCGTCGCCTCGCTCTAGCCCACCGAAAGAGTCCTTGCGGGCCTTCCTGCCGTACCGCGGCGGGGAGGCCCGCTTTAGTGGGAGAATGGAACGGTGTCCAACAGATCCTTCGCTTCCCGTACCTACCGGGATCAGGGCGTCATCCTGCGGACCCACAAACTCGGCGAGGCCGACCGGATCATCACCCTGCTCACCAAGCAGCACGGCCAGATCCGGGCGGTTGCCAAAGGCGTACGCCGCACCAGCAGCAAATTCGGCGCGGTGCTGGAACCGTTTATGGTGGCGGACCTGCAGCTGGTCTCCGGCCGCAGCCTCGACATCGTCACGCAGGCGCAGATGGTGGGTCCGTATGGCCGCGACATCGCGGCCGACTACACCAAATACACCTCCGCCGCCGCAATCTGCGAGACGGCTGAAAAACTCACCGACGTCGACGGCGAGTCCGCCAACGCGCAGTACGGGCTGGTCATCGGCGCGCTCTCCGCGCTTAGCCGCAGCGTCCACGCGCCGGAGCTGATCCTTGATTCCTACCTGCTGCGCGCGCTGGCGACCGCTGGCTGGGCCCCGAGCTTCGACCAGTGCGCCCGCTGCGGTGAACCGGGACCGCACACCGCCTTCAACGCGCCGCTGGGCGGTGCGGTGTGCCACGACTGCCGGCCACCGGGATCCGCGTCGCCGGCCCCGCAGACCATGCAGTTGCTCGCCGCCCTGCTCTCCGCGGACTGGCCGGCCGCGGATGCCTCGGCCACCGGACCCCGGCGCGAAGCCGCCGGGCTGGTGGCCAGTTATCTGCAGTGGCACCTGGAACGAACCCTGAAATCCCTTAAGCACGTGGAGCGAGTGTGACCCCAACTTCCCGGAAACCACAGCAGCCTTGGCCGCACCCGTCCGGAGCCCTGCCGCCCGCCCTGCCGCCGGCGCTGGTTCCGGATCACGTGGCCATTGTGATGGACGGCAACGGCCGCTGGGCCAACCAGCGCGGCCTGCCCCGGACCGAAGGCCACCGGGCCGGCGAAGCGGCGCTGCTGGACGTGATGGCCGGCGCCATCGAGATCGGGGTCAAACACGTCAGCGTGTACGCCTTTTCCACCGAGAACTGGAAGCGGTCGCCGGACGAGGTGCGTTTCCTGATGGGCTTTAGCCGGGACGTCCTGCGGCGCCAGCGCGACCAGTTGGACGCCTGGGGCGTGCGCATCCGCTGGTCCGGCCGCCGGCCCCGGCTATGGAAGTCGGTGGTCAACGAACTGGAGGTGGCCGAGCGCCAGACGGCGGGCAACTCCACCTGCACGCTGACCATGTGCGTGAACTACGGCGGCCGGGCGGAAATCGCCGACGCCGCCGCCGCTATCGCCGCGGACGTTGCGGCCGGCAGGCTGCGGGCGTCGTCGGTCTCGGAAAAGACCGTGCAGCGCTACCTTGACGAGCCGGACCTGCCGGACGTCGACTTGTTCCTGCGCACCTCGGGGGAGCAGCGCTTCTCCAACTTCATGCTCTGGCAGTCGGCGTATGCCGAGATGGTGTTCATGGATACGCTGTGGCCGGATGTGGACCGGCGCACGCTGTGGGAAGCCATCGATATCTATGCCCGCCGCGACCGCCGCTACGGGGGAGCGGTGGACGCCGCGGGCGCGGGCGGCGCCTAGACCGGTAACGGCGCCTAGGCCGGTTGCGGCGGACGGGCGGGGTGTTCGGTCATCCCGCCCTGGAGCATGTAGGCCTGCGCCCAGCGCTGCAGCCGTGCATAGGCGTCCTGGCGGACGTCGGCCCGTGAGAGGAACACATCGTGCAGGGCATCCTGCACCTGCTCGATGGTCACGCTGCGGCCCAGCCGCACCGCCCGCTCGGTCATGGTGCGGATGTCCAGCACCACGTCGGTGTTCTTCATGTCCTCGTGCCAGACCGGCCCGTTCATGCTGCGCGTCGAAGACATCACCAGCACCGGGATCTCCAGGTTGAGGCCCTTGGCGACCTTCGCCTGCCCGTCCCAGATGGCGCTGAGCCAGCCAGCGCGCACCGGGAAGGACTCCGGCGGGCGCAGCTTGGGGTCCAGATCCCATTCACCCTCTGCCGTTCGGCTGATGCTGCGGTAATAGAAGCCGCGTACCGGAAGCCTGATCTCGGCCTCCGGCTTCAGCCTGGACAGCGGTTCCAGCACGGCGCCCGCGGCGCGGCGGACCAAGGCGCTGCCGTGCATTTCCAGCCACGGGCTGTTCAGCACCAGCGCGCGCAGCCGGCCGGGATGCTCGGCCGCCCACAAGGACGCCACCAGCCCTCCGGTCGAGTGTCCCATCAGCGTGATGTTCGTCTCCGCACTGCCGTTTTCCTCGCGGATCAGGTCCAGCGCCAGGGAGATCTCGTCGTCGTACTGGCGCAGATCGGTCACGTAGCCCGCAGGCTCGCCCTCCTGCAGGCTGCGGCCATGGTGGTGCAGGTCCAGCGCGTAGAAGGCCACACCCTGCCGGTGCCAGAATCCGGCCAGTTCGGTGTTGAAGAAATAGTCGCTCCAACCATGCACATACAGGACGGAGTGGCCGCCGGGGGAGCGCCGTGGGGACTGAGGCAGATAGCGGATCAGCGTGGCCCGCTGCGCCGCGCCATCGACGGCCGGCACCTGCACGACCGTGGACTCGAACTCCGCACCGAGCATGTCTTCCTGCCAGTCGGCTGCCATCGCCAGGGTGGTCCTTCCTCTCGCCGGGATCGCTGACCCCATGCTAACGCCCGGGCGACACGGTTTGGTGCGGCGGCCTGCACACGGAAAACTAGGACCATGCGCCTGTACCCAGCCTTCTTCCGCGCCGCGTTCTCCTGGATGGACGCCGAGCGCGCACACCGAATCGGTTTCCAGCTCATCCGTGCCGCGCACCGCTGCGGAGCCGGGGCCGTACTCCGGCGCCTGACCCGTCCGCATCAGTCGCTGGCCACCCAGGCCCTGGGCCTGAGCTTCCCGTCGCCGTTCGGCCTGGCCGCCGGCTTCGACAAGGAAGGCCACGGCATCGAGGCCCTGGCCGACCTGGGCTTTGGTGCGGTGGAGGTCGGCACCATCACCGGCAGCGCGCAGCCGGGCAATGCCCAGCCGCGGCTGTTCCGGCTGATCGAAGACCGCGCGGTGATCAACCGGATGGGATTCAACAACGACGGCGCGGCGGCCGTCGCACCGCGGATCGCCGCCGCCCGGCGCGGCCTCGCCGCCCGCTACGGTGCCCAGCGGCCGGTCATCGGCATCAACATTGGCAAGACCAAGGTGGTGGAACTGGACGACGCCACCGAGGACTACCTGAAGAGCACCCGGCTGCTGGCCTCGTCGGCGGATTACCTGGTGGTCAACGTATCCTCGCCGAACACACCGGGCCTGCGGCTGCTGCAGAGCGTGGACACGTTGCGGCCGCTGCTGGCGGCAGTGCGGGAAACGGCCGATTCGGCGGCCGGGCGGCATGTGCCGCTGCTGGTCAAGATCGCCCCGGACCTGAGCGACGAGGACATCGACGACGTCGCCCGGCTGGCGCAGGAGGTGGGCCTGGACGGCATCATCGCGACCAACACGACGATTTCCCGTGACGGCCTGGTGTCGGATCAGGCCAAGGTCGCCGTGTGCGGCGACGGAGGCCTCTCCGGCGCGCCGCTGAAGCAGCGGTCGCTAGAGGTGCTGCGCCGGCTGCGCACCGCCGTCGGGAATGATGTGGTGCTGGTGTCCGTGGGCGGCGTGGAGACGGCCGACGACGTGCAGCAACGGCTGGATGCCGGGGCCACGCTGGTGCAGGGCTACACGGCGTTCCTGTACGAGGGGCCGTTCTGGGCCAGCCGGATCAACCGCGGCTTGGCGAAGCGTCGGCGCTGAACTTGCCGCGGGCATGCAAAAGGGTCGGGAGCAGCAGTGCTCCCGACCCTTTGACGCGGTGCCCTCCGCGGAGAATCAGCTGGGGTATTCGCCGCGCTTGACCTGCGGCTTCGGCAGGCGCATCCGGCGCAGCTGCAGGCCGCGCATCACGCCGTACCAGACAGCACCGCGTTCCACCTCGCCGAACTTGGCGGTCAGGCGCTTCTTGAGCTGCCGGCCCAGGATGATGGCGTCGACGGCCACCAGGCCCAGCAGCACCCAGAAGCCCACCAGGATAAAGGCCTGGACATTGAGGTCGCGGACAAAGCTGAGGATCACGAAGATCAGCGCGAAGACAATCAGGAATTCGCCCAGCACCCAGCGGGCATCTACGAAGTCCCGGACAAAACGCTTCTGCGGGCCCTTGTCGCGGAACGGCAGGTAGCGCTCATCGCCGGTGTTCATCGCCTCGCGCATCTTCAGCCGCTGATCCGCCTGGGCAACGCGGTTCGCGTCGCGCGCTGCCTTCCGGTCATTAGGGACCAGCGGGCGCTTGCGCGCAGCTTCCTGGTCCTTGCGCCGGGGCGTGGGCGCGCCCTTGCCGTCCCGGGGCTGCGCCGCAGGGGCCTGGTCGATGGTTTCTTGGGGCGTAGGAGCCTCTTTTTTACGTCCGAACACCAGTCAAGAATACCGGACCGCCCGCGCGTATCAGCCAGTATCGAAGCACCGGCACGGCGGCCGCCCCGCGGGCATCGGTGTGACCGCAATCCGGGCGGTAGGGTGGCGGCTATGACCAATGTAAACGTTGAAAAACTTGCCGCCGCGGTGGACTCCGGCATGGGGTACACCATCTCCTCGCTGGAGCAGCTGGTCTCCATCCCGGGGATCGCCTGGGCGGCCTTCGATCAGCAAGACCTGGTCCGCAGTGCCGATGCCGTGGCCGGTTTGGTCCGCGAGCTGGGGCTGGTGGACGTACAGATCCTCAGCGTGCCGAATGGCGAGTCTGCTGGCGGCCCCGCCGTTGTGGCCCGCAGGCCGGCGGCTGCCGGCAAGCCGACTGTGCTGCTGTATGCGCACCACGACGTGCAGCCCCCCGGGGATCCGGCGCTCTGGAAGACGGAACCGTTCAAGGCCACGGAGATCGACGGCCGCCTGTACGGCCGCGGCGCCGCCGATGACAAGGCCGGGATCATGGTCCATCTGGCCTCGCTGCGGGCGCTGCTGGAGGTACTTGGCGACGACTTCGGCGTCGGCGTAACCTTCTTCTTCGAGGGGGAGGAAGAGGCCGGTTCGCCGACCTTCCGTACCTTCCTCGAGACCCACCGCGAACTGCTGCGCGCCGACGCGATCATTGTTGCCGATTCCAGCAACTGGAAGGTCGGCGTGCCGGCCCTGACCACCAGTCTGCGCGGCCTGGTAGACGGCACTGTTGAGCTGCGGGTGCTGGACCACGCCGTCCACTCCGGCATGTTCGGCGGTCCGCTGTTGGATGCGCCCACCCTGCTCGCCCGGCTGATCGCCACCTTCCACGACGACGGCGGTGCTGTCGCCATTGATGGGCTTGTTTCGGCTCCCGCCGCGTCGGTGGACTATCCGGAAGAGGATTTCCGGCGCGATTCGTCGGTGCTGGATTCGGTGCAGTTGGCGGGCACCGGCAGCATCGCCGACCGGTTGTGGAACAAGCCGGCCCTGTCAGTGATCGGCATAGACGCGCCCAGCGTGGAGCTGGCCTCGAACACCTTGATTCCGTCGGCCAGGGCCAAGATCAGCCTGCGACTGGCGCCCGGCCAGGACCCCGACCGGGCGATGGAGGCGGTGGCCGCCCATGTGGCCGCCCACGCACCGTTCGGGGCCGAGACCACTTTCGTGCCGGGGGAGCGCGGCCAGGCCTTCGCCACCGACACCACCGCCCCCGCGGCCCGGTCCGCGCTGTGGGCGCTGGAACAGGCTTGGGGCACGCAGCCGGTGGAGGCGGGCATGGGCGGGTCCATCCCGTTCATCGCCGACCTCACGGAGCTCTACCCGCAGGCACAGATCCTGATCACCGGTGTGGAAGACCCCGATTCGCGGGCGCATTCGGCCAACGAGTCGCTGCATCTGGGCGACTTCCGCAATGCAGTCCTGGCCCAGGCGCTGCTGCTGGCCCGAGTGAACGAAGAGGGCATCTGAGACGGCGTCCGGAGGGCTCCGGCGACCGGCTAAGTTATCCCATTTTGGGCGACGCGACGTACGATGGAACGGTAGCCCGACGCACCACTGAGTAATAGCAGCAGGTCACCGGACGGCCCGTCACAGATAAGGAAGTGCAATGAGCGCAACGACCAACTCATCCGCCCCGACCGCGGCACCCGAATCGGCAGAACTGCCCACGCACGAAGTGGCTCTGACCGATGTGGCAGCCGGAAAGGTGCGCAGTCTTTTGGAACAGGAAGGCCGCACCGACCTGCGCCTGCGGGTTGCGGTCCAGCCGGGCGGCTGCTCCGGCCTGATCTACCAGCTGTACTTCGACGAGCGGATGCTCGACGGTGACGCAGTCCGTGATTTCGACGGCGTTGAGGTGGTCGTGGACAAGATGAGCGTTCCTTATCTCTCCGGCGCCTCGATCGACTTCGAGGACACCATCTCCAAGCAGGGATTCACTATCGACAATCCAAACGCCGGTGGTTCGTGCGCCTGTGGAGACTCGTTCCACTAAAAGCTGGCGGGGCATTCCCCGGCCGCAGGACGGCCGACGCACGGGGGAGCCTGTCACATGAAAGTCATGTGTGCGGGTAAGCTCTACAGTGAGTAGTAAAACTGGATATGAGGCCAGGGCTTTGCTCTGCCATGGCCCCATCACTTGCACGAAACAAAGAGGAAGGGCCGTCTGTGAGTTCGCAGGTTCGAACCGGCAGTCGACGCGCCAGAATTGCCAAGGCCACGGGTCTGGGCACAGTCGGGGCGTTGTTGTTGACGGGATGTTCAGAAGAAGTCCGCATGGGCTGGTTGCCCACACAGCGGGACGTTACCAACCACACTCCCGAAATCATCGATTTGTGGGTGAACGGATGGATCGCCGCGTTGGCTGTTGGTGTCCTGACCTGGGGCTTGCTCCTCTGGTGCATCATCGCCTACCGCCGGCGCAAGGGCGAGACCGGCTACCCCCGCCAGCTCAGCTATAACCTGCCGCTCGAAATCTTCTACACGGCGGTCCCGATCGTCATGGTCCTGGTCTTCTTCTACTTCACGGACAAGACCACGACCAACATCACCGCCCGGACCGACAACCCCGACGTCGTCGTCGACGTGCGCGGTAAGCAGTGGGCCTGGGACTTCAACTACGTCAAGCAGGACAAGTACTTTGCCGGCGTGCAGGCCCACCTGACCGGTGAGACCGGCGTTCCGGAGACCCTGCCGACGCTTTACCTGCCGGTAAACCAGAGCGTGGAGCTGCAGATCAACTCCCGCGACGTCATCCACTCGTTCTGGGTTCCCGCCTTCCTGCAGAAGGTGGACATGATCCCTGGCAAGACCAACCACCTGAGCTTCACCCCGACCCGTGAGGGCATCTACGACGGCAAGTGTGCCGAGCTTTGCGGTGAATTCCACTCCGAAATGCTCTTCCGCGTCGCTGTGGTCTCCGAGGCTGAGTTTGAGGCGCAGATGGCGCGGCTCAAGGACGGCCAGATCGGCGAAGAGTACGACCGCAACCCCTACGCTGAAGCGTCGAAGTAAAGGAGCGAGGGCCACAAGTGTCAACGTACGAATACACAGCTGACGACCGGGGTACCACGGTAGCTCCGCGCGTCGTCCCGAGGTCCAAGGGACGCATCGTCGTCAACTGGATCACCTCCACGGACCACAAGACGATCGGGTACATGTACCTGATCACCTCGTTCATCTTCTTCTGCCTCGGCGGCGTGATGGCCCTGGTCATCCGCGCCGAACTGTTCGAGCCCGGTATGCAGATCCTGCAGACCAAGGAGCAGTACAACCAGCTGTTCACCATGCACGGCACGGTGATGCTGCTGATGTTCGCCACACCGCTGTTCGCCGGCTTCGCCAACGTCATCATGCCGCTGCAGATCGGCGCCCCCGATGTGGCGTTCCCGCGCCTGAACGCACTGGCTTTCTGGTTCTTCCTGTTCGGCAGCGTGATCGCCGTCGCCGGCTTCATCACCCCGCAGGGCGCCG
Organism: Arthrobacter sp. NPDC055138; assembly: GCF_053607305.1. Taxonomy (NCBI): domain Bacteria; kingdom Bacillati; phylum Actinomycetota; class Actinomycetes; order Micrococcales; family Micrococcaceae; genus Arthrobacter; species Arthrobacter sp. NPDC055138. The sequence goes on from NZ_JBSGTH010000002.1 coordinate 228,981, forward strand.
CCTCCTTCGGTTGGTTCGCGTATGCGCCGTTGTCCAACACCACCTTCTCGCCCGGCGTGGGCGGAGACTTGTGGGTCTTCGGCCTGGCGCTCTCCGGCTTCGGTACCATTCTGGGCTCGGTCAACTTCATCACCACGATCATCACCATGCGGGCCCCCGGCCTGACCATGTGGCGGATGCCGATCTTCACCTGGAACACGCTGGTCACCGGCATCCTGGTCATGATGGCGTTCCCGCCGCTGGCCTCGGCCCTGTTCGCACTTGGTGCTGACCGGCGCTTCGGTGCCCACATCTTCAACCCGGAAAACGGCGGCGCCATCCTGTGGCAGCACCTGTTCTGGTTCTTCGGCCACCCCGAGGTCTACATCATCGCGCTGCCGTTCTTCGGCATCGTGTCCGAGATCTTCCCGGTGTTCAGCCGCAAGCCGATCTTCGGCTACAAGGGCCTGGTCTACGCGACCATCGCTATCGCCGCCCTGTCCGTGACGGTGTGGGCACACCACATGTACGTCACCGGATCGGTCCTGCTGCCGTTCTTCGCCTTCATGACCATGCTCATCGCAGTGCCCACCGGCGTGAAGTTCTTCAACTGGATCGGCACCATGTGGCGCGGATCAATTACCTTCGAAACGCCGATGCTGTGGAGCCTGGGCTTCCTGGCCACCTTCCTGTTCGGCGGACTGACCGGCATCATCCTGGCTTCGCCGCCGCTGGACTTCCACGTCTCCGACACCTACTTCGTGGTGGCGCACTTCCACTACGTGGTCTTCGGAACGGTCGTGTTCGCCATGTTCGCGGGCTTCTACTTCTGGTGGCCCAAGTGGACCGGCAAGATGCTCAACGAGCGTCTGGGCAAGATCCACTTCTGGATGCTGTTCCTCGGCTTCCACGGAACCTTCCTGATCCAGCACTGGCTCGGTGTCGAGGGCATGCCGCGCCGCTACGCGGACTACATGCCGGAAGACGGGTTCACCGCAATGAACCAGTTCTCCACCGTTGCATCGTTCGTGCTCGGCGCTTCGATGATCCCGTTCTTCTGGAACGTGTACATCACCTGGCGCAACGGCAAGAAGGTCGAGGTCGACGACCCCTGGGGCTTCGGTGCCTCGCTGGAGTGGGCTACCTCTTGCCCGCCGCCGCGGCACAACTTCACCTCGCTGCCCCGGATCCGGTCGGAGCGCCCTGCGCTGGACCTGCACCACCCGGAGCTGGCACCGCGGCACACCCCGACGACTCCGGTGCCGGCGGCCCAGCTGGCCGGTCCCGCTGACCAGAAGGACGCATAACTGTGAAGATTGAAGCCTGGCTATTCATCGCCCTTGCGCCGTTCTTCGCCATCGTCGCCACCGTCTACGGCTTCATGGGAGCCTGGCACGAACCGGTAGGATACCTTGCGCTGTACCTGACGGCCGGACTGTCCCTGATGATCGGCGGTTACCTCTGGTTCACCGCACGGCGGGTCGGCCCCCGTCCGGAGGACCGGGTGGACGCGGAAATCCATGAGGGCGCCGGCGAACAGGGCATGTTCAGCCCCTGGAGCTGGTGGCCGCTGGTCCTCGGCCTTGGTGCCGCCTCCGGCTTCATGGGCCTCGCGGTCGGCTGGTGGATCGTCTACATCGCGATCGGTCTGACCACGGTAGCCATCATCGGATGGGTCTACGAATACAGCCGTGGGGACCACGCCCACTAAGTAAAGAGCAAGAACGAAGGGCCCGGAACCGCTTGGTTCCGGGCCCTTTCGCATGCCCGTGGAACCCGCACGTACGGCATGACTGGTCTAGACCGGGATAGAATAGGGTCAATCCCCATCACCGAGCAGGAGGCCGCATGTCCTTGAGTTCAGCCGCGATCCAAGGCGAGATCGATGCGTCATCGGCGACTGCCAAGCACGTTCAGCTGCGGGACATTTTGCGCCGGCATGCACAGGAACGCTGTGAACCCGGAGGCGCGTTTCCCTCGGAGCGGGACCTAACCGAACGCTTCTCAGTGGCTCGGATGACCGTGCGGCAGGCAATCGACTCGCTCGTTGCCGAGCAGGTTCTGGAGCGCATCGTCGGACTGGGAACCTTCGTGAGCCAGCCCAAACTGGACCTGCAGGTCAAGCTCACCTCGTACACCGAGGAGATGCAGCGCCGCGGCATGGTCCCGGACGCCAGGGTGCTTAGCTTCGAACAGATCGGCGCCACCCCGCTGGTGGCCCGCGAACTCCAGATCGAGGAGGGCCAGCCGGTCGTACGGTTCCGCCGCCAGCTGCTGGCCGACGCCGCGCCCATGAGCGTGGACGAAAACTTCATCCCTGCCCAGCGGGTGCCGGGCATCCTGGACGAGGGGCCTCCGTCGTCGCTGTACAACGTTCTGAGCGAACGCTACGGCCTGATCATGGAGTGGGGCGAGGACACCATCGAGGCCACCGCGGCGCAGCCTTCGATCGCCCGGCTGCTGAATGTGGACATCGGATCACCGCTGCTGAAGATCCAGCGGCATGCCTACGTGTCCAAGACCATGGTGGACTTCTCCATCTCGTACTACAGGGCGGACCGCTACAAGCTCTGGGTGCCGCTGCAACGGCCTGGCGGACGCGCCCCGCGCTCCTACAACGTGAAGAGGTATTAGGACCCCCAGCACCCCGTGGAATGGCCGCTGCAGACAGATGTCAGGCAACTGCGTGTCGGGTTGACGGCGTCCATCTGTCTGCACGCCCGAGCTGCAGACAGAGAAACCGCAGACGCAGGAGCTGCAGACATAAAAATGGCCCCGGACTCAGTCCGGGGCCATTCTTAGTCTGACGGTTCCTTAGCGGCCGCTGACTTCTGCCTTTTCGGCGGGAGCCTCAACCTCAGCGTGGTGGCTGTGTGCAGCCTCCAGTTCGGCCGGGGTAACCGGTGCCACGCGATCCTCGAAGAAGAACCGCGACAGGGCGCCGCGCAGCTTCTCGGTGCGCTTGATGTGGCCGGCCTTGTTCGGCTGTGCCGGGAGCACCTCGGGGGATTCGAAGTTGACCAGGCGGTACAGCTTGTAGTCGTTCAGCGGCTCGTGGACCTCGATGAACTCGCCGTGCGGCAGGCGGACGATGCGTCCGGTCTCCCGACCATGCAGCGCGATCTCTCGGTCCTTGCGCTGCAGTGCAAGGCAAATGCGGCGCGTGACGATGAAGCCGAGGATCGGGCCGAGGAAGAACAGCGCGCGCAGCCAGTACGTCACGTCGTTCAGCGACACATGGAAGTGCGTGGCGATCAGGTCCGAGCTGGCAGCTGCCCACATCACCGAGTAGAAGACGATGCCTGCGACACCAATGCCGGTGCGGAACGGTGCGTTGCGCGGGCGGTCCAGGATGTGGTGCTCGCGCTGGTCCTTGGTGATCCAGCGTTCGATCCAGGGCCAAGCGAACATCACGGTGAACAGCAGGCCTGCCGGGGCCAGGGCCGGGAGCAGCACGTTCAGCGAAATGGTCCGGCCGAAGATGACGAACTCGCCCACGCCTGGCATCAGGCGCAGCGCGCCATCCACCCAGCCGATGTACCAGTCAGGCTGGGTACCGGCCGAAACGGGGGAGGGGTCGTAGGGTCCGTAGTCCCAAATCGCGAGGATCTGGAAGTTCGCCGCAATGACGGCCAGGATGCCGAAGACCACGAAGAAGAAACCGCCAGCCTTGGCCGCGTAGACCGGACCGATCGGGAAGCCGACAACGTTGGACTCGGAACGGCCCGGGCCGGGGTACTGCGTGTGCTTGTGCACCACGACCATGAACAGGTGGACGGCAATCATCAGCAGGATCATCGCCGGAACCAGCAGGATGTGGAGCACGTAGAGGCGTCCCACAATATCGGTACCGGGGAACTCGCCGCCGAAGAGCAGCAGGGAGATGTAGGTTCCGACCAGGGGGATTCCCTTGATCACGCCGTCGATGATCCGCAGGCCGTTGCCGGAGAGCAGATCGTCCGGCAGCGAGTAACCGGTGAAGCCGGCAGCCAGGGCCAGGATCAGCAGGACGCAGCCGACGACCCAGTTCAGCTCGCGCGGCCGGCGGAAAGCGCCGGTGAAGAAAACGCGCAGCATGTGGAACGACACCGAGGCGACGAACAGCAGTGCCGACCAGTGGTGCAGCTGGCGCATGAAGAGTCCGCCGCGGACCTCGAAGGAAATCTCCAGAGTGGACTGGTAAGCGACCGACATCTCGACGCCCTTGAGCGGGACGTACGGTCCTGCGTAGTGCGTCTCCGCCATCGACGGATCGAAGAAGAACGTCAGGAACGTTCCGGAGAGCAGCAGGATGACGAAGGAGTAGAGCGCTACTTCACCGAACATGAAGGACCAGTGGTCTGGGAAGATCTTCCGCCCGAATTCCTTGACGATGGACGAGCCGCCGACGCGGGTGTCGACGAAGTTGGTGATCCGTCCAACCCGTGTCTTGGGTACGTAGGTATCAGTTGAAGCGCTCATGCTTAGCCACGCTCCCAGTAGCTCGGTCCAACAGGTTCATGGAAGTCGCTGGTGGCGACCAAGTAGCCCTCGTCGTCAACGCTGATCGGAAGCTGGGGCAAGGCGTGTGCGGCGGGGCCGAAGATCACCTTGCATTCCTGGGTCAGGTCGAAGGTCGACTGGTGGCAAGGGCAGAGCAGGTGGTGCGTGTGCTGTTCGTACAGCGCCACCGGGCATCCGACGTGGGTGCAAATTTTCGAATAAGCAACGATGCCATTGTAGTTCCAGTCTTCGCGACCGGGGGAGACATTCAGCTCGTCCGGGTTCAGCCGCATCAACAGGACGACGGCCTTGGCCTTCTCTTCGAGCTTGTGTTCGGCTTCGTTCAGACCCTCGGGAATGACGTGGAAGGCGGAACCAATGGTGACATCCGAAGCTTTGATCGGGGTGCCGCTCGGGTCGCGGGTGAGGCGGACGCCGGCATCCCACATGGTGTGCCGCAGCACGTCCGGGTTCAGGTCCTTGGACAGGTCGCGGAAGATGCCGATGGCGGGCAGGATAGCCAGTACACCGGCTCCGATCAGCGTATTGCGGATCAGTGGACGGCGGGAGATGCCCGATTCGTCGAGGACCTGGCCAATGATCTGCTCGGCGTCCCGGCGGTCCTCTTCGGTGCGGACCTCGTGGCGCTCTTCCACGATTTCGTGGTCGGGCATAAGGGTCTTGGCCCAGTGGACAATGCCGACGCCGATGCCAAGCATCGCGAAGGCCGTACCCATGCCCAGGGTGAAGTTCTGAAAACGCAGCGTTGCGATGGTGTCATCCAAACGGATGCCAAAGTACCCGACGAAGAAAAGTACGGTGCCGATGATGGAGATTACGAAGAGTATCGCAACCTGGCGTTCGGCGCGCTTTTCCGCCCGGGGATCTTTGTCGGCACGGCGCGGGCGGTGCGGGGGAAGTCCAGGATCCTGAAACTTCTCCACGTCGCTCTGACCAGCCGTAGCAACGGTGCCCGAGGTGCTCGGACTGCCGTGACTATGGTCGCCCATGATCCCTCTCATCCTTCTCTAAATAGTTCAAAAACATATATGACTGTTGACGCTTCTGCGGCGGCCCTTGCAGGCCGCCGGTGAGCGAAGGTTAGGAAGACCGCTGGGTCAGCCAGATGGTGAATGCGATAACGATTCCCAATCCGGCAGTCCACATCAGCAGACCTTCGGATACCGGACCGAGCGAGCCGAGCGAGAAGCCACCCGGGGTGCCCTGTTCTTCAATCGTCTTCAGGAAGGCGATGACATCGCGCTTCTCCTCGGGGGAGATGTTCGCGTCGCTGAACACCGGCATGTTCTGGGGGCCGGTGGCCATGGCTTCGTAAATGTGTGCTTCGCTGACGCCGGCCAGGGCGGGGGCGAACTTGCCGCGGGTCAATGCACCGCCAGCGGCGGAAGCGTTGTGGCACATGGCGCAGTTGACACGGAAGATTTCGCCGCCGGCGGCGGGATCTCCCTTAGCGACGTCGAGCAGGTCTTCCTCGGGAATGGCCGGGCCGGCGCCGAGGGAGGCCACGTACGCAGCAAGCTGCATGGTCTGCTCTTCGGAGAACTGGTTCGGCTTGGCCTGTGCCTGCGGTCCGGACATCTGCATCGGCATGCGGCCGGTGCCCACCTGGAAGTCGACAGCGGCGGCGCCGACGCCGATCAAGGCCGGGCCCGCCTGATTGCCGTGTGCACCCTGAGGGGCCCCGACAGCACCAATTCCGTGACAAGTTGCACAGTTGGCCACGAAGAGCTTTTCGCCCTCTTCGATGTCCTGCGCGGAAAAGTTGGTGGTCTGGGCCTTGGCCTCGTTGACATTGCCGGCGACGGCGTACAAGCCGCCGGTGACCAGCAATCCCAAGAGCAACAGGGCAACGGCCGCCAGGGGGTGTCGTCGCCTCTGGGAGAGTGCCTTCACTTGATGGTTCCTAACTCTGCGGTGCGTGTGCGTAGATGTTCGGCCGGGGCGGTCCTGCAGCAGCGTGCAGGCTCTGGCCGTCTACTTCAGGAAGTAGATGATGATGAAGAGCGCGATCCACACGACGTCGACGAAGTGCCAGTAGTACGACGTGACGATGGCAGACGTGGCCTCGAAATGACCGAACTTCTTGGCGACGTAGGCGCGGCCGATGATCAACAGGAAGGCGATGAGCCCGCCCGTGACGTGAAGGCCGTGGAAGCCGGTGGTGATGTAGAACGCTGATCCGTAGGCGTTGGAGGACAGCGAGACCCCCTCGGAGACGAGCATCGCGTATTCGTAGGCCTGGACGGAGACGAAAATGGCGCCGAGGAAGAACGTCAAGAGGAACCACTCGACCATGCCCCACCTGGCGATATTGAGGAGACCGCCGGTACGGCGGGCCTGCAGGCGCTCAGCGGCGAAGACGCCGTACTGGCAGGTGAAGGAGCTGGACACCAGAACAATGGTGTTCGCCAGCGCGAATGGAACGTTCAACTTTTCGGTTTCAATCGCCCACATCTCGCCGGAAGTGGCGCGGAGGGTGAAGTACATGGCGAAAAGACCGGCAAAGAACATCAGCTCGCTGGAGAGCCACACAACGGTTCCGACAGAAACCAGGTTGGGGCGGTTCAGCGTTGGATGCGCCGGGGTACTGGGGGCGTGGGTTGCAGTTGTCACAAGGCCATTATGTCTATAAATCCGCCCAGTTCACCAATGCATTCGAACGCCCGGCGCGGCGTTTCGGTTCCCAACCCGCAGGATTCCGCGGAACCGCGCGGAAGTTAACAATCCGGAAGTTTCTACAAAACGTAGATAACCTAGTGAAGTGACGACGGAACCGAACGCTCAGAACACACCCACCTGGCCGGAATTGATTTCGGCCCTGATCTCGCGGCAGGACCTCACTGCCGCTCAAACCCAGTGGGCGATGAACTCCATCATGTCCGGCGGGGCCACCGACGCGCAGATGGCTGGGTTCCTGGTCGCGTTGCGCGCGAAGGGCGAGACAGTCGATGAGCTAACCGGGCTGGTCGAGGCGATGGTCGGCAATGCCCGGCCAATCGAGATTCCGGGCGAGAAACTGGATATCGTCGGCACGGGCGGTGACCGGCAGAACACGGTCAACATCTCGTCCATGGCAGCCTTGGTCTGTGCCGGGGCCGGCGCGCGGATCGTCAAGCATGGGAACCGGGCTGCGTCGTCGTCCTCCGGTTCAGCCGACGTGATTGAAGCACTCGGGGTCCGGCTCGACCTCCCGGTGGACCGGGTAGCGCAAACAGCCGTGGACGCGGGAATCACTTTCTGCTTTGCCCAAGTCTTCCACCCGTCGATGCGTTACGCGGGGGCTGTCCGCGGGGAGCTCGGCGTGGCCACGGCCTTCAACTTCATGGGGCCGATGACCAATCCGGCGAACCCCACGGCGGCGGCCATCGGCGTCGCGGACGCCCGGCTGGCACCGTTGATTGCCGGCGTACTGGCTGCCCGCGGCATCCGCGCGCTCGTGTTCCGTGGCGGGGACGGGCTGGATGAGCTGACCACCACAGGTCCTTCATCGGTATGGGAGGTCCGCAACGGTGCCGTGACGGAGCACGAATTGGAACCGTTGGACTTGGGCATCCCTCGGGCCACGCTGGACGATCTGCGCGGTGGCGACGCCGCCGCCAATGCCGAGGTGGTGCGCCGGGTGTTGGCAGGCGATAAAGGACCGGTGCGGGACGCCGTCGTCCTCAATGCCGCTGCCGCACTGGTTGCCAACGACGTATCGGCGGACGCACCGCTGCTGGACCGGCTGGCGGACGGTCTGGAGCGCGCCAACGAGGCCATCGACAGCGGGGCCGCCGCCGGAGCGTTGCAGCGCTGGATCGACGTAACTCGCTGATACCTGCAGGCTGACCGGCCGGCAACGCCGCTCAAACTAAATGCCCCGGACGCCAGGACTACGTGGACTGGCGTCCGGGGCATTTCTGCGGGCGGAAGGCCCTATTCGAATCCGAGCGAGAACGCGGCATCCAAATCATGCTTGGAATAGGCGCGGAAGGCGATGTGTGTAGTGGTGGCCTGCACACCTTTAACTTTAGACAGGCGGTCGGCGATGACGTCGGCCAGTTCGTCGTGTTTGGCAACTCGGGCCACAGCGATCAAGTCCCATTCGCCGGTGACCGAGTAGACCTCGCTGATGCCCTCGAGCTCTGAGATTTCCTGGGCACACTCCGGAATTCGGGTTGCGTCGGTCCGGATGAGAACGAATGCTGTAGCCACTGCACTGCCTTTCTGCTGGAGCGGGATCTTCCTATCACCGAGGTTATTCCACCCGTCGGCGGAAGCGTAGTTTATTGAACAGCGCGGCCAGCGCGCGCCATCCCAGTAGCAGTGCCCCCAGCACCAGGAGCGTCACGATCTGGAATGACAGGGCAAGCCCACCGCCTGCGAGGCCGCGCAGGGCGAGACCCAAGACCACTGCTGCCAGCCAGACGACGACGCCGGTGGGCCAGAGGGCGGTCGGCCGGCGCCAAGCGCGTGAGGCGGCCCAGCCGATGAGTGCGCCGATGAGGAATGGGGCAGCGGTGACGAGGATGCCGATGGCGGCCAGCCCGTGTTCATGCGTGTTTCGGCCGGCGGCGGCAAAAATGACGATGGCCGCCAGATCCAGGGCCAGTGACCCTGCGACCAGCGGGAGGCCCGCGCGAAGCCGGGGAGAAGTTTCAATCACCACTCCACACTATCGGGCGGAGGCGGGCGTACGATTCGGCTGAAGAGCCCCCGGCGCGGAACTGGGGCCGACGGACGGAGGACGGACATGAAGCTGGCTCAGGTCGCCTTGGGCGTGCAGGACCTCGGGCGCGCGACCGCTTTCTACACCGAACTGCTGGGCCATCCTCCGGCCGGCACCTTCGAGCCGCCGGGGCTGGTGTTCTTCGATCTCGAAGGCGTCAGGCTGTTGCTGGAGGTCGGTGCGCCTGCGGCCCTGTTGTACCTGCAGGTGGACTCGGTCCGGACGCAAATAGAGGAACTTCGCGTGCGCGGGACGCCGGTTATCGAGGAGCCGCACGTGATCTTCCGGCACGCCGACGATTCTTTGGGACCCGCGGGAACGGATGAATGGATGGCTTTCGTCCGCGACTCCGAAGGCAATCTTCTGGGATTTGCCAGCCACGAGCCGGCGGATTAGCGGCTGAAGGTTGCCGGCGCGGCTACAACCCTGCATACTTGTACGACCCACTACAAGGAAGCAGGGTTGTATGTTTGTCTTAACGGTGGACCAACGCCGGTCCCGAAGCCGCGAGGATCTGGTCCGGGAAGCGCTCGATGTCCTGAACACCGATCCTGCCCGGCCGCTGCTTCGTGGCTTTGAGCGGACCGCCGGTGATGAGATGCAAGCGGTGGCCGCCGACGCTTCCGTGGCAATGGAGATTGCGCTCGACCTGGCTGCCAGCAACAACTGGAGCGTGGGCATTGGGATCGGCAGGGTTGATGAACCGCTGCCGGAATCAACGCGGGCGGGTTCCGGCGAGGCGTTCGAGCGGGCACGGGAAGCAGTGACCGCGGCCAAAACCTCGCCGGGAAACATCGCCGTCGCCGGTGCGCGAGTGGAAGCCGGGCATGCCGAGGCGGTGCTGCAACTGTTGGTATCCGTGGCACGCAAGCGCAGCAGGGAGGCCCGTGAAGCCGGGGAGCTCAGTGATCAAGGACTCACCCAACAGCAAATCGCCGACAGGCTGGGGATAACGCAGCAAGCTGTCTCAAGCAGGCTGCATAGTGGACTCTGGCACGAATGCCGCCGGGGGCAATCGGCTGCACAAGCACTGCTGGAAGGAGCTGATCGATGAGCGCGGTGGCACTGATACTGCTCTGCGTGGCCGCCGCCATGGCCGGCCCGATGTACTTTGAACGGTTCCAGGGGGCCGGAAACCGCTTGCTGTACGCTGCCAGCGCCCTCTCGCTGCTTCTGCTGGGGGTTGCCGCGCTGTTGGCTGTGCTGGGTCCGGGCGGGCTGGGGCCTGTCGCCTATGCCTTGGGCGTGGCGGCGGCCGCGATCGGCGGCGGCCCGGCCACGGTCACCATCCTGCGGCTCTCGTTCAATGCGTCCCACCCGGATAACCACAGCGATCCGGAAGAGTCGCCGGTTCTGCGCGGCGGAGCCTGGATCGGAGTGCTCGAGCGCACGGCCATTGCCTCGACCTTGTTGGCCGACTGGCCTGAAGGCCTGGCGGTTGTCCTGGCAGTTAAAGGCCTGGGCCGGTATTCGGAACTCGGCCAGTCGGGGGCTGCCGAACGGTTCATCTTGGGCACATTTGCCAGCGTGTTGTGGGCCGCTGCGGCCACCGGAATTGCGGTGCAGGTGCGCTGATTCGGTGCGCCGCCGGTCAGTCCTCAAAGCGCGTAGCGGCGCCGGCCAGCGGTTCGACGATGCCCTGTGCCACGTCTCGAAGTTTGACGTTGCGAGCGTTTGAAGCACGGCGCAGGATCTCCATGGCCTGCATCTGGCTGCAGGAGTTCTGCCCCATGACAATCCCAGCGGCGAGGTTGATGGTGGTGCGGGACTCCAACGCCGCAACCAAATGCGCCGTCCGCTTAGCCATCCGGTCCAACTTTTCCGCGAGCAGAAGCGGTTTGGCCGCGAGCCGTGCATAGGTGGACACCGCCGCAAGAACCGCTTCGGAGAATGCCTGACCCCGGCGCTGATAGCAGGACATGACCGCCCCCAAGCCGCCGTCGTCCACCCGGAGCGGTACCGCCAGGACGGAGCCGATCCCGGCCGATGCCGCATCGGCCATCACCTCGTTCCAGCGTTGCTCCCTCCCGACGTCGGACACCAGTACGGCGGCTCCCGAGCGCAGGGCACTCAGGCCCGGGCCGTCGTCGTACTTGGGTTGGTACTCCGCCCATGACGTCGGCCCGTGTCCGGGTGACGTCGGGCTGTACGTGGACGAAACCGTGCCGTCCCTGGGTCCGCGCAGCACCAGCACGCTGCAAGTCACCTCTCCGCGTTCGTCAATCACCGCGGCGGCATGCTGTGCAAGCTGGTCAAGAAAATCCTGCAGATCGTCGCTGTTGAGCAGCGCGTCCTGCATCGAGTCGACCAACTGCGTTTCTAATTCGGCCTCACTCATGGCAGCCACCCAGGCAGGGCGGGCCATCGCCTGTGGGCATCCAGCCCGCGTTTCGTCCGTTCCGAAACATTATGACGCGCTTTGTTGCCTATGTCACACACGTCCTCTTATGATGGTGGCCGGTCAAGGAGCGGCCATGGGGAACTCTTGAGGGGACTGACAATGGATCCCAAATTGCGTGTAGTCGTTCATGTGGACATTGACCGGGAATCCGCCCAGATCGAAGTGCGCGGACATGTGACAACCCGAAACATCGTGGCGCTCTATTCGCTGGTCCGGCGCACCAGTGCACTGGCGTCCGGCCTCGGCGTCACCATCAACCTGCAGCACGCTCGCATTGAAGCTGCAGCACTTGAGGAGCTGCACGATTGCAGCGCCAGCGAGCATCTGCCCGGTTATGTGGCCCCGGCGGGGGAGGGCTGCAGGCTGCGGGTCATCGATCCGCCAGGCACCCGGGCCGCCGTCCTGGCCATGGCCGGCTCCTCGGGCTGAGCCGGGGGGAGGCCGACATGACGCTGACCGCCGGTGGGCGTTCCGCCCAACCCAGTCCGGACGTGCCGAATACACCCGATTGCCAGCACTGTGGCACTGACCAATATCTCATCGTCGAGGAATTCACGCCGTTGCGCCTGCTTCCGGATGGGCAGCGGGTGCCGGCCAACGCCAGCTACAGCTGCAGCCGATGCGGATCATTCAGCGGTCACGAAGTACCCGATTCGTGGACGCCCGTCGGTTGGTTCTGGTACGCCTGACGCATTTGGAACCGCCAACACATCCGGTACGTCCACTACAGGGGAGTAACCCATCATGCAGAAGATCACACCGTGCCTCTGGTTCGACGGCGAAGCTGAGGAAGCGGCAAGGTTTTACGTCCAACTGTTCAAGAACTCCAACATCCTCGACGTCACGCACTATGGCGAGAGCGGGCCAGGCTCGGAAGGGCAGGTCTTGACCGTCGAGTTCGAGCTGGACGGTCAGAGCTTTACTGCGCTGAACGGGGGCGCGCAGTTCACGTTCAACGAGGCGGTGTCAATGCAGGTGGACTGTGAGGACCAAGCGGAGGTGGACAGGCTCTGGGATGCCTTGACCGCGGACGGGGGAGTCGAGAGCCAGTGCGGCTGGCTCAAGGACAAGTACGGATTGTCCTGGCAGATCATTCCATCGGCGCTGCCACGGCTGATCGGCGGACCGGATCCGCAGAAAGCACAGCGCGCCATGGAGTCGATGCTGCAGATGAAGAAAATCGACATCGACGAACTGCAGCGCGCTTACGACGCCGGCTAGCGGCATTTCCCGGTGGGTGCGCCTGCCGCGGAAGGGCCCCTAGCCGTCCATCTTGGCTGGCCATCAGTGCCCTTTAAGGCCTGCAGCCGGCGGCCCGGCCATAGCCGCCAGGCGGCCGGAATGGCGCTAACACCCTTGTGGCTTCCGTTACGCGGGCGTATACCGTAGATATGTTTACTCCGGTTGGTCCGTTAGTGCATTGGCTCGAATTTTTTGCCTGGGGCATGGCTCTTGTGGGACTGGTGGTCTTCCTGCTCGCCGCGGATTCGATAGCGTTTTCGCACCCCCACGGCGAACGGCTGACTCAGGATCACTCCAGGCACGTCACGATGCTGGTTGCCGGGTGGCTTGTCGTCATCGGCGCGGTGACCGGGTTCGTCCTGACAGCAATGGCCGTGTGGAACGGCGGCTACTGAAGGCGCAGCCCTGAGGACGGGGCGGCCTACGCCGCTCTCTATGACTGTGCACAGCGGCCGTGTCTAGGTGGTTTCTGACATTTCCACTGGCAGGGCTATGACATCCACCAGGGCTCCTGACCTCAGGACGGTCAGGGGAAAGGGAACGCCGATGGCGTCGGCGAAGAGCAACTTCTGGAGGCTTTCCGCACTGGAGACATGACGTCGACCGGCGTCCACCACAAGATCGCCTGGCTTGATCCCGGCGCGGTCGGCGGGGGAGCCGGCAATGACCTCAACAACTCTCAGCGCATCCCGCTGTCCCGAACGAAGAGCCATGTGCGCCGGAAGGCGTACCGGCGTGCTCACCAAGCCGAGATAGGCGCGCCGAACCCTGCCGGCGCTCATGAGCGCCGAGATGATGCGGCGCGTTGTGGCATTGATGGGAACCGCCAGCCCAAGGCCTGTACCGGCGACGGCGGTATTGATCCCGACGACGCGTCCCCGGCTGTCGGCGAGGGCGCCGCCCGAGTTGCCCGGATTGAGCGCTGCGTCTGTTTGAATCACGTCCTCGATGACGTGCCGGCCACGACTCGTCCGGGTGGGAATCGAGCGTCCAAGCCCGCTGACAACCCCGGCGGTGACCGATCCCGCCAGCCCGAGGGGATTGCCCACCGCTATGACGAGTTGGCCCACCCGCAGCGATTCAGCGTCCCCGAGCTCTGCGGGCGGAGGCGTCGTCGCCAGGCCGCGAATGACGGCAAGGTCGGACAACAGATCGGCGCCGATAATCTCGATCTCCGTGACTTCACCATTGGCGAAGGCGGCAGAGCCAGCCGTGGCACCCGCAACAACGTGGGCGTTCGTCAACATGTAGCCATCATGGGTGAAGACCACAGCGGAACCGCTGCCAACCAGGGCCCGGCTGCCGTGGCCGTTCCTCACCTCTATGGCAGCGACGTGCGGGGTGACGATTTCGGCAACACGCATCACAGTCTGCGAGTAGGTGTCCATCGGATCGTGGTCTGCGGAACGGTCCGGGCCCATTCCATTGGTGTCCATGGAATTCCTTGAGTACGTCGGGTAATAGTGGAACGGTTTTGAATTCAGCAGTAATCCAGATGCTGGTACGCCGTCAGTGAACGTTCCCACCGTGCGCGGAGGACGAGATGGGCAGTCCACATCCAGCAGAAGACGCAAGGGCGACATGACAGATACTTAGCCCTTGTGCTTAGTGTTCGGCAGGCGTAACTTAGCCGTATGGCTCAGTCTTCGGCGCAACTCGACGGTGTATTCCAGGCCCTTGCCGATCCGACCCGCCGTGCCGTGCTCGCCCGGCTGGGGGCGGGGTCGGCCAGCATTGGCGAGTTGGCGGCTCCGTTCGACATGGCGCTGCCGTCGTTCATGAAGCACATCCGCTACCTCCAGGACACCGGGTGGATCACGACGCGCAAGACCGGGCGGGTGCGGATCTGCACCCTCGTCCCGAAATCCTTTGACGATGTCGAGGCCTGGCTCAGCGACCAACGACGCCTCTGGGAAGCGCGCACCGACCGACTCGAGCACTTCGTCACCACCACGCAGGATGTCAGCACAAGGCCAGATAAGGAAGCATCGACATGATCACCACCGTTCACCCGGAACTTGACCTGACCGTCTCCCGCATCATTAAGGCCCCACGTTCGGCCGTCTGGAAAGCTTGGGCCGATCCCCGGAGCTTTGAGCAATGGTGGGTTCCCCAGCCGGCGGTCTGCCGTGTGCGGGACATGGACCTCCGCCCCGGTGGCTCCTTCCGCACCGAGATCAGCCAGGACGGCGGTGCGTTTGGCCCCCACATCACCGGCTGCTTCCTCGCCATCGATGAGCTCGAGCGAATCGTCTTCACGGACGCACTCGTCGTCGGATGGCGCCCCGCAGAAGCATCATTCCTGACCGCCGTTATTACTATGAAGGAACACACCGACGGAACCGAGTACACGGCCACCGCCATGCACCGCAGCATCGCCGACCGTGACCAGCACGAACAGCTGGGCTTCTACGAAGGCTGGGGCACGGTCATCCGTCAGCTCGCCGAGCGCGTCGAGTCGCGTGCGTAGCCTGTGGTTCTCTTTCACCCTCATTGGGTGACGCCTGCCCCCACCGGACGCCTTAGCTTGAAGGGGTGTGACGGACCAGCCGTGGTCCCTCGCGAAACCTCTCTCAAGGCTTCCGCCGTAGAGCGGGTGGCCAGCTAAGGAGAACCGATGTCACCCAAATTCCAGCCGACGGACGCCGACGCGGCGCTGTTCGGCAACCGATTCGTCACCGAAGAAGTGCCGAGCCGCGAGTTTCCGGAGGCCGGCATTCCTGCTCAGGACGCTTTGCGGCTGGTGGCGGAGGACCTGGCGCTGGAGGGGGATCCGGCCCGGAACTTGGCGACCTTCGTGACGACGTGGATGGAGCCAGAGGCCCAACGGATCATAGCCGAGAACCTGCACCGCAATTTCATTGACCATGCCGAATATCCACGCACGGCTGAGATCGAGCAGCGCTGCATTCGGATGCTGGCCGATCTCTTCCATGCCCCCGGCGAGACGACGGGAGCCCGAACGCAGGGATCGTCCGAGGCGATCATGCTCGGCGGCCTGTCACTGAAGTGGAATTGGCGCAAGCGCCGCGAGGCCGCCGGTGCGTCGGTGTCGAGCCCGAATCTGGTGTTCGGCGGGGACGTTCATGTGGTCTGGGAGAAGTTCTGCCGTTACTTCGACGTCGAGCCGCGGATCGTGCCGCTCCGGCCGGGAAAATACACGATAGGGCCAGCCGATGTGCGGGCCCATGTTGACGAGAACACCATCGGCGTCGCAGCGGTGCTGGGCACCACGTTCACCGGGCACAAGGACGACATCGTCGGCATCAACGACTTGCTGCTGCGGATCAAGCGCGAGCGGGACCTCGATGTGCCGTTGCACGTGGACGCGGCCAGTGGGGGATTCGTCTGGCCCTTCCTGTACCCGGATTCCGAGTGGGATTTCAGGCTTGAGCAGGTCCGCTCGATCAATGTCTCCGGACATAAGTTTGGACTCGTCTATCCCGGCATCGGTTGGCTGATCTTCCGTGAGAGGGCCGATCTAGCCAAAGATCTGGTGTTCGAGGAGAACTACCTCGGCAAGACCGATTCAACATTCACGCTGAACTTCTCCACCGGCTCGGCTATGGTTCTCGCCCAGTACTACAACTTCGTGCGCTACGGCCGCGCCGGCTACGCCTACATCATGCGCAACATGCAGGCCAACGCCGGGGTCCTCGCCGATAAGTTGGAGGCCATGGGGCTGTTCGAGATCATCGGACGCGCCGAGGAGCAGCTTCCGCTGGTCGCATTCCGGCTCGCCGATGAGACTGGGTACGACGAGTTCGACATTGCGTGGCAGCTAGCGGCAGAGCGGGGCTGGATGGTGCCGGCGTACACCATGCCGCCGGATGCCCAGGACGTAACGATCATGCGGGCCCTGGTGAAGGAAACGCTGAGCCGGGAGCACGTTGATACGCTCGCCCGTGACATCGAAGAGGCGTGTAGCACTCTGGCGAAGAAGGGCGGGGCGCACGAGGCCGAACGGCAGAAGATCGTCACCGGACCCGGCCACTGACCCAGTGCACCTGCTGACACGTTCCGGGATGTTTGGCCGCACGGTGGTCAGCGGGTGGAAGGCTTCCACCTTGTGGCCGACAGCCATTGCGACAAGTTCAGTGACCCACCGGTGAGGTTTCTGGTGGCCTCGCAGTCCGCTTGGAAGGCGGGCAGCTCGGCAAACCATATGAACATCGCTTGTGCGACGCCGCGGGCTTCAAGGGCTTGGGCCTTCTTGGAGTCGGGGCGGCGGATCAGGCACGGACCCGGACGCCCTGGTCGAGAAGCGCGTCGGCTGTGGACCCGCCCTGTTTGCCGGTGGCGGCGAAAACGCCGTAGATGGGAGCTTCTTGGGTAGGCATGAAAGGCTCCGTTCTAAACCATTGGAAGCCGACGTGGAAGCACCCTGCGGCAAAACTGCGAGACGCCGGCCACACGGGCACAGCGAAACAGGGGGACAGGCCGGTGCCGCCCCGTCGGGGGAGCGCTTCTCAGTAAGCGTTCGAAACGGACCGAGAGTATGGTTCAGTCATGGTTCCGTTTGAGAGCTTCTTCGCATTCGCCGTCACAGCGGCGGTGATCATCGTGATTCCCGGTCCTAGTGTGCTCTTCACCATCGGCCGATCCATCGCCTTCGGCCGCCGGGCGGGAGTCTTGAGCGTCGCAGGCAATTCTCTCGGGATCATCCCCGCAATTCTTGCCGTCGCCTTCGGTGTCGGCGCCATCGTGGCGGCCTCTGTCGTTGCGTTCACCGTCCTCAAGATCGCTGGTGGCCTTTACCTTGTCTGGCTCGGCATCCAAGCTATTCGCCACCGCCACGCACACGTATCGGGAGCATCCCGGGCCCCAGCGTCCTCCTGGAAGTTGCTGCGCCAAGGCTTCATTGTCGGTTTCACCAACCCCAAAACCCTTGCCTTCTTCCTCGCCGTGCTGCCGCAATTCGTCGACCCCGCCGCGGGCGCGGTGTGGGCACAACTCCTCCTTCTCGGGCTGACCTTTCAGGCGATCGCGCTCGTCTGCGATAGTGTGTGGGCCCTCGCCGCTGGCACCGCCCGAGCATGGTTCGCCAAATCACCTCGACGAAGCTCCACGCTGTCGGGCTCGGGCGGGGTGATGATGATCGGCCTCGGCGGAACACTCGCACTCACCGGCTCCAAGAATTGACCTGCACGCGGCGATGACCATAAGTGCGACCCGCTAGAGCTCCTGAGTGACGGCGCGAACGATTTTGGCCCGGACAAGCTGTCTTGTGCAGGCTTGCCGTTCTTTGTCTTTAGCTGACTTAGGAAGGTGAGCCAAGCCCGTGGAGTCCGCGCACCCAACCGCCTGGATGGTGGGCAGGAGGATGTCGAGGATCTTCGGTCGTAATCCACGCACAGCGGGACTGGTAGGCGGCCGCGCCGGGGGAGCGCCGATGGTTTCGGACGGTGCTGATGAAAATGACCATGAGCCAAACCTCGGTCCGCAGCGGCCCCGCGCCGTCAAAGCTCGCCGACCTTCTCCCGGCACAGGGCTAGGAGTTGACAGGGACGCGTGCCTGCTGCCTGGGGTTCAGTTTGTCCGGGCCAAGCGACACTCACGATAGGGCTTAGTCCAACTGGATTGAAGGGCGGCGCCGCAGATCCAGCGCGATGCCAGAACTGCGTCCGGAGGGCTGATCAGGCCCGGGAGCGGTGACGGCTGTTTTACTTGACATAATGTGGATTATCGGCGTTATAAAAAGGGTCGGGCGGGGAGCTTTGTGTCGGCGGTATGGCAGCTGACTCTCTGACTGCGGCGACCTACCTGGACCGCCGAAGATCCGCGGATTTCCTCGGCAACAACGCATCGCCAGCCGGCTGTCTCGAATCGACGCCGTGTTGTATTTGCGGGCGAAAGTTGCCACGCGGACACGTTTGCCTGGATGCTGACTGTGCCAACGCTGACAGGATGATTCCATGTGCGCCGACATGTCTGTGCAGCTCCTGGCGTCTGTGAACCGTGTTGAGATGCCCGTGTTGCAGCCGTATTTCCCTACGACCCAGCAGGCACGGCCCTTTGGACCGGCCCATCCGCGGCCCGGCCGGCTGACCATCGCTAGGTTGACATAATCCTGCGCCATGGTTGGACGCTCATGGCGCAGGATTATCAGGCAACTGCAGTATCAGGCTCCGACGTAGGCAGCCAGGTGTTTGCCGGTCAGGGTGGAACGGTCGGCAACCAGTTCGGCGGGTGTGCCTTCAAAGACGATCCGGCCGCCCTCGTTGCCGGCGCCCGGTCCCAGATCGATGATCCGGTCTGCATGTGCCATGACGGCCTGGTGGTGCTCGATGACAATGACCGATTTGCCGGAATCCACTAGCCGGTCCAGCAGGCCAAGCAGTTGCTCGACGTCGGCCAGGTGAAGCCCGGTGGTTGGCTCGTCGAGGATGTAGATGTCGCCCTTTTCAGCCATCTGTGTGGCCAGCTTGAGCCGCTGCCGCTCTCCCCCGGACAAAGTGGTCAGTGGCTGGCCCAATGTGAGGTAGCCGAGGCCGACGTCCGTAAGCCGGTCCAGGATCTTATGTGCCGCCGGCGTGCGCGCCTCGCCGGAGCCAAAGAACTCCTCGGCCTCGGTCACGGACATCGCGAGCACTTCCGCTATGTTCCGCTCCCCCAGCGTGTACTCCAACACTGCGGACTGGAAGCGCTTGCCTTCGCATTCCTCGCAGGTCGACTCGACGGTCTCCATGATGCCGAGGTCGGTATAAATCACGCCGGCGCCGTTGCAGACCGGGCAGGCGCCTTCCGAGTTCGAGCTGAAGAGCGCCGGCTTGACGCCATTGGCCTTCGCAAACGCTTTCCGGATCGGCTCGAGCAGCCCTGTGTAGGTGGCCGGATTGCTGCGCCGGGAACCGCGGATCGCGCCCTGATCCACCACCACCACCCCTTCACGGCGGGCCACCGAGCCGTTGATCAGCGAGCTCTTGCCGGAACCGGCGACACCGGTGAGGACGCAGAGAATTCCGAGCGGGATATCGACGTCGACGCTTTGCAGGTTGTTCGTGCTGGCGCCGCGGACCTCAAGGGCGCCGCGGGCCTCGCGGACGGAATCTTTGAGCCTCGCCCGGTCATCCAGGTGCCGCCCGGTCAGCGTGTCGCTTGCGCGCAAGCCTTCGACGCTGCCCTCGAAGACTACTTCTCCGCCCGCCTTGCCGGCGCGGGGGCCGAGGTCCACCGTGTGGTCGGCGATCGCGATGGTCTCCGGCTTGTGCTCGACGACCAGCACGGTGTTGCCCTTGTCCCGCAGCTGCAGCAACAGTTGGTTCATCCGCTCGATGTCATGGGGGTGCAATCCGATGGTGGGTTCGTCGAACACATAGGTAACGTCCGTGAGCGACGAACCGAGATGGCGGATCATCTTGGTGCGCTGCGCCTCTCCCCCGGACAGTGTGCCCGAGGGCCGGTCAAGGGAGAGGTAGCCGAGGCCGATTTCGGTAAACGAGTCGAGCAGATGCTGCAGCCCCGAGACCAGCGGGGCGACCGAGGGGTCATCCAGTTTCCGGACCCAGTCGGCCAGGTCGGTGATCTGCATCGAGCAGAGGTCCGCGATGTTCTGCCCCTTGATCTTCGACGACAGGGCCTCCTGGGCCAGCCGGGTGCCGCGGCAGTCGGGACAGGTGTCAAAGGTGATGGCCCGGTCCACGAAGGCCCGGACGTGGGGCTGCATAGCTTCTCGGTCCTTGGAGAGCATCGACTTCTGGATCTTGGGGATGAGCCCTTCATAGGTGAGGTTGATGCCCTCCACCTTGATCTTGGCGGGCTCGGCGTAGAGCAGCTGATGCAGCTCCTTCTTGGTGTACTTGCCGATGGGCTTGTCCATCGGCAAGCCGGCACCGCTGAAAATGCGGCCATACCAGCCATCCATGCTGTAACCCGGGACCGTCAGGGCTCCCTCGGACAGCGACTTGGTGTCGTCGAAGAGTGCCGTCAGATCGAAGTCACTCACCGATCCCATGCCCTCACAGCGTGGGCACATGCCGCCCAGCCGGTTGAACGTGGCCTTTTCGGCCTTGGTCTTGCCGCCGCGCTCTACGGTAATGGCACCGCTGGCCTTCACCGACGGCACGTTGAACGAATACGCGTTGGGCGAGCCGATGTGCGGGTCCCCCAGCCGGCTGAAAAGAATCCGCAGCATGGCGTTGGCGTCCGTGACGGTGCCGACGGTGGAACGCGGGTTGGCGCCCAGCCGTTCCTGGTCAACGATGATCGCGGTGGTCAGCCCTTCGAGCACGTCGACCTCGGGGCGGGCCAACGTCGGCATGAAACCCTGCACGAAGGCGCTGTACGTCTCATTGATCATCCGCTGGGACTCCGCGGCGATGGTGGCGAACACCAGCGAACTCTTGCCAGAGCCGGAGACACCGGTAAAGACCGTCAGGCGGCGCTTGGGGATCTCAACACTGATGTCCTTCAGGTTGTTCACCCGCGCGCCCTGCACGGTGATCAGGTCGTGGCGGTCCGCAGCGTGCATCGGCCCGGGCTGCGAGTCCGTCGTGGTGGCCGTGCTCACTGTGTCTCCATCTGTAGGGCGGGGTCACCGTTGCGGTCTCCGGCGGTGAAGATATCCATGACGGTAATGCTAGCTGTGGCGTGGGCGCGGGCGCTTCTCCATTCCTGACCGGTCTGGCCGGGCGCCCGCGGAGAACCCGGGCGCCCGCGGGAACACCCGGCGTGCCCGGGCGCGGCACGGTCAGGCGGAGGCGTCGCCGACCGTCGCCAACGCCTTGCGGGCGCGGCCCAGCGGCCCACTGATGTTCAGCTCGCTGCCGAGCCGATCAAGCCGTTCCGCCTGGTCGCCCTCGGGTGCCCGCAAGCGCCCGTCAAAGCCGCCCAGGTCAAGGTCCCGGACAACGTTGACAACGGTGGGCGCCACCTTGAGATAGTCGGCGGCCTCGGCAATCTTCGCCCGGAACCGACCGGACATCTCAGCGTTCGGGTCCGCCGCCGCAGCAATTATCCCGGCCAGGCTGCCATGGTCCTTCAGCAGCCCGGCCGCGGTCTTGTCGCCGATGCCGGCGACCCCCGGCAGGCCGTCCGAGGTGTCTCCGCGCAGTGTAGCGAAGTCCGCATACTGGACCGGCAGTACGCCGTACTTGCGCACCACTGACACGTCCGTGAGGACTTCCAGATTGCTCATGCCCCGGGCGGTGTAGATCACGCGGACGTCGCGCTCGTCGTCTACCAGTTGAAACAGGTCCCGGTCCCCGGTCACGATGTCGACGGGGACGTCGGCTTGGGTGGCAAGGCTGCCGATCACGTCGTCGGCCTCATGATGGTCAGCCCCCACGACGGCGAGGTCGAGGGCGGCAAGCACCTCACGGATCAGCGGCAGCTGGTCCACCAGCCCCGGCGGCGTCTCTTCGACATCGACGCCGCCCGGCACGGTGGCGGCCACGCGGTGGCGTTTGTAGGTAGGAATCAGCTCGACCCGCCAGGCGGGACGCCAGTCGTTGTCCCAGCAGGCGACCAGTTGGGTGGGCCGGTAGTCGGTGACCAGCCTGGCCACGATGTCGAGCAACCCGCGCACGGCATTCACCGGCGTTCCGTCCTTGGCCTTGATCGAGTCGGGCAATGCGTGGAACGCCCTGAAATACAGCGATGCGGTATCGAGGAGCATGAGTCGTTCGTCCATTAAGTGCCCTTTCGCTGCTGGCGAGGACCAAGTCCACCCGAGTTGGTACTACCTTAGTGGCATGGATCACGGCCGCCGAAGGAATGCGAACTGTTCGGTGCTGCTGATGCTGGCGGCCGCTCTGCTCTCTGCCTGTACTGAGGCTCCAAGAGAACTGTCGCCCGCCACCCCGGCGGATAACCATCCGGTGTCCGCAGCCGTGGACCAGGGCCGCGCCCATTACACGGACCGTGTGGTCAACCTGCTGATCACGAACATTTCCCGGGACCCCGTGCTGGTGACGGCTGCCACGCTGCATTCGGCGCTGTACGAAGGAGCTGCGGATTGGAAGCCCACGCGCACCGGCGGGACCAGGGTCGCGGCCGGTTCGACGGTCAGCCTGCCCGCGGAGCTGCCGCCGGCCCAGTGTTCGAACGGTCAGCCGGCGGAGGTTTCGGCGCATCGGATGACGGTGACGATGGACAGCGAGCGGTCCGGGCTGAGCACGGTGGAAGTCCGCGCAAGCGATCCGCACAACGTGCTCTCCCGCAACCACTCCGAGGACTGCCTGGCGCAGGCCGCGGCGTCGGTGGCCGAACTCCGGGTCGACCGGACGCTGAAAGTACTCCCCGGCAGCGGCTCGGCAGTGGTGGGGATAGACGTGGAACCGACCGGTGGGAAGGAGTCCATGGTCATCGAGTCCTTTGGCACCACCACACTGCTGGACGAGGACGGCAAACATGCCTGGCCCCGGAACCTCCGCGTGCACGGAACGGACCCGGCGTCCCGCCTGAGCCTGCACCTTGTGCCCACGCGCTGCGATCAGCATGCCCTGGCCGAGGACAAGCTGGGCACCCGGATACCGGTGAGCATCGCCGCGGGGAAATGGCATGGCATCCTCCGCTTGGACGCGGGCCACGAGTTTGACCGCGCGGTGTACAGCTTCATCACGGAAGCTTGTGCGGCGGCCGGCCAGCCGGGCTAACGGCCGGCGGTCTGTGCCGCACGCCTGAAGGGGCTCCTCGGGCCGTGCCAGGGCCTACACTTGAGGGCTGTGACCGACTACTCTGCCGAGCAACTGCGCGATCTAGTCCAGGCCCTTGCGGCTTCCGGCGAACCTGCCCCGATCCTTCAGATCGGCGAACCGGTGCTGCGCCGCCAGGCAGCCACGTTCGACGGGCAGCTGGACACTGCCGACCTGGCCGCATTGTTGGAGCTGATGCGCCGGACCATGCAGGCCGCCCCAGGCGTCGGACTTGCAGCTCCGCAAATTGGGGTGCCGCTGCGGATTGCGGTTCTTGAGGACCTCTTCGAGGCGGAACCTGAGATCGCCGAAGCCCGCCAGCGCTCCCCACTTCCCTACTTCGCGATCATCAATCCGTCCTACCGCGCCGTCGGCGCGGAAACGGCCGCCTTCTATGAGGGGTGCCTGAGCTTCGCCGGATTCCAGGGCGTAGTGGAACGGCACCGCAGCGTCGAACTGGACTATGACCAGCCCGACGGCAACCACCGGCGCGGGAGCTTCTCCGGTTGGCAGGCCCGGATCGTGCAGCACGAAACGGACCATTTGTCCGGCACCATCTACGTGGACAAGATGCTGCCGCGATCACTCTGCGGCAACGCCGAGTACTTCCGCTACTGGGCGCAGCCAACGGTTGATCAGGCGCGGGGGGGGGGGGGGGGGGGGGGGGGGGGGGGGGGGGAGAAGGGGGCAGGTCTGGGGAAAGGGGTTTTTTTTTGGTGCGGGGGTAGGAGACCCCGCTGTTTTTTTTTTT